>NZ_LBIO01000042.1 GCF_001280505.1 Mangrovimonas sp. TPBH4
TCTACAACACGGAGGCGGCCGAGGGCTGGTACGCGAAGGCCATCGAGGCCGGCAACCAGGACCCTGAGATGGTCTATAGATATGCCCAGATGCTGAAGGCCAACGGTAAGTACAGCGAGTCGAACGCACAGATGGCGAAGTTTGCCTCCCTGGCGCCGGGCGACGAGCGCGCCAAGGCCTACCGCTCTGCACCGGACTATATCGAGGCGATCAAGTCTACTCGCAAGCGCTTCGAGGTGGAGGACATGGCACTGAACACGCAGTACTCTGAGTTCGGGGCCGTGGAGAAGGACGGGGAGCTTTACGTGGTCTCCGCCCGCAACACGAGCCGCAAGACCTATGGCTGGAACGGGGAGCCGTTCCTTGACATCTACAGGTTTGCCAAGGGCGAGGACGGCAGCTTCACTGAAGGGGAGCTGTTGGGCAAGGAGATCAACACAAAGTACCACGAGGGTACGCTGTCCTTTACACCGGACGGCAATACGATGTACTTTTCACGTGAGAGCTTCTTCGAGAAGGTATACGAGAAGGAGGACCGCACGAAGATCAGTGTGATCCACCTGTTCCGCTCCAATAAGAACGACAACAAATGGGGACCTGCAGAGGGCTTTGCGATGAACAGCGACAGCTACTCGGTAAAGGACCCAGCGGTGAGCGCAGACGGGAAGACCCTGTACTTTGCCTCGAACATGCCGGGGGGTATGGGCGGTTTTGACCTTTACAAGGCAAGCATCAATGCCGATGGCAGTCTTGGAGAACCGGAGAACCTTGGGTCGAAGATCAACACGGAGGGGCACGAGGTGTTCCCTTTTGCAGGGAGCAACGGTGAGCTATATTTTGCCTCGAACGGCCACTTGGGCCTAGGTGGGCTTGATATGTTCCAGGTGAAGGCCGATATGTCCGGTGTTGACAACATGGGGGTACCTGTGAACAGCAGCGGTGACGACTTTGCCCTTAGCTATGACGATGCCACCGGTATGGGTTATGTGTCCTCTAACCGCGCAGGCGGGAAGGGCAACGACGATATCTACCGCGTAAGAAAGGTAGAGGAACCATGCGATACCCAATTGTTGGTTAAGATCACAGATGAGAAGAGCAAAGAGGCGATTGTGGGAGCTATGGCCACATTATACGGAGCCAACGGAGAGGAACTTGGCAGTGCTGTTTCCGATGCGCAGGGTATGGTAAGCTTCAGCGTATTGTGCGAGACGGATACGGAACTTGGAGTGACCTCTGCGGACCACATCGGCAAGCGCGTGTCAATCGAGGGAAGCCTTGAGAAGGAAGTAAAAGAGTCTGTAGAATTGGCACCTATCGAGGAGCTTATCGTAGCGGACCAGGTGGTACTCAACCCAATCTACTTCGACTTTGATAAATCGAACATCACGGCACAGGCAGCCTTTGAGCTTGACAAACTGGTACAGGTGATGACCAAGTACCCGGAGATGGTGATCTTGGCAACTTCGCATACGGACAGCCGAGGATCTGACGCCTACAACATGTCATTATCGGACAGCCGTGCGAAGTCAACGGCACAGTACGTGATCTCCAAGGGTATCGACAAGAGCCGCATCACCGGAGAGGGCAAAGGAGAGACCGAGCCTAAGGTGGACTGTGGAGGCAACTGCAGCGAGGAGCAGCACCAGTTGAACCGTAGATCGGAGTTCATCATCGTGAGCGGTGGACCTAAAACAGCAAACTAACCTATAATAACCAATCAAAAATAAAAAAGCTCCATCGGTAATGATGGGGCTTTTTTATTGGTTAAAATTAACTGAATGTTATTTGAAAGTTAAAAAGCATGATAAATTTTAGAGTAAATACAAATTCTCTTAGATTTCTTGGTTAAATCATGTTAATTTTTTAAATGAAATTAATTAAACTAATAGTATTGATTTTTTTATTGGGAACTTTTCCAGGCTATGCACAATTGGGATTTTGTTCAGGAACTTCTGGAGAGCCTATTTTTGTAGAGGATTTTGGAACGGGTACAAGTAATGGGCCACCATTGCCAAGTACTGTTACAACATATAATTATGTTACTGGTTATGGTAGTTTTGCAGCAGGAGAGTATACCATTTCCAATACTACCGATTATCACGCTTGGTATGAAACCGGTGACCATACACCTGGCGATGTTAATGGGAAATGTATGGTGGTAAATGGTAGTTTTTCAACAGGAGTATTTTATCAAATACAAGTTGAAGAATTGTGTGAATTCACAACTTATGAATTTTCTGCTTTTGTTTTAAATTTAATTAACCCTGCGACTACCTCTTGCAATCCTGCAATTCCTATCAATGTGACCTTTGAAATTTGGGATGAGACTAATAGTGTACTTATTGCATCTGGAGATACTGGCAATGTTTATGAGTCTTCTGAGATTACTTGGAACCAATATGGTTTGGTATTTCAAACGGAAGCAGGGCAAACCTCTGTGATTTTGAAAATGATCAACAATGCACCGGGTGGTTGTGGAAATGATTTAGCAATTGATGATATTGTCTTTAAAGCTTGTGGTGATACTACAGTGGTGACCGATGAATTAGGTAATACCGAAACAAGCATTTGTAATAGTGCCATTCCGTATGACTTGGATCTGATTGCTACACCTGATTATGCTGTGTATACTACCCATGCTTTTCAATGGCAAGAGAGTGTTGATGGCGTAAATTGGACGGATATACCTGGAGTTACGACTCAAAATGTTACTGTAACTGTTAATGGTCCAACATATTTCAGGACCAAAGTGGCGGAAGCAGCTATTAATCTAAGCAACGATCAATGTATTACTTATTCCGAAGTATTTTTCATTGATATCAATCCAGATCCAGCATTGGCAATAAGTGCAGGAGATGTGGATTTTAATTGCGATACAGGTCAGGCTGTGTTGTCCGTTACAGCTGAAAATGGTCTTCTTGTGAATTGGTATGATGAGCCTGCAGATGGGAATTTGTTGGCAGAAAATGGCCTTAGTTATGAAGCGACAATGGTAGGCAGTTTTTATGTGGAGACGGTAGATCCTGTAACGGGTTGTGTGTCGGTTTCTCGAACGGAAGTATCGGCGATTGGTGTTATTCCCGAGGCGCCTTTGAGCAATGGGGATGTAGATTTTAATTGTTATGATGGGTCGGCTTTGCTTTCTGTTTCGGTGCCAGACGGAGTGCAAGTGAATTGGTATGATGCCGAAACAGACGGCACTTTGTTGCTAGCCAATAGTCCTACCTATGAAGTCCTTCAAGAAGGGACGTATTATGTCGAAGCTGTAATTCTTGGAACGGGTTGTACTTCGGAAACACGTACCCCAGTTTCAACCACTATTACCTATCCAGAATTGCCTTTAAGCGCTGGTGATGTATTTGTGTGTGAAGAAGGAACGGCTGAATTGAGTGTTACTGTACCCGATGGAGTGACCGTGAATTGGTATGATGCCGAGACAGGAGGGAATTTGTTGGTGGAAGATAGTACTTCTATAGAGGTTTCTGAATTGGGAACTTATTATGCTGTGGCTGTTTTTGAAGATACCGGCTGTGCTTCACAAGGAAGTACTCCTGTAAGCCTAAACCTATTTGAAACTCCCGAAGTTTGGGACGAAACCTTATATTTTTGTGAAGGAGAATACATAATGCTTCACGCGGATATCATGGATGTGAGTTATCTATGGAATACCGGACAAACAACAGAAGGTATCAATGTAAACGAACCGGGAGTTTACACGGTGGAAGTCACCAGTCCCGAAGGTTGCAAGGCTACCAAAAGCATAACCTTGATCGAAATTGGGCCACCGGTGATTCAAAGTGTGGTTTCAGATGGCGCTACGATTATCATTACCATGCAAAATGAAGGAGATTATATGTATTCTTTGGATGGCATAGATTATCAATCCAGTAATGCGTTCAATAATGTGCCCGGTGGGTATTATACCATCCATGTACAAGAAATTAATGGTTGTGAAGAAGCAGTGATGGAATATCTACATTTTATGATTCCAAAATTGATGACGCCTAATTTCGATGGACATAATGACCGTTTTGATTTAGTAGGAATTGAGTCCTTTTCATCTTCCGAAGTTTATGTGTTTGATCGTTTCGGGAAATTGTTGGTGAGTTCAAGGAATACCTCTTTTGCTTGGGATGGTACCTATAACGATGCCCTTATGCCTACAAGTGATTATTGGTATTTGATCAAGATTGAAGGGCAGGTTTTTCAAGGACATTTTACCTTGAAACGTTAACCGGAATGCTTTAGAACTCGTATTCGCGCTCTACCTTGCAGATTTTTACATTGTACCAGCTGTACCAATGGGTTTTTCCTTTACGTTGAGCGACTAAATGTTCACTGTGTTGTTTCCATTTTTGGATGCTGTCTAGGCTATCCCAATAGCTAACCGTAATGCCTATGTCATTTCTGGCGCTGTCCATTCCCAAAAAGCCTGGTTGCTCTTTGGCCAGTTGTTCCATTTGTTGAGCCATTTCGGCATAACCTTCAAGTGTGTTGCTTTGTTTTGAGGTGAAAATAACCGCGTAATAGGGCTGAAACTCTGTGTTCATTGGTTGTGTATTAAGAGTGGGCAATGGGCAATTTGCGTTTTCCCCAAGTCAATACTTGTACGCCTTTGGAGTAGTGGCTTCGATTTGGAGGAGTATTTAAAAACATTTGGAATTTTGGATAATGGACCTTCAATTTTTTAACATTGAGCGTTTGAATGGGCCATTCCAAATGATGTACATCATAAGCAATTAGGTTGTCTCGATAATCCTGAAAAACGGCATAACGCTCCGTTAGCCATATATCCGTCTCGTCCTTATAATTCAAATAGTCGCCAAGCCGATATTCTACCTCAAGGATATTGTTTTGTTTAGTGTTTTGCGAGTGATAGCTAAAATCGTTGCGTTGGATATTGGCGTGTTGGTAAGGAAATTTTGAAATCATTTTCAAGATGCTGCAAGAGGATCTTTTGCTGCCTTCCATACTCAGAAAATAAACGCTAGGTTTTCCATGTCTCTTGACATAAGTGCGGAGGTTGATTTCATGAAAATCGGAAATATGTGGTAATTTTGGAACACTCCTAACCCCAATATTGTTCATGTCGAACGCTACCAAGCTAAGCCATGTTTTCCCATTTATGGTATCTAATTCTAATCCTTGAGGGAGTAGTGACTCCAATTCCTTAGGTTCAATTTCCCAATGGAAAAAAAGGGCCTTGTTCCATTCTTGATAGAATTTCCAAGGCCTTTTTGGTATGTTAAACGAGCGGTGTTTAGTGTGTTGTAATAGCTCTGTAGCTTTCATTTTAGTGTATTTTCAAGGAGGACATTATTTTAACTGCGGTCTTCCTTAAAATTACACATTTATTTTGTTTTCAGCTTTACCTTAGGTACACAATCTCCTGAAAATTAGAGCTTCGATTTATTTTACAACATCTACCCGTTTTCCTTTGTTTCTCACTAAATAATCATTGTCATACATAGCTTCTACTTGAATTCCTGGAAGGTAATAGGTTCCCAAATACGATGCATTCAACATGATATTGAAGGTTTTGGTGTCCTGTGGTCCTTTCTTGCTTAAATCGAAGTAGAAATTCACGCGGTCATCCCTAATATCTGTATAGCGTGCTTGACTAACTGTAGTATCTCCAAAATCGGTAAAGCGTGTGTTGACAATTTCCCAGCCCGAAGGGAATATTTGGGTTAAGGCAATATCGTTGACGTTTTCTTCTTTTAGGTTGCTCACTTTAACTGTGGCCACAAAATCCTGTCCTTGCTGAAGCTTGGTTATATCCACAGGATTACCGCCTAGGTCTTTGTAAACTACCGAAACGCTTAATCCGCGCTGTTCAGTCAATTCTTCTCCTAAGGGTAATTTTCCAGAATTCAAGATTCGTACATAAACAGTGTTGTTTATGTTGTTGGAGAAGGTTATGGTATTAGTACCTTCGGAAACCTTCAATTGACGTTGTGCAATGGCATTTTTCGTGTTTATGGTTTCTGTTTTTCCATTGAAGGTGTAAGCCAGATTTAAGGCTTTGCCGCCATTGGCATTTACCATTTTTGCCATGGACATCAAGCAATATGCCGTAGTTTGGGTACTCATCCATTTGTTGCTAGAGAGGCTGTTGGCAATATATTCGGCAGTTTCCCTCATCTTCGGATTTTTGGTCAAGACCATCGTCTCAAGAGCCATGGCACGATTTCTTTCTACTGAGCCATAGGTGTAATAATTGTATTGGGAAGACTTGAAATGAATATTCGCCGAATTGGAAATTTGCCCACTCGCTTCCTTTTGACCGGCCAACGCATAAGCAGCAGCTAAACGCCATTTGGCTTCATTGGACAATTCAGTAAATTCACGCAAGCGGTTCATGGCTGCCAAATCTGGTGCTCCGGCCAAAGCCAATGTGTATAAACGATAGGCTTGTGCTAAATCGGAATTATGGGAGCGGTAACTTGGTCTCCAATCCCTAGCTGCCTGTCTTTGATATTGTAGCCAATTGCTTTTAAAGGTCAAAGGCAGTACAAATCCTTTTTTCTCGGCTTCCAACATGAAGTGGCCCGCATAGGAGGTTCCCCAATCATTGGCTGATGCTTCACCCATCCAATAGCTCATTCCTCCATTTGCAGTTTGGAAATGCGATAAACGTTTGATGCCGTTTTCAATATTGCTCTGGATGGCTTTCTTTTTGTCGCCAGTCAAATCGAATATATCTCCCAAATACAATTGCGGAAATACGCTAGAAGTAGTTTGCTCTACACAGCCGTGAGGATATTGGATCAAGTATTGTAATCTACGTGTAAAATCCATTGGAGGGAGGGTTGAAAACTCTACGGTAGCACTGTTGCTACCAGGCACTCCAAATGTTGCAAAGTCAATTGTTTTATTGGTATTGCCTTCCAAAATAGAATCTATAGCCTTTGAGCTGATTGGGTTGGGATTGATAACGTCCATTTCAACTTTATAGGAAGACTGTTCGCCGCTTCCTTTGGCGATGACTTCTACCGTGCTAATCCCTTTGGCTTTACTCACATCCAATGAAAAGTAAGCCATTTGTTCTCCTGGTTTGCTAAACGAAAGCGTTTGGGAAGGGTCTCCTTCTATGGTAATGCCATTGCTTAATTTTAAGCTCAAGTTGACGGTTTTTACCTTGTCCTCCATAGCAAAAACGGTAACTGGAAGTGTTACTTTTTCGCCAGGACTTAATTTCCGCGGAAGCGATGCCAAAACCATCAAAGGTTTTTTAACCTGTACAGATTTGTCTGTGCTTCCATAGGCTTCGGTTTGGTTGTTTCCTGCAACCACCATGGTTCTCACGGCTCCTATGTAGTTTGGGAGTTTTAAGTTATGAGTGCGTGTTTCGCCAGCTTTTAGGGTAAATGGGCCTATATAACTTACGACAGGTTTAAAACGGTTTGCTTTTTTGTTTTTACCAGCAGTAGCATAGCCATCGCCACCTACGGCAAACACTTGGTCAATACTTCCTGAATACGCACCAATTACATCATCATAGATATCCCAGGTTTTTACTCCTAAGGCTTCACGGGCATAGAAGGTATCCCAAGCATTTGGGGTTTTGAAACGAGTTAAATCCAATAAGCCTTCTTCTACCATCGCAATGGTATAGGTCATTGGCTTGTCCTGTTTTTCGGAAACACTGATTTCGAAGGTCTGTTCCGGACGCAACACATCGGGCATTTTTAGTTCCGGTTCCAAACGAGTGTCTGGATCTTCCACCATAATTGGAATGACCCCGTAAAGTCTTATGGGAAGATCGTTGGCCGAAATTGCATGGGGTTGCAACAGCGAAATATTGATGAATACGTTTGGTGCCATTAATGACGTAATTGGCAATTCCACAGTGGTTTCTCCGGGTTGTGTTTTTACCCAGTTGAAGTCGATAACCTCGGTGCCATTTTCAACACTTACCAAAGCTCTTCCCTCAGATCCAGATTGGAAGGTGATTTTGGCTGTTTCGCCTACATTGTATTTCTCTTTATCGGCCGCAAACACCAACATTTTGGCGGCTTCTTTATCGGCTGATGGGGCTTTTTGCCACCAGTTTTTGTAGAAATAAACGGTGCGCCCGGTAGCGTGCCCGCTTGCTGGATCGATAACTCTAATGAGGTAACGGCCGCGTCTATAATCAGGGACATTTACTTTAAAAGTTCCTTTTCCTTTAGAATCTGTGTCTATCGTTGTATTAAAAAACGGTGTATGGTATGAGCTGGAAGCATAGCTGGATAGGTTGTCGTAAGAGGAGTTCCACCACCAGCGCCATTCAATTTTATATACTTTCACTTCCAAACCATCACGCTGTACAGGTTTTCCATCTTTATCCACAACAACAATGTCAAAGGTTTGGTCTTCTTCCGTAGGTAAAGACCCGTAGGCATTGCCTTTTGGGGATTTTAAACCAACGAAAGTTTTGTATGGGGCATAAGATTTTGTGAAAGCGTTTAATGAGAAATCTCCTCCGTTTTCAAAGGCACGTACCAAAAATTGGGCATTTAGCATTCCTGGAGCGTTTTTGCCAATCTCCAGTTTTGAATTGATTTGAGCTAGACCCTCGTCATCTACATTGCCTTCAAAAATGTTGAGTTCTTCGGTGTTGAATTCTCTGGAAGGATCTACAAAGGTATAGTCCTTATAGTTTTCAAAACCGCTATAGGAAGTGCTGAATTTAGCTTTCACTTCAGCTTTTAGATTTTTTCCTGGGGCTCCATGCAACCATTTTACATCCAAAAGTCCTTTAAGAGGTGCGTTGTAACCCAAGACCTCATTATCAAAATCCAAATTTAGCTTTAGTCTGTTGGGTTTTACCGTTTCTATTTTAAGGGATTTATGGAATACTGCGCCACCAACAGAAACTTTGGCGCCATAGTTCCCTGTCTTCCCTTCGGATGATGTTGGTACGGTAAATTTGTAAAACTGATTAACATTTTGGGTAGTGACATTTTTGTAAATGAGTTTGCCGCTAGGATCCATGACTTCCATTTTTACAGGATGCCCTTTTGGAAGTTTGTTTTGGGCATCATTTAAAATAAAGGTTAGGTGCAGCGAATCGCCTGGACGCCATACGCCGCGTTCGCCATAAATATAACCTTTTAGGCCGTGTTGCAATTTGTTTCCGGAGATGTCAAATTTGCTAAGAGATAATGAATTTCCATCGTGCAGTTTGACATAAGTGGTACTTTGTCCTTTGGTAACGATGGCAAACGCCGCATGTTTATCGGAGTCAATCAAAGTAAGACCTTCTTCGTCTGTGGAGGCTCTTGCGATTTCCTGTTGTTGGTAGTTGTAAATGGCCACCGTGGCATTAGACTCTGGATTGGTAGTTAAAATATCGGTTACCGCAAAATAATAGGAGTTGTTGGCTCCTTGTTTTACAATGGCTCCTAAGTTGGATGCGATCAAGTTTTGCGTGATGATGCGGTCTTCGTTGTAATAGGCATCATGGCAAGGATTATTTTTCTCGTTCCAATTATAGCTGTAGTGGCGGTAGCGATAGGTGAGATTGTCCCAATATTCTTCTTCCTTTAAATCCTCGTCTTCGGTGTCGGTTTCGGTATAATCTTCGTCATAATAATACTCTTCATCATAATAGTATTCATCGTATTCCTCATCATCATTGGAAGTGGAGGTCGCCGAATGTGCATCGCAATGGTACAGAGAATAACTTTTGTCGAAACTTAATTCTACACGGTAGATAGCGCCTGGTTCAGCTTGAAAACATTTGGAAAGGTCGATACTATAGGACTTCCATTTTCCTGTGTTTTCAGTTTCGTTTTGAATAAGTGGAATGGTATGTTTGGCAATTCTTCTCCCCACTTTTCTAATGTCTCGGGAACTGTTACTGTTTAGGTTATTGTCCTGTAAAAACTGAAGCACATTGTCTTCGAAAATCTTGATAATGCGTACATCAACCGCTTTTAAGTTGACAGCTTCAAAATTGAATTTCAGTTCTTTTGAATTGGGTAGGATAGAACCGCTTCCAATCAATTTTACATTGGGTTTAAGCTCTTCAAAGGACAGGATTTCAGAATAAGGCGTTTTTAGTTTGAAACCATCCTGGTTGGTGATGCCTTGAAAAACATCAATTTGGATATTACCCACCAATTTAGCATCTGGATAGACTTTTAACACGTTGCCATCCACAACAAATTTTGGGGATTTTACATTTTGAATGCTTACCAAACCATCAAAATTTTGCTGTTGCTTTAACGGATCGGAGAAGTTTAGGGATAAGCACTGCTCTGGCGACTGGATTACGGACACATCTACAATAGTAAAGTTATTGGTGCCGGGAATGGTGATTTCGCGTTCTCCTTCATTGGTGGCTTTTATGGTTTTTCCGTTCCAAGTCACCACAATTTTGGAGTCTTCCACCTTACGGTTGATACTGTCGATTTTGAATTCGAAAACCTTGGCACTTGCACTACTTTCATTGAAAACAATACTTAGAGGCTTATTGTTTTGGGAGGCTGTAAGCAGTTCTTTGGCATTGTCAAGAGAGATTACATCTGCCGACTTGATCATACCTTCCAAATATTGCCAGTTCTTGCTGTATGATTGCAGGTTGTTGGTGGTAATGTTGAAATTTGGAGTGATGGTTTTAAATTGAAACGTGTAATCCTTAAACTCATCAGGAATGTTTTGGTAGATGTCTTTCAATTTAACGGTTACAGTATACTCTGTTGAAGAATCCAATGGTTCGTCAGGAGTAAATAACAAGGAATGGTCGTTAGCAACGGTCAAAGTTCCTTGAACATACGGTGATATACTAACTAATTTATCATTGATTTCCTGGCCCATTTCCCAGCCTTCCACATTTTTGGCCAAATTAATTTGAATGGGTTCGGCTACAGAGACCATTCCAGAGGTGGTGTAGCTAATGTATTCCCTGAACTTAAAAATATTGTCAGGTTCTTCGTTCTTTTTACAGGATACGGCAAGCGCCATCACAAGTGCGATAGCAAATAATTTTCTTAGAAGCATAGGTTGGTGGTGATAAAATGAATGAACTTAATTGTAAGAAATCGTGCGTGGTTTCTTGTTAAAATAATTACGTTCAATGGGTTAGGTTTAGATTCGGTTTGGTTGTTAAATTTGTCTTAAAATGATGGTGTAAAGGGCTAAAGTTAACACTTATAAAGCAATGTGGACTTTATAAAAGCGACTTATTATTAGTATATTCGCAAAAAAGCAAACAAATAATTCAAAAATTTTAAATTATGCAGGCAGTTGCAATAGATTTCGGGATAGAAAAAGCCCTAGAGGAATTAGGGGTAAAAGATATAAATGAAGGGACTTCTACAGGATCTCAAAGTTTTTCAAATGGTGATATTATTGAAAGTTTTTCTCCAGTAGATGGACAACTTATTGCCAAGGTAAAATCTACCACAAAGGAAGATTATGAAAGGGTTATGGAGTCGGCAACTTCTGCCTTCAAAATTTGGCGTAGTACTCCTGCTCCTCAAAGAGGGGAGATTGTAAGGCAGTTTGGAGATAAATTGAGAGAGAAAAAGGAAGCGCTAGGAAAATTGGTATCCTATGAAATGGGGAAATCGTACCAAGAAGGCTTGGGTGAAGTTCAGGAAATGATAGACATCTGCGATTTTGCTGTTGGTTTGTCGCGTCAATTGCATGGTTTGACTATGCATTCAGAACGTCCAGGGCATAGAATGTATGAGCAGTATCATCCTTTGGGTGTGGTTGGCATTATTTCGGCCTTTAATTTTCCGGTAGCAGTTTGGTCCTGGAATACGGCATTGGCTTGGGTATGTGGTGATGTGTGTGTGTGGAAACCAAGTGAAAAGGCATCGCTTTGTGGGGTGGCTTGCCAAAATTTGGCCGCTGAAGTTTTTGCTGCCAATAATTTGCCTGAAGGAATTTCCTGTTTGATTAATGGAGATTATCGCGTAGGGGAGTTTATGACTAAGGATACTCGAGTACCTTTAATATCTGCAACAGGTTCTACCCGAATGGGAAAAATTGTAGCACAGGAAGTGGCCGCTCGTTTAGGAAAATCTTTATTGGAACTGGGAGGAAACAATGCCATTATTGTAACGCCAGATGCCGATATCAAGATGACAGTTATTGGAGCTGTGTTTGGAGCTGTGGGAACCTGTGGACAACGTTGCACCTCTACTCGTCGATTGATTATTCACGATAGTATTTATGATAAAGTGAAGCAGGCCATAGTGGATGCTTACAAGCAATTGCGGATAGGAAACCCACTAGATCAACACAATCATGTTGGGCCGTTAATTGATAAGGATGCTGTTGCTAATTATGAAGCAGCTTTGGCTAAAGTGGTTGCTGAAGGTGGTGAAATTTTGGTTGAAGGCGGAGTGCTTAGCGGAGAAGGATATGAAAGTGGTTGTTATGTAAAACCCGCTATTGCTGAAGCACAACCTGAATTTGAAATCGTGCAGCACGAGACTTTTGCGCCAGTATTGTACTTATTGAAATATTCTGGAGATGTGGAAAATGCCATTGAGATTCAGAATGGTGTTGCTCAAGGTTTGAGCTCTGCAATTATGACCAATAATTTACGTGAAGCAGAACGCTTTTTGTCGGTTGCAGGGTCTGATTGTGGAATTGCCAATGTAAATATTGGAACTTCAGGCGCCGAAATTGGAGGTGCTTTTGGAGGTGAAAAGGAAACCGGTGGCGGACGAGAGTCTGGAAGTGATGCTTGGAAAGTGTATATGCGTCGTCAAACCAATACGATTAACTATACTACTGAGCTGCCATTGGCACAAGGAATTAAATTCGACTTGTAGAAGACGATCTATAGTTAGAAAAGCTCCATTGAAAAATGGGGCTTTTTTTGTTTAAAGCAGATTGGGTGTACTTGTAAATAATTTCATCTGTTACCTTATTTTAAGTCAGAAAAATTTTCCTTATTCATTTATGTTAAAATTTGCTCAAAATTTAGTAATTTCAAGGTTAATTAATTAATCCTTAGCTAGATGAGTAAATTAACGTACCAACTCGGTATTTTGATTACAATCCTTCTTGGCGCAATTTTAAACTATTATTACTGTTGTGATGTAGAGGAAATTGTCGTTGAAGAGATTGTTTCAGAACCAATGATTGAACCAACCAAAAATCCATTTTTGGTTCAAGATGCAAATGGCAATTTGGATGTGAATGTTAATGACAACTTTAACTTCAAAGCATCAGAAATGGCCATTTTAGAACCGCTTTCCGAAAGGGTTGTAGGCGGTGTGACCCAATTGTCGGCCTATTTGGCTGAACATCCAGACAAATCTGTAAGTATAACCGGATATTATAAAAGCGATGAGCCTAACCATACAGCTTACCCCAATTTAGGCTTGGCAAGGGCGGGAGCCGTCAAAAACTATTTTGTATCCAAGGGGATTTCTTCCCGAGTCATCGACACACATGGCAAGCTTTATGATGCTATGGTTCCCGATGCGGACAATATTTATTACGGTCCGGTAGAGTTTGCTGTGGCAACTACTGGAGATCATGGTGACTTGGATGCTTTGGCAGACGAAATCAATAAGGATCCTCTGGTGTTAAATTTTGGTATTGACAAGTTTGTCATAAACCTTACTGAAGAACAACGGCATAAATTCGCTAAAATATCTCGCTACTTGGATAAGGTGGATGGAGCCACTTGTACAATTGTAGGGCATACCGATACCACGGGGCCAGAAGACCACAATATGGTCTTAGCTCAGGAGCGTGCCGATTTTGCCAAAGCCTATTTGGTGGCACATCACATTCCCGAGGCTAAAGTCATGACCGAATCCAAGGGGTCTTCAGAACCTATTGCCGACAATAGTACTACCGAAGGGCGTGCTGCTAACCGAAGAACCATTGTAACCGTTAACAAACCATAAACCAAAAAGATAAATTATGAACATGTGTAGTTTAATTCCAATTATAGTAGGCGCTATTTGTGCGCTCTTAGGGTATCTGTTAGGAAAAATGCTTGGAAAAGGACCTGACAATACCGCAGAAATTCAAGCTTTGAAAAATAAGATAGCAGAACTAGAGGGTAATTTAAAATCCTGTAAAGATAAATTAGGAGCGCTTCAAATGCAGGATAGCCGTATGGCTGCTGCTATGGCGCATGCCCCGATTCCTTTTAATGCGGCAGAAGCCAAGGCTATTTTTGGAAAAGCAATTAAGGAAAATGATCTTACAATTGTAGAAGGTATTGGTCCTAAAATTCAAGAATTGTTCCATAAACATGGTGTGCATACTTGGAAAGCACTATCTGAATGTAGCGTGGCCAAATGTCAAGAAGTGTTGGATGATGGAGGAGAAGCCTATAAAATCCACAACCCAAAAACTTGGCCAAAACAGGCTTTGTTGGCCTATGAAGGTAAGTGGAAGGAACTTTTTGATTGGCAACAAGAGCTCGATGGAGGTCTTTAATATCAATCCAAAATTAAAAGCAAAGCCGTTTCAAATTTCGAAACGGCTTTTTCTTTTGCAGGATTGGATGTAAAAACAAAACCCTATTTCAATGCCGAACTTTTATCGGGAGAAATAGGGTATGTATTTAATTGATTAATAGCTAGGCTAAATTCGTGAAAAAGAAGTTGATGGATTTACGGAAATCTATAACTGGTATCAAAAAATGTATAATCGGTAAAGGTCGAAAAGACCATTTAACTGTATTTCACTTTTCTTAAAATTCGCATGGCATCCTTGTAAGAATCGTAGATGCTTTCGCTGTATTGCCTTAAGTATGGTTTGGCTTCGTTCAGCTTGTCAATGGCGTTGTGGAATAGGTTTAGATAGCAGATTAAATAGGTCTCAGGAAGGTTTCTTAGGTCCGCAAGTTCATTGGGTGTTAGGGTGAGTCCTTTTTTTAGTTTAGCCAATAAAGTGTTGTTGGTGTTGTAAATGTGGTGCAAAACCTTTTTATCGAATTGAGGGGGCTGAAACAATAATTTGGCGTCTATATTGTAATTGGCGTTGTCCTCAAAACTGATAAGCGTTTCTTCCAAGGGGTAATATCTATAGGAATTTTGAAGCCCTAATTTTACATATTCAATAATCTTGAAACTATTGTCGTCGTAACTAATGGAAACCTCGTCTAGATTGGAAAAGAAAATCCGAACTTGTTCATTCACCAATTCAATATCTACCCTTGAAAAGAAAATTTCATCCTTAACAGTTTTTTTCTTTCCAGACCAGCACAATACAAAGTATTCCTTGAAAACCTTGTACTGCGGGTTGTAATCCTTGCGCTTGTTCATGAAATCGAACACGCCATCCAAAGTGTATTCAATATTGTTTTGGGAGTGGTGCTCTATAGCTGCTACGATTTTGGAATTAACATCCTTAATTTCAACATCGAAAACTTTGGGCATGCTCATGCTGCCTTCCCTGAAAAACACAGAGCCTCCGTAGTATTTCCAAATGTTTTTCCGAAGGGAGGTAATCTCACCAATGGGCCTAATGGTTACCAAACCCACCACTTTGTTGTCTGGCAAATGAGGAAAGGGAATGTTCTCATATTGCACGATGGGTGGGTTGGTTAAATAGGCGTTTATCAGGTTTTGAATCTTACTGTCGTCAAAGAAATCTACACCCCAAATTTTATTGTCTTCATCATCGACACCAATGACGATGTAGGAATTGTTTTTGGGGTTGCTGTTGGAAAGCGCGCAGATATGTTTTAAAAATTTGGCCTTTCCTTCCTTCTGGCTAATATCAATTTTTCGCTTCTTATCATAAAAACTGTTCTCGTCGTTATGTGCGAGCAAGTTTTTAATAAGTAAGCGTTTATTGATCATTTAGCTGTTTCTTAAAGGTTAGAGTTCTTTTTTAACGATGGTTGAGGAGGCTTGTGCCGTTGGGAAGACCAGTAAGTCCGCCACGTTGACATGAGAAGGACGTGATACCACAAAATAAATGATCTCGGCAATGTCTTCGGCCTGAAGCGCTTCAAATCCTTTGTAAACGGTATCCGCTACAGGATCACCTTTAAAACGAACTTGAGAGAATTCAGTTTCTACCATCCCGGGATTCACGGCACTTACCTTGATGCCAAATTGGTTAAGGTCAATGCGCATTCCTTCCGTTATTGCCAATACGGCATGTTTGCTTCCGCAGTAAACATTTCCTTTGGGGTATACTTCTTTTCCTGCCGAAGACCCAATGTTGATAATATGCCCAGAGTGGCGTTTCGTCATTCCTGGAATTACTGCTTTACTCACATACAAAAGTCCTTTCACGTTAATGTCCATCATGGCATCCCAATCGTCAAGAGAGCCATTTTGTATAGGATCCAGTCCATGGGCGTTACCCGCATTGTTGATTAAAATATCGATGTTTTTGAAATCGTCGGGCAAGGAAGCAATGGCATCTAAGGTGGCTTCTTTATCTCTTACGTCGAAGTTTAAAGTAATCACGTTGGTCTCTTTCTTAAGGGCTTCTTCAATAGTGTCCAAACGTTCTTGTCGTCTGCCGCATAAAACCAATTGAATGCCGTTTTTGGCAAAAATATGGGCTGTGGCGCGTCCAATTCCGCTGGTTGCTCCGGTGATTAAAGCAGTTTTTTTCATTGATTTTATATTAACTAGGTAATTTTAGCGTTTATGATGTTAGATTATTGCAAAAATGCCTTTTCTAAATTCAGAAATGACATAAATTTGCAAACTTTTTTGGCGATACAAGCCTCTGAAAACAAAACTAAAGTTACAGAATTGTATAAAAATACGGGAAGTTGAAGAGAGCTAATTTGTGAAGTTTGAGCTGTTTGTGTTTGAATGTTTTTGTAATTGGTTGTTTTTTAAGTGTGTATGGCTGTTTGAGTGAGTTGAATAATCTAAAAGTAGAATATGCTGCGTATATATAGACAAAACCCCAAATTAATTATGAAGATTTTAAAAACATGCTTTTTATTATTTAGTCTTGTCATATTTTTTACCCTTTCAAATTGTAGTAGCGATTCCTCTACTGGAAATGGTGTAGATGGCACCTCTTTTATTTCTGTTAGATTATCCGATGAACCTGGAGATTTTGATAATGTCTTTATAGATGTTCAAGATGTTATGGTGAAGGTGAACGATAACAGTGAAGGCGAAGGCGGTTGGCAGAGTTTAGGACCTATCAATGCTGGTGTTTACGACCTTTTGGAACTTACCGGAGGTATCAGTGTTTTGTTGGTAGACAATTTTGAAGTGCCTTCTGGCATGCTGAACCAAATTAGATTGGTGTTGGGCGACGATAACACTGTAGTTATTGACGGAGTGACACATGACTTACAAACCCCAAGTGCGCAACAATCTGGTTTGAAGATTAAGGTGAATGAAACCTTGGATCCTGGATTTACCTACGAATTCTTATTGGACTTCACCGTTGATGAGTCTATTGTAATTGCTGGCGATTCAGGAAACATCAATTTAAAACCAGTTATCTATGCCAGTGCAGAATATGCTTCTGGGATTATCGAAGGAATGGTGTCTCCATCCAATATTCAAGTGGTTGCTTCTGTTGAAGTAGATGGTAATATTATTTCGGCTTATACAAATGAAGAAGGCGTTTTCAATTTGAATGGCGTGCCTCAAGGAACTTATGATGTTACCATTACGCCTGCTGAAGGTTCTGGATATACGTATACAGTGATTGAAGGCGTTGAAGTTATCAACGGTCAATACACAGATATCGGAGTTATCAATTTGCCATTAATGCCTGGAAGTATCGCGGGAACGGTTCTTAACGAAGGACTTTCCGCTACTGCCTCAGTAATGGTGGAAGGTGAAATGGTTTCTGCTTCAACCGATGAACTTGGAACCTTTTTGTTGGAAGGGATTCCAGCTGGAATATATAATGTTTATGTGGCGCCAGAAGAAGGTTCTGGTTTGGAAACTTCAGAATTTATAGAGATAGAAGTAATTTCAGGTGAAACAACCAACTTAGGGGACATTATGTTATAAAATGTTAGGAGCCTAATAAAAAATTGTTAAAGAGCAGCACAATACGTGCTGCTCTTTGTTTTTTAACCTACAATTAACAGTTTGGCAGGAAAAATTTCAACAATTTGCAAGCCTCAATTAAGGATACTATATTCGAGTTTAAAAATAAATAGAATGGAACAAACAGGTACAATTGATATCAAGACCATCAATGAGAAAATTGAAAAAGAGAGTGCTTTTGTTGATTTGCTTACCCTAGAAATGAATAAAGTAATTGTAGGCCAGAAACATATGGTGGAGCGATTGCTTATTGGTTTGTTGGGACAGGGACATATTTTATTGGAAGGGGTGCCTGGATTGGCAAAAACTCTTGCCATTAATACGCTGTCCAAAGCTGTTCACGGGAGCTTTAGCAGAATTCAGTTTACTCCAGACCTGTTGCCTGCCGATGTGGTGGGAACCCTTATTTATAACATCAAGGAGAATGATTTCTCTATCAAAAAAGGACCAATTTTTGCCAATTTCGTGTTGGCGGATGAGATCAACAGGGCCCCTGCCAAAGTACAGTCGGCTTTGTTGGAGGCCATGCAGGAAAAGCAGGTAACTATTGGTGATGAGACCTTTGTGTTGGACAAGCCGTTCTTGGTAATGGCTACTCAAAACCCTGTGGAACAGGAAGGAACCTATCCGTTACCGGAAGCGCAGGTAGACCGTTTCATGTTGAAAACCGTGATCGATTATCCTAAGTTGGAAGAAGAGCAATTGATTGTTCGTGCCAACCTAAAAGGTGCTTTTGAAAAAGTAAATCCTGTGGTGTCTATCGATCAGATCTTGAGTGCGCAAAAGGCGGTTCGTGAGGTGTATATGGATGAGAAGATTGAGAAATACATCCTCGACATTATTTTTGCGACCCGATATCCTGAAAAATATAGATTGGCCGATTTGAAACCGTTGATTTCCTTTGGGGCTTCTCCTCGGGGAAGTATCAACCTAGCCACTGCCGCCAAATGTTATGCATTTATCAAACGTCGCGGGTATGTGATTCCTGAGGATGTGCGTGCGGTGGTTTATGATGTGTTGCGCCACAGAATTGGAATTACTTACGAAGCCGAAGCAGAAAATATTACTTCCGTAGATATCATCAATAAAATTGTAAACGAAATTGAAGTGCCTTAGTCGGTGCCTTTACGAGATAGATTTTGTTTCGCAGCAAGGCCTTTGCCAAACTGTGACCAACACTTTATTTGCTGATTGCTAAATACTGTAGGCCAATATGGATACTAAAGAGTTATTAAAGAAAGTTCGAAAAATAGAGATTAAGACAAGACGTTTGTCCGATCATATTTTTGGGGGAGAATACCATTCTACCTTCAAGGGACGTGGTATGACTTTTAGTGAAGTACGGCAGTATCAATTTGGGGATGATGTACGGAATATCGACTGGAATGTTACTGCACGTTACAACGAACCCTATGTGAAAGTATTTGAGGAAGAACGCGAGCTGACCATGATGTTGATGGTAGATGTTTCGGGTTCTGAATTGTTTGGTACGGAACAGCAATTCAAAAATGAAGTGGTTACCGAAATTGCTGCAACCTTGGCCTTTTCTGCCACACAGAATAATGATAAAATTGGCTTGATTTTGTTCTCGGATGAAATTGAGCTTTTCATTCCGCCTAAAAAAGGTAGATCGCATGTACTGCGTATTATTCGTGAGCTTATCGAGTTTCAACCTAAAAGCAGACAAACGAATGTTGTGGAAGCCTTAAAGTTCTTGACTAACGTCATGAAGAAAAAGGCCATTGTATTCATGCTCTCCGATTTTATTGCAGACGATTACAAGCAAACCCTGAAAATTGTATGTGGTAAGCACGATGTTACCGGAATTAGGGTGTATGATCAACGCGAAGAGGAAATTCCAAATATTGGGGTGGTGCAAATGCAGGATGAGGAAACGGGTGAACTGATGTTAGTCAACACTCAATCTAAAACGGTACGCCGCAACTATTCCAAATTTTACCATGACAAGGTAGATTACTTTAGGGATAGCTTTACAAAATCTGGAGCAGGAACTATTGACTGCCGCGTAGATGAAAGCTATGTGAAAAAACTGTTGGGATATTTTAAAAGACGCGCTTAAAAAAGATAATAACCTATGAAAAACAGCCTCGGAATTATAAAATTGAACCTCAAAAAACAACTGCAAGTTTTGGGTGTTTTGTTTTTGCTATTCGGTTTTACAAAGGTTTCATATGGTCAAGTAACTTCAACCGTAGATTCTACCAAAATTAAAATTGGAGAACAGATTACCTATAAAATTGCCGTAGAGGCCGATTCTACAGATTTGGTCGTGTTTCCAGAAGGGCAAACCTTTTCGCCTTTGGAAGTCATTCAATCTTATGAAATAGATACGACAAAGCAGGATGCCAAATTCAACTTAATCAAGAAATATGGTTTGACCCAGTTTGATTCTGGGAGTTATATCATTCCAAAACAAAAAATTCTTATTGGCGACAAAACCTTTTTCACAGACTCTTTAAGAGTTGAGGTGAATACAGTCGTAGTGGATACCACAAAACAAGGTTTGTATGACATCAAACCCTTTATAGAAGTCAAGGAACCATCTAGCAATTGGTGGAAAATCCTCTTGGCTGTTTTGGGCATATTTGCTTTGGTAGGCGGTTTGCTATATTGGTTCTTATGGCGAAAGAAACCATTGACCGAAGAAGAAAAAATAGCATTATTGCCGCCCTACGACAGAGCAAAAATGGCATTGAAAAGCTTGGATGAAAGCGATTATTTGCAAAAGTCAGAATTGAAAGAGTACTATTCTGAATTGACCTTCATCATTAGAAGGTATCTGGATGAAAAGGTTTATGACCGCGCTTTGGAAAGTACTACTGATGAGCTTATCGAACGTTTGTATTTGCTTAGGGAAGGCAACCAAATTTCCATAAGCAAGGAAGACATCCAAAACCTGGAAAGTATTTTGAAGCGTGCCGATTTGGTGAAATTTGCCAAGTCTGCTCCAGATGTGGCCTTGGCCGAAATGGATAGAAATACGATTGATTTGGAAATTGACCACGTGAAGGAATCCCTTCCAGAACCTACCGAAGAAGAGAAATTACTGGACCAGCAATACAAAGAAGAGCAGGAACGTAAAAAGAAACGCAAAAAAGTAATCATTACGGTTGTCATTGCCTTCTTCTTGATGATGGCTACGGTTGTAGGGCTTGGAATTAAATATGGCTTTGCTTATGTAAAAGATACGGTTATTGGTCATGAAAGTAAGGAACTTTTAGAGGGCGAATGGGTGAGCAGCGATTATGGCGTGCCGCCAATAAGCATTTCAACTCCTAGGGTATTAAAGCGCGTGGAGCTACCTCTTCCAAAGGAAGCTCAAGGCTCTGTAAAAGTGACGGCATTTAGTTACGGAACCCTTTTGGATATGTTCAGTGTTATGGTAAGTACTACGGTATTGCAGCAACCGCAGGGACAGCAAGCTCAGGGAGCCGATCAAAGTGCTCCAAAGATTGACTTGGCCCAAGCCTCAGAAATGGCCATTGCGGGGATGGAGCAACAAGGTGCTAAGGATATTCTGGTAAAAAGAGAACAGTTTATCACGCCCAATGCAGCCGAAGGTTTAAAAACGTACGGAAGTTTGAGTATTCCATTGCTGAATACGGAAACCTTAGTACCTGCAAAATATACCATATTGCAATTTACATCGGAAAATGTGTTACAGCAGGTGATGGTTACCTGGCCAGATAATGACGTGTATGCTGATGAAATGATAGATCGCATTATCAATTCTGTGGAATTGGTTAAAAAAGAACAAGAAGCTGAACAAGAGAAATAAACAAGAGCTAAATGTTGGAAGGTATAGAGTTTTTAAATAAAGAATTTTTTTGGATGCTGTTGGTGTTGCCCTTGGCATTGTTGTGGTATGTGTTGAAGCATAAAAAGCAAACTGCCGAACTAAAGATTTCCAGCTTAAAAGGCTTCAAGCTTACCAATACTTGGTTGCCAAAATTGAAGCATTTGTTGTTCGTTCTAAGACTTTTGGCTTTGGGATTGCTTATTACTGCCTTGGCGCGTCCAAGAACGGTGGATGTGTCTACCAAAACCAAAACTACCAGAGGAATTGACATTGTCATGGCTATCGATGTTTCGGCTAGTATGTTGGCAAAGGATTTAAAACCTAATCGATTGGAGGCCTTAAAGGATGTTGCTGCGGAGTTTATCAAAGGGCGCCCCAACGATAGAATTGGCCTGGTAGAATATGCAGGTGAAAGTTATACAAAAACACCAATTACCAGCGATAAGGCCATTGTATTACGTTCTTTGGACGATATTAAGTACAACACTATCATTGAAGGGGGGACTGCTATTGGTATGGGATTGGCGACTTCCGTGAACCGGTTAAAGGACAGTAAGGCTAAAAGTAAAATTATCATTTTGTTAACCGATGGGGTTAACAATTCTGGGTTTATAGATCCTAAGATTGCAAGTGAATTGGCTGTTGAATACGGTATTAAAGTGTATACCATTGGTTTGGGAACTAATGGAATGGCACTTTCTCCAATTGCCATTATGCCTAACGGTAAGTTTCAATATGGTCGTGTGCAGGTAGAAATAGACGAAGCACTGCTCAAGGAAATCGCTGATGTTACCGGAGGGAAATACTTTAGGGCAACCAACAATAAAAAGTTGGAAGAGATTTATGCTGAAATAAACAAATTGGAGAAAACGGAAATAGAGGAATTCAAATTCTATAATTACGAAGAAAAGTTCCGTCCATTGGTATTGCTAGCGAGTATATTGTTATTGGTTGAAGTGTTGCTGAGGTCTACCGTTTTTAGAAGTTTTGTGTAATAAAGATTAAAAGGAATAACCTTATAGAGGTTGTCAACAAGAATAGAATATGTATCAATTAGATGAAAAAATATGGTTCTGGGGGTTATTGGTCATTCCAATAGTCATCGTACTCTTTTTGATGCTCCAGATTTGGAAATACAGAGCCCAAAAGAAATTTGCCAATAAGGAGTTGTTGCAACGGTTAAGCCCCAACCAATCCTTGTTTAAATCCATCTTGAAGGTCGTGGTAATGTGCCTGGCCTTTGCCTGTTTGGCTTTGGCATTGGTAAACCCAAAGATTGGCACTAAGTTGGAGACGGTAAAGCGCGAAGGTGTGGATGTTGTGTTTGCTGTGGACGTGTCCAAAAGTATGTTAGCAGAAGACATTGCGCCTAACCGTTTGGAAAAGGCCAAGCAGTTGGTAACCCAAATCATCAATAATCTGGCCAGTGACCGTGTAGGGATCATTGCCTACGCAGGGAAAGCCTTTCCGCAGTTGCCAATTACAACGGATTATGCTTCGGCTAAGATGTTCCTGCAAAATATGAATACGGACATGTTGTCTTCACAGGGAACGGCTATCGATGAAGCTATCGAGTTGGCCAAAACCTATTTCGACGATGAGCAGCAAACCAATCGGGTGTTGATCATCATTTCTGATGGGGAAGACCACAGCGAAATGTCATCCAGCGTTGCCGAAGAAGCCAATAAAGAAGGGATTCGCATTTTTACCATAGGGGTTGGAGATGTTAAGGGAGGTCCTATTCCTATTAAGAAAAATGGGGTGGTGCTCAACTATAAAAAGGATAGTAATGGCGAAACGGTAATTACTAAACTCAATGAGGAAACTTTAAAAAGTATTGCAGAGGAAGCTAAAGGAGAATATATAAACGGCCGCAATACCGCTACGGTGGTAGAGGCCATTAGGGAGGTGTTGAACAAGATGGATAAAACTGAGTTTGAAGCCAAGGAATATGCCGATTTCAAAGACCAGTTCCAATGGTTTTTAGGTTTCGGGATTTTCTTTTTGTTTATCGATATTTTCCTGTTGGAACGCAAAACTGCATGGTTGAAAAAGTTGAATTTATTCAACGAAAACCTGTAGTTTCCCTTGTAATTAAGTAGCTTGTCGGCATAACGGCAATTTTATAAATTTTTTAACGGACATAAAAAACAGGGTTTTTTATCTTGGTATGTCCAATCGTTTAAAACAAAGGGTGTCCTTTGAATATTAACAATGAAGTCACAAATGAAACAATTGGTTTTAGTACTCTTAATGGTTACCACCGGGTTTTCCTTTGCTCAGGAGGATAGCAAGGAAAAAGAGCAATTGAAGGCAATGCAAAAGGCCAATTCATATGTGTATGATGCAAATGAACTGGTGGAAAAAGACGATTATGTAGCAGCCGAAATGGAATATCGAAAAGCCATTTCAGAGCAGCCTACTACCGTTTCGGGAGCTTATAATTTGGGAAATTCCTATTACGAAAAGGGCATTTATGACGAAGCCCTTTATCGTCATCAACAAGCTGCCAAAAATGCGACGGACAGAGCGGAAAAGCACAAGGCATTTCATAACATAGGTAACATTTTGATGAAAAATGAAAAGTGCCAGGAAGCTGTGGAAGCGTTTAAGAATGCCTTGCGAAATGATCCAACAGATGATGAAACCAGATACAATTTAGCCTTGGCAAAAGAGTGTGCAGAGCGTCAGCAGGAAAATAACAAGGACAAGAAGGACGAAGACGAGAACAAAGAGGACAATCAGGATCAAGAGAAAGAGGATCAACAAAATCAGGATCAGCAGAACCAAGATCAAAAGGATCAAGGTGATCAGGACGAAAAGGATGGTGAGGACAAGGAAGATGAGAAAGGAAAGCCTAAAGACGATAAGAAAGACAACCAAGGAGGTGACGATAAGGACAAGGAACAGCAAAAACCACAGCCACAGCCTGGACAATTGTCGCCACAGCAAATAAAGAATTTATTGGAGGCCATGAACAATCAGGAGCAGAAAGTTCAGGAAAAGATGAATGCCGAAAAACAAAAGGGTACTCCTGTAAAAGCAGAAAAGGACTGGTAGAACAAATTTACAAGATTTATAATTGCAGATAGACACATGAAATTGATCAAACATATCACATTATTGTTATTTGTTTTAAGCACCGTCATTGGTGCTGCCCAAGTAAAGTTTGAAGCCAAGGTAAGCAAGACCAAACTTGGGATTAATGAGCGTTTGCGCATCGATTTTGAAATGAATAAAGATGGGGACAATTTTACCCCTCCAGATTTCAATGGTTTTACCGTGGTGGGAGGTCCCAATACATCTGTGAGCCATTCTTGGCTTAATGGGAAGCGATCATTTTCTAAAACCTACAGCTATTTTCTGGCGCCTAAAAAAAGAGGGAAAATAACGATCAATCAGGCTACCATAGAAATTGATGGGGAGATTTATAAAACCCAAACCGTAGCCGTTGAGGTTACCGCTGCAGTAAAACGACCCAACGATCCTTACAATGCCGATAATATAGCGGAAGATAACATTCATTTGGTAGCTGAGGTTTCTAAAACCAATCCTTATCTCAACGAAGCCATTTCGGTAGAATATAAACTTTATGTGTCTGCCAATACGGGCGTGAGTAATTGGAGGGAGATAGACAATCCTAAGTATAGTGATTTTTGGAGTCAGAATATTGATATTAAAGGTTTAAAGGTGCAGAATGGAACCTATAAGGGTGAGGAATATCGTTATGTGGTGTTACGTAAAACAGTGCTGTATCCTCAGAAGACAGGCAAGTTGGAAATAGAGCCTTTAAGCTTGGATGTAACCGTGGATGTACCCACCAACCGACGTGATATTTTTGGAGGCCGTTTAATGACCAAAGTACACCGTACCGTGTCCGCAGGTGCTAGAACCATTAAGGTAAAACCGTTGCCCGAAGAGAATAAACCTTCGGATTTTACTGGGGCAGTGGGAGACTTTGACTTTAAAGTAGCTACTTCCAAACAATCATTGAATGCTACAGAATCCTTGCAGTTGAAATTGGAAGTGACTGGAAACGGAAACCTGAAACTGTTCAAGCTTCCTAAGTTAACGGTGCCGAGTTCTCTGGAGATTTATGAACCGGAGTATACCGAAAATGTTAGAACAAACCTGTCTGGAATGCAGGGAAGTATTTCAGATAGTTATACCGTAGTGCCTCAGTTTAAAGGGAAATACCCTATTCCAAAGGTGTCCTTCTCCTATTTCGATTTAAAGACCGAATCCTATAAACGCATCACTTCCGACGAATTAATTATAGATGTGTTGGAAGGGCCTACCAACAAGGCAACTTCAGATAACAGCATTACCACGGTGGCGGGGAACAAACAAAAGGTGATTTTGAGCAACGACCAGTTTGCCTTTGTAAAAACCAATGCCAATTTAACCACCGTTAAACCTAATTATTTCTTCAAGTCTACTTGGTTTTGGAGCTCTCTATTGTTGCCTTTATTGGCCATTCCTCTGGCAATGGTGTATAGAAAAGAACGTGATAAGCGAGCGGCAGATGTCTTTGGTAATAAAATCCGTAAAGCAGATAAACTGGCCAAAAAATATCTTAGTGAAGCCAAACGCAATTTGGGACAAAAGGAAGCCTTTTATGTGGCTCTTGAAAGGGCCCTTCACAATTATCTAAAAGCGACTCTGCATATTGAAACCAGTGAATTCAGCAAGGATAAAATTAGGGAATTGCTCAATTCGAAAAGTGTTGAAACTACCGTGGTAGAAGAGTTTGTGGGTATATTGAAGAATTGCGAATTGGCGCGTTACACCCCTATTACCAATGTAGAAATGCAGCAGGATTATGAAAAATCGGCCAAGACAATTTCATTAATTGATAAGCAAATTAGTTAAGATGAAAAAGTTATTCCTTATCATTTCCATACTGACCACTGCATTGGGCTTTTCCCAAAATGATTCCTTATTCGAACAGGGAAATAAGCTTTACAATGATGGAGATTATGCCGAAGCTATTGAAAAATACGAAACCATTTTGAACAATGGTGAGCATTCTGCCGAATTGTATTTTAACTTGGGAAATGCCAACTACAAGCTCAACAATATTGCACCTAGTATTTTCTATTATGAAAAGGCACTCCAATTGGCTCCCAATGATAAGGAGATCCAAAACAATATTGCCTTTGCCAAAAACATGACCATCGATGCCATTGATGTGATCCCTGAAGTAGGGCTTTCAAAAATTGTAAACGGAGCTACAAGGTCTTTAGGGTTTGATGGTTGGGCTTATATCGCCGTGGTGGGAATGCTCATTTTTGTGGTGCTATATTTGTATTACTACTTTAGCTATTCAACTGTTACCAAGCGTATCACTTTTGTGGCTAGTTTTGCTTTTTTGGGGATTACTTTAATAGCCTTGACATTTGCGTTCCATCGATATGAATTGCAAAAGAGGGATCAACCGGCTATTGTGTTTGCTGAAGAAAGCCAAGTGAAAAGCGAGCCGAACCTACGGAGTGAAGAAGCCTTTAGGTTGCACGAGGGTACCAAGGTACAAGTGTTGGACACTCTTAACGATTGGAAAAAAATAAAACTTACTGACGGTAAAACAGGCTGGATTAGTAGTAATGACATACGTCTGTTGAAGACTTTTTAAATTATTTTACAGATTTCTTAGTAACGAGTGTTATATTTGTTACTTTCTCAATTCAAATGATTCAAAAGGCCATAACAATTTTCTTTTTATCGGTATTTGTTGCTTTTATAGCAGCACCTACGGTTGTGGCAGTCCTTGATAACGATTTTGATACGGCAGCTTTCTTCAGCGTTAATGAAGAAGAGGAAAAGTCTGTGGAAAAGATTAAGGATACCGAAATAAAGTTTTTTGAGTTTGGAAAAAGTGAATTGGTATTTGATGTTTCCAAGGAAAAAAGAATCACAGTATTACCTTTGAAACACTATTCCAAGAAGTTTTTTAAAATTATATCTCCTCCCCCTGAACATACGATAGCTTAAACACAGTATTTACTCAGAATGTGATAAATCTGAGTCCATTTTCAAGTTTAACTATAGCCTTTTTTTAAGGCAAAAAAATTAGCGTATGTTTAAATATCTTAAACAAGATTTGCCGGCTAGTATAGTCGTGTTTTTTGTGGCATTGCCCTTGTGTTTAGGGATTGCCTTGGCAAGTGGCGCCCCATTGTTTTCTGGGGTCATTGCCGGTATTATTGGTGGTGTTATAGTAGGGTCCTTAAGTGGCTCCAATATTGGAGTGAGTGGACCGGCTGCAGGTTTGGCCGCTATTGTATTAACAGCCATTGGAGCTTTAGGAGGATATGAAAATTTCCTTGTAGCCGTAGTGCTTGGTGGAGTTATTCAATTGGTGCTTGGCTTTTTAAGAGCTGGGGTGATTGGTTACTATTTTCCTTCCTCGGTCATTAAGGGGATGTTGACAGGGATTGGAATCATTATTATTCTAAAACAGATCCCGCACTTTTTTGGTTATGATGCAGAACCTGAAGGGGCCGATAGTTTCCTGGAAGTGTCTGGGGAAAACAGTTTTTCTTCTATAGCCCATATTTTTGACAACCTCATTATGGGGTCTATGGTCATTGGAATTATTGGTTTGGCCGTAATTCTGATTTGGGATAATGTGCTTGCCAAAAAGGCGAAATTTTTCAAAGTGATCCAAGGCCCTCTGGTAGCCGTTGTACTTGGGATAATATTTTTTGCTTTTACAGAGTCCAACAGTGTCTTGGGGATTTCCAATTCCCATTTGGTGAGTGTACCTATTCCGGATGACTTTAGTTCTTTTCTAGGGCAGTTCACCTTTCCAAATTTTGCAGCCATTACCAATCATGAAGTTTGGGTAACAGCCTTTACCATTGCTTTGGTAGCAAGTTTGGAAACTTTATTGTGTGTGGAGGCAACGGATAAGTTGGATCCCCATAAAAATGTTACCCCAACCAATAGAGAGTTGTTGGCGCAAGGAACCGGAAACATTTTTTCTGGATTAATTGGAGGGCTTCCAATTACCCAGGTAATTGTTAGAAGTTCTGCCAATATCCAATCTGGAGGACGCACCAAATTGTCTGCCATCATCCATGGTATGTTATTGTTGATTTCCGTAATCTTGATTCCAAGATTGTTGAACATGATTCCATTATCCGTATTGGCAGCAATATTGTTGGTAGTTGGATACAAGCTTGCAAAGCCAAAATTGTTTATGGAAATGTACAAGTTGGGTTGGAAGCAATGGTTGCCATTTATCGTAACTGTGGTAGGAATTGTGTTTACAGATTTACTGGTAGGAATCAGTTTGGGATTGTTGGTGGGTATTGTTGTAATTCTATTGAAGAGCTACCAAAACTCTCACTTTTTGCATATTGAAGACAAAAGCAATGGCAAGCATAAAATAAAAATGACATTAGCAGAAGAGGTGACCTTCTTTAACAAAGGAGCGATTCTTAAAGAATTGGACAGTTTGCCTCGCGACACGTATCTGGAGCTCGATTTGATGAAGACCCGCTATTTGGATCATGATATTATCGAGATTCTTGAAGATTTCACGCATGTAGCAAAAGAACGCAATATTGATGTGAAACTGGTTTCCAAACGAGGTGTGGTAGAAAACCCTCCAAGTTTTGTAAAGTTCTTTAAAGAACGTCCAAAATCCAAATTAAGTTTAAGCTAAACACTTATGGAGTCCAAGGCACAACGCATATTGGTGCTTTCAGATTTGGGTAGTACCACGGCTACTACCCTTAAGAGTGCTGTGAGTTTGGCTAATATGGTCAATGGCAGTATTGAGCTATTCCATGTAAAAAAGCCGGGAGACATTGTGCAAAAGGAAAATCAATTGTCTGCCATTCGTAGCATAAACGAAGAAAAGAATAGCACTAAAAAGAGCATTCAAAAAATGATCCAACCCATCGAGGAAGTTTATGGAATTACTATCCAATACAGCTTTGTTTTTGGGAATGTCAAAAATGAAATTGGGACCTATCTCAAGGAGCGACGTCCAGATATTATTGTCATGGGCAAAAGGCCGTCCAAACTAATAAGCTTAGGCGGTGATGGTTTAACCCAATTTGTAATGGAAGAGCACGAAGGACCTATCATGATATCCGGCCTAGAGAATGGTCTAGAGCCTAAACAACCTTTGTCTATGGGTGTTTTTAATGGCTCCTATTCTGCTTTTGCAAAAAGCTTACTGCCTTTTGCAGACCAACCTATAAAGTCCTTCAAAATTGCAAATGGGGATGATTCTACAAGTGAAACTGAACAGTCTACGGATCATGAAGCTGTGGAATTTGTTTTTGAGGCAGGAGATCAAACCATTAAAAATATGTCCAATTACCTTTCTAAAAGCAGTGTAAATTTGTTCTGTATAGATAGGGGGCAGTCAAAAACTAAGAAGAATACAAAATCAAAACATACAGATATTTATAATATTGTAAATAATCTTAATATCTCCCTTTTATTGTCGATTTAAAATTGGCCTTTAAGTGAGTTGTAAAACCAAATAGAATTATGAAAGCACATACCAAAGAGACACAAGCAACAATGACCCCAGAAAAGTCGTTGACATTTTTAAAAGAAGGGAATTTAAGATTTCAGAATAACCTAAAGGCCAATAGAAATTTATTGGAGCAGGTAAATGACACTAGTGAGGGGCAGTTCCCTTTTGCAACTATATTAAGTTGTATTGACTCTAGGGTGTCTGCAGAACTTGTGTTCGATCAGGGATTAGGAGATATTTTTAGTGTGCGAATTGCTGGTAACTTTGTAAACGAAGATATTTTAGGAAGTATGGAATTTGCCTGTAAATTGGCAGGCACCAAACTTATCGTCGTGCTGGGACATACCAGTTGCGGAGCCGTTAAAGGAGCCTGCGATCATGCCGAAATGGGAAATTTAACCAAGTTGATCGAAAAAATTACACCTGCGGTGAATAGCGTTACAGAACCAACCGATGCAAGTTTAAGAACTTCAAAGAATTTGGAATTTGTAGATGCCGTTTCCGAGAAAAACGTTCATTTAACCATTGATAGAATTCGTAAAGAGAGTTCTATACTTGATGAGATGGAAAAGAATGGAGAAATTAAGATTATTGGTGCCATGTATGATATCAATACAGGAGCTGTAACCTTTTATGAGTAGGAATTACATAGCCCATTTCTTTAAATAAAATATGAACAGCGCTGGCATTAATGTCGGCGCGCTTTTTTTTAAAATTTTGACTTTTAGAATGAAAGTGTCTTGTAGGTACTTTTTTATTTATATTATAAAGGTTAACTTAGATAAACGATTTTAAAAGCATATAAGTTGAACAAAATTTTCTCCAATTTTAAGGGCGATCTGTTCGGTGGTCTTACGGCAGGGATAGTGGCATTGCCCTTAGCTCTTGCATTTGGAGTGAGTTCGGGACTGGGCCCCAGTGCGGGGCTTTATGGCGCAATTTTTTTAAGTTTCTTTGCAGCCCTATTGGGAGGTACCAATACGCAAATCTCTGGGCCAACAGCCCCAATGACAGCAGTGAGCATGGTGATTATTGCTGGGATTATTGCGGCCAATGATGGGGATGTGCAAAAGGCACTACCTACTATTTTAATTGTGTTTTTACTTTCGGGTATTATGCAAATAGGATTGGGGGTTTTAGGGATTGGAAGATATATTCGCTATATCCCTTACCCTGTGGTTTCTGGGTTTATGTCGGCCATCGGGGTAATCATTATTGTGACTCAAATCCTGCCTTCTTTGGGATATTATCCAAAGGAAGATTCGGTTTATGTAGAGCAGTTTAGGGCGAGGTCGGAAGAGGTCATTCTTGAAAATATTTTGAAAGAAGAAGCAGGGGAAGGTATTTTGGTTTTGGAAGACTTTAGAGAAACCATCAATAGAGCTGAAGGAATTACAGAAGCTGATATCGTTTTGGGGTCAGAGACCTTGGCGGCTAATGAAGCTTCTGGTGTTGTAGGTGCTATTAAAGTGTTGCCGAGGGCGTTGATGAATATAAATTGGTTGGAACTGGTTTTGGCCTTGGGGACAATTTTCATTATTTATGGGTTCAAGCGTATTACCAAAGCGGTGCCTAGTACTTTGGTGGCCTTGTTGGTTATGTCGACCATTGCTATTGTTTTCGGGTTGGATTATAGACCGATACAACAGATTCCAAGTGGATTTCCAATGCCTAACCTGGAAATGTTTACCAATTTCAGCCTAAAGCAATTAACACCTTATATTTTTACGGCGCTTACATTAGCCCTCCTTGGAGCTATTGATTCTCTATTAACAAGTGTTGTAGCCGATAATATGACCAAAACCAAACACCGGCCTAATAAGGAGTTGGTTGGACAGGGAATTGGGAACAGCATCGGGGCTATTTTTGGGGGAATTCCAGGGGCTGGTGCCACTATTAGGACGGTTGTAAATATCCAATCGGGAGGAAAAACTAAACTCTCGGGGATGGTCGCGGGTTTGGTCTTGCTTATTATTTTGTTGTTGTTGGGGCCAATAGCTTCCAAAATCCCGGCAGCAGTTTTGGCTGGAATTCTGATTACTGTAGGAATCGGGGTAATGGATTATAAAGGGTTGAAAGCCATTCCGAGTTTGCCTAGGGATACACGAATAGGGCCATTATGGCTGAGCTCTGAAGTGTTGATCATGATAGTGGTTTTAGTCCTTTCTTCTCTTTGGAATTTGGTGTATGCCGTAGGGATTGGGCTTATCATTGCCTCACTTATGTTTATGAAAAAGATTGGTGACCTCACCGCCGAACGGTCCGATGTTAAACCTTTGTCGGAAGAAAAGGGCTGGGCCAATGACTGTGGGTTTACGGATGAAATGAAGGCGAAAGTATATGTGAAACATGTTAAGGGGCCATTATTTTTTGGATCTACAAGCGAGTTTCAAAAGTTGGCATCGCAAATCCCAACCTCGGCCAAAACAGTGGTAATGCGTCTTGGCCGTATGCAGTATGTCGATCAATCGGGCCTTTACGCTTTTGAGGAGGTGGTTCAGGAGTTGAGTAAAAATGGGATAACGATTTTGTTGGTGGACCTATTGAAACAACCGCGTTATATGATGGAGCGGATTGGAATTATACCGGAGCTAATCCCAGAGGAGCATATTTTTACAGCTTTTAAGGACAGTACACAATGGATAAAAAGTAACGTGACAAATTAAACGAAAATGGATTTAAATAGAGTTTTTGAAAATAATGAAAAGTGGATTCAGGAGAAATTAGCCAAGGATGAAAACTACTTTAATAAGCTTGGGAAAGGGCAAAGTCCTCAGTTTTTGTATATAGGCTGTTCCGATAGCCGAGTAGATGTGGAAGGGCTCATGGGATTGGAACCAGGGGAAGTATTTGTGCACCGAAATATTGCAAATATGGTGATTGCTACCGATTTAAATGCCATGTCGGTCATAGAATATGCCGTGAACCATTTAAAGGTAGCCGATGTGGTTGTTTGTGGGCACTATGCCTGTGGCGGTGTTAAGGCAGCCATGCTGTCGGAGGATTTGGGATTGTTGAACCCTTGGTTGCGAAGTATTAGGGACGTGTACCGCTTGCATACTGAAGAGCTCAATGCCATTGACAATGAAGACCAGCGGTATGATCGTTTAATTGAGCTTAATGTTCAAGAGCAGTGTGTCAATTTAATTAAAACGGCCGCCATTCAAAAGGCAGTTAGGGAGCGTGGCTTAAAAGTTCATGGCTGGGTGTTTGATGTGCATTCAGGGAAACTCATTGACTTGAAAATTGATTTTACAGCTATATTGGAAAACATCCGGAAGATTTATCATTTGGACTAAAGATAAAAGCCACTCAAGTTGAGTGGCTTTTTTTGTTGTCAATTTTTCAGATCGAGAGGTTATTTCAAAATAACTTTTTTACTTATTGTATAATCTCCAGAGGTGAAATTAAGCATGTATACTCCTTTTTGTAGGTGAGATAGATCTAGGGTTTTATTGTAAAACCCTTGTTGGCTAGAAAGTGATGTTTCTAATATTTTGCTTCCTTGCATGGAATAGATGGTAAGATGGTTGGTGCCAGATTTAGCGACATCATAAATCAAGTTGATTTTACCATCGGAAGAAGGGTTTGGATAAACACCAAAAGTAACATTGTTGTCTAGTTCCTCTACTCCCAATGACTGGGTTACATTTTCAAAGGCAAAAGAAAGGTTTCCTGTGGAGCTACCTTCAAAAGCGGTGAAGTAAATCCTGTAAACCGAGTTGTCAGCATATTTTACATAATAAGCCATATCAGAATTCACATCATATTCTACTGATGAAACATAGGTTTTCCAATCGCTACCAATAGTATTGATCTCATCGGAATAGGTTAAGGTTGGATTTTCTGTAGCGCCTTCCATTTCTTCATTTTGAGCTACAGTAACTTGGTCATTGTGTAGTACCCCTGTTACTGGCCAAAACAAAGAACCATTACCATTGTAATCTGAAATGTATTTTGTAGCAACAAAGTCCCAATCTGTTGTGGCCGGTTGAGCATAAACTTCTTCTCCCGTTTCCAAGGAATAGAAGTTATAGGTGTTGTTGGGGTTATTTGTATTTTCTAGTGTTACCGTGGTATCTTCTCCCCAAGCATTGGTACTGGTGTTCCAAGTGGCATATTTAAATGTGTAACCATTAAAAGCATCCTGGTTTAAAAATTTACGATAGGTGCCATCTGCATATTTTAAAACAAAAATAACTGAGCCTTCAATGTGTTGGTTATCTGGGTTGTATTCTCCAAAACCATATGTTGCGGAACCATTGTCAAATGCACCTGTCCAAGTGGTTTCGCTATTGTACAATTGCGTCCATTCGGATTGGGCTTCAGTTGTTACTGGTATGTCATCCCAGGCGTTTGTATTGGTAGTTACCTCATATACTTTAATCCCTGCGTGATCATTTATGCGAATTCCTATATCGTCTTGTCCAGTTCTAAGGAAAGCTAGGTCCCAAACACTCCCGGGATAGGAGGTAGTGGTTAGGTTACTTAGTTTAAAGTAAACTTGGTTTGCATAGGAAGCCCCCATACTAAGATCTATATCTTGTTGGGCTTTCATATTAAGGATGCTTAGGAGCATCAAAAAAAGAGTGCAATGTAAAGTTTGTTTCATAATGTAATAATTAGGGTTGGTTATTGATTTTGTATGTCTTGAAAATTAATTTGGGCACTTTAGATCCAAATTTTGACAGTTTTTTCTGCTTAAATTTAGTTTTTTTCTCTTTGGTACAACGGCTTTTTGAGTTATGATTTGTTGCTTTTAAATAGATTTCCTGTAGGAATTAACTTAATTGCTTGATATGTGCTGTTTTGGGTTCTTGAGAAAAAAAAGCCACTGTATTTCAAGTGGCCTTTGTTACATTATTGTAGTAGTGAGTATACAAACTCTGGGTTTCCTCGTTCACCGGATTCGGTGGACATTGCCAAGAATTTTAGTTTGTAAAGGTTGCCATCGGTATCGCTGATGATGTAGAATACATTTTCTTTTACAGAAGGGGAAGCGCTAGGACCTCCGCCATTTCTCCAGCTGCTTCCAATAGTTCTTTGGTCATTGTATACAAAATTGGCGTCAACAACATTAGCTAACGTAAATTCATTATAGGTTAATTCTGTTTCAACTTCAGAATCGATCATATAAATGCCAACGTTGGCTTTGGTGTTATTCACCACAAAATCGGAATATCCATAAGCACCGTAACCTTCGATGAGGTTCGTGAATACTGTGAAGTTTAAATCCCAGTTCGTGGCCGCTGGCTCAACAGCTACTTCATTGTTGGTATTGAAGCTAAAGAAGGTGAAATTATGCTCGTTGTTTTTTGAAATAACAACTTCTTCATGGGTGGTATCATCCAAGTTGGCATATTGCAATACATAGTCGTTACCGTCTTTTAAAACGCGAATTTTCATCCATCCTCTTGATTCACCGGTTACGGCAATGGTACCAGTTTCTGGAGTTTCTGTGCCAACTTCATAGCCTAAGTTTAATAGGTATACTTTGTTGTCGGCATCATTTTCTGAAATCGTGGCAATGGCGGTTTCAGAAATATCACCTGATGGAGCGTCTACAAAGGCTGCACTCGCCGCTTGAAAGGTTCCAACCGCAACTTGAGGTTGTAATTGCTGTACTTCCTGGTCGCTAGAGCTTACCGCATCAATATCGGTTGAGGTTAAAGCCGCAGTAGCCATGTAGATAGATCCGTTGATGGTCACTTTGAATTCATCACCAGAATAAAATCCTAGGTCCCAAGAATCGCGTTGTACACTAGTGCTGGTGTTGGTGCTCAAATCTACATACACTTGGTTTTGTTGGTTTGGGCCTCCTACCTCTGGACTTACACTTGCGCCCTCAATTACAATGGAGATTGGGCCAGAGGGTGAATCATCATCACTACTACAGCTTGTAAAACCCAAGGTAGCAGCTACGCATAATACAGTAAAAAGTTTGTTGATCATAATGGTATTAATTTTAAAAATTCAGATTATATAATAGTTTTAAATAAAATGAGCGTCCGTAACCCAACAGCAGGGATTGACTACCTGAGGAGTGTGTGCCTCCAGAACTGAAATTGCTAATATTCACACTAGTGATATCCAGAAGGTTTCTGGCTCCTACAGTTGTAGTTAGTTTATTGTCAAAGAATGATTTTTTAACAGAGGCATCCAACCAACCATACCCATCGGTGGTTTGTTGCTCAAATGTGGCATAACCATTTTCATCTAGCCCCGATTGTACAAATCTTTGGGTAGGTCCTTGGTATTTAAAAAGCATGGTGATAAAAGTGTCCCATTTCTTTAGTTGATACGTGCTGCTTGTGTTGATTTGATAGGCATATAGAAAGTCATCATTTGAATTGACCTCTTTTTGGTGAATTTGACTAATTCCTTGCAGGGAAGCCCCTATTTTAAGTGTCCAACGATCTGCATTTAAGGAGTTGTCGGAGGTGATACCCCAAAGTTTATAACTATCAATATTAATAGCTTGGTCTAGCCGTGGAGAGAAGCTTACTGTAGCCCAAGCAATTTTGTCTTGAATGTCTATATAGCTTAACTTTAGAACATTTTGTAATGAAATATTGTTGAAATAGCTGTGTTTTTTAAGGTTGATAAATGCAGTTATTCCGTTTTCTGGATTTAGGTTTTCATTTCCTCTATAATTATGATTTTCATTAAAAAGGATGTAATAGAGTTCTTCGAAATTTGGCGTTCTATAAGAGGTTCCTACGTTAGCCCTAAGCTCAAAGCCATGGGACATTAAATAGCGAGCACTTAAACTACCTGTTACTTTAGAGTGGTACTTTGTATTGTACTCGTAGCGTAAACCAGGTCTTAAAGAAATGGCTTTGTTAAGTTGGTATTCTGATGAGCCAAATACGGCGTAGTTACTTTGTATTTTGGTTCTGTCTTCTTGAGTGTAACCTCCTGTGGCTTGAGTGTCGAAACCTTCATTATATTGGGTTTCATAGCCTAATTGAAAATTAAGATTTTTGGTTTTTACTAAGTTGCTTATAGTCCCTTTGGAAAAGAATACTTTACTGGACTGGTAGGTCTCGTTGGTTTCATTCGTTTTGTCTTCCGTAAGGATGTAATAAGTAAATTCATTCAGATTGCGTTCTTGTTGTTGATAGGAAAAAGAGGCCTGATAGTTAGCACTAGAATTTAAACTTCCATTAAGATTTAGGTTGTTGACAAATCGATGGGTGTTAAATATTTTATCCTCTAAAGCATAGGGATTGCTGGTTTGTGATGCTACATCAATATTTGGATTGACTGTTCGGTTATAATAGTTTAGGGTCTCATTAAAATATTCAAACTTGTAATTAAGGTTGAAACGATCTGTTTTGTAATTGACCATAGCGCCACTAGTAAGTTGGGTTTTTGGCAACCATTCGTAACCACGTAAGCTATCATTTAAGTAATGATCTTTTCCTTGTCTATCATTCAAAAAACCTGCAAATTGGTTGCGGTTAAAGCCTATTTTAGCGAACCATTTTTCGGAGAGATTGTGGGCTAGGTTTATGCCTTGTATATGTCTTCCTTCATCAAACCAAGCATATTCATCGCTTACGGTTTCTTCTTGAACTAAGGCTTCCAGTTTCCAATTGCTATCAATGGATTTTTTGGTAATGATGTTAATGACACCAGAAACAGCATTGGCACCGTATTCTACACCCATGGCACCTTCCACAATTTCGATACGTTCAATATCGTCCAGGTTGATTTGCGTTAAATCTATGTTGTTACCAAGTCCGTTATCACTTACCAATGGGATGTTGTCTACGAGAATATTAAAGTATTGGGCATCCAAACCAAAAAAGGATATGGTTGATTTCCCTGTTTGCGAACTCGGTAGAATGGTAAGGTTCAGGTTGAAATTGAGCAAATCGGCTAAATTATTGGCTGCCTGATTGTCTATTTGTTCCCTTTTTATAACAATAACATTGTGCACCGATTTTTTGATGGACTGCGGATTGTACTGTCCCGTAACCACTACTTCGGTTAAGGCTTCAATTTGGGTAGAGTCTTGTTTCACTTCCTGTGAAAAAGCGAAGCAGCTTAAAAAAAGTGAAAAATAAATAACGATTTTATTTTTATTTAGACTCATTCTTGATTAGTTTTGCGGTGCAAATATATCAATGTTATTTTAAATCAATCTAAATAAGCATAAAATTTTCTCAATGAAACGTATTTTCCCATTAGTGGCAGTGGCATTATTACTAAGTGTAAACCTAAATGCCCAAAACAAGAAGAAGCAGGACCAACAGGCCATCAAGGATATGTGTGGCTGTTATAAGGTGAACTTCAATTTCGCCGAAACTTTTGAGTATTCAGGAGATTCAACTTACGTGCCTTCCAAAACAAAACACGACAGAGGTTTGGAGTGGGTGCAATTGGTAGAGGATAGCAAGGATAAAATTTCCATGCAGCATTTATTGATCGTAGGACCATCGGATGCCCCTCATATTGTAAAGCACTGGAGACAGGATTGGGAATTCGAAAACACCGATTTGTATGTATACGACCATAATAATAAGTGGAGCTACCAAAGTTTGCCGAAAAGTGAAGTAAAAGGACAGTGGACGCAAAAAGTATTTCAAGTGGATGATAGTCCTAGATACGAGGGAACCGCGACTTGGGTACACGTAGATGGCAAAAGCTATTGGGAAAATACCACTACGGCGCCACTTCCAAGACGTGAGTATACACAACGTAGTGATTATAATGTAACTGTAAGAAGAAATCGCCACGAAATCACCGATAACGGTTGGATCCACAACCAGGACAACGACAAGTTAGTGCGTGAGGAAGGAAACGAAGATAAAGTGTTGGCTCAAGAAAAAGGATACAATACTTATGTAAAAGTAGACGATAGCAAGTGTAAAGCTGCACAGGACTACTGGAATACCAATCAGGCTAAATGGGCTTTGGTAAGAGCTAAGTGGGATGAAGTGTTTGCAAGACATAAAGACTTATATTTGGAGGAAAAAGTAGATAACAAAGTATTGTTTAAATATTTGTTTGATGCTGAAAAATACCAAACAGCGGAGGAGATCAATCCGTTAATTGAATCTTTTGTAAAATAAACTTATGAATAGTTGTTTTAAATCCTGTATCCTCGGTGCTATGTTGCTACTGGGGATACAGTCGTTTTCACAGGATAATGCTTTTTTAAGCCGTGACTTTTGGAAATCAAAGCCAGATGTTGCCGTTGTAAAAGCAAAAATTGCTGAAGGAAATGACCCTGCCCAGGCCAATGCTAATAATTTTGATGCTGTGGTTTATGCCATTTTGGAAGGCGCACCATTCAATACCATAGTGTACTTAATGTCGCAGGAGGGTAATGGTGTGAATAAATTGACCCACGATGGGCGTACGTATATTTTCTGGGCGGCCTATAAAGGGAATACCGAAGTCATGGAGTATTTGTTGCAACATGGTGCCAAAACCGATATCAAGGATGATAAGGGGAATACAATCTTAAATTTTGCGGCATCTTCAGGTCAAAAGAATACGCAGGTGTATGACCTATGTTTGGCCAATGGAGCCAATTTAAAAAAGGACCTTACACCTAATGGAGCCAATGCTTTGCTGTTGGTGGCACCAAATGATTACGATTTTCAATTGGTTCAATACTTCCAAAAAAAGGGATTGGATATCAATAGCGTGGATGGAGATGGCAATGGGATTTTCAACTATGTTGCTAGAACAGGCAATTTGGAAGCCTTGAAAGCATTACAGGCTAGAGGGATAACAGGCAACAATCAAGCCTTTATGTTTGCTGCCTACGGAACTAGAGGAAAGACCAACGGTATTGAAGTTTATAAATTTTTGGAGGAACAAGGCCTTAATCCTAATGTGATTAATAGAGAAGGACAGACACCTTTACATATTTTGGCGTCAAGAAGCAAGGATGAAGAATTGATCAACTATCTTTTAGAGAAAGGGTTGGACGTAAATGAAGAAGATCATGATGGGAATACTGCATTTATGAATGCCGCCTACCGTAATAGCTTGGATATGGTGCAATTGCTTTCTAAAAATCTTAAGGATATTAACCATGCCAACAAAAAAGGACAAACAGCCTTGTTTTACGCGGTGAAAGGAAATACAGTTGAAGTTGTTGATTTCTTATTGAAAAGAGGAGCGAAAATTGACATTGTGGATACCGAAGGAAATAGTTTGGTGTATGCGCTGGTAAATTCTTATTCCAAAAGAAATCCTAAAGGGTTTTCGGAAAAATTAAGTAGCCTTGAAAAACATGGATTACAGTTGGGGCAAACCCAAAAGAATGGCAATACATGGTATCATATGTCTGTTGAAAAGGGGATTTTGGAGGTGTTGAAAATGGCTGCAGAAATGAAAATCGATGTGAATGCCAAAAATGGAGAAGGCAATACGGCCTTGCATTTGGCAGCCATGAAAGCTTCGGATGATAGCATCATGAAATTTTTGGTAGCACAAGGAGCCAACAGAACCCTTATGACCGAATTTGAGGAAACGGCCTATGATTTGGCCCAAGAAAATGAATTGCTGAAGAGCAACAACATTTCAATAGAATTTTTAAAATAAGACATTGACAGAATGAAGAATATACGTTTCATAGCAGTAGCATTGATAATGGTTTTTGGATTGGTTTCGTTTACCAATCAAGGGCCGTCTACCAAATATAAATGCATGATTCAATTGACCAATTATACCGGGGAAGGTGCGTATGTAGCCATTTCATTGATCAATCCAGAAGGAGACTATGAGCAAACTTTGTTTGTTCAAGGTGATGATAATGAGTGGTACAATACTTTGGAATCTTGGTGGAAGTTTTACGGTAAAAAACGAAACAATATCGATGCCATTACAGGGGCTACGATCTCTGGGGGAGAGCGTAGTATTAATGTTATTGAAATCGAAGATTCTAAAATTGATGCCGGATATAGCATCCGTTTTGAAACTGCAGTAGAAGATCAAGAATATTACACGCAGGACGTAGAGTTTCCGTTGACATCAGAAACTGTAAAAAGCAAAGCAGAAGGAAGAGGATTTATCCGTTATGTCCGCATGATGCCAAATTAAACAATTTAATATGACCATTTCAATTTGGAGATACAGTCACCTTGCATTGGCTGTATCTTCTGTTGTTTTTATCCTTTTGGCTTCCATAACCGGGGCTATTTTGGCATTTCAGCCTATTTCTGAACAAATGGCACCTTACAAGGTTGCCGATTTGGATGAGGTTTCTTTGGCCCAAACTGTTAGGGTATTTAAGGAAAACTACCCAGAGGTTATCGAAATCAAGGTCGATGCCAATCATTTTGTAATGGCTTCGGTATTTACGGAGGAAGGAGACAACTTAGAAGGGTATTTTAACCCAACTACGGCGGAGTTTTTAGGACAGAAACTGGAACCTTCCAAATTCTTTCAATGGGTTACTAATTTTCATAGATCATTATTTTTAAAGGGTGTCGGTCGTTTTTTTGTGGGACTGTGTTCTTTTTTGTTGTTTGTAATTGCTATAACGGGGACTATTCTAATAGTGAAGCGACAAAGAGGCATCCAACAGTTTTTTGCTAAAATTGTCAACGAGAATTTCAGTCAGTATTGGCATGTGGTATTGGGACGTTTGTCTTTAATTCCTATCATTATCATTACCCTTACTGGTGTATATCTGTCGCTGGAAAAATTCAATCTGTTGCCAGAAAGCAAGGAAAAGCACAGGATTGACCTTGATATGATTTCAGAGCTTCCAAAACTGAATGTTTCGGAATTTGAACTGTTCCAAAACACACCACTTTCTCAGGTTAAAACCTTGGAATTCCCTTTCTCAGAAGATGTGGAGGATTACTACACCTTAAAATTAAAACAGGAGGAGTTAGTGGTAAACCAATACACAGGGGAAGTATTAAGTAGCTTGAAAGCTCCCATGGTGGAAGTGGTTTCCAATCTTAGTATGGTATTGCATACAGGTAAGGGGAATACGGTTTGGTCTATAATTTTGGGCTTGGCAAGCATCAATATTTTGTTTTTTATCTACTCAGGATTCGATATGACCCTGAAGCGTCGTGCTTCGGGATTGAAGAATAAATTCCAGAGAGACGAGTGTAAATACATCATTTTGGTAGGTTCGGAAAATGGCTCGACGATGCATTATGCTAATGCGTTTTATAAACAATTGTTGGAAGCTGGTGAAAAGGTGTTTATTACTGAGTTGAATGACTACACCGAATTTACCCAAGCAGAACAATTTATCATTTTCACAGCAACTTACGGACAAGGAGAAGCGCCTACCAATGCCAATAAATTTTTGTATCGTTTGCAAAGTACTAAACAGCCCAATCCTTGTGGATATGCGGTAGTTGGTTTTGGGTCTTTGGCCTATCCGGATTTTTGTCAATACGCCCTTGATGTGGATAAGGCTATGGAATTTGATTTCGAGAAAATACTGGAGCCTACTGGCATTCATGATAAATCGATAGAAGCGTTCCATCAGTTTGTGGGTTTATGGAGTTCTAAAATTGGCGTGACTATGGAACTTCCGCAGGAAGCCTTAGTTCAAAATAAAAAGCATACCAAAACATTTAAGGTTGTGGGGAAAACGACGGTTGCCGAAAGTCCAGACAATACCTTTCTACTCAAATTAAAACCTAAAAAAACACAGAAATTTACCTCTGGTGATTTGTTGGCCATCTACCCAAAGGATGATTATAGGGAGCGTTTGTATTCTATTGGGAAGGTTGATGGAAACATCCAATTGAGCATTAAATTCTACGAACATGGTTTGGGCTCCAATTACCTAAACGATTTGGGTGCAGGAGATAAATTCAAGGCAAAAATCATTAAAAACAGCACTTTCCATTTTCCGGTTAAAGCTCCAAAGGTCATACTTATTGGCAATGGAACGGGAGTGGCGCCTTTTTTGGGGATGCTCAATCAGAATACAAAACATAACGAAACACATCTCTATCTAGGTTTGCGTACTCAGGCGTCCTTTGAGTTATACGAATCACAAATAAATGAGTTGTTGCTTCAGGAAAAATTAAGTGATTTTGATTTGGTGCTTTCCCGCGAAGGGGATGCATGTTATGTACAGGATAAACTGCATGAAGATGCTTGGGAAATAGCCCAAGCGCTTTATAATGGCGGTGTGATTATGCTCTGTGGTTCCTTGGCGATGCAAAAAGGAGTGTTGGGCGTTTTGGAATCTATTTGTGTGGAGAATACCCACAAACCTTTGAGTTATTATCAAGACCGAGGGCAGCTTAAAATGGATTGCTATTAGTGGCTGCTATCTTCTTCGGTTTTAGAATCCCCTTCAAGTAAGCCTTCCATTTGTTCTGGATTTAGGATGGCTGGAAATATCATAGGAGCCAAAGATTTTACAGGACTATAAAGAATAGAATTTTCAAATTGATTTTCATTGGAGAAAGGCATGGAGTTGTTCATGCGATCATAAACAATAAGGATCACACTTAAGATCAAACCAATTTTCAAACCTCCAAAAAGGGCTCCCAAGAGTTTATTGATGATTCCCAAGGCTGCGAAATCGGCCAATTTGGTAAGGGCCTTGCCTGCTAGGGCAATTAACAATACAATCACCACAAAGGTAATGGCAAAGGCGGTAATGGTTATGGTATTTTCATCCCAATCTACTTTACTTTGCAGAAAGTCGGCGGCATAGTTGCTAAAATGCATGGCGCCAAATACACCGGCAATCAGGGCTACTAAAGAGGCGACTTCCACAAAAAGACCTTTTAAAAAACCTCTAATAATTCCAAAAAGCAGCAGGGCTCCTAAAACAATGTCAATTACACTCATGGGGTCAATAATTTCAACAAATATAAACATTACGGGCACTTATTGTCTTTTTTTGGTAGAGATGTACATAGGTACAACGATGTTTAGTAACTTTGCCCTTTTTAAAAGCTATGTCAAGAGACGAACAATTAAAAGAACGGTGGGATTTGGTGGTTGAAAAACTGTCAAAACAATTTGCAGATGGGGATACGTTGGACCTTGACGCTATAATTTACCTTATTGGAGTGCAGGAATTAGGCCAATTGGGGCGCCGATTTAAAAAGGACCATAAAGTGGATTTGATGCACATTGCCATTTGCCGTTTGTTGGAACCTTATGGTTACTACGAATTTGATTATTACGATGAAGATAAATGGCCACATTATAAGGTAAAGGAAGCTTTGCCTTTTTTAAAGGCAGGCGAGCAGTCGGTGTTGATGAAGGAAGCCATTGTTAACTATTTTGTGGAAGCAGAATATATAGAATAAGATTTATTAAATTTGCAGTCATTTCAAAGGATATCATGATAGAAAAGATTAAAGAGTTAATTGCTGAAGCGGAAGAATTTAAGGCGCAATCCAAAGAGGAAGTTGAAGCGTTCCGAATTAAATATTTGGGCTCCAAAGGCTTGTTGAAGGAGTATTTTGCAGAATTTAAAAATGTTGCCAACGACCAAAAGAAAGAATTTGGTCAGGTCATCAATGCTCTTAAAAAAACAGCCGAGGACAAAGTCAATGCTTTAAAGGAGGAGTTGGAAGCTAAGGAAGAGGTAAAGGGCATTTATGGGGATTTGTCCCGTCCGGGGGAACCTATTGAATTGGGAGCTAGACATCCTGTGTCGATTGTGAAAAATCAAATTATCGATATTTTTTCTCGTATTGGTTTTAATGTGAGTGAAGGGCCGGAAATTGAAGACGATTGGCATAACTTTACCGCATTGAACCTTCCGGAATACCACCCGGCAAGAGACATGCAGGATACCTTCTTTATTCAAACCAATCCTGATATTTTATTGCGTACGCACACCAGTTCGGTTCAGGTACGTTATATGGAAGAAAACAAGCCGCCTATCAGGACTATTTCTCCAGGAAGGGTGTATAGAAACGAAGCCATTTCGGCTCGTTCCCACTGCTTCTTTCACCAAGTAGAGGGATTGTATATTGATAAGGACGTAAGTTTTGCAGACTTAAAGCAGACTTTACAATATTTCACTACGGAGATGTTTGGGAAATCTAAAATTAGATTAAGGCCATCGTATTTCCCATTTACGGAGCCAAGTGCCGAGATTGATGTGTACTGGGGATTGGAAACAGAATCGGATTACCGTATCACCAAAGGTACCGGTTGGTTGGAAATTGGAGGCTGTGGGATGGTAGATCCTAATGTTTTAACAAATTGTAACATCGATCCAAAGGTATATTCTGGATTTGCATTTGGAGTTGGGATCGATCGTATTGCCATGTTGTTGCATCAAATCAATGATATTAGATTGTTGAGTGAAAATGATGTTCGCTTTTTGGAGCAGTTCAAATCAGCATTTTAAGAAATCACTTATATATGTAAGAAGCCGGTTAGTGCCGGCTTTTTTTATTTAACATTTTTTTAACGACTAGTTAGTTCGGTTTTTTCCGAACTAACTTTATTTTTGTGTAAATCTTTATGGTTATGGAGGCAGATTTACTCAAAGAGAAACAAAGACTGGTCGAAAAATTGGGCGTTCTTATTGAGAACAACGATAAGTTGGCTCCCGTGGCAGCGCGCATTGTTTCCTATGCTATTCTTACAGGAAAGTCAGGTTTGACTTTTGATGACCTTGTAACCGATTTATGTGCCAGTAAGAGCACCATTTCTACACATTTAAATCATTTATTGGATTTAAAGAAACTTACCTACTTTACAAAAGTTGGAGACCGCAAAAAATACTATATCGTCACTAGTGACAGTATTTTTCAGCATATCAACGGACTTATAGATATGTGGTCGTCCATCCGTGATTTACACCTTGAAATAAAAACCTATAAAGAAAATGTCAATGCCGTTTCAGAAGAGGAACAAAAGAAGTTCGATCTGGAATTTCATGATAATTATATCACCTTCCTGGATGAGATCATTGGGGCGGTTACCGATTTAAAACATAAAATCATAAATAAACAATCAAACGAGTAGCACTAATAACTAAATACAAGATGAGAAAAGGAAAAATTACCATGCTGTTGCTAACAGTATCGGCAATGTTTTTAATGGGCTGTGGTGGCGAAAATAAGCAAGTGGGGCAACAACAGCAGCAGCCACTGCCATTTCCTGTGACTACAATCCCTAATAAAACAATGACTGCTTATAAAACCTACCCGACCAGTATTCAGGGAATTATATCCAGTGATGTTCACGCCAAGGTGAGTGGTTACATCCAAAAGGTGTTGGTAGATGAAGGACAAAAGGTGAAAAAGGGGCAGGCGCTATTTAAGCTAGAAACAGAATCATTGAGCCAAGATGCCCAAGCAGCTCAAGCGGCTGTAAATGTTGCTCAGGTAGAAGTTGATAAATTGGGGCCATTGGTTCAAAAAGGGATCATAAGTAATGTGCAATTGGAAACTGCCAAGGCGCAATTGGCCCAAGCTAAGAGCAGCTACAACAGCGTAGTTGCCAATATTGGTTATGCTACCGTTAAGAGTCCTGTAAACGGGTATGTTGGAGCAATTCCTTTTAGGGAGGGCGCCTTGGTGAGTGCATCTAGTGCAGCGCTGACTACGGTTTCGGATATTGAACAGGTATACGCTTACTTTTCCATGAATGAATCTGAATATCTAGATTTTCTACAGAGCACGGAAGGGAAAACGATTCAAGATAAGGTGAAAAACTTTCCGAAGGTAACCTTGGTGCTGGCCAATGGCCAAAATTATGACCAAAAAGGAACCATTGAAACGGTTACTGGACAGATTGATGCCAAGACTGGAACGGTAAGTTTTAGGGCTGTGTTTGACAACCCCAATGGATTGGTGACCAATGGTAACAGTGGTACCATTAAAATTCCAACGATATATGAAGGGGAGCCGGTAATTCCGCAATCGGCAACTTTTGAGCAACAAGGACAAGTGTTTGTTTACAAGGTAAATGAGCAAAACCAAACGGTTGCCACTCCAGTGGTAATTAAGGATAAGAATAGCTATTTGTATTTGGTGGGGTCTGGAGTCAGGCCTGGTGATAAAATTGTAGCCAAAGGGATCGGTAAACTTAGAAACAAAACGACTATCCTACCTCAAGAGGTTCCTTTTGATAGTATTGCAAAACCCATCACACCTTTATTTCAATAATCCGAATAGAAAATAACGACATATGTTAAAGACATTTATAGAGAGACCGGTACTGTCTACCGTCATCTCCATTATCATAGTCATCTTGGGGGTGTTGGGCTTTACCACACTTCCCGTAGAACAATACCCCGATATTGCTCCGCCAACCATTACGGTAAATGCCACCTACCCGGGTGCCAGTGCAGAGACCATTATGGAAAGTGTAATCATTCCTATTGAAGAACAGATTAATGGGGTGGAGGGTATGACTTATATTACCTCTACAGCTTCAAACTCAGGTTCAGCATCCATTACGGTGTATTTCGACCAAGAAACCGATCCGGATATTGCGGCCGTGAATGTGCAAAACCGTGTGGCCAGAGCCAATCCCTTATTGCCTCAGGAGGTAATCCAAACAGGGGTGTTGACCCAAAAGCAACAAACCAGTGCGTTGATGTTCATGTCGGTGTATTCAGAAAATGAAAATTTCAATGCCACCTATCTTCAGAATTATTTAAAAATTAATGTGATTCCTTCCCTGCAACGGGTTAAAGGTGTTGGGAACGTGAACGTTTTTGGAAGTCAGGATTACGCGATGCGTATTTGGTTGAAACCCGAAAAATTGGCAGCCTTTAATTTGTTGCCTTCCGATGTAACAGCGGCATTGAAAGAGCAGAGTTTGGAAGCTTCAGCCGGGGCTCTAGGGCAAAACGATGGTCAGGCTTTTACCTATACCATAACGTATAGCGGACGATTTAAGTCGGAAGACCAATACAGCAACATCATTATTAAAGCCTTGGATAATGGGGAATATTTACATTTGAAGGATGTTGCCGATATTCAATTGGATGCCCAATCCTACGACTCCTTTGGATTTACCGATGGGCACCCTAGTATCAACATGGGGATTTACCAAACGGCAGGGTCCAATGCCCAGGAAATCATTCAACAAATCCAATCGGAGTTAGAGCGCCTGTCGCAAGATTTTCCGGAAGGTGTTCATTACGTAATCAATTACGATACCAACGAATTCCTTACAGCATCCATGAATAAGGTAAAACACACCCTTATTGAAGCCTTTATTTTGGTATTTATAGTGGTGTTTATCTTTTTACAGGATTTTCGATCGACCTTAATCCCTGCCATTGCAGTACCCGTAGCTATTATTGGTACCTTCTTTTTCCTAGGCGTATTTGGATATTCCATCAACCTATTAACCTTATTTGCTTTGGTATTGGCCATTGGTATTGTGGTGGATGATGCCATTGTGGTGGTAGAGGCGGTCCACGCCAAATTGGATGAAGGCGAACACAGTGCCAAAAAAGCAACATTGGATGCCATGCATGAAATTTCGGGAGCCATTATTTCCATTACCTTGGTTATGGCGGCAGTATTCATTCCGGTAACCTTTATACAGGGGCCGACGGGGGTTTTTTACGAACAATTTGGGGTCACCTTGATTGTTGCCATTTTAATTTCGGCAGTAAACGCATTGACTTTAAGTCCGGCTTTGTGTGCCTTGTTCCTTAAAGGGCATGATGAAAAGGACCATGAAAAGAAAAGCTTCCTGCAAGGCTTTTACGTCCGTTTCAATAAAGGATTCAATGCCTCGACAGCACGTTACGGAAAATCATTAAGATTCCTTTATAGAAACAAATGGATATCGGCCCTTATTTTAATTCTAGCTTCCGTAGGTATATGGTGGGCGGCCAATACTACGCCAACGGGATTTGTACCGGATGAAGACCGCGGGATTATTTTTATGAATGTGGAACTGCCTGCAGGATCTTCTATGGACCGTACCAATGTGGTGATGCAGGACATGTATCATAGAGCGAAAGATTTGCCGGGTGTTAGAGGTGTAACAGTAATTAACGGAAGAAGTTTAATAAGTGGGACCGGATCTAACTATGGTTTAGGGTTTATAAAACTTAATAAATGGGAAGAACGCGAAAACGAGGACGAAACAGCGTCTGCCATTATAGGGAAATTATTTGGCATTGCAGCTACAATCCCTGAAGCGAGAATCATTTTCTTTGCGCCTCCAAGTATTCCTGGTTTTGGACTGTCTTCAGGTTTTGAAGTAAACCTATTGGACAAATCAGGAGGTAATTTTACCGACCTTGAAGCGGCCACCCAAGACTTTATTGGACGTTTAATGCAGCATCCTACCATTCAATATGGACAATCGTCGTTCAATACCAAATATCCACAGTACGAAATGGAGATTAATGTGCCGCTGGCCAAAAAATATGGCGTGCCTATCAGCTCTATTTTCGGAACCATGCAAGGTTATATTGGTGGGATTTATGCTGCCGATTTCTCTAAATTTGGAAAGCAATACAGGGTGTATGTTCAGGCCGCGCCAGAAAGCCGTTCGGAAAAAGAATCCCTAAACGAATTGTACATCAAAACCGGTAGTGGTGAGATGACACCAATTACCCAATTTGTGAAGTTAAAACGTGTATATGGGCCACAGTCGGTAACCCGTTTTAACCTGTATAATTCTACTAAAATTTCGGGAGCTTCCAATCCAGGATTTAGTACTGGAGACGCTATTGGTATTATTGAAGAAGAACTTAAAAATCTGCCAACCCAGTACGATGTGGCTTATTCAGGCTTAACACGTGAGGAAGTAAATGCAGGAAATCAAACTGTGCTTATTTTTATGCTTTGTGTGGTGTTTGTATACTTCCTTTTGGCGGCACAATACGAAAGTTACTTATTGCCCTTGGCGGTAATCCTTTCGCTTCCTTTAGGCGTGTTTGGTGCTTTTTTCACCACAAAAATGATGGGGCTACAGAATAACATCTACTTCCAGATTGCCTTAATTATGTTGGTTGGTTTATTGGCCAAGAACGCTATTTTAATTGTGGAGTTTGCGGTACAACGCCGACGTCAAGGGGAAAGCATCGCAGATGCTGCCATACATGGAGCCCAAGCTCGTTTACGCCCTATTTTAATGACCTCCTTCGCTTTCATTCTGGGCTTAATGCCACTGGTGTTGGCCAAAGGTGTAGGTGCAGAAGGGAATAACTCCATTGGTAGTGGGGCTGCTGGGGGGATGTTGATAGGTACTGTATTGGGGATTTTTGTAATACCAATTCTCTTTATTTTATTCCAATGGTTACAAGAAAAAGTATCCAGTAAACCGGCAGTAGTAGAACAAACTAATGAAGACTAATTGTATGAAATCCATTATAAAACATAAATTTCTAAGCAGGGTTGTGGTGCTTGTATTTGCTTCGGCAACACTTCAAAGTTGTTTTGTTACCAAGAATTATGAACGTCCAGAGTTGGCGGAGACGGAGCACTTGTATAGAACGGATAATTTACCAACAGATAGTTTGTCTATGGCGGATGTGTCCTGGAAAGAGTTGTTTACAGATACCTATTTGAGTCAGTATATTGAAGAAGGACTGAACAATAATTTGGACATAAGAATTGCCATTCAGCAAATGGCCGCAGCCGAATCATATGTTAGGCAAGCCAAGGCTAGTTTTTGGCCTAGTGTGGGGGCGGACGCTTCCTTAACACATCAAGAGTTGGCAAAGAACAGCCAGTTTGGGGCGTTTTTTAATGGTTCGTTGCAACAATATCAATTATCGGCAAACCTTTCTTGGGAAGCTGATATTTGGGGAAAGATTAGAAGTCAAAAGCGAGCCTCACAGGCCAGTTTCTTGCAAAGTGTTTCTGCACACCAAGCGGTAAAAACAAGATTGGTTTCCAGTATTGCGGGTACCTATTATCAACTTCTGGCCTTGGATGCCCAGTTGGAAGTAACGAAGGCTACTATTGAAAATAGAGAGCGTAGTGTAGAAACTATCAAAGCCTTGAAGGATGCAGGTCAAGTGACGCAGGTGGCAGTAGACCAAAACATTGCCCAGCTGAACAACACGAAAGCGTTACAGGTGGATATTGAAAAAGCTATTTTCACCACAGAAAATACCTTGGCACTTTTACTAGGGAAGCAGCCACAGCAATTTGAGAGAAGTCAGTTTGAAAGTCAAAGCATCGATACAGAGATAAAGCTGGGAGTACCAACTGTATTGTTGAGAAACAGGCCGGACGTTATGGCGGCAGAGTATAGCTTGGTCCAAGCCTTTGAAATGACCAATGTGGCTAGAACCAATTTTTATCCGTCCTTAACTATAACGGCTGCGGGAGGATTTCAAAGTCTTGAGTTCAATAACTGGTTTGATACGGGGTCTCTATTTGCCAATATCGTTGGAGGTTTGACCCAACCTATTTTCAACCAACGCAAAATTAAGACACAACACGAAGTGGCTTTGGCACAACAAGAGCAAGCTTTACTTAGTTTTAAGAAAACATTGTTGGTGGCTGGTGGAGAGGTGTCCAATGCTTTGTATGCCTATGAAGCTGAAACCAAGAAGTATGTATTCAGGCAGAATGAGGTTGAAGCATTGCGACAAGCGGAGAGTAATTCGGAAGAATTGTTGAACAATGGTTTTGGAACCTATTTGGATTTATTGACAGCAAGAGAAAGTGCCCTTAGTGCAGAATTGAATGTTATAAATAGTAAGTTACAGCAGTTGCAAACAGTGGTGACCCTTTATGAAGCTTTAGGTGGAGGATGGAAGTAACCCTTAAATAGAAAACGTATGACCTTAAAAAGTGACATCTTGGAATGCTCGATTACAAATTTTACCAAATTTGGAAGCAAGCGGTTTACCTTGGATGAGCTGGCTGAGGTAATGGGGATTTCTAAAAAAACTATTTATAAACACTTTAAGAATAAAGAGGAACTAGTAGCCGAAAGTCTATCGGTTCTAGTAGAAAAGTATACCACAGAAATCAATGAGGTGATTCAGGACAATATTGATGATCCTATTCTGTGTATCATATTAATTTACGAAAGAGGGTTTGAGTACTTGAGGTATTTCAAGCCCTCTTTTTTGTTTGGTATCAAAAAGTATTACCCAAAGGCAGACCAGGTGTTTGCCAATTTTTCGGAAACATTTGTGTTTGAAATCGTCTATAAGCTGCTTCAGTCGGCTCAGGAAAATGGACATGTTAAATCTGGAGTCAATTTAAAATTGGTCTGCGAATTGTACTTTTTGAGAATTGATGCCATTGCCTTTAGAAATAATAATCTCTTCGACATCTATAACAAAAGAGAAATATTGAACCATTTAATTGTTTATAATCTTCGGGGCTTTACAGAGCCAAATTATTCAAATCCTTATTTTGAATAGTTTGTTTTTGACTAATTTTGCAAAAAATATCAAGCTTTAAAAACGAGACAGAGTTGTTATGAAAAAAGATATCCAGATTCCAAAAGTAGAGGAGGTTTATGTAGCGGTGGTTAATGAATTCAATAAGGTGCATAGAACCCAAGATTGGAATGCCTACATCATCAACAACAAGGACGTGGATTTAGATACCGTGTTAATTGTGTCCAAAGGCTATAGCGAAAGTAAGGAAACTCCAATTATGAGGCATACCCTAAAGATGCTACCTGCTAGGAGCTATGCCAAAATAGAATTTATGCCCGACGAATTGTTAGCCCTCAACAACGAGTTTAAGATTAGCTTTTTTGAAGGCAATACCATGTTTGATAAAACTTACGTGTTCAGAAAAAACACCATTAACAAAAAGGCATTGCAAACCATCCCGCTTATGCAGGAAAAAGGTGTATTGGTAAAATAAGTGGTGTTAGTCGAGCTTTTCGGTTAACTTTTTAAAGACTTTTTTAGGCTCTTTCCCTTCGTATAGGATATCGTATACGGCATTGATGATGGGTAAATTGGTCTTCTTTTTGTTTTTCTCATTTAGCAAATGGGCGCTTTTGGTAGCGTAATAACCTTCGGCAACCATACTCATTTCCATTTGAGCAGATTTCACCGTATACCCTTTACCAATCATATTCCCAAACATGCGGTTCCGTGAAAACACTGAATATCCCGTTACCAATAAATCGCCCAAATAGGCCGAATTATTGATGTTGCGTTTCATTTTGTGCATTTTCTTGATAAAGCGTTTCATTTCGCGAATGGCGTTGCTCATCAATACACTTTGGAAATTGTCTCCATAACCCAATCCGTGGGCAATACCTGCAGCAATGGCATAGATATTTTTCAGCATGACTGCATATTCAACCCCAATAATGTCATCGCTTATTTTAGTGCGGATATAATCACTGGATAAACTTTTGCCAATGGCTTTTGCCTTACTGGAATCGGCACAGGAGATGGTCAGGTACGACAAGCGCTCCAAGGCAACTTCCTCAGCGTGGCAAGGCCCTGCAATCACGGCTATATTTTCAAAAGGGATATTATAGATATCGTGGAAATGCTCACCAACCAATAGACCAGATTCTGGAATGATACCCTTTACGGCAGACACCACAATTTTTTCAGAGATATCCGTAGTAAGTTTTTCAAGTTCCGAATGCATAAATGCCGAAGGAATTGCAAATATCATCACATCGGCGTATTCCGCTATTTCATTGATGTCATTGCTCAATTTCAATTGTTCCAAATGGAACTCCACAGAGCTGAGGTAGCTTGGGTTATGCTGTTCATTTTCAAGGTGGCCCTTGATGTAACTGCTGCGCATGTACCAACCAACTTCATTTAGGTTCTCACATAACATTTTTACGATGGCAGTGGCCCAACTTCCGGATCCAAAAACAGCATATTTTAAGGGTTTGCTCATTTGATGTCACAATTTTGTAGGCCAAAAATACGTAAAATATAAGTCTTAAATGTTACGAAAGGTTGAAGTAGGTTATGGATTAGATGACAAAGGGCTATTCCCGGGATTTAAATTTGAAAAATTTGTATAACTTTTTGTGACTTGAGTATTAGGATATGTTGGACAGAAAATTTCACGGGGAATTTTTTTGTTGAAAATAACAGTGTATTGTGGTAATCTTTACTATATTTATCCCGTTATTTAACGGTTAAAGTATTGTAAATGTGAGGGATAATTCGTAACTTAAAACTTTAACATTAGATTATGATTTGTTAATTCAAGATTTTGTTTCTTTGGGCGTTCTTAAGAAAGAGGGGCTAGTCAAAAGGAAATACTTGAAGAGCACTTTCAGAACAGATTACAACATTGAATTCTACTTTAGTTAGAAACAACATATAACGATAGAAACTAAATTTTGGTTGGTTATTTAGTTTCCTAAAACGCTCACTTCGATTTCTTCGAGTGAGCGTTTCTTCTTTTCTTACTTTTTTAGTTAGTAACTTTTATTGGAATTGAACTATTATTTTTTGAATTTTACATTATTCATTTGTTGATAATTAAAAATCAAATAGTTATGGGGTTATTTTCGTTCATTAAAGACGCGGGTGCCAGTGTGTTTGGCATTGGAAAAACGGAAGCTGAAGAAGCTGCAGAGGCAAGCGCTGCCAAATTGGAAGCCGAAGCAGCAGCGGCTAAAAGTTTAGAGGAAACCATTACCGATTTAGACTTGAAAGTTAGTGGCTTAAAGGTTGGGATCTCTGGAGATATGGCCACGGTTTCAGGAATGGCTTATGATCAATCTACCAAGGAAAAGGTGGTTTTGGTTATTGGAAATAGCAATGGTATTGCAACGGTAGACGACCAGATGACAGTGGAACATAAGGAGCCTGAAGCGCAGTTTTACACCGTTAAAAGTGGTGACACCTTAGGGAAGGTTGCCAAGCAATACTACGGCAATGCCATGAAGTACCCCATTATATTTGATGCCAATAAGCCCATGCTTAAAGATCCTGATAAAATATATCCCGGTCAGGTGTTGCGCATACCACACCTGAGTTAAGAAATTTAAAACATCCGAAGACCCAATGTAAATTGGGCTTTTATTTTAGGGCTTCTTTCAGTTCTTCAATATCGTATGGTTTTGAAGTGATGATTTTGTTGTTGTCCAAAAGAAAATATGAAGGCGTACCGGTTACATTGTAGTCCTCGGCCAATTTATTATCCCATTTTCCAAGAGCCAGTACATGGATAAAGTTGGGGTAATTTAAAATTTCTGGTGTCCATGTGTTGGTGTCATTTTCCAGGCCAATGGCAATTACTTGCAGGTCTTTAGGAATAATTGTTTTCACTTCTGGCAGTTCAGCGAGGCAATGGGAACAGGTGCTACTCCAAAAGATGACCAAATAACGGCTAGCGATATCGAGGTCGTACAATGTTGTAGATATTTCATTGCCGTCTTTTTTTAAGGTGATGTCAAAATTTTGAGCTTTGTTGCCCACGGCATTTTTTTTGTAGTTGATGATTTCCCTGCTAAGTGGGCCATTATTGGTTTCCTTAGCAAGGTCTTCCAAATACGTATCAATAACATAATTGGCAACTTCGGCATTTTCCATCATTACAAAACGTTGCCAAACTGTATTTAGTAAAGTGGCCTGAACCATGGCGTCAGTGCCTTTCATTTGCTCCATTAAGGAATTGATATTGTCCATATAGATTTTATTGTCGGTGTTTGGAGCCATTCCAAATACATAGGCAAGCACTCTATCGTTCAGGAAATCGGAGCTTAACAATAAGGGATTCGAGAAATCTACATGTTGAAAATAAGTGCGTTTTAAATTTAGTGAATAGGTAGAGAGGTCTTCAAAGCTAGATGGAATATAAGGAGCATTGGCACTAATAAATGTATGGGCCATAGTGCCTTTTGAAGCGTCTTCAAACCCTCTTTGGGTGTCTTCCAAAGTTTTAAAAATGTCCTTATACGCCCCTTGATCAGTGCTTTCTTGCGAATAAAAATTGCTAATGGCCATGTTTACCAATTCCATACTTTTGGTATAGGAGGACCATAGTTTGTTTTCGTTGGAAGTTGTGAATTCCAATCCTTTTTCAATACTGAAATTAAGAGACACATCTTCTTTTCCATTGTAAATTAAATCAAAATTATATTCTTCGGGAGGAAGGGCATACACAATTTTGTAAATACCTGGTTTTGCCGCAGGATCCAATGGAATATGAAAAGTACCATCCTCTTCAATTTCGCTTTTATCCACAAAATTGGTGCCTGTGGGTGTTGCTTCATAAAGTAGGGCATAGGTGAAGTCTTTTGCAGGTGAAAATTTTCCTGATACCTTATGCTGGGCTAGTAGCAATGTGGGAAGAAGCAATAGAAATTGTGCGAGTGTTTTCATATCGTTTTTAAAAAATCTAGGATTTAAAGGCATCAGTTCAATAATTACGCCAAAATTAGGCTGAGGCATTTTTTTTATAGGATCGAAAACTCTCGATCATAACGGTAAATATAATTAATGTTCCACCAATAAATGTATTCCAGGTTGGTCTTTCATTTAAAAATAAATAAGCAATTAAAATTCCAAAAATGGGCTGTATACTGCTAATAATACTGGCTGTACTAGCTTCAAAAAAACGTAAACTTTGAATGAATAGCGTGTGGCCAATAGCTGTGGTTAGCAAGGCAAGCATTAGCACATAGGGGAACTGTTCCTTTACGTTACCAAACCCAAAAAGCCCAATAAATGGTAACAGGGCTATGGATAAAATTGCCACTTGATAAAACATGAGCATGATGCCATTGTAGCGCGCCACATGTTGTTTTAAAATCAAGATTCGGATGGAATAGCAAATGGCAGATGCAATACCAAAAAGAGCGCCTTTAAATTGGCCGCTTTCCAAACTGAATTCTGGAGCCAACATGTAAATACCAAAGCCAACCAACCCTCCCAATAAGAGGTGAATGGGATCAAATTTCACTTTGGAAAATAGGGGCTCCAATAAAGCTGTAATGACAGGGAAAGTAAAAAGAGACAACATGCCAATGGCAACATTGGATAGTTTTAAGGCATAAAAATAGGTAATCCAATGGCCTCCCATTAGCAATCCACTTACCAAAAAAGTAAACCGATCCTTGGAATGAATTCCCAAGGGAATTTTTTTGAAATAACAATAGAGAAATAAAAATACAGCAGCCAGAATAGACCGCCACCAAATGATTACCGTTGTGGGCATTTCGATGTATTTGCCCAAAGTCCCAGAGGTACTAATAAAAATGGTGGCAAGGGTTAGCCAAAAGAGATGGCTTAAATGGCTTCCTTTCATATATCTTGTAGTCTGCTAAGAGCCTGTTTTACAGTTTTTATATGGTCAAAGGTTAACAATAGTCTAAGGCCTGTGCGAGTTTCTTTTTCTTTCATCTTGCAGGCTTGAGGATTAGATTGTACATATTGCAAGACTTTGGTGAAACCAGGGCTCTGGTAAAAGCGACTTTGTTGGTCACTAATAAAATAACCAATGAGTTTGCCTTTCTTCATCAGTACTTTTTCAAGTCCCATTTTGGCTGCAATCCATTTAATGCGTACACTGTCCAAAAGATCTACAACTTGGAATGGCATTTCACCAAAACGATCCACCAATTCTGTTTCAAACTTTTGAAGCGCTTCTTCGGTTTTTATCTCGTTAAGTTGAGTGTACAGGTTGAGGCGCTCCGTAATGTTATTGATATAATCATCTGGGAATAACAGCTCAAAATCGGTGTCGATTGTAATGTCTTTTACATACTCTTTTTCCTTGCCGTCGTCTGGATAAAGATCTTTGAATTCATTTTCCTTGAGTTCTTCAATGGCTTCATTCAATATTTTTTGGTAAGTGTCAAAACCAATATCATTGATGAACCCACTTTGCTCGCCGCCCAACAAATCTCCAGCACCACGGATTTCCAAATCTTTCATAGCGATGTTGAAGCCGCTTCCCAATTCAGAAAACTGTTCTAAGGCAGTAATACGTTTTCTGGCATCTGTTGTCATGGCAGAATATTCGGGGGTGATAAAGTAGCAAAATGCTTTTTTGTTGCTTCGGCCTACACGACCACGCATTTGGTGTAGGTCACTCAACCCAAAATTATTGGCATTATTAATAAAAATAGTATTGGCATTAGGTACGTCCAAACCACTTTCAATAATGGTAGTGCTTACCAATACATCAAATTCCCCATTGATGAAGGACAGCATGAGTTCTTCCAATTTTTTACCATCCATCTGTCCGTGACCAATAGCCACTTTGGCATCTGGTACCAAACGTTGGATAAGCCCTGCAACTTCCTTGATATTTTCAATGCGGTTGTGGATGAAGAAAATCTGCCCGCCTCGCTGAATTTCATAAGTGACAGCATCGCGAATGGTTTCTTCACTAAAACGAATAACATGACTTTCTATAGGGTATCTATTGGGGGGAGGTGTGGTAATCACCGAAAGGTCCCTAGCCGCCATCAAGCTAAACTGCAAGGTTCTAGGAATAGGGGTTGCAGTAAGGGTTAATACATCTACATTGTCCTTAAGGGTTTTAAGGCGTTCCTTAACAGCAACTCCAAATTTTTGCTCCTCATCAACAATTAGCAAACCAAGATTTTTAAACTTCACCGTTTTGTTGGCCAATTGATGTGTTCCAATAATGATATCAACCCCACCACTTTCTAAGCTTTCTAGGGTAGTTCGTTTTTCTTTGGCAGTTCTAAAACGGTTGACATAATCTACGGTTACAGGAAAATCCTTTAAGCGTTCCCTAAAGGTACGGAAGTGTTGGTATGCCAAGATGGTAGTTGGTACCAAAACGGCCACTTGTTTCCCGTTGTCTACTGCTTTAAAGGCGGCACGAATGGCCACTTCTGTTTTTCCAAACCCAACATCCCCACACACCAAGCGGTCCATGGGGCGTTCGCTTTCCATGTCCGTTTTGATATCGGCCGTTGCCGTACTTTGATCTGGAGTGTCTTCGTAGAGGAAGGAGGCTTCCAACTCATGCTGGAGATAACTGTCTGGGTTGTATTGGAACCCTTTTTCCAGTTTTCTTTTGGCGTAAAGCTGAATTAAATTAAAGGCAATTTCCTTAACCCTTGATTTTGTTTTTTGTTTAAGGGTTTTCCAAGCTTTGCTGCCCAGTTTATAGACTTTTGGAGGTTTCCCGTCCTTGCCGTTGAACTTGGTAATTTTATGTAAGGAATGGATGCTGAGATATAATACATCTCGTTCGCCATAAACCAACTTGATGGCTTCTTGTTTTTTGCCTTCGACTTCAATTTTTTGTAGGCCTCCAAATTTTCCAATTCCGTGGTCTATATGAGTTACATAGTCGCCAATATCCAAATTGGTAAGTTCCTTAAGAGTGATGGCCTGCTTTTTAGCATAACCATTTTTTAGGTGGAACTTATGATAGCGTTCAAAAATTTGGTGGTCGGTGTAGCAAGTAATTTTATTGTCATGATCCACAAAGCCTTGATATAGTGAAAGCACAATGGTTTCGTAATGCACATCCTGATCTACATCATCAAAAATATCATGGAAACGTTTGGCCTGTTGCTCACTTACACAGGCAATATAATTGGTGTAACCTTTGTTATGGTTGTTATTAAGATTGTCTATTAATAGTTCAAACTGCTTGTTGAACGAAGGCTGTGGCGTGGTATTGTAATCAATTTCTTTGCTGTTGTCAGCTCCCGAACTAAAGAACGAAGAGGCTCCAAATTCAACAATTGAGAAATCCAAAAGCTGCTTTTTGAACAGTTCCGAATGACAGAACAATTCTTTAGGTTCAGAATGCTTTATTTCTGAGCTTAACTTTTCAAAGGCCTCTTCCGCTTTTTTAAAGAATTCATCGATTCGGCCAAAGAGGATGTCGGCATTTTTGATAAATACCACCGATTTTTTCGAAATATAGTTGAAAAAACTCTGGCGGCTTTCTTCCAAAAGTTTGTTGGCAACGTTTGGAATGATGGTTATTTTTTTAATCTGTTCTGTAGACAATTGCGTCTCCACATCAAAGGTTCGGATACTGTCAACTTCATCTCCAAAAAACTCGATACGGTAAGGTTCGTCATGCGAAAATGAAAACACGTCAACAATGCCTCCACGTACCGAAAATTCTCCGGGTTCGGTCACAAAATCCACACGTTTGAATTTGTACTCAAACAGGATTTCGTTTACAAAATCAATGGAAAGTTTATCGTTTACCGAAATTTTCAAGGTGTTTTTCTCAAGTTCCTTTCTGGTCACTACCTTTTCAAACAGTGCATCTGGATAGGTGACAATTACGGCCGGTTTTTTTCTGGAATTGATTCGGTTTAAAACTTCCGCTCTCAGCAATACATTGGCATTGTCCGTTTCTTCTATTTGGTAAGGGCGCCTATAACTTCCGGGGTAGAACAGAACATCTTTATCTCCCAACAACAGCTCAAGGTCGTTGAGGTAAAAAGCAGCTTCTTCCTTATCGTTAAAAACCAAAAGGAATGGAAGGTCTGTTTCCCGAAAAGTTTCAGCAATTACAAATGATAAAGACGATCCTACCAAGCCCTTTAAGTGGGTTTTTGGAGGGGTAATTTGGTCGTCTTTTTGTTGGGTTTTGGCAATGGCAGTCTGCAGACTTTGCGTTTGCAACATCTGTGCATAGGTTTGCGAGAGAACGGTTTTACTCAAGGCAGAATATTTTATGCAAATATAAAGTTTAGATTTGAAATAGGCCTCAGGCTTTAAAGGTCTAAATGGTTTGAAAATATTACTTTTTTAGGCCGTTTTTATGACAAACAAAATGCCAAACCGGACGGTTAAACGTTCTTTAGAGTCATTGGAGTTCTGTGTCCAATTCCAATTATTTATAAAAACCGGCTATTTTTACTCGGTTGTTTCATAGTGTTTTGGGGTGTTTTTGCAGTGTGTTTAGAGCCTTTGAATAGGGACTTTTAAAAAAGCAAAATTTATGTTTTAAAAGCCTACAAGTTTGACTATATTTGCACGACTTTTAAAAAAGAGAATATATGTCGATTTCAGATTTATTTGACAGCGGATTTAAAAAACGTAATGAGGATCATTTTGCGGCCATTGTAAGGGTTGCCATGAGTGATGGGATTATTAACAATGAAGAACGAGCGTTTTTAGATAGATTGGCAAGAAACCTAGGTATTGATGACCACGATTACTCAGTAATTCTTAAGGACTATAAAACACATCCAATTAACCCACCTACATCTTACGAACTGCGTTTGGAGCGTTTGTTTGATTTGGCAAGAATGGTATGGGTTGACCATATCCAGTCTGATGACCAAGTGAACATGTTGGAGAAATTTTGTGTAGGCCTAGGCTTTAGACCAGACAATGCCAAATACATCACCGATAAGGCTTTGCATTTGGTACAGGAAGGTGTCGATATTGAAATTTTTAAAGAGGAAATGAAAGCAATGAACAAATAGTTGCTACAGGATATCAAAAGAAAAGCGAACCAAATTGGTTCGCTTTTTTGTTTTTAAGAAGTTTATAAGCCACAAATTCAGGAATGTATTTGTCTAAAAAGAAATAAATAGTCGTGTATTCGTGGCGAAATTAAATTAAGGAATGAACCAACGTTCAGTCCCAAACATACATACATACATAGTTGTTATTTAGGATCGGCTAGTTGTATGAATTCTTCTGCTTTTTCTACCATATTTCTACTGCCGCATAAAAATGGAACACGTTCGTGGAGTTCAGTAGGTTGTATGTCCATTATTCTAGTATAGCCATCACTGGCCTTTCCGTTGGCTTGTTCGGCAAGAAAGGCCATGGGATTACATTCGTACAACAAACGTAATTTTCCATTGGTTTTTGGCGAACATTTAGGGTACATATAAATCCCGCCTTTTATCATATTCCTATGGAAATCGGATACCAAGGAACCAATATATCGAGAGGTATAGGGTCTGTCCCCTTCTTCTTTTTGACAATATTTTATATAATCCTTAATTCCTTGTGGAAAGTGGATGTAATTTCCTTCGTTTACCGAATATATGTTCCCATCCAAAGGGAACTCCATATTGGGATGCGATAGGTAAAATGTACCTATGGCAGGGTTTAAAGTGAATCCATTAACCCCGGCGCCAGTGGTGTAAACAAGCATTGTTGACGTTCCGTAAACCACATAACCAGCGGCAACCTGTTGATTTCCCTTCTGAAGGAAATCCTCGATGGTTACTGGAGTGCCTACTGGGGTCACGCGCCTGTACACCGAAAAAATGGTTCCTACAGACACATTTACGTCGATATTGGAAGACCCATCCAAAGGGTCTATAAGGACCACATATTTGTTTTGGTTGTTCTCGTCCTGAGAATTGATGGAGATGAAATCGTCTTCTTCTTCACTGGCAATACCGCAAACTATATTACGGTTGGTGAGGGTTTGGATAAATTTATCGTTGGCCAAAACATCCAATTTTTGTTGGTCTTCTCCTTGAATGTTGGTTTCGCCAGCAGCACCAATAATATCTACCAGTCCTGCTTTGTTAACTTCGTGGTTAACCACTTTGGCGGCCAGTCTGATGGAATTGATAAGTCTTGATAGCTCTCCCGATGAATATTTAAATGCGGCTTGATTTTCTATGATAAACTCTCCTAGAGTTTGATGTTTGTGAGACATGAAAGTAGATCCTTTTGTTTGTGCAAATATCGGAGAATTTTAACCAACTACAACGTTTTCGTAAACAATTATCACGTCAATTTTTTAAGTTTAAATTATATTTGAAATTAGATATCTAATATTATGAATTGTACAATTAGGGAGGCACTTAAATCTGATATGCCCAAAGTGCTGGAGCTCATCCAGGAGCTTGCCGTTTTTGAAAAAGAACCAGATGCAGTGGAAGTCACCATAGGGGAATTGGAGCAAAAGGGATTTGGTGAAAATCCCAGTTTTCATTGTTTTGTAGCAGAGGTAGATAGTGTTGTAGAAGGGATTGCTTTGGTATATATGAGATTCTCCACTTGGAAAGGTGTCGTGTTGCATTTGGAAGATCTTATTGTAAGGCAAAGCATGCGTGGTCATGGTTTGGGTACCAAACTTTTGGATGAGGTTATCAAATACGGAAATCACTTGGGAGTGAAGCGCATTTGCTGGGAAGTGCTGGATTGGAACACCCCAGCCATCGATTTTTACGAGAGCAAAGGCGCCGATGTTAAGCGCGATTGGGACGTGGTACATTTGGATGAACAAGGAATAGCCAACTACATTTCAAAATTATAATATGCAGGTATTTAAATTTGGAGGCGCATCGGTTAAAGATGCTGAAGGTGTTAAAAATCTGGTGTCGGTTTTGGAACAGGTTGGGGTGAAAAATACCTTGATTGTCGTTTCGGCAATGGGTAAAACTACCAATGCTTTGGAAGGTGTGGTTCACAATTATTTTCATAGCCCTGAAGAACTGCAGAGTTCCCTTCAAGAAGTCAAAAAATATCACAACGAAATTTTACTCGAACTGTTTGAACAAGAGGGGCATTCTGTGTTTCAGAAAGTATCTTTACTTTTTAATGAGCTTGCAGAATTTTTCCAAAGAAATAAATCGCCAGACTATAATTATGTATATGATCAATCTATTGGGTATGGTGAGTTGGTGTCTACCACTATCGTTAGTGAATATCTCAACCATGTAGGTTTGGTAAATACTTGGTTGGATGTAAGGAACTGTATCAAAACCGATAATTACTATCGGAAGGCCAATGTAAATTGGGAAGACACACAAACCAATATCACGACTCAGGTAAAACCAGATGTTCTAAATGTCACACAGGGGTTTTTGGGGAGTGATGCCAATAATTTTACCACCACCTTGGGGCGTGAAGGCAGTGATTATACGGCCGCCATTTTTGCCTATTGTTTGAATGCCGAAAGTGTGACTATTTGGAAGGATGTGGCAGGGGTTTTAAATGCCGATCCACGGTATTTTGAACATGCCCAATTGCTGCATCGAATTTCTTATACCGAAGCTATAGAATTAGCCTTCTATGGGGCTTCGGTGATACATCCAAAGACCCTTCAGCCTTTACAAAAAAAGGAAATTCCTTTACATGTAAAATCCTTTTTGGAGCCGCAAAGTAAAGGGACTACGGTGTGTAAGGGAGTGGATATAGAACCTAAGGTGCCTTGTTTCATCGTAAAGAAAAATCAGGTGCTGATTTCCTTGTCTTCATTGGATTTTTCATACATCGTGGAAGATAATATCAGTGCTATTTTCAACTTACTGCATACTTACAAAATGAAGGTGGATGTTATCCAAAATTCCGCCATTAGTTTTTCCGTGTGCGTGGATAATTTGTATGATAACCTAGATAAGTTATTGCAGGATTTAAAAGCGAATTTTAAGGTCACTTGCTATAAAAACGTCTCTTTATATACCATACGACATTATAATAACACGGCTATTGAGGCTTTGGAAGATGGTAAAACTTTGCTCTTGAAACAGTTAACGCAAGATACGGTGCAGATGGTAACCAATTGAACAATTTAGTACATTTGTCATTATGAGTAAACAACAAAATGCTGGTTTGGTAAGTGCTAAGGAAGTAGCTAAAGCCATACAAATGGACAAGTACGGGTTTGTAGGGACTTTCTCGGGATGGGTATTGATGAAGTTGCTGAAAATAGCTAAGTTAAACAAGATTTACAATCGTAATAAGCATTTCTCCGATCTTGAATTTTTGGATAAAATCTTGGAGGAATTTCAGATTAAGTTTGAAATCCCAGAGGAAGATTTAAAGCGGCTTCCCAAAGATGGAGCCTATATCACGGTATCCAATCATCCTCTTGGAGGTATTGATGGTATTTTGCTGTTGAAGTTGATGTTGGAGCAACGTCAGGATTTTAAGATTATTGCCAATTTCTTGTTGCACAGAATAGAGCCTCTTAAAAAGTATATTTTACCTGTGAATCCTTTTGAGGATCGCAAAGATGTGAAGTCTAGCATTGCCGGATTTAAAACTGCTATCAAACATTTAAAAGAAGGTCATCCCCTTGGGATTTTCCCGGCAGGAGAGGTGTCGACTTATAGAGATGGCAAATTGGTAGTTGATAAGCCGTGGGAAGCAGCTGCTATGAAATTGGTAAAAAAGGCAGAAGTGCCTGTGGTGCCTATTTATTTCCATGCCAAAAACAGCAAGTTGTTCTACGAACTTTCCAAAATCAACGATACATTTAGGACTGCAAAATTACCATCGGAGCTGCTAACACAGAAGCGTCGTGTGATTAAGGTGCGTATTGGACGACCTATTTCTGTGAGTGAACAAAAGGAGCATCTGACCATGGATAGTTATTCCGAATTTGTACGTCGTAAAACCTATATCCTTTCCAATTCATTTGATGAAAAAGGGAAGTTTCTTAGTAATTTTTCTACTACTCTTAAGGCTACAAAACCACCAAAACGTATTGTAACACCAATTGCTACCGATGTGATGGTGGCAGAAGTGGATGCTTTGCGAGAGAACGATATGAGGTTGCTGCAGAGCAAAAATTATGAGGTGTTTTTGGCGCCTGCCAGTGTCATACCAAATAGTTTAAGGGAGATTGGAAGACTGCGTGAAATTACCTTTAGGGAAGTAGGAGAGGGAACTAATGAAGCTATCGATTTGGATACTTTTGATACCTATTACCACCATATGTTTTTGTGGGATAACGAACGTCAACTAATTGCCGGGGCTTACCGAATGGGCTTGGGAGCGGCTATATTTGAGAAGTACGGAATCGATGGATTTTATCTGCAGGATTTGTTCCGTTTTGAACCGGAATTGTATAAAATGATGAGCCAGTCCATAGAAATGGGACGTGCTTTCATCATTAAGGAATATCAACAAAAACCGATGCCTTTATTCCTTCTTTGGAAAGGGATTGTGCATACCACTTTACGATATCCAGAGCACCAATATTTAATAGGTGGCGTGAGTATTAGTAATCAGTTTTCCAATTTCTCGAAGTCTTTGATGATCGAGTTTATGAAATCCCATTACTACGATCCTTATGTGGCGCAATATGTGCGTCCGAAAAAGGAGTTTAAGGTAAAGCTAAAGGATGCCGACAAAGATTTTGTCTTTGATGAAACCGAAGCCGATTTGAATAAGTTTGACAAGATTATTGACGAAGTAGAACCAGGAGCTTTGCGTTTGCCAGTATTGCTAAAAAAATACATTAAGCAAAATGCGAAGTTGGTAGCATTCAATGTGGATCCTCTGTTCAATAATGCTGTGGATGGCCTGATGTACATTAAAATTGCCGACCTGCCAGAAAGTACCGTTCGTCCTGTTATGGAAGAGTTTCAAGCCGAGTTAGAGCAAAAACTCTCCGAACAAAACGATGTGGAGAGTGCGGGGTAATATTCAGGATGTAAACTGAAATATTAAAACCAAGGTTTCTTCCCTAATTGGTAGGTTTTATAGAATTCTCCGTCGGTTTTCGTAAGGTAAATGATACCTTCTATAACGGTAAATACCCATACCAAAAAGCCCAAGAACCCAAAACTAAGCACGGATAGCACGATGGTTGCGATCAATAGGATGAGCCCTTCTTTGTTGTATCCCAAAACAAATTTATGAATACCAAAGCCGCCCAATAAAATGGCCGTTACGCCAGCGAGTACTTTTTTATTAGTCCCCGTAGTTTTTTCGAAGGCTTCTTTGGCACTTTCTCTAAATTCCCTAGTAGCCTCTTCGGCTTCCTTGCCAAATTCTTTAGCACTGTCCTTGGCTTCTTTACCAAATTCTTCGGCTTTATCGGCTGCTTTTTTAGCTGTTTTTTTGGCGTCGCCCAACATTTCGTTAAGGTCGTCTCCTAGGCTTTTTTCATCAGACATGACTGTGAGTTAATGGTTAGATATTTAAAAATACTAAAAAATACTATCGTTTGCTCCATGAAGGAGAAGAGAATATTTTCTTACCTATTTTATTTTGGCTTACTTAAATGCTTGGTCAATAGGTTCCCATAGCTCAATTTTGTTACCGTCGTTGTCCAAAATCCATGCAAATTTTCCATAGTCGTATGTTTCCATATCTCCCACAATGATGACACCTTCTTCCTTTAAAACTTTCAACAAAGCTTCCAAATCCTCAACCCGATAATTGAACATAAAACCCTTTTGGGAAGGTTCATAATACTTGGTGTCTTTTGGAAAGGGACTCCATTGGGTAGAGCAATCATTGCCGTCTTTGTCTTTCCACCAAAAAGTACAGCCGTAATCATCGGTATTGAAACCAAGGTGCTTTTTATACCATTCTTTGGTGGCGTTGGGATCGTCGGTTTTAAAAAATAAACCGCCAATGCCTGTTACTCTTTTTTTCATATGGTGATTGTTGAGTGATTATTTTTTCTTCAAGGCGTTTTCATAGACCGAAATCCATGCTTCAGGTGTCATTTTGGTACATAATTCCGCAATTAATTGCATTGGGATTTCATTGATGCGTTTAAACCGAATACAGCTTTTACCCATATCTAATTTGTATTTGCTGTATTTGGGATATTCTTTTACAAACCATTCGTGAATTTCGGGTACGGCATAAATGCCGCTATGGTATAGATTGATGGAGTTTTTCTGTGAGGCGAAACTCATAAAGGGCAATGGTTCCTCTGGGGTACAGTGATAACCTTTGGGGTATAGGCTATGCGGTACATAGTAACCTATCATTCCATATTGAATGCCTTCCTCGAAACCTTCGGGGAGGTTGTCTTTGATTGTCTGTCTTAGTGTTTTTAAAACGTTTTGACGTTCTTCTGGTACCTGACTGATATAATCCTCTGGGGAGCTGGCTTTATATTGCATGTTAGAATTGCTGTAATGTTAATATGCTAAAGATAGTATAAAAACAGCGAATCCTATTTAGTTTGGATTGGGTGGTTTAGTAAAATTCGGCTTTGATTTTATCTACAATGGTTTGCGCCAATTTCTCTTTACTTTCAATGGTCCAGCCTGCAATGTGGGGAGTGAGCAATACGTTTTGTGCCTGAATTAGATATTTAAAGGCTTCGGGCATTTCTTCTAAAAACAGGTTTTCAAAGGAGGCCTTTTCATATTCCAAAACATCCAAACCAGCACCTAATATTTTACCTGTTTTGAGAGCGGCAACCAAATCTTCGGTTGCCACACTCTTGCCACGGGCTGTGTTGATAAACCAAAATGGTTTTTTGAATTTATCAATGAATGTTTTATTAATCATTCCCAAGGTAAGCGGTGTTTGTGGGGTGTGTAGGCTCACTACATCCACTTGTTTACAGAACACTTCCAATGGTACTTGTTCTGCATTGTTGTCGCCTACACCTGCCTGTATGTCGTAGCACAAGACGTCTACTTCAAAACCCTTCAGTTTTTTTGCAAAAGCTTTTCCCATGTTGCCATACCCAATAATACCTATTGTTTTGCCATCTAGTTCCACACCTCTATTGGCTTCGCGAAGCCATTTGCCTTGACGTACTTCGGCATCGGCTTTGTTAAGGTTGTTGAATAATGAAAGTAGCATACCCAAAGCCTGTTCGCCTACGGCATTTCGGTTGCCTTCAGGAGCAGCAATCAATGAAATGCCTTTTTGCTGGGCATAATCACAATCAATATTTTCCAAGCCGGCACCAACGCGACCAATGAATTTTAGGTTCGTTGCGGCATCCAAAAATTGCTTGTCAATGGTGAATCTACTTCTAATAACGATGCCTTCATATGCCTCGATTTTGGATTCGATTTCAAATTTTGTAGAAGTGTAATCTTCATGATTAGTGAATCCCAAATCATTAAGTTGCTCAATTAACAAAGGGTGATTGGTATCGAGGTGAAGGATGTTCATAATAGTTGCTAGAAACCTAGAATCATTTTGGCGATTAGGAAATAAATTAAAATTCCAAAGATATCGTTGCTTGTGGTGATGAATGGTCCTGTGGCTACAGCAGGATCTACACCACGTTTATCCAAGAATATGGGGATAAAAGTACCCACAAGAGCTGCAATGACAATTACGGTAATCAAGGCCACGCAAATGGTAATGGAGACCAAATAAGGGGTTCCAAAAAAGAAATGGCTAATTGGCAAAACAATCATGGCAATACCAACACCATTTACCAAGCCCAATAGGAATTCCTTGAAGAGGCGTCTTACTATTTTTCCTTTTACCGTGTCATTTGCCAAACCTTGTACCACAATCGCAGACGATTGTACACCTACATTTCCTGCTGTTGCTTGGATAAGCGGAACAAAGGAGAGTAGTATGGTATATTTTTCCATAGCCGTTTGAAAGCCAGAAATAATCGTAGCTGCTCCTAATCCGCCGAACATACCTATTAACAACCAAGGCAAACGTGCTTTGGTCAATTCAAAGATGGTATCATCGGCTTCAACGTCTTGAGAGATACCGGCAGCCAACTGGTAGTCTTTATCGGCTTCTTCCCGGATTACATCTACAATATCGTCGATGGTAATACGACCCAACAATATTTGGTTGTCATCTACTACAGGGATAGCCTCCAAGTCATATTTTTGCATCACCTTGGCTACTTCTTCTACATCCTCTTCTACATGTACATAATCTACATTTTTGATGTATATATCACCAATTTTTTGGTCGCTTTTGGCGGTAATCAAATCTTTTAGCGAAAGGCGCCCAATTAGTTTTTCCTGTTTGTCTACCACGTAAATGGAGTGTACACGGGTAACATTTTCTGCTTGTCCTCTAATACGGCGTAAGCACCCTGCAACGGTCCAGGTGGCATAAACCTTAACGAGCTCTTTGGCCATTAATCCACCGGCGGTATCCTCGTCGTAAGCCAAAAGCTCCGTAATTTCCGCTTTATGCTCTTCGTCTTCAATGTTGGAAATAACTTCCTGTTGACGTTCTTCGGAAAGTTCTGCTAGAATATCGGCGGCATCATCGGTGTCCAGCTCTTCGATTTCCTCTGCAATTTCCTTTGCAGAAAGGTTTTTTAGAACCTTTTCCCTGTTGTCTTCATCCAACTCCATCAGGACGTCGGAAGTGGTTTCAGAATCGAGCAATTTGATAACGTATATGGCTTCGTCCAGATCTAGTTCATCTAGGATTTCGGCTATATCGGCATAGTGAAACTCTTTCAGGAGTTTGCGCAGCTCTTTGTTGTTTTGTTCTTCAATGAGTTGCTCAACCTGTTCTATCAGTTCATCTGTCAGTTCAAATTGTATGTGCTCTCTTTCTTCAGACAAAGGGATATATGTTATTGGTTTTCAATTAGGGATGTGAGTTCGATAAACTCTTGAACGTTGATTTGTTCGGGGCGCTTGCCAAATATAACATTTGCTTTTAAATTTTCTGAAGAAATGAGGGTTTTTAAACTGTTGCGCATTGTTTTTCTGCGTTGTTGGAAAGCGGTTTTTACGACCTTAAAGAAGAGGGCTTCATCAACCGGAAGGGTATAATTCTCCTTTCGTTTTAAAAGTAATACTCCAGAGTCTACTTTTGGAGGCGGATTGAATACGGTTGGAGGAACGGTAAATAGGTACTCGGCATCATAAAAAGCTTGAGTGAGCACAGATAGAATGCCATAAACCTTGTTGCCTTCTTTGGAGCAGATGCGTTGGGCTACTTCCTTTTGGAACATTCCTGAAAACTCCGGAATCTGATCACGCATTTCTAAAGCCTTAAAAACGATTTGGGATGAAATATTGTAGGGGTAATTACCAATAATGGCGAAAGGTTCCTCTCCAAAAACTTCGGTAAGGTCGTATTTTAAAAAGTCCTTTTCAATAACGCGATCAGCAAGATTGAGGTAGTGGCTTTTAAGATAGTCTACCGACTCGGTGTCAATTTCAATAACATGGGTAGTGATGTTCTTTTTTAGGAGGTATTTGGTAAGAACTCCCATCCCTGGGCCAATTTCCAATACATGTTTGTATCCTTCCAAGGAAAGCGAGTCTGCAATTTTTTCGGCTATGGACTCGTCGGTTAAAAAGTGTTGCCCTAAATGTTTTTTTGCTTTTACCTGATGTTGATGTGCCATAATCGAAATGGTTTTGTAAGTGTTTGAATGAGGTGTGCTATAGCTATAAGCCCTATTTGGCTTATAAATTAGTTGAAATCAACGGTGTATTCATCGATGATTTCCAATTCAGTTCTAAATGCCAACATCTTATCTGCGAATCTTTTCAGGCCTTCATTTCTTAACTGCATGGCAAATACTTCGTAATATTCGTCCAAGGCTTGTCTTGAGAGTGCCCTGTACTGAATGGAATATGTTAAGCCTCCTTTTTCTTCCTCAACCAAAACTCTAGTAAGTTTGGCTCCTTTAAATTTTCCTGTGGCCAATACTTGTGGAATGTGTTCGGATTTCATCCACTCCAACCATTCTTCTTTTATGGTCTCTTCAATATGCGTTGTGACGTTATAAATAATCATAGTCTTGGTAATTTTTTGCAAATAACAGGAGTTCCCTATCATCTTCAAAGGCTTTTGTTCTTTTTTCATAAGATAAGCCTATTTTTTGTATTTCTAAGCAGGTATTTGTGAATTGTTTAGTAGGAAAAGGAAGGCGAAAAATTTGGAGAGGAAAAGCTCCAATTGGGTGAGTGAAAAGTTAAAATTTAATTGATGGTGTCTCCTCGAAGCATTCTAAATTTCTTTCTGGCATCCACAAAGTAGATGCTGTCTTCGTGATTAAAAATGATTTTTTCGTAAAGTTCTTTAGCCTTTTCGGGTTGCCCCAATTTATTGGTATAAAGTTCCGCCAGAAAGTAGTAGGCATCATCGGCCAAGATATCTTCGCGGTAATTGGCAATGATCAATTGGTAATTATTGGCGGCTTTTTCAAATTGTTTTTTCTTTTCGTAAAGTTGTGCTTGTTTAAACAATGCTTGGTCTTCAATACTTTCACCTTTGTGTTCGGTAAGCACTTGGTCCAATAGGCTGATGGCTTCATCTGTTTTGTTTTGAAAAGCCATTAAATCTGCTTTGGCATAAAGCTTTAGTGCTACATGAAGAGAGTCTTCGTATTTGTTGTCCGAAATCAATAATTTCAAATCCAGGGCATCATTGGCTATGAGTTGAGAGGTGGAGGATTTTAATATTTTTAATTGGGATTCGGCCCATTCAAAATCGCCCTTGTAATAACTGGTTTTTGCCACCTTAAAACGGGCCTCCTGGGAGATGGTACTATTTTTAAGGTTGGCCTGAATTTGGGAATAAAAAATCAAGGCTTCGTTAAATTTTTCCTGATATACCAGAATATCTGCCAATTTCAGTTTTACGGTAGCTTCTTGGAAATCTGAAAGCTCCAATTGCAGGGATTGTTTTAAAAATTTGGTGGCAAGCTCAGGTTCATGCTTATAAAAGGCCAGAAAGTTTCCATAGGCAATCTGAAGCGGAACAGTTTGTTCGTAAGTGCCATATTCTTTAAAAATATTCTGGTACTGTGCATCGATGCTGTTGTAGTCCTTTGAAGAAGCATTGGTAGTTTCTATTTCCAACAAGAATTGATGTGCTCTCAAGATGCTGGAAATGTCTTGGGAGTTTTGTAAAATATATTCAAAGATGTCGGTGGCAATTTCATCGTCGTTTTCGTTCAAGGCTACCATGGCCAGCTCCATAATCCGATCAAGGCTTTCTGGATTTCTTTTGTAAAGGGCTTTTTCCTGAGTGAAGGATTTTGCATAATCTTTTTCCTGAACATATAACCAGCTCAAAAGGTCATACCAATACACATCTGGATTACTTTGGATTTTCTTTAGTAGTAGCTTTTTGAGGTGAACATTATTTTCGTTGTCCTTGTTTTCGGAAACAAAATCGCTAAACGCCCTTTTTGCATTATTGATAAACTCTGGTTTATCCTCAATATAATCGATGTAGTTGGAGAACATTTGCTCAACATTGCCTTGTTCACCATAAATTCTTGCCAACTGGATGTTGTAATTTTGATCTGGATTGAGTTCTATGCCACGTTTATAAACCATTATGGCTTTGTCCAATAGGGAATGGTCTTCAAACTTTCTGGCAATACTGCTCACATAAATTGGGCGTTCCTCAATTTTTTGAATGGCCTGATTGTAATAGTGTTCTGCTTGGGCTGTGCTGTCCTGAAGTTGATAGTTATATCCCATTTCAATCAATAGCGTAGGAAAGGAACTTCTGCTGATACGTTCGGAAAGCATTTGTCCTGCTTTGTCGTATTGTTCCAGTTGTTGGTAGGTCTCTACAATTTTGTAAAGATATTTTGTAGAGCCGGGTTTGGCCTCATCCAATTGTTGGTAGATGATGAGTGCTTTTTCAAAATCACCTTGTTTAAAATAGTTGTCTGCAAGTTGCTCGCTTTGGGAAAATACCAAAGTGGTCCATAGCGCCATAACAAGTAAAACTATCTTTTTCATAAGGCTAATTTATGTAAATATAAGCAATGCGCTTGCCACTTGATGTGAATGTTTTGATAAAAAAAATGCCCGAACCTAGGTTCGGGCATTACCAGCCAAAATAAATGTGCTATTAATCATTATTCTTTAAAATGATTCAATTATTCTGCTGTGGCAATTTTTAATGCTATATGTTGATTTACAATAATTTCTTTAAAAGAAAATTTTACTTACTAACACAATGAGTGAAATAAGTATAATGATGCGCTTAAGATTTTTCATAAGTAGGTCGTTTTAATCGCTGTACTAACTTCATACTTATTTACAAAAAATCAAAATAAAACTACAAAAAATCGACGAACGGCATTGTTTTTTTGCGTTTTGTCGATTTTTTATAGTTTTTTCTTACAAATTTATATTTTTTCGAAGCCTGTGTAAGGAATTAGCACTTCTGGGATGTTGATACCGTCTTCGGTTTGGTAGTTTTCCAGTATCCCTGCAAGCACTCTTGGTAAGGCCAGGGAACTACCGTTAAGTGTATGGCATAACTGCTTTTTGCCTTCTCCATTTTTAAATCTAAGTTTAAGGCGATTGGCCTGAAAAGTCTCAAAGTTTGAAACGGATGAAATTTCCAACCAACGATCCTGTGCGGTTGAGAAAACCTCAAAGTCATAAGTAAGCGCTGAAGTGAATCCCAAATCACCACCACACAAACGTAAAATACGGTAAGGCAATTTTAGTTCTTGAAGAATGCCCTTCACGTGTTCTACCATTTCATCCAACGCTTGGTAAGATCTTTCTGGGTGTTCCACACGTAAAATTTCAACTTTATCAAATTGATGTAAACGGTTAAGGCCTCTTACGTGTGCCCCATAACTTCCAGCCTCTCTTCTAAAGCAAGGTGTGTATCCTGTTAAGGCTATTGGTAAATCGGCTTCATTCAACATTTCATCTCTAAAAATGTTGGTGGCTGGTACCTCCGCTGTAGGGATTAAATACAAATTGTCCTCGGTAACATGGTACATTTGCCCTTCTTTGTCCGGCAATTGACCAGTTCCAAATCCAGAAGCTTCATTTACCAAATGTGGCAATTGGTATTCTGTATAACCGGCTTCAGTATTTTTATCTAAGAAATAGCTGATAAGTGCCCGCTGTAATCGAGCGCCTTTTCCTTTGTAAACAGGAAATCCAGCACCTGTAATTTTATTACCGAGTTCAAAATCTATGATGTCATGTTTCTTTGCCAATTCCCAGTGAGGTAATGCACCTTCCGGTAGCACCGGGACATCTCCTTCACGGTATACTTCCTCATTGTCCTCATCCGTATTTCCTGCAGGAACAATCGTATTGGGAACGTTTGGTATTTTATACAAAAGCTGATTTAAAGCTTCTGTAGTTTCATTAAGCTGATCTGAAAGGGTTTTTGAATCTTCTTTCAGTTGGCCTGTTTTTTCCTTTAAGGCATTGGCTTCGGCTACTTTTCCCGATTTGAACAACATTCCAATTTCCTTGGAAATACTATTGGATTCAGCTAAAATGTTGTCCAATTGTGTTTGGAAACCTCTTCTGTCCTCGTCTAATTTAAGGACGGTTTCTATCATTTCGGTGGCATCGATATTTCGTTTAGACAAACGGGTAATGATATCGGCTTTGTGTTCTCTAATAAAAGGTACTTGTAGCATGTGCTTTAAAATTTAAGGAACAAATTTAAGGAATTAGCTATAAAATCAATCTTGTTTTGAAGGCAAAATCCAAGAACTGTGTTTGTAGGGTTCCCAAGGTACACTGGCCAAATCTACGCTGGAATCTATAAGCTCTTGCCGTGGTTTACCATTGACACTTACATGGCAGGTGACATAGACCTCTACGTCAAATCCCTTCTCGGCAAAATCCTTTTTTAAATGTTGGGAAAACTGCCAAATGACGTCGGGTTTAACCATAGCTCCCCTTATTTGTTTTCTGGTGAGATAATCGCTGAGCCTTATGGGTAATTCTTTGCCAGTAGCTTTGTCAATTACTTTGTAGGTTGCCATACCATTTTTGGCTCTCAACATCATACGCCAGGATAGACGATGGCCTTCTTCGGTCCATAATACATCATCTTTTATAAAATGATGACGCAATGGAAGTCCAATTTGAGCTAAGAAGTAGACTGAAAAGACGGCGATCATAACTTTATGGTACTTCGGAACAAGAATCTCGCTCCTAGCATAAAATTCTTTCTTTCTTAAGAATAGCTTTTGAATGGTTTTTGGTTCAAAAAAGAATAGGTTGAAGGCCAATGATAGGTAAGGAAAAATCCCTACTTGAAATACAAATGAATTGAACAGATGAAAGAAGATGGAAGCGATAAAGGCATATTTTCTAGTGGGTTTCCATAGCATTAAGGGAATCACTAATCCGTCAAACAAAATGCCACCATAAGCCAAGCAGTAGTGGACCCATTTTTGCTGTAAAAGCTCGCCAACTAAAAAATAGTGTTGTTTGGATTTCAAAATCAAACCAATGGCGGATGCATCTAGCCAATCGGGGTACATTTTAGCTATGGACGCATAAGTGTAAACAATAAAAAGTTGTAGCACAAAAAGATATTTATACCATTGCGGCATGGAATTGCTTTTGATTTCAGGGTTTAGTTTGGAGTCCAAAGAGAGATATCTGTTGGCAGGTTGAATAACCATCATGGCGCTTAGGAGCATCAACAAATAATAATGATTATTGTAAGATGACTTCTGCATGAAATATGTTCCCGACCACATGATGGTGAAGGCAAGCATGCTCCAACGGTATTTGTAGCCCACCATGATGAAGAGACCGAAAAGCCCCATGAGGGCATAGTAAACATACATGCCGTTACCAGGTAATGGTTGCAGCCATTCAAAACCAATAAATGAAAAAGTGAATTTTGGTTCTACCAAGGTGCGCTTGATCCATCCTGTAAAAATGGCTCCTATACTTTCACAAATCAATAGAAATCCAAAAATAATTCTAAAAACCACTAGGGCACTATTATCTATATGCTTGAATAGAATTTTATTCATTGATAAGGGAAATGAATTTCAGGGAGTTTTCTTGATCCAATTTTAATTGTTGTTGCAATAGGGCTACCGAAGCAAATTTTTGTTCATCCCGAAGGCGGTGTAATAATTCAACCCGAACGGTTTTACCGTAGAGGTCTTCATCAGTGTCAAAAAAATGAACTTCAATGGATTGTTTGGTTCCATTTACGGTTGGGTTCGTTCCGATATTCATCATACCGTAAACCGTTTTTTGATTTGAATGGGATTTTACAACATACACCCCGTTTTTTGGAATGAGTTTGTAGTCTTCTTCAATATAAATATTGGCCGTTGGAAAGCCAATTTGTTTGCCCAGTCCTTTTCCTTGGGTAATGGTTCCTGTTAAAAAATAAGGATAGCCCAAATACGAATTGGCGGTAGCAATATCCCCGTTGTCCAAAGCGGTTCTTATTTTGGTGGAACTTACAGCAACATTTTCAATATCTTCAGCAGAGATTTCCTCAACTTCAAACTCAAATTGGGTTCCAAAAGATTTTAGGTCTTCAATATTTGCACTCCTGTTTTTGCCAAAACGATGGTCGTATCCAATAATGATATGCTTGGCATGCAATTCATCCACAAGGATGTTTTTCACATAATCATGGGCCGATAAATTGGCGAAATCCTTGGTAAAGGTTTTTACGATTAAGTGGTCCAAGCCCATTTGCTCCAAGATTTCCTGGCGTTCAGTAATAGTATTTAAAAGTTTGATGCTGGCATCTTTTTGAAGCACCATCCTTGGGTGTGGGAAAAAAGTGAGTATGACAGATTCCAGTCCTTTGTTCTTGGCGGTTGCTATAAGGCGTTTGATAATTTTTTGATGGCCAATATGTACGCCGTCGAAGGTGCCAATGGTTATGACTGAAGGTTTGTCGATATATGTTGTTGAGGAATTGTGTAGTTTCAAGCCTATAATTTTGTGTAAAAATAGGTATTAAAGCTATTAAAATAAAAAAGGAGGATTGAAATTGTCAATCCTCCTTTTTTGCTGTAGGCAAGGCCTTTATTTTTTAACAAATGGTAATGTAATACTCTTAGATTTGTTTGAAATTCTGATGAAATACATACCGTTGCTGAAAGCAGCAGAGTTGATGGAAAGATCAGAATGATTGGAAATAGACTTCTTCAGGATTGATTGTCCCAAAATGTTGAAAATTTCATAGGATTCTGGTAAATTATTTGAATCTTCTAAGGAAATGTTCAATTGGTTACTTGTAGGGTTTGGAAATAGGGAAATATTGGTTGTGCTAAAGTAGTCATCTGTGCCAAGTGTAAATGTCGAGATTTTTGTTTCTTCAGAATAACCAAATTCCCCGCCACTAACGATCACGGTATCGTCATCAGCTGTTAACTCGTAGGAGCCAAAACCATAATCACAACAAAGGCCATCTCCTGCAAAATCGGTGATTAAAAATGTGTAACATTCTTCAGGCACTACATCAAAATCGTAGTTAAAAGTGGCTGAATTGTTAGTGTAGTTTCCACCAGAGTATAATAAGGTGCCTTCACTATCTCTAAATTCCCAATCTGTTTCGTAGCTATAATTGTCAGTAACCAAGGTTAAATGAATTTGTGTGGTCGAGGAAAAGGATGCTGAATTCACAAAGGTATAGGAGCTTGTGTTATTGCATTCTCTTAGGTCGTTGGTATTGTTTACATCTGTAATCGATACGTCAAAAGTATGCTCTCCAGGTCCCGTTGCTGTAAGTGTTGGTAGGGTGATGTCCTCAAATTCACCGTAATCAAGGGCGCCGGACCAAGCATATGTGTTTGAAAGTGCTTGGTTTAATCCGTATTCTACTTCAAGAGAACTTAGAACTAAATCTCCATAATTGGTTATCCTAACAGAGGCACTGGTTTCTCCAGAGCATGCGTTCGAATCTAGATTTTTAATTTCTATTGAGGCATCGATATCCACTGAAGCTAATGAGCTGCAAGCATCGGAGCTAGTCGTGTTTGGTCTGTTAGCGGAGTTTTCCAAGGTTGCCAAAATTCGAGCTTTTTGATCGTTGGTAAATACATTCATGCAGGCATCGTTGGTATAATCCATATAATTTTCAACCATGTCTGGGAATCCTGTGGGAACAGGGCAGGAATCTGCATTGGTAGGACAACCATAATTTTCCTCAGCAATAGCAGGAGTGTCATCACAAAAATCTCCATCAGAACAACCACCTTCAAACGTGTGATAAAGTCCAAGGTAATGGCCAACTTCATGCGTCATGGTTCTCCCTAAATTAAAGGCCCCAGTGATGGTTACTCCATCCGCATCATTGCTCCCAAAATAATTATAACCAGAAACTACGCCATCTGTATTGGCCGGCCCTCCTGGAAATTGTGCATAACCCAATAAACCATTGTTGCCAAAATTTACGGACCACATGTTCATGTATTGAGAAGGATCCCAGATAGTTGTTGGTTTTAGAATTGCATCAATGTCATCAGGGTCAGCCCATTCGGTACTAATGGTTGACATATCTATCCGATCTATTCCAGTGGTAATACAGCCATCTGGAGTTCTGGATGCTAAACAAAATTCTATTTCAACGTCAGCTCCGTCGGGATTCGTATTATATCCATTGGTACCTATCATTCTTCTGTAATCTTCATTCAAAACTTGGATTTGGGAGAGTACTTGGGCGTCTGAAATATTAGCTCCAGTACCAATGGGTTCTCCGTTATGAATAACATGTACTACTACGGGGATAGTATATTGTAAAGAGCGTTGTGCGGTGCTATTATTCAGACGATTTTTGATTACTTTAATTTTTGGAGACATTTTGGCTTCATAAGCTTTACTACCCATCATTTTAGGGTTTTTTATTAAAAGCTGTTGATTATGATCATCTGTTCCGCAGGTGCGAATTTCAGTTACTTCATTGTTTTGGGCCTTTATTGCAAGAGAGCATACCATGCAGGCGGAAAGAAGTAGGTTAAAAGTAGTTTTTTTCATGTTGTGTAATGTTATGTTTTATGCCTACAAAATATAAAATATTGATGATAAATGCATTAAAGTAGTGGAGCTATTGTAGTCGTATATTACGAACTTGAGAATTTGGGCTTTAAGGATTTCTTAATCTGACTTTAGGTTAGATAAGGGGTGAAGGTTATTTTTCGCAAAAAATAAATGAAAATGAGAATGTTAAAATCAGAATGACAAAGTCTGTAAATTTTTTGGTTCTGAGATTATATGATATATTCGCAGGAATTCCTAAAAATTGATTAATAATGAAGTTAAATTACACGAATTTTTTTATTCTTTTAGTATTTGCTTTAGGGACTTTTACAATGCATTCTCAATCAAGAAAAGCATATTGGTCTAAAGCAGATACTAAGGGCTTGGTAACAGCCAAAAAATTAGATAGGGCTTCCCAACCTAATACATTTGAAGTATTTACTTTAGATATCCAACAGTTTAATGCAGCTCTAGAAAATGCTCCTTTGCGTGGTAGTATTTCAGGAAAGTCCAATACAATAATAGAGTTCCCGACAGCGAAAGGAGAGTTTCAGTCATTTAGAGTTTTGGAGTCTCCAATAATGGATTCTGAACTAGCTGCAAAATACCCCATGATAAAAACCTATAAGGCTTTCGGTATTGATGACCCTACAGCGTCTATGCGCTTTAGTGTTACTCAATTTGGATTGCATGCTATGATACTTTCAGGAAAGCAAGGGACCTTATATATTGATCCATATACTTCAGACTATAAAACTTATATGGTCTTTGAGAAAAAGGATTTGGGAGCAAACACTCAGAATTTTGAATGTTTACAGGATGAAGGTTTGTCATTAAATTCTATTGAAGGAGACTTATCTTCTCAAAGGACTGCAGCTGATGACGAAAAATTGAGAACCTATCGACTGGCTCTATCTTGTACTGGGGAATACGGTGCTTTGTTTGCAGGTTCAGGTGATATTGCTTCGCAAAAGGCAAATGTTCAAGCGCAAATGGTTATAACCATGAATAGGGTCAATGAAATTTATGAACGAGATTTGGCTATTACCTTAGAGTTTATTGCCAATAATGATGAGGTTATTTATTTGAGTTCTGCTACGGATCCTTGGACCAATGAATACAATTTTAAAACTGCGCAAACACTGGATAATGTTATTGGTGTTGCCAATTATGATATAGGGCATAATTTCAATACTTCAGGTGGGGGCAATGCAGGATGTATTGGTTGCGTGTGTGCCTCAACGTCTCAATATAATTTTCATAAAGGGAGAGGTTTTACCGGAAGTTCAAATCCAGTAGGAGATGCTTTTTACATCGATTATGTAGCTCATGAGATGGGGCATCAGTTTGGTGCGTATCATACCCAATCCAGTGTTCAGTGTTTTAGTGGGAATGGAGAGAGTGAAGTAGAGCCAGGTAGTGGAAGTTCAATTATGGGATATGCAGGAATCTGTTACCCCAATGTGCAGAACAATAGTGATGCTCATTTTAATTATATAAGTGTTTTACAAATAACGAATAATGTTAAAACAGGGGTAAGTAGCGGTTGTGCTGAAGAACTGGATTTAGTAAATCAGGCTCCGGTTGCTAATGCTGGGAGCGATTATACCATACCAGCTAGTACGGCGTTTGTGTTAACTGGTTCTGCAACGGATGAAGATGGAACTGAAACTCTTACTTATAACTGGTCTCAGAATGATCCTTCACCTACTGGTAAGTATTCCTCTCCTATGACTACTTGGACTACAGGGCCACTGTATCGTTCGTTATTACCTACCGATTCACCCCAACGTTATTTACCAAAATTTGAAGATGTTTTAAATGGGAATTTGACACCTACATGGGAGGTGACGCCATCGGTTTCTAGAGATTTGAACTTTGCATTTTTGGTGAGGGATAATGGTAGTGGTGTTGGCAATGGCATTGGGCAAACGGATGCTGATTTAATGACAGTGACTGTTAATGCCGATGCGGGGCCGTTTGTGGTAACTTCCCAGGATGAGGAAGGTATTGTATGGAATAATGGCGAAACAGAAACTATTACATGGGATGTTGCAGGGACAACAGCCAATAATATCAACACCTCTCATGTCAACATATTGTTGTCTGTAAATGGAGGAGAAAGTTTCGACGTAGTTTTGGCTGAAAATACGCCAAATGATGGTGAGGAAAATATCATTGTTCCCAATATGCCTGCTCCTTATTGCAGAATTATGATACAGCCAGTTGGAAATATATATTATGCCGTAAACTCGTCTGTATTTTCATTAGATTATGAGGTGGCCTGTGTGCAGTATGGCTCTGGTGACTTAAATTTGTCGATTCCAGATGGAGTTGGTGCTAATGCAGAAGGAGAAACCTTAATAAGCTCTATTAATGTAGGGGAGTCGGCAACAATTAATTCGGTAACCGTATATACTGATATTTCTCATAGTTGGGTGGGAGATCTTCTTGTTGAATTAAGACACCCAGATGGAGAAACGACATCTACTCTTTATAATAGAAATTGCAATGGAGGGCAAGACGATTTGGATGTTCTTTTTGATGATAATGGTAATGCAATTTCTTGTGATAATCCTGTGAGCGGGACATTTGTGCCAGAATCATCTTTAAGTGTATTCTCTGGTTTAGATACAGAAGGAGATTGGGAGTTGTCAATATCAGATTATTATAGCTCAGATCAAGGGACTTTGAATTCTTGGTATGTTGATATTTGTACGGTTACCCCATTGTCTTTGAGTACCGATGAATTCTCGGCCAACGAATTTACTATTTTCCCTAACCCTAATAAGGGAGAGTTTACCATTAAGTTGAATTCACAATCGGGGAATGATATAAAGGTGGATGTCTACGATGTAAGGGGACGACTGATTTACCAAAGGTCATTTACAAATTCATCAGATTTTAGTGAGACTATTGGATTGAATAATGTGCAATCTGGAATGTATTTGGTAATTGTAAATGATGGCGAGCGCAGCGCTACCAAAAAGATTATCGTGGAATAATTTTAAGAAGAAACATTCAAATAAAAAAGGAGCGACATTTGTCGCTCCTTTTTTATTTTCCGTTGAAGGTGTTCATGGTGATATTAACACCGGCCAACCCGAATGAGTTGATCACTTCTATTGATTTTGTTAGACGCTCGGGAAGCTTTTCGGTTTCTTCGGGAGTCCATTCTCCCAAAACATAATCCACCTGCCGGCCTTTGGTGAAGGCGTCGCTAATACCAAATCTGAAACGATTGTATTTAGTGGTTTGCAATTTGTCCTGTATGTCTTTTAATCCATTGTGTCCACCGTCGCTGCCTTTGGTTTTTAGGCGAAGGGTGCCAAATGGAAGGTTTAAATCATCCGTGATGACCAATAGATTTTCCAAAGGAATCTTTTCCTTTGTGAGCCAATACTGAACCGCTTTTCCACTTAGGTTCATAAAAGTGTTTGGTTTTAGGAGAATGAACTGTCTTCCCTTTAATTTGTAGGTGGCAATATCTCCTAATTTTTGGGTCTCAAAAGTAAGGGATTCCTTTTCTGCTAAATAATCCAATATCTTGAAGCCGATATTGTGCCGGGTTTCGGTGTATTTATCGCCGATGTTTCCGAGGCCTGCAATTAGAAATTTTTTCATGGGGTGAATGTCTTTGTCTTCAACCGAAGTGTTTTTTCTAAAGAAATTAAACAGCTTACACATGCCTGAATGTTTGTGTAAAAATAAAAAAGCATCCCACAAAAGGGGATGCTTTTTGAATATAAGATTTTAAATCTATTCTTGAGCTTCTGCTGCTGGTGTTTCAGCTGCATCGTCTTCTTCTTCATCCTCGTCGGATACATTCATTGCGGCTCTAGAACGTCTTACTTGACAAACTACAGTGTTGTCTGGGTGTAAGAACTTGTAAGCTTCATTTTCCAAAGCTGTAATGTAAAGCTTACTACCAATTCTTAAAGGCGTGATGTCTGCCTCGATGAAATCTGGTAAGTTAGCAGGAAGCGCCTTAACTCTTAGTTTACGCTTGTTCTTACGCAATACACCACCGTTCAATACCCCTCTAGAAGTACCGATAACGTGTACCGGGATGTCCATAGTAATTTCTTTGTCCTCGAATAACTGATAGAAATCGATGTGAAGGATTTTATCGGTTACAGGGTGAAATTGGATATCCTGCATTACGGCGTTGTAAGTGTCGCCATTTTCCAAAGCAATCACAACTGTATGCGCATCAGGCGTATAAACCAGTTTAGAGAATGCTAATTCAGGTGCTGAGAAATGAACTGGCTTGTCTCCTCCGTATAATACGCAAGGAACCTGTCCAGCATTACGTAGGGCTTTCGTTGCTTTTTTGCCCACGCTTTCTCTTTGAGATCCATTGATTGTAATTGATTTCATTTGTTGTTTATATTAAATTAAAAATTTATTACTGATAGATTTATTGTAGTGCACGTTGTGCATTACATCGGCAAACAATTCGGCGCAGGTCAATACGCGAATTTTGCTGCTCTCTTGTTTTAAAGGAATGGAGTCTGTAACGATCAATTCCTCCAATTTTGAATTTTCCAAACGCTCATAAGCACTTCCGGAAAGGATTGGGTGGGTACAAATAGCGCGAACACTTAAAGCGCCTCTTTCCATCATCAAATCGGCTGCTTTGGTCAAGGTTCCGGCGGTGTCCACCATATCATCTACCAATACCACATTCTTGCCAGTAACATCACCAATCAATTCCATATGAGAAATCAGGTTGGCTTTGGCGCGCTGCTTGTAACAGATTACCACATCACTACTCAAAGCTTTGGAATAGGCATACGCTCTTTTAGAACCTCCCATGTCCGGAGACGCAATAGTTAGGTTGTCCAGGTTTAAGCTTTCCAAATACGGTAAAAAGATGGTAGAAGCAAACAGGTGGTCTACAGGTTTTTCGAAGAACCCTTGAATTTGATCTGCGTGCAAATCCATGGTGATGATACGGGTTGCCCCAGCAGCTTCCAACATTTTAGCGACTAATTTTGCTGCAATCGGCACTCTAGGCTTATCTTTTCGGTCCTGTCTGGCCCATCCAAAATAAGGCAATACCGCTGTAATGTGTCTTGCGGAAGCACGTTTGGCGGCGTCGATCATTAATAACATTTCCATTAAGTTTTGTGGTCCAGGGTGTGTAGATCCTATAATGAAAATGCGAGTTCCTCTAATAGACTCCTCATAAGAAGGCTGAAACTCTCCGTCGCTATATGTTGAGGTAATCACGTTACCCAATTTGACACCAAAATTCTCTGCTATTTTTTCGGCAAGTTCCCTGCTTTGTGTGCAGGTAAAAATTTTGGCTTCCGTTGCTACATTAGGCATTGGTAAATGTTTGTTTTGTAACGAATTAAAATTCGGTTTGTTAAATGAGGTGCAAATTTAGGAATTTATTTTAAGTCTAAAAGAATAAAAGTTCTAAATTTTTCTTGCGAGAACGAAAATAATTTATAATTTTGCAATCCGATTTCAAGCCTTGGTGGCGGAATTGGTAGACGCGCTGGATTCAAAATCCAGTTTCTTCGGAAGTGTGGGTTCGATTCCCACCCAAGGTACAAAGACCCGGTTAATCCTAGATTGATCGGGTTTTGTGTTTTTATAGGCTGTCTTCTCTTTTTACTAAACCGATTTACAGTTCATACTTCAATAACCGTAGGGCATTCAATACAACAACTAAGGTGGAGCCTTCATGGCCTATAACGGCAGGTCCTAGATCTACCATACCCAGTATTGTTAATGGTACAAGAATCGCAACCATTCCCAAACTGATGATCAGGTTCTGTTTGATAATTCTTTTCGCTTTTCGGCTAAGTCCAATGGCAAAAGGGAGGTTATTCAATTTATCTGCCATTAAAGCGATATCGGCAGTTTCCAAAGCCACATCCGAACCGGCTGCGCCCATTGCGATTCCTACCGTGCTTTTGGCCATGGCAGGAGCGTCGTTAACGCCGTCCCCCACCATAGCGACGCTGCCTTTTTCTTCTTGTATCAATTGTTCAATTGCAGTTACCTTGTCTTCAGGAAGCAGGCTGCCCAAAGGATCGGTAATACCAATGTTTTTGGCAATGGCATCCGCCACCTTTTGATGGTCTCCTGTTAACATGACCATTCGTTTAATGCCAAGTTCCTTTAAGGCTGAAAGTGTCGCTATGGCTTCTGGGCGGGCGACGTCCATGACAGAAATGATCCCTAAATAGTCTTTGTCTTGATAAACAATCATAGCTGTATGTCCCTCCGATTCGAGTTTTGACATGTTTTTGTCAATTTCAGATGGGATTTCTTTACCTGTGATTTCTGTTAGGAGCCGCCGATTTCCTAGATATACAACTGACCCTTCCCAAGTGGCTTTGATACCTCTTGCTACCAAGGCTTCTAAATTTTCGGCTTCGGAAATTGGAAGGGTACCCAATTCTTTTTTTCCGCCTTCTACTATGGCTGCTGCCAATGGATGATCGCTCAATGCCTCTACTGCAATGGCGGCTTTCAATAGGTGTTCCTTAGTCGTTTTTCCGTAAGGAATGGCGTTGGTTAGTTTAGGTTTGCCTTCCGTGAGCGTTCCCGTTTTGTCAAAGGCAATGGCGCTTAGTGCGCCTAGGTCTTCCAATGGTCGCCCACCTTTAATCAAAACACCTTGCCGGGCTGCTCTTGCTATTCCAGCCAAAACTGCACTTGGTGTAGAGATTGCTAGGGCACATGGTGAGGCGGCAATTAAAACCGACATGGCCCTATAAAAGCTTTGTTGAAAGGTTTCGTTAATGACTAAAAAGGCAAGCAATAGTAAAACTACCAGAATCAAAACTATGGGTACATAAAACTTTTCAAACTTGTCTGTTAAATGTTGTGTAGGGGATTTTTGAGTTTCGGCTTCTTTTACCAAAGTGATCAATCTGGATAGGGTACTGTCTTTTGCCAGTTTTAAAACTTTCACTTCCAAAACACCACTACCATTTATGGTGCCTGCAAATACGCGATTTTCAGGGGCTAACTTATTGACGTCATTTTCACTTTTCCACTGCAGGCTGGGGCGTTTGTCAATAGGCAGGCTTTCTCCTGTAATTGGCGCTTGGTTGACGGCGCTTGTGCCTTTTGTTATTACACCGTCGGCTGCAATTTTGGTGTTGGGCTTGACTAAGATAATATCTCCAATCATTAATTGCTCGATTCTTACTTCTAGCACATCATTATCTCGTTTGACCAAAGCTACGGGAGGTGTTAAATCGGAGAGGGCTTGAATGGATTTTCTAGCTTTCTTCATGGCGTAGTGTTCCAAGGCATGACCCAAACTGAACAAAAATAGGAGCAGCGCCCCTTCTCCCCACTTCCCCAAAGCCGCCGCGCCTATGGCTGCAAATAGCATGAGGAAATCTATTTCAAACTGTCCTTTCAATAAATCTCTTCCCGCTGTGATAAAGGTGAAAAATCCTCCCCAAAAGCAGCTGATTACAAAAAGGGTAGTGGCTACACCTTGGGCAGTATTATAGATTAGGGAAATGGCCAATCCAAATAGCCAGAGTACTCCACTGATTATGGCAAAATACAGCTCTGTGTTTTCCCCAAAAAACAGGAGTTTTGATGAAATTTCGTGATGCCCAGTCGATTTATTTTTTGGGTGGTTATTATGTATCTGGCCGATTTTGAATCCCAGTTTTTCTATGGATTGGATGATCGTGGATGGATTGGTATGGTTGTTTTTGTTGTCCCATTCCAATTGGACCATTCCTGAAGCTGAAACAGAAACAAAATTGACGTCAATTTTGTTTCTTAAAATTTCCTCAATTCTTCGGGCCTTTCTAGCATGTCTAATTTCTTTTATTTCAATATGTAGCTTTGGCATAATTAAAATATCAATGCTGTTGGGTCGTTTTTTTTGCGGAGGTAGAGAGTTGTCTGTATAACTGTTAGTTATAGGATTAAATATACTTCAATTTTGGTTTAGAGTGATTATATATTGTTGGTAACAGTGTTTTTATCTTTTCTGTGATTTTCAAACATTTCGATTGCACCTTTCAAAAATCCAAACATTCCCAAACCTAACACGATAATACCAACGGATAACTCTTTTAAAATACCATTACCCAATTTAAAATATCCAATTAATCCTAAACACAATAAAAACAGAATAGTGGAACCTATAAAAACAATGGCAATTTTTCCTTTTTTGGGATTTTCCCAAATTTTTCTCGAAATCTTATTTTGTATCCTCGTAGTATCTTGTAAGGAGGAAAAACTTGTTCCGAGTCCCATAAAAATTAAACCTGTGTTTAAATTTTCGAAGATTACATTGGGATTTTCTTTTAATGTTTCCATTCCCAATAGATAAGGTGTCAACACATAGTACAATGCCATCAGCATCAAAGGATATTGTAAATAACTTATGTAATGAAATATTTTTCTGAAATCCATTAATTCAGTTTTGTTTACGTTGTTGCTATCGGTCCGTTAACAGACAATTCTCCTATTATATAGTGTTGGAATTCCTAGCGGATTAGGTTGTAGCCAAATCATTTGTAATTGTGACAATATATGGTTACAGTCTGTTTTTTAATTCCACATTTTTTCAAACAATTTTGGGCAAATGGCCTTCATTGATTCTGGTTGCTCTTCTTCCCAATTAAATTCGAATTGAGGATAATTTTCTTCATTAAATTTAAAGTCATCCCCTATGAAGTCATACAGTTCCTTTCCAGTTTTATTTTCAAATGCTGTTAGCGCCACATACCAGAAGCTTTCGAAGTCGTACAAATCTTCTCCCTCAATAAATTCTGAAATCAAGCTGTCAGGGTTGTCTTTTGCTTTATAATAGGTTTCTTTTCCTCTAGAAATTACCCAATTTCTAAAATACTCAAACCCATCGTCAGAACATCCCCCGTTCATTATATATCCTGCACACCACATTTCGGAATTATAGGTGTCATAAAGTAATTTGTCGGTTCTCAATCTGAAACCAATCATTTGTTTTGGTGTCAATTTTTCAATTTCTGTTATTAAAACCCTCTCTTGGTCATCTTGATTTTTTGTGTTATTGACTGATTTTTCTACAATATCCCAGAAGATTGTTTCGTCCAACATTTCACTGGTTTTCTCTATTTCTTGATGCGATGTTTTTGGATGTTCTTTTTTACTTGGATCGTTTTTTCCGAAGAGCTTGTCGAATATTCCCATTTGATTTTTTGTGTTAGTTTTTTGATTACAACTTAATGTTAGTAATGGTTTTTATTAATTATTTTTTATCTCAGTGAATTAATGAAGGTCAAAAACTTCATTCTCATTTTACATTCAGAATAAAACTTGCAAGTTTCCTTTTAGGTTTGCCTATCTCCTTTTCAAATTTTCAGGTATGGTCAAATTCTTCAATTTTACCAATAAACTCAAAGTTTTCCGATTTTTCTATTGAACGAGAAATTGAAAAAGGTTTGGAGATCCAATTGTTTTCCAACAAGTGTTTTTTTATTTCTATATCAAGCTCTTTTTCTGCTTTAAACCTTGGATAGACAAAATCTTTCAGTTTGGCAAAATAGAGATTTAGTTTTCGTTTATAGGCTGACTTGGTAAATACAAAAACTTGATTTTGTGTCTGACTGTACTTAATATCCTCTCGTAAAACAACTTTAACTCTCCAATGGACAGGTCTATATTCTTTATAACATACTAGATTTCCAATCACTGTTTCTAACGTTCCACCAAATCCATTTTTTATGTAATGTCTTATTTCTGCAATAATGACATTTTCATTTCTTTCTTTCCACAAAAACAGATATTTGTCTAGTAGTATCGTGTATTTCATAAATTATATCCAATGGGCTTGGTAATGATTTTGTTAATATGAAACTATGTAGGTGTTTGAAGTAGGAATCGAGCCAAATTAAAGGTAGCGATATTTAGTTTAACATTTATCGAGCAATGAATTAAAGTCATTTCTGTCTTGTCAGTTTTTCGCCACTTTAACGGTTTCAGACATGTTATCGTCATTAAAAATTTGAATTATATACATTCCATTTTCTAAACTTTCTAAATTCAACCGTTCTATGCCGTTACTATTTATTTGAGTTTTATGAAATACCAAATTTCCATTCATGTCAATGATTTTTAGGGCAGTATTTGTTGAATTTTTAGGTGAATTATATTTAATTGTCAGTTCGTTTTCAAATGGATTTGGATATGTTTTTGCTATGATAAGCTCTTCCTTTTTCCTTTTGTAAACTATAAAACTTCCAAGGCCTAGCAATAATATCGTAAGGCCTCCAAAAATAAAACGGTTTCTTTTAGATGATATCCGTTCCTCCTCCTTTTCCTTTAAGTAAGAAATAACTTCCTCTGGCAGAGAATAGATAGAAGAATTTTCGGAAAATTCAAGCGTATCATTTACAAATGAAAATTGAATGAGCCTTTCTTCTTCTAGATAGTCTAGAGTATTGGAAGTATAGTCAACTTGATAAATGGACTTTATTTGTTCCTTAATGTTTAGATATATATCTTTTAGTTTTTTAGGGTCGTTAGTGTAATAGTAAAGTCCATCTGTTTTTTGAGATACTTGCTCTAGGAGAGTGCTATTGACATTGCCCAATCCAATGGTGTAGATTGCAATCTCTTTGTCATTTGCAAAATCAATAACTTCCTGTGATGTGTGTGTTGATTCATTGTCTTGACCATCTGTAAGGGCTACAATAACAGATTTACTTGATCCTTTAGAAAGGTTTTCAATAGTTAAGAATAAAGCATCATAGAATGAAGTTCTACCATTAGGTGAAACTTCTTCTACAAATAATTTAATTCCAGATACGTCATTGGTTAGCGGGTATATTTTATCAACTGTTGTTGAGAAGCCTACAAATGAAATTGAATCGTTTGATGGTTTGGTTTCATCTAAAAAACCTAGAACTCCTTCTTTAGCATAGTCAATTGCCATAACATAGTCTTCAGGCATTGGTAAGCCAGAAAAATAGTAATCCTGCATCGTTTCTAAGTCTTGTGGCATTTGAGCCGGATTATCAACCATAGAACCAGAATGGTCGAATACTAATCCAATATTAATGGGTTTGTCCTTAGAGATGTTTAACAATTGAATTACGTCACAATCTTTGTGGTTTTCTGTGACTTGTATTTCAGATTTGTCTAAAGTCCATAATGGTTTACCAAATTTATTTTTAGCTTGAAACACTACGGAAACATTAGGGAATGAATCAGGATAAACCTTGATAATTGATAAATCAAAAGCGTTTTCCGACTTGATTTCTGTTTGGATTTCTTCAGTTTGCCCAAAACAAGTCAGGGTTTTTATGAATAGGATGACTATTGTTAGATGTCTCATTTCTTTAATTACAGCCACAATAAAGTTAAACACTAAGAGTGTAGCATCTTATATCGGCCTAGTTGGTTAATTTATTAAAGATAGAAATTTGTGGTAAAAATTGTATGAAAAAACTGTATTTAATAAGGTGGGACATTTCGATGCTGTTGCTCAAAGGACTTAAACTATCATCCCGGCATTAATGCACTGGCTTACCAATTCTACAGTGTTGCTGGCGCCAGACTTTAAAGCGATGTTCCGTCTGTGTGTTTTTACGGTTTCGGCTGATATGTGTAGCAAATTGGCGATGGTTTTGGTACTTTCCCCTTTGGCCAAATGCTGAATAATTTCTTTTTCGCGCTTGGTGATGGTTTCGAACCAGTCCTTTTTTTCGTCAATGGAGTTGTTTGGGCAAAAGCATCCTGTATGGCTGCTAATATTGTAATAGGACTTTTCGCCATCCAAATGAATGAACGAAACCTCATTTGTCGATTTTACTTTTAAGTGGCTAATATCAGTATGGATACTAATGATGTGTTTGGGCAGTATTTCTTCACTAAGTGCAATTATTGAGGTTTGTACCATCATCGTTTTTAACTGCTTACAATCGTCAAACCTGTTGTAGGTGAAAATTATTTTATAGGAAAGAATGTCGTTTTTGGGTAGGAACCGAAAGAAAAAATCCTGGATCACCTTTTCTTTTTTTAGAATTTTTTGGAATTCTTCAGGTTGTACCTTGGCGAGCATTTTTTCCATGGTGACTTCCTCGGCAGGGATGCCCAAAATTTTTTCAACACTTGGCGAAATGTACTCTATTGTTAGGGTTTTAAGGTTGAGGATGTAGTAATAACTGGCCCCGGGAGAAAAAATATTAGCAATTTTAATAAGCTCTTCCGAGTTTTTAAAAGTCTCGGCATGGCCTATGTTTTTGGTATAATTTTCCTTCCAAAAGTCTATAATGGTGGCTGGTTGGTGGTTGGTGTCCATTTCAATTGTTTTAGCTTATTGGGAGATTATAAATTATTGAGATATGCTAGTTGTGACAATTATTATAGATGAAGCGCTGTTTTGTCCGATAAAAGGCTAGTTTGGTCTTTGTTTTGAATACAGAAAGTATCTTAAAGTGGTTGAATTGTAGTTGGTTTGGAGGCGGATTTTTGAGGCTTCTACTCAATATCTCTATGCTAAATATACCATTTGTGAATAAAAATGATAATTTTCGGTTCTTTAGGTTTGTTTTGTGTTGGTATTCAGGTGTTTGTGGTTGTTATTTTTTTGTTTTTTCAGAATAATGCGATAACTTCGTTAATCTAATTTTTGATAACTAAAAAATTACTAACTATGAGAAAGATAATCTTGATAGGAATGCTTTTGTTTGGTTTTCAAACTTTTGCCCAAACGGCAGAAATGGAAGCTTTTAAGGATGTATTTAATGCTGAAAAGAAAACAGCTCTTGGCGAATTCATGGATTTGGAGACTTCGCAAAGTGCTAAGTTCTGGGAAATCTATAATGATTACACCGAAGAACGTAAGGATTTGGCCAACAGACGTATTGAGCTGTTGAAAAAGTATGCTTACCAATATGGAACCTTTACGGACGAACAGGCGTCTGAAATAGTTAAGGAAACATTTTCCATCAGGGACCAAAGTGATAAAACCCTCTGGAAATATTATAAAAAATATGAAAAGGAATTTGGGGCCAAAACTGCCGCAAAATTTGTCCAGTTTGAACTGTACGTGCAAACCTCCATCGACAACGAGCTGCAAACGGCAATGCCTTTGATAGACGCAAATTAAGCCTAATAACTACTACTAAAGAACCACCTAAATCAGGTGGTTCACTGTTTTATGGTTTTAGCTACGGTTAGACTTCTTTTTCTTTTTTTGTTTCCCCCACCAAATTATAAAACCAGTCACGGATAGTGAGGTCGCTATTGCGCCGGTGAGGAATGTTATCAATTTCCCAATTTGGCCCCACCATTGCCCCATATGTAATTGCCACATCGCATTTTCAGTCTTTTCGTGAAGCACACTTTTTTGTGGCAACTGAAGTTTTTCTCCTGTGTAACGGTCGCAAACAGTGTAGTCGGCATTTTCAATACTTTTTAATCCCGGAGTACCCGAACCAAAGGTTAGGGCTCCCATTTTGTCCAATTCATAGACCCAAATGTTTACGGCCTGCTTGTTGGGGTAATCTTCATTTAGGGTTTTGTAGGCTAGTTTTACCATATCTTGGGAAACACAAGTACTGTCTGCCGGTGGTATTTGATCACGTAATCCAATCTTGTCGCCTCCCGAAATTTTAATGGTTAAATCCATTAAAGGATGAAAGAATATTAGGAGTCCCGTTAGACTTAAAATGATACAGAAAGGTAAAGAGTAAAATCCTAATACATTGTGCAAGTCATAGTTTAAACGCTTAAACTTGGCATTCCATTTTATTTGGAAACTGGCCTTACGCGTGGCTTTTGTCCATTTTTTTGGCCACCATAAAATCAAGCCTGTTATGGAACCTATTAAAAATATAATGGTGGATATAATCACGATCCAAGACCCTACTGGACCAGCCAACAATTGGGCGTGTAAATGGGCGGTAATGTAAAAGAAGTAGATAGTGTGGTCTTCCTTAAGAACTTTACCGGAATAGGGATTCATATAAATCATGAATAGGTCTTTTGTTTTCATATTGAAAACGCGAAGACGAATACTGCGTTGGGGGTCTTTATAAAAAACAATTTCTGAGATGTGATAATCTGGGTTGATATCCTTGATGATATCATACATCTCCTTTTGTGTTATCTTTTGTGTTTCGGCTTTTACATAAAGAGCGTCTCCCGCGCTCAACTCTAAAATCTCATCGCAGTACACAATAATGGTTCCTGTTAAGCATACAAACAGCACAATGATACCAGCGACAAGGCTTGGCCATAGATGAATCCAAGCGACTACTTTTTGAAATGTATTTTTCCCTTTCTTTTTCCCCATGATCTTTCAGCTTAAAAAGGGACGAAATACACTTCGTCCCTAAAGATAATTATTAACTAGAAATTAGAATTTGTAGGCCAGACTTATAACGGTATTACGTGTTTTTTGCGGCTGTACATACGATCCCATGTTAGACCAATATTCTTCATCGGTAATATTGTTGAATTTTACACCAATTCTATAGCTAGGCTTGTCGTAAAAGATGCTGGCATTTAAAATGGTGTACCCTGGACATAGAATTGTATTGGCATCATTTACATAGGATTCACTAACGTAATTGGTTCCAAATCCAAATCCTAAGCCATTTGCCGGGCCTTCAGCTATTTTATAGCTGGTCCATAAGTTGAATACGTTTTCTGGAGCAGCATAGGGGGTGTTTCCAATAATGGCTTCATCGCCTTCTTCAAAAGCACTGCTGTTATTAGCGTAACCAGCCACAATATTCCAACCTCTCAATGGGTTTGCGATGATTTCTACCTCAAAACCTTTGCTGCTTTTCTTGCCGTCCTGTACCTGGGTGTAAACGCTGCCATCAAGGACATAGCGAACGGCATCCTTTACGGTTATGTCGTAGTAGCTAAGTATAGTGCTTAATTTTCCTTTGAAAAGTTCTGCTTTTACACCACCCTCTATTTGGGAGGCATACTCGGGGTTCAGAGTAACTATTTCTCCAGAAGATAGGTCTGGGGCAACATTTTTAAAGCCGTTCATATAGTTTCCAAAAATGGATAATTTGTCTTTTACTATTTGGTAAACTGCTCCAAATTTAGGAGCTAAGTAGGACTGCGAATAATCGCTGGCAATATCATTGTAATTGTCTAATCTTAAACTGGCCATTACCGAAAGCTTGTCGGTTATTTCCAAAACGTCGGAAGCGTAGATGTTGAAACTATGTTGGTCTCTTGTGCCTACACGAAAGGCTTCCGTTTCTCCCAATGTGTTTTCGTAAAGGTTGATGTTGAAATCTGGCGTTGGATTGTCTGGGCCTACCGTGTCATACACAAACTGAGTTCTTCTATAAGGTGTTTTTAGGTCGTAGTAATCCAATCCAACTACCAATTTGTTGTTCATTTTGCCAATGGAAAATTCACCTATAAAGTTTTGCTGAATTTCTATGACGCTGAATTGGCTTTCAATGTTCATAATACGTCTATTGGCAGTACTATCATCTGCAAAATCTAAAAACAAGTAGTTAGTGCTGTTGTCCACATTACTTGATGACAAGGTGGTTTTGGAGGTCCAGTTGTTTGAGATTTTGTAATCGGCGTTGGCAAATACATTGTACGATCTAATATCGTTGTTCAAATAATCGCTACCGTAGGAATGTTCAAAGTTATAGTTCAAATCGTCCAATGAAGCAATTCCAGATCTGCTTGGGTTGAAGTATGTACTAGGGGCTTTGGTGCGGTAAAGTTCAGCCTCCAGGTTTAAGGTTAGGCGGTCATTGGCTTTGTAGGTTAGCGATGGTGCCGCAAACCAATTTCGTGATAAACCGGCATCTTGAAAACTATGTTCTGAGTGTTTGGCGGCATTCAGTCTAAAAAGTACCGTTTCTTCCTTGTTTAAAGGTGTGTTTATGTCTACGGTGAGACGAGCCAGATTGAAACTTCCTGTAGAAAACCCAACAGAGCCGCCAAAGCTTTCATAGGGCTTTTTGGTTACAAGGTTGATAACACCCCCATAGGAGGACACAATGCTGGTTCCGAATAGTGTTCCGGAAGGGCCTTTAATCACTTCAATTCGGTCTACATTTGCTTGGTCTGTTGAGGTTCTAAACGCGGTGCCAATACCATTTCTTGTGGCAATATCGGCACTAAAACCTCTAAGGTAAAGATTTACCCCAACACCTCCAGAGCCTATACCTTGCATGACATTGCTGATTCCTGGTGAATTTTGTAAGGTACTTTGGATGTCGGTAACCTGTAACTCTTCCAAGAGCTCTCCCGTAATTACCGAATACACTTGTGGATTTTCGAGGTTTTTTAAAGGCAGACGTGCTACATAATCGGTTTGTTTCTGGTCGAATTTGTTTTTTCTTTTCACTTCTAGCACCACCTCATTCAGTTGCTCTTCGGTTAAATTCAGAATGATGTTGGCAACGTTGGTGGTTTGCCCTTCTTTTATTTCAACTTCAATAGATTTGGTTTCCAAACCTAAAAGTGAAAAGGTCAAGGTATGCTTGCCGGCACTAATGCTATTTAATTTATAGTAGCCATTCTCATCAGAAATGCCTCCTTTGTTTGTGTTTTCAACCACAACGTTGACAAATGCGGCAACCTTATTGTCATTAGTAAAAATTTGTCCTTCTACATTTCCGTTGTTTTGAGCAAAGGCATATTGCAAACTGCATAAAAGCAAGAGCAGGGCTGCTTTCAGACTAAAAATTGAATTTGGGCTTTTGGTGTTCACGTTGATTTTATTTAGATTAATTATAAATAATATTGTAATTTTGGGCAAAAATAGTGCAGGGGATAGGCTTGGTTTTAACGCAAAAGGATTTTTAAATAACGCAAAAGGAAGAAATGAAATCAATTTTAGTAAGCTCCATAAATAAGAACAAGGTTATCGTCAAGGAGTTTGAAGAAGATTTTAAATGTTGTGATTATAGAGAGCGAAGAAAAGTAATTGAAAACGAAGCCCAAAATGGAACCTTAACCGAGATGCGTTTGGACGGGGTAAGCATTATTGCTCTGGATTTGTCTACAACAGAGTATTCCATGGCGGTGCAACATGATTTTCCCTTGTTCAAACTGCAGTTTGAAATAGAAGGGAGTAGTTTGTATACACCTTCAAATCCATTGTCATTAAAAGTGGCCATTCCTGGAGGCCACTACAATCTGTTCTATCTTCCAGAAGTAAATGGAGAATTGCAATACAAGACCAACTACAGGAAGACTTTGGAAATTGTTTTTACCGAAAACTATATCAAGAAAATTATAGGTAAGGATTTCAAAGCGGTTTTTCTGAAATTGGGAAAGGCCATTACAGAGAAAGTACCCTTTCTTTTATGGGAAACTAGTAAGCCCATTACCCCAGAATTGCAGATCTATGTTCAGGATATATTGCATTGCAAGTATTGCAAAAGTTTGAAGAAACCCTATTTAGAGGCCAAAGTAAACGAGCTGCTAATTTATTTGTTGGCAAACACCAATGAAGATAATTTTGTGGAAGCACAGTTTAAGGTGCCTAAAGATGATTATCAGCATTTAATGGAAGTTGAAAATTATATCAGGCATAATCTGGACAAGCAACTTACCATTCCCGAACTGGCTTTAATTGCGGGCATGAATACCTCAAAATTAAAGCACAGTTTTAAGGCTGTTTTCGACACTACCATTTTTAAATATATTACCCAACTCCGAATGGAGAAGGCTAAGGCACTTATTGTTCATGATGGGTTTACGGTAAGTGAAGCCGCTTTTAGCGTAGGGTATAAGCATCCTCAACATTTTACGGCGGCCTTCAAGAAAATTTATGGTTGCTTGCCAAGTAGTATGGTCTAAAATAACCTGTTCTAGGTTTTACCAAATTTTTGTTTGATAGCATGTTCTACCTTAATGAGAATCCCTATTACTGAACCAATCAATGAGGTCATGCCCAATGCAGTTGCTGTTTTATGTGAGGGGGTGAAGACAAATCCCAATAGACTGAATATAATAAGGAAGGCCCCTGCAATCATTAATATTTTGGCAGCATATACTTGTGCGAAATCCCAACGTTCCTGGTTTTTCATGGAGCGGCCTGTTCTATAGCCATAAATACCGTTGATGGTTTTGGGAGGAAACTTAAGCATGATCAGGCCAACCAAGATAAAAATGGCTCCTGAGCTGGCCGGAATTAAAAATAAGGGATTGTCTATTGGCATAGGAAGCTATTTTGCCTAAGATACAATTTTTTCAAAAAGTAAGTAATGCCTTTACTTTAAAAAGGCGCTTCGCAAATGATGGTCATGACCTCTTTGGAAACAGGGTGCGTAAACGTTAAACGTTCGGCATGAAGGTGTAATCTATCGGTTTTGGTGCCATATAAATCATCGCCTACTATTGGAATTTGCAGCCCTTTGCTGTGCGCTGCATGGACCCGTAGTTGGTGGGTGCGTCCTGTAATTGGGTAGAAGTGAATGCGGGTTTTCCCGTTTTCTACAGATACTACTTCATACTGCGTTTTGGCGGGTTTTCCGTGGTCATAGCACACCAATTGCTGAGGCCTGTTGTCCAAATCAACCCGTAAGGGGAGGTCGATGGTGCCTTCGGTGGTTGCTAATTCGCCGTCTAAAAGGGCCACATAGCGTTTTTTTACGGTACGTTGTATAAACTGTCTTTGAAGCAATTTGTGGGTGCGCTCGTTTTTAGCTACCAATAGTAAGCCAGACGTAGACATATCTAAACGATGTACTAGCAGCGGACCTTTTGCTTTTGGGAGGTATTGTTTCATTTTTGTCAATACCGATTCGTTTTGGGTCTTTCCTGGTACCGACAAAAATTCGTGTGGCTTGTTCACCAATAAAAGATGCTCGTCTTCGAATACAATGTCCAATTCTTTGTCGTAGGTTATGGATTGCTCTATGGGGTTGTCTTCCACGATTAAGCCTTGCATCATATGTCCCAAAATGGGTTCGCACTTGCTGCGGCAAGAAGGATAGAACTGTTTGTGTTTGCGTACTTCCGATTTTGGCGAGGCACCCCACCAAAATTCTGCCATGGCAATAGGTTGCAATTGGTTTTGATAGGCATATTGAAACAGTTTTGGAGCGGCACATTCTCCCGATCCTGCTGGGGGAACAGGGGATGATGTATCTTTAAAAATGTCCAATAAATCTTTTGAAAGGCCTTCGGCATTTAAAAAACGATACTGTTCATGAAGTCGCTTTTGTAGATAAGCCGATTGTGATGCGCGCTGTTCTTTTAGCTCGATTATGGGCGCTGTGACTTTGGCTAAGTTTAGTTCGGCATCTTTTATGGCGGTTTCCCAATGTTGTTTTAGTTGTTTTAGCTGAATTTGGTATCCGATGCTTTCTGTTTTTAATCTTTCAAAAAGAGCTTGAAATTCACTGTCGCTTAAAACTTCTTTGGCTTCATCCCGTTGTTTATTGCGTTCTATCTTTTTGGCCTTCATCATGATCTTAAACGCTGCAAGCTCCCTTTCTGCGTTTCTTTTACTATCAGCTAGCTGTTCTTTGGCCATTAGTAATTCGTTGGCACTTTCAAGGGTTTCAATGGTTCTGTTGAGTTCATTAAGCTGGGCTTCTCCTTTTTTGTAAAAACCTTCTTTGTTTAAGGTGTCATATACGGTTGGGACAAAGCCTTTAAGGTGATTACTTTCAGCCAATTTTCCGGAAAAGGCCGCTAGATAAGCCAATTCGTTCTGTTGGTTTTTTACGACCATCACTCCAAACATTTTTCCAATAACCAAGCCTTGCATTTCTGGAGCTAAACCAAAATTATGCTCAAAATCGGTTTGGTTTTCCAAATAGGTTTGCAAATCCTGTGCTGCCTGAATGCATAATGGATGGGGTTGGTAGTAAAATGGAAATGTGAATTTTTCCGGTAAGTCTACTCCCGAATCCGCCTTTAAGGGATGTATCAATGTGTCGCCAAAATGTTGCATAGCTTCTGAAAAAGTGCCGCAAAGAAACGAAATAATAATGAATGTTAGCTTTGTCGTTAAGGGAGGCTAAGGCTTGCAAGTGTGATTTTTAGGGTGCCAAGTAGTTTCCGGAGTGGATCTGTTCTAGGTGCTCTGTGTCTAAATTGTAAATATACACCCAGGATAGCAGTGTGCTGCCATCTTCTAAATAAGTGTTAACTTTTATACGTTTGTAGAGATCAGGTTCTGTGGAATGAGGATCTATGCCTTCGTAACTATCCAAAACTTCAAAAACACGAATGGTATTGCTAAGCTGGTAAATGCTTCCGTAGACTTTATCTTTGGAATCGTCACTTAAAATAGCTCCTGGATAATTTTCGACCTTAAACAGTTTACCGTAAAAATAACCATCGCCTATCCATTGCGAATATTCAAGTAAAAAGCAAGACATCTCGTGACCAGTATCTTTCAATAAAGTGCCGTACACAAATAAATAGGTTGTTTCCATAGAAGTCATGGTAGAAGGTTGTTATCAATAATTAAAAGTATAAAAAATAGCCCTTAGGCCCGTGTGTTTTTCTGTTTAAAAACTGTAACCTAGGTCACGCCATAAAACTGAGGTTTTCTTAACTTTGTTGTTTAAGTAATTGTAAATCAATCAATAAAAGTATGAATTATTATTTTTCAACAAACACAACGGGAACTTTTGATGAAACTATAGATAAAGTAACCGCTTTATTGAAACAGGAAGGTTTTGGTATATTAACGGAAATAGATATGAAGCAAACTTTGAAAAATAAGTTGGATGTGGATATCAAGAAATATAAAATTTTGGGAGCTTGTAATCCGCCATTTGCCTATAAGGCACTTCGGGCAGAGAATAAAATAGGAACCATGTTGCCCTGTAACTTTATTGTTCAGGAGCTTGGTCCTGACCAAATGGAGGTGTCCTGTATCAATCCCATGGTGTCTATGCAGGCGGTGGGTAACGACACCTTGGAAGATGTTGCCCAAGAAGTGAGTTCCAAATTAGAAAATGTGATCAAAAACCTTAAAAATGAAGCGTAGTTTTAATGAGATTGTTAATGCCGATACCCCTGTATTGGTAGATTTTTTTGCGGATTGGTGTGGGCCATGTAAAATGTTGGCGCCTATTTTAAAACAGGTTAAGGAAAGTCTTGGCGACACCGTTAAGATTGTAAAAATAGATGTGGATAAGAATAATGCCTTGGCGGCCAAGTATCAGGTTCGGGGAGTACCTACAATGTTGCTTTTTAAAAATGGGCAACAGGTTTGGAGACAATCTGGTGTGCTTCAGAAAGAGGATATCATTCAGGTGATTAAGGCAAATTCTTAGTTGGGTAAAGTAAAAAAGGCGTGGGAGCTGAAACCACGCCTTTCATCTCAAGTTCATCGATGTTTTAAGGAGCCATAACAAAGGCAGGCTTCATCGATAGTTGTCCAGTTAAAGAGTCGCAAAGAAACTTATTCATGAGTGAAATGAAGGGGTTCTTGGGTTAAGGAATGCTTAACTTTAATGATGGAATGTTAACAGATGGTTTTAGGGGTGTTGAAAAATTGCCTGTGGATAACTGTCGTATTTGCACTGTTAAAACGAGTATATTTTTTCGTAACTTTCTGATACTTAAAATTTAAGGCCATGAAAATCAACAAGGAAAACATCCCAGCTACCATGGAATCTCCAGATGCTATCATGCGTGCTCAGGCCGACTTTGGAGCCATGACCGCTTGTTATAATGAATTACCAGCCGGAACCGACTTTACGCCACTTTTAGACGGATTGGAGAACAACAGTTGTCATTGCCCACATTGGGGATACATTATTGAAGGGGCACTTTTGGTGCTGTATGACGATGGGAAAGAAGACCTGTTACAAGAAGGCGATGTATTTTATTTGCCTGCAGGTCATACCGCTGTAGTTCAGGAGAATGTCAAGTTTATTGATTTTAGTCCTACTAAGGAATACAATGAAGTCATTACCCATGTTGGCAAGAAAATGGCAGAATTGGAAGGAGAGGCTTCCTGATTTCTTCGTGTTTTGTTAATTGCTATTGGTCGGTGATTCATAGGGAGTTGCAATTTATTATTTTCTGCTTGCTTCTTTTTTGTGTATCTCTAAATTCAACTGTCTAAAATCTGGGGATTCACAAAAGCAACACTTTTTTGCAAATATTTAATGTTTAAAATTTGTTTGGGTTCTTCGCTTCTTTTAGTTTTGCCTCCCAAATGATGAGAACATTCCTAAAATATTTCTTATTTGTTTGTGCGGTACTTATGTTTGGGTACGGCCAAGCTTTTGCCAATTTTTCTTCAGAAGGCAATGGGAGTGTTCACGTTAATCAAAATCAGAGTGTAGCTAAGCAAGGCCAACACAACTCTTTTATTACAAAGGGGTGGTCCCATTCTGAAAAGGAAATGCCCGTTCTTGAGGTTTCCATTGCAGAACCTGAAGAGGAGAACGCTCACATTTACGATTTTAAAAAACAATTAGAAGGGCAGTACTACTACATTTCGGCAATTTGCTTTGCTCTTGCTATCGGCTTTATTCTTGCTGAAAAGAAAAAACATCTACCTTTTAGTAAGTGCCATGTGCATTTACCATCCCAAAAAATATCCGTCCTGTACCAAGTGTTCAGGATTTGATTTTTGCGTATTAAGGCAATTTAATATTGCCTAACTTCTGTAATATGTCCTGAGGATCTAGACCTTTTAGCGGACATGTTGCCTATTTCAATTCATACTTTTTTCAAACTATTCAAACATAAAGCCAAGGAGCTTTATACAAACAAAAATTATTATGAAGAGATTCCCAATTTACGTTGGTCTATTGGCCATGGTATGTAGTGTAGGTTGTAACTCGCACAAGGAAGAAAAGCACGAAGAACGGACCTTTCAGGTAACCAATCCTGTGTATAGGGACACTTCCATTACCAAGGAATATGTCTGTCAGGTGCATTCTATCCGAAATATCGAGATCAGAGCTATGGAAAAGGGCTACCTGCAAGACATTAGAGTAGATGAAGGTCAAAAGGTGAAAAAGGGACAGATGATGTTCCAGATCATGCCGAATATCTATCAAGCAGAGCTTCAAAAGGCAAAGGCCGAAAGTGAGGCTGCTTCTATTGAATACCAGAATACCAAATTGTTGGCAGACAATGATGTTGTGTCTCCAAACGAATTGGCCCTGGCAAAGGCCAATTACGAAAAGTCTAAGGCTGAGGTTGTCTTGGCAGAAACCCATTTAGGATTTACCAATATTAAAGCGCCCTTTGATGGGATTATGGACCACCTTCATGTGCGTGAAGGTAGTATGTTGGATGAAGGAGAGTTGTTGACAACACTTTCAGACAACAGTCAGATGTGGGTATATTTCAATGTGCCTGAAGCCGAGTATTTGGATTATGTCATGAGTCAAAACAAAGACGATAAAAAAGAGGTTCGTTTGTTAATGGCCAACAATAAAACATTCAACCAAAAAGGTGTTGTTGAAACCATTGAAGGAGAATTCAATAACGAAACAGGAAATATTGCCTTTAGAGCGACCTTTCAAAATCCTGATGGCATATTGCGTCATGGAGAAACAGGAACGGTCTTAATGACGACGCCTTTAAAACATGCCATGTTGATTCCGCAGAAGGCTACTTTTGAGGTTTTGGATAAACGTTACGTGTTTGTGGTAGATCAGGACCACATTGTTAGACAAAAGGAAATCAAGGTAGGCGCAGAGCTTTCGCATTTGTTTGTAGTTGAAAGTGGTCTTGATGAAAAGGATATCATTCTTTTGGAAGGCATCCGTTTGGTTAAGGACAGTCAGAAAATTGCTTATGAGCTAGAGCAACCAGATGAGGTTTTGGTCCATTTGGACGTTTACGCCGAATAATAATCCCAAAAATTTTAGATCATGTTTAAAAAGTTTATTCATAGACCGGTATTGGCTATTGTCATTTCGGTAATGATAGTTTTTGTGGGGTTATTGGCGATAAAGCAGTTGCCTATTTCGCAATTTCCCCAAATTGCCCCAACCACTGTTAACATATTCATAGCCTATCCAGGGTCGAGTGCCGACGTTTTGGTAAAGTCAACCTTGATTCCTTTGGAAACCGCCATTAATGGAGTGCAAGGAATGCGATATATTGCTTCCGATGCCACCAGTGCAGGTGAAGGAACGGTAAGAATTATTTTCGATCCAGGTACCGATCCCAACGATGCCGTCGTCCGGGTTAAGACCAGAGTGGACCAAGTAATGCCGCTTTTGCCAGAATTGGTGCAAAGGGAAGGGGTAATTATTACGCCGGTTCAGCCTAGTATGTTGATGTATGTGAACCTTTATAGCAAAAAGGACAATACAGATGAAAAGTTTCTTTACAATTATGCGTACACCAGAATAGTTCCAGAGATTCAAAGGATCAATGGGATTGCGAGTGCCCAAATTTTAGGGAGCCGTAAATTTGCCATGAGGGTTTGGTTGAAACCAGATCGTATGCGTGCCTATAATATTTCGGCGGAAGAAGTGCTTGAGGCGATGGAGGACCAAAGTATTCTGGCACGTCCAGGACGTATTGGTAGAAGTTCAGGGAAAAAATCCCAATCCTTGGAGTATGTATTGACCTATCGTGACCGTTATAACGAGCCTGAAGAGTATAAGGAGATCATTGTAAGGGCCAATTCCAAAGGGGAAATGATTACCCTTGGCGACATTGCCGATGTGGAACTGGGAAGTGAATTCTTCGATATCTATTCCAATCTCGATGGGGAGCCTTCGGCTTCTATCGTGTTAAAACAAACTTTCGGAAGTAACGGAAGTGATGTTATCAAGGCCGTAAAAGAAAAATTAAAGGAACTCAAGGAAGATTTGCCTCCAGGGGTGGATTATAAAATCAGTTATGACGTTTCCAATTTCTTGGATGCTTCCATAGAGCAGGTATTGCACACGCTTCGAGATGCTTTCATCTTGGTGGCTATTGTGGTGTTCATATTCTTGGGAGACTGGCGTTCTACGTTAATCCCCATTATTGCCGTTCCGGTATCCTTGGTAGGGGCCTTTTTTGTGATGCAAATATTCGGCTTGTCCATCAACTTGATCACTCTTTTCGCCTTGGTATTGGCCATTGGTATTGTGGTGGATGATGCCATTGTGGTTGTGGAGGCCGTCCATATCAAGATGGAAGAAGAACATCTCACGCCTTATCAGGCTTCCAGTAAAGTATTGGGTGAAATTGGAGGGGCTATTATTGCCATTACCTTGGTAATGGTTTCGGTTTTCATCCCTATTTCATTTTTGAATGGGCCAGTAGGAGTGTTCTACAGACAGTTCTCCATTACCATGGCTGGTGCTATTGTAATTTCAGCCATAGTGGCCTTGACATTAACGCCTGTATTATGTGCCATGATTTTAAAGAACAATCATGGACAGCCAAGAAAGAAATCATTGATGAACCGTTTCATTGATAGTTTTGACCGTCTTTTTGAAAGATTGACGGGACGCTATGTAGGATTCCTGAAGCTTATTGTTCATAGAAGGGTGATTACGTTTGGAGTGCTGATAGCTTTCTGTATCGGAACTGGATTGGTGAATAAAGTGGTGCCTTCAGGGTTTATACCTAGTGAAGACCAGGGGATGATTTATGCCATCATTCAAACACCGCCGGGAGCTACTTTGGAGCGTACTAATGATGTCGCTAGAAAACTTCAGGCGATGTGTGAAGAGATTGAAGGCGTGGAATCGGTATCGTCTTTGGCAGGGTATGAAATTATGACCGAAGGTCGTGGTTCCAACGCAGGAACCTGTTTGATTAACCTTAAGCCTTGGTCGGACCGTAAGCATTCGGTACACGAAATCATGGAAGAACTGGAAGAGGAAAGCAAGGATCTTGCAGCGGTCATTGAATACTTCGAACCACCTGCGGTACCAGGATTCGGGTCCTCGGGAGGGTTCTCCTTAAGATTATTGGATAAAACCAACGGTACCGATTATCATGAATTTGAAAGAATCAACAACGAGTTTTTGGAAGCTCTGGGACAGCGTAAGGAGTTGAGCGGTTTGTTTACCTTCTTTGCGGCCAATTATCCACAATATGAGTTGAAGATCAATAATAAGGCAGCCATGCAAAAAGGGGTTTCCATTGGAAATGCCATGGAAAACCTCAATATTCTAATTGGTAGTACCTACGAGCAAGGGTTTATCAAGTTTGGACGCTTTTTCAAAGTGTATACTCAAGCGGCTCCGGAGTACCGTAGCTTGCCAACCGATTTGGAAAAACTTTTTGTGAAAAATGAAGAAGGCGAAATGGTGCCCTATTCTTCTTTCATGACGTTGGAAAAGAAATTGGGACCTAACGAGATTACCCGATACAATTTGTATAATTCCGCAGCCATTCGAGGGTTGCCTTCAAAAGGTTATACTAGTGATGATGCCATTAAGGCCATTCAAGAAGTAGCGCAACAAACCTTGCCTCGTGGGTATGATATTGCTTGGGAAGGTCTTTCGTACGACGAAGCGCAACGCGGTAACGATGCTCTTTATGTTTTCATCGTGGTGTTGATCTTTGTGTACTTTGTATTGGCAGCTCAATATGAGAGTTTCCTATTGCCGTTGGCGGTGTTGTTGTCATTGCCAATTGGAGTATTTGGATCGTTTTTAATGTTGAAGGCCATGGGACTATCCAACGATGTATATGCTCAAATTGGGATGATCATGCTAGTTGGATTGCTAAGTAAAAACGCCGTGCTTATTGTGGAGTTTGCGGTGCAAAGGCACAGGCAGGGTGCTACCGTTTTGGAAGCGGCTATTGAAGGAGCCAAAATGAGGTTCCGACCTATTTTGATGACATCGTTTGCCTTTATAGCTGGATTGGTGCCCTTGGTAATCGCTACTGGTGCTGGGGCTATCGGAAATAGAACCATTGGAGGCTCTTCTTTGGGAGGAATGTTGATAGGAACTCTTTTTGGAGTGGTTGTCATTCCAGGGTTGTATTACATTTTTGGAAAAATGGCAGAAGGAAGAAGCTTGATCAAGGATGAGCACCAAGAACCAATTTCTGAAGAGTTTGTGAGACGTGGTGAAGAAGAAAGTGCTTTAAGGCAGCGTCTGAAAGAGATGAACAAACAAATCAAAAAACTAATGAAAGGAAACAATGAGAAATAAATCAGTTTTTAAAACCTTCAATTTCAAAATTGGAGCACTTGTGGGATTTGTGCTGTTCGCTTTTACCAGTTGTGTGCCCACCAAGGACGTTAGGGATGAGAACACAGCATTGCCAGAAACTTTCTCAGAGCAGGTTGTGGTAGATACGAGCAATTCTGCCAAGATCAATTGGAAGGAATTCTTCAAGGATGACTATTTAACGGCTTTGATCGATACGGCTTTGGTGAACAATCAAGAGCTTAATATCATGTTGATGCAAGTGGATATGGCTAAGAATGAAATTCGTGCTCGAAAAGGAGAGTATTTACCTTATGTAGATATTCAAGCCGCTGGTGAAGTAGAAAAAGTGGGACGTTATACCAGTCAAGGTGCCAACGATGCCAATACAGATATCAGACCTGGAGAAGAGTTTCCGGAGCCGCTGCCTAACTTCCAAGTGGCAGCTATTGCTTCTTGGGAAGTGGACGTGTGGAAAAAGTTGCGCAATTCCAAAAAAGCGGCAGTCATGGAGTACTTGTCTTCGGTGGAAGGGAAGAACTTTATGGTAACCAATCTTATTTCTGAAGTGGCGGAATCCTATTATGAGCTTCAGGCTTTGGATAATAAATTGGCCATTATCACTCAAAACTTACAACTGCAGCAAGATGCTTTAAAGACCATTCGTCTTCAGAAGCAAGCAGCCAAGGCCACCGAATTGGGGGTTCAGCGTTTGGAAGCTGAGGTTTTTAAGAACAAGAGTGAACTGTATTCAGTAAAACAGGAAGTGGTAGAGGCCGAAAATCGAATCAATTTCTTGATAGGAAGGTCGCCTCAACATATCAATCGCGAATCTGAAGGGTTTATCGATACCGAAATGGACACGATTTTTGTAGGAGTCCCATCGCAATTGTTAGCCAATAGACCCGATATCCGTCAAGCGGAATACGAATTGGCAGCCGCCAAATTGGATGTCAAAGTGGCCAAGGCTAATTTTTACCCTTCCTTTACGATTAGGGCTGGTGTTGGCTTGGAGGCTTTCAGTTTAAAATATCTATTCAATACGCCAACCTCATTGCTGTACACTTTGGCAGGTGATATGGTGGCGCCGCTTATCAATAGAAATGCTATTAAAGCGGAATATTTTAATGCCAATGACAGACAGGTACAGGCCATTTTTGAATACGAGAAGTCCATTTTGGGCGCCTACATTGAAGTGGTTAATGGGGTTTCCAAGATTGATAATCTAAGAGAAAGTTACCACTTAAAAGAGCAACAGGTTGAAGCTTTAACAAAGTCTATCGATATTACTAATAAACTCTTTAGGTCGGCGAGAGCAGACTATATGGAAGTGTTGTTGACCCAAAGGGATGCATTGGAGTCGAAGATGGAATTGGTTGAAACCAAAAAAGAGCAAATGACTGCTTTTGTAACAATGTATAAAGCCCTCGGGGGCGGATGGAATTAATTCCTTGGTATAGGAATTATGGTTGGTTGATGAGAACCCCCATGTGTAATGAAAAGTACAATGGGGGTTTGTTTTTGTTATTTCTTGTCTAATGTGAAGTTGAAACTCACTTTAACGTCTTTGGAAATTTTATTCTCAACAATACTTGGTATTTTGATGTTGTAATCCGAAATGAGCACTACAAAACTTCCTGTTAGGACGAGTTGATCTCCTTTTTTTTCTATAGTCACAGGAATGTCCTTTAGGGTATTGGTAACTCCGTGAAAGGTCAGCTCACCATCTATGGTGAATTGCTGTTTCCCTGAAAGGCTTTTCCCTTCAAAATCTTTGAAAGTGCCTTTAAAGGTCGCTTTCGGGAATTCTGAGGATTCCGCATAGTTTTCATTGAAATGTTCCTCCATGAGGGCATTTTTAAACCGAAATCCTTTTACCAATGCCAATGAGGCAAATTCACCATTGTCAGCATTTAAAATAGCGGTTACCGAAGTGTTTTTGGCGGCCACTTCCTCAAAGGAGGGCACCGAAGCTTCAAACTCCAAGGTTCCTGTTTTCGTGAGATACTTTTCCTGGGCAAAGCCTGTAAGGCTGAAGCATATCAGGAGGTAGACAAGTGTTTTCATAATAATGGTATTTATTCTTCAAGTAGGCCATCTGTTTCCCATTGCTCAACTTGGTCAATGAGGTTTTGTGGCAATTTAGGACCTCCAACAGGCATTAATAATGCTGTGTTATCTGTCGTGATACGTCCAAAAAGATTTCTGTTCAACATAGATTCTTTTACAGTTTCATAAGTTGTCAATGCCATTGGTGCGCCATTTACTGGTGGATTACTGTGGCAGTTGATGCAATTATTATCCATGATGGATTTAATATGCTCGTTATAGGTAATTGTTTCTGTAATAGGAGTGTCGTCGGTTAAGTCGTCTTCGCTATCGTTGGAACAGTTAAACAATAACAATAAGGCTAAAATTGAGGTGTAAGTTAATTTCATAGTTGTTTTTTTGTGTGTTATTAAAATATTCTGCTTAAGTTAAATCCAAAATAAACGTCTCCGTCGGTCCAGTCGCCAGTGCTTTGTCCTAAGAATCCGTTGGTGTTCATGGGTTGTGCATTGGTGAAATGCATTTGGAATACATGGCCTCCCGTTTCCAAATCTACACCAATTGATAGTGGGTTTTTGAATGGTGAATTAGAAGCGCGGTTAAGGTGCCAGCCATAGTCCATATTAAGGGACCATCTGGTTGACAATTTGTATCTCCCTCCAAATCCAAGGGCAAATTGCGAGTTATCTTGGTCATCAAACTGCACATAATTGTCATGGAAAAAGGTGGGTGCTAATTCTAAAGATAGATTTTTGGTGACTTTCCTTGAAATGAGTAATTGTGCTGTGTATCCCAATCGGTGTTTAAATTCCAGTTTCGGCAGGTTATCCTCGTCTAATGCAGTATTTATCAATAGCGAATTATAGCCTACAATAGTTAGGGGAAACCCATTGGTTTCCTGTCTGAAAAGGCGATATTTAATGGCGCTTTCATAAATCTTCTGGTAGGAACTTCTCGATACACTGACGTTGAATCCGTCGCTAATTCCGTAGATGAAATTAAGTCTGGTTACGGCATCGTCAAGACCGAAAAAGGTGTCGAAACCATTTTCGATACTGCCGAATCGGTGCGCTACTACAAAGGTAAATTCGTTTTTGGCGACGAGTTTGGTAGATTCAAAATTGACGATTTTAAGACCTTTAAATACGGCAGAAACATAGGGGTCTACCATAGTGTCTGTGTCTATTTCGCTTAGTAAATCCTCTTGAGAGAAGGAGGATAATGGAATGCAAAACAGAAAAAATAAAAAATAAAGATGCTTCATATGTGATAAGAATTCAATAAAGGGTTGTTATGAGTTAGTTGTTGATAGGGTTGCATTGGTCTAATTTCAGTTCTTCCAAAAGATCATCATAGCCAATAACGCGCCCTTTGATGGTGATGGTTTGACCTTGTACTATAGTGGTTTCAGCAGGTTGTGATAGTTGGCAAAATATTTTGTCGTTAAGTGTGATACTTTGTGTTGAACTTTCAGTAATTATCCCAGAAACTGCAATGGTGTTGTTTAGGTATTTTGCTTCAGCAGCTGTTGGGTCTGAAGAGAATTCAGAAACCAAAGCTGGGGCTTCCACAGTAAAGCTTGGAGCCTCTTTTTCTATATTTCTATGGTCTTGATAAACGTAGTTGTACCCCAAAATGGCCACGATGGCAATTATGGCGATAATGAAAAGCCAGTTACGAGTTGATTTCATATAATGGAGGGTTAGAGTTTTTGGAAAGTTAACGTATCGGTGCCTCCATTGCCTCCACTAATATCGATAAGTTTAATTGTTGTGCTGCTATAGGTGTCTATATCCCAATCGTCATTTAGGTCTTCAAAATCATTAGTGTCTGGCACATTAAAAAAGATATTGAAATCAAGATCGTCATCACTGTTATTGTCATCGTCTGTACTATTGCTACTGTCGGTAATAGTCCAGATACCTGTATGGGTAGTTGTGCCGTTGGTTGCGGTTAGGGTGCCATTGCTTCCAAAAGTGAAGGTATAACCTGTGAAATGGCTGGTTTCATCTTCATTAGAATCTATGAATGAAGTTATAATCCAATCTCCAGATTCAGCAATATTTTCAACCTCTTCAATAATTGCATCGTTGTTTGAATTATTGTTGTCATCATCAGAGGAGCAACTTGTAAGTATCCAAGAAAACCCGAGCGTAAGAAGGGCCAAAAGAAGTGATTTTTTCATAACAATTGAATTAATTTGAAGTCTAATCTAAAATAGATTAAAGTGTTAAAATATCAATTTTTTATGAGAAAGTTAATGAAATAGTTGTGTTTTGAGAAATAAAACTGAAAAACCCAGCAATATTTGGACTTGTTATTTGCGTATTTTGGAAGGGGTAGGTAAGGCCTGCTAGAGCTAACCAATAAGAAATACCTGAAAGAATTTTGAACTTAGTGTATGTTTGAGCGTGCTGAATGAAATTACATTTTCTTAATCACGTGTGTAACGACACCCCATATTTGGAAGTTACTTTCCTCATTTACTTTTACGGGGTCGTAAGCAGGGTTTTCTGGCATTAAAAATACTCCTTCGCCTGTAACGTTAAGCCGTTTTACGGTAAATTCCCCATCAATAAAACACACTGCTATTTTGTTATGTTTGGGGGTAAGGCTTCTATCGACTACCAATAAGTCCCCATCGTCCAATCCTGCTCCTATCATGGACTGCCCACTTACTCTGGCATAGAAAGTAGTTTCCTTATTGCGTACCAAGGTTTGGTCTAGGCTTATTTTAGACTCTTCGTAATGGTCTGCGGGAGAGGGGTGGCCGGCAGATATTCCCGTTTGAGCCAAAGTAATTTCCAGACTATTGGAAAGATCTGGAGAAAAAAACTCGAGGCTGTTGCTGGGTGTTAAGAACTTTAGGGCCATTTGGTTGTTTTTTGGTAAGCAGTTAGGTTTTGTATTGATGTTTTAAAAATACATTAAAAAGTATAAAAACCTATCTTTTCCGATGGTGACAATATGTTAAAATTTGTTTTGCCAATCCCTGATTAATCGTATTTTTGACTTATCCCAAATTCTAATTAATTATGCTTGCCGATTTCTTAACTCACCTTCAGCAGGGTATGTACCATGTGCTGAACATGAAAGCCTACGACCACATTTTATTTTTGATTGTTTTGATGGTTCCATATCTGTTCAAAGATTGGAAACGCGTTTTACTTTTGATTACCATGTTTACTTTGGGCCATTCGTTGTCTTTGGCCTTGGCCACTTACAATGTGGTTAGAGTGAATGCGTCTCTGGTGGAATTTTTAATCCCTATTACCATTTTAATTGTGGCCCTTTACAATGTGTTTACTTCTGGCAAAAAGGCTCAAAATGAAAAGATAGGAATTTTATTTTTTGCCACCTTGTTTCTCGGGTTGGTGCATGGAATGGGTTATGTGGGAACTTTTGGAAGATTGGTACATGCATCCGATATGAAACTGCTCACCCTATTGGAAATCTCCTTAGGCTTGGAAATAGCCCAGCTTATTGTTGCTTTCATCATTTTGTTTATTGGGTTCTTGGGAGAAACCATATTTAGGTTTTCCAAGCGTGATTGGGTGATGGTGATTTCAGCCATGGTTTTGGGTGCTATAATTCCTATGCTGATGCGCAGTGGGTACCTTTCTTGAAGATTGCATGTAAATTAGGGTTTTGATAAAACTTTAACTCTAAACGCATTGCAATTAAACTATGAACCCGTTATCTTCGTTATACCGTTTGCAGGCATGTAAACGATATCCCTTTTTAACCCTAGCCCAATTGCTGGGGGAAACCTGAATAGAATAAATTTAGTGTATATCATTCCGTGCTTTTGCGTACAGAAGATGGGCACGCCCTGATAATTGAAAATAAAAGAATGCCGAAAAAGAAACAGTTGCGCTATGACAAGGCGTATTTAAGAATTGCCAAAGAATGGGGAAGATTATCACATTGCAAACGGAAACAAGTTGGAGCCCTTATAGTTAAAGACAGAATGATCATTTCAGATGGGTATAACGGTACGCCCACTGGCTTTGAAAACTATTGTGAAGATGATGAGGGCTATACCAAATGGTATGTGTTACATGCTGAAGCCAACGCTATTTTAAAGGTGGCTTCCTCCACGCAATCCTGTAATGGAGCAACTTTATATATCACCTTGTCGCCTTGTAAAGAATGTAGTAAATTGATACATCAAGCAGGAATTGTTAGGGTTGTGTATCAGCAGCCATATAAAGATGATTCTGGAATCAGGTTTTTGGAAAAAGCAGGTATTGACTTGGTGTTGATTGAAGATTTGGAGGATTGATTTCCTTTGAAATATTAAAAGCGAATTATAGCTATAAGTAATTGAAACGTCTCAAAAAGGATTGAGTTTTAAGAAAAAATACATACCGCTTATTGTGGGGATAGCCGTGGCTATTGGTGTGCTTATTGGGGGAAAACTGAATTTTGCAGATACCTCCGACAGACTGTTTACATCCAATAGTAAAAAGGACAAACTCAATCGACTGATAGATTATATTGAATACGAATATGTTGATGACGTTAATACAGATAGCATTGTAGACGTTACTGTAAATGGCATCTTGGATAATCTCGATCCACATTCTACCTATATTCCTAAGGGGGAAATGGAGCGTGTGACAGAGAATATGAAGGGAGATTTCGTAGGGATTGGCGTTAGCTTTTATACCTACAAGGATACGGTTACTGTGATTAGACCTGTTGAAGGTGGGCCTAGCGAAAGGGCGGGTATCAAGGGAGGAGATCGCATTATTGTAGCCGATGGTGATTCTATATTTGGACGGAATTGGTCTAACGATGATATCATCCAAAAACTGAAGGGTGAAAAGAACACTAAAGTGCGTTTGACTGTATTCAGAAAGGGCGAAGATGAATTGCTTGATTTTGACATCAAAAGAACTGTAATTCCTATAAAAAGTGTAGATGCTGCTTATATGCTTACATCTAAATTGGGCTACATTAAAATTAACCGTTTTGCAGAGTCTACCTATCGCGAGTTTAAAGTAGCCTTGGACAAACTTCAAGATAATGGAGCTACACAGTTGGTTTTGGATCTTCGTGACAATCCAGGTGGCTTTTTAGGGATTGCAGAGCAGATTGTAGATGAATTTTTAGAAGACGATAAGCTAATTCTATTCACTAAAAACAAGGCCGGTAAAATAGAGCGAAGCTATGCCACGCGCAACGGGGATTTTGAGGAAGGTGAAGTGTATATTCTCATCAATGAAAATTCTGCCTCTGCCAGTGAAATTGTAGCTGGGGCGCTTCAGGATAATGATAAGGGAACTATTATTGGTAGACGTTCTTACGGAAAAGGATTGGTGCAACGTGAAATGGCACTGGGGGATGGAAGTGCAGTACGCTTAACAGTTTCGAGATATTATACACCTACAGGGCGTTCCATTCAGAGGCCCTACCATAACGGCAATAACGATGAATATTATAATGATTACTACAAGCGACTTCGCAATGGAGAACTTAATGAGGAAGCAAGTATTGAGGTGGCCGATTCATTGAAATTTGTGACTCCAAAAGGAAAAATTGTGTATGGAGGCGGTGGTATAATCCCGGATATTTTTGTGCCGTTGGATACGAGTTTTCAAAACGAAACATTAAGCTATATCAAGCGAAGAGGGTATGTTAGTAACTTTGTGTTCGAGGAACTGGATCGCGATAGAAGTGTGTATGGCAATGTGGAGAAAGAGGATTTTATTCAAAATTTCGAAGTGAGCGATGATATTGTGGTCAAGTTTCAGGATTACTTGAATCTGAAAGAAAGTACCAAGATGACGTTTGTGGCTTACCACGATGCCATAAAAAGAATGATCAAGGCAGATTTGGCTGACCAGTTATATGGAGGCAACACCTACGAGCGCATCATGAATTCCGCTGATGATATGATTTTGGAAGTGGTTAAATTAAGTAAAGGGGAGTAGCCTTTATAATTTGTCATGTACATGGCTTTGCTTTCCATCGTTCCAAAGGGTTAGGATATCTGTAGCCACTTGTGCGCCACTTCCTGCAGCAATATTGAATTGACTTCTCCAGCCGGCCAAGGTACCCGCTACATAAAGTCCTTTTGTAATTAGATGGTCTTCATTTTTTAACCAAATGCGCTCCTTTTCAACCGCAGCTCGAGGATGTGGAGCAATATAGTTTTCAAGTCCTTTAATGGATAGTACGTTGGTGTAACCAGCAGCCACTATAACTATTGCAGAGGTATATGTGCTTTTGTTGGTGAGTACTTCAAAACCCTCAGGCGTCCATTTTATTTCCAGCACCTTTTCGTTTTCAATTTGATTTACATGTGGGTACTGAGTCGCCAGTTGCTGTTTTCCTTGTTCCAGAACAGATTGGCCGGTAGTGCCTGCTGCTAAGCCCAAGGCATTATTGAATAAGGCGCTTTGGAGATGTGATGCCTTTTGGTGCATAACAATACCAATCTTTTTGTCCTGGGCGTATAATTTGTTGACTGCAGATCCAAGAACTAATGCGCAGGACATTCCTGCGGCACCGCCACCAATTATTAAAGCGTCGAACATTATTTTTTGTTTTTCATTTTTTTCTCAATGCGCTTTGAGATACGCAAAATCTGTAGTAGTACAATTCCGCAAAGGGCAGCTAGAATAGTAATCAATGCAATGATACTTTGGCCTTTAAAAGGAGCGCTAAAATCAATTTGAGTAATGTTGAATATGATAAGTGCCGAGGCAATGACTGTAAAAATGATGGTAAATATTTTCATGATAATATATGTTTAAGCGAGTTCAAATAGAGCTTTAATGTTGTGAGCAAATAGTTTTACCGCAATGGCCAAGAGTATAACACCAAATATTTTTCTGATAATACTAATCCCATTTTGGCCAATCATGCGTTCTATTTTCGCTGAAGTTTTCAGAACTATATAAATGAATATAACATTTAAAATTACCGCAATTATAATGTTTTCTAGGCGGTATTCTGCCCTTAAGGATAAAAGGGTAGTTAAACTTCCCGGTCCAGCGATTAGTGGGAAGGCTAGAGGAAATACACTTGCATTCATGGCATTGCTTTCTTCTTCCTTATAAAGGGTAATTCCCAAGATCATTTCTAGTGCAATAAAAAACAGTACAAATGCGCCGGCTACCGCAAAAGAATTCACGCCTATGCCTATTACGGACAAAATGCTTTTTCCTAAAAACAGAAATAGAACCATAATGATCCCGGCAATGATGGCTGCCTTTTCACTTTGTATGTGGCCTGCTTTTTTTCGTAGATCTATGATAATGGGAATGCTGCCAATAATATCTATTACGGCAAACAAGACCATGAAAGTGGTGATGATTTCTTTTATGTTGAGTTGTATCATGTTATGTTGAAATTTTTGGCAAATTTCGGGATTTAGAAATTAATGAGCTTTAAAAAGAGGGTAAAATTTAATTGCTTTTGAAAGGACTCGTTTTGATGGAATATGGCTTATCTTTGCGGCATGTTTCAGTTAGGAAAAACCATAGTTTCGGAGGAAATCATAGAGAATGATTTTGTGTGTAATCTTTCAGCCTGTAAAGGAGCTTGTTGCATCGATGGAGATGCTGGTGCGCCTTTGGATGAAGAAGAGGCTGAGATTTTAAAGGAGATTTATCCAAAAGTAAAACCCTATTTGCGCAAGGAGGGAATTGCTGCTATTGAGTCGCAGGGCGCTTATATCACCACAGAAGATGATGAACTTGAAACCCCTTTGATTGATGGAGCGGATTGTGCCTATGTTATTTTTGATAAAAAGGGAACGGCACTTTGCGGTATAGAGGAAGCTTATAACCAAGGGGACATTTCTTGGAAGAAACCGGTGTCTTGTCATTTATACCCTGTTAGGGTACAGGATTACAGTGAATTTGCGGCTGTCAATTATCACAGATGGCACATTTGTGATGATGCTTGTAGCTTAGGAAAAGAACTTCAGGTGCCTGTATATAAGTTTGTGAAGCAGGCCCTTATCCGTAAGTTTGGAGAGGATTGGTATTCCGAATTGGAAAAAGTGGCGGAAAAATTTCAGGAACAAAACAGTTAGGCAGTTCTTAGAACACTGGAGCGGATAGGAATGTGTATGATGACTTTGGTGCCTGCAGGTTTATGGTTGGTATCATACAAATTTTCAACTTCAATTTTATAAGGACTTGTATATGTTTTGTAGAAATTGGACAATCTGGCCTTGGTTAAGGCAATGCCTACTGATTTTCTTTTTAACAGTTTGTTTTTGTTGATTTTTTCAGACTCTATTCTCCCAATACCGTTGTCTGTAATGGAGATGGTAACGTAATCGTCGGTGGTTTTTGAGGCATGCAATACTATTTTTTTATCATTCTTTTTTGAAGATAAGCCGTGCCATAGGGCGTTTTCCAAAAAGGGCTGTAGTATTAGGGATGGTAACTTGACATTGGCTGTATTAATGTTGTCGTCTATTTTTACTTGGAAGTCAATTTCATTTGAAAACCGTATGTTCTCAATATTCATATAAAGCTTCATGGTATCCAGCTCGTCTTCCAGGGAGATTTCTTTTTCCGTGGAAGCAATCAGAATCTTTCTAATGAGCTTTGAAAACTTGTTGAGGTAATACACCGCGTTTTCCTTCTCGTTGTTGATAATGTAAAGCTTAATGGAGTTGAGTGAATTGAAGATGAAGTGTGGGTTCATCTGGCTTCTGAGCATATCCTGTTCTAATGTAAGAATCTGTTTTTCTTGTTTTAATTGACGGTGTCTATTAACTGTAATGATGCCTCCTGCAATGAGGATTAATGCTATTAGAGAGTACCAGAATATCTTTTGGTTGCGGAGTAATTTGGATTTTACGAGTTCATTTTCACTGGCAAGAACGCGTATTTGGTTGTTTTTTATTTCGCTTTCATATTGCAGAATAATGTCGTTTACATATTGGAGGTTTCGCTCGTTTAAAATGGTTTCTTCCTCTTCAATATAATCCTTGTATCTTTCGAGCGCAGTCTTGTAATCCCCCTTGTTTTGGTAAAGTTCAGATAGGTGTTTGTGGGCCTCCACTTTAGCGCTTTTTAAGCTGTATTTTTCGCCGATGTCCAGGGCTGTTTTTAGGTTGTTTTCGGCTTCTTTATAGTTGCCCAATTCATTTTGTGCCCAACCTAAATTAATATAGGAGGAAGCTATGTAGAATTGGTCTCCTTCCAAAAGGGCCATTTCCAGTGCTTTCTCAATAATCTGTTGCCCTAGTTCTGGCTTTCCTTGTTTGATGTAGATCTGGGCAATACTATTGTTGCAAATTACACGGCCAATATCGGAGTCGATTTCATTGTTGTATTTTAAAGAGGTCTGGTAATCGGATAGGGCTTGGTCCAACAGGCCTTTGGCTTCGTTGGCATAGCCTATATTTTGGTAATTGATTGCGAGGCCCAATGTATTGTCTTGCTCTTTTTCTATCACCAATGACTTTTTAAATTGCTTTAGGGCCAGGTCATACTGGTTTAGAGCCAAGTATATATTTCCCATGCTGTTCTGGGATACGGCAATACTGTGTTTTGTTTCCGGTGAAGGGTTTTCGTAGGAGTTGGCGAGATCTAAAGCTTTTTTGTGGTAATCTAAAGCAGGCTTTACCAAGTCCATGCGCCTATATACCACTCCTAGCATGTTAAGGCATATAATCTCCAATTCTGTATTTTGAGCTTCTTCGGCAAGATCATAAGCTTTCTTGTGGGATAGGAGGGCTTCTTCGTATTTGGATATGTTTCTGTAAATGATCCCTAGGGAATTGTAGGCATAACATTGGGTCTCCGTGTTATTGGAGGCTTCGGCCATGGTTGCCAGGGTCTGCATTTTTATACTATCTCTTCTGTATTTTTTTAAGGTTTCGTTGATTTCAGCATATTCCTTGGGCCTTGTTTTCATTAGGTGTGAGGCCTTATTGTAGAAATCTTCAGTGGATTGCGGATAGCTGTTTGCACTGAAAAATAGCAGTACAAGAGATAGCGCTAAAACAAAAGTTTTAGGCAATGTTAGCGTTTTTAAAAATCCAATTGAAGATGAAACCGACATTTTAAAATTTCTCTAAAAAATTTGATTTACGTTGTCTGGCAACGGGAATTTTATGGTTGGATTGCATGACTACGTAGCCGTCATTTTTAATGTATTCCTTGATCCGGTTGAGGTTGATGATAAAGGAGTTGTGTATTCTAAAAAAGAACTGTTCCGGCAAAATGCTATTTACCTCCTTCAGTTTTTTGGTAATTACGGTCTTTTGTCCATCTACCATGACGATAGTGCTATAGTTTCCATCGGATTCTATGAACAAAATGTCGTCTACCGGTACAAACATCAATTTTCCATCGGTATTGATAGTGATTTTTTTCTGATCCAATTTTGTGTGAAAATTGATTAGGACGTCTTCAATTTTGGAGGAATTGAGCAACCTGTAATTGAATTTTTTAATCCTTTTGATGGTGTCTTCTAGATCATCGGAATCTATCGGTTTCAGCAAGTAGTCAATAGCTTCGTGTTTTAAAGCCTTGATTGCATATTCGTTATAAGCGGTGGTGATAACTATGGCAAAATCCTTGCTTTTAAGTTTGTCCAAAAACTGAAAGCCATCCATTGTAGGCATCTGTATGTCTAGGAATAAACAATCAGGCGGATTGGTTTCAAGATAATCTATGGCGGCCTCTGGGGAGGTGAATGTTTTGACAATTTCTATCTCGTCGCTAAAGTTTGTTAACTCCCAGGACAAACTTTGTATAGCTTTTGGTTCATCGTCAACTATAACGGCTTTTATCATAGCTTCAAATATAGTAATATTCTAGTATAGAAGTATATGCTGTTAATAATTTAAGTGGACTGAAATTATTTTAAGAGAAATAGTGTGGTTTTTACACTATTTTTGTCTAATTTAATGTTTGTTCCAATTATACAGTTTTTTTAACCAACTATACAACTAGGGTAATGTAGTTGAATTGAATTAAAGATATTTGAAGTGTTAAAGGGATAAATTTTTTGTAAAGTAAAAGTGATTTTTGTGATTCACTTTTTTGATTATACGCTATTAATCAATTGAAGCTAGAGCAATCTAGTTTCGTCATCACAAAATTTAAGGTAACTATTTCTTTAAAGTATAGTTTTAGTTAGTTTAGTTAATTATTGGGGAAAAGAGAGCTGGTCAGGCTCTCTTTTTATTTGTGCCAATAATAGATTGTTTTCTTCTCTTTTTATTCATTAAAATTTAATGTTTTGATATTGTCAATTGTTTGTGAAAATTGTAAATAATTGGCAGTTCTAAATAAGTGTAAAGTATTTGTTTATAGGTGTTTGAGTAATTATTTCTGTAAACTTTTGGGTTTTAGTTGATTTTCAACTTGTTAAAAACTTGTTGACAATGTTCATAAAATTAGCTTTCTTTTTCAGCTTCAATTTTGAATATTTGTTAAACCCAAATCGACAAAAATGTTCATTTTAATCATCAAAAAACCAAAACACTAATGTCTCAAACTACTGAACCAATTTTACAAGAAAACAAAGATCGATTCGTAATTTTTCCTATCCAACACCACGATATTTGGGAGTGGTATAAAAAATCTGAAGCCAGTTTTTGGACGGCCGAAGAAATAGATTTGCATCAAGATCTTACAGATTGGCAAAGTAAATTGAATTACGACGAGCGCTACTTCATAAAGCACATTTTGGCATTTTTTGCTGCCAGTGATGGAATCGTAAATGAAAATCTTGCCGAAAATTTCGTCAACGAAGTGCAATACAGCGAAGCCAAATTCTTTTATGGGTTTCAAATCATGATGGAAAATATCCATAGTGAAACCTATTCGTTGTTAATTGATACTTATGTAAAAGATGAAAAGGAAAAGAGTATGCTTTTTAATGCCATAGAAACATTTCCTGCCATCAAGAAAAAGGCAGAATGGGCTTTGAAATGGATTGAATCTCCAAGTTTTGCAGAGCGATTGATTGCCTTTGCAGCTGTAGAAGGTATCTTCTTTTCTGGAGCCTTCTGTTCTATTTTCTGGCTTAAAAAGCGTGGTTTAATGCCTGGGCTTACCTTCTCCAACGAGCTTATCTCCAGAGATGAAGGTGTGCACTGCGATTTTGCAGTTCATTTGCATAATCATCACCTTGTAAATAAAGTGCCAAAAGCGCGTATCACTGAAATTTTGGTGGATGCCCTTGATATTGAAAGAGAGTTTATCACAGAGTCCCTTCCGGTTAGTTTAATTGGTATGAATTCTAAATTGATGACACAATACTTGGAGTTTGTTACAGACCGTTTGTTGAGCGAATTAGGCTGCGAAAAGGTATACAATACTTCAAACCCTTTTGATTTTATGGACATGATTTCACTACAAGGAAAAACTAATTTCTTCGAAAAACGTGTGTCAGAATATCAAAAGGCAGGCGTGCTTAATAAGGAAGAGGAAGAAGATAAATTCAAATTTGATGCCGATTTTTAAATAATTGGCTCCTCAAATCTAAAATATACCCTCTTTAGGGAATCAATACGTATTACAATATTAGGCTTACAGTTTTTAGAAGTAGGTTTTCTAGGAACTGTAAGCCCAAATCTTACCGAATTTTGAACATTTCAGGGTTCGGGCTAACTAATTAACCCATTTTCTGAAGTGATTCGGAAAGCTAAAAACTTGAAAAACATATGTATGTAGTTAAAAGAGATGGCCGGAAGGAACCGGTGATGTTCGACAAAATCACCGCTCGTGTTAGAAAATTATGCTACGGATTGAACGAATTGGTAGATCCAGTAAAAGTGGCAATGCGCGTAATTGAAGGCTTGTATGACGGGGTCACAACTAGTGAACTTGATAATTTGGCAGCTGAGATTGCTGCAACTATGACCACGGCGCATCCTGACTACGCTCGATTGGCGGCACGAATTTCGGTATCTAACCTGCATAAAAACACTAAAAAGTCATTTAGTGAGGTCATGCATGATCTCTATACTTATGTAAACCCGCGCACTGGGCAAAAGGCACCATTACTTTCAGAGGAGGTGTATACTGTTGTCATGGAGAACCGTGATAAGCTGGATTCCATGATAATTTATAATCGCGATTTTGGCTATGATTATTTTGGATTTAAAACCTTGGAGCGTTCCTATCTTTTAAAGCTAAACGGAAAAATTGCCGAACGTCCCCAACATATGCTCATGAGAGTTGCTGTGGGGATCCATCTGCATGATTTGGACGCGGCCGTGGAGACTTATGAGTTAATGTCCAAAAAATATTTTACACACGCTACACCTACACTTTTTAATTCTGGAACACCAAAACCACAAATGTCGTCTTGTTTCTTATTAACCATGAAGGAAGACAGTATTGACGGAATTTATGACACGTTGAAACAAACGGCCAAAATTTCTCAGTCGGCAGGTGGTATTGGATTGGCTATTCACAATGTGAGAGCTACAGGAAGCTATATTTCTGGAACCAACGGAACTTCCAATGGAATTGTTCCAATGTTGCGTGTATTCAATGATACGGCGCGTTATGTAGATCAGGGGGGCGGAAAGCGAAAAGGGAGTTTTGCGATTTATATTGAAACTTGGCATGCCGATATTTTTGATTTTCTTGATTTGAAAAAGAATCATGGAAAAGAGGAGATGCGTGCGCGTGACCTGTTTTACGCAATGTGGATTTCCGATTTGTTTATGAAGCGCGTCGAAGAAGATGGTCAATGGACTTTGATGTGTCCTAACGAATGTCCGGGCTTGGATGAAAGCCACAGTGAGGCTTTCGAGGCACTTTATTTAAAATATGAAGCAGAAGGCAGAGGGCGTAAAACCATCAAGGCACGCGAATTGTGGGAGAAAATATTGGAATCGCAAATTGAGACAGGAACACCTTATATGTTGTATAAGGATGCGGCAAACCGTAAATCCAATCAACAGAATTTGGGAACCATCCGTTCCTCGAATTTATGTACTGAAATTTTGGAGTATACGGCTCCAGATGAGGTGGCTGTATGCAATTTGGCATCCATTGCCTTGCCAATGTTTATCAAAAATGGAGAGTTTGATCATAAGGAGCTTTTCAAAATTACCAAGCGTGTTACTAAAAACCTAAACAGGGTTATCGATAGAAATTATTACCCGGTTGTTGAGGCTCAGAACTCCAATTTTAGGCATCGTCCAGTAGGTCTGGGGGTTCAAGGTTTGGCGGATACCTTCATTAAATTGCGTATGCCATTTACCAGTGATGAAGCCAAAAAATTAAATCAGGAGATATTTGAAACCCTTTATTTTGCGGCCATTACAGCCAGTATGGAAGAGGCCTCGGCCGATGGTCCTTACCAAAGTTATGAAGGGTCTCCAATAAGTAAAGGGGACTTTCAGCATAACCTTTGGGGGATTAAGGATGAGGAATTGAGCGGACGTTGGGATTGGGCAAAACTTAGAAAAGATGTTATGAAGCATGGTGTACGTAATTCCTTGTTAGTAGCACCAATGCCTACGGCTTCCACATCGCAGATCTTAGGTAACAATGAGTGTTTTGAACCTTATACATCCAATATCTATACAAGACGTGTGCTGTCTGGGGAATTTATTGTTGTGAACAAACATTTGTTGGAAGACTTGGTGGAGCTTGGTCTTTGGGATGAAAATTTGAAGCAGGAAATCATGAGAGCCAATGGTTCTATTCAAAATATAGATGAAATCCCTCAAGATATCAAAGAATTGTATAAGACGGTTTGGGAAATGAGTATGAAGGATATCATTGACATGGCGCGTCACCGTGGGTATTTCATTGACCAATCGCAATCCTTGAACCTATTTATGGAGGGAGCTACCATGGCAAAATTGACTTCTATGCACTTTTATGCATGGAAAAGCGGTTTGAAAACCGGAATGTATTACCTGCGTACCAAAAGTGCGGTAGATGCTATTAAATTCACTTTAGACAATAAGAAAAATAAGCAAGTTATTCCTGAGTCTAAAGAAGCGGAATTGGAAGCGCCTGTTGTAGCTCAACAAAAGGAGCAAGCAGCAAAAACAGCGGCTAAGTTTGCCAAGGAGACCACTGAGGTAGAAGTAGAACCTATGAGCGCTGAAGAAATGAAAGCTTTAATAGAGGCAGCAAAAGCCAATGAAGGGGAGGATTGTCTTATGTGTGGTTCTTAATGTAAGTTGATTTAATTTGTTTAATAAAAAAAAGCCATCTCATTGAGATGGCTTTTTTTTAGATACCTGTTTCTTATTCTTCTTCGTTTCCAGCAAATAATTTATTAAGTCTTGCTGGTTTTACAGAGCTGTCGTGGGCACTGTAATATTCTTCCAGTAAGTTCATGGTAGCATTAAGAAGGTCTTTTGTTTCCAATAGCATACTGAAATAAAGTGTAGTGTTTTTAGGACTGGACTCTTCAGTTCTGGTACGTTCCACTTGTTTTTGGATCTTATCGGTTACCAAGGAAACAATTTCCTCTTTGCGGTTCAAGATCTTTCCAATTTCTGCAAAAGAATGAGATTCGAATGCGTTCTTGGTATTTTGGAAAAGACGCTCAAAACGCTCATCAACTTCTTTTAGTTCCTTAATTTGGCTAAATTTCAACTTCTTGTGGTTGTTGTTGATGTGTTTGTGACTCGCCTTTGAGATGTATTCCAAAGATTGTGTCATATCTTGTAAATATCCCAAAACGTTGATGTAAAAATTACTCGCACTTACACTTGATTCATCCAAGTTTTTGATGAAATAGAAAATGTTGTCACGTAATTCGTCTATGTCTTCAGTTAATTTAACTACCTGCTTTTTATTCTTTTTAAGCATTGCCAAATCCTGTCTGGCCAAACCGTTGATAGCGTTGGTGTAAATTCTGTTACCTCTGTCTACTACATTGGCAATGTTGTTGGCACTTTCGTGGATAACACCTTGTACAGAACTGCTTTCGGCTTTTAATAGGCGATTTTCTGCTTTTTGCTCTTTTGACTTTTTGCTATGAGCAAGGTAGTTGCGTACTAGGATAATCGTTGCCAATAACAATAGAACAGGAACCATTACTTTTACATTCCAGTTTAAGAAATAAGCAATAACCGCTGCAGAAACAAAGGCAATTAAAGCGGTGAAAAACCATCCTCCAATAACGTTCAATACCCCAGCAACGCGGTATACGGCGCTTTCTGCACCCCAAGCCTTATCTGCCAATGAAGTACCCATGGCTACCATAAATGTAACGTAAGTAGTAGATAATGGTAATTTCATTGAAGTTGCTATGGAAATCAATACTGCCGCAACCATTAAGTTCACTGCTGCTCTAACCAAGTCAAAGGCAGGTAACTCATAGGTTTTGTCTTTTTGAAGTGCTAGTACTGGTTTTTCAAATTGTTTGTCAATTTTAGCTTGCCATGATTTAGGTAGCACATACGAAGAGATTTGAGACATCAAGATGGTTGCTCTAACGAAAATTCTTGATAAGAAATTAGGTTGGAAACGCTCTTTGGTAGCTTCCTGGCTGGATAGATCTAATGAGGTTTTTACAACATCTTTTGCCTTGCTCGAGAACCATAGGGTTACTACCATAATTAAACCTGCGGCTACCAGTAATAGTGTTGGTGTTGGTACCTTAGAGGCTAAGCTGGCCATTGCGAAAGCTTCTGGAGCAGCGCCTGAGGCAGACCAAGCTTGGAAGGATTGCCATCCCGCAATTGGTACTCCAATGAAGTTTACAAGGTCGTTCCCGGCAAAGGCCAATGCCAAGGCAAAGGTTCCTACTAAAATAATTAGTTTGTAGATGTTTGTTTTGGCAAACAAGATTAGGGCGAATGATAGCAAAGACCAAAACACTAAACTTATAGCAACAATGAGTAATACTTGGTTTTCTAGGAAGTGACTTATAGTTTGCCCATCTAATATGTCAAAGCTTTCTTTGGCATAGTTGGTACCTTTAATCCCTTTCATGAAAATGAAATAGGTAATAGCTGTTAAAGCAAATCCTCCAAATAAAGCTCCAACCCATTTCGCCTTTCTTTCAAAATCATAAGACAGTAATAGTCTTGAAACCCATTGTACGATAGCACCTATGGAAAAGGCGACCACGACCGAGAGCAGAATCCCAAATATAATTTCGGTGGCTTTGGAAGTGTTGATGTAGTTTACAACATCTGTAAAGGTCCCTCCGTCATGGGCTATTTTTATTAAGGCCATGGCTACAGAGGCTCCAAGCAATTCAAATACAATAGATACTGTCGTTGATGTTGGCATCCCCACGGAATTGAAAAAGTCCAGGAGTAGGATGTCCGTAATCATTACGGCCATAAATATGATCATGATTTCACTGAACATGAACTCCCCGGGGTTGAAAATTCCCTTACGGGCTACCTCCATCATACCGCTGGAGAAAACGGCTCCAACAGCTACCCCAATACTGGCAACAATCATGATGGTTTTAAAAGAAAAGGCCTTGGAACCTATGGCGGAATTTAAAAAGTTTACCGCGTCGTTACTCACCCCAACAATCAAATCGGCGATGGCCAAAATGGAGAGGGCGACAATCATTAATAAATAAATATTATCCATAATTTAACTTCAAATAATTTGCAAATATCTATAGTGTTTTACTTAGATGCGTTACCTAATTGTTATCATTTAAGTTCTTAAAACTGAATCTCGAATTGCACACGACAGGCTAACCTGTCTGATTGGACTGCGCGATCTGCATATGTGATATCTGTTTGAACCTTAAGTTTATGACCTACAATATACTTAGAAACTCCTAGAGTATACTCATTTGTGGTGTCTCTTCCTGTGATTTCTTTAAAATCTGTGTTTGAAAAACGTCCTGCAAGCTCCCAATTGTTCTTGAAAAGGTAACCTGCTGAAAAGTTGTAACCGCTTCCTGTCTGTACAATGTCTCCTGTAGGGGTGCCATCGCTGTTTACTGCTACTGGACTATCGGCATCTCTATCGGCATATTCAGCCATGATAGAAAGACCTCGGTATTTAAACATAGCGTCTACAAATAGGGTTGTGATATCTGTTTCAAACAAACCGTTGTCAGTTTCCATATAAGAACCACTGTTACTACGGATTCTTACGGCGTTGTCGTTAAAGTCGTAAGACACTCCCAGGGCTAGTTTAGGAGTTTTTGTGCGTTTAAGGTCGCTACCTACATAATCATCCTTGCCTTCAAATTTTCCGAAAGGGTAGAGCTCTAAGCGACCTGTATATTGGTGTCCGCCTAGGTTTCCAGTAGTGACATTTCTACCTTCTCCTTGAGACACTGCCAAGGCTTCTGTAATGATGAAATTTTCTGTGATTGCAATTTGGTGGTGCAATTGTATTCCCATATCACGGTCTATGTTAAAACCTGCATTAAGAATGGATCTGTCTACAAACTGCATGTTCGATGATGAAATGACACGTTCGCGGTTTCCTGGAAGTTTGGTTTGTCCAAACCAAAGTACAAAATCACCGTGGAAATTCCATTTCATTACAGCGTCCATAACGAAGCGTGGTGTATTGTGGGTGTAATAGGAAGCACCGGACATATCGCGGTTGGATAGGCCTAATTCAATTTTATACTTAAGTTTTGGAGTTAAGGCGAAACCGCCAAATTTTAGGCGGGCACGTCTAATTAACATATTGGATTGTAAATCTCCAAGGTCTCCTTCATTTTCAGACCAAACAGCAGAACCCAGTATTTGCATTCTTGCATTTACCTTCATGGACCAGGTACTATCTTTACCTACTAGGTTGAAAAGTCCTTTACCAAATTTTGGGCTGTTTGTTTCAGTTTCTTGGGCGTGCGAAGTAAGCGCACAACATAGCATAACTGCTAGGGCAGTAAGTTTAAGTTTCATATCAGGGTACTAGTTTTTGTCGGCGGCAAAGAACTGAACTCTATGTTAACTTAATGTTATGTGAAGATTAAGTTTGTAACATTAAACAAAAGAGGCTACTTAGTTAAAAGTAGCCTCTAGAATTCACTATAATATAGTCGACAAAAACTAATAGATTATATGAATCTCTCATTGTTTGTCATAAGACTCTGCAAATCTGCCATTATAAAATGACTTTAATGTAATGATAATATTAACTAATTATTAATAACATTTAATATTCGGAAAGTCTTAACTGTCAGAAAAACAGTGCTATTACGTTTCAATGTTAAATTAATGTTACGTAAATGTTTATTCAATGTAAATTTTTCGTAACTTTGAATATATATGAACCTTAAACCCAAAGCAACATGAGAAAGATAGTCGTACTTGCAGCATTGCTTTTTGTAAGTCTTGGATTTGCACAGAGTGAAAGAACTTTAACGTTAAATAAAGAAACCAATGTCATTGATGTGGTATATTATCATGACAACGGAACCATTAGCCAAACGGGTAGTTATACGTTTGACGGCAAACTTCAGGGTGATTGGTATAGTTATGATGTAAATGGGAAGAAGATAGCTGCAGCAAAGTATGACAATGGTATTAAGACCGGTAAATGGTTCTTTTGGGAAGAAGATACATTGAAAGAAGTTGATTATTTGAACAATAGAGTAGCAAGTGTTAATGAATGGGCTACTAAAAGTACCTTGGCTTCCAAATGATACTATATTAATAGATAAGAAAAGAAAAAGCATCCCAATTGGGATGCTTTTCTTATTTATATGGATATGTTTATTATAATCCAGTAGTCCAACCTGCAGCCCACTCAGGAGCGTCAGCACCGTTGCCAGCACCAGTTGCAGTTCCTTCAGTATAGAACGCTTGGTTAGCGCCAGTATAGTCTGTTGCCATGAATCCTTCAGCTGTGTTTTCAAACATTACGTTGGTCATAGTCAAATCACCGTTTTCAATTCTTACCGCAGCTTCAGCATCTGTATCTTTAACTTTAATTCCTAAGTTGATTCCAGAAGTATAGAAGTTGTCGATAGTGAAGTTTCCTCCACCTTCTTTAAAGTAAAGAGCGCCTTCAGAAACTGGTCCTACAACTGTAATGTTAGACAAAGTTGTGGTAGTTACAGGAGTTGCATCTCCGTTATCTCCGTTGTTTGATCCTTCAATACCAGCTTTAGCACCACCAGCGATGTACCAGTTAGATCCACTTCCAGTCCAACCATCAGCAAAGTCGATAGAATCGTCACCACTGTTGATAGATACTAAGTAGTTACCTACTACAGATCCACCAAAGAACTCGATACCGTCGTCACCACCGTTGTAAGACTGTACATATTCAAAAGTAGTACCAGCACCAACACCGAATAAAGATACTCCGTTAAACTCTTTGTCGTTAGAGAAAGTTGCACCTGTGTACTCAACTCTTAGGTATTGGATAGATCCTGAATTATCGTTAGTATCACTTCCTCCGTAGATTAAATCACCAACTTCAGACGTTACAGAAGTTCCTTTATTTGTTGGAGCGTTACCACAGATTACCAATCCTCCCCAGTCACCTGCAGCAGGAGAAGCAGCTCCAGAAGTCATTACTACTGGGTTGTTAGCTTCACCGTTGATATTAATAGTTCCGTTTTGAGCAACTCCAATAAAGGCTGCAGTACCACCAGTAGCTTTAATTACAGTTCCAGCTGGAATGTTTAAAGTTCCACCAGCTTTAACAACCAAAGCACTTGTCAATAAGTATTCAGTATTAGCACTTAAAGTTACGGTTCCTGTAATCTCACCAGCTAAGTTTTCAGTTACAGATCCACTGTTGTCCAATCCAATAGTCCAACCTGCAGCCCAATCAGGAGCAGCAGCACCGTTACCAGCACCAGTAGCAACACCTTCAGTATAGAAAGATTGGTTAGCACCAGTATAATCAGTAGCCATAAACCCTTCAGCCGTATCAGCAAACTGTAGGTTAGTAATAGTTAGGTCGCCGTTTTCAATTCTTACTGCTGCTTCAGCATCCGTATCTTTTACTTTAACACCAAGATCGGCATTAGTTACATAAAAGTTGTCAATTGTGAAGTGTCCTCCACCTTCTTTGAAGTAAAGTGCTCCTTCAGTTACAGGTCCTACTACAGTAATGTTAGAAAGAGTAGTTGTAGTTACAGGAGTAGCATCTCCGTTATCTCCGTTGTTTGATCCTTCAATACCAGCTTTAGCACCTCCGGCAATATACCAGTTTGTTCCAGTTCCAGTCCAACCATCAGCAAAGTCGATAGAATCGTCACCACTGTTGATAGATACTAAGTAACGACCTTCTACAGTTCCACCAAAGAACTCAATACCGTCATCACCACCATTGTAAGACTGTACATATTCAAATGTAGTACCTGAACCTACTCCAAATAAAGAAACCCCGTTAAATTCCTTGTCATTAGAAAAGGTTGCTCCAGTATACTCTACTCTTAAGTAGCGAATAGAACCAGAGTTGTCATTTGCCACATTTCCACCATAAATTAAATCTCCAACTTCTGAGGTAACAGAAGTTCCTTTGTTAGTAGGTGCATTACCGCAAACGACCAATCCACCCCAGTCTCCAGCAGCTGGAGAATTGGCGGCAGAGGTCATTACTACAGGGTTCGCAGCAGTACCATTTACAAATATTTGAGCTCCTTGGGCAACAGCTATATAAGCAGAGGTACCACCAGTAGCCTTGATTATAGTTCCAGCGGGAATCGTTAGAGATCCGCCGTCAAGAACTACCAAAGCACCAGTCAATTGGTACTCTATAGAAGCGTCCAATGTTACATCGTCAGAGATATTTCCTTCTAAAATACTCAAGGTCTCGCAAGGCTCACAATCACCTCCACAATCGATACCTGTTTCGTTTCCGTTTTGAATTCCGTCATTACATGTAGCTTGTGTCCCTCCATTGTCGTCATCGCTGGAACAGGATACAACTGAAATTAAAGTCGCCACTGTAAGAATTAAGGTAAATAAATTTTTTCTCATTGTGTTTTTTTGTTGTTTTAAAAATTTAAAGCAAAAGAAGGCATTGGCTTTAAATTGAAGTTTACAGAATGGTTAACTAAATATGAATATATCTTACTAAAAATGAGGTTTGTTAACAATTATTTAAAATTGATAGGATAACGATAATTTAAAATCTCTTCCCTTTTTATATGTCATTACGTCAACATCTTGAGTATCCTGGTAGCGTTCTACAGAAGGATTCAATAGGTTTTTGAATGAAGCTCCCAAAGTAATGTGTTCATTTACTTGATACTTGGTAATGAAGTCAAGAGTTCCGTAACCTTTATCTACCATGTTGCCTCTCCCTTGAACTCCTAAGGCGTAAATACGATCAGAAAAGTAGTTGAATGCTAATGTAGTCATGAAGTTTCTATCTTCTGAAAAGTCTTTGTTGAAGCTAATATCGGCATTCATTAAAAAGTCTGAGGCCCCAGATAGACGATCATTTTTGTTAGTGAACACTGTGTTTATTATCGAATTTTCTTCAGCGACTTTTTCGTCATCCAATTCTTGGTCTGTATACATGTAAGCAGCATTTAAACCGGCAGAAAATACGGTTGCTAAAGTGCTGTCATCTGTTTCAACTTCGCTTTTGAATAGGTTCTTACGTACTTCAAGCTCTGCTCCAATAGCCATGGCATAGTCTCCAGAATTTACCCAACTGATATCGTTGGATGCCGAGGCAATGGTAACTTGGTTGATAGGATCAAGGATGTACTTTCCGAAAGCCCCAAGAGAGAAGATCTCATCAGATTCTGGGAAGAATTCCCAAATAATGTCAGCGTTGTAGTCTTTAGAGGCGTACAAGTCTGGGTTTCCTATATAATCCTGGTTTACTTCTTGGAATAAGAAAGGCGCACGTTCTTTAAACTGTGGCAGGGTATAGGTTTTACTGGCCGCAAATTTAAGGTTATGCTTTTCGTTTATGGCATACTTTAGAGAGAATGCAGGAAGGATTTCGAATGTATCAAATTTGTTGTCTTCTGGTTCTGGACTCGAGCTTATGGAAGTGTCCCATCCAATGGTTTGGGTAATTTGTTCGCCTCTAAGCCCTGCAATCACACTGAATTTTGGAGAAAAAGTATATTCAAAATTTACAAATCCTGCGTGAATATTTTGGTCTCCTTTGTAAAATTGAGGTTCTAATGCGTTTGGGGTATTAACGTTTCCGCGGAAGGTCTCAATTCTAAATAAACCAGCGTTCAAATTTTCTTGAGTGAAGTAGGCGTCCACATTGTATGGTTCTACTACAGGTTGTGTAATAAGGTTGTTGTTGGAGTCTCTAAGTAATATTCTGAAGTTGAATTGGGTTGCTTCAAAATCTACTTTTTTCATTCTTCCGTTGTACCCTAAGGTTACTTTTCCAGCGTATTCGTCATCTTCATTTTTGCTGAATTTAAAAGTGGTTGCTATGTTTGCTGCCAATTCGTCCTCATTCAAATCTTGGTAGAATCTGTGATTGGCTGATGCTGAAGATACCAATTGCATAGATTTTGGTCCATCTGGGTCGTTAGGGTTTACAGGTAACAATGTGGTCTGTCTTCTGTTAGGTACATTGTTGTAAAGCATGTTGTAAGATACGCCCCAGTTGACATCAAATTGCTCGCCAATAGCATGGTCACCCAATAATTGGTTTACAAACAACTCTGTTCTATCAAATACAGAACGCTGTATGATACCTCCACCTTCTGGTGCGTCATCAAAAACATTGATCACACCATCATATTCCATTTGCTTTTGACTTGTGGAATTCAAGTAAAGGACATTGTATTTTATGGACTGTTGTTTGTGTTTCAAACCAATGTTCCCCATTAAAGTGGTGTTTGTTTTGTACTCGTAATTTTCAAAATCAAAATTACTTAAAGGCACTCCAGATACGTTTACACCTCCTCTAGAAAGGCCTTCTTTGTAAGTGAAGCCGTTGCTATAGTTACCAACCCCGAAGAAGCTTAATTTAGTTTCGTCTCCTAATCTTAAGGTTTCCCCGCCAACTAAAGAGATTCCGGAGTTCACTGGCATTGGTCCTTTTTCTCTATCCCAGCTAGTGGTAAAGTTATAGTTGTTCAAAGGGTAATCTGGATAGTCTGTGGTGTAGAATCCGCTGTAGTTTGGACCTTCATGTAGATAAAAATCTTCCGTTCCTATAGCTTCAGTATTGGCGCCACTGCTTAAACCCAATTGTAAAAAACCTGATCCTGTGTAGTCTTTTGAAATGATGTTGATATTTGCTCCAGCAAAATCGCCATAGTTGGCAGCGTTGTAGGTTTTGTCTATTGCAATAAACTCTACAATGTTTGTGCTGAAAATATCCAAATCGATGTTCTTGTTAGCAGGATTGTTGGATGGTAATGGCAAACCATTTAAGGTGGTGATGTTGTAACGGTCTCCTAGACCTCTTACAAATACACTTCCTGAGCCTTCTTGTTGAGAGATTCCTGAAACTTTGGTTACGGCTGTTGCTACGTCACCCACACCTTTTCTAGAAAGTTCTTGAGCTCCAATAGAAGTTTTGATACCTGTAGCTTTCTTTTGCTCCAATAATAGGGCAGCTTCGCTCTCCTTTCTAGTAGTAGTGGTAATGATAACTTCATCCAAAGAAGCGGCACTCGCTCCCATAGGTACGTTAACTTCTGTTACTTTTCCTGCTACTACCTCTACAGTAATCTCTTGAGTTTCGTATCCAACAAAGCTGAATACCAGGGTGTAGCTCCCTGGGTCTAGATTGTCAATGGCGTAAAGACCATCAAAATCTGAGGTAGTACCTGTGGTAGTACCTTTAATTAAAATGTTGGCAAAGGCCAACGGTTCGTTGTTAAAGTCAATGTCTGTTAATTTTCCTGCCACAGAACCAGTGTTTTGTGCGTAGAAAACGGTGGTGAATAACACCGAAAATACAAATAGTAATTGTCTCATATTATAGTTGTTGTAATTCGCTGCAAAGAAACCCTCATACTGTAAAGCCAATGTTAACTCACAATTAAAACTAGGTAATCAAAAGGTTAGAAAAGTGTTAAGAGATGAGGCTATTTTTGAAGTTTGGAAACATTAATTTAACATTGAAAACAGTATCTTGCGTCGACAAAATTTTTTAACATGAATTGGGAGGACTTATTATCCTTAAAGCGTTTTGGCGATACCCATAAACGTTTACGTAAGGAACAAGATGAAACACGTTTAGGCTTTGAGGTTGATTATGACCGGGTTATTTTTTCGGCCGAGTTTCGAAGTCTACAGGATAAAACTCAGGTCATCCCATTATCTAAAACCGATTTTGTACATACGCGACTTACACACAGTTTGGAGGTGAGTGTCGTAGGACGTTCCTTAGGAAGGAAAGTGGGGCAAAGGATCTTGGAAAAATACCCATATTTGCAAACCGTCCATGGGTATCAAGCCAATGATTTTGGAGCAATTGTGGCAGCAGCGGCTTTGGCTCACGATATCGGAAATCCGCCCTTTGGACATTCTGGTGAAAAGGCCATTGGTGAATTCTTTAAAAATGGTAAGGGGGCTTTGTATAAAAGCGAGTTGACTGATAAGGAATATCAAGATTTGTGCGATTTTGAAGGAAATGCCAATGGGTTTAAGATTTTAACCGAAAGCAGAAGTGGAAGAGAAGGAGGACTTCGGTTAAGTTATGCTACGTTGGGAGCCTTTATGAAATACCCAAAAGAGTCCTTGCCAAAAAAGCCAAGTAAGCATATTGTAGATAAAAAGTACGGTTTTTTTCAATCTGAAAAACATATTTTCGATGATGTTGCCAAAGAGTTGGGTTTGCTTAAAAGAGGAGTTGATGGTGAGGTAAGGTATTCAAGGCATCCTCTTGCGTTTTTAGTGGAGGCCGCGGACGACATCTGTTATACTATTATTGATTTTGAGGATGGGATCAATCTTGGTTTGATTCAGGAAGAGTTTGCTTTGGAATATCTAATTAATTTGGTGAGGCACTCCATTAATACAGAAAAATACCATGCCTTGAAGAATACTCAAGATCGGGTGAGTTATTTAAGGGCGCTTGCTATCAATACCTTAATCAATGAAGCCGTGGATTTGTTTATGGCAAATGAAGAGGCAATTTTAAAGGACGAATTTACTCAGGGTCTATTGGATAAGAGTCGTTTTGAAGCCCAGATTAGCGATATTATTAAAATCAGTATCCAGAATATCTACGAATCTTCTGAAGTGATTGATAAAGAAGTTTCCGGATATGAGGTTATCAATGGACTGCTAACAGCGTTTACGGATGCTGTTTGTAATACAGCCAATGGTACTGCTTCCAATTACAACAAATTAATTTTAAAAATGCTTCCCGAAGCGGTTCGTTCATCCCAAGGATCAACTTATGAAAGTCTAATGGCGGTGTCCAATTATATTTCAAAACTCTCAGATAGCAATGCTATTCTTGCCTATAGAAAATTGAGAGGGGATTATATTTAGGATCTTGTTGAAAACATGTTGACAAGTTTTGAGGAGAAGCTAAAATCTGTACTTTTTTCAACTAAATTTGTGCTGCTTTATGATATGATAATCAGATTTTTCATGTCATGAAGTGTATTTTGTCGAAGAAATTTGTTTTTTATCGATTAAATCTTATATTTGTCCTGTTGTTTATTCTCTAAATCTACAATGATGAAAAAGAACCTTTTAGGAGCACTTGTTATTTTCTTTGTTACTGTGGCCTTTTTATTGATGCTTGATGATATGCGTTCTAGTAAGAATTCGCAATTGAACGAAAGTGTCGATATTTATAATGCTACAGAGCAGCCTAACATGGCTACTACAGACAGTGACGCTGAATAATTGCTTCTAGTTTAGCAGAGATAGCATCCGCATCTATTCTGGTGAGGTGCTGTAAGGTTTCAATACTCCCATGTTCCACAATTAAATCTGGAACCGCCATAATATGAACGTTGTTCTTGTAGTTGTTCTGAGCTGCAAATTCTAAAATGGCACTACCAAATCCTCCTTTTTCACAACCATCTTCTATTGTAATTATTTCTGAATAGGCATTGAAAATCATGTGTAACATGGCCTCGTCTAATGGTTTTAGAAAGCGCATGTCAATGTGAGCGACATCGTCTTTCAACTCAATTCTTTCGATGGCTTGTGTAACCTTATCAGCAATAAAACCTAGGCTAAGAATGGCTATGTTGTTACCGCTTTTTAGTGCTACAGCTTTGCCAATTTCAATTGGTTCAAAAGGTTGTTTCCAATCCAAGGTGTTGCCTTTACCTCTAGGATAGCGGATCGCAATAGGGTGTTGAAGCCCTAATTGTGCCGTATACATTATGTTGCGTAATTCAATCTCATTGCGAGGTGCAAAAATAATAAGGTTAGGAATGCATCTTAAGTACGCTAAGTCATAAAGACCGTGATGTGTTGCGCCATCTTCACCTACCAATCCGGCACGATCTAAACAAAAAATGACCGGAAGATTTTGAATGGCCACATCATGGATCACCTGATCGTAAGCTCTTTGTAGAAAAGTAGAGTAGATATTACAAAATACAACAGCGCCTTGGGTGGCCATGCCTGCTGCGAGGGTTACGGCGTGCTGTTCTGCGATGCCCACATCAATGGCCCTTTCTGGAAATTCCTGCATCATATATTTTAAGGAACTTCCCGTTGGCATTGCGGGAGTGATGCCTATTATGTCTTTATTGGTTTTAGACAATTCTACAATAGTATGCCCAAATACATCTTGAAACTTTGGCGGTTGCTCAGTATTGGATTTAGCGATAAGTTCTCCTGTTGTAGCATCAAATTTACCGGGGGCATGGTATTTTACTTGATCTTTTTCTGCCTGTTTTAAGCCTTTACCTTTGGTGGTAATGACATGTAGAAATTTGGGACCTTCAACCGTTTTTAAGCGCTCCAATTCTGAAATCAAAGCGGCAAAGTCATGACCATCAATAGGGCCTGAATAGTTGAAGTTTAAGGCTTCAAACACATTTTCGTGTTTTTGTGTGCCTTTTTTAACATTGGTTAAATATTGTTTCAAAGCCCCAACGCTAGGATCAATTCCAATGGCGTTGTCGTTTAGAATTACCAAAAGGTTGGCATTGGTTACGCCTGCATGGTTAAGACCTTCAAAGGCCATTCCGCTAGCTATAGAGGCATCGCCAATAACCGCTATATGTTGTTTACTAACTTGACCTTTTAGTTGAGAAACTAAGGCCATTCCTAAAGCCGCAGAAATAGAGGTGGAAGAATGTCCAACGCCGAAAGTATCATAGGGACTTTCGCTTCGTTTTGGAAAGCCGCTTAGTCCGCCAAATTGACGATTGGTGTCAAACACATCCCTTCTGCCGGTTAAAATCTTATGTCCGTAGGCTTGGTGGCCAACATCCCAGATCAACAAATCTTCAGGTGTATTGAAGACGTAATGGAGGGCAATGGTGAGTTCAACCACTCCCAAACTGGCCCCTAAATGACCTTCTTTGGTAGCGACAATATGAATGATAAACTCTCTTAATTCCTTTGCTAATTTTGGAAGTTGACTTTGGTCTAAGTGCCGTAAATCCTCGGGAGAGTCTATGTGTTTTAATAACTTGGACATAATTACAAATGTACCATTTGAAATCGTATTTTTGGGATTCGGAATTCAATTTTATAGCTATGGAAAATCCTTTTGATGACGTCTATTTTATGAAGAAAGCCCTGCAGGAGGCCGAAGAAGCTTATGAGAAAGGAGAAATTCCTGTAGGAGCCGTGATTGTGGTGGATAATAGAATCATTGCAAGAGCACATAATTTAACCGAAATGTTGAATGATGTCACCGCCCATGCCGAAATGCAGGCCATTACTTCAGCGGCAAATTTTTTAGGTGGCAAGTATTTAAATAATTGTACGCTTTATGTTACTTTGGAGCCTTGCCAGATGTGTGCGGGGGCCTTGTATTGGAGCCAAATAGGTGAAATTGTATATGGAGCAAGAGATGAGGAGCGGGGCTGTATCAATTTAAAAACCAAGCTCCATCCCAAGACAAAAATGGTAGGAGGTGTTCTGGAAACAGAGGCTTCCCAATTGATGAAGCGCTTTTTTATAGAGAAGCGAAATCTCAATTGAACGCAAAAAAAAACGCCTAACAATACTGTTAAGCGCTGAAACTGTGTTTAAAGATATATCTCGTTAAACCACTTGCACATTAGCGGCAACTAGTCCTTTTCTTCCTTCTTCTTCAGTGTACTCTACACTATCGCCCTCGCGTAATTCGATACCGTTCAAGTTCGATACGTGAACGAAAATGTCTTTTCCTGTTTCGTTGTTGGTGATGAATCCAAATCCTTTTGAATCGTTGAAAAATTTAACTGTTCCAGTCATGGTAAAAAAAATTATTATTAAAACATAAATGTATGATTTATAATTGTATCAAGCGTTAAGGAATTGTATTTTTATTTAAAAAATTGATTATCAGTATTTTTTTTTGTGATTTCGCATTTTTTCGAGATTCTCTTTATTAATCATATAGTCCTTCATGTCTTTGTCCTTCCATCGGTAGTATGAGAACAACGGAAACACAACTACAAAAAGGCCAACTACCCCAAAACCAATGAGTTTTTGTGAATAGTGGACATCCAAAAGGAATCCGCAAGCAATGCTAAGCACAGAAAGAATGCAGGAAATGGCAATAATATATTTCATGTTTTAATGCGTAATATTGATTAGTTTTCGACGATAAGCCGTCAATAATTTGGATTTGGAAATAAAGCCAACGTACACATTGTTCCTTACAACTGGAAGGTTCCAAGCATTACTGTCCTGGAATTTCTTCATAATATCCGTCATCTTGTCTCTTTCAATATCGATAATTTCCGGAGGATTTTGCATGACCTCTTCGGCTTTGATTTCATCATAGAGACTCTGGTCAAACATCACTTGCCTAATATCATCCAATAAAATAATCCCTTTAAGGGTTTGGTCTTTGCTTCGTATCACCGGAAAAATATTTCTGCTGGACTTAACCACGGCTTTATGTACAATGTCACCAAGCGTCATTTCTGGATTTACAGGAATAAAATTGGTTTCGATAACCTTATTGATGTCCATCAATGTTAACACCGCATGATCTTTGTCGTGCGTTATGAGTTCTCCCTTTCTTCCAAGCTCCATACTATAAACGGAATGTGGATAGAAATATTTGGTAATGGCGAAGGAAATGGTAGCCGTTAACATCAATGGGATGAAAAGTTCATAGCCTCCGGTTAATTCAGCAATCAGGAAAATAGCAGTAAGAGGAGCATGTAGCACACCTGCCATTAATCCGGCCATGCCCACAAGTGTAAAATTACTTTCGGAAATTTGATTGTTAATTAGAACGGTGTTATTGAGAACCTTTGCAATACAGTTCCCCATAATGCTTCCCATAAAAAGAGTAGGGGCGAAAATTCCTCCAACACCTCCGGCCCCAAAAGTGATGGCACTCGCGATGATCTTGAAAAATACCAATCCGGCCAATAGTCCAATGACAATCCATACATTATTAAGGTCCAAATGAAGAAAGTTGTTTACCAAAGCTTTTTCAGGCTTTCCAGCAATAAGGTTGTTCATGACGTCAAATCCTTCACCGTAAAGCGGTGGGATGAAATAAATGAGTACTCCAATGGCGGCTCCCCCTACGAGTAGCCTTTTAATGGGGGAGTCTATTTTTTTAAATAATTTTTGGATGCGTTCATATGCTTCGGTGAAATAAATGGATGTGAATGCTGCAAAAATTCCTAAGATGGCATAAAAAGGTAAATCGGAAGCCTTAAAGTGGTCTTCAATTCTAAACGGCAATAAGATGTCGCTTCCAAAGAAAAAGTACGATGTCATAATTGCAGAAAGGGAGGCCAATAGCAAAGGAAGCATGGACGCAATGGTCAAGTCCAGACTAAACACTTCAATGGCAAATACAATAGCAGCAATTGGCGCTTTAAAAATCGAGGACAGGGCGCCTGCGGCGGCACAACCAATTAACAGGTTTTTTGTTTTCTGGTTCATGTGGAACATGCGTGCAATATTGGAACTTATCGCAGCTCCTGTGGCCACGGTAGGGCCTTCAAGTCCCACAGATCCACCAAAACCAACCGTAATCGGGGCCGTTAATATAGACCCGAACATTTGGTATTGTTTCATAACTCCTTTGCGTTTGGCAATGGCAAATAGAGTAGATGGAATCCCGTGGCTTACCTTATTCCTAATGATGTATTTAATGATGAGATACACCAAGGTAAAGCCGATGATGGGGAACAAAAAGTAAAAGGCATGATGGTAGTATTGTACCAAACGTCCTTCCAGTAAATGTTGTATGAAGTGCGTCAAGTTTTTTAGGACCACAGCTCCAACCCCAGAGGTGAAACCAACCAGTATACTCAGGAAATAAACAAATTGCTTATGGGAGATGTGTTTGGCTCTCCAAATCAATAAGCTCTTGTACAATGATTTTGCAGGCATAACCTAAAACTACTAAAAAATCCTGCAAGTTGCAGGATTTAATTTTTTATGAATTTAGATTTAGTTTTAAGCTTAATTCGTCCAGTTGGGCATCGTCGACCGCTGCGGGAGCATCAATCATGACGTCTCTTCCGGAATTGTTTTTCGGGAATGCTATAAAATCTCTAATGGTTTCCTGTCCACCTAGAATTGCGACCAATCGGTCAAGACCAAAGGCCAAACCACCGTGCGGCGGTGCTCCGTATTCAAAGGCATTCATCAAGAATCCAAATTGAGCTTTGGCTTCTTCAGGGGTGAACCCTAAATAGTCAAACATTAAAGACTGTGTTTTTTTATCGTGAATTCTTATGGAGCCACCCCCAATTTCATTTCCGTTTAATACTAAATCGTAGGCATTGGCTTTTACAGCGCCTGGATCGGTTTCCAATAATTCCAATTGCCCTGGTTTAGGAGAGGTGAACGGGTGGTGCATGGCATGGTAACGCTCTGTATCTTCATCCCATTCCAAAAGAGGGAAGTCCATAACCCATAATGGTGCGAACTCATCTGGTTTGCGTAAGCCTAGTTGTTCGGCCAATTCCATTCTTAAGGCACTTAGCTGGGTTCTTACTTTATGGGTGTCTCCAGATAAAATACAAATCAAATCTCCTGGCTTGGCTCCGGTAACCTCTGCCCATTTGGCAAGATCTTCCTGATCGTAGAATTTATCTACGGAAGATTTAAAGGAACCATCCTCATTGTAACGGCAGTAAACCATTCCCATGGCGCCAATTTGAGGACGTTTTACCCAAGCGATAAGTTTATCGATTTCTTTTCTGGTAAAAGCATTTCCGCTAGGTACAGCAATACCAACTACCAATTCAGCAGCATTGAATACTTGGAATTCTTTGTGCTGCGTAACGTCGTTAAGCTCTCCAAACTGCATTCCAAAACGGATGTCTGGTTTGTCGTTACCGTACAAACGCATGGCGTCATCGTAAAGCATTCTTGGGAATTGGTCAATTTCAACGCCATTTACTTCTTTCAGCAAATGTCTTGTAAGACCTTCAAAAGCATTAAGAATATCTTCTTGCTCAACAAAGGCCATCTCGCAGTCTATTTGTGTAAACTCTGGTTGTCTGTCTGCACGTAAATCTTCATCCCTGAAACATTTTACAATTTGGAAGTACTTATCCATACCACCTACCATAAGCAATTGCTTAAATGTTTGTGGAGATTGAGGAAGCGCATAGAACTGCCCAGGGTTCATTCTACTAGGTACTACGAAATCGCGTGCACCTTCCGGTGTAGATTTTATTAAATAAGGTGTTTCAACTTCAATAAACCCTTCTTTTGAAAGGTAATTTCTAACCTCTTGGGTTACTTTATGACGGAAAATCAAACTGTTTTTAACAGGATTACGTCTAATATCTAGGTAACGATATTTCATACGTAATTCTTCGCCGCCATCTGTGTCATCTTCAATAGTGAAGGGTGGTAGTTTGGCACCGTTCAACAGGGTAAGTTCCGAAACCAAAATTTCAATATCACCAGTAGCCATGTTTGGGTTTTTGGAAGCACGCTCTATAACGGTTCCTTTTACCTGAACTACAAACTCACGCCCCAACTTTTGGGCCTGTTCCATGATGTTCTTTGGCGTGCGTTCTTCATCAAAAATAAGTTGGGTAATCCCGTAACGATCACGTAAATCTACCCATACCATAAAACCTTTGTCTCTTACTTTTTGTACCCAACCCGCAAGAGTAACTTCACTATTGATGTGTGATGCATTCAATTCACCACAATTATGACTTCTGTACATACCTTAAATTTTGAAGTGCAAATTTAATGAAGATAACTGATTAAAAAATAAAAAAGCCCTAACATTTGTCAGGGCCTTCTCCGCTATTAATCAATGCTCGGGTGAGCTTCAACTTTCTCTTGTAAGGAAAACGATTCTTCGGTTTCGGTCTTTTCGGGTGCGATTTTACTTCTAATCCACATTTTGAGTTTCATTGATAAGAAAAACAGTACCGGAACTACAATCAAGGTCAAGAACGTAGCAACGAAAAGTCCGAAGATTACTGTCCATGCCAATGGCCCCCAGAATACTACGTTGTCTCCTCCCATATAGATGTGAGGATTGAATTCGCTAAAGAGTGTAAAGAAATTAATGTTCAGTCCTATCGCCAATGGGATCAATCCCAAAATAGTAGTGATAGCCGTAAGCAATACAGGACGTAAACGTGCTTTACCTGCTCTTACAATACTTTCAAAAAGGTCTTCAACAGAGAGGTATTCATCATCATCCAATCCTCTGTCAATTTTCTTTCTATCAATTAAGAGTTGTGCATAATCGAGGAGTACCACACCATTGTTTACCACGATACCGGCAAGGGAGATGATTCCTACCATGGTCATCATGATTACGAAAGCCCATCCAGTGATAACAAGTCCACCAAACACCCCAATAAAACTTAGGAGGATGGCCAGCATGATAATGGCTGGTTTGGAGATGGAGTTGAATTGGAAAATCAAGATGAAGAAAATCAAGCCCAATCCAGTAAAGAACGCGCCCATCAAGAACTTCATCTGCTTGTTCTGCTCTTCAATTTGTCCAGTATAATCTATTTTGATGTTTTCTGGTAAGCCTTCATAACTCTTCATTTCATTCTGAATTTGGGTTACAATGGCCCCTGCATCTGTAAATCCAGGTGACAATGCCGAATAAACTGTTACCACCCGTTTGGTATCTCTGTGTTTTATAGCGCTAAATCCAGAATTGTTTTCGTGCTTGGTCACGGCTGAAACAGGGATGCTTTTAATTTTACCAGTGTTATCCCTAAAAGTGATATTTTGGTTGAACAGGGCACTGGTATTGTATCTGTTTTCTTCATTAAAACGAACGTAGATGTCAAAATCATCTCCATCTTCTTTGTAGATGCCCGCTTTGGTACCGAAGATGGAATTACGTAATTGTGTTCCAATTTGTTCTGCGGTTACACCAAGTTCTCCTGCCTTCTCTCTGTCAATTACCACCTTCATGGAGGGCTTATTTTTGTTGACATCTATTTTAAGCTCGTCGATACCTTGGATATTTCTTGAGTTGATAAATTCCCGCATATTTTCGGCAGTAGCAATCAGTTCATTGTAATCGTCACCTTCAATTTCAATATTGATAGGAGAACCTGCTGGTGGTCCATTGGCATCTTTTTCCACAGAAATCAAAACTCCAGGGTAAATACCCACCAACGCTTCCTGTACCTTTTGACGCAAGAGCTCGCTGTCTTCCCCTCTTCGGAACTTGTATTCCCTCATGGAAGCGGTAATTTTTGCTTTGTGAGGCATCTCGGCAGAAGAACCGCCATCGGTCTGCGGGTTTCCAGCTCCTTCACCAACTTGTGACACGGCACTTTCAACCATAAAGTTGTAGTTGCCATCTTTATATTGATTAGTCTCTAGAACTTCATATACACGTTTTTCTATTTCCTTAGTAATGGCATTGGTTTTTTCAATAGCCGTACCTTGGGGGTATTCTATGTAAACAATAATCTGGTTAGGTTTATTGTCAGGGAAGAATTCTACTTTGGTTCGCTGTGTTGCCAAGGAAACTCCAAAGGCAATAAACGAAGCTATTAGTGCGGTAAACGTAGCGATCGTAATGAAGGCAGGTTTCTTGCCAGAGAGAGCCCAACGCAACTGTCCTTCGTACCAACGTTCCAATTTCACTAATATTTTTGTTTGGAAGGTGTTGGCCCAATTTCTTAGGAATAAGCGATACACCCAAAGCATTATGGCAGAAAATACCATTAATGACCCTAGGGCTTTGTAGGTGCCTCCAAAAAGGTATATCAAAATACCTATTACAGCCATTATTGTGGTTAGCTTGATGATTTTGTTTAAAGGCATGTCCTTATCCTCGGTGGTCATAAATTGTGACACCAATACAGAATTGAAGAAGATAGCTACAAACAATGAAGAACCTAATACAATAGACAGGGTTTGTGGTAAAATCATCATGAATTCTCCCATTAATCCCGGCCATAGGCCTAATGGGATAAATGCTGCTACGGTTGTGGCGGTAGAGATGATAATAGGAAAGGCAATTTCGCCAATTCCTTTTTTGGCGGCTTCCAAACGGCTCATGCCTTCTTCGTCCATCAGTCGGTATACGTTTTCAACCACAACAATACCGTTGTCTACCAACATCCCTAGCCCCATGATAAGTCCGAACAACACCATGGTGTTTAATGAAATTCCAAAGAAATTTAAGATCATTAAGGACATGAACATAGACATTGGGATGGCAAACCCTACGAAAATAGCATTCTTAAACCCTAAGAAGAACATCAAAACCGTTACTACCAGAATTACCCCAAAAATGATGTTGTTTACCAAATCATCTACTTGACCAATTGTTACCGAAGATTGATCGTTCGCAATGGTCACCTTTAAGTCCTGTGGAAATACATCTTTAATGGCATTGTCCACAATTGTGTTAATTTGGTTAGCTGCATCCACCATGTTTTTTCCAGCACGCTTTTTAACGTCCAGCATCACTACAGGCTCTCCAAATTCACGGGCGTAGGTTGTTTTGTCCTCTTCTTTGAATGTTACTTTAGCCACGTCTTTCAGGTAGATGGCATTACCTCCTTCAGATTTTACAACAAAATTCTCTAGCTCACTAGGGGATTCAATTTCTCCTATAACTCTGATTGTACGACGTTGTCCGCTAGCCTTTAGGTTACCTGCAGCTTGTGTGATATTACCATTTTTTATGGCTCCTATAATATCGTTAAAGGTGACTTCAGCAGCCATCATTTTATAGATGTCTACGGCTACTTCTACTTCTTTTTCCTGAGCGCCACGGATGTCTACCTTTTTAATCTCTAATAAATCTTCAATTTCATCTTGAAGGTATTCTCCGTATTCTTTAAGCTTTTCAATTGGATAATCTCCTGAAATGTTGATGTTGAGAATAGGCATTTCTTCAGAAAGGCTTAATTCAAAGACATCCGGCTCTACTTTAGCCCCGTTAAAGGTTGGCCAATCTTCACCAGAAGTTTCTTGGTCAATTTCATCCTTTACTTTTTGTTTGGCTTCTTCAACGGTAATGTTTTCGTCAAACTCCACAATCACCATTCCGTAATCTTCCTGTGAGGTTGAGGTAATTTCAACAACGTTACTCACAGTTTTTAGCCGATCTTCAAGAGGGTCTGTTATTAGTTTTTCAATGTCCTCGGCAGTGTTTCCGGGGAATGCCGAGCTTACATATATTTTGGTTTCATTAACCTCCGGGAAGTTTTCCCTTGGCATGTCAAAAAATGCACCAACACCAAGGTAGAAAATCACCACAATAAGTACATACATTGTGGTTTTGTTGTCAATTGCCCAAGAAGACCAACGGAATTCCTTATTGACCAGTTTTTGATTTTTATCTGTCATTGTTGTTGGTTTAGTAAGTGATTACTTTAACTTTTTGTCCATCCTTAACGCTACGGGCACCTTCTTGAATAATTTCGGCTCCGTTTTCAATGCCCTTCAAAACTTCGATGACATCTCCTTGGGTTCTTCCTGTTTGGATGATGACACGATTGGCCTGTCCTTCACCTTTTCCGTTTTTGTCCTTGATGATATAGATGTATTGCTCTCCACTTGCATTTTCCGAAATGATACTTTGAGGAATCAGCAAGGCATTTTCATTGGTATAATCGTTGATTTTTAAACGTGCCGTTAGGTTAGGCTTAATGGTTTGGTCCTTGTTTGGGATATCTACCTGAACCTTAAACGTTCTGTTTGCCGGGTTGATGTAGTCTCCTGCTTGACGAATTTTGGTGTTTATGGTTTTGTTTAAAACCGGGAACTCCACAATCACTTCTTTTCCTTTGGTAACATCTGTAATATAGCGTTCAGGTACATCGGTTTCAATGTACATATCCTTAAGGTTTACCAAACGCATCAATTGCGATTGTCCCGCGGCAACTACACTCCCTTTTTCGGTGATGATATCGTCAATGGTTCCGGTGAAAGGTGCGGTTACTCTTGTTTTTGAAATTTGCTGTTGCAATTGGTTGATGGCTTTAGTTTGGGCTTCGTATGAAGACTTGGCTTGTAAGTATTGTAGTTCACTTCCAATATTGGCATCCCAAAGACGTTTTTGACGGTCGAAAGTAGTTTTGGCCAATTCTGCCTGAATTTCTAATTGTGCTAATTGTTGGCTCAATCCACCATCATCAATTTTTGCCAAAATTTGTCCTTTGGTAACTTGTTGTCCTTCCTTAACATAGATATCGGTTAGGATTCCGTTGAATTCTGGAGTAATGACCAAAAGGTTTTTGGTTGTAACATTACCTTGAATGTCCAACATGTGTTTGAATTCCTCTTGCTTTGCTGTAAAAGTGGTGATCAATGGCATGTGTTTTACAGTGTCCAATTTAGCAATGGCCTCATCCAATTGTTTTAGTTTGCCTGCTATTTCTTGTTGTTCGGCAACTACTTCCGCTCTTTTGGTTCTAATTAATTCTAAGTTGTTGGAGCTTAAAACATTTTCTACGGAATTCTTTTTCTTCTCGCCTCCGCAGGAAGCCAAAAGAAATGCTAGTGTTATGATGGAAAATATGTTTTTCATGATTTGAATGTTCTGTGTGTTTATGATTGACTAGTTTATTAGGACTGTGTTAAGTGCTGTTTCCAATTCGGCTTTGGTGTTGATGACCTGCATCATGGCCTGAAGGTACTCCTCCTGTGCTGTGTAAAGCTGGGTTTGTGCCTGTCTCAACTCAAAACTAGAGCCAACGCCTTCAAAGAATTTGGTTTCGTTTTTGGTTTCGATACGCTCGGCTAGGTTAAGGTTTTTCTTTTTGTTTTGGTATTCTTCCATTGCCAACTGATAGTCGCTTTTTGCCGAGGCAATTTGAAGTTTCAATTGTTGTTCTATTTCATTAAGATCAGTTTGCGCTTTTTCGTAGTTGATTCGGGCTCTTTGAGTAGAGGCACTTCGCATTCCCGAGCTGAAAATTGGAATATTTAGGCTGAGCCCAAACATGGACGTACCAAACCATTCCTGTTCGCCTCGTAAAAAGCCAAACTCGTCATTAAAACCCAAATAACCGCCATTTACAAAGGCGTTTAGGGTAGGGAGGAATTTGCTTTTTTCCAATTTCAATAACAATTCTTTGGAAACCATGTCATTTTTGGCAATTTTATAATCGATGGTGTTTTCTATATTTTCATCGGCTTGTAAAATTCCCAAGTCCATATTTTCTTCTGTAAGAATGGATAAGTTATCGGTTAAAGTGGTATTGGAATTTAAATCTATACCTAAAGTGATATTGAACATTTGATAGGCCAAGGTTTTTAAGCGCTTGGTGTTGTTCAATTGGCTTTCAATTCCAGACAGTGTGATTTGTAATTGCTCTACACTTTCTTCTTCTTCCAATCCGTTTTCGAATATTTTAGTGGTTTCTTCCAGATTCTTTTGAAGCACGGCTAGGTTCTTGTTTAAAATGTCTAAAGCTTCCTCTGAAAACAATACATTTACATAGGCGTTAATCACAGCTTGTCTTACTTCAAGATCTGTTTTTACTTTTGCATTTTGAGAAATCTCCAAATACACTTTGGCCGATTGCAAACCAACCAAGTATGAGCCGTCAAAAATCTTCTGGTTTAAGGTGGCAGTGGCAGTCATGGAGTGCTTGGTCCCAAATGTTACCGGGATAAAAGTTCCAGGTTCACCGCCGGCAAGTTCTCCAGGTAAAAGAGATACTTGTTGTTTGATCCAATTTTGGTAATCTACCGTGGCGTCAATTTGAGGTAGGCCTGTAGCAGTGGTTTCCCATTTCTGCTTTTCGGCTGCTTCAATATCCCGTGCTGCATTAATGGAAGAGCGGTTGTGCTCCAATGCATAGTCTATGGCTTCCTGCAAGCTGAAGGTATGAGTCTCTTCCTGCCCCCAAAAAGTAAGGGTGCACAGTAAACTAAAGGTTAAAATCAGTTTGTGTTTCATTATGTTGATCGATTTGTGTTTGTGTACTTTTTTAATGTCTCTAGGCCTTTGTCTGTACAAATGCCGCGTAAATGATATTCCAAATAATGGTTCATTAACTCATGCATTGAAAAATTGTTCAACGGGAACAATTCCTTGTCTTTTAAGGCCATCATGGAGTTGAAATATATTTTGGTAATAAACTGTACGTTAATGCTGTCTCTGTACAATCCCTGTTCAACCCCTTCGGTTAAATTACAGGCTACGCAATCTTCCATAACACAAAATTGATTGGTCATTAAAGATTCAAAAATCTTGGGGTAATACTTCTGCAATTGGTATTGAGGAGAGGACTTTTCATCCTTAAGATGTTGCATGGTGAATTTCTTAATTTCAAAAATTTCCTCAATAGGATTGAGTTTCTGTGCTCGGATCTCATTTATACCATTGGAAATGAGATTGAACATATACAGCGTTGTGGCTTCTACCAATACGTTTTTGTTTTCAAAATATTGATAGATGGTCTTTTTGGACATGCCAAGTGCGTTGGCAATTTCGTCCATTGTAACGCTCTTAAAACCATAGGTTAAGAAGAGCTCTGCGGCGGTTTTTAAAATGTCATCTTTCATAATAAGCGGCAAATATACCTCTGGAAACTTTAAAAACAAAAAAAGTTTCCTAGGTTTTAACATATTATTAATATTAAGGAGAAACATTTGTGTCTATAAGGTCAATTACCTTATTTTTGTCCGATGCAAAACGTGGAATACTATCAAGATACTTTTAGCGAGTATTTACAGACTTTTACGGTTCAAAAAGAACCTGTTTCTTTATACAATCCTATTAATTATATCCTCAATTTGGGAGGAAAGCGATTGCGTCCTGTGCTTACATTAATGACCGCAGAGATGTTTGGTTGTGAAATGAAAAAAGCACTTCCAGCCGCTTTGAGTATAGAGGTGTTTCACAACTTTTCCTTGGTGCATGACGATATCATGGACGATGCACCATTGCGTAGAGGGCATGAAACCGTGCATGAAAAATGGGATTTAAACACCGGTATTTTATCTGGGGATGCCATGTTGATTTTGGCCTATCAGTTGTTTGAAAACTATGAGCCGCATGTATTTCAGGCGTTGGCAAAATTGTTCAGTAAAACGGCTTTGGAAGTTTGTGAAGGCCAGCAATACGATATGGATTTCGAGTTGATGGACAATGTGTCCATTCCCGATTATTTAAAAATGATCGAGTATAAAACGGCTGTTTTGGTAGGGGCTGCCATGCAAATGGGCGCTATTGTAGCTGAAGTTTCTTTGGAAGATCAGCAGGGGGTCTATGAGTTTGGAAAAAATCTTGGAATAGCCTTTCAGTTGCAAGATGATTATTTGGATGCCTTTGGAGATCCTAAAAGTTTTGGAAAGCAAGTAGGGGGTGATATTATCGAAAACAAAAAGACCTACCTTTATTTAAAAGCCTTGGAGTTTTCTTCGGAAAGTGATCGTTTGCAACTGCAACACTTATATGGTATACAGCCTACAGATGCATCCGAAAAAATTAAAACGGTAAAACAGTTTTTTGAATCAACCGGAGCTGCACAGGCGACAAAAGAAGCGATAAAACATTACACAAATATTGCGTTTATGGTTCTTGAAGGCTTGAATATTCCTAAGGAACGAAAGGATGTTTTGAGAGTATTTGGTGAACAGTTAATGGATAGGGAAGTGTAATGCAATTGCCTGCAACATACGATGATTTGATTGCTCAGGCCAATGAGCAAAATCTTTACCCGAAACTGATTCGGCAATTGAATAAGGATTTTCTGTACGCCAATATCGATTTGGATTTTGATGAGCAGGTGTTGCCTTCAAGTTTAAAATTGCTTGTGCAGGAAACCGTCTATAAACTGATTCACGAAAAATTCGCCGACTATTTAAATCTACTCTACATTATAGATGTTTCCGAAGAAAAAATAAAGCAATTGGATGGCAGTGATACCTTGCAGCTATCTGAAGATGTTACCTTTTTGATTTTGAAGCGCGAATGGCAAAAGGTGTGGTTCAAGAACAAGTATTCTTAAAAATAAACTCTTACAAAAGGCGCCCATGGATCGGCATATATACTTTTGTCTCTATCATATAATACGTCATATCTAATCCCGAAGGTAACATTTCTTGTGCTATAACCAGCTCCCAAATATAGGGCGGGATACCAGTAGTTTTCATCCTGATAAATTAAACGGCTGTCATAGTTTCGGCTAATATTCATTTCTTCAAATTCTGCCGATAGTTGAATTTGTTCTATGGGTCTAAAAAGCCCTATGAGGCTTCCGCCAACAATGGTGGATTTATAAAAATCCTTTTGAGTGTTATAGGAAAAGTTGAGCCCCACGCCAAGTGCAAACTGCCAATTGAATTCATAAATAGCGCTTGGGGCCAATGTACCGCTAAAAAAACCATCGCCAAACCCAAGGCCAATTCCACCTCCAAATCTTACATGTCGCCAAAACTCACTTTTCTGCTTTTTAGGGGCGTTTTGTGCAAAAACTGTCGATGAAAAAAGACAAAGGAAAAGTAAAGGCAGTAGAATTTTATTCAAGGGAATTGAGGTTAAATTCATGATAATTTAAATTGATATGGTTATGTGTTATAAATATAATAAAAGCATCCCTAATTTTTATAAAAGTTGTATTTTTGGACAAATTTTGCAAAAGCGAAAAGCAGTTAGTACACATAATGGATAAATATTCCTTTTTAAACGCAGCACATACAGCATACTTTGCTGATTTATACGATCAATATTTACAAAACCCAGATTCAGTTGAGCCAAGTTGGAGAGCCTTTTTTCAAGGTTATGATTTCGGTAGCGAAAGCTACGGAATGGAAGGTGAAATTGTAGACGGGGTTTCTGCCCAAATACCAGAACATCTTCAAAAAGAGTTTCAAGTAGTTAACCTTATCGACGGGTATCGTTCGAGAGGGCACTTGTTTACCAAAACCAATCCGGTACGTGAGCGTCGCCAGTATGCTCCAAGCTTGGATATCGAGAATTTTGGATTGTCCAAATCTGATTTGAACACCGTTTTTAACGCCGGTGAAATACTTGGAATTGGCGCACAGCCTTTACATGAAATCATCAGGCACCTTGAAGCTATTTATTGCGATGCCATTGGTGTTGAGTATATGTATATAAGAAACCCAGAGCGTAAGCAATGGATTCAGGAGCGATTGAACATTAATGACAATCATCCTAATTTTTCTGTAGAGCAGAAAAAACATATTCTAAAAAAATTAAATGAAGCCGTATCCTTTGAGAACTTTTTGCATACCAAATATGTAGGGCAGAAGCGTTTCTCATTAGAAGGGGGCGAATCTTTAATCCCGGCTTTGGATGCCGTTATTGAGCGCGCCGCCGAATATGGTGTGAAGGAGTTTGTAATGGGGATGGCCCACCGTGGACGTTTGAGTACTCTGACCAATATCTTCGGAAAATCTGCCAAGGACATTTTTAGTGAGTTTGACGGTAAGGATTATGAAGAAGAAATTTTTGACGGTGATGTAAAATACCACTTAGGTTGGACCAGCGACCGTGTGACAGATACCGGAAAGAAAATCAATTTAAATATTGCACCTAACCCTTCGCACTTGGAAACTGTAGGAGCCGTTGTGGAAGGAATTACGCGTGCAAAACAAGATGATAAGTACCCAGACGAGCCATCATTGGTATTGCCTATTGTTGTGCATGGAGATGCCGCTATTGCCGGCCAAGGTTTGGTATATGAAGTTGTGCAAATGGCCCAATTGGAAGGGTATAGAACTAGTGGAACCATTCATATTGTGGTGAATAACCAAATTGGGTTTACTACCAATTATTTGGATGCACGTTCAAGTACCTACTGTACAGATGTTGGAAAAGTCACCTTGTCCCCAGTCTTGCACGTTAATGCAGATGATGCCGAAGCAGTGGTTCACGCCATGTTGTTTGCCTTGGATTTCAGAATGAAATTTAAGCGTGATGTATTCATCGATTTATTGGGCTATAGAAAGTATGGCCACAATGAAGGAGATGAGCCTAAGTTTACCCAACCATTACTTTACAAGGTAATTGCGAAGCATAAAAACCCAAGGGATATTTATGCGGAACGATTAATTGCCGAAGGGGTAATCACTAAGGACCATGTTGCCGAATTGGAGGCTCAGTATAAAGCTTCTTTGGAAGAGAAACTTGAAGATTCAAGGAAAGAAGATAAAACGGTTATTACACCGTTCATGCAAAATGAATGGGTAGACTACGTAACGGTTAAGGAAGATGAAATGATGAAGCCGGTTGATACCAGCTATCCTAAAGAAGGATTGGAAAAAATAGTTGGCGTTATTTCATCCTTGCCAAAAGATAAAAAGTTCATTCGTAAGATAGAGCGTCTTGTGGAATCCCGAAAAACTATGTTTGAAGAAGACAGGTTGGATTGGGCTATGGCCGAACATTTGGCTTACGGAACACTATTGGAAGAAGGACATGATGTTCGCATTTCGGGACAGGATGTAGAGAGAGGGACCTTTTCTCACCGCCATGCCGTGGTAAAGGTAGAAGACAGTGAAGAGGAAATTGTATTGCTTAATACTATTAGCGAGGAGCAAGGGCATTTCTATGTTTACAATTCATTGCTTTCTGAGTATGGTGTAGTAGGTTTTGATTACGGTTATGCTATGGCCAGTCCTAAAACCTTAACCATTTGGGAGGCGCAATTTGGGGACTTCAGTAACGGGGCCCAAATTATGTTGGATCAGTATATTTCTGCTGCAGAAGATAAGTGGAAATTGCAGAATGGTTTGGTAATGTTGTTGCCTCATGGATATGAAGGACAAGGGGCTGAGCACTCTTCGGCTCGTATGGAACGCTATCTGCAATTATGTGCTAAGGACAACATGTTTGTAGCAGATTGTACGACACCTGCCAATATGTTCCACTTGTTGAGAAAGCAGATGAAGGCTACTTACAGAAAGCCATTAATTGTCTTTACTCCAAAAAGTTTGTTGCGCCATCCAAAGTGTGTTTCCACGGTAGAGGAATTTGCCAACGGAGGTTTCCAAATGCTTATCGACGATGCTGATGTAGCAGTTGAAAATGTGAAAACTTTGGTGTTTGTAACCGGGAAGTTCTATTACGATCTTTTGGAAGAGCGTGAAAACTTGAATAGGAATGATGTTGCTCTAGTGAGAATAGAGCAGTTGTTCCCATTGCCAGAGAAAGAGATTAAGGAAGTAATGGCGAAATATAAAGATGTAAAAGACGTTGTTTGGGCTCAGGAAGAGCCTAGAAATATGGGAGCTTACAGCCATATGTTAATGCATCTTGATGAAGCTAGAACGTTCAGGGCTGCAACGCGAAGACCGTATGGAGCACCTGCTGCAGGAAGTAGTGTGCGTTCTAAAAAACGTCACCAAGAAGTTATTGACTTCGTATTCGATAAAACAAAAAATAACCAGAGATAATAAAATCCCACACATAAAATTATAACACAATGATTTTAGAAATGAAAGTCCCTTCACCAGGGGAGTCCATCACGGAAGTAGAAATTGCAGAATGGTTGGTTGCAGATGGAGATTATGTAGAAAAAGACCAAGCTATTGCAGAGGTTGACAGTGATAAAGCAACCTTGGAACTTCCCGCAGAAGCTAGCGGAACTATTACGCTTAAGGCAGAAGAAGGTGATGCGGTAGCTGTAGGTGAAGTGGTTTGTTTGATAGATACCAGTGCGGCTAAACCAGAGGGTGATGCGCCTGTAAAAGAAGAATCTAAGGAAGAAGCGCCGAAACAAGAGGCTCCAAAGCCTGCTGAGGTTGCTGAAACCAAAACATATGCCACAGGAACTGCTAGTCCAGCTGCCAAAAAAATATTGGCAGAAAAAGGGATGCAGGCCTCTGAGGTTACTGGAACAGGAAAGGATGGTCGTGTGACCAAGGAAGATGCGGTTAATGCGAAACCTTCTATGGGAACTCCAACAGGAGGAAGTAGAGGAGAAACCCGTTCTAAATTGTCTATGTTACGTCGTAAGGTAGCAGAGCGTTTAGTGTCTGCTAAAAACGAAACAGCTATGTTGACCACTTTTAATGAGGCCAACATGACTCCTGTTTTTGAATTGCGTAATCAGTATAAAGAAGAATTCAAGGCAAAACACGGTGTTGGTCTTGGCTTTATGAGTTTCTTTACCTTGGCTGTAGTGAGAGCTTTAAAGGAGTATCCTGCAGTAAACTCTATGATAGACGGCAAGGAAATGATTACTTATGATTTCTGCGATATCAGTATTGCCGTTTCTGGGCCAAAAGGATTGATGGTTCCAATTATTCGAAATGCTGAAAACTTGACCTTTAGAGGTGTTGAGGCTGAAGTGAAACGTTTGGCTTTACGTGCGCGTGACGGACAGATTACTGTTGATGAAATGACAGGAGGTACCTTTACAATTTCCAACGGAGGTGTATTTGGTAGTATGTTGTCTACGCCAATTATCAACCCTCCACAAAGTGGAATTTTAGGAATGCACAATATTATTGAGCGTCCTATTGCTGTAAATGGTAAGGTTGAAATTCACCCAATGATGTATTTGGCATTGTCTTATGATCACAGAATTATTGATGGTAGAGAGTCTGTTGGATTCTTGGTAGCGATAAAAGAAGCACTTGAAAATCCAGTAGAATTGTTAATGGACAATGATGTTAAGAGAGCTTTGGAGCTTTAATAACATCCCTCATAATATTTAAAAAGGCGCAATTGATAATTGCGCCTTTTTTTCTTGATAAATAAAATAACTAACTAATAACTAAAAAAAATTAACAAGAATATTAATGATTATTATTAAGATGGCACAGCTAACTAGGCTGATGACCACTACTTTGTGTTGGTGTTCATAAGAATTTTTCATTGGGACAATGTTTAAATCATTATTTTTCAGGAGTGGTGAAATAAAAGCTCTGAGTCAACAATAAACCCAGAGCTTTTATAATTCTCCCTAAGAACTAATTAATAGCATTGTAAAATTCGCGAATAAAAGAATATCAAACAATACGTAGTTCTACGTATTTTTTGAACTAAAAAAGCGTAAACTTTACATTTACGCTTTTCTGGGTTGGTTTGGTTTTGGTTGATTTGATTATTTTCTGATTGATGAACCTTAGGTTAAATTCAATGAAAACATACAAAGATGTTCATGGTAATAATCAAGATGGAGCTCAAAATTAGGGCAATGATTAACGCAAGGTTAACAAAGGTGAATTTTGATTTCATTTTTAATGGTGTTATTCCTAAAAGGAAATTAATAGGAATAAAACCTTGAACTGAATCAAGGCTTTATGGCTTCCTAAATAAATCGATTAATAGCTTTGTAAAACTCTTTAAAAATGGAGTGTAAAACAATACGTAGTACTACGTATTTTTGAGGTTAAGGAAGTGTTTTTATGGTTTGTGGCCAGAGTTTTTTAGGAGAAATGCGGTAAGTTGTTGGTTGTCTTTTTATTGTGTGAATTTTATCCTTGGTAGCTTATAAAAGTTTATTTATGGAAGGTATCTTTCGAAGTTCCAAAATTGATTGTAGATCTATGGAAGCTTTAGGTAAAGGTACTTCTTGTCGTAATCAATAATAGCCTTTCCTTTTTTAAGGACATCGGCGCCAATAATGCCATCTACAGGTTTGGAATTGTGGCTTACCAATGCGGTGTTGACATGCGTAAGGTTGAAGAGAATGATAGGAACTTTGTCTTTTTTCCATTTCCCTATTTTCATTTTGTTCTTTTTTGAAATTTGTGTGAGCATATCTGTAGCTCCAGCACCGGCAGCTTTTATTTCAGAATCTTTGACTTTTAGATTAAATCTTTCTACGGTTTCAAAGCCAACACAGGTACTTGAAGCGCCAGTGTCTAAAATGAATAAGCCTTTAACCCCATTAATGGCCGCCTTAATTTCAAAATGGTTGGTTTGCGTAAGGTGTAGTTTTATTTTGGTGTATCCCTTTTCGAGTAAAAAATCCTGTAATCTTTCCATTAGTATCTCTTTGGTGCAAAGATAATGATGTAAAACATATATTTTTGCAGCATGATAATAACTGATACCCATACCCATTTATACAGTGAGGCCTTTGCAGAAGACAGGGCAGAGATGATTCAGCGTGCTTTGGACGCGGGAGTGTCGAGGTTTTTTATTCCGGCTATCGATTCTTCCTATACAAATGCAATGTTTGATTTGGAGGAGAAGTATGCTGACTATGTCCATTTAATGGCTGGATTGCATCCAACTTCGGTAAAGGAGAATTATAAGGAGGAATTGGTGCATGTTGAAGAACTTTTGAGTAAGCGTCCCTTTTGCGCTATAGGGGAAATTGGTATTGATTTGTATTGGGACACCTCTACACTGGAAATTCAAAAGAAGGCTTTTCGGCATCAAATACAATTGGCAAAGAAGTATCAATTGCCAATCGTGATTCATTGCCGTGATGCATTCGATGAGATTTTTGAAGTGTTGGAAACCGAGCGAGGAGATGATCTCTTTGGAATATTCCATTGTTTTACTGGTAATTTGCAGCAGGCAAAAAGGGCCATAGGTTTTAATATGAAGTTAGGCATTGGAGGAGTGGTGACTTTTAAAAATGGCGGCTTGGATAAATTTATCAATGAAATAGATTTGGAGCATATTGTTTTGGAAACGGATGCACCATATTTGGCACCAAAGCCTTTCCGTGGAAAACGGAACGAAAGCGCCTATATTTTAAAAGTAGTTGAAAAGCTATCTGAGTTATATAATGTTTCAGAGGAAGAAATTGCAAACATAACTACCCAAAATTCAAAGGACATTTTTAACATTTAATATGGAACAGGGCCATCCAAACATTCTATTAATTTACACAGGAGGAACTATTGGGATGATCAAGGATCCCAATACGGGCGCTTTAAAAGCATTCGACTTTAATAATCTCCTGAAGCAGATTCCAGAACTTAAGTTGTTGGATTGCGATATCAATACGGTATCCTTTGAAGAACCTATTGATTCTTCTAATATGAGTCCAGAGTATTGGGTGCAGTTGGCCGAGATCATTGAGGCTCATTATCTAGACTTTGATGGTTTTGTAGTACTACATGGTAGCGATACCATGAGCTATACAGCATCGGCCTTGAGCTTTATGTTGGAGAATTTGGCCAAACCAGTTATTTTGACAGGGTCCCAATTGCCAATAGGTGATTTAAGGACGGATGCCAAAGAGAACTTGATCACCTCCATTCAAATGGCGTCGTTGCGACATAGAAATCGTCCAGTGATAAGAGAAGTTGGTTTGTATTTTGAATACAAATTATACAGGGGTAACCGGACCACTAAAATTAATGCAGAGCATTTTGAGGCCTTTGAGTCCTTAAATTATCCTCATTTGGCAGAATCTGGTGTTCACCTTAAAATCAATCATGATTATTTATTTAAGCCAAATGCAAGGAAGAAATTAGTGGTGCATAAATTGTTCGATACCAATGTGGCATTGATTAAATTGTTTCCTGGTATTTCAAAGACCACTTTGGAGTGCATGAGTCATAATCCTCATATAAAAGGTGTTATTTTGGAAACTTATGGTGCGGGAAATGCCACTACAGCGCCATGGTTTGTAGATTTTATAAAGCAATTGGTAAAGAAAGGGGTGCATGTGGTAAATGTCACACAATGTTCTGGAGGAAGCGTGGCTATGGGGCAGTACGAAACAAGTTCACATCTTCAAAACATTGGGGTTATTTCCGGTAAGGATATTACTACTGAAGCTGCAATTACCAAACTTATGTATTTGTTAGGTGAAAAAGTGGCTGTAAAAACATTTAAAACCATATTTGAAACCGCGCTACGCGGAGAATTGTCTTAAAATTAACTCGTAAAATTTTTAGCTTTCAAAAGTTTTTTGGTTATTTGCTAAACTTTATTAAAAAGCAATAAACAGAGAGGTGGCCGAGTGGTCGAAGGCGCACGCCTGGAAAGTGTGTATACGCCAAAAGCGTATCGAGGGTTCGAATCCCTTCCTCTCTGCTCTTATTTTATTTTTAATTACAAATTTTTTATATCTTTAACACTTTAACTAATAAAATTAAGATTAAGAACAATGAAAAGACTATTTTCTATCCTAGCCATAGCAGGAACCATGGCTTTCGGAACTGTTAATGCTAATGCATACACTACTACCAGCGCAGCTACTGCAACTGTTGCTACTGTAACTCAAGATGAAGACTCTGCTGCTCCTGCTGAAGAGACTCTTGGATTCCACCAAGAGCTTAAGAAGCGTTTTATTGAAGGTGGTCCTGGCTTTATGGGGATTGTATTGCTTTGTTTGATCTTAGGATTGGCTATTGCAATCGAAAGAATTATCTTTTTGAACTTATCTACAACTAATACTAAGAAATTAACTAAGAATGTAGAGGATGCTTTGCAATCTGGTGGTATTGAGGCTGCTAAGGAAGTTTGTAGAAACACTAAAGGGCCTGTTGCCTCTATCTTCTACCAAGGTTTGGATAGACATGATGAAGGTATCGACGCTGCTGAAAAGGCTGTTGTAGCTTATGGTGGTGTTCAAATGGGACAATTAGAGAAAAACGTTTCTTGGATTTCATTATTTATCGCATTGGCTCCGATGTTAGGGTTCATGGGAACGGTAATCGGGATGATTCAAGCATTCGATAAAATTGAAGCAGCTGGTGATATGCAACCATCACTTGTAGCAGGAGGTATTAAAGTAGCACTTTTAACAACCGTATTTGGACTTATCGTAGCTATTATCCTTCAGATTTTCTACAACTACATTATTGCAAAAATTGATAGCATCGTAAATGACATGGAAGATGCGTCCATTAATTTGATGGATTTGTTAATCAGATACAAAAAATAATCCGCAATAATTTTTATTAACTATGGGTTTACACAAAATTTTAAGAATATTAGTAGCTATCTTAAGCGTTTTAGGAGTCATTTTCTTGGTCCGAATTATCGGAGAAGGTGATGAGGCCATCAAAGCAGCCGCTGCAGCAGGTGACTCAGCAATTGTTGATCCAATGGCTTATGTAGCTTATATTGTTTTAGGGATCATACTAGTATTTGTTGTGTTCTTTGTTTTAAAGAACTTAGTGACACATACAGCATCCTTAAAAGGAACTTTGATAGGAGTAGGGCTTTTTGCTGCTATATTGATTGTATCGTATGCCGTATCAGGAGGAGATCCTATGGAATACAAATACAATAATAAATTGGCTACAGAGACTGAATCTCACATGGCAGGCGCAGGATTGATAGCCTTCTACATCCTAATTATTACAGCAGCGGCATCTATGTTGTTGTCTGGAGTTAAAAAAATGATTAAGTAATTATGGCAAAAAGAGCAGCACCCGAAGTAAATGCAGGATCAATGGCTGATATTGCGTTCTTACTTCTTATATTCTTCTTGGTAACTACTACTATTGAAACCGATACTGGTTTGAGTAGAAAGTTACCACCAATAGACGATCAAAATGTTGAACCACCTGTAATTAAGCAAAAAAACATCTTTACAGTGTTGATCAACAAAAACGATCAGCTTTTGGTAGAAGACGAATTGATGGAGTTGAAGGATTTAAGAAAGGCAGCTGTTGAGTTTTTGGATAATGGTGGTGGTGCAGGCGATGACGCTTGTGGCTATTGTAAAGGTAAAAGAGATCCTAAATCTTCTGATAATCCTGATAAAGCAATTATCTCACTTAAAAACGAGAGAGAGACATCATACTCAATGTATATTTCTGTACAAAACGAGTTGGTGGCAGCCTATAACGAGTTGAGAAACCGTCGTGCACAAGAGTTGTTTGGAAGAGCTTTCAAGGAAATGGAAATAGCTTACGACGACTCCCGTTCACCAGAGTTCAAAAGTGAAAAGCTAAAGGAGAAAATTGAGAAGATAAAACTTGAGTATCCTCAAAAGTTATCTGAAGTGCAATAGTAATTTAGAAAACACAATTTTATGTCTAAATTTAATAAGAAAAAATCAGGCGATTTACCAGCGATCTCAACAGCATCTTTACCGGATATTGTATTCATGCTTTTGTTCTTCTTTATGGTTGCTACCGTAATGCGTGATACTACTTTAAAAGTCAAAAATGATCTGCCTTTCGCAGACCAAGTTGAAAAGCTTGACAAAAAAGACTTGATAATGTACATCTACGCAGGGAAACCGTCTGATAGATTTCAAAGTACGTTTGGTAAAGAGGCCCGTATCCAGCTCAACGATAAGTTTGCCGATGTTAGTGACATTCAAGCTTTCATTGAGGCCGAAAGAGCTTCTAAGCGTGAAGAATTGGTACCTTTCTTAACTACAGCTTTAAAAGTAGATAAGGAGGTTAATATGGGAATTGTAAGTGATATTAAAACTGAACTTAGAAAAGTGAATGCTTTGAAGATCAACTATACAACACGTAATGGTGATATCTCCCAAAATGATTAAATAATTTTATTTGTTAAATATATTGGAAAACATCCTGGTGCTTGCATCAGGATGTTTTTTTATGTGCTTATTTTAGAGTTGAAATACTAAAGTTTTATTCTTCTATATTTGTGTCTATGAAACACTGGTTGAACTGCATATTTTTAGTTGGTATTATTGGGTTAGGGTTTTCACAGTCTGTAACTGATTCTTTGGTTGTAGATTCTAACTACAGGGAAGACCAGTTTTATGCTGGAGTTACTTATAATTGGTTAGTCAAGGAACCGTCAGGGCTTTCACAAAGCGGCTTTTCGTACGGTCTGCATTTGGGTTTTATAAGGGATATGCCCATTAATAAACGTCGGAATGTGGCTTTTGGATTGGGCTTGGGATTTGCTCTAAATAACTACAATCAAAATATGTCCATTATAAAGAATGGGGACAGAGGCTTTAATTACAGTATTATAGACGAAAGCGAACAGTCTTATTCAAAAAACAGATTCTCCACTTATGTCGTTGAAATGCCTTTTGAAATAAGATGGCGTACATCAACTGCCAAGGTGTACGATTTTTGGCGTATTTATACTGGATTTAAGCTAGGATATGTGTTCTACAATACATCGTTGTATGATGGTAGTTTAGGAACGCTTAGATACAAGAATAATGACGATTTTAACGACTTCCAATACGGACTAACTTTAAGTGCCGGTTATGACGATTTCAATTTGCATTTATATTATGGCTTGAATTCTATTTTTGGTAATGCCAAAGTTAGTAATGAAAACTTGGAGATGACAACACTAAAAATAGGCCTTATGTTTTTCTTCCTATAGCCAATAATTCAGCATTATTAATTGCGGTAAAAAGCCAATAAAGAAACCTATTATTAGTTCAATGGGCGTATGTGCCTTTAGATGCAACCTTGAGGTAGCTATAGCTCCCAAAAAAATGCACATAAGTGCAATGCTTCCATTTATATTTATTTGAAAATGGATGCCTATGGCAATGGCAAACATGAATAATCCAGCAGCAGCTATCATATGGATGCTAGCCTTGATATCCATTAATGCCAAAATCAAACAGGTTAAAGTCGAGCACAGTATACCGATGAAGAAGAAATACAATTCAGGTATTTCATTTTCAGGTAAAACTCTAGTAAAAATTAAAATGACAATGGCGCATTGAAGTACTAGGGGTAGGATGCGTTCTTTAGTAGTTTCCAAATAGAAGGAATCTATTTTCTTTAATGTTTTTAAAAGGTAGAACAATAGGATGGGCAGGATAATGGTCAATATGCTTACCGAAAATACCTTGGCCTTAACAATTGGTTCAGGAATATACCTGGGAGTTTTAGAAAAATAGAACAATACCCCCAATAAGGGCATTAACACGGGATGAAATATAAATGAAATAGCTTTTAGCATGCAACGAAGCAGTCTTGTAATTTACAACTTTCAATTATGCATACAAGATAGTATTCATTATCGAGATTCAAGCCATTTGTAGGAACTCTTTATAAATGAAAATCAATGTATCTTTTATTCCTTTGTGTGGTTTCGTTGTGTTAAAATCCGGTAAGATTTTCGGGTTAAGAAGTTAAGGTAGCTAAATTGCGAAGATTTTCTGCGGGGAACATCGTAAGGAATGAATTATATATTGTTTTACCACATGTTCATTTCATTATTTTATTCAATTCTGGATAACCTTCATGTTTTAGATAAGGCATTCCGTCTATTATTAATTTAGTTTTTGATAAATATTCAATTTTGGAGGTGTCCGTACTTCCAATTCCAACAAACTCAATTTGAACACTGTCTTTTACTTTTATCAGGCTCGCAACGGATTGACAAGAAGTAAATTCAATAGAATGATTTAGAAAATTATTTTTATAACCAACATTTTCCCAACGACTTGAATTTTTAGTGAATTTTAAACATACTATTCGTTCTGTTTCAGAATGCTCTTCCCCTAAATCCATTATCCAATATCCGTTCAGATTTTCACGTACAGAATCAAGTTCAGTTAAGTCAATTTGGTAGTCAATTTTAGAAACAATCAAATTCCGTTTTGGGTTTGAACACCCAAGTAGTAAAAAAGTCAGAATTTATATGTTTAATAATAATCTCAATTTACGATTTTTTTAATTTTGGAAAACTTCCGTATAAATACAATTCAGAGTTAAGGATTGTTTAAAAACTATATTTTTTTACGTAATCTAGCAACAGGCAGGTCAAGTTGTTCTCTGTATTTGGCAACTGTTCTTCTAGCAATAGGATACCCTTTTTCCTTTAGGATGGAAGCTAACTTCTCATCGGTAAGTGGTTTCTGTTTGTCCTCTTCTTCGATAACCGTTTCCAATATTTTTTTGATTTCCCTTGTAGAGACTTCTTCTCCTTGGTCGTTGGTCATGGATTCCGAAAAGAATTCCTTAATGAGTTTGGTGCCGTAAGGGGTATCTACATATTTGCTGTTGGCCACACGGGATACGGTAGAAACATCCATTCCAATTTCATCCGCAATGTCTTTCAAGATCATAGGTCTTAACTTGCGTTCGTCTCCCGTAAGAAAGTACTCTTCCTGATAGTTCATTATGGCACTCATGGTAACGAAGAGTGTCTGCTGCCTTTGTTTAATGGCTTCAATAAACCATTTCGCTGCATCCAATTTCTGTTTGATGAATAGAACGGCATCTTTTTGTTGCTTGGATTTATCTTTACTTTCCTTATAGCCCTTCATCATGTTGCTATATTCCCTCGAAACATGTAATTCGGGAGCGTTTCTACCATTTAGGGTCAATTCCAATTCACCATCAACAATTCTAATGGCAAAATCCGGGACCACGTGCTCTACCATTTTGTTGTTCCCTGAGTAGGACCCACCAGGTTTTGGATTAAGATGCTCTATTTCTTCAATGGCATCCCTAAGTTGTTCTTCGGTGACATCAAATTTTTGAAGGAGTTTTTTGTAATGCTTTTTGGTGAATTGTTCAAAAGCATTGTCGATGATTTCGATGGCCAATTCAACATCTGGATTTTTCTCCTTACGATGTAATTGAATACTTAAACATTCCTGTAGGTTCCGGGCGCCAACGCCAGCAGGATCCAATAAATGAACCTTGTGGAGTACTTTTTCAACCGATTCAACGTCAGTAAAAATGTTTTGGGTAAAGGCAAGGTCATCCACAATATCGTGCAATGAACGCCTGATATAACCACTTTCGTCTATGCTTCCTACCAAGAATTCTGCAATGTCCATTTCTTCCTCGGTAAGTCTGAAGGTATTGAGTTGGTTGGTCAAGTGTTGGGTAAATGAGGTCCCCGCAGCATAAGGTACATTCTTTTCTTCGTCGTCACTGCTGTAGTTATTGCTTTGGGTGCGATAGTCAGGAATGTCGTCGTCACTCAAATAATCGTCCACATTAATATCGTCTGCATTGATGGTTTCATTGTCATTGATTTCATCTGCAGAATTATCAAATTCCTCAAAGGTGTCTTCGTGGTCGTCATGCTTCTCCTTGCCGCTTTCCAACGCAGGGTTTTCTTCCAGTTCCTGCTTTAAACGCTGCTCAAATGCCTGTGTAGGCAATTGAATCAATTTCATTAATTGAATTTGTTGCGGCGATAGTTTTTGCGATAATTTGAACTGTAAATACTGCTTGAGCATAGCTTAAAATTGCTTTCGGATAAAGGTAAAAAAAACAACCTATATTAAAATGTAAACATAGGTTGTTTTGAAATGATTTATGCTAATTTTTTATTAAAAATCGGCGTTTTGAGGTGTTCTTGGATAAGGGATGACATCTCTAATATTGGTCATTCCCGTGGCAAACATTACCAAGCGTTCAAACCCAAGTCCAAAGCCAGAGTGAACTGCAGTTCCGTACTTGCGCAAGTCCAGGTACCACCACAATTCTTCTTCCTCGATGTCCAAGGCTTTCATCTTTTCTTTCAGAACTTCCAAACGCTCTTCACGCTGAGATCCACCAACGATTTCTCCAATACCAGGGAACAAAATATCCATGGCACGAACCGTTTTTCCATCGTCGTTCAAGCGCATGTAGAAGGCTTTGATGTTGGCCGGATAATCAAACAGGATTACTGGACACTTAAAGTGCTTTTCAACAAGGAAACGCTCGTGTTCACTTTGAAGGTCTGCACCCCATTCGTTAATGATATAGTTGAATTTCTTCTTTTTGTTTGGCTTTGAGTTTCTCAGAATATCGATGGCCTCGGTATAGCTTACACGTTTGAAGTTGTTGTCTGCAACAAACCTAAGTTTTTCAATAAGGCTCATCTCGCTGCGCTCGGCCTGAGGTTTTGTTTTTTCCTCATCCAATAGACGTTGCTCCAAGAATTTAAGGTCGTCCATGTTATGCTCCAAGACATAGTTGATCACAGATTTCATGAAATTTTCTGCAAGATCCATATTGCCTGCCAAGTCCATAAAAGCAACTTCTGGTTCAATCATCCAGAACTCGGCAAGGTGTCTTGAAGTATTGGAGTTTTCGGCTCTAAATGTAGGGCCGAACGTATATACTTTCCCCAACGACATGGCATAGGTTTCAGCTTCCAATTGTCCTGATACCGTTAGGTTGGTTTCCTTTCCGAAGAAATCTTCTTTATAGTCTACATTTCCTTCTTCATTCAATGGCGGGTTTTTGGCGTCCAAAGCAGACACTCTAAACATTTCGCCAGCCCCTTCAGCATCACTTCCTGTAATGATAGGCGTGTGCATGTAGTAGAAACCATTCTCGTTAAAGTACTTGTGTATGGCAAAAGACAATGACGAACGCAAACGCATTACGGCACTAAAGGTATTGGTTCTAGTGCGCAGGTGTGCATTTTCACGTAGGAATTCGAAAGTGTGTTTTTTTGGTTGAATAGGATAGGTTTCCGGATCGGAATCTCCTAAAATCTCAATCGACTTTACCTGGATTTCCACACGTTGGCCTTTTCCTTGGCTTTCTACCAGTTCCCCTACAATATGAACGGCAGCACCGGTGGTGATTCGTTTTAGGGTAGAAGGATCGGTGTTTTCAAAATCCACCACACACTGAATGTTGTGAATTGTAGATCCATCGTTTAAGGCGATAAATCTGTTGGCTCTAAAAGTGCGTACCCAACCTTTAATTTCTATGTCATGAAATGTGATATCCTGCGATAATAAGTCGGCAATTGTATGTGATTTCATTTCTAAATCAATATTGTTTTAAAGCTTATTTGCATCGAAGTGATTGTAAACAAACTGGCTTCAAAATGCAAATAGGTTATTGGTTTTAAGTTTTGAACTGCAAAGATAAAAAAGCCAAACGGCATTTTTATCGATAATTGGTATTTAAATCCAACGAGACTTTCCCTTATTCAAATAATTATTTGGTTAAATTTAAAGTAGGTCTTCCTCGTCTTCCTCTGGAATGATATTGATGGAAGGCTCTCTCAATACTTCCTTATTGGCAATACTTCTTTCCAGGGATAGTAACAATGACGGCAACAACAATAAATTGGACAGCATAGCAAACAACAAGGTGGCCGAAACTAGGGCTCCCAAGGCTACCGTTCCTCCAAAACTTGAGATGGTAAATACCGAGAACCCGAAGAATAGCACTATGGAGGTATAGAACATACTTACTCCAGTTTCACGTAGGGCGCCAAACACCGATTTTCTGATTTTCCAGTGGTTGGCTTGGAGCTCCTGTCTGTATTTTGCCAAAAAGTGAATGGTATCATCTACTGAAATACCAAAGGCAATACTAAACACCAAAATTGTGGACGGTTTGATAGGTACTCCCAAAAAGCCCATTAATCCTGCCGTTACCAATAGTGGTAATAGGTTAGGGATTAAGGATACGATAATCATTCTAAACGAACGGAACATATAGGCCATAAATAGGGAAATCAACAAAATGGCCAATGACAATGAAATTACTAGGTTTTTTACCAAATATTTGGTGCCTTTTTGGAAGACCAAGGCTTTACCCGTAAGGGTTATTGTGTATTGTTCCTCTGGGAATACCTTATTGATTTTTGCTTGCAAATCTTCTTCTATACGCTCCATCCTATCGGTGCCAATATCCTTCATAAATGTGGTGATACGCGCATATTGTCCTGTACTGTCTACAAAGTTTTTTAGTAGGTCTACATCAGATGATGAGTTTTTGGCGTAGGATAAAATAAAACTGTTTTCTTGGCTTGTTGGCAACTGGTAGTATTTAGGATTGCCATTGTAATAGGCCTGTTTGGAATATTTCAAGAGGCTCACTACTGAAATGGGCTTTGACAATTCTGGAGTTTCATTGATGACTTCCTCCAACTCGTTCATACGCTTCAGGGTACTCAATTTCATAACCCCTTTTTTACGTTTGGTATCCACCATAATCTCTAAGGGCATGATGCCGTTAAATTCACTTTCAAAGAATCTAATATCATCAAAGAACTCGGTATCCTGTGGCATGTCCTCAATCAAACTACCAGAAATTTTCATTTGGTAAATACCTATGATACTAGCTATCATAAGAACCAATGAAATAGAGTAAATAGCAATTTTGTGTTCCTTTACCATTCTTACCATCCAATCAACAATGGTGCTTATCCAACGTTTGTTGAGGTGCTCTAGATGGCGCTCCTTAGGGTAAGGCAAGAAGGTGTAAACAATAGGGATTATCAATAAGCACAACACAAAAATGCCCAAAATACTTAAGGAGGCTACAATACCAAATTCTTTTAAAAGCTTACTCTGGGTAAGAATAAACGTCGCAAAACCTGAAGCAGTGGTTATGTTGGTCATCAAGGTGGCATTACCAATTTTGGTAATTACACGCTGTAGCGATTTAACCTTATTACCGTGCAATTTTACCTCATGTTGGAACTTGTTGATCAAGAAAATACAGTTAGGAATCCCAATTACAATAATTAATGGAGGGATTAAGGCTGTTAAGACGGTAATTTCATATTTGAACAAGCCCAGTATCCCGAAGGTCCACATAACTCCAATACAAACCACGATTAAGGAAATGAAGGTGGCCCTGAAGGATCTAAAGAAGAAAAAGAAGATCAAGGAGGTTACCAAAAGTGCGGCTCCAATAAATAGTCCAATTTCATCAATGATGCTCTTCGCATTTAACGTCCTGATATAGGGCATTCCGGATACGCGGACATCCAGATTGTTGGCACTTTCAAATTCCGCAATTTTAGGTTCAAGGATTTGCTCTATAAAATCTTTCCTAAGAGAGGTGTTAACAATATCCTTTTTCATGTAAATGGCCGTTCTCACCGTTTTCGTTTCCTTATTGAAAAGGAAGTTGTCATAAAAAGGATATTTTTGGAAGAGTTCCTTCTCTAAGGTGTTGATTTGCTCCAAGGAATGAATGGAATCCTTGATGAAGGGTTCCAAATCAAACTTTTGGGCTTCATTGTTTTTTACAAGTTTTTGAAGGTCTTTAATAGAAACAACGGTTTCAACCTCTTCATAAGGCTTGAAGCTTTCTGAAAGGCTGTTCCAGGCATTTAGTTTATCTACCGTGAACAGGGTAGAGTCCTTGACCCCAATTACAATAAGGTTACCTTCTTCTCCAAAGATATCCAGAAAGTGGTTATAGGTAACATTAACCTCATGGTCATCGGGCAATAAATTGGCTTCCGTAAAGGTGAAGCGCATGTATTTCCATTGATAGCTGAAGAATAACGTAACCAGAACAATGCCAATTAAAATAGCTACTTTGTTACGTAAAATAAGTCTTGCAACGACTTCCCAAAAGCCTGTTGTAAATAGTTTGAGCATAGCTTGATAAAAACAGGCGACAAAGGTAGGAAAAAGCTAAGGATTAGGCTGCAAAATAGGCTATTTAATTCTATCTCAGGGTTAGGTTGAAAGTAAACTTAAGGGCAATGTTGTCCTCCTCCCTAGGTAAGTGGTAGGCGCCATAGCGATAGGCAAAACTAAGTCCAAAACCGAACAGTAGTTTGTTGATTTCCAAACCAGATTCCGTATAGCCTTTGTCCAAGGTGCCAAACGTTACATTTTGATGCCTGTCAATATGGTCCATATCTCCTACGGCGTAGCGTGTAATCAATACGAGCTGGGGTTGGTAACGTTCGGTGATTTTGAAGGGTTTGAAAAAGTGTTTCAGTTGAAGGGTTGTAAACCTATCTGAAAAGAACTCATTAAAATACATGGTTTCAAAACTGTTCAAACCTGCTACCGAAAAACGTTGTAAAATGGTTTCCTTGGTAATGTTATTGGGGTAGGTGTGGTACAAATGGGTCAACGGAGTCTTTCCTTTTGCAATTCCTGCACGTAGTGTGAATTTTGTAACCGATGCATTGGGGTATTCTATTTGATAAATGCTCCTAAAGTCTAATTTTAGGAAATTAAAATTTCCGCCAAAAATATCCTTATAGCTCTGGGTATATTGTAGTGTGAATTGAGGAAACCCTTTCTTGAGTTCCTTTAATTTGTCATTCACATATTCATATCTACTAAATGGACTCCACTGCAAGGATACAATGGAAGTCGTCAAATCAAAATCATGATAGAATTGGTTGTCCACAAAAAATAAATACGAATAGGTTGGCAACACATCGGTGCTGGCCAATTGGATTTCGGATAGGAGGTGTGGAGAAATACGATGTTCCAAGGAGATTGTTCGATTGATTAACCTGTGGAAAAGATCAATGTTGAGCAATCGCGGTTGAAACAATTGAAAAAAGCGTTTGTCCGTTAAAAAAGTGGAGCTTCCCGTTTCTTGAAGGTCATCGGTATAGGCCGCGTTGATCCAAGTATTGGAACGGGGTCTTACTCTAGTGCCCCCTCCAATACTGTATTTAAATCGGTTATCACGAAAACCATAAGATAGGTAGCCGTTTACGCGATACCTGTTGGAAAAGGCGTCATTGGTTATGGCTCCCAAACCAGTGCGAAACCCTTCATATTGGTTGAATTTAACTAAATAGCGCAAATCAAAATTGAAATATTTAGTAGGGAAATAACCGTTGCCAATATTGGTGATAAAGGCCCTGCGTCTTAAGGAATCCTGTTTGGTATTGTTTTGGGAGCTAGTCGATACTGTTTGCGACTGCACGAACATTGTAGCTAAAAATAGAAATAGGAAAATGCAGTGCTTACGCATGAAGTACGAGGGAAAAGTTGTTAAAATGGACCTAAAAAAAGCGACATTGGATGTCGCTTTTCTTTATACTGTCATGATTTCTTTCTCTTTTACAGCTAAAAGTTCATCTATCTTCTTAACGTATTTATCTGTGATTTCTTGTACGTCAATTTCACCATTTTTTTGAAGGTCTTCAGAGACATCCGAAAGCTTTTTGATGTCATTATTGGCATCCTTTCTAGCGCTTCTTACACCAATTTTAGCATCTTCAGCTTCAGTCTTGGCTTGTTTTACCAAGTCTCTACGACGTTCTTCGGTTAATGGCGGAACGTTAATGATGATGGTTTCTCCATTGTTCATTGGATTAAAACCTAGATTGGCCAACATAATCCCGCGCTCAATTTCTTGAAGCATACTTTTTTCCCAAGGTTGCACCGTAATGGTTCTTCCATCTGGTGTATTAACATTGGCAACTTGGTTCAATGGAGTTTGGGATCCATAATAATCTACCATAACGCTTCCAAGCATAGCAGGACTAGCCTTTCCAGCTCTAATATTCACGAATTGTTTTTCCAAATGCTTGATGGCATTATCCATTGCTTCTTTGGTTGAATCTAATATAAATTGAATGTCTTCGTTCATTTTGTGAAATTTAATGTAATTACAAAAAATAAGCTTTATGGTAAGGGGCTATAAGTTTACTTTGGTACCAATGTTTTCACCGGAAACCACTTTCAAGAGATTGCCTTTTGTGTTCATGTCGAATACAATGATTGGTAATTGGTTTTCCTGACTTAAAGTAAAGGCTGTGGTGTCCATGACTTTCAAGCCTTTTTGAAGTACATCTTCAAAGGTGATATGGTCAAATTTTACGGCAGTATTGTCCTTTTCAGGGTCGGCATTGTAAATACCATCCACACGCGTTCCTTTTAGGATAACATCGGCTTCTATTTCGATGGCGCGCAATACGGCTGCAGAATCTGTTGTAAAATAAGGATTTCCAGTGCCTCCACCAAAAATTACCACACGGCCTTTCTCTAAATGGCGCATGGCCTTACGGCGGATGAATGGTTCGGCTACTTCATTTATTTTGATGGCGGTTTGCAAACGTGTTGGGATGTCTGCATTCTCCAAGGCACTCTGTAAGGCCAATCCATTGATTACGGTTGCCAACATACCCATATGGTCTCCTTGAACGCGATCCATGCCATTGCTTGCTCCGGCTACACCTCTAAAAATATTTCCTCCTCCTATAACAATGGCCACTTCAACGCCTTTGTCTGTTATGGATTTAATGTCATCTGCATATTCAGCCAATCGTTCAGGGTCAATCCCATATTGACGGCTTCCCATTAGTGCTTCTCCGGATAATTTTAGAAGTATTCTTTTGTATTTCATTAGTTTGAGACGATTTGTTTTTAAAAGAAGCTGTCAACTTTAAGTGTCTTTTGGTCAGTGGATATGAAAGCCAGAGACACCCAATTTCCAGTACTTTTGAAAGTTTAGCAAAACTACAATATTTTTTTGTTTTTGGGTTATAAAAAAAGCTTCTCGTAAAGGAGAAGCTTTTTTAATTTTTATGAACAGGATTGAGATTATCCTACTGTTACACGTTTGAAATCTGTAATAGTTACATCACCGTAAGACTCAACATATTTGGCAACATTGATTTTTTCATCTTTGATGAAGTTTTGGTCCAATAAACATTGCTCTTGGTCTAAAGTAGTGTTGTCTGAAATGAAACGCTCCATTTTACCAGGTAAAATTTTGTCCCAAATTTGCTCTGGCTTCCCTTCAGCTTTCAATTGTGCTTTAGCATCCTCTTCAGCTTGGGCCAAGGCCTCATCTGTCAATTGGGCCATAGAGATGAATTTAGGTACGTTTTTAAGAGTTTTACCCAAACGCGCCAATTCTTCATTGTCTTTTTCGATAACGGCAATTCTAGCTTCAGTTTCAGAAGCGATAAAAGCAGGATCGAAATCTTTGTAAGACAAAGTAGTTGCTCCCATAGAAGCTACTTGCATTGCTACATCTTTTACCAATACATCAGCGTTGTCAACTTTAGCAGACAATCCAACTAAAGCACCAATTTTGTTGATGTGAACGTATTGTCCAACGTATGGAGCTTCCAATCTTTCAAAAGCAGTGATGTCAAGTTTTTCACCGATAACACCAGTTTGCTCAGTTAATTTGTCAGCAACAGTCATTCCGTCGATCTCAGCAGCCAATAAAGCCTCTTTAGAATCTACGGTAAGTGCCAATTCAGCCAATTGGTTGGCAAGGGCCACAAAGTTTTCGTTTTTACCAACGAAGTCAGTTTCACATCCTAAAACGATAGTTACACCTACAGTGTTGTCATCGTTTACTTTAGCAACAGCAGCACCTTCAGAAGAATCTCTGTCAGCTCTCTTTTCTGCTACTTTTTGACCTTTCTTACGTAAAACCTCGATAGCTTTGTCAAAATCACCTTCAGCCTCAACCAAAGCTTTTTTACAGTCCATCATACCGGCTCCAGTAGCCTGTCTTAGCTTGTTTACTTCAGCAGCTGTAATTTTTACTGTACCTTCCATAAGTATTTGAATTTTTTAAAAAAAAGTCGTTCAATTAATTTTCAACAAAGAAAAGAATTAAACGACTTATTTGTGTTTTGTAAATGTTATCTTATTCTTCTTCGTCTCCAGCAACTTTAGCTTTTGCTGGTTTCTTTGCTGCAGTTTTACCTTCTTCTTTAGCAACTTTGTCCGATTTTCTTTCGGCCAAACCATCAGCGATAGCTGAAGTTACTAGAGATAAAACTTTATCTATAGATTTTGAAGCATCATCATTTGAAGGAATCAAATAGTCAACTTGACGTGGGTCAGAGTTGGTGTCGACCATTGCAAAGATTGGAATGTTTAATTTTTGTGCTTCTTTAATTGCAATGTGCTCACGTTTGATGTCCACTACAAACAAAGCTCCTGGCAAACGAGTCATATCGCTAATAGAACCTAAGTTTTTCTCCAACTTAGCTCTTAAACGGTCTACTTGTAAACGCTCTTTTTTAGATAGGGTGTTGAAAGTTCCATCTTTTTTCATTCTATCGATAGAAGCCATTTTCTTAACAGCTTTTCTGATAGTTACAAAGTTGGTCAACATTCCACCTGGCCATCTTTCAGTGATGTATGGCATGTTTACAGCGCCTGCTTTTTCAGCAACGATGTCTTTTGCTTGCTTTTTTGTAGCTACAAATAAGATTTTCTTTCCAGAAGCAGCAATTTTGTGAAGAGCCTCAGCAGTCTCTTCGATTTTTGCAGCTGTCTTGTAAAGATTGATGATATGGATGCCGTTACGCTCCATGTAGATGTAAGGAGCCATGTTTGGATCCCATTTTCTGGTCAAGTGACCAAAATGTACACCTGCTTCTAATAATTCTTTTACTTCTACTTTTTCCATTTTGTAATAGTTTACGTTCTGTTGATTAGCAATGGCTAAGTGGTCATGCTGGGCAATCGCCTTATCCATTTAGATGCTAAACTAAATCCTAACCTTAACAGGCTATGGACAACAAAAACTGGGTTGTTTCTTTTACTGTGGGATTAACGTTTAGAGAACTGGAATTTCTTACGAGCTTTCTTCTGACCGAATTTCTTACGCTCTACCATTCTTGGGTCTCTTGTCAATAAACCTTCTGGCTTTAAAACCAATCTGTTTTCTGCATCTATCTCACACATAGCGCGAGAAATTGCTAAACGGATAGCTTCTGCTTGACCGGTAATACCACCACCATATACATTAACAGTAATGTCAAAGTTGCCATCATTGTTAGTCATGGCCAAAGGTTGGTTTACTTTGTACTGTAAGGTTGCAGTAGGAAAATAAACCGCCATGTCTTTTTTGTTAACCGTGATGTTCCCAGATCCTTGGGCTACATACACACGAGCAACAGCCGTCTTTCTACGGCCGATTTTGTGAATTACTTCCATTAATTGAATTCGTTTAAGTTAATTGTTTTTGGTTTTTGAGCTTCATGAGTATGAGCTGCACCAACAACAACATTTAGATTACGGAATAAGTTTGCTCCTAATTTGTTTTTAGGCAACATTCCTTTTACTGATTTTTCTACTAACCTTGCTGGATCTTTTCCAAACATCTCGGTAGCAGTTAAACTTCTTTGACCACCTGGGTAACCTGTGTGACGAATGTAGGTTTTGTCGTTCCACTTGTTTCCTGTCAAGTTGATTTTCTCTGCATTGATAACAATTACGTTATCTCCGCAATCAACGTGTGGTGTGAAGTTAGGCTTATGTTTACCTCTTAAAAGTTTTGCAACTTTTGAAGCTAAACGACCTAAAGTCTGACCTTCAGCGTCAACCAAAACCCACTCTTTGTTTACAGTAGCTTTGTTTGCTGAAATAGTTTTGTAGCTTAATGTGTCCACACTTACTTAATTTAAATTAAACATTCCTCTCTCAAAAAGAGTTTGCAAATTTACGATTATATATTTGATTACCAAATAGTGCGAGCTTAAATTTTATCCGTTAATCAAAATGGATTGGTGCCTCAGTTTAGTGAAACACTTTCAATGTGTTAGGGGTGTTTGGTGGTTTTTGTTGTTGATAGCTGAACTTTCTGTTTTAATGGGGAGAACAAACTTTGGCTTCTTGATTGAGGTTTGCCAAATATATTTATTGTGAATTAAGGCCTTAAACCTTGATAAATATATTGCGTTTATAAAGCATATGAGCCAATGCCATATAGCATAATACTACAGCTAAGGCATATAGTAAAGATGAGAATTCATGAGGAATAGAAGAAAACACAAAGAGCTTCTGGTAAAGCCATGAATGTACGTTGTCAGATTCTCCTATGGGAATTAAGTAAAATGATTTTGAAATCAAACTTGATAGGAAGTAAATGACTATGGCATTCATGCCGACCTGCTTGAATATCCCCCCGAAAGATAGTTTCCTTACATCGGTAATATAATATATAATGGTGAGGATAAGTGTGCCCCAACCACTGGTGACTAGTACAAAGCTACTGCTCCACAAGGCTTTGTTGATGGGGATCCAAATACTCAATAGATAGCCGGAACTCAAAAGTATCAGGATTGCTCTTGTCAAATATCTTAAAGGCGTTGGTCCATCCAAAAGCTTCCCGATGAGAATGCCAGTAACACAACTCACGATTGAAGGCAATGTGCTCAACAATCCTTCTGGGTCGTAATCTGCTTTCCACATATGCTGCCCAAAAATTTTAAGGTCTATATAATTGGCCCAATTATTTGGTGCTCTATCCAAGCTAGGCAATGTACCGTTTGGAAAAGGAATCCATCCTAAAAAAATGGAATAGGATATTAAAATGGCAATGCTGATAAAAAGCAGCGTTCTTGGTTTGCAATTGAGGTGTAAGATGGAGGAAATCAAAAAGACGATTCCAATCCGTTGTAAAACACCCGGAATTCTGAAGATGCTTAAGTCCGTAATAAGTGGGAGATATGGGACAAATAGGTTTAGAAAGAGTCCCAAGCCAATCAGTTTTAAACTTCTAATGGTTATTTTTCGATAGGTTGGGACTGTGTTGGGTTTGTTTTTATACGAAAAATAGATAGAGATGCCCACAATAAACAAGAAGAACGGAAAGATTAAATCTGTTGGAGTGAGTCCATTCCATTCAGCATGTAAAAGTGGTTCATAAACATGATTCCAATCCCCGGGAGTGTTGACCAAAATCATGGCCACAATAGTGAATCCCCGTAAAAGGTCAACAGCTTGAATTCTATTTTTCATGAAAGAAAATCTTAACCGTTTTTGAATCTTATTTTGTGTCCGTAAAGGGCATAGAATAGAATCAAAACATAACATGGAATTAAAATCCAATAGCTGGAGGTTGATGCTTCCGATGCTGAATTTACGGCATCTGCACCACTGGCCAATAGAGCTTCCTTTTTATGGTCAACCAAAGTTCCGTACAACGGCGGAATTATGGCGCCTCCAGAGATCGCCATAATTAAAAGAGCCGATCCGGTTTTGGTGAAATTCCCTAGGCCTTTTAAAGCCAGAGGCCAAATGGCAGGCCATACCAAAGCATTTGCAATTCCTAACGCGGCAACAAATAAAACCGATGTAAACCCAGTAGTTAACAAAATACATATGGAAAACAAAATCCCCAATACGGCACTGGCTTTTAGGGCAAAAACCTGACTCATATATTTAGGAATCAAAAAGACGCCTAAGGCGTAGGTGAATACCATAGCCATTAAGGTGAAAAGCGTGAAGAATTTGGCTTCTTCAACTGGTAAATTCAAGGAGAGTCCGTAGGAAATAATAGTGTCGCCGGCAATTACTTCGGCTCCCACGTATACAAAAAGTGCAATCACGCCCAACCATAAATGAGGGAATTGGAAGATGCTTACTTTGGCAGTTTCGCCTTCCTTCAATTCCTCTTGTTCTGCTTCAACATGGGGAAGGTTTACTTTTCTAATCAAGATTCCCAAAATGAATAAAACAAGCGCCATGACAATATAAGGCATGACCACGCTATCGGCCATTTGGTTGAGTAATGAAGCTTTTTCAGTGGCATCTACAGTGCTTAGTTGTTCCTTAATGTCATCAATTCCTGAAAGTAAAAGAGCTCCAAAAATAACTGAACCCAAAGCGCCGGCAACCTTGTTGGCAATACCCATAATCGCAATACGTTTTGCAGCACTTTCAATAGGTCCCAAAATGGTAATGTAAGGATTGGAGGCGGTCTGTAATAAGGTCATACCAGCACCTTGAATAAAAATTCCTGTAAGGAATACCCAATAGGTTCTGGCTTCAGCGGCAGGAATGAATAATAAGGCGCCCAAAGCCATGATGATAAGGCCTAGAGACATACTTTTTTTATAACCAATTTTACCAATGATAAAAGAGGCTGGAAGCGCCATGACCACAAAGGATATGTAAGAGGCCGAGGCCACCAAATAGGATTGGGCATCGGTTAATTCGTTGATGGTTTTCATAAAGGGTATCAAGGCCCCGTTTATCCAGGTAATGAATCCAAAAATGAAAAACAATCCGGCAATGACCAGAATTGGGAACAAGCTGCTTTGTTTTTGCGAAACGGGCATATCTATAGCTTTAGACATAAGTTAAATTTTAAGTAATAGTTAGTTTTCTATATCCTCAGTGGTATTGAAGATGCGTTCTTTGGTTTGTTTAAGGTAGTTTCTCCCAATGGGTATTTTTTTATTGGAAATCTCAATAGTATTTCCTTCAAGGGCTACAATTTTATTGATTGAAATGGTGTAGGACCTGTGCACCCTGATGAAATTGGATTGTGGTAATTCCTCGCTGATAGCTGTAAGGGATTTGTGAACTACATAATCGCCCATGGTTGTAATGACTTTCACGTAGTCCTTTAAGCTTTCTATATACAGAATATCCCCCAAATTCACCTTGATCAGTTTTTTATTCACCTTAAGGAAAATATGGGGTTCCTGTTGAAGGTTGGAATCATTGCTTACATTGTTAAGATAAACCTGCTGGTACACCTTATTCATGGTTTTTAAAAAGCGAGTAAAAGGGATGGGTTTGACCAAATAATCCAAAACATTGAGTTCAAAACTCTTTACAGCATATTCCCTGTAAGCGGTTGTAATAACAATAAGAGGTTTGTGATTTAGGTTTTCGATAAAAGTGAATCCGGACATTTGTGGCATATTGATATCCAGAAAAACAATATCTATTTTTTCCTGTTCCAAGAGGCTGTAAGCCTTTAGGGGATTATTGAAAGTGCCCAAAATTTCTACATGGTCAAAGTTTTTTAGGTGACTTTCGATCACTTCAATGGCCAACGATTCGTCATCTATGATTACGCACTTAATTTTCATTGGATAGGAATTTTTAAGTAAATGTTATAAGTGTCGTCTAAAATATCAGTTTCAAGGACATAATCATTAGAAAATAATAAATTTAACCTTCGCTTGGTGTTGGCAATCCCAATGCCGTGGTTGTTTTCTTGAACAACTTCTGGGTTAAACGTATTGGATAATTTGAATTCCAGATAGTGTTTGTTGAGAATTTCAAAACTCATATTAATCTTGATATTGTCATTTCCTTTTAAACCATGTTTGAAACAGTTTTCAATGAATGATAAAAACAGTAGAGGTGGTACCTGAACGTCTTCAATATCTCCAGTAATGTCAAGTTCAGAATCTATGCGGTCCTTAAAACGAATATGTTCTATGTCGATATAATTATTGATATGGTTGATTTCTTCCAGCAAATTGGCTTTGGAGCTGTTCACTTCATACAGTACATATTGCATAATGTCCGAAAGTTTAATTACTAACCTTGGAGCGTCATCCGATTTTTGTAGAGTGAGCGAGTAAAGGTTGTTTAAGGTGTTGAAGAAGAAATGCGGCTGTATTTGGGTTCTCAAAAATTTCAATTCCGTGCTCAGTTGTAACTTGGCAAGGTCTTCATTTCGACGCAATTCTATTGGCCAATCAATAAGCAGTTGTATGGCGGTTACAAAGGCCAAAACATATAGCTCTCCCAAAATTACGGCAATGAGGTGGTTGGTCTCAAGGAACTTTCCGGCCTCCTCGGCTTCTGGCCAAATTTCCTTGGTTACCAAAAGATAGTTGAGTCCCGTTCTTACCAAATAAACCAAGATAAGGATCCCAAAGAGCCAGGCTATGTAGGTTTTGTATTTCCGCCTTAAAATGAATTTCGGAATGAGATAATATACATTGATATACACCACAATAATGTGGATTGGGAATTCAACAAGGTTGGATTTTAAGGAATACCAATAGTCATTGAAATAGCTCCCCCATCGTACCACATTAAACGAAAAGTACAGCAACCAAAACAGGATATGATACTTTAAAGGAATATTGTTAGCTATTTTTTTGTTAAGCAAGAGTTGAGGTTTTTGTTTTAAATGAATATTTGTGTTGTTGATTCTTTAAATAATTATGACAATTTTAGAAATATATTATGTGATTAGCAATAAAAATGACAATTGTTTATTTGTAGGAAATCGTTTATCGTTAATAGAATGTTGTCTGTGTGTTAATTCTTGTCGTTTATATATTTTTTTTCTTAATATTTTTCATCCTAGTTACTTTGGACATCAATAAACAACTAAACAATTCATTTTATGAAACACAATTTAAAAATGACGTTTTTGTGTTCATTGTTATTTTTTGCTGTAAACTTCACATTTGCGCAGGAAAAAACAGTGACCGGAACTGTTACTTCCCAGGCCAATGGGATGCCTATTCCAGGTGTCAATGTGTTGGTTGAAGGAACTACCCATGGGACGCAAACAGATTTTGATGGTAATTATACCTTAACGGCATCGGTTGGTGACGTACTTACTTTTAGTTATTTGGGAATGACCTCCAAAAAGGTCACAGTTGCAGATAGCAATGTTATAAATGTGCAATTGGCGGAAGATACGGAGATGTTGGGAGAAGTAATTGTTACGGCTTTGGGGATTTCCAAAGAGAAAAAGGCCTTGACTTATTCGGCGCAAGAGGTAAGTGGTGATGAGCTTACCAAAGTGAAGCAAACCAACCCTATTAATAGTTTGTCTGGTAAGTCTGCCGGGGTTACAATTTCAAGAAGTTCTTCTGGTTTGGGGGGTGCTGTTAAAGTGGTTTTGAGGGGTAATGCCTCTACAAGTGATAATGATCCACTATATGTAATTGATGGTATTCCAATGTTAAATAGTGGAAACGGTTCTAACGGAAATGAACCCGGTACAGATATTTTTGGTAGCCAAACAGGTAACCGTGATGGAGGAGATGTCATGTCCATGATCAATCCAGATGATATTGAAAGTATGACAGTTTTGAAAGGAGCTTCGGCTTCGGCTTTGTATGGAAGTCAAGGAGCAAACGGGGTGATTTTAATAACTACTAAAAAAGGTAAGGAGGGAACTTTAGCTGTAAACTTCACTTCTAATTTTACCGTGGACAATGTGATGTCTTTGCCTGAGTTGCAATCGGAATACCAAAGTGTTTCTGTTGGACAACCCATTGCTGAAAATGGAAGGGTAGTAGACGCGAAATCTTGGGGAGATAAAGTAGGAGGTTTGTCTAATGACCCAAAAGATTTCTTCAACACTGGATTTACTTCAATTAGTTCCATGTCGCTAACAGCGGGGAACCAAAAGGCCCAAACCTATTTTTCTTATGCCAATACTATTGGGGAAGGTGTGATTCCTGAGAACCGTTTGGTGAGAAATAATATTACTCTTAGGGAAACAGCGAAGTTTTTAAATGAAAAAATTGATGTATCTGCAAGTATTAATTTATCAGACCAACGTATTTGGAATCGCCCAACCAATGGTTTGTATTCAAATCCATTGACAGGCGTGTATTTGCATCCTGTAGGAATTGATAGAGATATTTATAAAAACAAATATGAATATTTCAATACGGCTTTGAACCAAATGGATCAATATGCTACGTCTTTTGATGAGAATATTCAACAAAACCCATATTGGTTAATTCATAGAAGTCCGAGTAAGGATATTGCGCAGCGTGTGTATGCAAACCTATCTGTTAAGTATCAAATTACAAATGCACTTTCCTTGCAGTCCAGAGGAAGTTACGATAAATCGTTTTTCACTTTTGATAAGAGACAATATGCGGGAACAGATCCTGTAAACTCAGGGGATAACGGTCGTTATATTCTTGAGAAAACAGAAAACTCACAACAGTACATCGACTTCATTTTAAACTATAATAAAGATTTTTCGGAGAATTTCACCTTTAGTGGAATTTTAGGATCTAGTTTGACAAAATACACGATCGGCGACCAGGTTTATTTGGATTCAGGAAGAGATGGTGCTGGCTTGATTTATCCTAATGTCTTTACAATAGCCAACTTTGCCAATACCAACAATATTCGCCAATCTGTAGGAAGAAGAGAGGTGCAGTCGGTATTTGGATCGGCCAACTTTGGGTTCAAGGATATGATATTCCTGGACGTTACCGGAAGAAGTGATTGGTCTTCAACCTTGGTGAATACCGATTCTAATTCCTTCTTTTATCCATCGATTGGTTTGACGACTGTATTATCTGAAATGTTCGATATGCCGGATGGTATTTCTTTTGCTAAGCTTCGCGGATCGTATGCCGAAGTTGGATCGGATATTCCAGTATATGCTACTATTCCTCTTAATTCTATCAATGCTACCAATACGGGAATTGGAACAGCGCCTTTTGCGCCTTTGGAAGGTGAAACATTAGAGCCAGAAAGACAAAAGTCTTTTGAGATTGGAACCGAGTGGCGCTTTTTCAACAATCGCTTAGGATTCGACTTTACTTATTACAACACCAATACTTTCAATCAAATCTTTTACATCCAGGCGGAGCCAAATCCAAATGGATATTCACAAAACATTGTAAATGCCGGTGAAATTTCAAATGAAGGTTTTGAGATTGTGTTGAATGCAACACCGGTACAGACAGATAAATTCTCTTGGGACTCTTCTGTGAATTTTGCCCAAAACGATAATGAAGTGATTTCTGTACACCCATCTTTACAAGATGGTGAAGCAATTATTACTGCTAGAGGAGTGAACGGATATGAGTATTCCTTAATTGAAGGAGAAGATTTTGGAAGTATCAAAGCACGTTCCTTGGTAAGAGACGAAAATGGCACACCTGTAATTAATTCTTCAGGAACCTTAATGTCAACCGATTTTGAAACTGTAGCGCACGCCCAGCCTGATTTTACCTTAGGTTGGAACAATACGTTTGAATTCGGAAACTTCACTTTAAATGTTTTGATTGATGGAAAGTTCGGCGGGGATGTTATGAGTGTTACCGAGGCTGTAAATGATAAATATGGGGTGTCTCAAGCTTCAGCTGATGTTAGAAATACCAACGGAGGTATGGTTGATGTGGTTGATGAAAGTGGTGTGGCTTCTCAAATCACAGCACAAGAGTATTTCAATGCTATTGGCGGAAGAGATGGTATGTTGGGTGAGTATGTCTATGATGCTACCAATGTAAGCTTAAGAGAATTGTCTTTAGGGTATAGACTAAATCTACAAGACAAGTTTATTGATGATGTAAGCTTCTCGTTGATTGCCAATAATTTGTTCTTCTTTTATAAAGATGCACCGTTCGATCCTAATGTGGCAGCTAGTACAGGTTTGGGACTTCAGGGAGTGGATATCTATAACCAACCTTCTACTAGAAGTATCGGGTTGAACATTAACGTAAATTTCTAAAATGCTATGAAACACATAACAAAATATACCTTAGCCTCTCTAGTGGCTATGAGTTTGATAAACTGTACTGGGGATTTTGAGGATATCAATACCGATCCAAATGGGATTTCCCAGGCCAGTTTAACGCAGCAAAACAACCATATTGGATCTCGTTTTTCGCCGCTATTTTCAAATGTCATTCGTGTAGAGCCGGCTTGGAACTACCAATTGCAACAAAACTTGAATGCCGATGTGTTTTCTGGTTACATGACGGCGCCAACACCTTTCGCAGGAAACATCAATAATCAAACCTACGCCTTGGTAAATGGTTGGAACGGATTTATTTGGAGCGATGCATATGATGCGGCTAACGGTAATGGTGTCATGCCATATGCTCGCGAGATCTGGCAGCAAGTGGAATTATCGGGAGATGAGAGTGGATACAAATTTGTGTATTTGGCAAACATCATTAAGGTAATGGCCATGCATCGTATTTCCGATGTGTTTGGACCTATTCGTTATACAAAATACAACGATTACGAAACCACTGGGCAATATGATTCGCAAGAAGAAGCTTATGCTGCTTTCTTTGCTGATTTGGATGAAGCTATCGATGGCTTGGAGGCATATGTAGGTGATGCTCAGTTTGTAGCTTTCGATCAATCCAGTTTTGCTGGTGATATTGCCAAATGGAGAACTTTTGCCAATTCTTTGAGATTGCGCTTGGCAATTAGAGTGTCTAAAGTGAATCCAACTTTGGCACAAACAGAAGGTGAAAAAGCATTTAACAGTAATGCAGGACTATTAGATGAAACTATGACCATTGATATGGGAGGTTTTGTGCACCCAATCTATACCATCAGTAAAGTTTGGGGAGATATCTGTATGAGTGCCGAAATGGAATCGATTCTCAAAGGATTTAATGATCCAAGAATTACCAAATTTTTTGATGCGCCTTTGGATGAAGCCTTAGGGGATTATAAAGGGATCAGACAGGGAATTGAAATTGAAGCGAAAGCGCAATACGGAAGCCATTCTTTAATTGGCGAAGCAGTTGAAGGCGATTCAAAAGTATGGATGACAGCGGCTGAAATTCATTTCTTAAAAGCTGAAGCGGCTCTTAGGGGCTGGACTGGTGCAGGAGATGCACAGGCTAATTATGAAGCGGGTGTGATGGCCTCTTTTGCACAATTTGGTGTTGGTGGTGCTGATGCTTATTTAGCGGATGCTACAAGTACTCCGAATGATTTTATAGATGCTTTAAATCCTGACAATGATTATTCATATCCAAGTGAGGTGACTGTGGCATTTAATACGGCAGGAACCAATGAGGAAAAATTGGAGCAAATCATCACCCAAAAATGGATTGCCATGTTCCCTGATGGCCAAGAGGCCTGGAGTGAATTTAGACGTACGGGATATCCAAGAGTATTCCCAGTGGTTGTGAACAACAGTGGTGGTGAAATAGATACTGATATTCAAATTAGACGTATCAATTTCGTTGATAGCGAAATCAATACCAATGGGGAGAATGTGCAAACTGCCGTGGGCTATCTTAATGGTCCCGATACAGGAGGGACGCGTTTATGGTGGGATACCGGAGGATCTAACTTTTAATTTTTTTCATATTCATTTTAGTTAGCAGAAAGGCAAGCGGGAGTTCAATTTTCCGCTTGTTTTATCAACATATCATTAAAAAAGAAATTTAGCATGAAACTGGATATTGCAGATTATAACAGTATCGTATATAGGGAAGCAGGGAAGTTTGAAGAAACCCGTTTTGAAAAAATCCACAACGTTATCTTTAAAACTTCCAATGAGGCCTCCATTTTGGTGGCTCATGAAATTGCTGATTTGATTAGGGGGAAGGCGGCCAAAAACCAACCTTGTGTGTTGGGGTTGGCGACAGGGTCGTCTCCCATTAAGGTGTATGAGGAGCTTGTTCGCATGCACAAAGAGGAGGGGTTGAGTTTTGTCAATGTGATTACATTCAACCTAGATGAGTATTATCCTATGGATAAAAGCAATATCCAAAGTTACCATTACTTTATGCACCAGCATTTGTTCGATCATGTCGATATTCTGCCGGAGAATGTTCATATTCCAGACGGTAAAGTAAGTCCGGATGAACTGTATCAATATTGTATTGATTATGAATTGAAAATTAAAGCCGTTGGTGGTATAGATTTTCAGTTGTTGGGAATTGGAAGAACGGGACACATTGGTTTTAATGAGCCAGGGTCTCATTATAACTCTGCTACGCGAAGTATTACCTTGGATCACTTAACTAGAAGTGATGCGGCGCATTCGTTTTTAGGTATAGACAATGTTCCAAGAAAAGCCATTACCATGGGCGTGGGAACGGTTAGAAATGCCCGAAGAATCGTCCTGTTGGCCTGGGGTGTGAGTAAGGCGGAAATCATCAAAAAAACTATTGAAGGCGAAATTACCGCCCATGTTCCTGCTACTTATTTACAGGAGCACGACAATACTACTTTTGTGCTTGATGAAGGTGCTTCGGAAGAATTAACACGTGTAAAAACACCGTGGTTAGTAACGTCCTGTGTGTGGACCGAAGAGCTTAAGTTGAAAGCCGTGGTTTGGCTAAGTGAGTTGACAGGGAAGCCTATTTTGAAGTTAACCGATAAGGATTACAACGATAATGGAATGTCAGGATTACTTACGGAAGAGGGCACAGCGTACGATTTGAATATTAAGATGTTCAATAAGCTGCAACATACCATTACAGGGTGGCCGGGAGGAAAACCAAATGCAGATGACTCCAATCGTCCTGAACGTGCTGATATTCCTAAGAAACGGGTCATAATTTTTAGTCCGCACCCTGATGATGATGTCATTTCTATGGGAGGAACTTTCGATCGATTGGTAGAGCAAGGACATGGGGTTCATATTGCTTATCAAACCTCTGGAAACATTGCGGTGTCTGATGAAGAAGCTTTAAAGTTTGCAGAAATCTCCAAAGCCTTGAATTCACATTCTAACGGAGCTGATATAATCATTGAGTTTTTAAAGAAGAAAACCCAGAATGATGTTGATTCATTGGAAGCGAGAAAGCTCAAGGCTATGATTCGTCGAAGTGAGTCCTTGGCAGCAACTAGGTATTTAGGGTTGCCCGATGATCAAGTACACTTTTTGGACTTGCCATTTTACGAAACTGGGACTATTAAAAAGAACAATTTGTCCCAAGATGACTTAGAAATCATGTGCAATCTTATTGAAACAATCAAACCGCATCAAATCTATGCGGCCGGTGATTTGGCCGATCCACATGGAACCCATAAAGTATGTTTAGATGTGTTGTTTGAAGCTCTGGATGTTTTAAAACAAAGGGACTACATGAAAGACTGCTGGGTTTGGTTGTACCGTGGTGCTTGGCATGAATGGGAAACCTATCAAATAGAGATGGCAGTGCCTTTAAGTCCGGACCAAGTACTTAGAAAACGACATGCAATTTTCTATCACCAAACACAAAAGGATGGGGTGATGTTTCAAGGGGATGACTCCAGGGAATTTTGGGTGAGGGTAGAAGACAGAAACCGATTAACGGCAAAAAAATATAACGATTTGGGCTTGGCGGAATACGCCGCTATAGAAGCTTTTAAGCGATACCACTTTTAGTTTATGAAACAATTATTAAGGATTTTTTTCTTCCTAATGGTCTTTGTGGGATATTCCCAAAATAGCCTTATGGAAACATACAATCTGATGCCTTGGCCATCAGAAATTAGGAAACATAATACTAGATTGGTTGTTGACTCAGAACTTACTATTTCCATTAACGGAAATAGTAAGGGACGTGTTTATACGGCGGCTACAAAGTTTTTAAGACGATTGTCTGGGAGAACAGGTGTGTTTCTGGATAAAGGATTTCCTGTGGAAAATGTTCAGGGAACGATTCAAATTGCATTTGATGAGGTTTCCAATTTAACCATTGAAACAGACGAGTCGTATTCTTTGGAGATTAAGGAGGATTACGTCCTAATAAAAGCCAAAACCGATGTTGGTGCCTTAAGAGCTTTGGAAACTTTGCAGCAAACAGTGACTTCCAATGGAACTCAATACTATTTTCCTGGGCTTTCCATTAATGACCGGCCGCGTTTTGTTTGGCGAGGTTTGATGATTGACGTGGCAAGGCATTTTCAGCCGGTAGATGTTTTAAAGCGAAATTTAGACGCCATGGCTTCCGTGAAAATGAATGTGTTTCATTGGCATTTGATAGATGATCAAGGATTTCGTATAGAGTCTAAGGTGTTTCCAGAGCTTACAGAATTGGCTTCAGATGGTTTGTTTTATACCCAAGAACAAATCAAGGATGTGGTGGCTTATGCCAATAAGTTAGGGATACGTGTGGTCCCTGAATTTGATGTACCGGGACATGCTTCGGCTATTTTAACGGCTTTTCCAGAACTAGGGAGTAAGCCTGGGTATGTGTACGAAGTGGAACGTTATTCAGGCGTTTTTGACCCTACGTTGGATCCAACAAATGATGAAACCTATGTGTTTCTAGAGCATTTGTTTACAGAAATGACCCCCTTGTTTCCGGATGCTTATTTTCATATTGGAGGCGACGAGAATGAAGGCAAACATTGGGGTGAGAATGAGCAAATTCAAAAGTTTAAGCGTCAGCATAAATTGAAGACGAACCATGATCTTCAAACCTATTTCAATATTAAGTTGGAAGTGATTCTAAATAAATTAGGCAAAAAGTTGATGGGCTGGGATGAAATCATGACCGAGAATATGCCAACAACGGCGGTAATCCATTCTTGGAGAGGAGAAAATGAAGGGTTTTCAAAAGGAGAAACGCTGATTACTGCAGCCAAGTCGGGCTACAATACGGTACTGTCTGATGGATTTTATATCGATAGGATGCAGTCTGTGGTGGAACATTATTCGGTTGAACCCATTGGCGATGCAAAATTGACAGCCGAAGAGCGTAAACGTATTTTGGGTGGTGAAGTAACGATGTGGAGTGAATTGGTAACACCGTTTACAATTGATTCTAGAATTTGGCCAAGAACGGCAGCTATTGCTGAACGATTCTGGTCACCAAAGGAAGTGAATGATGTTGACTTGATGTTGCCTCGTCTTGATGAGGTAAGTTTTAGATTGGAGGAATTGGGGATCACACATCTCAAAAACCGTGATGTCATTTTAAGAATTATGACCAATAATCAAAATATTCAGCCCTTGATTGAATTGTTAAATATTTGTGAGCCTTTGGAAATTTATACAAGAAACGAAGGAGGTACCGAGTACAAAACCTATTCGCCATTTACATTGTTTGCAGATGCCTGTGTTGCCGATGCTGATAATAAGTTTGCATTTAAGGAAATTGTTCAAGGCTATATAACGAATTCTTCCAAGGAGTCTAAGCAAAGTGTTTTGGATTGGTTAAATGGTTGGGGAGAAAATCATCAGGAATTAATGAAAATACAGAATGCTCCAAATGTGCAGCCACTTCTTCCATTGTCTGAATCTTTGAGTGAAACCGCTTCATTATTGTCTGAAATTCTGGATGATAAACAGGTTTCCCAAAAGCAGTTGGATGAACTAAAAAGGTTAATGGAAAAACTTAAAGAACCTTATGTAGATGTGGAACTGGTGATTGTGGAAGATTTGGAAAAACTGGTGCTGTTTTCTGAACAAAACTACACAAGAAAATAACATGGTAGTTGTTGCAGATAGTGGTTCTTCCAAATGTGATTGGGTGTTTTGTGTGTCAGGGTATGAGCCCATCAAGATTAGAGCCCGAGGATTAAATCCGTCTATATCCAACAAAAAAGCCTTGTTGGATATTTTAAAAAATACGGATGAGGTTTTGTTGCATGGGGAAAAGGTGCGTCACGTTTATTTTTATGGAGCCGGATGCAATACTGTTGAGAGCAAAAATGTGATGAAAGATGTTTTGGTGGAAGTGTTTCCCAATGCTTATTTTGACGTGGAAGAAGATTTAATGGCTGCAGTAAAAGCTACCGTTAATGACAAATCGGGAGTCGTATGCATTTTGGGAACTGGTTCTAATGCATGTTATTTTGATGGAACTGAAATTATCACCAAAGTACCTTCGTTGGGATATGTTTTGATGGATGAAGGCAGCGGTAATTACTTCGGCAGGGAGCTATTAAAAAGCTATTACTATCAACAAATGCCGGAAGATTTGAGAATGGCATTTTCAAAGCAATTTTCAATGGAGGAGAAGGAAGTGCTCCATAGGTTGTATAAGTGCAATGCGCCTAACAAATACTTGGCGCAATTTGCCCCATTTTTAGTGGAACATAAGTTGCATGGGTTTGCACGAGAACTATTGGTTCAGGGCTTTTCAGCGTTTATTGATAACCAATTGATGCAGTATTCAGAAGAGTTGAAAACATGTCAGCTGCACTTTGTGGGGTCTATAGCTTTTTACGCTCAGGATGTGCTTCAAGAGGTGCTTGCTACTTATGATTTTCAGGCCGAGAGTTTTGTGAAATGTCCCATGGATAATTTGGTTCAAGCCATGTTGAACGACAATTCAATTCAACTTAAATAGTGTCAATGTGCAAATTGAAATTGATGGTGATAACATCGTCTACTTTAATGAGCCCCATTAGTTTTTTAGGGTTTTCCAAACCGAAGTCTCGGATGTTCAGTTGCAATTTTCCTAAAATGGATAAATCATCCTTGCCGTCGTAAGTAACGGGAACCGTATATTCTTTGGTTTTACCGGCAATTTTAAAATCGACCTTGGCGTCTACTAAATTTTTATCGATTGTTGAAGGAGAAACTTCCTTTAAGATCAGGTAAATATCTGGGTAGGTTTCTGCTTTAATTAAATCCTGAAAATCTTTATTGATGAGTTTTTTGCCACAATCAAAAAGATAGGTGTTCAATTTTAGTTTGGCCTTTTTAAAATATATGATATCTCCTTTTTTTCTAAATTCAACGGGAATGGGTTCTTCTAGAGTTTTGGAATCGAACCCGCAATTAAATTTATTGATGTTTGTGTTACCTACGATAGTCAGCTTGCTGTCCGGATGTATTTTTACATTGATTTTGTAAGTTCCAGTAGTGGAAGATACACACAATAAAATGCACAAAAAGACTAGCGTAGGTAATACAAACTTTTTCATTAATAGAATTCACTTAAATATATGGACTTAAAAGCGTTTCTGCTTTAGAAACTTATAACGGCCTCTACCATAAGGCCGTCAAATTTACCGTCTTCAAGTCTTCCAGTTGCCCCATCGTAGTTTTGGGACACATATTCTACTTTTGTTAAAATATTTTTGGTCATAAACCATCCTGCGGCTGCCTGAAATCTTTCAACGGTAACATCATCGGTATCGTCATATTCTGAATTTACGACATTATACCGACCGCCAAGATAAAAATTTTCTCTGTGACCAAAGCGATAAATTAGTTCGGCTGCGTATTGTTGTGTTTTTCCGTCTTTTCTGGGTGTGATTACAACAACATCATCCACGATACTGGAACTGGCATTTGTGGATCCCGAAGTGTTTTCAATGGTTCCAAATAATTCCAGTCCACCCCATTTAACAAAAGGGTTAAACATGATGGCGGTAATACTATTTCTGAAACTAGGAGAAAAGCGTCCGGATCTAAAGGCACTGGAACCGGGGGCTTCCAAAATACTGTAGTATCTGGACCCGGCTCTGTCTGCAGTATAGAGGTAGAGGCTGGGTACATATCCTGTGTTGTACAAGGATCCTGTTAGCCTAATTCTAATATTGTCGGTGATTTGTTTATCATATCCCAATTTGGCCAAAAAGGAAGCGCCGCCTGTTTTGCCGTTGGAACCCTCAACTACAGATTGGTTTAACTTTCCGTTAGCCATCCCAATCATTGCTATAAAACCATTTCTTTGATGATACACTTCGGCCCCTACTTCTGTGGTAAAGGAGTCCATGATTAAATTCCCAACGAAGGGATTGTAAATGGCTTGGGCATTATCGGTTCTTCTAAAGTGAGCATCCCCGTAGTTGTTTTCCATGTGTCCAATCCTAATGGTGGTATATTTCATAAACCCGTCCATAAGGCCATCGCTAAGGAAGCTTAAATTGTCAATTTGGAAATACCCGCCTTTCACATAGGGTTCAGGGTGGTGACGTGAGGATAAATAGGTTCGTAAGTGCATTCTAACTCCAGGGGCCAATGCTACATCCAAATCTAAGTTGGCCGTCGCCAAGTTGAAGTTGTAGCCTATAGATTCCAATTCTGCGGCTCCTGAATTTTCATGTTCCAAGGCTTGGAACTGCAAAGCAAATGAACCGCCTATTCTTACTTTGATATGTTCAAAAGTTAAAATACTGTCCTTAGGATCTTCAAAAACGTTGATTCCGTCTTGGTCTGGATACCTATAATTGTCGAGATGTCGTTTTTGGGCATGCATGGAGATGCTTCCCAAAAATATACTAGCTAGTACTAAGCATTTAATGGTTGCTTTCATAATGTTTAAAATTAGTGGTTGAAAAATGGATGGATTATTGGTTTAAAACAGACGAAAACTTAATGGTTACCTCGTCACCTGTTTTAACGGTACCAAAAACCGCTGTAGGAGGGTCAATCTTGAAAGTGGACATCTTAAAAGATTTTGAACCGTTAAGTTTTACAGTGCTGCCGCTCACTTCCATGGTGAAATCTAAATCCGTGGAATTTGTAACGCCGGCAATACTTAAATCTCCAGTGGCGCTGACCTTGAATTTGCCATCGCTGACCTTGGAAATACTTTTTACCTTGGTGAGTTTAAAAGAAATGGTCTTGTTGGATTTGGTTTTTAAAGCAGTGTACGTGTTTTTGTCCATAGCAGATTTACCGCTTTTTAAACTTTCGGCTTCAATTTCTACCGATAGCGAGCTAATGGAAGGCTCTGCTCCAGAATTGTCAATAACAATGCTGCCTTTTTGCTTTTCTGCTACTTCTTCCCAATCATGTAAACTAGAAGTCCCTTCCACAGTTAATTTGGAAGAGGAATTGTTTAGCGTGAATGTTTGCGCCGAGACTTGAAAAGAAATGAAACAGAGGCAAAGTCCAAAAGTAAGACTCATAATGCTGTTTGTAAGAGTAATTTTTTTCATAACTGATGGATTAAAAGTGTTCTAAAGATAGTAAATATATTGAATACTAAGTATTTAGGTGTTTGTAAATTGTTGTGTATTGGTTTGTGGGGTTATCAATATTTTAGGTTTTTGAAGATTTATAGGAAGAAAAGCTTTGGGCTTTTTTATAGTTTTATACCTAAATAAATTATATGAAGCTAAAGTATATTTTAGGGATTTTGGGGCTGATGTTTGTGAGTTGTAAACAAGAGGAAAAGAATGAGGGGAAATTTATGCCTTCCAATCCTCAATTTGAATATAAAGGGAGAGTGGCTGCCCATGACAACGGCGATAGGGCTTTAGTGGGATCGGCGTCTTCAGTAGCCTTTGCTGTAAAGGGGGATTCAGTAACGGTATGTTTGAAATCTGAATACAAACCACGAAATTATGTAGTGGTCACTATTGATGGAAAATATCATAAAAGACACACTATTAAAGGTGATAGTGTAAACAAAATGGTGCTCAAATTGGATGGTAATGAAAGCCATCACATAGAAATTTTTAAAGCCACCGAAGCTGCTAGTGGCGAGGTGATTTTTAAAGGCATCGAAACTGAAGAATTGTTGCCTGTTGAAGATAATAAGGCTCTGTCTATTGAGTTTATTGGGGATTCCATTACCTGTGGGGCTTTGGCGGATAATAGTGGGATTCCATGTAATGAGGGGGAATATATCGATCAGCATAATGCTTATTTAGCCTATGGGCCAAGAGTGGCTAGAGCTTTGGAGGCTAATTTCGTACTGAGTTCTGTGTCCGGTATAGGAATGTATCGTAACTGGAATGATGAGAATATAGAAGAGCCTATTATGCCGCAGGTTTATGAAAATTTATATCTCAACGCCGATAGTTCAAAACCCTACGATTTTTCGTTTCAGCCTGATTTGGTGAGCATTTGTTTAGGGACTAACGATATGTCCAACGGAGATGGAGTGAAAGATCGCCTGCCATTTAATGCGGATAAGTTTACGGAGAATTACATTAACTTCGTAAAATTGATTTACGGTCATTATCCCAATACTAAAATTGCATTGCTCAACAGTCCTATGATTCAGGGAGAAAACAATGAGGTGTTGGTGAATTGTCTAGAAAAAGTACAAGCCTATTTCAAAGAAACTATGCAAAAGGAGATTGCTGTTTTTCAGTTTGATACTTTGTATGTTAATGGCTGTAATTACCATCCAAGTGTTGAAGAAAATGAAATCATGGCAAAACAGTTGCTGCCATTCTATCAAGAAATACTGAATAAAAACTAAAAAGATTATGTATACGGCTTCCAAAAAACGGTATGATACCATGCAGTATCGCAGATGTGGAAATAGTGGTTTGCTATTGCCTGAATTGTCACTGGGTTTGTGGCATAATTTTGGGCATGTGGACGAATTTGGCAAGGGAAAGAAAATTTTGCATACGGCATTCGATAAAGGGATTACCCATTTTGATTTAGCCAATAACTATGGTCCGCCTCCTGGGTCTGCCGAGGAAAATTTCGGGAAGATCATGAAAAAAAGCTTTGCCCCTTATAGAGATGAAATGGTTATTTCCACCAAGGCGGGTTATTTAATGTGGCCTGGGCCTTATGGCGAATGGGGTTCCAAAAAGTATTTGGTGGCCAGTTTGGATCAAAGTTTAAAGCGTATGTGCTTGGAGTACGTGGACATTTTTTATAGTCACAGACCAGATCCCAATACGCCTTTGGAGGAGACTATGAAGGCTTTGGATTTAATAGTGAGACAGGGGAAGGCTCTGTACGTGGGCATCTCCTCCTATAGTGCGGAAGACACCAAAAAAGCTGCGAAAATATTGAAGGATTTGGGAACGCCTTGCTTGATCCATCAGCCTAGATATAATATGATGGACCGTTGGGTCGAGGGAGGCTTGTTGGATGTTTTGGAAGATGAAGGTGTGGGCTGTATTCCGTTTTCACCTTTGGAGCAGGGTATTTTGACCTCCAAATATTTGAAAGGGATTCCAGAAGATTCCAGGGCAGCCAAAAGTACAGGGTTTCTTCAGTTGGATCAGGTCACTGCCGAAAAAGTATCGAAAGCTCAAAAGTTAAATGCTATTGCCGAAAACCGGGGTCAAAGTTTGGCACAAATGGCGGTTGCGTGGTTGTTGAAGGATGAGCGGGTGACTTCCGTTTTGATAGGGGTAAGCAGTAAAAAACAGTTGCTGGATAATTTGGGGGCTTTGGAAAATAAAACCTTTTCAACTTCGGAATTGGAAGCGATTGAAACCATTTTAAATGACACAAATGCGTAACCTTTTTTTTATAGCAAGTTTCTTGATTGTTCAAGGGATTTGGGCCAATATCAGTTTGCCGGCCATATTTTCAGATCATATGGTCTTGCAGCAAAATGCCAATGTGAAATTTTGGGGTTGGGCGGCACCTGATGAAGAAGTGGTGATTCAGCCTTCATGGACTTCTGAAGTTTATAAGGTGAAAGCCAATGTCCAGGCCCAATGGGAAATGGATATTCAAACACCTAAAGCAGGGGAAGGTCATTCCATCAAGATTTTGGGATATAATTCCATTGAAATTAAAGATGTTTTGATTGGGGAAGTTTGGTTGTGTTCAGGGCAGTCCAATATGGAAATGTCTCCAGCTTGGGGCATTAAAAACAATGATGAGGTTGCCAAAGCTAATGTACCCAATCTGCGATTTTTTAGAGTGACTAAAACAACATCTATTTATCCCCAAAATAACCTGCCGGGAACATGGGAAGTGTGTACGCCGGAGACTATGAAAAATAACAGTGCTGTGGGCTATTTCTTTGCGCAACAGCTTCAAAGGGAATTACCAGATACTCCTGTTGGTTTAGTAGTGTCCGCTTGGGGAGGAACGCCTATTGAAGCGTGGACTCCAGAAGCAACGATATTTGAAAGTCCAGTTTTAAATGCAGCAGCCCAAAAGTTGGAGGCTGTCCCTTACGGGCCCATTGAACCAGGTAGAATTTTTAATGCGATGATACAGCCATTGGTGGGCTATCAATTGACTGGGGCGCTTTGGTATCAAGGAGAAGCCAATGTTGGGGTAGATACCTATGATGTGTCTTTAGAGGCGATGATTCAATCTTGGAGGAAATTGTGGAAAGCCGAATTTCCATTTTACTATGTGCAAATAGCGCCTTATAACTATGGGGAGGATATCTATTCAGCAGTGAAAATTAGAAATGCCCAACGTCAGGTTTTGGACCGTGTTGCCAATACCGGAATGGTGGTGATTGATGATGTGTCTACGGTTGATGATATTCATCCTAAGGATAAAAAATCGGTTGGGATTAGGCTTGCCAATTTGGCTTTAAACAAGCGTTATAATGTAATTGATGAAGTTGCCGAAGGACCTTTGTTCGAAAGTGTAGATTTTGATGGAAAAAGGGCTGTTTTGACTTTCAAAAATAATGATGGTCTATATCTGTCATCCTCGGAATCTTTGTTTGAAATTGCAGGAGAAGATAAAGTGTTTTATGAAGCCAATGCAAAGTTGGTTAAAGGATACTTAGAATTGAAGGCAAAGGAGGTTAAGGCTCCAAAATATGTGAGGTTTGCTTGGAACAACTCCTATCAATCCAATTTGTTTAACGGTGCCCATTTACCGGCTTCTTGTTTTACTACAGAATAAAAAAAATCCCCGAATATTTTTCGGGGATTTTTTTAGCTATTTAAGTAGACTGTCATTAGCTTTTTTGATCAATTCCAAGGTGGAGGTGTCTGAGGCAAACACCGAATTCAAACCTTGTGGTTCTTGTGGAGGATCGGCACTAAAGTCGTCGCCATGTTGCCATTTTCCGTTTGAAGGATTGGTTTTGGCGTATCCTGCAAAGCCCCAAAAGTTCAAACCGGCCAATACACCTTGCTTTGCTTTGCTGTCCAAAATTCTATTGAAAATAGCACTGTAAAAAGTATTTCTGTTCTCGATGGAAGCGTCTAGAGAAAGACTTTCTTTTTCTCTAGGAAATCCAAACTCCGACATTACGATTGGTTTTTGCTGTTTTTGGGCAATAGCAATATGTTCATTCATATAGGCATTAGCCTTCTCGATGGATTCTTGGGTAGTGACTTTTTCGTTGTCAATATCATACCATCCCCAGTTTTTTGGCCACATATGCATGGTTAAGTAATCGATGTTTGGATTATCGTGCAATCTCTCATACATAGCGAGATCTTGAAGATAGCTAGCTTTTCCTTCGGCTCCGGTTGAGATGAGGTGTACAGAATCCAAAGATTCCATAAGATCTACCGTTTCTTTAAGCCAACTGGAAAATGCTGCTTCGTGATCTGGTGTCATCAATACACGAGGTTCGTTGGCCACTTGCCAAGACATGATGGTATTGTCTTCGGTGTATTTTAAGCCGGTGTAGGCATTGGTTCTTCCCATAATGAATTTTACATGCTTGTAAAAAGCTTCTTTACATGGTTCGCAACTGTGGAACTGCTTGGTGTAGTTCATGTATTGGTCCCAAGTGTATTGTTCCAAGAATGGGTTAGGAACTTCGCCGTAACCGTTCCATTTCAAGTATTCAGACATTCCTCCGGACCAAATCCAGTTGTTGTTTAAATACAAAATGGCATACATGTTGCGTTTGCGCATTTCGGCCATCAGGAAATCAAGACCATCCAACAAATCTTCATTATAAACCCCTTGTTCAGGTTGCAGGGCAGGGTGCACCCTGGAGTCGCCACCATCACCTTCGGCGCCAGCCAAAATTCTAAGGTTGTCAATTCCTATAGATTTCATGAGGTCAAGCTCCTTGATCAAGCGCTCTCTGTCGCCTCCGTTTTTGGCCCCAATAAGCGGTCCGTACCAATAATTGGCGCCTACGAAATAGTAAGGTTGGTCTCCCTTATAAAATTTGGAATCCTTTACTTGGATTAAAGGTACTTCGTTGAGGGCGATTTCAGTGGTAGTATTGTTGTCTTGTACAACAGTTTGTTCTTTGGCGTTCTCTTTACACGAAAAAGCCATGAGTAATGATAGTAATAGAGTTGGGTAAATTCGCATTGTTTAATGGTTATGGTAATGAATACATGTCTGGAAGTTCGTTTTCCAGCGTAGATTTAGATTTGTCCGTAAATTCTATAAAATCTGCCACGTCCGATTGTCCAGGCACAGGGGTGCAATACGTGTTTTCGCTATTGCTCCAAAACATCATATAGGCAACATGGTTGTTGTTTTCTGTGATGGCGTTGTACAGATTTGTAGAATAGAAGTTGGAAATTGGATTGTTTTCTCCAGGGGTCACAAAATAGCCAGTTTCCGTAAGGGCGGCAATTTTTACTTTCTCCTTAGCTAAATCCGAAACGATTTTAAGCTTGTTGTTGGCAGCGGTCACACCACTTTGCCCTTGATTGTCGAAATCGCCATAGTTGTCCATTCCTAAAATGTCTACATAGGCATCGCCGGGATATCTGGACAAATATTCTACCGAAGAGCTGAATTGATTGTCTGGTGAAAAGGCAAATAAGATATTGTCGATGTTTAAAGTGTCCTTAAGATAGGTAACGGTGAACTGCCACCCGGTTTTAAACTCCTGTGCTGTACAGTAATCTTCTCCCCACCAAAACCAATGACCGTCAAATTCGTGGAAGGGTCTAAAAATAAATGGGATTTTCTTGCCGTCAGAGCCTATCATGTTATTGGCGACTTCTGCTACCTTGTCCAGTTTTTCCTTGTAATAGTCATGATTGGCACCTCCGGGAAGGATGCTTTTAAAGGCGTTGTTTTTTTGGAATTCGGTCATTTCGCTGGTGTAGAAATGTTCACCTTCGTAAGGCTCTCTTAGGTGCCATGTAAAACCAACAACCATGCCTTTGTTGTAAGCTTCAATGGTGTGGGAAGTTATTTGCTGTTCTTGTTGGTAGAACCAATTTCCAGAGGTGCCATCGTTTTGGTCGTCTGTGATGAACATAAAATCCAGTCCGATTAATCCAGGGTCACTTCCTGTAGTTTTCTTGATATCCGAATCCCCAGAATTGTTATTGTAAAAACTACTGAAAGCATCTTGTTGTCCAATAATGAATTTGGTTCTTGATAATGTCTTTAGGTTGTAGAACAAGGCTACAGTTTCGGCCGTGGCGTTTGGGTTGACCATGTAATTTGGGGTGTCCTCTGCCTGTAAAATAAAGTCTTCTGGAATTTCCGAAATGGTGATTGTGGCCGAATTTGGATTGCCGATAATTGCATTGCTGCTCACCTCTATAATTTCAATTTCTACGGTTTCATCTCCTTCGGTTTCGAGATCGTCGATTATGGTTAAAGGAATGGTAAAGCTTGTAGTGTTTGCTGGGATGGTTGCCGTGTTGGAAATGGCTTGATAATCTTCTCCGTTGGTCGCGCTTCCGTTGATGCTTAATGTAACCGTGGTGGCGGAACTGGAGGCTCCGGTAAGCGTTAGTTTGAAAGAACTGTTGGTGCCTGGTTCCTCAGCGGTGCTGTTTGTAGCGGCAATACTCACCTTTGGAAGGGTGTCTCCATCTCCATCGGAGTCGCTATCGCTTGAACAATTGAACAGCGTCCAAAAGATAGTGGTAAGCATTGCTAATTTGGCAAGTGTTTTCATGGTGTTATGGTTTTGGACTCAACATGATGCAGGCGCGCGATGTGTGGTATGGTGCCTTCCACATGCTAATTTTGTCCTCGTTTTCATAAGGTATTCCTTTGTCATTAACCCTAAAATGCCACTCTCCATTTTTGTGGTCTATCAAATGGATTTTGGTAAACTCCCAAATAGGAAGGGAAGCTGAAAGATACTTTTGATCTTTGCTTATATGATAGGCATAATTGAGACCAACCAAAGCTTCTACCTGTGGCCACCAGTGACGATCAAGGTCAATATGATTGGTGCTTAGGTTCTTTTCATTGAGTACGGCACCTTCTTTATCAATACCTTCGGAAAGAAAAGCATCGGCTACTTGAATTGCAATGGCTTCACATTCTTTAATCAGTTCGTCATCACTAAGTGCTTTTGCGGCTTCAATCACCAACCATGCAGTTTCTATGTCGTGACCATAGGAAATAGTATTGCTCAAGAGATTCCACTCTTCATCAAAAAATAAATCGTAGTGATAGGTTTTGTTTAAGAAGGTGTCATTGAACAAACTTATGAGCTCGTGAAGCGAAGCCCTTAAGTTAGGATGGTCATAAATTTTTAGTAATGAAGTGTAGGCTTCCAAAACATGAAGGTGGGTGTTCATGGTTTTGGCGGCATTCATATCTTTTTCGCTCAAGCGCATATCTTCAATAGGTGTCCAATCTTCATTAAAAGCTTCTAAATAGCCCTTGCGCTCGTTATCCTTGGCGTGCGTTTCTAAAAGTTGAAACAATTCAATGGCCCACTGTTTGGAAGTTTTATCACCGGTTAAAAGATAATATTCAGATAGCGCATAAATACCAAATGCTTGTGCGTATACCTGTTTACGTTTGTTGATGGGAGCTCCCGTATAATCGAGTTCCCAAAACAAGCCTTTATGAATTGTATCCCTAAAATAGTCGTTTAGGTATGTAAAGGCTCTATCGCAAATGTCTTTGTAAGTGTCTGTTTTTAAATGATTGGAGGCTGCTGAAAATGACCATAAAATGCGCGTGTTCAAAATGATTCCTTTGGAAGCCAATGGGACTAACTCATTGAAATGATTTCTTGTTCCAACGAAACCACCAAATTCCATATCGAGCGTATTGTCTACCCAATAATTGAGAATGCGTTTCAGTTCAGCAGCAAGCTCCTGTTGTAAATTTTTATATGCCTGAAGCATTATAATGCCTTGTTTTTATTGATGAGGTCAATGATGTTTTGCACCGATCCTGCCGAAATAAAGGTGTCCTCGGGAGTGTTGATGACATAATCGACCAATTTGTCAACGGTAGAAGTGGCCACATGCATTCTGGTGTCTGAAGAAGCATAGTAGATATAAACCGTTCCATCTGTATCTTCAATCCATCCGTTTACAAACAAAACGTTGGAAACATCGCCTACACGCTCGTTGCCGATAGGTCCCATAAAATGACCGGCGGGTTGATGCGTTACCTTGGAAATATCATTCAAATCTGTCATAAACATGTACAAGGTATAACGCAGTCCAGCTGCAGTGTTACGAACACCGTGAGCCAAGTGTAGCCATCCTTTGTCGGTCTTGATTGGGGCTGGCCCCAAACCGTTTTTCAATTCGTAAACGGTATGGTATTCTTTATTGTTGATGATGGTTTCATTTTCTACAACGGGGTTGTTCATGTCTTCGATGAAACCAAGGCCAATTCCTCCGCCACTTCCAACACTGATGAATCCATCTTGAGGTCTGGTGTAAAGGGCGTATTTGCCATTTACAAATTCTGGGTGCATTACCACATTGCGCTGTTGTCCTGTATTGGAAATAAGGTCAGGCAGGCGTTCCCAAGTCATTAAATCTTTGGTGCGAACAATTCCTGCATTGGCTACCGCTGCACTGGTATCTCCAGCAGGGGCATCAGGGTCTTTGCGTTCGGTACAAAAGATGCCGTAAATCCAACCGTCCTCGTGCTGGGTCAAGCGCATGTCGTAGACATTGGTATCTGGATTGCCTTCAATTTGGGGAATCACACAGGGTTGGTCCCAAAACTGAAAATTATCAATTCCGTTATCGCTTTCTGCCATAGCAAAAAAGGACTTTCTGTCGTTTCCTTCAACTCTTACACATAACACGTATTTTCCCTTCCATTTGATGGCGCCTGCATTAAAGGTGGCATTAAAGCCAATGCGTTCCAAGGCATTTGGATTGGTGTTCTCGTTTAAATCGAATCGCCAATGTAGCGGTACATGAGCAGCTGTAACAATAGGGTTTTTATAGCGGTTATATATGCCGTTAGAGCTGAAAATAGCTTCGTTTTTTTGAGCGATCAATGCGTCAAATTCTTCCTTAACTTTTTGAAGTTTGGGGCCAACAGGGTAAACATCGTTTTGCATCATCTTAGTCTAATTTTTCTTCTAAATTATTCCACCAATATTTTTTCAATAGGAATACGCAAACAATTAAAATGGCTATTGAAATGTATATTGGCAATGTCTGTCTGAAAATGAGGTACATTGGAAGGATTACCAAAACGGTCTGGGCAATGGTACCAATAAGCACATTGAACATGTCTCTTCCAAAGTCTGTATTTTTTTTGAAACCAGGGGTTTCGGTTTCCAATTTATCATGGATTGGTTTCCAAAATCCCCATGGGCGTACGTTTTTGTAAAAAGTTTTCAGTACTTCCTCGTCGGTAGGAGGTGCGGAGTAGGTGCCTATTACACAGCCTATCAAAGAAATGATTAATAGGAGAGGGAATAGATAAAGGCCTAAAACATTTGGGAACAGTTCAGGAATGATGGCGGCCGATAGCAAACCTGCGGCCATTCCCCAGAAAAACCCTTCCCCGTTAAAGCGCCACCAGTGCCATTTGAGGATGTTGGCACCTACATAACTTCCGTAGAGCACAGAAACAATCCATTGCAATACCGAGTTGACATCTTTGGCAAAGAAGCCCAATACAATACTGATGAGCACTACTACAATACCTGTGAGGTAGTTCATGTTTTTAATCTGGTTGGCACTGGCATTCGGAGCCTTGTATTTTAGGTAAATGTCATTTACCAGGTAGGCTTGTGCGGCATTTAAAGTCCCTGCGAAAGTGGACATGAAGGCGGCAATCAATCCTGCTAATAATAGTCCAAGTAGGCCAACAGGTACAAATTGCATGATGGCGGTTGGAAGGATCAATTCAAAATCGATATTCCCAGCAGCATTTTCCAAGTTCAGTTTTTCGTAGTAGATCAAGGCTAAAGCGGCGAACCCGGCAATCATTAAGTAACGGATTGGCATTAAAATAACCGATACAAATCCGCTCATTTTAGACGCTTCGGCCGGCGATTTTGTGGATAGAATTTTTTGCATGTCGTAGGTTGGTGCTGGACCAGCAACACTCACTAAAACCCCTTTAAAGACCATCATCATAAAGAAAATAGTGAAGAGTCCAAAGCCGTCTTCCTTGATTTTTTGGTTCACTTCTGGGATGATATTACTCCAGTCTAAATTAAGTTCCCAGCCAAAGAATGGACTTTTCCAGCCATCTGGAACATTGAGTCCTTGCGCTCCAACGGCTTGGAACCCGAGGCAGCCTATTACCAAAGCGGCAATGGTCATGATGGCAAATTGGACCACATCAGCCCAAACAATTCCAGACATTCCTCCCAACAGGGAGTAGAACACGGCGAACAGGGTAAAGATGGTTCCGTAGAAATGAGGTACGTATTCTGGGGTTACATGGAATGGCACATAGTTGCTGACCATTTCCCATGGAATGAAAATTTCGATGAATTTTCCAAGGCCTATAAAACCGTAGGCTAGATAGCCTAAACACATGATCAAGGCGAAAATCACTACAATTATATGGGAAAGTTTTGCGCCTTTTTTGAATCCAAAGCGCGTCCCAATCCATTCCGCACCGGTTGTGGCATTAGATCGTCTCAACCATTTCGAAAGGTAGACCATCAAGAATATTTGGTTAAACACGGGCCAGAGCCATGGAATCCATGCGCTTTTGATTCCGTACACAAACATGAGGGTTACCAGCCAAATAGTTCCTGAAATGTCAAACATTCCTGAGGCATTGGAGAGACCCAACATGTACCAAGGAATGGATTTTCCTCCCAATAAATAATCATCTTTACTTTTTTGTGCTCTTTTCCTTAGGTAAAGCCCAATAAAAACGATGGTTGCCAAATACATTAGGATGATAATAATATCAACGGTGTGCAATAATTTCATAAGTTAGTTTTTTATGTCCTGCAAAAATAAAGTTTTAGGAAGGGCTTTAAAGGTTTTAAAGTCATTTTCGCTAGGGTGGCCCTTGTAGGGCATATAATGATGGTCGGTTCGGGCATTCCTCCAGAACAATACCCATGCTATGCCAGTATTTTCTATGACTGGGTACAATATTTGGGTAAACCAATTTGGGGTGGATAAGGTTTCTAGGCCTGTTTCGGTAAAAGCATATAGTTTTCCTTTTTGGCTTGCGATATCTTTTACGATTTTTAAATCATTCACAACTGATTTTATATAATCTTCCGAATTTTTAAAGTCGTAAATGTCAATTCCCAATATGTCCACATAATTGTCACCGGGGTAGTATTTAAGGTAATCGTCTGTAGGGTTGAGTTTGTTTGGGGAATAGACGTAAAGCAGGTTGTGAACTTCGTGTTTGTCTCTCAAAAGTTCGAGAGTTTCTATCCAAAGCGTTTTGTAATCTTCAGCGCTGCAGTTTCCTTCTCCCCACCAAAACCAAGAGCCGTTCATTTCGTGGAAGGGTCTAAAAATGACAGGAACCATTTCGGTTTCAGTCTTAAGTGATTTCATGAAATCGGCCACTCTGGAAACCCAAAGTTCATAGGTGTCTCTGTGTTTACCTCCTTTGATGATGTCTTGCACGGCAGATGTTTTATCCCAAGAATTTCCTCCAGATGAAGGGTTGTCCAAATGCCAGCTTATCGTGATAATGCCTCCTTTTTTATGAGCGTCGAGGATCAAGTCTTTCATTAATTTAAATGGCACCGAATCTAGATTTCTGTCGTTACCAAGTTCAAGGTGCCCGATGTCAAAGCCATAAACGGCGGGATAATCTCCGCAGACCTCATGAACATCACTTTTTATGGTTGTAGGGTTTTGTTCGTAAAGCCATCCTAATCCATAAGAAGTAGCATCTTGGTGTCCTATTGCGAAGCCTTTTTTGGAAGAGGCTTCCAATTTTTGATAAAGATTTTTTACACTTTTTGATACTTTTTTGTCAGAAAGTTGCAATTCTGGAGCTTCTTTATGTTGGGCTTGCGCACAAGCGAAGTTGAGAGCTAAAAAAAGAATTGCAAATTTCTCTATGAATGCATTTTTATTAATGATAATCTGCATTTTTTGTGACTTGATTTAGTTATTTGATATTTTTATGCGGTATAATTGTAAAATATCTATTTTTGTTAAGTAAAAATTACAGTATTCAAAATTAAACATACAGCTAACATATTCATGATATTATTTTATCAATATGTTACAATATAATTGCAAATTAAATGGACATACTTAAAAAGGTGCATCGTGAGATTACGCCCTTGTCTCCCGAAGATAGCTTCTTAGTGTTTGACAGAATCAAGAACGATTTTGATTTTCCTATTCATTTTCATCCAGAGTACGAGCTCAATTTTATCAGTAATGGCAAGGGAGTGAAGCGTGTAGTTGGGGATAGTGTAGAGGTGATTGATGATGTGGAGTTGGTGTTGGTTGGACCTAATCTGCACCACGGTTGGTTGACTCATGATTGTAAAAGTGATGCCATTCATGAAGTGACGATTCAGTTTCATGAGAACCTTTTGAACAGGGAGTTGTTGTCCAGAAAAATAATGAAGTCCATCAAGGACATGTTTGAGAGATCCATCCATGGAATTTTGTTTTCCAAAAAGACCGCAGCTGAGATTGGGGAGCGTCTTGGGCAGGTTTCCAAATTGGATGGAATGGACTATTTTTTGGAGTTGGTATCTATTCTTCACGACCTCGCCAACTCTAGGAATCAAAGGCTTTTGTCTACTTATACAGTGAATCGTGACAATTTTGAAAATAGTGATAAGATTAAGATTGTGTATGAGTTTGTGCAAGACAATTTTGAAAAGAAAATATCTCTTACTGAAGTAGCGGAATTGGTTAATATGAGCAATGTGTCCTTTAACCGCTTTATGAAAAAGAGAACCGGAAAAACTTTTGTGGATTATGTGAATGATGTTAGGATTGGTTATGCCTCGATGTGGCTGTTGGAAAAGGATATGAGTATTTCTGAAATAGCTTTCAATTCTGGATTTAACAACATTGCTAATTTCAATAGAGTATTTAAAAAACTTAAAAATTGTACGCCTACTCAGTATAAGAACGAATTTTCTGGTATCAAACGGATTCTGTAAGAAAGGGTTAGGGTTTAAAGTGTTAGAGCAAGAGGTGGTTTTAGTTTAGTGCTTGGTGTTGTGTAAGTTGTTGCGAGTGAATTGTTTACTTGTGTGAGAGGTGTTTGGGCTTATTTATTTTATCTGGAAGTGAATTATTTTATAGGTAAATGACAAAATAATATTAACAGTAGCTTAACATTTGCGTTAAATTTGAATATGACAAAAATCTCATTAATTAATTGTATTAATATCAATTATACGGCGCTTAAAATTAAAATTACTTAAATATACTGTACTAACACTTTAACAACATGCGAAAATTTGATCTGAAAAACATTTATAGGTGTACAAAATATTGTTACGCCTTTTTGTTCTTTTTTCTAGCGGGACAATTTGCTTTTGCCCAATCTCAGGTTACTGGAACTGTCAGTGATGAAAATGGGATGGCGCTGCCAGGGGTGAACATTCTAGAAAAGGGAACAACCAAGGGAGCTGTTACAGATTTTGATGGAAACTATACGATTAATGTCAGCCAAAATGCGACCTTGATTTTTAGTTACCTGGGTTTTGTAACGCAGGAAGTCCCTGTTGCGGGAAGAACCGTTGTGAATGTTACCCTTAAAGAAAACTTGGAGAGTCTTCAAGAAGTTGTCGTGATTGGATATGGATCGCAATTGAAGGAAGATTTGAGTGGTTCTGTGGCTACTGTAGATACCGAGGCGATTCAAAATATGCCTCAGGTAAGTGTGGACCAGTTGATTCAGGGACGTGCTTCCGGGGTGAACGTTACTCTTAACTCTGGCCAGCCTGGTAGTGCGGTGTCTGTAAGGATTCGTGGAGTGAACACCATTTCTGGGTCTGGAGAGCCTTTGTATATTATTGATGGGGTTCCTATTTCTGGGGACACCAACAATATTGCAACCAGTGGGCGTTCCATAGCCGATAACAATATTGGTCAAGGAGATGGTGCTACAGACGTAAGTCCATTGGCGGCACTTAATCCAAATGATATTGAAACGCTTAACGTTTTAAAAGATGCTTCTGCTACAGCAATCTACGGTTCTAGAGGTGCTAATGGGGTGGTAATCATTACTACTAAAAGCGGAAAAACCAAAAAGGGATCGCTTAAGTACAATACGTTCATGGCCATTCAGCGTCCTACAAATTTCATCGACGTGATGAACTTGCAGCAATATGCAAGATTGCAAAATGAAATAGGGACTATATATGGTTTGAATCTTCAGCCTGAGTTTGCGAATCCAAGTTTGTTAGGTGAAGGTACTAATTGGCAAAGCGCCATTTTTGATGATGCCTTGATGCAAAGTCATGAACTGTCTTTCTCAGGGGGAAACGACAATATGAATTACTTCATATCTGCAGGGTTTTTGGATCAAGAAGGAACTGTAATAGGTTCAGGATTCGACAGGATCAATATTAGGTCTAATATTTCGGCGAACGTTACAGATAAAATTACGGTTGGGGCTAATTTGACGGCTAGTAGGACTAAAGATCAATTAACATTGAATAATGCTACAAACGGTATTGTTTTCTTATCTTTAATGAACAACCCTGCTACCGCGGTTTACAATCCAGATGGATCTTTTGCCGGTCCAGATGAAGATGATGACTTTAAAAATGAAAACCCAATTGCTAAGGCCTTAAGCCTTAAAAATACCTTGACTCGTAATCGTCTTTTTGGAAATATGTTTGCCGAAGTTCAATTGGGCAATAAAATTACCTATAGGGCTGAGTTTGGAGGTGACTTTGGTTTTAATTTAAGTGATAGATTTCAGCCTACTTTTACTTATGGTGAAATTACAGGAGGGGAGAGTTCCCTGAACGTAAGAAGGGAAAATAACGATTTTTGGATCGTTAAAAACTTAGTGACCTATAATGATCGGTTCAATGATAAGCATGATTTGACTGTGCTTTTAGGACAAGAAGCTCAAGAGTCTAGTTGGGAAGGTGTCATAGGGAGTGATGGAGATTTTGTGAGCAATGATGTGCCAATTTTGGGTACTGGTGATGCCAATGATAACAATGAGCAATATAAAGGGAGTAATGCGTTGGCCTCTTTCTTTGGAAGGGTGATTTATTCTTTTGATAATCGTTATAATATCACGGCTTCTTTAAGGGCGGATGGATCTTCGAAATTTGCCAATGGCAAAAAATGGGGGTATTTTCCTTCGATTTCAGGAGCTTGGAGATTGTCTAATGAAAACTTTATGAGTGATTTTGATGCCATACAGAATATTAAACTTTACGGAGGATATGGCGAGGTTGGTAACCAGGCTATTGAAAATTTCGCTTATGGCGCAAGATTGAGTACCATTTCTACAGGTGTAGGGACAGGATTTGAATATGCTAATTTCCCCAATGAAGATTTAAAATGGGAATCTTCACAGCAAACCAATTTTGGTTTGGATTTCTCTTTATTCGATTCTCGTTTTGGAGCGACGGTTGAATTGTACAACAAGGTGTCTAAGGATTTCTTGTACCAATTGACGGTTACTGATTTTGTCACTGGTGGTAATTCTCCAGGATCCATTGGAGCACCTTGGGTAAACCTTGGGGAAATGCAAAATAAAGGGGTTGATGTTACCTTAAGCTATAAAACTATTGGAAGCGGGGATTTTTCATATAGCTCCTCTTTAACGTTTTCGAAGTATGAAAACAGAGTTAACGAACTTCTAGGTGATTTGACCATTTACGGTACGGTTACCATGAATACTTCCAACCAAATTATAACCATTACCGAGGTGGGTGAGCCAATCGGGATGTTTTACGGATACCAAGTGGAAGGCATGTTTAGAACTGTAGAAGATATGGAAGGTGCTCCAATACAATTCGGACGTCCTTTTGAAGATGCTTTATTCTCGACTACTTGGTTAGGAGACTTGAAGTTTAAGGATGTGAACGGTGATGGCGTGATTGATACCAACGATAGAACGGTGATTGGTAACCCGCACCCAGACTTTACATTTGGATTCCAAAACTCATTCAGCTATAAAAATTTAGACCTTTCCATTTTTATGCAGGGGTCCTACGGAAATGATGTGTTTAATGCTGTGGCAAGAAACTTAACTGCAGGAAATGCTACACATACCAACCAGTCGCCTTCAGTATTGGATTATTGGTCAATAGACAATCCAAATGCAAGTTCTCCAAGACTGGCTAGAAATGATACGCCAAACATTAATATTTCAGATCGCTATATCGAAGATGGGTCGTATTTGAGAATCCAAAACGTGACACTTGGGTATACCCTGCCAATTGATGTAACAAGATCTGTAGGAATTAATCGATTGAGATGTTATGGAATGATCCAAAACCTTTACACCTTCACCAACTACTCGGGATACGATCCGGAAGTTGGGGTGTATAACCAAAATGCGCTACTTATGGGAGTGGACAACGGACGTTATCCAACCCCAAGGATTTTTACGCTAGGATTTAATTTAGAATTTTAAAAACATCAGCTATGAATACATATACAAACAGACTATTTAAAACGAAACTTGTAGCCGTGTTAACGGTCGTGTTAGGCTTGTCGTCCTGTACCGGAGATTTTTTGGATAGGCCACCGGAGGATTCGTATAATGTTGATGAATTTTACCAAACAACAGAGCAGGTCAATGCTGCAACCAATGCACTTTATACTAGACCTTGGTATAATTTTGTAACCAATGTATCTTGGTGTATTGGAGAGATAAGCTCAGGGAATGGGCGCACTTGGGATCCTAGAAATGGGGATTTTATGAACTTTGCCATTACTGGTGAGCATGGAACTTTAACCCAAGCCTGGGAATCTTTATATGCCGTGGTTGCGCAGAGTAATGCCGTAATTAACACCTTGCCGGAAAAAGTAGCGGCAGATGTTCCGGTAGATGTAGTTAATAATGCCTTAGGGGAAGCTCGCGTAATTAGAGCTGCTGCTTATTTTTACTTAGTAAGAATTTTTGGGTCTATTCCAATTATTGCTGATAATAACGAATATGTTTTGGAGCCTGTGGTGCCACGTAACCCAGAATCTGATGTGTATGAGTTCATCAAAAGAGATTTGGAGTTTGCCATCGACAATTGTTATGAAAAAGTGAGAGGTTCTAATTATGATGCCAATGCCAAAGTGTCTAGCGGATCAGCTAAAGCCCTATTGGCAAAGGTGTATTTATATGAACAAAATTATACCATGGCTTATCAATTAGCGAGTGAAGTAATTAATTCTGGTGAATTTAAGCTTTATGGAGGCGATGCCGAAGATGGAGACCCAACGGGAAGCTACTACGATTTGTTTTTAACGATCAATGACAATAATCCAGAATCTATCATTGCCTTACAATGGACCAACACAGGAGTGTGGGCTGAAGGAAATGGGTTGCAATCTTTGTTTGCTCCTGCGGGTGTAACAGGCTTTTCTGATGGATGGTCTGCAGTAGGGCCTTCCATAGACTTACAGCAAGCATATGAAGATACGGAGTTGGATGAGAGGTATTACGCTACCATTATGGCGCCGGGGGCTTATTATCCAGATTTAAACGATGGTTATACAGTGTCCGAAAATATCAGTCACCAAGGAACCAATACAGGGGTGAAGAAATATGTGGTGGGCAATGCTGCTACCAATGGTGGTGGTGCTGCACAAAGCTATCCTAACAATACCTATATTCTACGATATGGAGAGTTATTGTTGATCCATGCTGAAGCTGCGTTGAGTGGAGGCGGTTCTACAGCCGATGGGATTGCATCCTTCAATAAGGTGAGACGTAGAGCGGGATTGGAAGATAAACCAAATCCAACTTTGGATGATGTGTTCCATGAAAGACGCATTGAGTTGGCTTACGAGTCTGAATTTTGGTACGATGTAGTGAGGAGAGGACCCGATTTCGCTTTGAATTTCCTAAGCAATACAGAAAGAGGTACCTATAATAATGATACCGACCCGCCTTCGGTTTGGTCTGAAACCTATACGGCTACTATGGATGACTTGTTGTTCCCATATCCTAATAATGAGATAGAGAATAATCCAGCCCTATTGGAGCCACCAGTACCTTACGATTTTGAATAAAAACAAGACTATGAAAACAATGCATATAAACTTACAAAAGGCAAGATGGTTTATGGTTATGATAATTGCTGCATTGCAGTTAACATCTTGCGAGAACGATTTTAAAGATGCTCCCACGCCTGATGCCTCAAAACCGCCGGTGATTACCAGTGTAAGTGAAGTGTCTGAAGATGTTGTGGTGACCCAGGGGGTTTTAAATGGCACTTATATTATAAGGGGGGAATATCTCGGAAGTTTGCTAAAAGTGTACTTTAACGGATATCAAACTGGATTTAATCCAGCATTAGTAACTGACAATGTTGCTTTTGTGACGGTTCCTGAGCAAGCGCCTTATGTAAATCAATCTAATATTTTAAGACTGGAAACTTTGGGAGGTTCTGTTGAATACGATTTTTCGCTGTTAACTATTACCGAATTTACAGAGGAAACTGTAGACGGTGTGAAGTTAGTGCACCTAATGGGAGGTGATTTCACCGATACAGATACGGTAACTTTTGTTAGCGGTTCAGAAGAAGACGGAAACCTTGTAGAGTTGGAAGCTGAAATAGTATCCATTTCTCCAGAATTGGTTACTGTAAAAGTTCCCGATGGTGTGGAGCAGGCTTATATTTATTTGGCAACTACCAGAGGAGCGGTAGCGAGATCGGATTCTTATGGATTTTCATATTCCATTTATATAGATGATCTACATCCAGATTGGACGGTAGGAGAGTGGGGAGGAACCCATGAATTATATTCAACAGAGCATGCAATCGGGCAGTATTCCATAAAATGTATCAGGGAGGCTTGGTCTGGGTTTACTTTCTGGGTACCAAATATTCCTTTTGATGAGTTTGATGCCATTACCGTTTCGGTATATGGTACAGGAGCGCCGGGTGATACAGTGACTTTAGCAATCAATGATTTTGATGGTGCGGCAACGCATCAGCCCATAGAACTCATTCCTGGTGAATGGAACAAAGTAGTGATCCCATTAATGGATTTCTATCCAAACGGAGCACCTAGCACAATTTTTAGATTGGATTTCCAAGAATCATCCAACACTGGATTGGCTGAGTATATTTTTTATATCGATGATTTTGGATTCCTATAATTCATTCTCGGTACTATAATTAACTAAAACATATTAATCAAAAAGAATTATAATGAAAGTATCCAAAATATATACCACGTTCTTGTTTGTGGCCTTGGCATGCTTTACGGCTTGTAAGGACGACGATGACCAGTTTCCTAGTTTGGGGAATGATCCAAGGAGTATTTCTGAAGTAATTTCTGAGACCCCAGACTTGTCTTTGCTGAACGACGCTTTGGTGCAGTCGGGTTTGGATGAAACCTTAGGAACGACGTCTACCTACACTGTTTTTGCTCCAAATAATACGGCTTTTGGAAATGTCGATACGTCTGCATTGACGGAGGAAGAATTGGAAAACGCATTGTTGAACCATGTCATTAGTACGGTGACTCCAGATTTCACCTCTACCATGACAACGGGCTACAGAAGTACCATGGCGACTGGTCCAGATGGACGCAATTTGAGCTTTTTTACGAATGCCGATACCGAATTGATGTTCAATGGTGTGGCCTCTTTAGTAGATGGAGCTTACGACATTGGTACAACCAATGGCGTGTTGCATACGGTGGATGAAGTATTGTTGCCACCTACCGTTGTGGATCAAATAGCTGCTAACCCTGATTATTCTTCTTTGGCGGAAGCTGTTGAATTAGCTGGTTTAGGAGAATTGTTATCGGAGTCCGATCCTGAAAATGAAAACTATCCATTTACGGTGTTTGCTCCAAACAATGCTGCTTTTGAAAGCTTGATGGCGCAACTTAACGGTGCTTTTGGATGGACATCTTTAAGCGACGTGCCTGTGGAAGTATTACAGGAAGTAGTGATGTACCATGTGGTTGCTGGAGAAAATATTTTGGGAGAAGAAGTAAACGGAACTACCCAAACTACAATGCAGGGAGAAGCGTTTTCGATCAATGATAATTTAATTGATGATGCTTCCTATGATAATGGGGAAATTGTAATGACCGATGTGCAAGGTGTTAACGGTATGGTGCATGGAGTGAACAAGGTGTTGCTTCCAGATTCAGTGTTCCAAACCGTGTTGAGCGCTACTTTGAATATTGTAGAGCGTTGTAATGATAGAGGGTTTACCTCATTTACTTCAGCAGTTGAAATGGTAGGGTTGATCGAGACCTTAACTACAGATGAACTAACCGTTTTTGCGCCGAATAATGATGCTTTCTTGGCTTTGTTTGCTATTGCCGGTAATTTCGAAAGTCTAGAAGATTTTGATACTCCCGAGGAATTGGCGGTACTGACAGATATCGTGAACTATCATTTGCATGCAGGAACATTAATGTCCAGTGAGTTTGTGGATGGTGGAGATATTAGTACGATTTACGGAGATGTTATTTCGGTAGATTTAAGTGGTGATGATCCTAGGTTATTGCCAACTTTTGAAGCTGCAATCCCGTCTTTGGTGGTGAATGCAAACATAGGAGCCACAAACGGAATGGTGCATGAAATAAATAGAGTATTGGTGCCTGATGCCTTAACAAGTGCTCTAGGAATTGAAACGGGAGAAAGTGGCCTATGTCCTGTTGGAGATCCAGAATTGGTGTTCTTCGATTGGGATGCCAATGGTCCTTGGTGGGGTAATGTAAACGCTGAAAATGATGCTTCCTTGAGTATCGATGGATCTAGTTATGGTCGAGCCAATTTCCAAACTGGAGGGACAGGATGGCAAGATTTATTCTGGAGAAATGGTTCCACATTAAATGGTCAAAATGTTGTTGGAAGTAACGTGAATGATTACGTGTTGAAATTCGATTTGAGAACTATAGAGCCGCTTTCAGCTGGAATGTTCAGAATTCGTTTCCATGACGGAGATGGAGTTGATGCCTTTTACAACTGGCAGCCATGGGTTGATACCGGTGAGCCTTTAGAAACTGATGGATGGGAAACCATTGAAATTCCTTTGTCGGTGTTGGGTGTGCCTGATTTCAGTTTAGTGGATCAAGAATTCGGAATGGCCTTTGAAGGAGCCGATGTCTTGTTGAACTTCGCTATCGACAATGTGCGTTTTGATACGCCTGGTTGTGGTGATGTAGATCCTGTAGAGGATACCGATTTGGTGTTCTTCGATTGGGATGCGAATGGTCCTTGGTGGGGTAATGTAAATGCCGAAAACGATGCAGCCATTAGTTTGGATGGATCTAGCTACGGTAGAGCCAATTTCCAAACAGGTGGTACCGGATGGCAAGATCTTTTCTGGAGAAATGGTTCAACATTAAATGGGCAAACTGTAGTGGCCGACAATATAAACGATTATGTTTTGAAATTTGATATCATGACCATTGAACCGCTTACGGCGGGAATGTTTAGGATTCGTTTTCATGATGGTGACGGAGTGGATGCCTTCTATAATTGGCAGCCATGGGCCGATACTGGAGAAGATTTTGATACCGATGGCAGTTGGACTACGGTCACTATTCCTTGTTCCGTCCTGGGAGTGCCAGATTTTAGTTTGATTGACCAGGAATTTGGAATGGCTTTCGAAGGAGCCGATGTCTTGTTGAATTTTGCCATAGACAACGTACGTTTTGAAGCTCAATAGATTGATTAATAACAAGCATTTGAATTAGTTTTTTTATTCCCTGTAAAATACCTTTGCAGGGAATATTTTTTAAAATATTTATACCCATGAAAAAGATTTTTGCCCTTATTTTACTTTTTGTCACCGTACAGATCCAAGCCCAAAAATTCGATGGTTTGGCAGAAACACCTCCAATGGGGTGGAACAGTTGGAATACCTTTGGCACTAATATCAATGAACAATTGGTAAAGGATATTGCCGATAAATTTGTAGAGCTTGGCTTGAAGGATGCAGGCTACGAATATATTGTGCTGGATGATGGTTGGATGGCAAAAGAGCGCGATGAAAATGGTAATTTGGTGCCAGACCCTGTTAAATTTCCAAATGGGATGAAAGTAGTTGCCGATTATGTGCACTCCAAAGGCTTAAAATTTGGTTTGTATAATTGTGCGGGATCACAAACCTGTGCGGGGTATCCAGGGAGTAGAGGGTACGAATATCAAGATGCTAGAAGTTACGCCTCTTGGGATATAGACTATTTAAAATACGATTGGTGTAACACAGAAAAATTGAATGCCGAAGGAGCCTATATGACTATGCGTGACGCATTAAAGGCTGCGGGAAGACCTGTTGTGTTCAGTATTTGTGAATGGGGTGATAATGAGCCTTGGAAATGGGCTAAAGATATCGGACATTTGTGGCGCGTTACAGGAGATATTATCAACTGTTGGGATTGTGAGGTAGGACATGGATCTTGGTCTTCATGGGGGATCTGGAAAATCATTGACATGCGTAAGGATATTCGCGGTGCTGCAGGTCCCGGTCATTGGAATGATTTGGATATGATGGAGGTTGGAAACGGAATGACCGATGCAGAAGACAGAAGTCATTTTGCCATGTGGAGCATCATGACCTCTCCGTTAATTATGGGGAATGATTTGAGAAGTGCTTCCAAGGAAACCATAAAAACGCTTTCCAATAAGGACGTCGTTGCCATTAATCAGGATGCATTGGGAATCCAAGGATTCCGTTTCACCAATGAAAATGGCATTGAAATTTGGCTAAAACCTTTGGAAAATAATGCTTGGGCCATGGTTTTTGTCAATATGAAGAATGAAGAGGTAGAAATCGACTTTGATTTTTCCAAACATGACATTGGAGATGATGTTCACGGTAGAATGTTAGAGCCAAAGCACAATGTTTATAACATTAGAGATTTGTTTAATCACATGAATTTGGGGGATACTTCAAAAAATATGAAAGCTAAAATTGGGGTTCACGATGTTCTGATGATTAAACTTGAAAAAAAATAATCACGAATAAAAAGATTTAGTAAATTTAAACCATGGGTGCAAAAATAACGCTAAAGGATTTAGCGAAAATATTGAATGTTTCGGTATCAACGGTTTCAAAGGCTTTAAACGATAATCCTGAGATTAGTGTTGAGACTAGGACCAAGATCAAGGAGCTGGCGGAATCATATAGATATGTCCCGAATAACATAGCTCAAAGTTTAAAATCTAAATCGACCAAAACTATTGGAGTGGTAATTCCGGCAATATTGCTGGAATTTTTCTGTAAGGTACTTTATGGTATCGAAAAGGAAGCAACTGCACGTGGGTATAAGATTATTATCTGCCTATCTAACGAGCTTCAACAAAAGGAAAGTGAAAGTATAGATACGTTTATTAATGGAAGTGTAGATGGGATCATTCTTTCGTTGGCAGAGGAAACCCAAAAAACTAAGAATTACTCGCATTTTTACAAGAGTATGAATTATCATTTGCCAATGGTAATGTTTGATAGAGTGTCTGATGAAATTCAATGTGATAAAGTTACCGTTGATGATTTTCACGGGGCTCATAAGGCCACGAAATTTCTATATGAAACAGGATGTAGAAATATTGTTTTTGTAAATCCTATTCCAACAATTAGTGTGGGTCAAGAGCGTGAAAGTGGTTATTTGGAAGCCTTGGAAGAGCTGCAGATTTCCCCCATGATTTTGAATGTGGAAAACTACAGTACTATTGAGAGGGAGTTGTCGGAGTTTTTAAGTACAAATAAAGTGGATGCCATCCTGGCTGCCGATGAGTATTCAGCTGTATTGGCGCTGAATGTGGCTAGATTGAATGGCTATAAAATTCCAGATGAAATATCTGTGATAGGGTTTACTAACGGACTTATGGCAGAGCATTCTATTCCTTCGTTGACTGTAGTAAGCCAGCATGCCGAACAAATTGGAAGGGAATCTGTAAAAGCCTTACTTGATAGAATACAAGGTCAAACAACAGAAACCGCACACCATGTGGTGGAAACAACTATTATTCATAGAAATTCTACCAAGAAATTAGTATAATTTTTTTTAATAAATGAACTTCAGTGCTACTTGTTCAATACTTGTAGCTCTGAAGTTTCTTTTTAAAATAGGTGCCATGCCTTGAAGGCGTATATTTATCATCCGTAAACAAACGAGGCGCCCATTCTTTGTCAAATACCCAAATCATATAGGATATGCCGCGTTCATCGCAATAATTTGTGATGGCATCGCCATAGCTTTCGTCACTAATAACAGGTTGGTGGGCTCCAGGGTCTTCTGGTCCACAAAAACCAATTTCCGTGAGTATAAGGGGGTAATTGTTCTTTACAAAGCCCCAATCTGCTGTCCACTGCTTTTCCCAAGGCTTTTCTCTTTTTTGAGGATAGGGGTGACTCACATAGGCAATTCCTTCAACATCTAGTGGAGACTGTTTAACCGGAGTTAGGTCGTAGGCCCAATTGAATCCTGCAACCAAAGGAATGCCTTTCCCTCCAATGGCTCGAATGATTGTAATCATCTCTTTGTTGAATTCAGACCATTGTTCCCAGGTTATGGTTCCCAGTTCATGGTTGTAGGTTGTAGGTTCGTTAAACAATTCGTAAAAGGCTACGGTTGGATTGCTTCCGTATCTTTTGGCTATTTTTCTCCAGAAATCATAGGTTTCTTTCTGAGTGGTATCGTAAATGTCTGATTGATACATTTCTGTTCTAAGATTGCCAATGCTATGCCAGTCTATGATAACATACATACCCAATTCTTCAGCCCATTTAATTCCTTCGTCCAAAAGTTTCATGTAGTTTTCGTGTCCGCGTTCATTCCAACGGGGAGGATGCACGGGGAATCTAACCAAGTTGGCACCCCAATTTTTGATTTCCTGAAAATAACTTTTGTTCCAATAGCCGTCTTTTTTTAGTTTGTCGGGATCACTTGTGTTCAGCCCTCGAAATATGATTGTGTTGCCTGTTTCGGTTATAAAACTATTACCTTTAACTTCAATGCGAAGCATTTTGGATTGGGCATTTAGTGTAAAGGATAGGCAAAACAATGCGATAGCTGTGAAATGTTTGATAGTCATTTTTACGGTTGTATAATGTTACAATATGCTCTTAGCAAGTTAGGTGTTTTCTTCTGAAAACAGACATATTATTTTGTCGAAGAATGCTATGATTTTACCTAAAATTAACATTTAAAAATAAGATAATTCCTACTGAAATGCATTTCATCGAATATATTTAGTGTTTTGTCGTGTATATTTTAACTGTTATATCATTTGATTTTATCTTAGCTGTACTTCTTTAAGCCCCAAACACTTATCGAGGTTATTTTAATTCATTGAATCTTATTTTAAGTAACTAAATTTTATTCCCTCAGCTAGTTACGATTTGCACAGTTTTGTGTATTTGTTAATCCATTCCTCCCTCCAATGGCATTTAACGATGCGTTGTTAATAGTAATTTACTAAACCCAAATATTAACTATTGTTCAACCAAAAATTAAGAATCATGAAAGCCCTAAAAATTACATTATTATTGTTAGCCGTATTAGTATTGACTGTATCTGGACAACGTAGCGATGTTAGCAACGATAATACACCTACCTATAAAGAGTACAGCAATAAAAACTTATTAGCACACGAGAGGTCTATAGGAAAACTTAAGACCAACGGATAAATACATTTCTCCCTGTATAGTTTGTAAGAGCTCTTTGCCAATATTTGGCAAGGGGCTTTTTTTGTTGTATTATAAGTTCATGAATCTATATTCATTTCTTAATATTTATTCTAAATTTGAGAATAGATTGTAACATTAAGTATTTTGATAAGGCCCTTCTTTTTTGTTTCCTTCTTACTAATCTCCTATACATTTTTCTCTCAGGAGAATGAGAATACTTCCACTTTAGATAGCATCATTAAGTTGAGGAAAATGTCTCAAGATGAAGAATTTTCCTTGGAGGAAAGGTTGGATTATGCTTTAAAGTCTTCACTGCTGGCTAAACAAATGGGGGTAGATTCTACAATTTTGGCAAGTGACAGGAAATTATCCTTGATGTATTTCGAAACGGAACAATATGATGACTATGTCAAAATCAATCAGAGAAATGTAAAGCTGGCTGCAAAACTAAGTGATACTTCTGCTTTGGCGGTAGCTAGCTCTAATCTAGGATATTTCTATCATTATGTCAAGCAGGTTGATAGCGCCTATTATTATTTGTATAAATCTTTGGACTATGCTGTTTCTTTAAGTGATAAACATATGCAAGCAGATGTTTTAACAAATATTGCGGAAATCCAAGTTATGGAAAAAGATTATATGAGTGGGGAGGAGAATGCAATTAAGGCTATTAAGCTATTTGAAAAACAACCTAAGAGTGAATACAATTTGGGGAATCAATGGATGCTTACCAATTTGTTGGGTGTAATTTCAAATAAATTACAACACTATGATAAAGCTATTGTTCATTATGATCAAGCAATTAATATCGCTGATAGAATGAAAGATGGTTTTGTTGAAAGGTGCATTTCTATAAATAACAAAGCTTTTGTATATAGGGGAAAGGATGATTTTGAAACTGCATTAGATTTATATGAAGGTCTTTTGCCTTTTAAAAAGGAATATGAGGAGTATGATCCTTCCTTTTACGCATTAATAGTTGATAACATTGCCTATACAAAATTAGAAGCAGGCCATACGGATTATGGAGCCATGGACGAGATGTTCAAGGAAGCATACAGAATTTCTGATAGTTTGGAAGATCCGGCTACTAAACAGGCTGTATGTTTGGATATTTCTAAGTTTTATGCTAAGCTAGAGCAAAGGGATTCCGCTTTGGTTTATGCTTATGAGGCCAGAAAGCTTAGCAAGGAAACTTCCTCCAACGAAATATATTTAGATGCTTTAATGGTGCTTTCACAGTTAAAAGAGGGAGATTCTGGTAAAGCATATTTAAATGAACACATCAAACTGAGTGATAGCTTACTTAATGTAGAGCGTAATGTACGAAACAAATTTGCCAGAATAGAATTTGAGACCGATCTTATAGAACAGGAAAATCAAAGGATTTCCCGTGAGCGCTTTTGGTTGTTTGTATTGTCTTTGGTCCTATTATTTACCTTATTTCTTCTATATGTTATTGCAACCCAAAGAGCAAAGAACAAGGAATTAAGGTTTAGGCAGGATCAGCAAAAAGCCAATGAGGAAATCTATAACTTGATGTTGTCCCAACAAGATAAGGTTGAGGAAGCCCGAGCGCACGAAAAGAAACGTATTTCTGAAGAGCTTCATGACGGTATTTTAGGACGTTTGTTTGGTACTAGACTTAGTTTGGATAGCTTGAGCTTTAGCGAAGGGAAAGAGGCCGCTACAAGCAGGATAGGATACATTTCGGAATTGAAGAAAATAGAAGAGGACATCCGAAAAATTTCCCATGATTTGAATACCGATTTTGTGTCCGGTTCGGGGTTCATGGATATTGTAAGTGAACTTGTGGAAAAGCAGGCCAATGCCTATCAACTAAATTATACTTTCGATTATACAGACGACATAAATTGGGAAAATGTCCCCAATAAAACCAAGATTAATATTTACAGAATAATTCAAGAGTCGCTTCAAAACATATACAAGCATGCCGAAGCCCAGTTGGTGAAAATAGATGTGAGCTTAAAAGAGGAGATAATTGTAATGACTCTTACAGACGATGGGAAGGGGTTTGATGTGAACAAAAGCAGAAAGGGCATAGGCTTGAAAAATATTAATTCTAGGGTGGCAGAAGTTGATGGCAAGCTTAGCATTGATTCAGCTCCAAATCAAGGAACAACAATTACAATAGAAATTCCATATATAAACTAAAATTATGATGCAGCAGATAAATATCTTAATGGTAGACGATCACCCAATGATTATAGAAGGTTATCAAAATACGTTGATGGCAACTAAAAATGAGGATCAAGTACTTTTAATTGATACTGCAAATAACTGCGATACGGCCAACGAACTGCTACAACGTTCTGCAAAGGAGCGTCCTTACGACGTATGTTTTTTTGATATCAGTTTGCCTAGTTCGGCAGATGGTACTATTTCTTCGGGTGAAGACTTGGCAAAAATAGCTCGCGATGTCATGCCTCATTCCAAAATCATTATTCTTACCATGTTTAATGAGTCGTATAGAATCCATAATATCATTAAAGAAGTCGAACCTGATGGTTTTTTAATAAAAAGTGATCTAACTTCTGTGGAGTTGGCCGAAGCTTTTCAGCATATATTGGTATCGCCACCATATTACAGTAGCACGGTAAATAACTATCTAAAGAAAACGGTAACCAGTGATATTTATATTGATGATATCAACCGAAAGATATTACACTTATTATCGCAAGGAATCAAGACCAGGAGTTTAAAGGAGTATATCGACTTGTCCATGAGTGCTATTGAAAAACGCAAAAAGCAGATGAAATTGTTGTTTTCGGTGGAAGATGGTAAGGACGAAACTCTTTTGAAGGAAGCCCGGGATAAAGGATTTTTATAAAAAATGCAGTTTTTTTCGGATTTTTGATGTTTTCAAAAAAGGCGAGAAGCCTTGTGGGGTCTGTGTTTTACGGTTTTTCCACATTAAGTTTGAGGTTTTTCCGCAGTTTTAACATGAAACCCTAGCATATATTTGTATCAGTCAACAGAATTAATTAATCCCTCTAAGTAATTTGTTGAATTGATAGCAAAGAACATAAGCCTGACAACCTACGTCAGGCTTATTTGCTTTTAGGAGGTTAGGTTTCCCCAATTGTCAATAAGCATTGCTATAAAAAGCCCTAAGTAAACAAGGGAAATTACAAACTTCATAAAGGTAGATGCCAAAAAGCCCAAAAAGGACCCCCAAGCAGCTTTCATGGCGGTGTCGAAGGAACTTTTATTAAACAGCTCTCCTATTAAGGCTCCTATAAATGGCCCGACGATAATACCAAAGGGGCCTAGAAAAATTAATCCTATAATAAGTCCGATAGTGGTTCCAACAATTCCCGCTCTACTGCCTCCGTATCGTTTGGTACCCACAGCAGGAATGATATAATCCAAAATCATAATGCCAACGGCAATAATAAAAGTAATCGCCAAAAAGGTTTTGGTTACTGGGATGCTGTTTGTGATGCCAATCAGCAACAAGCCAATCCAACTTAAAAGAGGTCCTGGCAGTATGGGAAGGAAGCTTCCCAAAATTCCGAGTAGCATACAGAGAGCTGAAATAACAATCAAAAATATGTCCATGGAGTAATTTAAAATTTAGTTGTTTGACGTCTTTACGATCTTAAAGTTACAGTTGTAAAACTTTAAATCCGGTGTGTTGAAGAATAATTTGTGAATTTTGATGTTGATATTTAGAGAGTTAAGTGCTGTGTCTCATGTGTTTTTCCTTGTAGGGAATATTCCTGATTTTATTTGTATATTATTGAAGCGATTGAAGTAGTATAATTGTAATTTTAAATCCCTGTAAAAATTGTACTTTTCGTGTTCAGTAATATATAAATGAAGCACTTATTACTAGTTTTTTGTGTTGTTTTGTTAACGTCCTGTAACTATTTTGAGCAAAAAAAAATCTCTACGGAAGAGCTTTTGGAAGAGGAGTTACAAACGTTTAATTGGAAGGATGTAGACGAGTACCCTACATTTGCTTCTTGTGATTCCTCATCGGGGAAATTTTTGAAAAAGCAGTGTTTTGAACAAACGCTTCAAAACATCGTGGCCGCGCAATTGTCAAAACAACGCATTATAGTGTCCCAGGATGTCTCGGATACCATTCTCCTGAAAATTACCATAGACAATAAGGGGCAATTCACCATTGATGACATCAGTTATAAACCGTTGACTGGACAACAAATTCCAAAGTTAGATAGTTTATTGCGTCATAGTTTCGATTCTTTACCAAAAATATATCCCGCCATTAAACGAAGCCAACAGGTGGCGACGCAGTTTAGCTTGCCAATTGTGGTGAATATTCAATAAGTAGAACCTAAAGTTTAAGTTTGTATCCTAAGGTGAAATCGGTAGAAAAGTGTTTGCCGTTTTCCAGCCGTATCGCCACAAGATTGTTGTAGCCAAACATGATGTAGCTGCTGTTGGAAATACGATAATCGGCTCCAATTCCAAAAATAAAGGGTGCATCAAAAATGGTTTCTTTATAATTTTCACTTACAACAATATCATTTTCGTCGGTATAGGTGTCCACTCTACTGGAAAGATTTAAGGTTGCAAATTTTACATCGGCATAGATGTTAAGCTTATTGAGTTTTAGAGCTCTGAAACGGTACCCTAAAGAAATTTCGGTGGTGCGATATTCAAAATCCTTGTTTTCAAAAGTATGTCGAAATTGCAAAAATCCTGAATGTCTCTGCTTTTCAGCATTGGTAATTACTTCCAATTCGGCACCCAAAACCGAAGAGGTGTAATTTTCAGGGTTATAGATAAAAGGACTATTGGTTATTCCTCCAAACAAACCAAGACGTAATTCAGGTTGAGGTTTGGTATTCTGTGTTTGGTAAGATGTATCAGACGAGCTATTATAACTGTCTACAAATTTTTTCAGGCTAGGTAGGGTGAGGTTCACATTTTTTGTGGACATGCCAGAGCCTTTCGTAACTTCCTGTAAAGTGGTCTTGTATTCGTTTTGATATTTTCGGGTATCTGTATTTTTGGTGTTTGTCAGTTCAACAATATTGTTGTCCGTGGTTCTTATAAAATAACGGTAAGTGCCATTATCTATGGTCCAAAGCAAATCAAGAGTGCCTTCAATTTCTGTTTTTAGTTCCAAAGTTTCTCCATTAACGGTGTGCGAATTTTGAGAATAAATGAGGCTGCTAACCAACAGACATATGATAAGAAGTGCTTGTTTCATTGGGTTGATACTTAATATTGGAGTAAATCTAGTAAAAATAAACTACAGTCGCCTTATTTTTTGTAGGAGCGGCCTTTCCATTTGTAGCCTTTAAAAATGGAGATGACAGCCACATAGACACTGAAAAACGGATATAAAAAACTGGAAGGGACATAGGTGCCTAAATATTGTTCTTGTTCAAAGAAACGAGAGACCTTAAAAATGAGTAGGAAATCAATACAGAATTTTAAGGTGAACAGATAAACCAAGGTTCTTAAGGGGCTAAGATCCATAACCCAAAACAGTAATAGACAAACCAAAATGGCATTCATGGCAAAAACCGACAATGCTGTAATTTTTGAAAAGTAACCTGAATATTTAGATGTTTTAGCGGCCCATCGAATGCGTTGTGCCAATAAGAGTTTAAAACTTTTCTCGGCTGTGGTGGTTACGATGGCATTCGTACTTTTTAGATAATGCACATGGTTTAAACCTGTTTTGCTAGCTTTCTCTAACATAAAAATATCATCGCCACTGGCAATAACGTTGTTGCCTTCAAAGCCATTCAGAGTATTGAAGAGATCTTTTTTGTAAGTCAAATTGGCGCCGTTACAAAGAAAGGGTTTGCCAATGCCAAAACCACCAATGGTAGCCCCTTGAAGGCTCAAAATGTCCAAAAGTTGAAATTTGTGCAAAAAGGAGGTTACATTATGATAAGTAACAGGTCCGACAATAAAATTTGTATTGTTGGTTTGGATAAAACTGTCAAAACAATCCAACCAATATTTAGGTACTATACAATCGGCATCGGTGGTAACAATCCATTCGTTTTTTGCTAAGCCAATGGCTGTGGAAATAGCATCTTTTTTAGGTGAATTTGAGCTGCGATGGTTCGGAATTACTTTGTAATTAATCTGTTTTCCTATAAAATAATTTCCAATAATGCTTACGGAATCATCTGTAGATTCATCGTTTACAAAGATGATTTCAAAAAGAGATATAGGATAGTTTAGATTGCCTAGTGATTTTAAAAGTTTGGGTAAGTTCTCGGCTTCATTTCTAAATGGAATGACAATTGAAAATTGTGTTTTAGGAGTATTCTCCTGAAGTTGAAAATCGGGAACTTTGTCAAAACCTACAACAAGTTTTGCGATGATGATCAAATATACTACGCCAATAAAGAGAGCTACAAAGGTCATAGGGAATATTCGGTTTTGGGTTGTTTGAAAATTAGCACAAAATAACTGCCAATAATAGCCGGGATAGCTAGGTTAAGAATCCACATTAAGGTCGTGATGATGAGGATAGGTAGTTCGGGTACTCCCAATAATCCAAATAGATATACCGCAACACCACCTTTGATTACCACATCAAAAATGGCAAAACTTGGAATGATGGAGGCTAGCAGATACATGCTCGATACTATTATCATGGCATCTTCAAATGACAAGGAAATTCCAAAAAGAGAAAGTAATACATACCATTGAAGGGAGAAGCTAGCATATCTTAGAAATGAAAGTACTAAGGTTTTTAATAATAACATTTTTGGAAGCTCTCTTAAAAACTGTAGTGTTTTGCTTTGTTTGGTTGTTGTCAATTTTTTTAAACCGAATAATAACCCTAAAACGCAGCCAAAAAGTATTGCGAGAAGTTGCGGCCAATTTAGGTTTTTTGTAACTAAAGGTAAATCGTATAAAATAACAAAGAAGGACAATCCAATCACACCAAAAATAGTTGTAATACACATTTGACTCAAGTTTCCTATAAGATTTAAGGCCATTATGCGTTTACGTAATGAAGGATTGAAATAAAAGGCTTTTGCTCCGTATTCACCAATTCGGTTTGGAGTAAGCAATGAGGTCGCCAGAGAACCCAAGGTTTGTTCTGCTGAAGCTTTGGCAGAAATAGGTTGAATGGTGCTGGCCAAACCTTGCCATTTGTAGATTTCAAACGACCAATTAAAGCTACTTAGAACAACCAAAAATAGCAGGTTGTTGAACGAAAAAAAGCTTTTTTGGGATAAAAAGAGGATAAATTCAGTAAATTCAATTGAATTGTTGTTTGCCAGTTTCTGGTAGATAAAATAAAAAACGCCAAGAACCACGCCCAATTTCAGAAGCGCAATGAAGAATTGCTTAGTTTTGTAGGGAAAAGCTATGGTTGACATAGTACAAATAAAACCAAATATTATCAGATGGCTTCAAATTTTAAACACAAAAAATTCCTGTTTATGTTAATGTGTATGGTGTTTGTATCTTCCTTTATGGATGCCCAAAATGCCACCAGTAAATGGAAATTGCAATTTGCCGTGGGTTTTAATAACCCCATAGATAATGAGGAAGATCCTATTTTTTATACGGAGTATGTCAATCTTCCAACAGTAAACATTGGGTTACAACATATGTTCACGGAATCTTGGGGAGCTAAGTTGGATGGAGGATTTAACAGGGCCTCCAATGCTGAAAGTTCCGCAGAGTTTAAATTGAATTACACAAGGATAAACCTTCAGGCAGTCTATGATTTTAATAAGTTGATTTGGTTTTGGCCAGAGCCCATTGCCATTGTAGCCCATGCAGGGCCTGGCGTAAGCTTTACCAAGCCATTGGGAAACTATGCTGATAACTCGTATACTTTCCTTAATGCTTTGGCAGGTTTGGAGGTTCATTATGGACTGTCAAGGACCTTGTCTGTTTATGGAGATGTCTCCTATGTCTTTTCGTTTTCGGGCGAGGATAAGTACGATCCACATATAGAGGGGTATTCGTTTAATGGAGATATGATCTATTTTACCATTGGAATTTCTATTTCCTTGAGCGGTTGCGCCTATTGTTAACGAATTTATGAAGCAGGAAAAAATTATTTTGGGAATCGATCCCGGAACTACAATTATGGGGTTTGGCCTCATTAAAGTAGTAGGAAATAAGATGTCTTTTTTACAGCTCAATGAGCTTGATTTAAAGAAATATGAGGATCACTACCTAAAACTCAAACTCATCTTTGAACGTACCATCGAGTTGATCGAAACCCATCACCCCGATGAAATAGCAATTGAAGCACCCTTTTTTGGGAAGAACGTTCAGAGTATGCTTAAGTTGGGGCGCGCCCAAGGGGTGGCTATGGCGGCAGGTTTGAGCAGGGAGGTGCCCATTACTGAATATTCGCCAAAAAAAATAAAAATGGCCATTACCGGAAACGGGAATGCCAGCAAGGAGCAGGTAGCTAAAATGTTGCAGAGTTTGTTGGGCCTAAAAACATTGCCCAAAAATTTGGATGCCACCGATGGGTTGGCAGCAGCTGTGTGCCATTTTTACAACGAAGGACGTGTGGAGGTTGGTAAAAGCTATTCTGGTTGGGCTAGTTTTGTAAAGCAAAACCAAGATAAAATTAGGTAATTTTTGGGTAACTCCAATTTGTTGAGTTGTGGCAGGTATTTATTTCCATATTCCTTTTTGTAAACAGGCATGTTATTATTGCGATTTTCATTTTTCAACTTCTTTGAAAAAGAAGGATGAATTATTGCAGTGCTTGGTCAAAGAGTTGAAAATGCGAAAAGGAGAATTCCAAAATAAAACGGTGGAAACCATTTATTTTGGAGGGGGGACTCCTTCCTTGTTGACTGTGGAAGAACTTCAGTTGTTATTGGATGCCGTTTATGAAAATTTCAGGGTGGTTGACTCTCCAGAAATTACCTTGGAAGCCAATCCTGATGATTTAACTTCTGAAAAAATGGAAGCTTTATCAGCTTCCCCTGTCAATCGATTGAGTATTGGAATTCAATCTTTTTTTGATGAAGATCTAAAAGGGATGAACCGGGCCCACAATGCCTTGGAGGCTAAGCAGGCTTTGGAAATGGCAACTCAATTATTTGACAATATTACCATCGATTTAATTTATGGGATTCCTAATATGGATCTTCAAAGATGGGATCAAAACTTGCAGATGGCTTTTGATTTTGGAGTTCAGCACATTTCCAGTTATGCATTGACTGTGGAACCTAAAACCGCTTTGGATTCCTTTGTGAAAAAAGGAACTTACCCGCCTGTAGATGAAGCTTTGGCTCTTGAGCATTTCAACCATTTAATGGAGCGAACAAGAGCAGAAGGCTTTGTGCATTATGAAATTTCCAATTTTGGAAAACCTGGATTTTATTCCAAGCACAATACCAGCTATTGGCAGGGGAAACCGTATTTGGGGATTGGTCCTTCGGCTCATTCATTTAACGGCCCAACGCGAAGTTGGAATGTGTCGAATAACGCAACCTACATCAAATTCATTGAAAAAAATGAGCTGCCATCTACCATTGAGAAACTGAGTGTAGAGGACCAATACAATGAATATGTCATGACTGGTTTAAGGACTATTTGGGGCGTTTCATTGGAAAAAATTGAGAGAGATTTTGGTCCGCAATTCAAAGCGTATATTCTTCAGGCGGCAGAACCTCATTTGGAGCAAGGCGTGTTGGCCTTTTCTTCGGAAGGTGAAAATAACTTGCATACCACTTCGAACGGGAAATTTTTAGCAGACGGGATTGCTTCTGATCTGTTCTGCGTTTCTTAAACAATTCTGCATCCAAACTATAGAGGATTAAAAACAATCCTCAACTAAAAGGCTTATATTTGAAACAAAAGCAAAAAACTATTTAAAATACCTAGAAAAATTCATAATTAATGATTGCAACAATACATTATAATTCCAAAAAATATAAAATAGATTTAACCCAGCCCATAGATATTTCAATTCCAATGATTTCATCTGCAAGCAATGTAAATGCATGGTATTTGGGCCCACCAAAAATTGAACCTGTAGTGGAGGATGATTGGGTGGCAAGTGTAGAGGAAGGCGCTGTGATTAATTTCAACAACATTTCGTTCAATCCACATTCCCACGGAACCCATACGGAGTGTGTAGGCCACATTACCAAAAAGGTACATTCCATAAATGAAAACCTTAAACAGTTCTTCTTTATGGCTGAGGTAATCACTGTTGCCCCTGAAAAAATGGGGGACGATTTTGTGATTTCCAAAAAGCAAGTGCAAACGGCCTTGGGAAATAAAAAACGGGATGCTGTTGTGCTGCGAACCATTCCTAATACAAAGGAGAAATTTTCTAAGCAATATTCACATACCAATCCTACCTATTTGTTGGAGGAAGTGGCCATTTACCTAAAAAAGAAAGGTGTTAAACATTTATTGGTAGATTTGCCAAGTGTAGATAAGGAGAAAGACGATGGAGAGCTTTTGTCTCATAATGCGTTTTGGAATACCAATGGGAAATTACGCATGGATGCTACGATAACAGAGTTCATTTTTGTACCGAACCATGTAGAGGATGGTTCCTATTTTTTAAATCTTCAAATAGCCCCTTTTGAAAATGATGCCTCCCCAAGTAAACCTATTTTGTATAAGATAGAATAGAATGAAACGGTCACTGAAAATCGAAGAATTGCTAATGTTTCTTTTGGGTGTATATGCGTTTTACACTTTAAGTTACAGTTGGTGGTGGTTTTTGGTGTTGTTTCTGCTACCAGATCTTGGTATGCTGGGGTACTTATTAAATTCGAAAATTGGAGCCATAACATATAATCTATGCCACCACAAGGCTATTGCGGTGGCATTGTTTTTATTGGGTGTTCATCTAAACCTTGAAGTGCTAAAGTTGATTGGGGTCATTATGTTTTCGCATGCCTCCTTTGACAGGGTTTTTGGATATGGCCTAAAATACTTTGATGCTTTTAAGCATACGCACTTGGGAAAATTGGAGTAGGTAAATTATAAAAGTACAACTGTCAATAATGGATATCGAACAATTACATGCTTATTGTTTAAAAAAGCACAAGGCAACAGAAGATTTTCCTTTTGATGAGGATACTCTAGTGTTTAAGGTACTAGGAAAAATGTTTGCTTTGATTTCGCTTGAAAAATGGGAAGCCGGCCAAAAGGCCATTAGTCTAAAATGTAATCCCGAATATGCCGTTGAACTTCGAGAACAGTATGATGGACTTATTGTTCCTGGGTTTCATTTGAATAATAAACATTGGAATACAGTATGCCTAAACGGAGAGATTCCGGCTCCTCTGGTTTTAGAGCTTATCGATCATTCATACGATATGGTTGTAAAGGCAATGCCTAAAAAGCTCAGGGAACAATTGTAAAATTGTATTTCATAAAGTAATTGTATGATTACAAGGTGTTAACATTTAAAATGTTAATTTATTATTGTATATTAGTAAGACAAATCTTCATTTGAACATAGCTGTCCCCAGACTTTTTTTAAGACTTCCCCCAAAAGTTTGGTTGTCCCAAATTGAGTTTTTTAAGAATTTTTTGTTGTCAATATAGTAATCTTAAAACTTAATTAATTATGAAAACGACCAATCGGATGATGCTACTTGTAGCATTGCTGCTATTTGTAGGAATGGGCATGGTATATGCTCAAGAAACCACTGAAAGACCCCAGTATGTAACCGTTACCACGATGCATTGGAACATGGATCTGAAAGACTTTAAAATGGATGAATGGAAAGCCGTTGAAAAAGAGTTTCTAGACAAGGTTACCAGTAAAAATGAGCATGTGGTGGGAGCCGGATTTTACATGCATAGAATGACTCCGGACAATACAGAATTATTGTATGTTCAGGCTTTCCAAACCTGGAACGATATTGATCTGGCCGCCAAACGCAACCAAGAACTTATCGAAGCTGCTTGGCCTTCTGAAAATTCGAGGGATTCATATTTTGAAAAGAGAAATAAATACTATTCACCTTATCATTCTGATGAAATTTATGCCACTATGCCCAATGCCAAATTGTTCAATGATGATAACATGACCGAGGACAAAATCTTGTATGTTAGAACAGGGCATTTTGCCTACCCAAAGGATGGAAACAGTGAGGAATTTAAAAAGGCATTTGATGACTATGTGTTGAACGTGTTCCATAAGAACGAATACATCAAGGGGTATTACCCCAATGCGCACGCATATGGGGCAGACAGAACGGTTTTTGTAGAGGCCTTTTATTTAGATTCTATGGCAGATTTAGAAAAAATGTATGATAGAAACGAAGAGCTTTATAAAGCCTATTGGAAGGATGAGGCCGCGAGGAAAAAAATGAATGAAATGGGAGATAAGTACTTTACTCCAGTACACAGCGACGCCATTTACACTGTTGTTGCCGGTTTACGAAAGTAACCATGATTAAACTTTTGTTGTAAAAAGGAGCTTTTTAAAAGCTCCTTTTTTTATTAAACACTATTTTTGTGGAAATCAAAATTGAAACCATGGGAGTATTACAGACATTACAGGAAAGAAGCAACAATACATGTGAATTGTGTGGGGCCACAGAGCATTTAAGTCAATATACTATTCCACCTTCCTTGAATGAAAATGTTGCCAACGATGTATTGGTTTGTAAAACCTGTCTAGACCAAATTGAAGGCAATGAAGAGATGGATGCTAATCATTGGAGATGTTTAAACGATAGTATGTGGAATGAAAATGTTGCTGTACAAATCATAGCCTGGAGAATGTTGCAACGCTTACGCAGTTATGGTTGGCCACAAGACCTGTTGGATATGATGTATTTGGATGATGAAGCTTTGGCATTGGCAAGAGCTACGGGAGAGGATGAGGATGAAAGCAACAAAATTGTACATCGCGATGCCAATGGGGCGATTTTACAGGCTGGTGATTCTGTGGTATTGATTAAAGATTTAAAGGTGAAGGGCTCCAGTATGGTGGCCAAACAGGGAACTGCAGTGAGACGTATTTCTTTAGATCATGAAAATGCTGAGTATATTGAAGGTAAGGTAGACGGGCAACAAATCGTGATCATCACCAAATATGTAAAAAAGCTATAATCAATCCTCATCTTTTTTTCGGTTGAAAAATCCAAAACCGAAGGGAAGTATCAAAAATAGGAAGAAGAACTTTCCGGTAATGACGCCGTATAGGGTAATCAGTAATGCAATGCCCAAAAGGATGTAAAGGTGTTTGTTTTTCATGCAGAATCTGATGTTTTGCTGGCTTTGAGATTACTTTTTTATGCTTTTGAAATAAATTCAGCTTAGCTGTTTTCAATGGTCTAACGTAAGTCGTTCAAAATAATATGCAATATATTACAATCAGAAATTGAAAGACTCCCTATATGGATTCCCATTGTTAGAGTTGTATATAAATCCTAAATTAGTGCAAAAGTTCAAATGGGCTGTTTAAAAGCTCATTTGAAGTTGTCCTCAATGTATTCATGCAAATTGAGGAACTGGTCAAAAGATGCAGGGATATTAGTATGATTACAGGAAAAAACTATATAGGAAATAAACTCTCAGGGGAAGGAACTACAATTTATAAAACCTTCAACCCACAGCTAAATATTGAAAATCCAGTTGAATTCAGCGAAGCTACCCAACAAGAGATTGACCAAGCTGTAACCTTGGCAAACGAAGCGTTTAAAACTTTCAGAACCATTTCAGGAGTTAAAAAAGCAGCGTTTTTAAATGCCATAGCGGATGAAATTTTGAGTTTGGGTGATGCGCTCATCCAAATGTACTGTTCAGAATCTGGCCTGTCTGAAAGTAGAGCTGAGGGTGAACGGGCTAGAACCATCTGGCAATTAAATTCTTTCTCTGAATTATTGAAAGAAGGTGGTTGGGTAGAGGCTTCCATAGATACAGCCATTCCAGATAGAACACCCAACCCGAAACCCGATTTACGAAAGATGTTAGTGCCTATTGGGCCTGTGGTCGTTTTTGGAGCCAGTAATTTTCCTCTGGCTTATTCCACGGCAGGAGGGGATACGGCTGCCGCGTTGGCTGCTGGTTGTCCTGTGATTGTGAAATCCCATCCCATGCATTCGGGAACAGGTGAGTTGGTGGCTTCTGCAGTAATTAGGGCTGCCGAAAGAACGGGCATGCCCAATGGAGTCTTTTCAAATTTGAATAGTAGTGGTATTGAAGTTGGAGTGCAATTGTTAAAGCATCCTTCGATTAAGGCTGTTGGGTTTACAGGAAGCATCAAAGGAGGCAGGGCCTTGTTTGATTTGGCATCCAAACGTCCAGAGCCAATACCGGTGTTTGCTGAAATGGGAAGTATTAACCCTGTAGTGTTGCTACCTCAAGCTTTGGAGGAAAGGGCAGAGAGTTTGGCGAAAACCTATGCCAATTCGGTGACTTTGGGAACGGGGCAGTTTTGTACCAATCCAGGCTTGATTTTAGGGATTAAAGGAAGTGGGCTGGACAATTTCATCCACACACTTTCCGAAGAAATTTTAAAAATAGAACCTTCCTGTATGTTGCATCCCAGTATCAAGGGAGCCTATGATAGGAATAAAGAAGTAGCCATTCAACAAGATGGTTTGAAGGTGATGGCAAATCATGAAGATGAGGCGCAAGTTAATTATGCACAACAAGCAGTAACCACAGTCGAGGGCGCAGTATTTTTAGAAAATCCTACCTTACATCAAGAGGTGTTTGGTCCTTTTACAATGGTGGTGCAATGTGATAATGTCGCACAGTTGGAGATGCTTATTCTGAAATTGGAAGGACAGTTAACAGGAACTTTGATTGCTGAGGATGAAGAAGCGACTAAGTATCCACAGATCATTTCAGCATTACAAAATAGAGTGGGGCGTTTGATTTATAATGGCGTTCCAACGGGAGTTGAGGTTTGTCCGTCCATGGTGCATGGTGGGCCTTACCCAGCTTCTACCGATAGCCGATTTACAGCCGTGGGCGTGAATTCCATTAAACGTTGGGTGCGTCCGTTTTGCTTTCAGAATTGGCCCGATCAATTGTTGCCCGATGCATTGAAGAATGACAATCCGTTGAATATTACACGACTCATCAATAATATCCAAACCAATAGAAAATTGTAGTATGAATTGTAAATATTTTAGCCTCTTTTTAATAGTTACGCTTTTAGGTTGCCAAAAAGAATCAAGCACAGTGAGCCAAATTCCAAAAGCCAAACAGGAGCTGGATACTATTATCAAGCACTGTGAAGCGCATAAAGGCTATGACGAAAACACATATCCCTTGGGGCTCTATACCAAAGCCTACTATCAAGCCGAGGCTGAATTTGCCCAATCGCAACTTGAGGCTTTAAATGCTTTGGATGTTTCAGGTTTGAAAGAGACAGATCGAATTTCGGCAGCATTACTGAGTTTCCAACTTCAGGATATTATAGATTATTATGAATTTGAGCAGTATCTCAATCCTTTGTTATCGGATACGGGATTCCATGCCAATTTAACTTATGAAGTAAGACCCTTTACCAATTATGAGCAGGTGAAGGACTACTTAAATAAGTTGAATGCCATTCCAGAATTTGTTGATCAACACTTTGAAAACCTTAGGGAGGGCTTAAAAAAAGGTGTGTCTCAGCCTTTAGTGATTTTTAAGGGGTACGAGTCTACTTATAACGATAATATTGTTGAGAATGTTGAGGACAGTTATTATTATTCGCCTTTCAAAAACCTACCGAATGGTTTAACAGTTCAACAAAAGGATTCCGTATTGAAAGCAGCCCAAGCGGCTATTGAAATGAATGTGATTCCTCAGTTCAAACGTATCAAGACCTTTTTTGAAACCGAATATTTACCAACCACGAGAACCTCATTAGGAGTGTCCGAAACACCAAACGGTCAAGCTTTTTATCAAAATAGAATCAATTATTATACGACAAGCACTGAATATACAGCGGAGGATATTCATGAAATCGGGTTGAGTGAAGTGGCAAGAATCAAGGCCGAAATGGAACAGATTATTTCAGATTTGAACTATAAAGGAAGCTTCGCAGACTTTTTAAAATTCTTAAGAACCGATCCGCAATTTTATGCCAAAACTCCGAGGGAACTGTTGATGATTGCTCGCGATATGTCCAAGCGTATCGATGCCCAATTGCCGAGGTATTTTAAAACCTTGCCTAGAAAACCTTATGGTGTGGCAGCAGTGCCCGATGCTATTGCTCCAAAGTATACCACTGGACGTTATATTGGTACTTCCAAGGAAAGTACAGATCCCGGTTATTATTGGGTAAACACCTATGACTTGCCAAGTAGAACCTTGTATACACTTCCGGCATTAACGGCTCATGAGGCCGTTCCGGGGCATCACTTGCAGGGCAGTTTGAACAACGAACTTGGAGATAGCATTCCAAAGTTTAGAAGGGATTTGTACCTATCGGCTTATGGAGAAGGTTGGGGATTGTATTCAGAATTTTTGGCCGATGAAATGGGGATTTACACGACACCTTATGAGGAATTTGGAAAATTGACCTATGAAATGTGGCGCGCCTGTAGGTTGGTGGTGGATACTGGAATTCATGCCAAGGGTTGGACCCGCGACCAAGTGGTAGATTATATGGCGGTCAATACAGCCTTGTCCCTGCATGAAATCAATACCGAAACGGATAGATATATTTCTTGGCCAGGGCAAGCCCTTTCCTATAAAATGGGAGAACTTAAGATTAGGGAACTACGGCACAAGGCTGAAGGAGAATTGGGAGCTAAATTCAATATTAGGGATTTCCATGAGGTAATTTTGGAACAGGGGACTGTTACCTTGGCCATTTTGGAAACTCGGGTGAACAACTATATTCAAAAGGTAAAGACCCTAAAATAGCAATCAGTTTTTTTGAAGATGGGCAAAGATGTCATTGTAATAGGCGGAGGTATTATAGGTCTGTGTTCGGCTTACTATCTTCATAAAGAAGGGCATCAAGTAACCGTGGTGGATCAATCCAATATGGATGGAGGAGCTTCTTATGTCAACGCCGGTTATCTGTCTCCCAGTCATATTGTGCCGCTGTCTGCACCGGGTGTCATGAAGCAGGGCCTAAAATGGATGTTTGATCCTACAAGTCCGCTATATATAAAACCCAGGTTGGATTTAGATTTTCTCAAATGGGCCTATGCTTTTAATAAAAGCTGTAATTCTATGCATGTTCAAAGGGCAATTCCTGTTATCAAGAAGATTTCTTTGATGAGCCAAGAGCTTTATAAAGATATCAGGACTTCTGAAAGATTCAAGTTTCAATTGGAACATAAAGGTTTGTTGATGTTGTGCCAAACAGAGAAGATGTTGGAAGAAGAAATCCACTTGGCACAGTTGGCTATAAAGGAAGGTCTGGATGCTTCTGAAGTTAGTTTGAAGGAATTGAAATCTTTAGAGCCCAAGGTTGAAATGAATGTCATTGGAGGGACTTACTATAAATGCGATTCGCATAGTACCCCTCATGAGTTTATGACTGAAATGAAAACTTATTTGAACAACGTCGGGGTGCAATTTCTGTTAAATGAAAAGGTGGAGGACGTCACTATGTCTGGTTTAAAAATTACCCAGATCCATACTTCAAACCAAAGTCTAAAAGCCGATGAATTTGTTTTGGCGGCAGGCTCTTGGAGCCCCTTGTTGACTAAAAAAATAGGACTAAACTTGTTGCTTCAAGCAGGTAAAGGTTATCGTATTAATACTGATAGGAAGACCGGCATAAGCACTCCTGCAATTTTGGCGGAATCTAAAGTAGCTGTTACTCCTATGAATGGATTTACACGGTTTGCAGGAACCATGGAAATTGCTGGTATCAACAATAACATTAATGAGGTTCGGACCAATGCCATTGCTCAGGCTGTACACCAATATTACCCTAATATTAGTCTAAGCAAATCTGAAATAAGGGAGGCTGCTTCTGGGCTAAGGCCTGTAACCCCAGATGGTCTTCCTTATATAGGCAAATCTTCAAAATGCCACAATTTAACCATCGCGGCAGGTCACGCCATGATGGGCTGGACCATGGGCACAGGGACAGGGAAATTGATTTCTGAGATCGTTTCTGAAAAACAGTTGTCAATGTCCGTATCCTCTTTTTCTCCTGATAGAAAACATTGATTTACAATATCTTAATATAAAAATAATAGGTTTGGTTTGCCTTTTTCATGTTGTCTAAGGTTGTTGCATTTGGTCGAAAATAATAGATAGTTAGGTTTTAAATATTGATATTTACCTGTGAGTCAACTGATTAATAGCCCCAGTTTATTTTTTAACCTTTAAAACCTAATTGTTATGAGTCTAAGAATTACTAGTTACAACAACTTCTTTAAAGTTAAAGGAGCTCTTACCAAAAGAACCGTTCACTTATTCCATTCCGAATTTCACAATGTTTTTGAAAGAATCAACGCTATGACCTTGAGTATCGAAGGTGTTGAGGAAATCGATAAATATGGTATTCAAGCTTTGTTGAAATTGCATAATGAAGCCCTGGACAGAGGAAAGAATCTTTCCATTATCGGGATGGGCTGCGAGGGTTTGTATAATCACTTCAAATCAGAACAGGCTGCAGTGGCCTAATTAGCTTAGGGTTTTCTTTTGGTGCTTGAAAAAGGCGTCGGCCTGTAATTGCATCAATTCTCTAGCTTTTTTACGCTTGTAGGCATAGAGGTCTTCCTCTTCTGCAATATCACTGTATACTTTATTGTTAATGGCTTTGTCTGTTTGCAATAACATAGCACGCTCGTTTACCTTTTGCGTTACCCATGATTTGATGGCGGTTTCTGCATCTTCCAATTTGAAATCATATTCGCCTTGAGGAGAAATGAGTTTGGCAAAAATGGGAGCCGTTTCTATGGCCAAAAAAAGCAGGAAGATAAAAAACGATGGGAGCCAAGGAAGCTCCCCCAAGGCGTTTACTCTTGCCATGAGGCCGTCAAAGCCGTCGATGATGGGTTGTGAGTCGCTGACTTGACTGTTGTAATTAGCCTTTAACTGAACTATTTCCGATTCTAAATTTGAAATTTTAAGCGCATTGTCTGTTTTTAGTTGTTGTAATTCGGCTAAAGCGGCATCGTGCTTTTCACGTTTTTCTTTATACACAGGACCTTTACCTAAAAGCTTGGTGCCCGCTGTTCCTTCAGCTTCGGAGATGTAGGTGTCGTAAAGAGCATTCACCTCAGTTTCTTTAGTGGTAATTTGCTCCTGCAGGTTCTTGATAGAACTTTCTAGCTCCGTGATTTTTGGAGTGTACTGTTCTGCAATTTGATTTTGGTTATTGAGAGTCAAAGTATTCTTCTGCTCCAATAATACTTGATTGATTTCCTTTTCAAAGATTTTTAGTTCCAGTGGTTTTGAAATCACTACCGCAATAATGATGGCCAAAATAATTCTTGGAGTGGCCTGAAGGAATTCGTCAACCGCACTTTTTCTTTTTTTGATGGTCGACACAATAAAGCGGTCCAGATTAAAAATGAGCAATCCCCAGATGAGGCCAAAGAAAATAGAGGCGTAGAGGTTGTCAAAAACAGTAAAAAGGGCATAAGCCGAAGCAATAAAGGCCATGACAGCTGTAAAAAATACCGTAGCACCAATACCGGCGTATTTGTTCTGCTCTCCCGAAGAGCAGGTTTCCAAAATATCGCCATCGGCGCCTGAACAGATGATGAAAAACTTTTTTAACATAACGTGTTTGATTTTGATTGATAGACTATTAGAACGTGAAAAGTGAAGAAATGTTACAAAAAAAGACTTCAATTATTTGAAGCCTTTTTTCTTAAATTTATATGAGGTCTCTTCAGACCTTATCAATCCAAAACTGTAATGACAATTGGATAGTATTTTGTTAGACTGCTAGAAGATTTTACATCGAAAATAATAACCTTGTCATCTTTCTCTGCTTCCAGTAGATATTGCTTTGTAATATCATTCAATGTATTGCTGGAGATAGATTGGGTAGGTTTACCTGGAAATTTTATTCTAAAGCTCAAAAAACTGGCGTCTTCAACTGAGAGGATTAAATTTTTGATGTCTTTTTTGACCATTTCTGTCGGACCAGTTTTTTTACCATTGATAAGTGCATAGGTGGTTTGGTGCGACGAATCACTTTCCGTTTCAAAACTGCTACATAAGGTTGTTTTCAGGGCACCTTTAGATCTTAATACATCCAAGATATGTTCAGCATAATTTCTATTCGATTTCGGATCTGTTTTTATAGAAACATGTAGATGTTTGTTTTTTGCCAATAGAGCTTCAATTTCTTCTAGGCTTATGGTTTCATCATTTTGGATAAGGTTTCCTTTTTCATCAAGGTAAAGGTCTAATGAGTTTAAATTTTCTTCTTCAGAACTTTGCGTTGCAACGACTTCATTTTTTGTACTAAAACCATAGGTGGTAAGTGTAACCATAGGAAGGATTAATAATGCTAGAATCCATGTTTTTGTTGATGAGGTGTTGGTTTTCATAACTGTAAAACGTTTTTTGATTAATAAATAGTTGATAGATGATGCCAATTGAAAATTGGATTGTTTTGTGGTATAGCTAAGTAGCAGATTTTGATAGCTTTTAGGATTGTATCCTTGGTTGAGAACGCCGCGATCGGCTAAAAATTCATGGTTTAATTTAATATCTCTTTTGAACAGGTAAATAATAGGGTTGAACCAAAATACAACCATGGCAAACTCTACCAATAAATTGTCGATACTGTGGCGTTGCGTAACATGAATTTGTTCGTGGGTAAGAATTTCATTTGGGATTTTATGTGAGTTGAAAGCATCTCCTTCAATGAAAATATATTTTAAAAAGGAATGAGGAACGGTGCCAATTGGCATTAGTACATAAATCCAATCTTTTTGCGTTAATTGTTCATTGGTCTTTATTTGCTTCGCAATTCTGAAAATGTTCCATAGAAATTTGAAAGTAAAGAATAGGACTCCCAAACCGTAAATACACCAAATAATAGAGGAAGACCAATTGGTTGTATTTTCTTGTGGTATATTGTTGTTTATAGGTATGATTTCCAATAGAGGTAAATCTGTAGGAGAAGTTTGTTCGATGTATGTTGTAAACGTTATGAAGGGTATGGCAAAAGGAATGATCAAACTAGCCAACAGATAATATCTTTTGAACGTATGAAAGCTTTCCTTCTCTAAAAATACTTTATAGAACACTATAAATATTAAGAGGCAAGCAGACGAGTTGATAAGATAATGCATCATGTTATTTCTTTTTGATTTCGTTATCTATTAAGGCTTTTAAGTCTTCCAATTCTTCCTTGGTCAAGTCTGTTTCTTGAGTGAAAAAGGAAGCGAATTGAGAGGCGCTGTCATTAAAAAAATTCTTTATAAGTCCTTTTACGTGTGTAGAGAAGTAGTCTTTCTTTTTAATTAAAGGATAATATTGACGTGACTTCCCATAGGTATGATACGCTATGACACCTTTGTCGGTCATTCGTTTCAGCAAAGTAGCGACTGTTGTCTTTGCGGGTTTTGGTTCTGGGTAGGCATCTAACAAATCTTTCATAAATGCTGTTTTGAGTTCCCATAGGTAATTCATCAAATCTTCTTCGGCATTGGATAACTTCATGTTCTATGTTTTTAGAATTAGTTCTACTAATGTAGAATAAAAAAATGAAATACCAAATTCTGAAAATAGAAAAGTTCATTTAATACCCTATATTTGGTTCGAACACTATCTCAAATAAAATGAATAAGTTGCGTTTAAGTGTATTGGGGATCTCCTTATGCACTATGGTGGCCCTTGGGCAATCGGAGGCTGATATTGTTAATCAGTTGAATTTGGATTCCTTGGTTTTAACCGTGAATGAATTTTCTGGGGAACAATCTACCGAGGTCTTTGGAAACACTGTTACAATTCTCAATCGAGAACAGGCCAATAATGATACGGCGGCCGATTATCTAAAACAGAAATTTGAACAGTGGGACAATCTAACTATTACAGACCAAGCGTTCAATGCCAATGGTAGAAACATTATCGCCACTCAATTAGGTACAACCAACCCAGACGATATTTATATTATTTGTGCACATTATGATAGTGTGGCCGATTATTGTGCAGATGATAATGCAAGTGGAGTGGCTACTATTTTGGAAATTGCGAGGATTCTATCTTCTCAATGTTTGGAGAATACTTTAGTTTATGCGCTTTGGGACGAAGAAGAAAATGGATTGCAGGGATCTGGTTATTATGCCAATTTAGCTTCTGAAAATGGCGATAATATTCTTGGCGTTCTCAATATCGATATGATGGGCTATGATGGCAACAATGATAACCATTTCGACATTGATGTTCGAGATTTCGGAAATTCTTTGAGCATGTCCGATGATATTGTAGCATTGCTTTCCACCTATGATTTTGATTTGAATGAAAATGTAGTAAATCCTGGAACTTTAGCCAGCGATCATTCTAGGTTTTGGGACGAAGGGTTTACCGCTGTCTTAATAGGGGAATCTTGGGAAACCAATGATCAAACGCCTTATTACCATTCCTCTTTGGATAGAATATCGACATTGAATCTGCCTTACTATCACGAATTAGCAAAATTGATCATGGCCTATATGGTCTCCAAAGGAGGATTGACAGGAGTAGATTCTGGCATCACTCAAACAGAGTCCGTGTTAACGGTAAATGAAACAGGAGCTACCTATCAATGGTATGATTGTGATAACAATACGTCAATCGATGGCGCCGTATTCCAATCGTTTATGCCTAGTGAAGATGGAAATTATTCCGTTGAAGTAACCAATGGTGATTGCATTGAATTTAGTGAATGCATTTCATTTAATACCTTGGGAATGGATACCTTTTTGGAGTCCGAAGTTCAGTTGCATCCCAACCCTGTTTTCGATATTCTGAATATTGAAGTGGCCGTTGAGGAAACAACAACCCTGAAGCTTTATGATATTGGCGGGAAGTTGGTCTTGGATTCAGAGATGAAAACCAATCCATCCCAAATTGGTTTGAAACATCTTTCTAAAGGAATCTATCTATTAGAAATTCATTCAGGAAAGAAATCCGGTATGTATAAAATTGTAAAGAAATAAAAGTTACCTAGGATATAAAAAAAGGTCTAAACTGAATTTTAAGTTTAGACCTTTTTTAGTGTTATTTAGAAAGTTCTGTAAAGTATTTGTAGAACAACGGAATGGTTTCAATACCTTTTAGGTAATTCCAAACTCCAAAATGTTCGTTAGGAGAGTGGATGGCATCGCTGTCCAAACCAAAGCCCATTAAAATGGTCTTGCTTTTCAGCTCCTGTTCAAACAAAGCAACAATAGGAATACTTCCGCCGCTGCGTTGTGGAATTGGCGTTTTTCCAAAGGTATCGCTATAAGCTTTACTGGCGGCTTGATAGCCAATGCTGTCAATAGGCGTTACATAACCTTGACCACCGTGATGTGGCGTCACTTTTACTTTTACGCCAGCAGGAGCAATGCTTTCAAAATGACTTTTGAATAGGTCTGTGATTTCTTTCCAGTCTTGGTTTGGTACCAATCGCATGGAGATTTTAGCGTAGGCCTTGCTGGCAATAACCGTTTTAGCACCTTCACCAATATAACCTCCCCAAATTCCGTTCACGTCTAGGGTAGGTCTGATGGAATTACGTTCATTGGTGGTGTAGCCTTCTTCTCCATAAACAGCATCGATGTCCAGTGCTTTTTTATAGTTTTCCAAAGAAAATGGTGCTTTGGCCATTTGGGCACGTTCCTCTTTGCTTAGTTCTTCCACTTTGTCATAAAACCCAGGAATGGTAATATGGTTGTTGTCGTCATGAAGCGAGGCAATCATTTTGGTAAGCACGTTGATGGGGTTGGCCACCGCACCACCATACAAACCAGAGTGTAAATCTCTGTTTGGACCGGTAACTTCAACTTCAACATAGCTTAAACCACGAAGTCCAGTTGTGATGGACGGCACATCTTTTGCAATCATTCCTGTGTCGGAAATTAAAATCACGTCGTTTTTCAATTTTTCGTGATTAGCCTTTACAAAATCCCCTAGGTTTTCACTTCCAACTTCCTCTTCACCTTCAATCATGAATTTTACATTACAGGGCAACTGATTGGTATTGGTCATGAATTCCATGGCTTTCACATGCATGTACATTTGACCTTTGTCGTCGCAAGCACCTCTTGCAAAAATGGCACCTTCTGGGTGGAGCTCGGTAGTTTTAATAACCGGTTCAAAAGGAGGGGAGGTCCATAACTCTAATGGGTCTGGTGGTTGCACATCGTAGTGACCGTAAACAAGTACGGTTGGCAAGTTTTTATCAATTATTTTTTCTCCGTAAACAATAGGATAGCCATTGGTCTCACAAATTTCTACTAAATCGCAACCAGCTGCTTCCAATTGTGTTTTTACAGCTTCGGCAGTACTTAGTACGTCCTTTTTGTATGCGGAATCGGCGCTAATTGACGGAATTTTAAGGAGTTCGATGAGCTCGCTTAGAAAACGGTCTTTATGCTGATTCACGTAAGATTGAATGTTTTCCATAATTAAATTTGAATTTGATTCAAAAATACAAAAAGCAGAGCGATTTTTTCTTGAAAGAAAGGTTTGTATATTCAAAGTTATTTATATATTTGCATCCCGAAACTAAGACTTATTGCGGGCGTGGTGGAATTGGTAGACACGCTAGACTTAGGATCTAGTGCCGCGAGGTGTGGGAGTTCGAGTCTCCCCGCCCGCACAATAAGCGAAAAGCTTCTCAGAAATGAGAAGCTTTTTTTATTTGCATTCTCTTCCTAATGATTTAAATCATTTTATCCCACCAATTATTAGTATATTTTAGAATTGGAAATTATGAGCTATGAAAGCAATATGTTTCTTTTTAGGTGCCTGTCTTTTGGTCTCTTGCGGGAGCGATGACGAAAAAACGCTTCCCAAAAAGCAAGATCTTACCGAGGCAGTGTACTCTTCTGTGGTCATTCAACCGGACAGCCTGTATGAGGCATATGCTATTGTTTCTGGTATTTTGGAAGACAATTTGGTGGAAGAAGGGCAGAAAGTTTCTAAGGGTGATAAAATCATTCAAATAACCAATAATGCACCTGAGTTAAATTCTCGAAATGCGAAATTGGCCCTCGATTTGGCTAAAGATAACTACAATGGAAGTGCTGCCGTATTGCTGGGGATTAAAGAGGAAATTGCGGCTGCCCAATTGAAATATAAGAATGATTCCATTAATTTTTTCAGGCAAAAAAATCTTTGGGAACAGAATATTGGCTCAAAATTGGAGTATGATACCAAGGAACTTAATTACCAACTTTCAAAAAATAACTTGCAATTGCTGCAAAGTAGGTATGATCGTACCAAAAATGAATTGCAAACAGCGCTAAAGCAGGCTGAAAATAATTATAAAACTTCCCTAATCAATACCACGGATTTCACCATTAAAAGTGAAATAAACGGCATGGTGTACGCACTTTATAAAAACAAGGGGGAGATTGTAACTACTATGGAGCCCATGGCTTCTATTGGGAGCGCCGATGATTTTGTGATTGAAATGTTGGTGGATGAGGTGGATATTGTAAAAATAGAATTGGGTCAAAAGGTTATTGTGAGTTTGGATGCCTATAAAGGAGAGGTTTTTGAGGCTAGCGTGTCCAAAATTTTGCCAAAAAAGGATTTGCGAAACCAAACATTCACAGTTGAAGCAGAATTTGATCGTTTGCCTAAGAAGTTATACTCCGGATTATCTGGAGAAGCCAATATTATCATTAGGGAAAAGGAAGCGGTGCTTACCATTCCAAAATCTTATTTGACGGATAAGGGAGAAGTAAAAACGGATAACGGTCTTGTTGCTGTAAAAACCGGTCTGGAAAATCTTGAATCTGTTGAAATTTTGGAAGGCATAAATGCCGATACGGCAATATACAAACCAGATGGCAATTAACTGGAAGGTCATATTGGCCATTGCGAAAACGCATCTGCTGAGTAAGATCAAACAGACTTCCGTGGCAGCACTTGGGGTGACTTTTGGCATTGGTGCATATATTACCTTGGTCTGTTTTATGACAGGTTTGAATAAAATGTTGGATGGCTTGATTTTGAATCAAACCCCACATATCCATATCTATAGTGAAATTGAACCCTCTAAAGAACAGCCAATTGCATCCTATGAAACTTTGGAGAATAGTTTTAAGGTAGTCCATTCCATAAAACCGAAGCAAAGCCAAAAAAAGATTCACAATGCCCTGCCGATTATGGCCTATATCAACAAGGACAAACGGGTGAAAGGTGCTATTCCACAAATAAAATCCAATATATTTTATATTTCAGGGTCCATTGAGCTTGGTGGAAATTTGAGAGGGGTGGAACCTCTGGAAGAAGCGCGTTTATTCGACTTTCAAAATTATGTGGTTAAGGGAAGTCACGAAGATTTGCACAAGGTAGATAATGGTATTTTATTGGGGTCTGGAATTGCCAAAAAGATGTCTCTAAAACTGGGAGACAAAATTCAGGTCAGTACGATCAAAGGAGATGTGTTCCCTTTGAAAATTGTTGGGATTTATCAAAGTGGCTTGGCTGAGGTGGACGACATTCAAAGTTTTGCGACCATTAAAACGGTGCAGCGTATTTTAGGCGAAGCCGAGAATTACATCACCGATATCAATGTGAAGCTTTACAATATTGAGGATGCTTATAGTATGGCTCAAGAAATGGAAAATCAATTTGGTTTAAAAGCGGTGGATATCAAAACAGCCAATGCCCAGTTTGAGACGGGCACCTCCATTCGGAATTTAATTACCTATGCGGTTTCCATTGCGCTCTTGATTGTGGCTGGTTTTGGGATTTATAATATCCTAAATATGTTTATTTATGAAAAGATGAATGACATCGCCATTTTAAAGGCAACTGGATTTTCTGGGAAGGATGTGCAATATATTTTTATGTGTCAGGCGCTGATTATTGGTCTAGTTGGAGGTTTGTTGGGGTTGCTTGTTGGGTTTGGCCTCACCAGTTTGATTGATACCTTGCCTTTTGAAACTGAAGCGCTCCCAACCATCGAGACCTTTCCCGTGAATTTCGATCCTTGGTTCTACGTCATAGGAATTTCCTTCGCGTTAGTCTCTACCTTTTTTGCGGGTTATTTGCCATCCCGAAAGGCTAAAAAGATAGATCCGGTTAAAATAATTAGAGGTCAGTAATGAGTACAGTTCTGGAGACAAAAAATATCAATAAATACTTTAGGAAGCCCGTGTTATTTCATGTGCTGAAGGATATTAATATGTCAATAAAGAAGGGGGAATTTACTTCTATTATTGGGAAATCTGGCTGTGGAAAGTCAACTTTGTTGTACATCCTGTCAACTATGGATACGGAATATGAAGGAGAGCTTTATTTGAACAATGAATTGGTGACTGGACAGCATCATAACAAGTTGTCCTACTTAAGAAATAAGCACATTGGCTTTGTGTTTCAGTTTCATTATTTGTTGTCTGAATTTTCTGTTTTGGAGAATGTCATGTTGCCAGCAAAAAAATTAGGTGAGAAGACTTTGGAAGAAATCGAACATGATGCTAGAAACAAGTTGGAAATCCTCAATATAGGGCATTTGGCTGATAAAAGAGCCTCTAGAATTTCAGGGGGTGAAAAGCAGCGTGTGGCCATAGCTAGGGCTTTAATCAATAATCCGTCTATTATTTTGGGTGACGAACCCACGGGAAATTTAGATAGTCACAATTCCGAAAATGTATTCAATGTGTTCAAGCAGCTTTGCGATGAACAAGGCCTGTCTCTTTTGATTGTTACTCATGATGAGGATTTTGCAAAAAAGACAGACCGAATTATCACTATGAGTGATGGTGTGATTATTTCTTAAGGCGTTTCGCTTTTCAAGGTTAGTTTTCCTGTTTTTAAACCTTTCCCGCTTACCGTTAATTCGATGTCTCCAGCTTGGGCTGTGGATTGCACCAAAACAACCAATTTTCCACTGAATAATTTCATGGTTGGTAAATGAAATAGCTCAAGGGAAGTGGCATCGCCATTACAGGCAGCACGGTATGTGCCTTTGCCTTTTACTTTAAAATCTAATTGATTGGTAGCGGTAGGGCATGGAATGCCATTTTTGTCTACAACAGATACGGTTACAAAAGCGATGTCCTCATCGTTGGCTTTGATGGTTTTTACATCGGGCTCTAAAATTAATTGATAAGGCTTGCTTGCCGTTTTGATTTCTTTTTCCGCAGCAGCGTTTCCGTGTTCATCAAGAGCTACAACTTTTAAGGTGCCTGGTTGGTATTTGACATCTTTCCACATTAAACGGTACCGGTTTTGGTGTGTTGAGGAATCCTTTTTTTGAATACCAAGGCTTTTTCCGTTTAGGAATAATTCCGCACTGTCATAACTCGTATACACAAATACGGGGGTGATGTCTCCTTCGCGCCCTTCCCAATTCCAGTGAGGGAGTATGTGCAACGTTTGATTTTCGGTGTTCCATCTACTTCTGTAAAGGTAGTAGCGGTCTTTGGGTAAACCGGCCAAATCATTAATACCGAAATAAGAACTTCGGGAAGGCCAAGCTTCATCATATGGCGTGGGCTCTCCTAAATAGTCAAAACCAGTCCAAACAAACTCTCCAATGACCCAAGGTTTGTCATCCTGAAGTACAAAATCGTCGTCAGGCAAATTGGACCAGCTACAATATTCCAAATCGTAGGAAGAAGATTGAAAATCTGGGTAGGTTTTCATACTGGTAATTTCCACGGGGAATTTGTAAATACCACGAGAACTCACTGTCGAGGCTGTTTCGGAACCCAAAATAAATCCTTGAGGAAAGGTTTCGTAAGCTTCTTCATAAAGGTGCACGCGATAGTTTAAACCAGGAATGTCCATGATGGCTCCAAAGCCGTTTTCCATGACGGCTTTTACTTGGTCCATCCCAACCGTGACAGGGCGTGTTGGGTCTTCTCTGTGAAAAATATCTTGTAACCACTTAGCGCGTTTTACACCCTCCGAGCCCCATTGGTCTGGCACTTCGTTTCCAGAACTCCACATGACGATTGATGGATGGTTCCTAGTGGCTCTTACTAAATTCACCACGTCTTTTTCGGCATAGTCATCAAAATAGAGATTATACCCGTTTTCCACTTTTGGTTTTTTCCATTCGTCAAAACTTTCCGCTAAAAACATAAAACCCATTTCGTCGCAAAGTTCCAATTGTTCCATGGAAGGCATATTGTGTGAACTCCTAATCGCGTTGCATCCCATATCTTTTAAAATGCGCAATTGTCGTCTTAAGGCGGAAGTGTTCACGGCAGCTCCCAATGGTCCTAAATCATGGTGTAAACAAACGCCTTTAAATTTGGTGGTTTCACCATTTAGGCTAAATCCAGTGTTGCGATCGTAAGCAATGCTTCTCACTCCAAATCGGGTGGTGATTTCATCTTTAAGAACATCTCCTGCGTATAATTTGGATACGGCAGTGTATAAATAAGGGGTTTCGGGGCTCCATAAGTTGGGGTGTTCCAAAGCAATATTTTGGTCAAATTCATTGCCATATAAAGTTTCGGAAGTGTTTGAGGCAACGGTGGTTCCGTTGGCGTCTAAAATATCGGTTACCAAGTGTAGTTGTGCTCCGGAAACTTTTGTTTTGATATTTACTTTGGCCATTTGGTCTGTAATCATTGGAGTTGTAATGTATGTACCCCAATGGTCAATGCTCTGTTTGTCTTTTACAATGATTTGAACTTTTCGGTATAAGCCGGCACCTGGATACCATCTGGAGGATAGTCCCTTATTGCTGAGTTTTACAGCAAGTGTGTTCGTTTTTGAATTGGAAATATGTTCGGTAATGTCAAAGTAAAAATACGCGTAGCCGTATTTCCATTCGCCTACTTTGGTGCCGTTGATAAAGACTTCCGGTTCGCTCATGGCTCCTTCAAAGGTAATCAATACTTTTTTGTTTTGGTCAGCATTTGGAAGTGTAAATGTGGTTCGGTACCAAGCTTCTCCGATATATGGAAGGGAGCCTGTACGCCCCGTTTTTTCAGTAGCTACGGTTTCGCCATTTTGTTCAATAGCGACTACTTGTTTGTCGATTTCCTTATCAAAAGGACCGTAAATAGCCCAATCATGTGGTACGGTAACTTCTTCCCATGAATTGTCATTGTATTTAGGAGAAATCGCTTCTGGATGATGTCCTTTGTTGAATTTCCATCCATCTGTTAAGGTAATAACCTCTCTCGTTTGTGCGTTAAGAGCGGTTTGAAACATAATTGCTATCAGGATGAGCGATATATATTTAATGCTGAATTTCATTTTGAAAGTGTATTAATGATTGTAAAACTGCATGCCTAAAGTGGCTTTGTTGCTGTGGTCAAAAAGTGTGGCGTTATCCCAATGGGAGCCTTGTCCCCATAATGTTGAGCAGTTGGTGGACACCCAAGCTGGTTCCCAATAAATGAGGCCTTCTCCGCCGGCATTTTCTATGATGGTGATTAATTGATTGAGATAATCCAATTGTCCTTGTTGTGTGGCCGGATATCCTGAAATTAGGGCGTCTTCTCCTAAAATATTGTTGGCGGTATCGGCGTTGGTTAAAGTAAATGGATAAGCGGTTTCAACAATCATAAGGCGTTTGTTGTAGGTGTTGATGAGGGTGTTCAATGGAGTTGATACATTGTTAAGTGTGTACTCAGACCAAATAGGGTAATATGACAATCCAATCCAGTCGAAATCGGTAACGCCATTTTGTGTGGCCTGTTCAAACCACCATAGGGCATTTTCTGGTTGAGCTATGTGGAGCATCACGCCAATTTCTTTTTCCTTGGCCTCGGAAATTGCTCTTACCGCAGCAATCCCTTTGTTTAGTAAATAGGAATTTCTATCCCAATCTATAGGCCAAACCAAATCGCCATGTTGTAGAATCATTGGGTTGATTTCATTGCCTATTTGTACAATTTCTGGGAGTAAATTCAAGTTGGATAAGGTTTCAAGGGTATTGTAGGTGTAGTTGTAGACCAATTCACCTAAAGCAGTGGTGTTATCTATCTCGTCCAACCAAGCGGCTGGGATTTCCTGTGTCTCTGGATCTGCCCAAGTGTCGGAATAATGGAAATCCAATAGAACGTCCATGCCCAGTGATTTTGCGCGTTGAATAGTGATTGTAACATCCTCTAAATTGGAATAGTTGGTCCAAGTTGGGTTTTGCCAAAGTCGAACCCTAACCAAATTGGTTCCTGCATTTTTGAAAATCGTGAAAGGGTCTTGAGTTTGGCCATCACTGTTTTTATAAACCGCACCGCAATCTTCCATTTCATTCACATAGGATAAATCGGCACCGTAGTAAAAAGTCTCGTTTTCTGGAGGCGTAATAATGCCGTCGTCTGTATTGTCATCGTTGGAATCACTTGAGGAACAGCTTGCCAAAACAATAGATAATGTCAAGAGTATGTGTAGGGCATTTTTTATCATTGTCGTAATTTTAAAGATAAGTGATTGTAGTATTGGTGATTGAGTGATTAAATTTCTGCTAAATTACAAAATTTGTCTTAAGATACCATACCAGTACCTACCAGTTTTTGTATCTTTGCGGTCTATGAGTTTGATATCGGTTAAAGATCATATAGGAATTCCTAAGTACAAGCAGATTGTGTCTTCGGTAGAAGATGCTTTGGCAGCTGGTCTTTTGAAGAAAGGCGACCGTTTGCCATCTATAAATAGTGTGCGAAACAAGTTTGATCTGTCTCGAGATACGGTGATGATGGCTTTCAATGAATTGAAGCGAAGAGGTATTGTAGAGTCGGTGTCTGGGAAGGGCTATTACATCAAGAGTGAGAATATCAACGTGTCTCAAAAAGTGTTTTTGCTGTTTGACGAGCTAAATGCTTTTAAGGAAGATTTGTACAATGCCTTTGTAAACAATCTTGAGGAAGGTATTCAAGTGGAAATTTTCTTTCACCATTTCAGTTATGAAGTCTTTTCAAAATTGATTCAAGATAGTTTGGGTAGCTATCATTATTATGTCATCATGCCTGCAAATTTGAAAGGAACGGAGGATGTAATTGATATTTTGCCAGAGGACAAAGTTTATATTTTGGATCAGTTGCCAAAGGAATTAAATAGTTTTCCTTCCATTCATCAGAATTTTGAAAAAGACATTTTTGATAGTTTGATGGAAATCAAAGAACAGCTTCAAAAGTATCACAAGTTGGTATTGCTTTATTCTGAAACCAAGCAGCCAAAAGGCATGTTGAAAGGCTTTCAGAAGTTTGCTCAAACTAGTGGGGTGAATACTGAAGTGATTTCAACTTTGGAGAATCAAGAGATTGAAAAAGGAGAAGTGTATCTGGTGTTGGACGATCAAAATTTGATCATCCTTATAAAAAAACTGAAGGAACTTCAAATGGAAGTGGGCAACGATGTTGGAGTGATTTCCTATAATGAAACCTTGCTTAAGGAAATTGTGGAAGGCGGTATCACCACCATTTCTACCGATTTTAAGGAAATGGGCAAACGTTTGGCGGAAATGATTGTTAAAAACGAAAAAGAGAACATAGAAAACACCAGAAGGTTAATCATAAGAAATTCATTATAAAGGGTAGTAAGATGTTTGTAATAAAGCATATAAAGGAGAATGGGGCTAGCGTTTTGGAAATCAGAAATGCTGATAAAGCCTTGTTAGCATTGATCAATTTGAAGTCGGGAGGAACTTTGGATGTGCTGGAATTGGAAGGCGCAAAGATTATTTCCAATGAAGGCGCTTTGCCGTTTGCATCGTCTGTTTTGTTTCCTTTTGCCAATAGAATAGCTAAAGGTCAATACACTTTTGAAGGAGAAACGTACCAATTGAAAAAGGGAGGGGTAGACCCCAATAATGCCATCCATGGTTTGATTTATGACAAAGAATTTGAGGTGGTTAATCAAGAGGTTACTAGTGAAAAAGCTACGGTAAAAATGAGGTGTGAGCAAGCTGCTCCTCAAGAAGGATTTCCGTTTTTGTATGCCGTGGAGCTAACATATGCAGTAAGCAATACAGAATTGACATTGACTATTGATGTTGAAAATATAGGTACTCAGGCCTTTCCATTTACCTTAGGTTGGCATCCTTATTTTGAGTCCAGTAATCTGGGAGAAAGTCAGCTTTTAATGGACTGCCAAGGGAAGCTAAAGGTAGATGCGTTTATGATTCCTGTGGAAAAGGAAGCATTGCAATTCCCTTCAGAATTACAAATTGGCGGGCAGCAGTTTGACGATTGCTTCCTTTTGGGAGATACCACCGTAGGCTTTAAAACACCCGATTATCACATTGCAATTGCAACCACTTCAAAAGAAAATTATTTGCAGGTATATACGCCTCCCGGAAGAAAAGCCATGGCCATAGAACCACAAACAGGACCTGCCGATAGCTTCAATAGTGGGATGGGTTTACAGACTTTGCAACCTCAGGAACGATATAATTTAAGTTGGAACATACAAAAGATTGGATAGATGAATACAGAATTGATTACGGCAATACAGGATACTTTTAAAGAAAAGTTTGGAGACAATTATTTAATGGTAAGTTCTCCGGGAAGGATAAATTTAATTGGAGAACACACCGATTATAATGAAGGCTTTGTGTTTCCGGCAGCTATCGATAAAGGCATTATCACGGCCATTGGAAAAAGTGATTCCGAGACCTGTTCGGCGGTGGCTTATGATTTGAAGGAGCAGTTTGAGTTTACATTGGATGAGGTTGAGGCCATTCCAAAAGGGAACTGGAGAAATTACATTTTGGGTGTGGTTGGGGAGTTGCAAAAGAAAGGCATTGAAGTGCCTCCTTTCAATGTTGTTTTTGGGGGAGATGTTCCTAATGGGGCAGGTTTATCCTCTTCCGCAGCCTTGGAAAACAGCATCGCTTTTGGATTGAATGAATTGTTTGGTCTGGGGCTTACAAAGCACGAAATGATTTTGGTATCCCAAAAGGCAGAGCATAACTATGTAGGCGTACGCTGTGGAATTATGGATCAGTTTGCCAGTATGTTTGGAGAAGAAAATCAAGCCTTGTTGTTGGATTGTAGAACACAAACCGCAACATTCTATCCAATAGATTTTAAGGATTATGAATTGATGCTTATCAATTCCAACGTGAGCCATAACCTTGTGGAAAATGAGTATAACGATAGACGTCAGGTGTGCGAACATGTAGCACAATTGCTTGACGTTCCTTTTTTGCGTGATGCCACCGAAGAAGATTTGTTGAAAGTCAAATCGCAACTTTCCGAAGCCGATTATCAAAAGGCGCTTTATGTGGTTCAAGAGAATGACAGGGTGATGAAATTTGCCAAAGCCATCGAAGACAATGATGTGGAGCAGTTGGGAACATTTCTTTTGGAAGCTCATCAAGGCATGCAGCACCAATTCAAAATTAGTTGTGACGAATTGGACTTTTTGGTAGAACAGGCCAAAGCGCATCCAAGTGTGGCCGGTGCTAGAATGATGGGAGGCGGTTTTGGAGGCTGTACCATCAATATTGTAAAAAAGGATGCTTTGGAAGATTATGCCAAAACGGTTACCGAAAACTATAAAAACACCTTTGGGATTGACTGCAGTGTACACTTTGTAAAACTGTCTCAAGGAACACATTTAATAAACTAAAATCAAAATAAGATGAACTCAGATATACATGATTATTCACATAAACGATTAAATATCCTAACGGGAGAATGGGTTTTGGTGTCTCCGCATCGTGCTAAAAGACCTTGGCAAGGGCAGCAGGAGGAAACAACCCCTGATGTGCGTCCAAGCTATGACGAAAGTTGCTATTTGTGTGCCGGAAATGAAAGAGCCAATGGTGAAGTGAACCCGTCTTACAATGACGTTTTTGTCTTTACCAATGATTTTTCGGCCTTGCAAAGTGATTCTAAGGAATTCACTGTGAATGAAGGTCTGTTACAGGCGCAAAGTGAGCAGGGTATTTGTAAGGTGATTTGTTTTAGCCCGGACCACTCCAAAAGTTTGGCGCAAATGAGTGTAGAAGGAATTGAAAAGGTAGTGAATACTTGGCAAGCGGAATATGCCTCTTTAGGAAATGAGCCGAATATCAACTACGTTCAGATTTTTGAGAACAAAGGAGCCATTATGGGCTGTAGCAATCCGCATCCACATGGGCAGATTTGGAGCCAGTCTTCATTGCCAAATGAAGTGGTTAAAAAGGATGCTCGCCAATTGGAGTATTTCAAAGCGAATAACAGAACCTTGCTTTCAGATTACTTAAAGCAGGAATTGGAGCTTAAAGAACGTATTATTTTTGAAAACAAAGCCTTTGTGGTGTTGATTCCATTCTGGGCAGTGTGGCCTTATGAAGCAATGATTGTGCCTAAAACACCTCAAAAGAGTATAGGTGACATGGCTCAGGAAGAAACCTTGTTGTTTGCCGAAGCCATTTCGGTATTGACCAAAGTTTATGATAAGTTGTTCAACTGTTCTTTCCCATACTCTAGTGGGATTCACCAAGCGCCAACCAACGGCGAAGCTAATGAGCATTGGCATTGGCACATGAGTTTTTATCCGCCGTTGTTGCGTAGTGCAACCGTTAAAAAATTCATGGTGGGTTATGAAATGTTTGCAAGTCCGCAGCGTGATATTACAGCCGAAAGTGCTGCAAAAACATTGAGAGGCCTGTCAGAAGGACTCTAATTTTAAAACCGGTAATATGAAAGTAAATGGAATTATTCCATTGGTAATGGCATTGTGTTTGGGTGTGTTTCAGTGGTCTTTGGCGCAGGAAACCTCCCAAAAAAGAAATGTGGTTATTGATGGTAATGGGGTGATGCGATGGGAATCCACCAAGGAAGAAGTGTTTGGTTTTGGTGTTAATTATACAGTCCCTTTTGCTCATGCTTATCGTTCGGCCAAACGTATGGGAATTGATCCCAAAAAGGCCATCGATAGTGACATTTACCATTTTACCCGCTTAGGTTTCGATTTGTACCGAATTCATGTTTGGGACACACAAATAAGTGATGTTCAAGGGAATCTTTTGGAGAATGAATATTTAGAGACTTTTGATTATTTGTTGAACCAACTAAAGTTTCACAACATTAACTATGTCATTACGCCCATAGCGTTTTGGGGAGATGGTTGGCCAGAACCTGATGGCGATACTCCCGGGTTTTCGCACAGATATGGAAAAGCAGATTGCTTGACCAATCCAGAAGCCATAAAAGCACAGCAAAATTACCTCTTTCAGTTTTTAAATCATGTGAATTCTTATACGGGAGTAGCTTATAAGGATGAGCCTAATATCATTGCTTTTGAAGTGAGTAATGAACCGCACCATCAAGGTACGGCTTCAGAGGTGACGGCTTTTGTGAAGGGCATGGTAGAAGCGATGCGGAAAACAGGAATGCAGAAACCTGTCTTCTATAATATGAGCCATGCCGTTCATTTTATGGATGCTTATTTTGAAGGGGGAGCACAGGGAGGAACTTTCCAATGGTATCCTACGGGGCTTGGCTATGGTAAGGAACTTTCTGGGAATGTACTGCCCAATGTCAATGATTATGACATGCCATTTGATGAGGTGATTAAAAAACATCACGGCGCTAAATTGGTCTATGAATTCGATGTGGCCGATGTTGGGAAGTCCTATGTGTATCCTGCTATGGCTCGAAGTTTTAGAAGTGCTGGGATGCAAATAGGGACCCATTTTGCGTACGACCCGACGTATTTGGCTTATGCCAATACCGAGTATAATACGCATTATATGAATTTGAATTATACACCTTCCAAGGCTTTGGCCTTAAAGATTTGTGCGGAAGTGTTTCATGAAATTCCTTTGTATGCCGAATTTGGAAAGTATCCAGAAAATACATCGTTTGGCAATTTCAAAATAGATTACAAAACAGATTTGGCCGAGTATAATGCCGAAGAAAAGTTCTTCTACACGAATACGACTTCATCCACTCCCAAAAATCTTAAAAAATTGGAAGAGATAGCCGGTTTTGGCAGTTCACCTTTAGTGGCATATGATGGGCAAGGGGCTTATTTTTTGGATAAGCTTTCTAAGGGTGTTTGGCGCTTGGAAGTACAACCGGATGCTATTTGGGTGGATGATCCTTTTGGTAAAAACAGCCCGAAGAAGACCGTGGCAGTTATCAATTGGGGAACCCATTCAATGTCTGTTGATTTAAAGGATTTAGGTGAAGGATTTTCGATTGAAGCTATTAATGAAGGGAATGGTTTTCAGTCTCAGGTAACTGGTAAAGTATTTTCAATTCAACCGGGAACTTATATCCTTAGTAAAAAAGGTACCAAAAAAACTTGGTCTGCTAATGATGCTTTTAAAACCAATAAACTCAACGATTTTTATGCGCCTAAAACTACGGTTGATAAACCATGGTTGACACATGAACCTATAAAGGAAGTGACTGAAAATACCCCATTGCCATTGCAAGTGCAGTATGTAGCACCAAACAAGCCAGAAAGCATTCAACTGCAAGGATATTCTTCAAAAGGGCGTTTTCAGGTGGATTTTAAAAATACACAAGGGTATAGATATACAGCAACCTTACCTGCAGAATATCTGCAGATTGGTTTTGTGCATTACAATATTGTAGTGAAAAGTGATGATACTTTTAGGTCCTATCCCGCCGATATGGAAGGCAAATTTTCAGATTGGGATTTTTATGATACCGAAGATTATGTGGTTAAAGTAGTCCCTGAAAGCAATCCTATTTATTTGTTTGATGCGGAAGAGGATACCAATGATTTGGTTCGCCCTTGGCGCAAGGGTTTTAAATTGATGCCAACAGAAGAGAATGGACAATCGGAGTGCCAAATGAACTTGGAGCAATTGTTTGTTGAAGATTCCGAAAACAAAAATGCGGCACCTATTTACGATTACAGTTTTAAACACTTTATCATTGACAAAATTGAAGGCAGAGGGTCTAGCTTAAAGGATAAAACGACTTTGGTTTTTAAAGGGAGATCGTTGACAGATAAACCGTTGCCTTTGCAAATTGCCTTTGTAATGGAAGGTGGCTCTAGTTATGGATGTATGTTGACTTTGGAACCCGAAATGGGTGATTATACTTTAACGCTTTCAGAGTTGAAACCCGTTAAAACGGTAACGCTTCCAAGGCCGTATCCTAGCTTTTTGCCTTACTATTTGGAGCATAAAATCTCTACAGAATTCGATATCAACAAAGTAGAGAGTCTTCAATTCTCTATTGGCCCCGGAATTCCAGAAAACCAATTGCAGAAGCCTCATGGTTTTGGAATGGTGAGTGTGCGTTTGGAATAGAAAAAGCTTCCCGCAAGGAGAAGCTTTCACTCAAACTTAAAAACAAAAAAACTCAAATAAAATTATAGTTTTATCAATTTAGAAGTAGCTGTTTGCCCTTCTTCATTTTTTAGTTTTACCATATAAATACTTGGCATCAGGTTCGAAATATCAAATCCATAGCCTTGTTGGAAGTCACCTGAAAATGATTTTACCAATTTCCCTGTGATATCATAAATCGCTACCTGAGTGGTGGCTTTATTGATTTGGAAACTGTTGTTGGTTGGGTTAGGGTATACTTTAATTCCTTGAGATAAAACATGATCTTCAATACTCAAGGTTGCAGCCAAGTTTCCATAGATTTTAAAGGTTCCCGGCGCCATATTAATCGTGGCTGTTGTACTACTTACTTCCATAGTTGTGTTGCCTGTATTATCCATTAAATCGTACCAAGTCCCTGTATACGGGAAGTTAGGCGCCATGTTTTGTGCTACCACATCGAAATTGGCCAAGATGACCACATTTTTCAATTCAGTAGAAGGAAGGGTATCATCCCAAATATAAATTTTCGGCGTTAAGTTTCCTGATTCAATGGTGTAGTTGCCTTCAAATACGTCTTCTTGGATTTTCAAGGCATTGATACGTGCCCAGTCCTCATAAATTTGGCTTCGGTTAGCATCGCCAAGCCAATTGTTGGCCCATTGTGGTTGCGGTTTGGTGTCCAATTTACAATCGCCTGTACCATCACTATCATTATCCGGTAAATTTACCGAACCATCATTACAGGTATAAATGGAATTCTCCATGCCCAATTCTCCAAAATGCCAAATCATTTTAGGTCCAGGAATGGTTAAACTCACAGCACCAAGTGCTGACATACGCTCTAAGGCCGTGTTGAGCTCAGTAACATTGTAGCTGCCATTGGAGTTTCCGTATTCAAGGTTTTTAAACATCAAACGCTCTTCATCGTGGCTTTCGGCATAACCTACCAATCTTGGTTGATCAAAGCCTCTGGAAACATGTCCCATAGAAGTGATGTCGCCAGTGTAGCCCATGGTTAATTCGTTGTATTGGTGATTCAAGTTCCCCCACAACATAATCCCCTTTCCTTCACCGATGCGGTAGTTGGCCCATTCTATTTCTTCATCCAAAGAGGTCTGTCCATCGTTATTTGCATCCCAATCGGTTCCTAGGTGTTCAAAGATGACATAATGATTGGAGTCCAAGTCCCAACTGAAGTCGGCATACTCTTTAAGTATGGCAACACGATCGGCATTATAATCATTAGTACAGCCTTCGTTGTTAGCGCAATTTTGAGTGAATCCTTTGGTAAGGTCCCATCTGATACCGTCAATTTTAAATTCTTCAATCCAATGTTCCACAACACGCTCTGAGTAGTATTGAGTGCGTTCCTCTTGATGGTTAAAATCGGATCCCACATTATAAGAGTGTGCAGGTGTTTGGTTGAAATAAGGGTTGTCGGAGTTGATGTTCCCTGAATTGTCTGACCACATACGCACCATCGGGTTTCTTCCAAAGGCATGGTTTAATGCGATGTCCAAAATTACAGCAATGCCATTTTGGTGGCAGGTATCGATGAGTTCTTTCAATTTAGCTTCGGTGCCATAAAACTTATCCAAAGCCATGTGGAAAGATGTGTTGTAGCCCCAGCTTTCATTACCCTCAAATTCCATCACAGGCATCAGCTGGATGGCATTTACATTTAAATCTTTGAAATAGTCAATCTTGTCAATAATATCTTGAAAGTTTCTGTCGCTGTCAAAATCACGAATCAAGACTTCATAAATTACCAAGTCTTCTTTTTTAGGTTTTGTGAAGTTGGTCACCTGCCAATTGTATGCTGGTTGGGCCGTTTGCAATACCGTTACTTCATAACTTTGCTCAGCTGGATATTCAGGAAGGTTAGGGTAGGTTGCTTCCGGAATATAAGGGTCATCCCAAGGTGATAATACCAAGGTTGAAAATGGATCGGCTGTTTTTACTTCACTTGGCGAATTGGTTGCCGGCGAATTGGTATAGGTCCAGTATTGATAGGTATAAATTTCACCAGAAGTTAGACCGTTCAGTTCTATCCAAAATTTGGAAGAGGATGCGTCCTTCTTCATTAAATAGGTGCTTGAATAGGGATTCCAATCGTTAAAGCTTCCTGCTACATATACAAAATCTTTGTTTGGAGCATCTAAAACTAAAGTTGCTTTAGTGGCATCTTCGGAATCGTAATTGATGCCGTTTTCCATGCCTTCTGGAAGAGCTTCCACTACCGAGCTGGCGATAATGATTTCAAAAGAAGATTGCCCAGATTCTGTGGAGCCTGAAGGCGTGCCGATAACTGTTACAGTTCCAGATTCTGTTACATTGGTCAACGTCGTGCTATAGGTAGGAAATCCTTGCCCTGTAGCTACAGTGACATTGTTGTAAAGGACTTCAAATGCGCCTACTTGGGTGGTTCCAGCTGATTGCATATAGGCACTAATGGATAGGTTGCCTCCAGATTCCACAATCACAGGGTTGTAATTTGGACTGTTAAAAACGACCGTTACAGCACCTACATAGTATAATTCATCTTGAGATTGTTGGCTACCATCGTCGCTTTTAACCAGCATTCCTATTTGACCAATGCTTGTATCTTGATACAGCTCGGTTGGTGTCATAGTGAATGAGTAGGTGCCATCACCATTGTTGGTGAATTTTTGAGCTTCGTTGGAATTACTCCAATCGCCATTGGTGGGGGAATCTCCTGCTTGATTGCCATTGGTGTCGAAATACCAGGTCCAAAGGTATAGGTCTGCTCCATTGGTACTGCCCCATATGTCGACATCCAAATTGGAGACTGTTATTGTAATTTCATCGGTTTCCTCAAATGGAGAAGGGCTAATGTCAAAGCTAACGTCGCTTTGTGTTTGCCCATATGAGAAGACATATAATGAAAAAAACAGTAATGAGAGTAATGTGTGTTTCATAGCTATTTTATATTAAAATGGGCTATGATTTCTCATAGCCCATTTGTAAAACTTCTTATTGAAGGGTTATGGTTTTGTTGACGGTGTCCATGGTGAGCGTATACGTCCCAGGGGTTCCTACAAAACTGAAATTACTATCGCCATCATTGGCATTTGCAAAGTTGGCATCGATGGTGTAACCTTCTCCTTCATAATATGGATAATTCAATCCAGACCCCCAATCGGCATTTACCGTGAAGAATCTGAAGGCATCGTTTGTAAACGTTACTTCTGCAGAATATACTCCGGCTCCCGTACAAGGGAAGGCTACCGGTGTATCCCATCCCCAACCTGCGTCAGGCACTCCTGCACCAACAATCCAAAGGGTTTCATATTCGCACTCAATTTGCGCATCACCCAAAGTAATGGTTTTATTGATGGTATCTACACTTAAGTAATACTCTCCAGGCGTTCCTGTAAAACTGAAGTTGCTGTCACCATCATTAGCATTCGTAAAGTTGCTGTCGATGGTGTAACCTGCACCTTCGTAATATGGATAGTTCAATCCAGATCCCCAATCTCCTTCTACAGTAAAGAATCTAAAGGCATCATTGCTGAAGTTTACATTTCCAGAATACACGCCGTTTCCAGTACATGGTAATGCAACTGGTGTATCCCATCCCCAACCTGCGTCAGGAACACCAGCACCTACCAACCACAATTGGTCGAACTCACAGTTAGGGCCAACTACAGGAGGGCCTAAAGTAATGGTCTTGTTTTCCATGTCAATCTCAAGGAAATACTCTCCTTCCGTTCCCACAAATTGGAAATTGCTGTCACCGTCATTGGCATTTACCAAGTTTTCGTCAATGGTAAACCCTCTTGACTCATACCAAGGATAGTTAAAGCTAATTGGGCCCCAATCTTGTTGTCCAAAGAATCTAAAGTTACCGCCATTATCAGGAGATAACATTACGTTTCCAGAGTATACACTTCCTTGAAGTAGGAATTCTGCAGGAGAATCCCATCCCCAACCAGCGGTTGTAATCCCAGCACCAACACCGTAGATTACAGGTAGAAGTGCAGTTTCATAAGTTGTAACGGTAATGGTAATAACATTTGAAATACGCTCTAAATCTCCTGCAGCAGTATCAATTACCGAGCGGATTCTAATATCCATTGATCCAGCTGTTTCTGGTTCAATACCTAAGTTTAGGGCTACCTCATTCAATTCACCATAGGTCATTTCTAACATGGAGTCCTCGGTAGTCCCTAAGGTTTCTACAGTTGCGAAATCGGTTCCTGCAATGGCCCCTTCAACATAATAGTTGATGGTTGCCGAAGTGTTCTCTGAAAAGTCAGGGTCGTTCCATTCTATTGTTGTGGCAATCTCATCTTCGGAAATATCCGTAAGTACTATTTCAAATGAACTATCTGGACTGGTAATTACAGGATTGTTTTCAGGGTAAGAGCTAATCTTCATTTTTAGCACTTCTGAAATATCATCTCCTCCTAGAATTCTAAAAAACACATCAGACTCTTCAAAGGCCTGAATGTTATTGTCCAATAGAATAGCGTTAAGTTCTCCAACAGTCATTGAAAATGAAAGAGACGTAGAAGTTCCTAAGGTTAAGGGTGCTGTAAATTCTTCATCGGCAGCCATTTCAACCGTGTAATTGTCGGCTCCAGAAATGTTGTCCTGCCAAACCAAAGTAAGCGCCACATTTTGATTGTTAGCTCCATCCAAAAGCAAAGTTGCATTTTCATTTGGAGAAACAATCTTGAAACTTTCGGCGGGATCGATGAAGGTGAAATCATCGGAATTGTTACAATTTACAGCTACAAGCAGTAGTGCAAAAGCAGAAAATATTTTTAATAAATGTTTCATCTTAAATTAGTTTTGGATTAGAGAATAAGTGTATTCCCTTGGGTTAGATAGGTCTAAAACCACATGGTAATTCCCTGCAGGACCATCGAAAGTAAGATCTCCTCCAGCCTGAAGGAAGCCATCATCGTTAAAGGATCCCAATTCAATAGACCACTCATTGTTTGCTCTAAACTTAAATGGACCAGGTTCAAGATCAATGTCTATTTCCAAAGTTCTAGTAGAACTATTGTAGACTAAATCAGTGTCCGAATCCCATCCTGTAGGAGTGGCTTCACCAATGATACCCCAATTTGTGGCAGTTGTGGCATAGGTAAGCTCCCCAGTATTGGCTTCTACAAAGTAATAGCCAGCAGTGGCAGTACAATCGGTCTCGTCATCGGCAACAAGAATTCCCGTAAAGCTACCGTCGTCTCCCCAATCGGTGTTCCCCCATTGGAAGGCACCGGCCGCGTCAGGAGCCAAGAATTTGTAACCTCCATCTAGCCAAACATACCCTTCGTAATCGGTTTCTCCAAAGGCAGAAGATGCTAAAAGCGGTGCTGTTGGAGGATCCCAACCTTGGTGGTTTCCAGGAACTGCCAATTTAGGCAATGCCGTAGTGAAAGGTGTTACGGATACTGTAATGGCATTGGAATAAAGTGGCATATCACTTTGGTTCCCAATGGTTGATTTTACTCTAATATCCAAAGTTCCTTCAGTAAAAGGAAGCAGTCCAGCTCCTACTGCATATCCGTTGAAGGTTGCAATGTCCAAAGACAGTACATTAGAACTAGTGGTTCCTATCACAACAGGTTCTTCAAAATCGGTACCGCTTTGTGCCGCTTCTACGATATAGCTTATTTGGGTTGGCACACCATAATCGGCACTTTCCCAAGTAATCGTAATGGCTGTGTTGGTTTGGTTTTCAAACGGATTTAAGGTATAGGACTGTCCATCGTTTGGTGTCAAAATGTCTCCAAAAGTCCCTTCGGAAATCTGGAAGTCACCGTGGCCGTCATCGTTGCTACAAGCAACGAAAAACATGGTAGCCACGATTAAACAATAATTTATAAGCTGTTTCATTTTCATCTGTTTTTAGTATCCTGGGTTTTGGGTAAGGTTAGGATTGGTCGCTAAGTTATTGTTAGGAATCGGGAATAGGTTTCTGTAAGAATCTACAGAGATTCCGTTAGGTTGATCTCCTTTCCAAGGCCATAAATAGCTACCGGTAGTAAACTGGTTGTAACGGATTAAATCGGTACGTCTTAACAACTCCCAGTACAATTCTCTAGATCTTTCGTTCAAAACAAAGTCCAAAGTAAGGTTGCTGGAAGTAATGTTTCCAGAGTTTCCTTCAAAGGCTCTTGATCTTATTTCGTTGATTTTTTGAACCGCCGTGCTCATATCTCCATTGCCTCCTCTTAAAGTTGCTTCAGCGTAGGTAAGATAGATTTCTGCCAAACGAATCAATGGCAAATCGTTGTCGGTTCTTAAATCTTGACCAGAACCAACTCCAGGGTTACCGTTAGTATCGATATTTTTGAATTTGGTTACCGCATACCCATTACTGAATTGCGAGATGTCCTCAATTTCCAAAGATTGTCCGTCGGTATAGAACATGGCTCTCATATCGCCCTCTTCAAAATTGTTTACCAAGCTACTGGTAGTTCTTAAACCGGCCCAACCACTGTCTACACCATAATCTGCAGGAACCATAGAGCCTCCAATTTGTGCATGCACCAAGAAAGTTGTTCCTCCATAGGTTTGGGTTTGTACACCGTCAAAATTCAAGGCGAAGATGAACTCGTTTTGAGCGCCGTTACTGTCGTTGTCTGCCAAGAACAATTCGTCATAAGCTGTTCCGTTTCCGTTCCCGTCACTCATGTTAAGGGAGTAAGACGAATTCATGACTTCGTTACAATAGGTGATACAGTCGTTATAGCGGTTTTGACCCGTATATACTTCTGCATTCAGGTATAATCTGCTCAACAAAGCCCAAGCGGCTACTTGGTCTACACGGCCATATTCATTGCCTCCACTGGCAGGTAACAAATCTTTTACTTCCAATAATTCGGCTTCTACAAAATTGAAGACTTCTTCTCTAGTGTTTTGGGAAGGTAAAGTAGTGGCAACCGTAACTTGGATAGGAACATTACCATACAAATCCATTAAGTTATAGTAAGCATAAGCTCTAAGGAAACGAGCCTCCGCAATGAAGGTTTGTGCTTCCGGATCGGATAATTGTCCTGCATTTTGAATGAATGAGTTACAGAAAGACACTTCTTGACCCAAGCGGTTGTACATCGCATTGGTAAAGTCGTTACTGTCTGTCCAGTACATCCCGTGCATGTCTGCAACACCAGCATCACCCCAACCTAATACGGCGTGGTCTGTGGTCAATTCGTTCAAGTAGAACAAGGTTCTGGTGAATTGTGAGAACCCTTCATCGATGTCATCTGGATCTAAATCGGGATTTCCAGCAGGACCTTGCTGTCCCGTCACCGCAAATCCGGCATATAATTTTGCGAGAGCACTTTTGGCATCTTCAACATTGGCGTATACATCCTCTTCCGTAAAGCTATCTGGGTCTATGGGAGATTGGTCCAAATCACTGTGGCATCCCACCAAGGCCAGGGCTATAAAGGCGTATGATATTTTATTTAAGATATTTTTCATTGTTACAATTTTTTAAAAGTCAATATTAACACCGAACACAAAGGATCTTGGTCTTGGGTAAAAACTGTTGTCAATACCTCCACTAATTTCAGGGTCTAAACCGTCATAATCTGTAAAGACTGCTACGTTTTGAACAGAACCGTAAAGTCTGATCGTAGTATCCTTGATAGCGTGGTTTAGGGTGTGTCCTAAAGTAATGTTGTCTATTCTGAAGAATGACGCGTCCTGGATAAAGTAGTTACTTAACAAAGTGTTGTCTGTAATCTGTTGGAATCCTGAGTTCAAATATTCAGAATGGATGTTACTCAAATAATTGTTACTTGAAGGCACTACATTATTAAGATATGCATTTCCGGAAGCTACGTTGTTATAGGCATAGTTACCGATGCTTGCTCTTGTTTGTACAGAAAGATCCCAGTTTTTGTAATATACATTGGTGTTCAATCCCATCAATACATCTGCATAAGGATCTTTGTAGATGAATTTATCGGCATCATTAATAACATTGTCACCGTTTCTGTCTACAAATGCCCCTTCAATTGGTTTACCATCTTCGTCGTAAATTTGTTGGAATACCAAGAAGCTATAAGGTGTTTCTCCTTCAACGTGGGTTTGGATGTTGTTACCAACACCTCCCGAAATACCTCCTACAAACTGTTGGTCTGGCATGTTGGTAACTTCGTTGTCATTTACAGAAACATTATAGTTTACAGACCATTCAAAGTCTTCGGTTTGTACAGGGATTACCGTTACATCAAATTCGATACCTTTATTTTCCATGTCCCCAATGTTAGCGTCAATTCTGTTGGAGAAGTTGGTAAATGGGTCAACCGTAGAGGTTGCAATCAGGTCATTTGTTTTTCTGATATAGGCATTAAATGATCCAGAGATTCGACTGTTAAGGAATCCATAATCCAAACCAATGTTGGTAGTTTGGCTAATTTCCCATTGAAGGTTATCATTGATGGCCTCTGGTCTGTAAGTAGGGTAATAGGTGCCTCCAAACTGATAGGCCGCAAGTGAGTTACTTCGGGTATAGCGTGTAAGGTATAAATAATCACCTAATCCATTGGTGTTACCTACGGTACCAAATCCTACTCTTAATTTCAAGGTGCTTAAGGCCTCGCTATCTTGTAAAAACTCTTCGTTTTTGATATTCCACGCCAAAGCGGCAGAAGGGAAATAACCCCAACGATCTTTTGAGTTAAGTTTGGAAGAGGCATCAGCTCTAAAGGTAGCCGTTAATAAATAACGTCCTTTATAGTCGTAGTTCAATCTACCAAAATAAGATAACAATACGCTTTTGCTCTTGTCTATATACTCAAACTGAATGTCACTGTCTGGGTTGGCAATGGCATTTAATTCATCTAGACTGCTATATGAATAGCCATCAAATTCAAACGATTGATAGGAGTATCCTGCAACTACATTTAAGTTGTGGGCGTCATCATCAAAAGAAGAATTATAAGTTAAGTATGCATCAAACAATTGGTCGGTACGAGATTGAGAATATGAATTTCTTGAATATTCATCTCTATCCATTACATCCTGATCTGTTGTAGGAATAAGGTTTGAAGTTACCGTTCTACCATTACTACTGGATTTATCCAGACCTAGGTTAACTGTAGCTGTGATGTCTGGGAAAAAATGTAGCTTATAGTCAATTTTTGCATTCCCAAGGAAACGTCTTACTTCCGAAGTGTCGTCAACCAGGTTTAACAATGCAACTGGATTGGTAGGAGCTAAACTAATATGCGTTCCACTGGCATCGGTCCAATCAAAATAACCTCCGTATTGAGAGTTGGCATCGTATACTGGCTGAGTTGGATCGTATACATTCGCTGATCCAATAGCGCCTCTGTTTGCAAAAAAGTTTTCAGTATACTGCCCCTTGGCATTCAATTCAATCTTTAGGTGATCATCCAATAATTTAGGAGTTAAGCTCAGGGCTCCCGTTGTTCTCTTGAAGTTATCCCTTCTAAGGATACCGTCATGATCAGAATACCCTAGAGAGGCTCTCATTGGCACTCCCCAAGCGCTTCCATAGGCACTAAAGTTGTGGTCTTGACCAAAGGCATTGTTGTAAATTTCATCTTGCCAATCGGTATCTTGATCCCCTAACAAAGCCAGGGTGTCCTCATTGGTACGAGGGTTGTTGGCAACTACTTCCCTAAATTCATCTGCATCCAATACATCTACTCTAGCAGTCGAGGTATGGTGGGTGGTAGATGAGCTTAAGTTAAATTTAAACTCATTGTCCTTACCTTTTTTGGTGGTAATCATAATTACCCCATTACCCCCTCTGGAACCATAAATGGCCGTTGCGGAAGCATCTTTAAGAACTACCATGCTTTCGATGTCGTTAGGGTTTACAAGGTTCAATGGGTTTCTTGCTCCACCAACAGCATCATTGTTAATAGGAATACCATCTATTACAATAAGAGGGCTGCTGCTAATCGTTAAGGATCCCGTACCTCTAATGAGGATATTTTGTCCTTCACCAGGAGCGCCACTACCAGATGTGATGGATACCCCTGCTACCTTACCAGTAATTAACTGTTGGGCAGAGACAATAGGACCTTTGTTAAAGTCTTCAGTGGTTACCATATCTGCTGTTCCTGTAAGGTCATCCTTTTTCACAGCACCGTAACCAATAATTACAACTTCATCCAATTTGGCGGCATCCTCAACCATACTAACGTTTATGGTGCTTTGCCCTGTAAAAGTGATTTCTTGGGTAATGTACCCTACATAGGAAAATACAATGACGTCTCCATTGTCGACATTCAATTGGTAATTTCCATCAAAATCGGTTGCCGTCCCTGTGGAGGTGCCCTTAATAATGACATTTACCCCAGGTAGTGGCAAGGATGAAGATTCTTCCGTTACTACCCCTGATAGTTGGGTCTGCGCAAATAGGAATGAAGGCAGCATGCAACACAGGAATAATAAGTAATTTAGCGTTGTTTTCATACAATTCTTTTGAATTAGTTTGTTAACTTTATTTAGTTATATTTTCACTTCTCAATGATAAAACTAGGTAAATTTTATGTCAATTTTTCTGATATCCATTTTATAGGGGTTGCGCAAACGTTTTCGTGTTGAAAACTTTAGCTCAAAATATGAAATAAATGAATATCGGACCAAGAATTTAACAGATTATCAATTTAGAAGTATATTTATTGCCGGAAAAGAAAAATTTATGAAGAGAAAGGTTACGCTAAAACAGATTGCGAAAGAGTTGGAGGTTTCCATTGGAACCGTGTCTAAAGCCCTTAGAAACAGTAAGGAAATTAGTGAGGATACGCGTGAAAAAATTCAGGCGTTTGCGAAACTCTATAACTATAAACCAAACAATATTGCCCTAAGTTTAAAAAACAGGAAAACCAAGACCATTGGGATTATTATTCCGGAGATTGTGCACCACTTTTTTTCCAAGGTCATTATGGGGATTGAAAAGGTGGCTAACAAGCGAGGTTACAATGTTATTGTGGGGTTGTCCAACGAGTCCTTCGACAAAGAAGTTATCAATATGGAAATGTTGGCCAATGGGAGTATTGATGGATTCATTCTTTCCATTTCTAAAGAAACTTTAATGCAGCAGGATTATCACCATTTTAAGGAAACTATTGCTCAAGGAATGCCCATTGTTATGTTTGATAGGGTGGTTAATGAAGTGGATTGCGACAAGGTAATCGTGGATGATTTACAAGGCTCCAAAAACGCCGTGAAAAAATTGATAGCCAATGGTTGCAGGCATATTGCAATTATTACTACCAAGGATTATGTAAGTGTAGGACGTTTAAGGACCCAAGGGTATTTGGAAGCCTTGGAAGAGCATAAGTTTGAACCGGAATCTGGGTTGATATTGAAAATTGTAGAAGAGTTGGATACCGAAGATCATTTGGAAGAATTGGAAAGGGAAATAGAATATCTGTTCAAAGACAATCCAGAATTGGATGGCATTTTTGCGGTGAATGAACTCTATGCGCTTACGGCAATGAAAGTGGCAAGACGCTTGAATAAGAATATTCCAGAAGACCTTCAGGTGATAGGGTTTACCGATGGCGTACTGTCCAAACACGCCACTCCAGGCCTGACCACCGTAAGCCAGCATGCCCTGCAAATAGGGGAGAAAGCGGCGGAACTTTTAATAGATAAATTGGAAGGCGAAACCGAGGAAGAGCGCTATCAAACCGTGGTTTTGGAAACCGAATTGATAGAACGCGAATCCACCAAATAAAAAAGTTAACACCTAGGTAACGATCTTTTTATTATCTTTACACCCGATCAAAACTTATATTTTCACTTCTCACCTATAAGTTTTGATAAGTTAACGCTTATCAAAATAGTATCAATTAAAATGTACTATTTAAATGAAAAAGCGTGTATTAGGCTTTTGGGAAATCTGGAACATGAGTTTTGGGTTTCTCGGAATTCAAATGGGGTTTGCCCTTCAAAATGCCAATGCCAGTAGAATTTTACAAATTTTCGGAGCAGATGTACATCATTTGTCCTGGTTTTGGATTGTGGCACCTCTTACCGGATTAATTGTTCAACCAATCATTGGGCACTACAGCGACAAGACCTGGACTCGATTGGGCCGAAGGCGACCTTATTTTCTGGTAGGGGCTTTGCTGGCTGCACTTGGGTTGGTGTTCATGCCTAATGCAGATATGTTCACTGCATTTATGCCTGCCATTTGGGTAGGTGCCGGAATGTTGATGATCATGGATGCTTCTTTCAATGTGGCCATGGAGCCGTTTCGCGCCTTGGTTGCAGACAATCTACGAACAGATCAAAGAACCTTAGGGTTCAGTATTCAAACAGTTTTAATAGGTATAGGTGCTGTGGTTGGTTCATGGTTACCTTATGTGCTTACTAACTTTTTCGGAGTTTCCAATTCTGGGGAGGATGGTGGCGTGCCTCTTAATTTATTACTTTCCTTTGGGATAGGAGCCGCTATTTTGGTGATAAGTGTTCTTGTTACGGTTTTTAGGACCAAAGAATATTCGCCTGAAGAGTTGGCTCAAATGTCAGATCAAGAAGAAATACCCGAAGATGAAAAATCCAGTTTGATGGATATTTTCACCGACTTTGCTAAAATGCCTGAGACCATGAGGCAATTGGCTTGGGTGCAATTCTTCTCTTGGTTTGGTCTTTTTGGAATGTGGGTGTTTTCCACCCCAGCTTTAGCGCATCATATTTATGGATTACCTGTAAGCGATACACATAGTGAAACGTATCAAAATGCGGGTGATTGGGTAGGTGTGCTATTTGGAGTGTACAATTTGGTTTCTGCAATTTTTGCCTTCTTTTTACCCGTTATAGCGGCAAGAATTGGTAGAAAACGAACCCACGTGATATCATTGATTATTGGAGGTATTGGTTTAATATCCATGTATTTCTCTCCAAATCAATATTGGTTGATTTTATCAATGGTAGCGGTAGGAATTGCTTGGGCTAGTATCCTCGCAATGCCGTATGCTATTTTGGCGGGGTCCATTCCTGCTAGAAAAATGGGAGTGTATATGGGGATTTTCAACTTCTTTATCGTAATCCCTCAAATTATTAATGCCTTTATTGGCGGACCAATCGTAAAATATTTTTACAACGAAAATGCCATGTTGGCTTTGGTAACTAGTGGAGTGAGCTTTTTAATTGCGGCACTTTTAGTGAGAAGAGTAAAGGATGTGGATGAAATAATAGAAACAGCAAATGAATAAGAAAGGATTTATTTTCGACCTAGATGGTGTAATTGTAGACACTGCAAAATACCATTTTTTGGCTTGGAAAAAGTTGGCCAATAGCATTGGCGTGGATTTTACCGAAACACAAAACGAACAACTCAAAGGTGTGAGTCGTGTAAAATCGTTGGAAAAGATATTGGCTTGGGGCAACAAAACAGTTTCCGAAGCAGAATTCAAGGAACTTATGGATTCCAAAAACACCGATTACCTGAACTACATCGAGCAGATGAACGCTTCAGAAATTCTACCGGACGTTCCTAAAGTTCTCAATTACCTAATAGAGAACAAACAGGGAGTTGCCTTGGGATCGGCCAGTAAAAATGCCACGGTTATTTTGGAAAAGGTCGATTTGCTTTCAAAGTTCGATCAAATTGTGGATGGTAACCATGTGGTAAAAGGAAAACCTAATCCGGAAGTGTTTTTGAAAGGGGCGGAAGCGCTTGGAATAGAACCTAAACACTGCATAGTGTTTGAAGATGCGTCGGCAGGAATCGAGGCGGCCAAGGCTGCCCAAATGATTGCCATTGGCATAGGAGATAAAACGGTATTGGGAGATGCCGATTATGTATTTAATGATTTTACAGAAATCTCAACAGATTTTATAAAAGAGCTTATTAATAAATAGAAAATTAAAATATAACAGAGAAATGCTGTTTGTAAGCCTAGTAGCGAAGCGGTCTATTTTCTTTGTTCTTTTATCTAGAAAACGATGAATCAAGATTATATAAAACCAGACAATTGGTCCATTATTGAGGAAGGGTTTGAGCCAGATCGCATTAAATCCTCAGAGAGTTTATTTAGTATTGGAAATGGAGCCATGGGCCAACGTGCCAACTTTGAAGAGCAGTACTCCGGTCCAACATTCCAGGGCAGCTATATCGCTGGGGTTTATTATCCTGATAAAACCCGTGTGGGCTGGTGGAAAAATGGTTATCCAGAGTATTTTGCCAAAGTATTGAATGCTCCCAATTGGATAGGGATTAATGTGTATGTAGATGGCGAGGCTTTGGATTTACACCTTTGTACAGAAGTTAAGGATTTTGTTAGGGAACTGAACATGAAAGAAGGTTGGTTGTCTAGATCCTTTACGGCAACACTTCCAAATGGAGTGGAAGTGCAGGTGGTATCCAAAAGGTTTTTAAGTCTTGATTTAGATGAATTGGGCGCCATCAATTATTCGGTGACACCACTCAATAAGGATGTTACTATTGTTTTTGAACCTTATTTAGATGCAGGAATCACCAACGAAGATTCCAATTGGGATGACAAGTTTTGGAACATTACCAATATCACCCACAATGGCGTGCAGGCCTTCATAGAGGCCCATACCATGAAAACGCAATTCCATACCTGTACGTTTATGGAATCGCAATGTTTGGTAAATGGTAAAGCACTTGCTTTAAACCCAAACATTTCTCAAAACGATACCAGAATCAGTTTTGAATACACTTCAGATGTAAAGGCAAATGACACCTTTACTATCAACAAAATGGGAGGTTATGTGGTCGATAGAAATCACGATAAAACCCATTTAATTGCGGCGGCCAAAAGTGCTTTGCAAGAGGCCTATAACTTAGGGTTTGAAGGTTTGTTGGCAAAACAAAAGGAGGCTTGGGCCAATATTTGGGCTATGGCCGACATCACCATAGAAGGCGATGTAAAAGCACAGCAGGGAATCCGTTTCAATATTTTGCAATTGAACCACACTTATTTAGGAAAGGATGCACGATTGAATATTGGACCAAAAGGATTTACCGGTGAAAAATATGGCGGTAGTACCTATTGGGATACCGAAGCTTATTGTATCCCGTTCTACATGGCTACCAAAGATCAAAATGTGGCAAGAAGCTTGTTGGAATACCGTTACCATCATTTGGATAAAGCCATTGAAAATGCTGAAAAATTAGGCTTTTCAAATGGAGCGGCTTTGTATCCTATGGTAACCATGAATGGAGAGGAATGCCACAATGAGTGGGAAATCACTTTTGAGGAAATTCACCGTAACGGAGCCATTGCATTTGCCATTTTTAACTACTACAGATATACTGGCGATTACAGTTATATTCCAGAAAAAGGCTTGGAGGTATTGATTGGGATTGCCCGTTTTTGGCATCAACGTGCGACCTTTTCAACAGCAAAAAATAAATATGTCATCTTGGGCGTAACAGGTCCGAATGAATACGAAAACAATGTCAACAATAATTTCTACACCAATTACATTGCGCAATGGTGTATCAATTATGCTTTGGAAAACATTGAAAAAGTAAAAAGCGATTATGCCGAAGATTATTCCAGAATCATGGACAAAGTCCAATTGGGAGCTGAGGAACTAAAAGCGTGGAAAGATGTGTCTAGCAATATGTATTTCCCATATTCCGAAGAGCATCAAGTGTATTTGCAACAGGATGGCTTTTTGGATAAGGAATTGATTACGGTTGCCGATTTGGATAAATCCGAGCGTCCAATCAACCAAAAATGGTCTTGGGACCGCATCTTGCGTTCACCTTATATCAAACAAGCCGACACCTTACAAGGGTTCTACTTTTTTGAAGACCATTTTTCTACAGAAGAATTAGAACGTCATTTTAATTTCTACGAGCCTTTTACGGTTCACGAAAGTTCTTTGTCGCCATGTGTGCATAGCATTCAGGCTGCAAAATTGGATCAAATGGAAATGGCTTATACCTTTTATTTGAGAACCTCACGTCTGGATTTGGACGATTATAATAAAGAAGTGCACGAAGGACTTCACATTACGTCCATGGCAGGGACTTGGATGAGTATTGTAGAAGGTTTCGGAGGAATGCGCGTGAAGGAAGACAAGTTGTTCTTCGAACCGAAAATTCCAAAGGAATGGACCAGTTATTCTTTCAAAGTAAACTTCAGACATCACATTTTGAAAGTGAATGTGTCCCAAAAGCAAACGAGCTTTGAATTGGAAACGGGTGAAACTTTGGACATTTTGGTGAATGACCAATTAATTACAGTAACAAAAGGAACTACGGCGACTTTGGGATAGCCCAGAGTTTGGAATAAAAAGTAAAGAATCGGTATTAAAGGAAAAAAGATGAAGAGAGTTAGTATATTATTTTTAGTGTTGTTTTTGGCCATTCAGGGCATTTGGGCCCAGGTGCTCCAATCGCCAAATGGGGCCTTGGAAATGGAATTTTCGTTAAAACAGAACGGCACGCCAACCTATCAATTGTCCTACAAAAACAAGGCTGTTGTAAAACCAAGTAGTTTGGGCTTGGAGCTCAAGGATGATAAAGCATCCTTGTTGAATGGCTTTGAAATTGTAAATACCGAAACAGCAACTTTTGACGAAAATTGGACACCTGTTTGGGGTGAAGAACAAACCATTAGAAACCATTATAATGAATTGGCGGTAACTCTAAAGCAAACCGAAACGGATCGCACCATGCGCATCCGTTTTCGTTTGTTTGATGAGGGCTTGGGCTTTCGATATGAATTTCCATCGCAGCCAAATTTGGTGTATTTCGTTATCAAGGAAGAACGTACCCAATTTGCAATGGCAGGAGACCATACCGCGCTTTGGATTCCTGGAGATTATGATACCCAGGAATACGATTATACCAAATCGAGATTGTCTGAAATTAGAGGAAAGTTTGATGCAGCTGTAACAGGAAACGCTTCACAGGAACAGTTTTCTAAAACAGGCGTGCAAACAGCTTTGATGATGAAAACCGATGACGGTTTGTATATCAACATCCATGAAGCGGCCTTGATCAATTATTCCTGTATGCACTTGAATTTGGATGACAAAAACTTGGTGTTTGAATCTTGGTTAACGCCAGATGCCAATGGGGACAAAGGCTATATGCAGGCCCCTTGTAATACGCCTTGGCGTACGGTGATGGTAAGCGATGATGCTAGGGATATTTTGGCGTCAAGAATTACCTTGAACTTGAATGATCCTTGTGAAATTGAGGATACCTCATGGATTAAGCCCGTGAAATACATTGGTGTTTGGTGGGAAATGATTACGGGTAAAAGTTCTTGGTCCTACACCAATGATTACCCTGCAGTACAGTTGGGCGTAACCGATTTTTCCAAAGCAACGCCTAATGGAACTCATGCCGCCAACACGAAGCATGTTAAAGATTATATTGATTTTGCTGCCGAGCATGGTTTTGATGCTGTTTTGGTAGAAGGTTGGAACGAAGGTTGGGAAGATTGGTTTGGAAAGTCGAAGGATTATGTCTTCGATTTTGTAACCCCATATCCAGATTTTGATGTGGAAGGCATTCACCAATATGCCAAATCAAAAGGAGTTGAAATGGTTATGCACCATGAAACCTCAGGATCGGTTCGTAACTACGAGCGCCATTTGGAACAGGCATATCAATTTATGAACGACCATGGGTATACTGCCGTAAAAAGTGGCTATGTGGGAGATATTTTGCCAAGAGGCGAAAACCACTATAACCAGTGGATTGTTAACCACTATCAATATGCTTTAGAGCAGGCAGCCGAACATAAAATCATGATCAATGCTCATGAGGCAGTACGACCAACTGGTGTTTGCAGAACATGGCCTAATTTAATTGGGAACGAATCGGCAAGAGGAACCGAATACCAAGCTTTTGGAGGTTCAAAACCTAACCATGTGACCATTTTACCATTCACGCGTTTAATTGGAGGACCGATGGATTATACCCCTGGTATTTTTGAAATGGATATCAGTAAGCTTAATCCTGCCAACCAATCACATGTCAACAGTACTATTGCTAACCAATTGGCATTGTATGTAACTATGTACAGTCCGTTGCAAATGGCGGCCGATTTACCAGAACATTATAAGCAGTTTATGGATGCTTTTCAATTTATAAAAGACGTGGCTATAGATTGGGAGAAAAGTGTGTATTTGGAGGCTGAGCCTGGAGAGTACATCACCATTGCAAGAAAAGAAAAAGGGGGTAGCAGTTGGTTTGTTGGAAATGTAAACGGTGTGGACGGCAGAACAGCTGACATCAAACTGGATTTTCTGGAAGATGGAAAAAAATATTTGGCCACTATTTATGCCGATGCCAAGAATGCTCATTACAAAACCAACCCACAGGCTTACACGATTAAGACAAAAAAAGTGACCAGTAAATCTAAATTGTCGCAGTATTCTGCTCCAGGAGGAGGTTTTGCCATTAGTATAACAGAGATTAAATAAGAATTATGAAACAAGTGTTGGGGATATATTTTGGAGGGCTAAAGCATACGGTTATTTGTGGTGCTTTTCTTGGGCTGAGTCTATTTACAAACGCTCAAATTGAAAGGGTGGAACCACCCAACTGGTGGGTAGGTTTTAAAAATCCATCTGTGCAACTATTGGTGAAGGGGGACGATGTTGGTGAGCTTACGCCAAGTGTGGAATCTTCGGGAGTGACTATTGTAAAAGTCCATAAAGCCGATAGCCCCAATTATTTGTTTATCGATTTGAACATTGCTCCATCGGTGAAAGCAGGGAGTTTTGATATTGTCTTTAAAAATGGCAGAAAGGAAAAGGAACGCATCACTTATGAGCTGAAACAACGTGACAAGTCTTCGGATCAATTTGAAGGTTTCAACAGCAGTGATGCCATTTACTTGATTACGCCTGATCGCTTTGCTAATGGTGATACATCTAATGATGTGCGTGTCAACATGAACGAAAAAATCATCGATCGTAAAAACGATTATGGTCGACATGGAGGGGATATTGAGGGGATTATTCAGCATTTGGATTATATAGAAAGTATGGGCTTTACCGCCATTTGGCCAACGCCCTTGTTGACCAACGATATGCCTGAATCTTCATATCATGGCTATGCCATTACCGATTTTTATGAGGTAGACCCAAGGTTTGGGACTTTGGAGGATTACAAAACACTTTCACAACAAGTATCTCACAAGGGGATGAAACTCATCATGGACATGGTAGCCAACCATTGCGGAAGTTACCACTGGTGGATGAAAGACTTACCTTTTAAGGATTGGGTGAACCAACAAGAGGCTTATGAGACTACTGGAAAGGTGAAAAACTCCAATCACAGACGTACGACCAATCAGGATTTGTACGCCTCCAAAATTGATAAAAAGGAAATGAGCGAAGGTTGGTTTGTACCTGCAATGCCAGATTTGAACCAGCGAAACCCTTTCATGGCTAATTATATCATCCAAAACAACATTTGGTGGGTAGAAACCCTTCAATTGGGAGGCCTCAGACAGGATACGTACCCTTATCCTGATAAGGAATTTATGGGAAAATGGGCTGGTGCCATCATGACCGAATACCCTAATTTAAATATTGTAGGGGAAGAGTGGAGTGTGAATCCTCTCTTGGTAAGATATTGGCAAACCGGAACCCCCAATAAGCAAGGCTACGAATCACATTTAAAATCTACGATGGATTTTCCTATGCAGGAAGCCATTGTGAAAGCTTTGAATGAAGAAGAAACTTGGGGAACAGGTTTGGTGAAAATGTATGAAGGATTGGCTAACGATTTCGTCTACACAAATCCAGAATCCATAATGGTGTTTCCAGATAATCATGATATGGATCGTGTGTTTACCCAGTTAAAGGAAAACATTCCGCACACCAAAATGGCCCTGAGTTATATGGCTTTGATGCCTCGCACGCTGCAGATGTACTACGGTACGGAAATACTCATGCAGAACACAGCCAAACCTCATGATCATGGACTGATTAGAACTGATTTTCCTGGAGGTTGGGATACTGATGCAGTGAATGCCTTTACAGGAAATAGTTTGTCTGCTGAAAAGAAAGACATGCAGCAGTTTGTAAAATCCTTATTGAATTATCGCAAGCAAAGTAAGGCGATCCATGAAGGAAGTACTATGCATTTTGCTCCCGAAAATGGGGTGTACTTACTGTCTAGAAACTTGGGGGATGAAACTGTAGTTTTAATCATCAATAAAAACGATACGGCGCAAACAATTGGTTTGGATCGTTTTGCAGAACTAGAACTTGAAGGGAAATCTATGACAAACATTCTTTCCAAAGAAAAAATAGTTTGGGAAAGAAATGTAACATTACCTGCAAAGGGAATACTGCTTTTATCAACATTAAATACATTTTAAAATACTATTTGGTTATGATTTTCAGTCGTTTATGTTATTTTGCAGTAGCGCTTCTTCTCGTTTTGCGATGCAAGGAAAAAACAGAGACTCCTATGACAAATGAAACACAACCAATTTCAGTTGATGCCCCTAAAAAAGAAGTCATTTATCAAGTGTTTACGCGGCTCTTTGGGAATACCAACGCTACCAACAAGCCCTGGGGAACCATTGAAGAAAATGGTGTTGGAAAATTTAATGACTTTTCAGATAAAGCCCTTCAGGAAATTAAGGGTTTAGGGGTGACCTATATTTGGTATACCGGCGTGCCACACCATGATGTCATCACCGATTATACGGCTTATGGAATTTCCAACGACGATCCCGATGTGGTGAAAGGTCGTGCAGGCTCTCCTTATGCCGTGAAGGATTACTATAATGTGAATCCTGATTTGGCAGAAGACGTTTCCAAGCGTTTGGAAGAATTTGAAGCCTTGATTGAGCGTACCCATAAAAATGGATTAAAACTCATCATCGATATCGTGCCAAATCACGTGGCAAGAAATTACCAAAGCATCACAAATCCTGGGGGTGTGGAAAGCTTCGGAGCTAAGGATGATACCTCAAAAGCATATAGCGTCAATAACAATTTTTATTACATCCCGGGGGAGGCTTTTAAGGTGCCAGTGCCCGAGAATAATTACCAACCTTTGGGCGGGCAACCCAATCCTTTGGCAGATGGTAAGTTTGATGAAAACCCGGCCAAGTGGACCGGAAATGGATCGCGTTTGGCACAGCCTAATTTTCACGATTGGTACGAAACTGTAAAAATAAATTACGGTGTAAGTCCAGATGGACATAAGGATTTTCCTGAGTTGCCAGAAGATTTCGAAAATCAGGACTATCAGGCGCATTATCAATTTTGGAAAGATAAAACAGTGCCGGATTCTTGGGTGAAATTCAAGGATATTGCCTTGTATTGGTTGGAAAAAGGCGTGGATGGCTTTAGATATGATATGGCGGAAATGGTTCCCGTGGAATTTTGGAGCTATATGAATTCAGCCATAAAAATGAAAAACCCTGATGCCTTTTTATTGGCAGAGGTATACAATCCAGATTTATATAGAGCCTATATTCATAGGGGGAAAATGGATTATCTTTATGACAAGGTTCAGTTGTATGATACCTTGAAGCATATCATGCAAGGCCATGGCAAAACCGATAATATTCCGCCTATTCAAAACTATTTGTCCGACATAGAACACCATATGTTGCACTTTTTGGAAAACCACGATGAGCAGCGTATTGCAAGTCCAGAATTTGCTGGAGATGCCCAAAAAGCAAAGCCGGCGATGGTGCTATCTGCAACCATCAGTACGTCGCCAACCTTAATTTATTTTGGTCAGGAATTTGGAGAGCCTGGAGCTGAAGATTTAGGGTTTGGTGACCCTTCCCGGACTTCGATTTTTGATTATGGAAGTGTTCCTACGTTAAGACGCTGGGTAAACGACAAACAATTTGATGGAGGCAAGTCGACACCAGAAGAGCTGGAATTGCGCGATTTTTACAAGCGCTTGTTGAATTTTACAATTTCAAGCGACGCCTTGATGGGGGAATATGAAGAGCTTCATACCTACAATACCCATCATACCGAGCATTATGGTTTGAAGCAGTTTTCTTTTGCGCGTTGGAACGGAAATGAAAAGTTGATTATTGTCTCCAATTTTGATCCTTATTTTGGTACAGAATTCGATTTGAAGTTGCCAGAATCCTTAAGGCAAAAATGGCAATTACAAGGAGGAGATTATATTTTGAAAGATCAACTTTATAATGGTTTTCAAACAACTTTGCATGTCACGGATTCTAGTGCTTCGGCAAGAATTCCTTTAAAACCTTTAGAATCTTTTATTCTTAAATTTCAGTAGTTTATGAAACGCTTTCTATGTATCTTAGGGCTATCAATTTTTATGATGAATTGTCAAGAGAAAAAAGTTGAGACTTTAACCGTAAAGCCCGAAGCCCCGTTTGTGTGGGAAGCTGCCAATGTGTATTTCCTATTGACCGATCGCTTTAATAATGGCGACCCTTCCAACGATGTCAATTTTGGTCGTAACAATGTTACCGGTTTTCTTCGCGGTTTCGAAGGTGGTGATTTGAAGGGAATAACACAAAAAATTGAAGAGGGCTATTTTAATGATTTGGGGATTAATGCCATTTGGATGACTCCAATTGTAGAGCAGATACATGGCAGTAATAATGAAGGCACCGGAACTACCTATGCTTTTCACGGGTATTGGACCAAGGATTGGTCGGCTTTGGATCCTAATTTCGGATCTAAGGAAGATTTGCATGAATTGGTAAAGGTGGCCCACGAACACGGCATTCGTATTTTGTTGGATGCCGTCATTAACCACACTGGCCCGGTGACCAATATGGACCCAGTTTGGCCAGAGTCCTGGGTGCGGACCAATCCGCAATGTTCCTATAAAGATTACGAAAGTACAGTAGAGTGTACGTTGGTGGCCAACCTTCCAGATATCAAAACCGAGAGTAATGAGAATGTCGAATTGCCCCCACAACTTGTAGAAAAGTGGAAGTCAGAAGGGCGTTATGAAGAAGAAGTTGCCGAGTTGGACGCTTTTTTTGAAAGAACAGGTCATCCAAGAGCACCTCGTTTTTATATCATGAAATGGCTCACCGACTATATCACCGAATTCGGAATAGATGGTTATAGGGTGGATACGGTAAAACACACCGAGCCTTATGTTTGGCAAGAATTTAAAAAAGAATGCGATTATGCCTTTGCCCAATGGAGAGCGAATCATCCAGAAAAAGTATTGGATGATAATGGCTTTTACTTAATTGGAGAGGTGTACAACTATGGCATTAGTGGCGGAAAATACTTTGATTTTGGAGATCAAAAGGTGAATTATTTTGATCATGCCTTTAATAGTTTGATCAATTTTGAGGCGAAATGGAATGCCAAGCAAATGGACTACGAAAGCATGTTCAAAAAGTACTCAGATAGCTTGAATTCTGTTTTGAAAGGCTATAGTGTGCTTAATTATATGAGTTCCCATGACGACGCCCAGCCGTTCGATCCAAAAAGAGAAAAGCCTTTTGAAACCGCTAATAGATTGTTGTTGTGTCCGGGAGGTTCACAAGTGTATTATGGGGATGAATTGGCAAGACCTTTAGTAATTGAAGGAACCATGGGAGATGCTACTTTAAGGTCTTTTATGAATTGGGGAGATGTAGAAAGTAATCCAAAGACAGCAGCTGTTTTAGCGCATTGGCAAAAATTGGGGCAATTCCGAAGAAATCATCCTGCAGTAGGAGCCGGAACACACCAGATGTTATCAAAAGAACCTTATGTGTTTGCCAGAACCTATTCTAAAGATGGCTTTAATGATAAGGTGGTTATTGGTATCTATTTAGGTAAAGGACCAAAGGAATTGAATGTGTCAAATATCTTTGCCGATGGTGAAACCTTATATGATTTTTATTCGAATCAAGAGGTTACGGTTGTATCTGGAAAAGTAACTGTAGATTCCAATTTTGATACGGTGTTATTGGAAAGGCTGTAATGCTTGAGTGCAAAACGAATGAAGATCTTTCCTATTTACATATTAACGTTCTTATCAGCTGTAACATTTTCCCAAACATCAAATGAACCGAATTGGACTTATTCCGATTTCATAGAAAACAATATTAAAAAGGTTTCTTCATATTCAATTCCATTAAAAAGAAATGGAAAGATTAAAAGAAGAGATAGTACCTTACTATTAACCAAACAGGTTGATATGGATAGTAACACTGTTTTTGGAGTTAATAGTAGTTTAGTAGTTGTCACTCACGGAGATTCTTATTTAACTTGGAATAGATTTAAAGATTTTTATAATCAAAAAGGCTTGATTTTAAAAGAAACGAGTTCTTCTCTAGAAACCACCTTAAAAAAGGAGTTTGGATTTATAAGTTACGATGTAAACGAAGGAGAAATCATTTATGAATATGATAACCAGAACAACCTTTTAAGAAAGGAATTTAGAACTATAAACAATCACTATTCAATTCATAAATCGACTAAGGATACTTTCCATTTAAAGTCTATCTACAGACCTCAGATTTACGAATATGTTTATAATTTAGATAATAATAAACTAAAGCAATTCATAACCGTTGACAGTATTCGATATTTAAATATTGAATGGAAATACGATCAAGAAAAAAGACTTGTTGAGTGGGTTTCTTACACTGGAGAAGAAGAAATACACACAAAAAGATATTACTTCTATGATAACCAAAATAGGTTGAAGAAACAGGTAGATTCAACAGGTTGGTATATTTATAAAAAGCCCAGTTGGAATTCTACTAAAACATATCAATATAGCCCTAATGCAACCGCAGAAACCATAACATATAATACGGAAACTGGATTTGGACATTTTTATAAAAAGGAAATTACAGTTTATGATTCTAATAACAATCTCATAAGTGAATGCAAGTTCACAGAAGGGACAAGAGAACATTCTGATCATTCATACAAATGGGAAAAAGGAAAATTAATTGAGAAAACAGAAACGAATTTAGATGGACAAATTGTAGTGCAGAAATTTATATACAATAATCGAAATCTATTAGCTGAAAAATCTGAATATCAAAATGGAAAGCGAATTGAATTAATAAGATATTACTATAAATAAGTAATGCACACGCCGCAATTATAATTGCTTTTTATTTTCAGTGTTGAGAAATCATAGGTAAATTACTATCTCTTTAAAGTAAAATGGCCTCGGTGGGTAGTGCCATCGGCTCTGTTAACCACAAACCAATAGTCGCTGGAAGGCATATTGTGTCCATTGTAGGTGCCATCCCAACCATAATCTTGAGAACCAAAGGAGGTGATTAGTTTTCCATAACGATCAAAAATGATGATTTCTATTTTAGGTTCGTTGGCAGCGAAATTAATACGCCAAAGGTCATTGTGTCCATCACCATTTGGGGTGAAAAACTTTGGGTAATTTAAAAGAAAGGCTTCTTCACTCACAACACCACAGCCATTAAGATCCATCACGTAAACTGTATAGGCCCCAGGTTCTAAATTTGTAAAGCTATTACTGTCTTGATAGTTGATGCCATCAAGAGAATATTGGTAATCTCCAATCCCTGAAACATAAACCGTAATGGAATTATCGGTGCTGGACCAATCGGTAGTTTCAATGTTTTCTATGGTAGCAATGCTGGAAGATACCACTGTAAAGGTTTTTATGGCTTCGCAATAAAAGTTGTCATATTCATTTTTAACACTAACCGTATAGGTGCCACTGTCGGTTATAGCTATGGCATTGGTAGTGGCTCCCGTAGACCATTCGTAGGCAGAATATCCTGGGTCTGCTGTAAGTAGCACTGAGCCGCCTTCACAAATGGATATAAACTCATCCGGACTTAATTGAGGAACAGTGCCAACTGTAATTTCAAAAGAGGTGGTTGCGGGGCAGAAATCCAAAGTATTATGGGCTACCCTGGCATATACCGTTTGAGGGCTGCTGTTATTGGTATATAAGTATGGTAGGGGATTATCTCCTGTATCGGCATCAGATTGGCTTAAATGATAAGTTATCGTGTAATCGTCTGGATTTTGTCCTCCCAAGATCTGTCCGTTTTGCGTACTAAGGTCGAAAGTCGCGTTGCTGGAGCCGTCATTCACACACTCCACGATGTTGTCTGGGGTGTTGGCTCTGGCTAAAGGAGCAAGGTTTTCTAAATTGATCGTGGTGTTTTTAATACTTCCACAAGCATCTTCAATTTTAAATTCATAGATGCCAGGATCCAAATCATAAAAAATGTTACTAGTACCATTATCATAAACGTAAGGAGCGGTGATGCTGAAATTGAAAGGTTCTACGCCCAAGACATCAAAATAGACATCATTAGTGCTTCCCATATTGCCGCAATTTAGATCGAATACATCATTGATTACAAGCTCCGAAGTAATGGTGAAAGAGCCTAAAATATCCATGCAAAAATAGCTGGGGTCTATGTTGTTATAAGGCTGGAACACTTTTATAATCCTGAATTCGCCAATCAGGAAAATGTTGTAAATCATCGATTCGTTTTCTATTTCAATGGCATTATTTTCATTTGGGACGTCTCCTTCGGTGTAGGTGACACCAGAGTATGGGTGCCCCCAAGCGTTGCTCTCGGGGAAGTATTTTTGAAACCACCAGCTTCTGTTGGTGACACTTTCATCGGTGTCATTGATGCCAACGTCAAAAGAACCACAGTTCTTATCCAAAATATAGGCGTTTGGGTTGGGGTAGTAGGACTCTACAGTGGCCCCCGCGGTATATTCATAACCACACTCATCGATAGCTTCAAATGCGTAAAACCCTGAAGGAAGTGAACCAACATAAAATACCCCTCCGGAGGTAATCGCTGCACTATAATCATAGGGAAGCGGTTCTGTAAAATCTGCAGGGGCAGCGGTGATAATTATAGACGTTAGAAATCCGTAGGGAGATGAAATCCTTAAGGTTCCTGAGCCAGTGTCGCAGCTTGGTGTGCTAAAACTGAAAATATCCATTTGGACAAATTCCGGAATGGTGACTTCAACATAATGTTCGTAACCACAATTATCGGTAACCAAAATAATATAGTCGCCTATGGGCAAATCATAATTGAGATAAATACCGCCATCGATAAGTTCTGAGGCATCATAAGGGAGTTCAAATTCAAAAGGGTCGGGAGCAGAAATAAATACAACGCTCACCACATCCTTATCCGCAATGGAAATACTCAATTCTCCAGTTGAGGGGTCACAGGTGTTGTTTCCAGCATTCACTATAGGTGGGTCTGGATCTTCATTCAAATCTTCTACAGTAATGCTGGCAGTGCTAGATCTTCCGCAGGCATCTGTTAGTGTCAGGGTATAGTCGCCAATGGGGACGGACATGTCCGTGTCTCCAAAAGTTATGGAGGTCTCAGTATATGGACCAGGATAATTGCTGTTGGAAGCTACGGGGTCAAAATCATCGGGGTACTCATCAAACGACACGGTATATGGCGGCATGAACCCATTTACAAAAAGCTTGATATAGGAGCCGCAAACCTCATTAACGATATCGCTTAATAGAATTGTTGGCGCAGGATCCAAAAGTTCTTCAGAAGTGAACTGATTGCCGCAGGTGTCTTCAACTAAAATACTTACTTCAAATGGTAAGTCATCGTAAAGCGTAACGATGGTGCTTATTTCAATTTCGCTAAGGTCCCCTTCGGTGACCGTTTGGGTGTAGGTTTCCACTGGGGTCCCTGAAGAAGGTGTGACTGTATAAGTAATTGTGAGCGGATATATCAGTGGGAAATTTTCTTCGGCGGTCAGGGTCGAGATCACGGTTACTTCATCGCAGGAAGTGTACACTGCCGGTAGCGTTGTTGAAGAGATATCCAAATCATTGTTTGGAGGGAATAAACTGTAGGTTTTTGCCAATGCATTGCCACATGGGTCATAGACACGTACCAAATAAGAGCCAGTGGGTAAGTCGGTGAACGTATTGCCAGTTTGTGGAGGGACGGTTACTGGGCCCGAAAAAATTTCATAGAATTCGGCAGTTCCTGAGGTGACATTTACCGTAATGGAGCCCATGGATTCGCAACCTGCGGAACCGGAAAGTTCAAAATCCAATTCAGAAAAGAGATTTTCTATGGTTACATTTTGCTGCTGTATGTTTTCCTCCGAACCCAATACCTGTATGGCTTCAACTAAATAATCTCCTGCTTCCAACCCATTAAAGGCGTTCTCCGAAGTTTGTGCTATTGGAGCCGTAGTGTCCGGCAAAAGGTAAAGGTTATATATTATCGTAGCCCCGCTTGTTGTGTTGGATACCGTCATTTCTATGGCGCCATTTCCAGAACAAGTTTCATCAGTAGCGGTAACAGATAAGTTGAAATCTGATAACTGAGAAAAGCACATGCTAGCTATCAGGCAAAAGATAAAGGTGAAACCGCTTTTCATTTTTAGCATAAAAATGCGTTGTTTTAGTTGAAATTATGTGGGGAATAAGCGATAAATATAGGTATTTGTCAATAAAAAATAGAAAATGTCTGTTTATTTTCAGTTTTATGGATGTAAAATGAAAAAGAACTAATTTTAGTTCTTTGAAAAACAAATGATTGTATGTTGTATTGGAAAGATATGATGCACTTTGTAGTGCATGGAAATCCAGCCCCAAATTATAGAGTTGAAAAAACAGAAGCTGAATGGCGAGAACTGTTGACTTGGGACCAGTTTAGAATTACCCGCAAACATGCAACCGAAACACCAGGTACTGGGGAATTGTGCCATGCGTATGCAGAAGGGAAATACCAATGTGTTTGCTGTGGCGTTCTGTTGTTTGATGATTCCGGCAAGTTTAAATCTAACTCGGGGTGGCCAAGTTTTACTCAGTCAGTAACGGCAAATGCAATTAAATATGTAAAAGATAATTCGTTAGGAATGCTTCGGGTAGAGATTTTGTGCAATACCTGCGATGCTCATTTGGGACATGTGTTTCCGGATGGGCCTGAGCCTTCGGGGTTGCGTTATTGTGTCAATTCTGCAGCATTGCAAATGATAAAAGAGTCAGAACATGAATAATAATCAATATGAAATAGCCACTTTGGGTGGCGGATGTTTTTGGTGTACCGAAGCTGTGTTTCAGGAGCTTGATGGCGTTGAGGCAGTTGTTTCAGGGTATATGGGTGGAACCGTGCCAGGAAAGCCAACCTATCGGGAGGTCTGCTCTGGTTTGACGGGGCATGCCGAAGTGGTGCAAGTAACATTCAATCCTTCAATTATAACATTTAAGGAATTGTTGGACGTCTTCATGACCACTCACAACCCAACAACTTTGAACCAACAAGGCGCTGATGTTGGGACGCAGTATCGTTCGGTAATTTTTTGTCATGACAGTCATCAAAAACAAATAGCCGAAGAAGTGTTGAGGGATATGGCGCAGTATTTTGAATCTCCTATCGTGACTGAAATTACTGAGTTGCAAACTTTCCATAAAGCCGAAGACTACCATCAGAATTATTATCGTAGCAATCCCGATCAGGGGTATTGCAGTTTTGTGATTGCTCCAAAGTTGTCCAAATTAAGACAGAGGCATCAGTCTAGGCTGAAGTCTAAGACATAATTGTAGGGTTTTGCGTATTTTTTAAGACCTTTGCCAAGTGTCTTTAAAGCCAATCGTATGACTTCAGTGAACGACTTATTGCAATTACTTCATTTAGATTCGAATTCTGAAAACCAATTTCAAGGTCTCAGTAAAACTGTTGGGAGTCCCAATGTGTTTGGAGGTCAGGTGTTGGCCCAGGCCATAAATGCTGCGTACCGAACCATTACCAATCAGCGAGTATTACATTCCATGCATGCCTATTTTTTGGAAGCTGGTAATTTGGAATTGCCCATAACTTATGATGTTGGTAGTATGAGGGACGGGGGTAGTTTTTCGGTAAGACGTGTTACCGCTAGCCAGAATGGAACGGTCATATTTATTTTATCGGCCTCTTTTCATAAAAAGGAGGAAGGTTACGATCATCAGATAGAGATTCCGAAGAATATCAAACAGCCAGAGGAATTGTTGAGTTGGAGTGATATGTTGGAGCAGTTTGGGGAAGCAATTCCGCCAAGGACCAAAGGCTTTTTACAAATTGAGCGCCCAATAGAATTCAAACCGGTTGAGGTTGTAGACCCATTCAATAAAAAGGATTTGCCTCCTTCCACCAATGTTTGGTTCAAGTTAAAGGGAGACAGTTCCAACTTGGACTTGTCTCAAAAACAGCAGATCCTAACCTATATTTCCGATTATAATATTTTGGCTGCCGCTATGAACAGGCATGCCAGTAAGGCCCATTGGGGGAATACTCAAACGGCTAGTTTGGATCACTCCATGTGGTATTTTAGGGATTTCGATTTTGACGATTGGTTGCTTTATGCCATTGAGTCGCCGAATGCGTCCAACGCCCGTGGTTTTGCCAAAGGGAATATCTTTACTAGAGATGGGAAATTGGTGGCTTCTGTAGCCCAAGAAGGTTTAATGCGTCCTTTAAAAAAATGAGGCATTTTGACGTCATTATAGTGGGAGGTGGTGCCGCTGGCTTTTTTGCGGCCATCAATATTGCGGAGCAAAATCCTGCGCTACAAATCTGTATTCTTGAAAAAAATAAAGAAGGCCTACAGAAGGTGAAGGTTTCTGGTGGTGGCAGGTGCAATGTTACCCATGCAGAGTTCATACCACAGGAATTGGTGTTGAATTATCCTAGAGGTGAAAAGGAGCTTTTGGGGCCGTTTCATCAATTTATGACAGGGGATACCATTGAATGGTTTGAAAAACGAGGTGTGGAACTTAAAATTGAAGAGGACGGAAGGATGTTTCCGGTTTCTGATTCTTCACAAACCATTATCAATTGTTTTTTAGCTGAGGCTGAAAAATACGGTATTGAAGTGCTTTACAGTCAAAACGTAACCACTTTGGATGTTGAAAAGAGTGTTGATGGTGAAATGGAAGGTTTTAAAGTGCAAACTAAGGACATGGAATTAGCTTGCGATAAACTTTTAATCGCCACAGGAAGCAGCGTGAAGTTTTGGAAACTTTTGGAGCGCTTGGGGCATACTGTGGTTGCTCCGGTACCTTCTTTGTTTACTTTCAATATAAAAGATAAACGCATTACAGACATTCCAGGAGTAGTCGCTTTGGATGTGGAAGTAACCGTTTTGGATTCCGATTTAAGGAGTGAGGGCCCCTTATTAATTACCCATTGGGGCATGAGCGCACCTTCAATTTTAAAACTCTCGGCATTTGGGGCTCTTGAGTTGGCGAAAAAGAACTATCAATTTCAAATAGAAGTCAATTTTATAAAGCAAACTTTTGAAGACTGCTTGATAATATTGAAGGATTTGAAGCAGTCCTTGGCAAAAAAAACAGTATATAAATTGGCGAAATATGAATTGCCCAAACGTTTGTGGCAACAGTTGGTTTTGGCAGCCAACATCAATTCTGATACCCGGTGGGCCGATTTGAATAAGGAGCAGTTGGAAGCATTGGCTTCACAACTTACCAAGGCCGTTTTTGAAGTAGATGGCAAAAGTACCTTTAAAGATGAGTTTGTAACGGCAGGCGGTGTAGATTTGAAAGAAGTAAATTTTAAAACTTTTGAGAGCAAATTGTTTCCGGGACTGTATTTTGCAGGGGAAGTGTTGAATATTGATGCGGTTACAGGTGGTTTTAATTTTCAAAATGCTTGGACGGGGGCTTATTTAGCATCTAAAGCGATGTCATCATGAACACTTACATTGCATTATTAAGAGGGATTAACGTGAGCGGACAGAAAAAGATTCCTATGGCCCAATTGAGAGAACTTCTATCCGTTTCCGGTTTGGAAGAAGTGCAAACGTATATTCAAAGCGGGAATGTGGTTTTTAAGTCTTCTGAAACCAATCTTTTGAATTTGCAGGAGAAAATTCAATCCGCCATTCAATCGGAGTTTGAGTTTGAGGTCCCTGTTTTGGTGGTGTCGCCAGAGAAATTACAACAAGTTTTTGATGCTTGCCCTTTTTCCGAAGAGAAAAAACAAAACAGCTATTTTACCTTGCTATTTGAAACTCCGGATGAAACATTGGTAGCGGAAGCTTCGCAAGTATCTTATCCCAATGAAGAATTTGTCATAATGGGAGATTGCATCTATTTTTATTGTGCTACAGGTTATGGACGTGCCAAATACAGCAATAATTTCTTTGAACGGAAATTAAAGGTTACTGCCACCGCAAGAAACTATAAAACTATGCTAAAGTTGTTATCTTTGTCTGCATAAAATGAGCAAATGACAGCAAACGATTTTATCCCAAAGCCATACAGTAATCAAGTAGCAAATGGGAAGGTGACTTGGGAGTCGCCAAGTAACATTGCATTGGTGAAATATTGGGGGAAAAAGAAAGATCAAATTCCGGAGAATCCATCCATCAGTTTTACGTTGAACAATTGTAAAACCATTACCACGCTTACCTATACAACTAAAGATAATCATGATGATTTTGAGTTTGAGGTGTTTTTGGATGGCAAGCAAAAGGAGGATTTTAAACCGAAAATTGCTGCGTTTTTTCAGAGAATTGAAAGCTATTTGCCATTTTTAAAGCATTTTCAATTCAAAATAGAGACGTCCAATACATTTCCTCATAGTTCTGGGATTGCTTCTTCTGCTAGTGGCATGAGTGTCTTAGCATTATGCCTTATGAGTATCGAGCGGGAATTGAATTCTGAAATTTCAGAGGTTGACTTTAAAGCCAAAGCCTCTTTTTTGGCACGTTTGGGATCGGGAAGTGCCTGCAGAAGTATAGAAGGAGATTTGATTGTTTGGGGAGAAAACGACACGGTTGAAGGTAGTACGGATTTGTTTGGAATAAAGTATCCATATACAGTTCACGATAATTTTAAGGAATACCAAGACACGATCTTGTTGGTAGATCGAGGGGAGAAGCAGGTGAGCAGTACGGTTGGGCACAATTTGATGTACGGCCATCCTTTTGCGGCACAGCGTTTTGAACAGGCTCATGAGAATTTGGCAAAATTAAAGCCTATTCTAGAAACTGGCGATTTAAAGCAATTCATTGCCCTCATAGAAAGTGAGGCGCTTACGCTTCACGCCATGATGATGACGAGCACGCCTTACTTCATTTTAATGAAACCAAATACGCTTGAAATCATCCAAAAGATTTGGGCTTTTAGGGAAAAGACAGGCCTTCACATAGGATTTACCTTGGACGCTGGTGCGAATGTACATGTATTGTATCCAAAAGCAGAAGCAACCCAAATTTTGGAATTTATTAAGGACGAGTTGGTTGGCTATTGTCAAAATGAGCAATATATTTGCGACCAAATTGGTTTTGGCGCCAAATTAATTGATAATTAAAGGTGAAAAATGAATAATTTAAGGGACAAAACTTAGTTTAAGTCTTAAATTATTCCATATGAAATCCAACCCAATCAAAGAAAAAAGCTTCGACTTTGCTGTTGAAATAGTGAATCTGTATCAAGAATTGACAACTGAGAAAAAGGAATTTGTCATGTCAAGGCAACTTTTAAAGTCGGCAACATCCATAGGGGCGAATGTGCGGGAGGCCGAATTTGCTCAAAGTAAGCCAGATTTCACCAATAAAATGTCGATTAGCTTGAAAGAAGCCAATGAAACCGATTATTGGTTGGATTTATTACACGCCACAAATTATTTAGATTCAAAAGAATTTGATAAATTTAAGCTTAAATCTCAGGAACTATTGCGGTTGTTGGTGAGTATAGTAAAATCATCTAAACTTTAATTATTAACTTTGCATTAATAATTTTTCATTAAACGAATGAAAGGACCTCTATTTTACTCTAAAATATTACTCTTCGGAGAATATGGGATCATCAAGGATTCCAAGGGATTGTCAATACCTTATAACTTTTACAACGGAGCTCTTAAAGTGGCCGATGTGCCTACCGAAGCTTCCGAAAAATCCAATCAAAATCTACGCGACTTCGTTGCCTTCTTGGAGCATAAAATAGCTTCTGGTTTGGTTACTTTTGATTTGGAAACTTTAAAAAGAGATATTGATACAGGGATGTATTTCGACTCTTCCATTCCTCAGGGATATGGAGTGGGAAGTAGTGGTGCTTTGGTGGCTGCTATTTACGATAAGTATGCCCAAGATAAAATTACGGTTCTTGAAAATTTAACCAGAGAAAAGCTCTTAAAGCTGAAGCTTATTTTTTCTGAAATGGAATCCTTTTTCCACGGAAAATCTTCTGGGCTTGATCCTTTAAATAGTTATTTGAGCTTGCCAATTCTTATCAATTCCAAAGATAATATTGAGGCTACAGGAATCCCGTCGCAGAAAACTGATGGAAAGGGAGCTGTATTCTTATTGGATAGTGGAATTATTGGAGAAACCGCTCCTATGGTACAGATTTTCATGGAAAACATGAAGCAGGAAGGCTTTAGAAACATGATTAAAGATCAGTTTATTAAGCATTCCGATGCTTGTGTGGAGGATTTCTTGAAGGGTGACTTCAAATCGTTGTTCAAAAACACAAAGCAATTGTCTAAAGTGGTTTTGCATCATTTTAAACCTATGATCCCAAAACAATTCCACGATCTTTGGAAGCAGGGGATTGAAACCAACGATTATTACTTGAAATTATGTGGCTCTGGAGGTGGAGGGTACATTCTTGGATTTACGGAAGATTTAGAAAAGGCAAAACAGGCGCTTAAGGGACACAAGCTGGAAGTTGTTTATAACTTTTAAACAAAGGCCTTAAATGCTGTCCAGAAAACAAAAACATATCCTGCTAAAGTTTTTTAGCATGTTTTCTGTTGTGAGAGGTTACAATATCCTGATGATGGTTGTAGCCCAATACTTAGCTTCTATATACATTCTGGCTCACGACAAGCCCGTAAAGGAGGTTGTTTTCGATTTAAACTTGTTGATGTTGGTGTTGGCGTCTTCAGCAGTAATTGCAGGAGGTTATATCATCAATAACTTTTACGATTCTGAAAAGGACTTGATCAATCGTCCGCAAAAGTCGATGTTGGATAAGTTGGTGAGTCAAAATACCAAATTGTCATTTTACTTTGTGTTGAATTTTATCGCCGTTATTATGGCGAGTTACGTATCGTTTAGGGCAGTATTGTTCTTTTCGGTGTATATTTTCGCCATATGGTTCTATTCGCATAAGTTGAAACGGCTGCCCTTTATTGGCAATCTAACTTCTGCCGTGCTTACGATTACGCCATTTTTCGTCATCTTTATTTATTATAAAAATTTTGAACATGTCATTTTTGTGCATGCCATGTTTTTGTTTTTGATCATTTCCATGAGAGAGCTCACAAAGGATTTGGAAAACATAAAGGGCGATTTGGCCCAAAACTACCATACCATTCCCATTGTGTATGGAGAGAGGGCTTCTAAGACCATGTTGACCGTTTTGGGAGTTCTTACCTTATTGCCTATAATATTGCTTATTTGCAAGTATCAAGTTGGCAAAATGAGCTACTTTTTCTACTTCAGTTTAGTCTTGATGCTCGTGTTTCAATTGTTGTTGTGGCGTTCGCATTCCAAGTTTCAGTATTTGATTTTGCATAACATATTGAAGTTTATCATTTTAGCAGGTGTGGTAAGCATTCCGCTAATTGATATTTCTTTGGTGTTGGATAAAATCACATTAATTGTATAAGCAATTAATTATCGTCTATCTTTGCAAAGTAAAAATTAGTAACCATGAGCAGAAAACAGGGGAGTGATAAGAAGGGAAAGCCAACAGGAAGAGGCGGACGTAGCAGCGCTAAAAAAAGTTATGCTAGAGGGAATGCTCCTATTAAGCCAAAATCCAAACCAGCTTCAAATTCCAATCCAGATGAGATAAGGCTCAACAAATATATTGCCAATTCAGGAATATGTTCCAGACGCGATGCCGATATGAACATTGCCATGGGCTTGGTAACTGTAAATGGTAAAGTGGTTACTGAAATGGGCTATAAAGTTAAGCTGGAGGATGAGGTGCGCTTTGATGGCTCCCGTATCAACCCAGAAAAAAAGGCCTATGTACTTTTGAACAAACCTAAAGGTTTTGCTACTACTACCAGCAATGCCAAAGGAATGACCGTGATGGATTTGGTTGCCAATGCTACCTCTTCCAGAGTAAAGCCTATAGGGCGTTTGGGACGTAATTCTACAGGGTTGTTACTGTTCACCAATGATGAGACCGTCGTTAAAAAGTTTACCAATTCTAAAAATGGAGTGCCAAGATTGTTCCAAATAGATTTGGACAAAAACCTGAAGTTTGAAGACTTGAAGAAAATTCAGGAAGGCCTTAAGATAGACGGGAAGCTTGTAGCTGTAGAAGAAGTTAGTTACATCGAGGGGCAAAGTAAAAACCTTGTTGGGTTAAAAATAAAGAATACTGGTAATACCATCATCCGTACAATTTTTGATCATTTGGGCTACGATATTATCAAAATCGATTGCGTGGCCATCGCACATCTTACCAAAAAGGATCTACCTAGAGGTCATTGGAAACTTCTTTCTGAACAAGAGGTTAACTTATTGAAAATGTTGTAGTTAAAAAGTTTTAATTTTTTTTAAAAAAAGGCTTGTAATTCAATTTTTTATAGTTCATTTGTACTACTTATAGCTGAACAAATGAATCCTGTTTTTATGTTCGGGCTTTTGAAAATTAGGAAGTCATATTCAAAAGCAACTCATAAGATGAGTATCCGGATTTTAAAGCTAACTTCCGCCCAAAATCCTTTGGTGAGCCAACATAGCTTTGGCTTTATTCCTACAACTCAGGCGCAATTGCAGCTTTGATATTCTTTTTTTATTCTTTAGTTAATATTGAATTAGTTTATAATTCACACTTTTAAACCATAAAATAAAAAAATGAATACTAAATATATTGATTTAATCAATCAGTCCTTTTATTTTCCTCAAGAAGAATTTAAACTGGAAGGTAGTTACTTGCAGTTTCACGATATAGATTTAAAGCAATTGGTGGAAACCTATGGGGCGCCGCTAAAGTTTACTTACTTACCACAAATTTCAAACAATATTCACAAGGCAAAAAAATGGTTTGCAGATGCCATTGAAAAGCATGACTACAAAGGAAAGTACAATTATTGTTACTGTACCAAGAGTTCGCATTTTAAGCATGTGCTCAACGAGGCCTTGAAAAACGACATTCATATTGAAACCTCTTCGGCTTTTGATATTGATATTGTGGAATCCCTTAAAAAGGGGGGGAAAATTACCAATAATACCTATGTGATCAGTAATGGGTTCAAGCGTGCTCAATACATTACCAACATTGCAAGATTGATCAATGATGGGCACAAAAACTGTATTCCAATTATCGATAATTATGAAGAATTGGATTTGCTATCCCAAGAGATCAACGGAAAGTACAAGGTGGGAATCCGAATTGCTTCGGAAGAAGAGCCTAAATTTGAGTTTTATACCTCTAGATTGGGAATTGGCTACAAAAATATTGTGCCGTTCTACAACAAACAGATCAAAGAGAACAAAAAGGTAGAGCTGAAAATGTTGCATTTCTTTATCAATACGGGAATTCGCGACAATGCTTACTATTGGAATGAGCTTACTAAATGTTTAAAGGTATATGTCAACCTAAAGCGGGTTTGTCCAACCTTGGATAGTTTAAATATTGGAGGAGGATTTCCTATCAAGAACTCTTTGGGCTTTGAGTTTGATTATGAGTACATGGTGGACGAAATCGTAAACCAAATCAACTTGATATGTAAAGAAGAAGGGGTAGATGTTCCCAATATTTTTACGGAGTTTGGAAGCTTTACCGTAGGTGAAAGTGGAGGGGCCATTTATGAAGTGTTGTATCAAAAGCAACAAAATGATCGTGAAAAATGGAACATGATCAATTCTTCATTTATTACAACCTTACCAGATACTTGGGCCATTAACAAACGTTTTATAATGCTTCCAATCAATAGATGGAATGAAACATATGAGCGTGTGCTGCTTGGTGGTTTGACTTGTGATAGCGACGATTATTACAACAGCGAACAGCACATGAATGCTATTTATCTGCCAAAGTACAATAAAGATAAACCATTGTACATTGGCTTCTTCAACACAGGGGCCTACCAAGAAACCATTGGCGGTTTTGGAGGTTTGCAACACTGTTTGATTCCGTCTCCAAAACATATTTTAATAGACAAAGATGAGGATGGCAACATCACAACAAAATTATTTAGTGAACAACAAAAAAGTGAAGACTTACTTAAAATTTTAGGTTACCATGAGCAATAAATCTTATGCTGGGATTTCTGAGGAATATTCCAAATTGGACAGTTCAAAAATTGTGTTGATCCCTGTGCCTTATGATGGTACAAGTACATGGCAAAAAGGGGCAGATAAAGGTCCTGAGGCCTTTTTACATGCTTCTGAAAACATGGAGCTTTATGACATTGAAACCAATACAGAAGTATATAAACAAGGTATTTATCTTGCTGATCCAGTAACCGAAAATGCTTCGCCAGAGGCCATGGTTGAGGCTGTTCATCAAGCTACTAAAAAATATATTAAGCGTAATAAGTTTGTAACATTGTTTGGAGGCGAGCACTCTATTTCCATAGGGAGTATCAGGGCCTTCAACGAGCTTTTTGATAACCTTACAGTATTGCACATCGACGCCCATGCCGATTTGCGTAAATCTTACAATGGTTCCAAATGCAACCACGCTTGTGCCATGTACGAAGCGAGCCAGACCACAAATTTGATTCAGGTGGGCATTCGTTCTATGGACATTAAGGAAACTTCGGTAATGGATGAGGAGAAAATCTACTTTGCCCATGAAATGGCGGCAGATGATGCTTGGGTAGACAATGTAATCGACCAACTTACCGATAATGTTTTTATTACTTTCGATTTGGACGCTTTGGATCCTTCCATTATGCCTAGTACAGGGACTCCAGAACCTGGGGGATTGTTCTGGTATGAAACCTTGGATTTCTTGAAACAGGTGTTTGAAGAACGCAATGTTGTTGGTTTTGATATTGTTGAGCTTTGTCCTAATGAAAATGAGAAGTCTTCAGACTTTTTAGCGGCGAAATTGTATTATAAAATGCTGTCTTACAAATTCTTAGGAAGTGGAGCGAACGAAGATTTTGATAATAATTTTAATGAGAATAGTTTAGGTATAAATAAATTTTCTAAATTTAGTGATGATGACGAAGACTAGTAAAGGACATATTTCACAGTTCATTGAAAAGTACTATTTACATTTCAATGCTGCGGCTCTTGTAGATGCTGCAAAAGGGTATGAAGAACAATTAAATAAGGGAGCCAAAATGTTGGTGTCCTTGGCGGGTGCCATGAGTACCGCCGAATTGGGTAAGATTTTCGCGGAGATGATTCGCCAGGATAAAGTACAGATCATTTCTTGTACTGGTGCCAACTTGGAAGAGGATATCATGAATTTGGTGGCCCATTCCCACTATAAAAGAGTTCCAAATTATAGAGATTTAACCCCTCAGGAAGAATGGGATTTGTTGGAGCAGGGACTCAATAGGGTAACGGATACCTGTATCCCGGAAGAGGAAGCGTTCAGACGCCTTCAAACCCATATTCACAAAATATGGAAGGATGCTGAAGACAATGGGGAACGCTATTTTCCACATGAATTTATGTATAAAATGCTGTTGTCTGGAGTCTTGGAGGAATACTATGAAATCGATCTAAAAGATTCTTGGATGTATGCGGCTGCCGAAAAGAATTTGCCTATTATTGTACCAGGTTGGGAGGATAGTACCATGGGTAATATTTTTGCCAGCTACGTTCTTAAAGGCGAGTTGAAAGCCAGTACCATGAAGTCGGGGATTGAATATATGACCTTTTTGGCCGATTGGTATACCGACAATTCTGAAAATGGAATTGGCTTTTTCCAAATAGGCGGAGGAATCGCTGGAGATTTCCCTATTTGCGTGGTGCCAATGCTGTATCAGGATATGGAACGTACAGATACCCCGTTCTGGAGTTATTTCTGCCAAATTAGTGATTCTACTACTAGTTACGGATCCTATTCCGGAGCCGTTCCTAATGAAAAAATCACATGGGGTAAACTAGATATCGATACACCAAAATATATAATAGAAAGTGATGCAACTATTGTGGCACCACTAATTTTTGCCTACCTATTAGACATGTAATTATGAATAAGAAAGACAATAGAAAACGTGTAATAGTTGATTTTAAAAAGTTAACCCCTGAAATTTTGGCCCTTTTGGTTGAAAAGTTCCCCGATGGCTATGACGACGACCAGATTATATCGTTCAAAAATGCAAAAAATGAATGGGTAGAATGTGTTGAAGTTTCAACAGAGGATACTAAGTATTTGGTAAAAGTTAGTACCAAGCTTGCTGTGACCATGGAAAACTATGATGAAGACGATTATGAGGACTATGACAGCAACGATCCAGAAGCTGTTCAGGAGCCAGATCTTCCAACAGGAGAGGAAGCGAGCGATGAGGATTAAGGGGCAAGGTCCTTTTTTAAATGGATTTGTTTTCTAGCGTTTTAAACTGAAAATAAATGAAAAAGCTGCCTTATTTGGGCAGTTTTTTTGTGCTTTAAAGAGAGTTTTTTTTTTTGAGAAGTCAAAGTGTTACCTATTGAAAAATACTCTACATTTATATAAATCAATGCTATATGGAAACGCAATTTCACCTTTCATTGCCCTGTTTAAGTATTAGTAAAACAAAACTGTTTTATACAAATGTATTGGAGGCCAAATTAGGGCGTTCTTCCCAGAACTGGGTAGATATCGATTTATTTGGTCATCAAATTACATTTACTCAAAGTGGTGCTTTTAATTTTGATTACAAGAGTTACAGTTTTGGAGGTCAGGTATTGCCTTCTTTCCATTTTGGAGTTATTCTGGACCGAAGGTTATGGACCGTATTGTTTCAGAAGCTAAAGCAAAAGGAGGTCGTAGAGAAACCCCAATTGGAGTTCCTCTCGGGAAAGACCGGGGAACATCAATCTTTCTTTTTAAAGGATCCTAATGACTACACCGTAGAGTTTAAATGTTTTACAAACCCCGAAGAAATCTTTAAATATTGATGTATACCGTAATTGCCTACCAAATTGCCGCTGCCATTCAAACACGGGAGTGTAGAACTAGATTGGAGTTGCGACTGTTGTTTTCAGACAGTGATGAATTGTTTTATAGGGTGGCCGAGGCTAAATTCTTCTATATTTTTCAATATGGAATGGTGAGCTTTTTTAATATGACTCCTGAAGAAATTGAGGAAGCCATTGGGAAAATAAAACCGTTCTGCAGGGATTTTATGGACGATAAAATCTCCGAGGAAGTTCAGATAGCCATTCAACCAGGCATATTAAAGGTGGAATTTGAACAGGTTGTCCTTCCCGAAATTAATGAGGAAATGGTGCGCCTTGTCATGCTCAATGCCTCTCAATCGGTGGCTTTAAACCGTTATTCGGAAATTACCGAAGAGTTGCTGTTTGAGACCAATCAACACACGCTCTATCTAGAAAATAAAGGAAAGCTTGATATTTCAGGAAATAAGTTGAAACGCTTTATTGGTAAGATCCTCAATATTAAAAATAAGATTTCCGAAAACCTCTATATTTTCGATTCACCAGAAATTACTTGGGAAAATGAGCAGCTCAATAAACTGAATTACGACCTCAAGCAATCCTTTGACCTCAAGGACCGTTATAATTTAATCCATGATCGCATCGAAATTATCAAGGAAAACCTAGAACTTTTTAAGGATATTATGGATCACAAAGAGAGCAGTAGGCTAGAGTGGATTATCATCATCCTTATCGTAATCGAGGTGGTTGATTTATTTATTGCAAAACTAATTCTCTAAGGTTCTTTTTAGGGCATCGTAGTATTGCTTCGAGATATGAATGCTATTATGCGAGGCGTCCTGAATAAGGGTAAGCTCGATATTATTAGGATTGATTTGTTGTAGCTTTTCGGAATTTGTTTCTGCTCTTATCAAAAAATCTTTGGTGCCATGAAAGATTTTGACAGGACATGTTATATCCTTTATAAATTCAAAAGTGGGGATGTCATATTTCAACAAAAATTTGGGTACCGGAGGGGCAATTTCTTCTGTAATCAAGGTTTGCCATGAATAATATGGGGCATTTAGTATGAGCATTTTTGGGTGGTTGTTGGCAGCTAGATAAGCGGCCAGTCCCGTGCCCAATGAAAAGCCCAATACTACAATGTTGTCTTCTGGATAGCGTGTTTTGGTAAAGTCATAAACCTTTTGTGCATCGTTGAAAAGCTGACTGCTGTTGGTGTATTCGCCATCGCTTTTACCATAACCTCGATAATCCACAAATAGAATATCATAACCATTACCCAAATAGAGTGGTGCACGTTTTCCCCAATCATGAATAGCACCCGCATTGCCGTGTAGATATAAAATAACACCCTTTGGATTGTGTGTTTTGAATAAAACAGCGTTCAAAGAAACATTGTCTTCAACCTCTATATTTAGTTCTTCAAACGGTTGTTTGAACTGAAACGCGTAAGCCTTGTCCAAAAGTTTGGGATTGAAGAAAAAACGCTCTTGTTTGAAGTATAAAAAGACCAAACTAATAAAATACAAAAGTGCCAACCCTAAAAGGATGCGCAAAAGTCGTCTGAGTATTTTCTTTGGATTTATTTTCAACTTAAGTCAACTAAAGAGAGGCAATAAAAGCCTTGGTAAGTACAATTAAATTGGGCTCGGCCAAAGCAGCTGTGGCAATGATGTCGTCTATATTCACAGGCTGTAAATTGTCTGGGTCTCCTTCATCGGTCAAGACAGAAATGGCCACGGCACGCAAGTTTAGATGGTTGGCCACAATAATTTCAGGAACGGTACTCATGCCAACGGCATCGGCTCCTAGAATTTTCAGCATTCGGTATTCGGCTTTGGTTTCCAACTGAGGTCCCAATACACTGGCATAAACACCTTCGTTCAATTTAATGTTATGTTGTTGTGCCAATGCTCTAAGGGTATTGTTCAATTCTTCATCATAGGGCTGACTCATATCGGCGAAACGCTCACCTAATAGAGACACTCCTTTGAAGGCCAATGGCGAATTCCCCAATAGGTTGATATGATCTGTGATGAGCATCAGTTCTCCCTTGCTGAAGTTTAGGTTGATTGCACCAGAAGCATTGGAGACCAAAAGCGTGTGAATGCCTAGTTTTTCCATGATGCGTACCGGATAGGTGACATCTTGTAGCGAATAACCCTCATAAAAATGAAAACGGCCTTGCATAATCACTACCTTTTTGCCTTCCAGTTCCCCATAAATTAATTTCCCTTTATGGAACTCAACTGTTGCAGTTGGAAAGTTAGGGATGTGGTTGTAGCTTACCTCTTTTAAAATAGTGACATCGTTAATCAAGGCACCTAAACCGGTCCCCAGGATAATCCCTACTTCAGGGCTGTCAAATCCTTTGTCTTTTAAATATTCAACAGTTTCATTGATATAGGTAATCATAGGTAGTAAATTTAATACTTTCAAAAATATCTATTATAGCACGAACTTCAAACAATTAAATAGCTAAATTGTTGCTAAATGTAAGGTGATGGTCGTTGCCAAGACCAAAGAAGGAAATTGTAATAATACACTGATAAACCTAATTGAAACTACACATGACTTCCAAATTACTCATTCTTTTTAGCTGTTTTACCTTAATGGTTCAGTCGCAAATTCCTAAACAAGCCGAAGATGTTAGTCCTTTACTTGTAGGAGAAACTATTCCAAAAGCCAAGGTTTTGGATCTTAATGGAGATGAATTGTCTCTGCAAAATTTGATAAAGGAAAAGCCAACAGTTTTGGTGTTTTATAGAGGAGGCTGGTGTCCTTATTGTAATACACAGCTGGGGGCTTTGGCTGAGGCAGAAAAAGAAATTTTGGATTTGGGTTATCAAATAATTGCAATAAGCCCAGACCATTTCAAAAACCTAAGGCCGACAGTTTTTACACATGCCATGAAATATCAAGTGTATGCAGATCCTGATGCCAAGTTAATCCAAGAAGTAGGAATAGGGTTTGAAACTCCAGGAATGGCCAAAATGTATATTGCGAATAAAACAAAAATGGATGCTACAGAAGTGCTTCCTGTACCTTCTGTGTTTGTGCTCAATACTTCCGGTGATATTCTGTTTGAATATATTAATCCTAATTATAAAGTGCGGTTAAGTACACCCTTATTGCTAGCTGTTTTGGAAACTTTAAAAGAAGATATGTAAGGGTTGGTGATAATAAAAAAAAGCCGAGGTGAAATTGTCTCGGCTTTTTTTACATGTTATAATTTTGGCTTATTGTTTGGATGCAATCCATTCGTTTACCAAGTCTTCCAAAACACTTAAAGGAACAGCTCCATTGGTCAATACCACTTCATGGAATTCCCTAAGGTCGAACTTATCTCCCAATTTTTCCTTGGCCATCTTGCGCAATTCCAAAATCTTGAGCATGCCAATTTTGTAGGCCGTAGCCTGTCCTGGCATCACAATATGGCGCTCTACCATACGCACACATTCGCGGTCACTACCAGAAGTATTGGTCATATAATAATCGAGACCTTCCTGTCTAGTCCATTTTTTGGCATGGATTCCCGTATCGACAACCAAGCGGCAGGCTCTCCAAAGTTCCATGGCCAAACGCCCATAGTTGGAGTAAGGATCTTCATAGAAGCCCATTTCCTTCGGGATGAATTCACTGTAAAGCCCCCAACCTTCAACATAAGCGGTGTAGCTTCCAAATTTTCTGAATTTAGGAATCCCGGTTAGCTCTTGGGCGATGCTTCTGTCCATATGGTGCCCGGGAATACCTTCATGATACGCCAAGGCCTCCATTTCAAACTTAGGCATGTTTTTGGTGTTGGCTAGATTGGCATAGTACGTTCCAGGACGTGATCCGTCAGGTGTTCCAGAATTGTAAAAAGCTTTTCCAGCTGAGTTTTCACGGAAAGCTTCTACGCGTTTTACTTGGATTTCAGCTTTAGGTTTGGTGATAAAAATGTCGTCCAAATGTCCACGCATGGTATTGATGATATCTGTTGCTTTAGCTATATATTCCGCTTTACCTTCTTCGGTATTTGGATAGTAAAATTGCTCGTCTTCTTTCAAAAATTTAAAGAAGTCTTGTAAGCTGCCTTCAAAGTTTACCTCTTTCATGATTTCTAGCATCTCACCATGAATACGAGCCACTTCTTTTAATCCTATTTCATGGATTTCCTCTGCAGTTAGGTTGGTTGTAGTGATGCGCTTTAAGCGATTTTGGTAAAATGTTTCGCCTTCAGGGAATTTCCAACAACCGTCATCTGTAGTAGCTCTGGTAGCTTGAGATTCCAAAAATGCGATGAGTTTATCATATCCAGGTTTTACGCTGGTTTTTAATGCTACTTCTGCATCTTTGATCAAGGCTGCTTTACTGGTGTCAGCAATGGTCAAGGCATTTACTTTGGTTTCAAAATCATTAAGAAGGGTAGAAGGCGAACCTGCATCAAAAGGAGCGCCTTTGATAATATTTTTGCAGTCTTCAATGACTCTTGGGAATACAAATTTTGGAGTTACAATGCCGTTGGTTTCACGGATTTCCAAATTCTTGATTAATTGGTCAAATAAGGGTTCAACACCTTTCAGTCTGGAAATGTAGGCAACTGCATCACTGGAATCTGTTACTGTGTGAATGTTGATTAAGAATGATGGTATTTCTGAGTGCATCCCATGCATTTGGTTGACAGGATAGTTGTAAAAACGCCATTTGTAATCTGCAATGTTGTTCTCCAAGCCTTCAACAAATAATTTATAGCTCAGTTTTGTTTGGGTATCTAAAGCTTTGGGATCAATGGAATCTTTGGCGTATTGCAATTCTGTTTTGGCAATTTCTAGAGATTCGTCCAAGTGTTCTGGAGACATATCATCCCATTTATCGTAGTCTTTTTTTATGCCCAAATAACTTTGTTCCATTGGGGAGCGATCCAATCCAAGCTCGAAACTTTTATCAAAAAAGGTATTGGCTTTATCTGAATTCTCTTTAATGAGGTCTACTGTGAACTCCGTTTTATCTTTTTGCGCTTTGTCTTCTCCACAGCCCGCAAGGCTTATCATGGCTAGGGAAGCAAGGGTTAATCGTAAAGTTTTCATAAATAACTTATGTGTTTTAAAATCATGATGGTTGTAAAACTAATCTTTTTTTACAATAAGCAGGTATTTCGTAAAGAATCCCCTTTGTAAGGCCTTTCTAACTATAAGGGATTAAGGCTCTTATTTAAAATGGTGAATCTGTATTGATTTTAATGATGGTAAAATAAAAACTATTGATGGTACTTATAGTGTTGACCATTGTTATATGGAGTATTCTTGCACCGTAAAATCTCATTAACTAAGCATAAAGGATATGAAAAAAACACTAACACGTGCCTTATTGGTAGCCATAGGTGTAACTATGGTGGCCTGTCAAGGAAACTCAGAGCACACAGCTCAAGTGGATGCCAGTTCTGGTGCCACTAAGAAAAGTAGTTCCAATATGAAGGCAACCAGCAACAGCGATTGGTGGCCAAATCAATTGAACTTGGGGATTCTTAGACAAAATTCTGACTTGTCTAACCCTATGGCGGAAGACTTTGATTACATTGAAGAATTCAACAGCCTAGACTATAACGCTCTTAAAGGAGATATTAGAAAAGTTTTGACAGAGTCTCAAGATTGGTGGCCAGCAGATTTTGGTCACTATGGAGGATTGTTCATCCGTATGGCATGGCATAGTGCCGGGACATATCGTTCTGCCGATGGTCGTGGAGGATCACGTGCGGGTCAACAACGTTTTGCGCCGCTTAACAGCTGGCCAGACAACGCCAACTTGGATAAGGCGAGACGTTTAATTTGGCCAATCAAACAAAAGTATGGTAAGAAGATTTCTTGGGCCGATTTAATGGTATTGACCGGAAACGTTGCCTTGGAAGATATGGGCTTTAAAACTTTTGGTTTTGCTGGAGGTAGAGAAGACATGTGGGAACCAGAAATTGATGTATACTGGGGAGCTGAGAAAGAATGGTTAAGTGACGAAAAGCGTTACTCAGGAGAGCGTGAATTGGAAAATCCTTTGGCAGCAGTACAAATGGGATTGATCTACGTAAACCCAGAAGGACCTAACGGTGTGCCAGATCCATTATTGGCAGCAGACGACATTCGCGCTACGTTTGGTAGAATGGGAATGAATGAAGAGGAAACAGTTGCGCTTATCGCTGGTGGACACACTTTAGGTAAAGCACACGGAGCAGGACCTGCATCTCACGTAGGAGCAGATCCAGAAGGTGCTGGAATCGAGGAGCAGGGTTTTGGATGGAAGAGTTCTTATAAGTCTGGAAAAGGTGCAGATGCCATTACTTCTGGTTTGGAAGTAACTTGGACTGCTACGCCTACAAGATGGAGTCATATGTTCTTCTTCAGTTTGTTTGAAAACGAGTGGGAATTGACTAAAAGCCCTGCGGGAGGTCACCAATGGGTAGCCAAAGGAGAGCCTAAAATGATGGTGCCAGATGCTTACGATTCTGAAAAGAAACACAAGCCTACCATGTTCACTACCGATTTATCTTTAAGAATGGATCCTAGTTTTGAAAAGATTTCTAGAAAATTCTATGAGAACCCAGAATCATTCAACGAAGCTTTTGCTCGTGCATGGTTTAAGTTGACCCACAGAGATATGGGGCCAAAAACAACCTATTTAGGTCCTGAAGCGCCAACTGAAGATTTAATTTGGCAAGATCCAATTCCTGCGGTTAACCACGAATTGATCAACAAAAAAGATATTGAAAGCTTGAAAGCTAGCATCCTTAACTCAGGATTGACGATTAACGAAATGGTAAGTACTGCTTGGGCTTCTGCATCTACCTATAGAGGTTCAGATAGAAGAGGTGGTGCCAACGGTGCAAGAATTAGATTGGCGCCTCAAAAAGATTGGGAAGTAAATAATCCTAAGCAATTGGCTAAAGTATTGGGCGTTCTGGAAAATATTCAAGCGGAATTCAATGCTAAGTCTGGAGCCAAAAAAGTATCTATGGCCGATTTAATTGTATTGGCTGGAGCAGCAGGAGTTGAGAAGGCAGCGGCTAACGCTGGACATAGCGTAAACGTACCATTTGTACCTGGGCGTATGGATGCCGTTCAAGACCAAACAGATGTAGAATCTTTCGGATTGTTGGAGCCAATGGCTGACGGATTCCGTAATTACTTAAAAACGCAATACACCATTTCAACAGAAGAATTGTTGGTGGACAAAGCACAATTGTTAACCCTTACAGCTCCTGAAATGACTGTATTGGTTGGTGGAATGAGAGCTATGGGAGCCAACTATGACGGTTCTAAGCACGGAATTTTCACTGATAGCAATGAACAATTAAACAATGGATTCTTTGTAAATCTATTGGATATGAGCACTGAGTGGAAAGCTATCGACGACACTAAGGAGACCTTCGAAGGAAGAGACAGAGCTACTGGTGAGTTGAAGTATACTGCTACTCGTGCCGACCTTATCTTTGGTTCTAACTCTGAGTTAAGAGCCTTGGCAGAAGTGTACGGAAGTGCCGATGCTGAAGCTAAGTTTGTAAAAGACTTCGTGGCAGCTTGGGATAAGGTAATGAAGTTGGATCGCTTTGATTTGATCTATAAATAAATAGTTCCTTTAATTAGAATGAAAGAGGCTGACCTTAGGGTTGGCCTTTTTTTATTAGACGGGTTTTTATCCATAGATTTTTACCATGTCTGGCTTCTCCGTAGTGTAGTAATGTACCCAAATGTATAAATGATTGAAGAAGGCAAGCCATAAGGCCGTCTTCGATTCCCAAAGGAAGCCAGGAATCCAAAGTAGAAAGAAACCAAAAACATACATGCCATTGCTGGTGTATTTAAAAATACCTTGGCTAACAATAGGGGTGTTTTTGTATTGTTCGGGGTAGAAGTGGTCAATGCCAAAGGCTCTATCAATTCCGAAATAGGTTTTTACAGAATAGAATAAATACGCTGCAGGAATAAACAAGATGAGGGATGCTGCCAGCGAAAGCCACCTTGGTAAATCTAAGGTATGGGCATTGGAGATGGCCAAAAGAACCAAGCTTATGGGGCGCAAGAGAATAAGAACTGCAAAGCCAATTTTATAAAGTTGAAACCCTTTGGGACCAAACCATTTGGAAAGACTCTGAAAATATAGTTCGAAACGCCAGCACAAGAGCACATATACTTGATGCACAATGGGTACGGCAATGGCCAAAAGGCTCCAAGTTTTTGTTGAAATCCCCCAAAGCTGGCCTTCGCTTAATTCGGGGAGATTGCTAAAAAGCAGCGATAAAACCATCAATAGACTTAAAAGAAAGGCCAAGTGCCAAAACTGTCTTTTAAATATTGGGTTGTAGCTGCTTTTGATCATTTTGGGTTGTTTTGTTTGTTAGGGAAGTGTCATGATTTCAGCTTCCAAGCCTGGTTTGGTCAATCCTAATTGCTCAATACTGAACAAATGAACATGATCCACATTCAAGGTATGGGTAAGTAACAATTGCGTATTGTAAGGGGTAAAGGCATCGTGGGTACCACTTTTTTGCCAATAGCTATCATTAAAACCTTTAAGCATGGTTACTAATTGGCTTCTTAGTTTTGGGAATGCTTCGAGGGCTGCTTCCAAGTTTTGTTGAAGGTAATAATCATGAGGTCTTTTTGCGTCAGGGATGTAACTTTCGATGTGTGGGTGTTCTTCTGTCTCAAATTTTTTGAAACGCGCCATCAGGATTGCTTGTGCTTCCACCAAATGGCAAACTTGCTCATGAATGCTCCATTTGGTTTCCACACGTCTAAGTTTGTACAGGTCTGTAGGGATATAATTCAACAAGTTTTGGAGAATTGCGGGAGTGTGCTCCAAACTGGTAATAAAATGTTCTATATCCTCCATTTTTTTAGTTTTTTATGGGCTCTATATGGTAATTACAAGTTACAAAAAAGCCACTGTATTATTGCAGTGGCTTCTGTTGCTTTGTACTATAAATTAAGTTCTGAATTTTTGACAATTGTTTATTCCTTACGCTTTTTAGATAAGCCAGACGATACCGAAATATAAATTGGATGATTTTAAAGAGAATTCAAAGGAATTACCTTTTGCGTAGTCCTCGCCATCTCTTTCAGATTTACCAGAATTATATCCTAAAGCACCTATGTTTGCTTGCATTAAAATGTTTTTTGATAAACTATAGGAAATCCCAGGTCGCAGACCTATAAACAACTCATGGCTTTCCATGCTAGTGGTTACTTCGGCTGAAGCATTCTCAATACTTGGTTTGTATTTCGTGTATCTAGTTTCAGCTTGAACATGCAATGCTAATTTTTTGCTAAGAGGGAAGTATTTTTTTATATATGGAAATATACCATAGTGGTCGGTTTTATTTGTGGAGTTATCAGAGGGGTCTTCCCTTTCAGTCTCTCTAGAAGTGTGAGCGTAGTCAAATCCTAAGCCCAAAATTAAATTGTTGTTAAGGGTGTATCCAACCTTAGGAGAAATGGCAAAGCCGTATCCTGTGGATTCTCCTATATAATTTTGGAGGTTCTCACTTTTTCCATAATTAAAGGAAACATCCCCTTCAATGCTCCAAATACCTTTGTCTATTTGGAAGTTGTTGTTGTCCTGCGGACTTTCTTGTGCACTTATAGCGCCATGGAGTAATACTGTGAAGATCATCAATACTTTTTTCATAATTAAATTTTTAAGATTGTAATCTTCTTCTTTCAATGTTTGTGCCAACAAAAGCACTTAACAACTTATTGGCTATTTCTTAACATTGAAAGCGTTTTCAGCAAAGGGAATAGCTAATGTAAAGATGTCTAAACGTGAAGGCAGCCTCTAAAACCACGGGCGGCATAGTAGCTTTCGGCACCATTGTGGTATACAAAAACGGTATCGTACCTGTAATCGGCAAAGAGGGCGCCACCTAATTTTCTGATGTTTTCAGGGGTGGCAATCCAACTGGAGGTTTTGGCATCAAAATGCCCTAAGGTTTGTAGGTGTCGGTATTGCGTTTCGTTTAGTAGTTCAATGCCTATATCCGCAGCAAGGTCCTGGACGTTGTGTTTGGGTTTGAACTTTTTACGTGACTCTTGGGCCGCCCTGTCATAGCAGGCACTTCGTCTGCCTTTAGGACTTTCGGGAGCGCAATCCACAAACAGGTAAGTATCTGTAGAGGAATCGTAATCAATCACGTCTGGTTCGCCTCCTGTTTCTTCCATTTGGAACAAAGACCACAACTTGCTAGGGCTGTCCTGAAGTTTAGACGCTATATGTTGCCATTCCAAATTGTGGTGACGATGCTTATTCGCTTCAAAGCGTTGTTGCAAGGTGTTTAATATAGATTCTGAAGCTTCAGTGGATAGCTCTTTTATATGTGGGATTGTCATCTTGGACTCTTGTTTCTAATTGTAGCGTCCTAAAGATACATATTTGCCCTTAAACTTAGGAGGAGCTAAAAACAGATGAGTTATTGTTTCAAGGTAAAATGCCCTGTGTGGGTTTTGCCGTTTGCCCGTGTTACCACAAACCAATAGTCATTGGATGGCATCATACAGCCATTAAACGTGCCGTCCCAAGCATCGTCTGCCCTCAGGTGTGTCAATAGCTTGCCATATCGGTCATAGATTTTAGTGGTTAATGTGGGCTCTTCGTCGGTAAACTCAATGCTCCAAGTGTCATTGTAGGTATCGCCGTTGGGGGTGAAAAACTTTTTGTAATAAAGTAGGTATACCACTTCCGAAGCATTTCCGCAGCCATTTTTCTCCTGTACATATACCGTATACTCGCCACTTGGCAGGTCTGTAAACACATTACTGTCCTGAAATATAAAACCATCTATGGAATATTCATAATCCCCAATACTGCTGTCTGTAAGATTGATGGTTATGCTGTTTTGGGAATCGCTCCAATCGTCAATGACAATGTTTTCTATGGAAGGCGCATTGCCCAGAACCACATCAATGTCTAGAGTTGACGAACAGAATATATCACTCAAATCTTGGGTTACCGTTACCGAATAAGTTCCAACTTCTGAAACGGTTATGGAAGAGGTCGTTTCTCCAGTGGACCATAGATAGTCATAGAACCCTGAACCCGCATCAAGGGTAAGTGTGGCACCTTCGCAAAGGACCATGGTTTCCTCTAAGGGAGTCTCCGGAGTACTTTGTAATTGCAAGCTCAATTGTGCTATTTGGTAGCATTGATCTGAAGAGTCAATTCTAACATATATGGTTTCATCTTCTGAAGTCAATTCATAGGCTTGAGGTGAGCTAATCTGTGAATCTAGAGATACATTTTCGGCGCCTTCCAAAGAGGTGAAGCACGTAAAGATACAATCGGTACAGGTGGCCATTTCGGCTTCATAATTGGTGATGTTAATAGTTTCTACACCATCGTTCAAATCATCACAAAAAATATCCGACACATCATTGATGGCAAGAGTAGGGGAAACGATTGTTACGGTTATGCCCAAACGCTCATCACTTTCACAGCCGTTTACGGTTTCTTGGGCAGCATAATACGTAGTACCATTAACCAACGAGGCAGTCTCCATAAGCTGGTTGCCTCCTTCCAAATTGTCGTACCAAACTGCCGATCCATTAACTTCCAAATCGGATACGGTGGGCTGTTGTGTTGTGCAAAATTCCTGCTCTGTTTCCCCTGTCAAAACTACCGGGGTTTCCAATACTTCAATGGTAATGATCTCCGAAACTATCCTACAAGCCGCCGAATCAATATTCCCTTCATCGGCAACGGCCAATCGATACATGTAGGTACCCGGTGTTGAGCTTACCGTAAACGTATAGTCAATAGCTGTGGCTCCCGGAATATCTATCCAGGTACTTCCCCCGTCAGTACTTGTTTGCCATTGGTACATGGGGTTGGTATATCCGGAGGACACGGTGCCCTGCAAGGTATAGTTTACCGTTTCATTTTCGCAGACTGTTAGGGTAGCGCTGGATTCATCTTCCACGGCTGTGGTGACTGTTGGTCCACAGGGGCGAAAAGTAATATCATCCAATGCAATGTCGTTTCCAGGTGCAGCACCTACCTTGTTGTTGCGCATTCGTATTACAACTGTTTCAATATCGGGGGGTGTGGTAAAGAAGAATCCATACTGTTTCCAAACCGCGCTAGACTGCAAGGGGATGTCTCCGGTATTATATGAGTTCAAGATTGTGCCATCTTCCTGTTCAATGGTCAGGGTAATATTGGGTAAGCTGTTGTCGGTACTTCGGAGCAGGTTCATGATCCAAACCGCAAACTCGTAGGTCGTATTAGGGCAAAGTCCAGTTACGGTTTTCTTATAAAAATAGTCGGTGATGGAAAAACTGGCATTTACGACCATCATGTATCCGCCTCCTGTATGGTCTGTGGTGGTCCACCAAGTATTTGGTGTGTTGGTGGTACTTTCTATGGTATAATAGCCGTCCTGTGGAAAATCGGCCGTGGTCCAACTATAACTGGTGATATCACTGCCCAAAGGCGAACCATGGGTAGCGGTTCCCGAACCAAAATCTATATTTACAATAGGGTCTCCCAAACTGCCCTCGCACAGTTGAGCGTTTACCGAACAGACTGCTGCCATGACAAACAGCAAAGAATAAAGCGATTTTGTAAACAAGGTCTTTTTGTTTACAAATTAGCCTAATGTTGGGCTGCCTTCAAAAAGAGATCTACTATTGCGGCAAAGCCATCTACAAATCCTCAAAAACTATCGACCATTAATTGCTGGATGTGCCAGTAGTTTTGGATAATAGCATGCTGTTTTATAAGAACTTTAAGTTGGCATGTTCCTGCGTTGCCTAATGGCTTCGTAAAGGACAATACCGGTAGAGGTAGCCAAATTCAAACTTTCTACATTGCCCATCATATCAATGCTAATACAAAATTGGCAGCGTTGCAGGACCGTATCACTTAAACCATTGGCCTCGTCTCCAAACCAAATGGCCAATTGGGGCTGGGTTAATGGGCTTTCCGGAAGGCGGTAATGCTGCACTCCGTGGCTATGTGGAGAGGTGCCTACACTGCAAAATCCTTGTTTTTCCAAAAAGTCAAAACATTCATCAGAAGTGCCAAAGCGTTGTACATGGGTATATTTTACAGCGCCTTTGGAGTGTTTTAAAATAGATTTGCGCTGGCGCAGTTGTTCCAAATCATTTTCAAGGCGGTTAAGGCCGTCAATAACGTAAAGCTTGTCTACCCCAAGGGCATTGACGTTTCTTATCACAGTGCCAATGTTCATGATATAGTTGGGGTTTTCCAAAACGGCGATAAGTTGTGGTGTGCTCACAAGATGTTTCAAGTTAGGGTATCCAATTTATGCGAAGGTATTACAAATTAAAAAGCCAGTCACGTTTTATGGTCACTGGCTTTAAATGCTATAACAAAAATAAATTGTGTGCTTAGGAAGGGAGGACACTTTTTAGCAGCATCATTATGGCGCTATTGCTACATTGGCGACACTACACTGAAATTATGTTTTAGTAATGATCCATTGAGCTATTACTTAAGTGTCAAGTCATCACCGATTTGATTTTTTCAACCACTTCGGGTGTAATCTCTGTTAAGCCGTGTACGGTTTTGGCGTGTTCGGCTGCCAATTTTAGGGCTTCTTCCTCTGAGCTGGCTTTGATAACACCATCACAGTCAAACCCTACATCCCTGCATTTAATTGTTTTTTCCATGAGTACTTAATTTATGTGAATTGTTTAAGTTTCTCTTTGCTAGGGGCGTGAGCCTTAAATTAAGAAAAAATATTGAGCTCTAGGGCTTTATGCTTTAAAACTTCTTAAACACCTTCAGTCTAAAAACGATATCGTTGGTGCGTTCATAAACCTCGTATTTGGTGTAATGGTAGGCGGCATTGGCTTCAATTTTAAAGCCTTTGCTGATTTTATATCCTATGCCAGGTGTTATACGAATGACATCGTTAAACTGGGTAGACTTTATCAAATTGAAGAAGAACTCTATTTCCAGGGGAATATAAAAGCCCTGTTCCTCTCCAAAGCCAAAACCTTCCAAGCCAATGGTACCCTTAACCTTGTAGCGCAAACGCATCCCAAACACATCGTCATCGTCTAATTCTGTAAACATAAAGCGTTCTTCGAGTTGCAGGGACTGGGCAAATTCAAAACGCGGAGCCCAATTAAAGGCAAAGGTATACCCTTGGTGAGGCCGTATCTCTAAAGAGTTGATATCATTTTTGGAACTTAGAAAAAACAGACCAGCTCCTGCATACAGGGTTTCTTTGTGTTTAAAGGCTTTAAACAGCAGGGTGTCTGCTGTGTATTGGTAATGGAGCCGGGTAACAAATCGGTGCCAATGTTTGGGCCAAATGGTGCGATATCCAACTTCCAAAGTAAAACGTTGGTTGTTGCCAATGTTCCAATAGGGCCTAAAATCTACCCATAGCTGTCGGGTGAAGTCTGAGGTGTTCTCTTCTAGTGGTTCCTCAGTTTGTGCATATAGTGTTGGAGAGGCATATAAACAGCACAACAGCATGACTAAATATAGCCAAGATGGACACAAAACATGTTTTGTCTTGAAGTGTAGACGCTTGTTTACTGCCATATGTTGTTGTTTTGAGGCCTGTAACAATGCCGTTGGGGCATTGATGTAAATGCTTAAGGGTTTTTTTTGTAAACTCTTATATCATAAAAATATCAATAAAAATCCTATAAAAAACAGAAAAGCACGTATACAATTTAAACCGTATACGTGCTTTTCATTTGGATATTGGGGAAAATTTATTGTTGGGTACCGCTCCACTCTCCGCTCATGTTGGCGGTAGTGTTGTTCCAGGTGCCGGAGGCGTTGCTACCATCCAACTGCCCTGTAAAAAGGGCGCCACTGCTGGCATTTCCTACCGTAGCAGTTAGGTCACCATTTTCTTGAACAAAGCCGCTCACGGTATAGGTGCCATTAAATACTTCCGAAGTTGCAGTACCGCTTACGGTACCATCGGTATTTATTTGCATGGTCCAACTGCCGTTGTCCTGTGCGCCAGTATAGGTGCCGCTCCATTCGCCTTCATAGGCAAGGGTGTCGCTGCTGTTGTCGTCATCGCTTGAGCAATTGATGCTAAGCATACTCATAAAGACCAATAGTACCATGGTGATGTGTTTCATAAACATGTTGTTTTTTAATTAATAAATGATTGTGTGTTATGGTTGAAAGGCACCATGCTTTTCAACAGATAGAGGTTTCTCAAACACTATGCCATTGTATTGTTTTGTAAGAAAATTGCATGGGTTTATGCTTCCAAAAAGGGAGTGATTACCTCTTGCCACTTGTTGCGCTCGTTTAACACAAGGTCATATTTTTTGCCTTTGTGCGTGGTAATGCGCAGGCCGTTATCAACTATTTTGGCCGTTTTACGAGGTGTAATGCTGGCAATATCTTTATAGGCAATGTTGGTTTGCCCGCGTTGGATGTTGTATTTGTGCGAAATGAATACCAATTGTTGGTTGGTAGCAAACAGTTTGCCTCCAACAGGTTCGATACCGCGGTAAAGGTTGGCTGGGCCTTCCAAAAGTAATTCTTCGTTTGCTGAAAGGGGGAGTTGAATGCTATGGCTTGTCCAAGTCGTAAATTTATTAGCAAACTTTTGAGATACATATGGAAGTCCAATGGATGTGAATAGCCCAAAACCTACACCTAAAAGGAGTAACATTGATGGTTTAAAGAGTGGTTCTTCAAAAAAGAAATTGAAGAAGAAAAGGAATACTGCATATATGCCTCCGGAAAGGATTCCCATTAAGATTCTTTGCTTTACAGGGAGCTTTACAATTTGGTTGGTAGTTTTCATAGTTTTGTTGAGTTTTGTAAATCGGCAATTTATAAAAACAAAGTTGTTATGGCAAGGGGAATTGTTTGTGGAACGAACAGCCTTACAGGGGACATGATTAAATATCAAACATAAATGTAATGCCAATAGAATTGAAACTTTCTTGTTTTTGCTTGTCGTGGATGGTGGGGTGATTGTTGGAACTTAACTTGGAAAAATCGCCCTGCCCTAGATAGTTGAGGCCTACATAATATTGATCAAAAATTTCATAAAGGAAGCCAATTGTTATTTGCGATCCAAAATTCCACCCATCATAAAGGTCTTTTTGATGAAAGTTCAGATAACGGTATTCGTCTTTGGTTACGGTTTGTGCATATAAACCTAATTGCATCACCATTGCAAATTTCTCCGTAACTGGTAAATTCATAGTGAGGGATAATGGAATTTTAAGAAGGGTTCTGTTATGGTAAAAATTGCCCAAACTATTAAAACCATTGCCTGTTAACTGGCTGTGGCCAATACCTGTGGCCACCCCAAAGGCTTTGGAAAAGCGATAATTTAACAGGATGTCGCCGGTATTGGTGTTAAGATTGTAGTTAGGTTCGTTATCGTTTTCTATAATGCCATAGCCGATACCTCCGTAGGCAATAAGGTTAAACCTAAAAGATTTGTCCTCTTGTTTGTTTTCTGTTATGTCCTCTTGGGCTTGGGTAACTTGGCTAGATACAATACAAAGTAATACAAAAAGAAGTTTTAGCGTTTTCATGAATTGGTTGGTTAAAAGATTTTACAATGCTGTTATAAACTGTAATATGTAAATATTATTGTAAGTAATTATTGAATTTCTTACAAAATATACATTGAAAGCTTGTTTAAATTTTCTCTTAGGCAGAAAGACGCTCTGTGGTATAATCTTTTATAGTTGGAGGCAGTAAAGGCTGTAAGGCCTTTATGAATTTTTTGTAGTTGCGTTTGTTTTTGCCCCAATCATATATTTGGGTGGGCAGGGCGCAAATAGAGATGAAGTGTAGTTCGGTATGCTGGTCTACTTCCTTAAGGCTTACCTCAATATATTCGGAAAAGGAAGACATGGAAAAGGAGGTTTGAGCATAGCATTTTAGAGTGTCCTTATCGACGCCAACACTTTTGAAATGACAATCTTTTAAGGCCTGTTTTACGATTTCTAGGTTGTCCAAAGCTTTGCCTTCTAAAGTTTTATTTCCTCTATATTTACAGGTGATGGCATCTGGATTGTTGGTGAGTTTTTTGTATAGAAAGATAAAAATAATGCCCCCTATAAGGAGTAGCCACATAAGAGTAAATTCGGTTGATTCCATGTTGGTTGATTTGAAATTGATTGCTGAAATATAGGGGATTTTTGTTAAAAGTGTTTATGCAATGGAAGCTATTTTGTTTCTGATTAAGAAAAGGTTAATAGAAGCTGTAAAAACCAATCTTTTTTAATGAAGTTGTTTTAAGCTATAATTGTTAGAGGAAGTAACGGGACTATTTCATTCTTTAATAAACCTAAAGACGTGGCCATTGTCGAAACTCAAGAAGTAAAGACCTTTTCGTAGTTGGTGTATGTCTATTTCTTCATTATTTGTAATTGATCCTTGACTTATTTCAGTGCCTAATACACTATGGATTGCGTATTGGGTTGTATATAATAGTCCAGAAATTCGAATATAATTGGATGCTGGATTTGGGTATAAGCTAATGGAGGTAGCTTTGCTGGTTTCAGTTATTGAAAGCGCATTAAAATTAATTTTTGAAATAATACCTCCCCAAGCTTGAGTGAAATACAAATCGTTATCGTGGAGTACCATCGAGGATGGACCACTAATAGAGGTTAAGAAATTGGTAGCGTAGGGTGTGGCATCATTGAGTGATATTTTAGTTATGGAAGACCCAAAGAAATTGGCAATATAAAGGTTATTCGCATGCAGCAATAGCCCTACAGGTGTTCCCAATCCGGTAACAAGGTCAGTTACTGTTGGTGGTGATGTGCTCAGATCCATTTTTGAAACTTTATCGCCGTATTGCTCTGCAACAAATAAAATCGAGTCGTTTAATAATAGATCCGTTGGAGTTTCAAAGCCTGTAGCCACATCTATTACTGTTGGATTAGTAGCGTTGAGATCTATTTTAGCAACTTTATTGCCGGTGGAAAAATAGAGGTCATTTCCATATAAAGTTAGCCCATCAGGACCATTGAGGCCTGTTGCAATGTCTATAATATTTTGGGATGTATCGGTAAGGTCTATTTTAGAAATTTTACTGGCAACCGTAAAATAAAGTTCGTTTCCAATAATCATTATATCTTTTGGGGTATTTAATCCCGACAAAAATGATGTTACGGTTAACGGTTCTGCAGTACTTAGGTCTATTTTGGAAATGGTATTTCCCGTGAGTTGGGTAAAATACAGGTCGTTGCCATGAATGGCCAATCGGTACGGGGTGCTTAAATCGGTGGCGATGTTGGTAGGTTGGCTAATAAGTTTAGAGCTACCTAATAACAAAACTAATGTAAGGATAATAAAGCGTTTCATAGACAGCAATTTAAAGGTTCATATGCTGGTGTTAAGTTTTTTATGATTGGTACGGTAATTAACCTAAGGAGATATTTTTTATAAATTTAATATAAATAATTGATAAACAGTTAGTTGAATGGATTAAAATGAGCAATTTAAATGTTTTTAGTAATGTTGGTTTTACAATGTTTTTGGGATTGGTTTTATGAAATAGGCAATGATAGAAACAATGGCTCTACTTTGTAAAGTTTTCTATTCAGGAACTTTAGTAATCCTTAGATGTTATTTAATCAGGGTGTAAATTGTCGAAGTCTCTCCCCATATCTTTTTGGAATGAACGGGCTGTAATTGAAAACCGTTTTGAGAAGCAATAGCTCTAATGGAATCTAGTGGACAGTCTTGGGAAAGAATCATTAAGATGCTGTTTTGGGGAGTGCAATATTTACTTAGTACAGGAAATAACGCTTTGAAGTATTGAAAATCCTGACCGCAGTACCAAGCCTTTTCTTGATTGTTTTTTGGATCTTTTGGGTAATATGGCGGATTGATGATTATATAGTCGAAATCCGAGTGAGGAATATTTTTAAATAAATTAGACTCGATGAGCTCTATTTCTTGTTGGTTGAGTTCGGCATCCTGTTCAAGTCCTTTTAGGGCTTCTTGATTGATATCACTAGCAGTTACCTTGGCGCCTTTGGAAGCTGCGAATAAAGATAAAATACCTGAGCCACAACCTAATTCCAATAAGGATTTTCCGCTCAACGTTAGGTCGCTTATATAGTCCATCAGTATTTTGGTGCTTAGCGTAAAATGCGGTGGAAATACCTCGGGGTGGACCATTACGGTAAGGCCTTTGTAGCTGTAACGACGAGGTTTGGAATGGTAGGCTCGAAAGCCATAGCCTATTAAAGGATCTATTAGTCTTTTGAGGTATCTTCGCATCTATTCTTGGTAAAAGCCTTCAATTTCTGGTTGGCGGTATTTCCACAATTTATGGAGTGCCTTAATTTCATAAGGGTAATGGTACAGCCCATTTTTGTAGCGCAATGCCGAAAAAGCTTTCAGTACGCTCTTCTTGTAGCCTTTTATTTTAAAATCAGATACCGTGGGATAGTAGCCATTCAGTACGGTTTCAAAATTTTTGATTTTATCCACCATCTTCGGGGTGAGCCAAGGGGTCAAAGGGTTTTTTCGTAAATCGAAGTTTTCCCAACTAGGTGATATCCAATCTTCCAGCTGTTGGGGAAATGAAAAGCCGGCATCTAATATTTTTTGGTAGAGCTTTGATCCTTCGGTGGGTACAGGACTGTATAGGTAAATGATGATTTCGGTATCGGGATTGATTGTCTTGATTTCTTTTATAAATTCAATGTCCCAATCTATTTGGGCCATTACCTGTGCTTCAGAATCGGCGGGCAGCCCAAGAACAAAAGACATTTCAGGGATGATGTCTACTTCTTTCATTCGTTTGGCAAAATCCTTGATCATTTGGCCGCTTTGTTTACCACCTTTGTCCATTTGCTTTAGGATCTCGTCATTGCCTGTTTCTGCTCCCAAAAAGATCATTTTGCAACCGGCCTTCCTCATTAGCCTTAAATCCTCGTCGGAATATTGGTTGATGGTATCAATACGGCCCTCTCCCCACCAAGAAATGCCATCGTTCAAGATGAGTTTAGAAAACTCTACGACCCGTTTTTTTGAAGTGAAAAAATTGTTGTCATGAAATTCTATAGCATCAATGTTGTAGTGCTTTTTAAAATAGGACACGTCCTCATAAATCTTTTCAGCCGATTTACCTTTCCAACGGGCATTGTAGATTGGAACTACCGCACAAAACGAACAAGTAAACGGACAGCCAAAACTAGAGTGGTATGAAAAGGTTCTTTTGCCCAAAAAGGTTTTTCCTAAGTAATTTTGAAGAGGATAAAAACTGTTAAGGAAATCGTAGGGCAAAGCGGGTAAACTATCTTGCTCAAGGAGGGCCTCCTTGGAAGTTTGAATAGTATGGTTGTTACTGTCTTTGTAAATCAGATTTTTAATGTCCTCTAATTGCCCTTTTTTCTGAATTAAATAATTCATCAATTCAGGGAAGGCATTGTCGCCAGGTCCATTGATAATATAGTCTACATAACCAGAGTTAAGAGATGCCGCATATTGGTTGGAGGCAAAATAACCACCCCAAATAGTGATGCTGTTTGGGAATTCTTCCTTTATCTTTTTTGAAAAAGGAATGGCCTGTTTCAACTGCGGGCCAGGCATGACAGTAACACAAAAGAATTTGAAATCCCCTGTTTTGAAATAGGTTTCGATAGTGCTCCAAGGGGCACTCTCCAAATTGCCATCTACAAATACATAATCATACGTCCCGTGAATGGCTGCACCTACCTGCAAAATGGAATTGGGGATGCGGTGTTTGGCATTGGCACTACGAGGATTGAATATGAGAATTTTTTGTGGCATAAATGAAGTTAGTTAAGTTATGTATCAAGGATTGGCCCTATAGATTCCATAAAGATAGTCAATCTGAGAAATTCCAATTTTGGACAATAGTGATTTTGGTTATGTTGTTTTATATTTTTATTAGTTTATATAAGAATAGGTAAGCTTCCTATTTAGTGTTTTGTAAATTAGTAGTGATATTATTCCTGAAATACAACCTCCAGCCAACACACCGGTAATACCATAGCCTTTTATCCATAATAGAATCAATAGTGAATTAATAAAGAGCCCTATAAAAATGATAAGGGTGACTTTTTTTTCTTGATTTTGTTTGTTCAGCATCATGATGTCCATATAGAATAGGAGGGGAAACAAGGTTTTAATGGCAGAAAGATAATAGTAGTTAATGTCTAAGTTGAGTTTCAGAATAAGTTCCATAACCAACCAAATACATAAACTTCCCAATAACAAGTAGGGCAAAGTCATAAAACTCAGTTTTTGTTTGATGCGATTGAGGGAATCCAGTGAAATGCGGTAAATATGCTTGGTGAAGGGGGTAATGATAAAGGCATATCCTGCAACAAGCATCAAGAAAGAGTTGCTCAATAATTGATATTCGGAAACATCGCTTTTTGGTAAATATAAGGTCACCAAATACATGTCTATTTTACTGCCCAACCATCCTGCAAACGCCATTAAAAAGAATGGAAAGCTGTATTTGAGAGGTTCAAAGGACCAAGAGAATTCAGTTTTGAAATGAAATATATCCAATGCTTTTGCGAGAATAAGGAGTTTAATGAGGTTGACTATTGTGTAAAGGATAAGAACATGAAGTATGTTGAATTGCGGAAGCAAAAAGAGAATACCTGCTGTAATTACAAAAGCAACGAGGTCTGTAACTAATTGTAAGCTGAATTTTTGATAATGGATAATCAAACTTTCGAAACTGGCAGTTAGGAAAAGGATGATACTTAAAAGAATGCATAACAATCCAGTATAGAAGTCAAAGATGAAAGGAAATACGAGGCTTAAAAGTAAAAGGGGACTTCTACTGATGAGATTGTTTGCGAAAAGTTCCTGCACTTTGGAAGGAGCTCTGCTATAGCTGCGCAGTAACCATTCTTTATTGCCCCAACTAGCTATAATCAATACCAAATAAATCCATAGCAAGATGTCTATGGTAATTCCCCAATCCGTCTTGCCAAAGAGTTTGATTCCTATCACCGCAATTACAAAATTTAAGGCGGGAGATAGGAACCCTCGAATGGTATTAATGCCAGCTGTTTTGAGTTTTCGCATAAAGGTTACTCTTGGTTGATCGCTCCAGTTGGTAAGATACGAAGTTTGTAAAATCCAATGCCCTGCCCTTCATCACTTAAATATAGAATTCTACCATCAACAACTACTGGTTTTAGTTTGTTGGAATGATTGTTTGTCAATTGTTGGTTCCCTAAAAATAGTTGGTTGTCTTTTATGGTGACGCTTAAAGAATCTACTGTTTGAAATGGAAAAGCCAAGCTTTCTATTTGTGCTCCCGACTTGTTCCAAAACTCATAAAACAAGGAGTCGTTTTTTAGCTCGAAATCATAGGTTAAGATGGGAGTTTTAACGTTTAAGATGGTTGAATGGGATTGAGGTTTGGAACTGATAAAAAATGCCAAGCCAAAAAATACACCAACAACAATGCCTAATGTTTTAAAGTTGATGACCGTTTTTAGATGAAATAGGATCATTCCTGTCAAGCTGAGTAGAAGGCATAATCTCAAATAGTTAAAAGGAAAGATGTCAATCTGGAAATAACCGCTATTGCAAATAGAAAATAGCAGAAATGCACAGGTGATTTTGAATGCATTGGAGGCCCTAATCTGTGATATAGCTAAGTACAATGGCATTAATAATAGGAACGTGTAAGTGCTGCCGTAGGGCGAAATGAGAATGCTACCCAATAACCAAAGAGAAAATACCAATAAGCTATTTTTTGCTTGTTTTGTGATATAGATCAAAGAACCTAAGATGGCTATTTTGAAAGCTAATAGGCATGCTTTGAATAATGAAAAGCTTTTGAACAATACAGATGTATTCTCAAATGAATGGTACACAAATAGGCGCTTGAGAAACATATACATCGATTGGTAATTGTTTACATAGGCACCTGCTATTTCCCCATTGTTAGCTTTAAATAGAACTTCAGAAATATAGAAACCCCAAAAATCTAATCCGAAAATCAATAGGCCAACAATGATAAAAAGGAGTCCCCATCCGATGAGGTGTGCTAAGGCTTTAAACTCCTTTCTGAATAATAAAAAGCCTAAAAGAATGATTGGGAATACCTTTAGGGCTATGGCAAAACACCACAGCAATGCCATTGTATGAAAGCGTTTTTGATGATAGGCTATAAAGCCCTCTGTGAGCAGGAAGAGCAATAGTAAATACACCTGTCCAAATAGGATGTTGTTTTTGATAGGAATAAAAAAAACTATTGGAAGAAGTAATAAAAAGATAGAATCGAATTTATAAATCTTCTGTAACCGAAATATAGAAATGCACAGTAAAGCAATACTGATACTGTTAAAAATGAGCTTGGCAATCAAAAGAGGTACTAATGTGAAGGGGAGAAAGGCAAGTGCCAGGAATGGGGTGTTGGGGGCGTAACTTAAAAACAGATTGGGATATCCTAAATCAAAAACATACTGATTGAATTGTTTAGGGAAGTAAGTATCTGGACCAAAAGTTCCGTCCCTTAACATGGTGCTTCCAAAATAGTAATTGGCAAAATCATGAATTTCAAATTGAAAGGACTTTGCTAAAACATATAGGCAAACCATGATCAAAGGGATGATATATAGAAATGTCCTTTTCAACTTGTAAATAACTTAAAATTTAAAGGTGTATGCTTCTGCAGGAAATAGGTGATGGAAACTCTAAGACATCCCAATCCATACACGACGCTTCTTGTGAAATTAATAGAAGAGGAACTTTCGTCGTATTTGGTGGGGCATGAAACTTCACCAATCCTCATGTTTTGATCAAATAATTGAGCCAGTATTTCGTTGTCAAAAATAAAATTATCAGAGTTACGGTTGTAATTAATCATTCTCAAGGATTTAGCATCATAACAGCGATAACCGGTATGGTATTCCGATAGCTTTTGTGACATTAAAATGTTTTGAATTAAAGTCAGAAACCTGTTGGAAATATATTTGTACAACGGCATGCCACCCTCAAGAGCCCCTTTACCTAAAATCCGACTTCCCAGAACCACATCATACACATCGTTTACAATCAATTCGCACATGGAGGGAATCAATTTTGGGCTGTACTGATAATCGGGGTGGAGCATCACGATGATATCGGCATCAATTTCTAAGGCCTTGTTGTAACACGATTTTTGATTTGCTCCGTAGCCCCTGTTTTTTTTGTGTTTGATGATATGGGAAATTCCTAAAGATTTTGCAATGTCCACAGTTCGATCGTTGCTACAGTCGTCTGTTAAAATAACGTCGTCCACAATGTCAAACGGAATTTCGGCATAGGTTTGTTCCAATGTCTTTTCGGCATTGTATGCAGGAAGGATGACGACTATTTTTTTTCCGTTCAACATAGGTTTAAAAATCTAAATAATTTACTTCCATAGTTGAAGGCTCCCGCACGTTTCCTGAAACTGGAATCCCGCTAAAGGGGGCCAAATTTTCTGCCTCTGCTCTGTGGTAGAGGTCTCCCAAAAAAGGAAATTCATCATAGATGTGTGTGTCCAAACCAGACAATAGATTTTCTACTTCCGAAAGTGGTAAATTCCATTCTCTGCTCAATCGTTCGGCCGAGGGTTCCATAAATGAGATGTAAAGTAATTCTGTTAGTGTGTGCTGCTGAGTTTCGTTAAAGTTCACACCATTTGGAGTCAAGATTTCTCTGTTTTGTAGATGTTCGCTTTTGTAAGTCAGTAATACATTTTGCAGCTCATCATATCCTAAAAATCCCTCGAAATCATTTTGTGGTGTAAACATTGGGTTGATGGATGATTCGTGGCACCACATGCATTTGGCAGGTTTGCCAGCGGCTGTATGGTTAGGGGAGGCACTACTTTTTCGGAAGCCGTTGGCATCAAAAATACCAAAGCGTATTTGTCCGTTTGCAATAAGTTCTATGGTTTCGTATTCTAAAATAGTTCCAGTATTAGGATCGATTTCTTTGGAAACGAATACTTGTTTTAAATTGTCCAACTCTGAAAATTCAATGATACGATGTTGGTTGGAAATAATGGAATTGTCAATATAGCCCCTATCGGGTAAGAGTTGGTAAGGTTGCAAAAGTTCATCAAGGGTTTCTGGTGTACCGACAATTTGATAGTAATGTTCGGAGGCGCCAAGGAGCAGCGAAACAAAACGTCCCAAATCGATAGTGTTGGTTTGTTGGTATTCTGAAGAGTTTTTTAGAACCTCTAAAAGTTGCAATAGTTTTTGTTCGGCAAAACCTTCAAAACCTAATTTCATGATATCAATAATGATGATGTTGCCCTCAATACTGATTCCGGAATTTTCATGGGGAAGTGTAGCGCCTAGATAAGACAGTGTCCATTCCAAACCTATTTTAGCTTTGTCTATGGAATCATCGTTATACGATTTGTTCCATTTAAGAGGGAGGGTGGTTTCAACAGAAATTAAATCGGAATAGGAATCATTTGTACATGACAAGCATAAGGTTAGGGCAAGTACAAATAAGATTCTTTTCATATTATTTGGAGATTTGCATTATGCTATTGGCGATCAGAGCTTTTGATTTGTGTTTGAATGCTTTCACTTTATTTGTAGGCATATTTCTATGAAACGCCAATTCATTCACAATATATTTAAGGGCGTAATTGTAGTAATTTCTACTGTAAGTGCGCTTAAAATCAATGTCTCTGTCTGTTGAGGTTTCCCAATCGGGCTGTGTGATAATGTTGTCTTGGATTTCGTTGTAAAGGCTCGTGCCTTTTATGGGATAGGCCAAAGTAATGGTGAAATGTGTTGGGCTGGCTTCCTTTAAATAATTAATGGTTTGTTTGATATCCTCTTCTTCCTCACCAGGGTAGCCTATCATGATAAACGTCCCCGATTCCATGCCAAGGGCATTTGTTTTCTGAATAGCACTTTTTACAACATCGACATCCACCCGACGGTCCATGGCTTCAATGATTTTTTGCGAGCCGCTTTCGGCACCTATCCAAATTCTAAAGCATCCCAAATCTTTTAGAATTTCAAGAATGTCATCGGTTAAGCGTTCTGCTCTGGTGATACATTCAAAAGGAATTTTGAAGTTTTGAGCCCTCATTTCATTGTGGAATTCCTTCATCCATTTATGGCTCACGGTAAACACATCATCTACAAACCAAATGGCGTCTGGATTGTAGGTTTCCTTGAGTAGTTTTAGTTCTTCAACCACCAATTTAGCAGGACGCCTTCTATAACTTTGTCCATACACGGCCGTACTGCACCATTTGCAAGTATAAGGACAGCCCCTTTGGGTACTCACCGTCATGGAACTTTTGCCGTGGTATTGTTTCCAAGTAGTTAAATACGGATGGAGGTCAATAGCTTCTCTGTTGGGGATGGGAAGGATTGATAAATCTTTTATTTTTTCTCTAGAGACTGTCGTGATCACTTTTGAATTCTTCAGAAAAGCAATGCCGGGAATGGTTTCTGTTTCTTTATGGTTGAGAATAGCTTCGCTCAATTCCAACATAGATTGTTCGCCTTCTCCAATGATTAGATAGTCAGCGCCCGTTTTGAGATAGTTTTCACAGTTATAGGTGATGTCGGGACCTCCTAGTATTATTTTTGGAAAGCCATAATCGGGATGCTGTTTTAAAAGCTTCACGCATTTAATGACGTTGATTTTGGTCATTAAATTGGTGTAAATCGCAACTATTTTTGGTTGCTGTTCCTTAATGTAATCCAGTTGTTCTTTGAATGAAGAAAAGGTGCTGTCAAAAACGGAATGCTCAAGCTGGTGTTCTTTTAAATAGGCTGAAATATACAGAAGCCCCAATGGTGGATAGGGCTTCATAATTTTGGCCTCTTTTTCGTCCTCGTTTAGAAAATAGGAATGTGTTAAAAGAATCTTCATTTCAATTTGAGTTCCATGATAAAATGATCGGCATATTTGGCGAGTCCTTTAAAGTGCTTCAAGCTTTTGTCCGTTTTGGCCATTAGGCTTAAAACTCCCTTTTTATTCCTGAAAAATGGCTCCAAAAAGGATGGTGGAACCGCCAGGCCAACAGGATACATATGCTCACATTTAAAATGCTGTTCGGTTAAATATACAATTTCTTTAGGGTTGTAAAACCAAGTGTTTACAGAATTTCCGTTCACGTTAACAGGAACAACTTCTGGCCTGTTTCTTCGATTCATTTGGGACCATTGGCCCTTTGCGAAATGATAGAACTTATCCCAAAGGCAATGTTTGGGCATCATGACCAAAACAAGGCTTCCGTTGGAATTCAATAGATGGGCTGCCTGTTCAAAAAACTGTTTTAGCTGTGGTTTTGATAAACAGTTGAGCCCTCCAAAATTTGAAAAAATCAAATTAAATTTGCTTTGAAAAGGATATTCTTTCAGTTTATTGATGTCGAGTAATTGAAAATTGAGATTGGGCAGATTGCCTTTGCTTTTGGCTTGCTGAAGCATTTCATTGGAAATGTCGGTAGCTGTTACCTGATGGTTCATATTAGCTAACCAAAGCGCATCTTCACCCGTGCCGCAATTCAGTTCCAAAATATTTAATGGAATTCCATCCTTAAGAATTTTGGTTGAAAGAAAGTCGTAGACTTGTTGTCTTTGAAGCTTCCCAATTTGGGAATGTGTAAAGTCTTGGTCGTAACTGGCCGCAGCGCTATCAAAATCACTATGCATTTTTATGTTGCATGTTTTGAAGTTGAAAGGCATCTAGTTTGGAGCTTGGGGCATAGTAAAAATACAAGGCCATGGATCGCAATTTCGAATACGAAAAGAGATTGGATGGTTGCTTTAGCAAGGATTTAAAGTTCTGAACGGCTTGGCTCTTTCGGTATTCTTTATGCACATATCGGTGCAATTTTTTATAATATTTGGAATTGAAAGTTCCTTGGAACATCATGGCTAATTCATCGGAATCTGTCCAGTTGGCCTTTAGTTTCAAGTCGTCTTTGACCTTATCATAAAACTTTGTGCCCGGAAGGGGATAGGAAACCGAAACTCCTAAATTATCGGGCTGCAATTCCTTGATCATGTCGATGGTTTTTTGGATATCTTCCTTGGTTTCTCCCAAATATCCAAACTGTATAAAAAAAGCGACTCTAATTCCCTTTGCTTTTAAAAGTTTGGAGGCTTTGTAAATCTGTTGTACTGTAATGCCTTTGTCCATGGCATCTAAGATCTTTTGCGAGCCACTTTCGGCACCCACCCAAACTTCTTCAAGACCGCTTTCAGCCAAAGCTTCAATGGTATCTGCTTGAAGCAATAAATCTACTCTACTCTGGATGTAATAGGAAATGGACAGTTGGGCTTCATTAAGTTTTTCATTGAACTCCTGAACCCAATTGGGTTTAAGTCCAAAAATATCATCGCACATCCAAAAACGGTCAACTCCATACGTTTCTTTTAGGTGGGCAATATGTTTTACAATGTACTCGGGCGAGTGCGTATTATAGCGGTTGCCATAAATGGGTTTGGCGCACCAGTTGCATTTAAAAGGGCAACCACGAGTAGTGGCCATATTTAAAGTAAACGATTTGCCTCCAGACTCCCATATTGCTTTATAGGCTTCCATATCTACCAAATCCCAAGCTGGTAAAGGGAATTGATCGAGGTCATTAGTAACTGGGCGTTTTGGATTTACTATGGTTTGTCCTTCTTCTCTATAAACAATGCCTTTAATATCTTTAATGTTTTCTTTGGCTTCCAAGGTGTCTATTAGCTCTTTCAGTGTAAGTTCGCCTTCTCCTTGAATGATGAAATCGGCCTTAGCATCTAGATATTTTTCATAATGATCGGTAGCATCCGAACTACACACAATGGCTGTACAGTTATATGTTTTGGCTGTTGCAATCATTTCAAAAGCCGCTTCCCGCATCGCGGTCAAGCACATTTTTGTCAAGTAATTGAAGCCGTCATCGTAAATGACAAAGTAGGATGGATTTGTTTTTTTAAAAAAAGCTTCCAGAGTTTCAGGAGAGCTTAATAAATTGGTGTCAAAAAGTTCTACGCTATAATTGTGGGCTCTTAAAAATGCAGCCGTATAAATGGTGCCTAAAGGAGGAAACGGTGTTTTGTTTTTCCATTGTTTAGGATCTAATCGATAGAAATAGGAATGTGAAAAAACGATATCATGCATGTTCTGGCGATAGTTCAAGATTAAATTCGTTTTTTACTTCAAGGTACTTCTCGTTAAGGGTATCAATGACCTTTTTTTGAAAGTTTTGAGGGTGGTGCTTGGATACCGTATCTGTCGATTTTAAGGCGATGAGCAATTCCTCCTTTGTTAAATGACGAAACTTGGATTGCCATTTTTTTATGGTAATCGATTTAAAAAAATGATCCAACATCTCTCCAAAATTCCCATCGCAGATCATTTGTATGTTTTTTGAAAGCCACGGTTTTTTTATGTTGGTAATTTTATGGGAATAATCTATGTCAAGGTTTGGCAGGTAGGTCTTGGCCCAAGCATTGGTTGCAACAAACTTCTTAAAACATTTTTTGCCCGTTATGGGGATGAGCGTCAGGAGTTCTGTGGCTGTAAACCTGTTTTGTTCTTCAATAAGCAAGTTATCATTGCTGATGAAATAATTGACACAGAAGTATTTTCTAGAGTTCAACAAGAACAACTTTTTATATAGAATCAGTAGCGTTCTAGCAATCCAAAGCCGATTGGGTTTGGTAATGATAAAAAAGTCAATATCCCCATCGTCATCATAATACCCTTTAGATAGGGAACCTGAGAGACTCACGCTTTCTACATAAGGGAATTTTGTGATGAATTTGGCAACTTTACAGGCTTTGGGCATAATATCCTGAGCCATTTTGTTCCCTTTTTGTCGTCTCTGAATACAATCTACATTGGTTTCAAAAATGTAATAATTGTCATTTTGAGAAATGATATTTTTAGAGATAAGCAGTTCTAGTTGGGTATCTATAACCTGTCTGCACTTGTTGCCAGAAAACCGATACACTTCCTCCTTTGTAATGGGATAGTTGAAAATTGAAAAGTATAGTATCGTTTTAAGGGCTTCCAAATATTCGTGCAATTTTCACTAAATATATAAAAATTATTATTGTGGACTTGTTATTAAGTGGGTTGCGGCCTATAAATGAAAGTGAAAAATTGAGGAGAGCTGTTTAATTTTCTTGTAGTCTATTTATTATGTTAGGATTTGGGCTGTTTGTGAATGTTTTGAGAATCTGGTTTTTAGCTAATTATGCGTAACTTTAATAAAGCAATTTTTCAAAAGCGAATTATGAAAGTATATATGAAAACCCTCCGTATACTGTTGATAGGTTTCCTGATGTTCGGCAGTTATGTTATGAAATCACAAACTTATGATGTTGCCAATGGAACCGCTTTCTTCAAGGCGAAAATTTCCATTAACTCCTATACAGGAGAGTCTAAAGAACTAAAAGGACATTTGGATGTTGATACCGGGGAATTTGAGTTTCATATACCTGTGAGTTCCATAGATACGGGAATAAATAAACGAAATGAACACATGTTTGAATTGCTGAAAAGTGAAGAGCATACTTATGTGACGTTTAAGGGGAGCTTGGAGCAACCTTTGAATGTGGTATCTTTGGGGGCGCAAACCATTACTGCCAATGGTACGTTTACATTGGCGGGCACTTCCAAGGAGGTAAGTATTCCACTGGAATTTAGCAAGGAAAAGGATGGACTGCGTTTAAAAGCTTCATGGAAGCTGTTGATTACAGATTATAATCTTGAACCGCCTACAAAAGCATTGATGAAAGTGAAAGATGAACACGAAATGGGAGTAGATGCCCTGTTGCGAAAAGATTGATGTTAATAGTTAGAAAGGGTAGCCAATGGCGAAGTTGAAAATAGGCTCGTCAATTCTAAAATCATAGCGTTCGCCTTCGGGTAGGGATGGGTCGTGAAATGGTGCTGCCAAATCAAATCTAACCACAAAGCCTTGGATATCAATTCGAGCGCCAATGCCGGCTCCCATTCCCAATTCATTGATAAAGGAGCTGCTGAACTTTCCTCCAGGAAGGGTTTCATTTTCTTTGGAATTCCAAATGTTACCGGCATCCACAAAAACGGCTCCTTTTAAGAAGGAAATAATAGGAAAGCGATATTCAATATTGGCTTCCAATCTGATGTTTCCAGCTTGATCTATGTAGGTGTCGTCATTATCGCTTTCTTCACTAAAAGTTCCCGGACCCAAAGAGCGTATTCTAAAGGCTCTAACACTATAAGGCCCTCCTGCATAATATTGTTTCACAAAGGGAAGGATGTTTGAATTTCCATAAGCCAATCCATAGCCGCCAAACAATCTAGTGGCAATCACCTGCTGTTTTCCTATGTCTAAATGGTAATGAAAATCCAGATCCAGTTTGGCGTATTGTGCATAGGCAAGTCCCAAAAAGGTCTTGGGTTGGTTGGCGCCTTGATCTTTTCCAAATAAACTAATCGAATTTCCTGCAATGTCAAAAGTGGCATTAAAATAAAATTGGTGCTTGTCTTTGTTATTCACCATGCCGTTGTATGTAAAGGAATACATAAGCCCCGAAATAAACTCTTGATCAAAACTCTCCTGTAAATAAGGGTTTTCATCCAGAATCTGTTCAAATTCTGGAGAGGTGTTCAAAAGCTGGGTATAGTTGACCGTGACAGGGTTAATTTCGTGCGTCACAAACTTATTAGCATCCCAAGTATATCCGAACTTTACATTGCCCGATAGCAGGGCGTACAAATTACTTCGGCTTAAATAGTTAAGGCCCAAAGCCATTTTGGTTTTTGGGATGGAGTATTTAAAATAATTGTCGTCAAATTTTATGGGGAAGAGCATGCGAGGGACTACAAGTTCACTTTTAATACCCAACTCGGTACTGTTAAGGCTATTGCTGTTGCCACTGGCAATTTGCTTTTCAAATCCTAATTTTCCACTCACACTAAAGGTTTCGCCGCCGCTAAAAATGTTACGGTTGGTATAGGTAATGGCCAAAGCAGGGCCTGCAAAGTTGTTGGATTTGGACACGGCCTGCAGTTCGGTTCTTAAACTTCGTTTGTTCAACGGCGATAAATAAATATCGGCTTGTAAATGTCCAAGGGAATCATTAGTGAGCGAGTCTATTTCTTTGTACTGAATGTTCACATATTTATAGGCGCCTATAGTAGAGAGTCTTCTGGCAGTATTTCTGGAGTTTTGTGGGTTGTAAAGTTGTCCTTCTTCCAGAGTGACAAATGGGTCGAGGTATTTTGGTTTGAAAAAGGATTCCGATTCTATGAAATTTTTGTTGTTGAACCTAGTAGGGTTTGAAACCAAAGAGTCCTTCGCTAAATCATAATTGGAGAAGATGTTCACCTTGGTGATTTTGTAAGGAACTTGAGCCTTTTGAGGCACTTCCTTTTTCAGTCGCAGATAAAGATCGAAGCGTTTGGTTTTGTATCGATTGGTGTCTGCTTCAAAAATTAAAAACTGCGAGTTGAAGTTGTAATAGCCTTTTTGCTTTAGTTCGGCATCAATTCTACTGCGCTCCAATTCAAAATTGGAAAGGTCAAAACGCATGCCTTTTTTAAATGGGGTGTTGTTAAGGGCTTTTGCAATTTCGGAATGGATGGGGTCTGAGAACGAATCCAATTCATAGCGTTCCATGGTATAAGGCGGTGCAATTCTGGCAGTATAATGAACAGAACTTTTGTAGTCTTCTTCAGTTATTTCCGAATCGGCACTACTGTAAAAGAAACCGCGGTTTTCCAATCGGTTTAAGATAAGATCCCGTACTTCGGAAGTTTCAACATCCGATTGGTAGACAGGTTCCTCTCCATATTTTTTGTATAACCACCGGTTGATAAATCCGGGATGTTTCTTTTGCATTTTGTAATAATAGTATAAGCCTAGGTGCATCCCTAAAAAGGTGGAGTTAGGCTCGGGCAAAAGCACTTTTTCCAATTCGTCTTTGAGTAGGGGTTCGTTTGTAATTGTAGAATCTGATTCCATTGAAAGCGTGGCACCGGTGTATAGGTGTTCGCCTTCAGGAATGTGCTTTGTAATGGAGCAGGATTGAACCATCCAAATCGATAAAAGTAGGATGTAGTAATGGCGATATTTTGAAATCGTGTTCAAGTGGATACTATACTTTATGTTTTAGTTGTCGGTTTCTGTTTTTGTATTCTCATTCTTTTCATTTTCGTCCTCTTTAGGTTGTGGATGCACAAGGGCGTGCCAAAACTCACTGAATTTATTAAATTCCAAGGTGAAAATAAGGGCGATACCACTTACCATAGTTTGACCATCAATCACATTTTCAAATTCATTTCTTCTAAATCCTTTTATCCTATAGCGGCCATTTTTGGTGAGCATATATTCCAACGTCACATTCCCGATGATTGGGGCTTCCTCGTCTTCGGGATTGCTGCCCTGTATGTCAACTTCGCTTCCTACTTGCACTGTTAGCCTGTCGTTGAACAGTTTTTTTTGCGCGGCGATATCCAATTGGGTACGGTCTTGGGGTGTGCTGCCTTGGTAATCGGTGAAACTGTCCAAGCCAAAATTGAGTTCGAAACCGGTATTGCCCAAAAGCTTGTCCGAAAACATATTTAATTGATCGGATACCGCATCGTTAAGGTTATCCCGTGCGATTGTGGCCATTCCACCTGAGCTTCCGTCGCTGCCCGGCTCTGGGTAAAAGCGGTTCAAAACCAACAGTGAAAACACTTGCTTGTTGAGTTCCTCTTCCTGTCGGTTCACTTGTTGGATACGTCCGTACACCTGCCCGTCAATGGCGCCCTGTTCGTCTTCCGGCATGTCGATATCGAAGGAAATGACAGGTTTCATCAATTCGCCATCAATATTCAGAAATACTTCAAAAGGCAATACCTCTCGATATTTGCTTTTCACCGAAGGGTCTGCATTGGAAGTTTGGGAGGCCATTAAAGGTCCCGCCGAAGTTTTCAATTGGTACATGGCACGAATGTCCAGTTGGGCATCAAAGGGATCCCCGGACCAAGTCACGCGACTTCCTGGAGCGAGTTCAAACTTGCGGTTGACCAAATTGTAAAGGCTCATTTCATAATGGCCATCTGTGACGTCATAAACTCCCGAAAGGTTCATTTGTCCGTTGGGTTTCATCGTAAAATTAAAGTCGCCTTCACCCGAAACCATAAAGTTGTCGTTGGTGCTTTCATTGATGATAATGGTGACGGCAGCCTCTTTGTCTACCTTTATAAGGGCTTTGACATCAAAGCCTTTAACAGTAGCAGTTTTTTCCTCTTTTTGGGTTAGGATGGCATCGGGGTTGTCGCGATTTACAAAAATGACCACGCCATCACGCTGTTCCATATTTACGGAAGCAGAAGGCATAATGTATTTAATATCGGTCTCATTGCCCAAAGTAGCGTTTACGTTCAATTTAGGGATTTGAAGGTCGCCTGTTAACTTGGCCTCCGCATCAAAAACGGCCGTTCCGTATATGAGGTCGTTGTCTTCGCGTGAGGCATTCAATACTTGGAAATTGTCTGCCTTTATATCTAAATTGAAAGTAGGATTGGCTAAATCGTTGGTGCCAATATCACCAGAGACCACAAGGATATTGTTGTTGGCATCCTTGACGGTGAAAATGTCCATGGAAATCAAATCGTTTTGAAGGGCGACCGTTTCATTGTCCATAGAAAAACTAGCATTGAACTTAGTAAATTCAAAACCAGCATCTCTAAAATTAAGTTGCCCTTGGTAATTAGGGCTTTCTGTCGGGCCATTTACGGTAAAGCTCCCAGAGAGCTCGCCTTTGGTTTCAGAAATCTCGCCTAGACTAAAACCTTCCAAAGCCTTCATTTGAAATGAATTGATTGTTAAGTCTAAATCCATGGTTGGATTCGCTTCACTGGCCATATAATCTCCCGTCATATCCAAATCAACATCGCCTTCTTTTAGTGAAGTGTTGAAATTGTAAGTGTTGTTGCCTTTTGGAGTGGCTTCTAGGGTTAATCTTCCCAAATCGACGTCAAGGGCGTTCAGTTCTGTGATGTCCAGATTGGCAATCAATCCCATTTCTTCAAAGGGAGTAACCAAAACAAGATTACCATTTAAATATCCAGAAGCAATGCTTTTGTTTGGGTTGAGGTAGCTAAGTAATTCGTTTAGGTTGAAATTGGAAAAATTAATGGCCACATGGTCTTTAGTGATATCAGGTTGTTGGTGGGTAAGCTCGACAAGTTCGTTGTTATTGCTGAGTTGAAAGTCTTGAAATTCTAGCTTTTTGTCGTTATAGCGGATGAAGTTTGATTCTGGAATGTTCCAAGCTGCTTTGTTGATAGTAAGGTTTGAGGGGATTGTATGCAATTCTAAAATATTGTCATTCGAAGTGATTTTGGAATCGATATTTATGAGTATCTCATCATTATCTTGGGCCAAAAACTTTAGGAGCATCTCTCTGTTTTGCTGCTTGCCGTTAAAACTGGTTTTGGGAATGGCTAAAGGGCCGGTTGTAAATTCTTTAAAGTTGAGGTCGAACTCAAAATTATCCACATTGGTGTCTATGGAAAAAGCTAGGCTATCTAGCTCAAAACTGCCATAGTTAATTCGTGGCGCCGAAATATTCGCATTTAAAACTTTAGGACTTTCGTTGAAATCCATGGCCATTTTAATGGTATCAAGGTCTTTGAGGTTGACCAAAAAGACGTCGTTCATCAATGAGGATGGATTGATGGTTCCTTTGAATGTTAAATTTACTGGACGTTCCAAAGTGTCTACCAGTCGCACATCGTCAAAAAAGTAACTTTGAATATGATGTTTTAGAGCCTTGCTAAATATTTGAGGGTTGGTGTTGGAAGCCAATTGGGCATCTAGAAGTTTGTTATGGACTTCAACCGAAGTGGTATCGATGCTTACATGTGCAATAGCGTTGAGGTCACCAATTAAATAAGATTTATTGTCGTAAACTACAACGCCTTCCGTAAGGTTGGAGGTTAGATCAAATGTTTCGGAATTGCCTTTGAAATCAGCTTTTAACTGAAAACCAGTGCGGATGTTTCGTTCCATTAGTCCCAAAGCATTGAGGTTGGCTCCCTTTAGGTTCAGGTCAATCGAGGCTTGTGGAGCAATAGAGTCTAGTGTGACCAATGCATTGAGGTCAAGGTCGAGGTTGTCGTCTTTATATACCGAACTCACAGTACCGCTTCCATCTACGATAGTTCCGGTGAGTTTTAAATCGGTAATGTTGTATTGTTTTAAGGCAAACTGGGAAATGACTGCGTCGAAATTCGCATTTAGCTGGTTGATATTGTCGCCAGAGCCATCAGCTGTAATGCTTAAGCTAAGCGGCCCCAATTCCTCATTTTTTAGGAGTTCGTCCAATCTGTACTGGTCAATATGGGCTTCAACTTCAAAAGATAAACCGCTTTCATTGTTATAACGTCCGTCTATATTTGCCATCCCTTGTGAGGAGTTGAGTTGGGCTTTAGCTGTAACATCCTTTAAATTGCCCTTGGCGGTTCCAGTAAGTTGTATGCTGTCTGGAAATTGAATGCCAAGAGAATCTTCAGAAACAAATTTGATGAGATCTGTACGGGTAGTTACTGCCGAAAAAGTAGGAATGTCAAACTGAATGCTGTCCGTGTTGGTGACATTTGGAATGTTGCCTTTGGCAGTTAATTGTGTGTCTTTTCCCCAATTGATGCCAAGATCTGAAATGTTTAGTGACGCTAAGGTACCATTCACGTTCAAGTGCCCTTTTATTGTATTTTGACTTACAGTTTGTAAATAGGGGTTGTCTTTTAAAGAAGGTTGGAATTTAAAAACATCGTTTGGGTCTAGTTGTATTTGGGGTAGGTTTAAGTCGATGGTGGAAAGTTCTGGAGAGTTCAAGAACTGTGACAATTCAGAATAACTAATCGCAAGCGATCCCTTTAATTTGTTTTGGTTGAGGCTAGCGTTGAGTTGTTCAATGTTTAGGCTTTGGTCATCGGCACTTAACTTTAGGCCAAAATCATTTAGGTTGATGCCGGACGCTTCCTGAAATTGGATGGTTTCCAGTTCAAGACCCGCAGTTTTATCTTTAAGGAAGATCTCATTGGCTTTGAAGTTGACATGTTTTAAAGCCAAGGCATTGGGATTAAAGTTGTCCTTTTGAGGTGTGTTGTCTCCTGAAAAATAGCCTAAACTATTGTCTTCAAAATCAATATTGCCAATGGCAATATTTAGGTCGGGCCATTTAAACTCGTTAGAAGTTGTAGTTTCTGAACTGGGGTGTAGAGGTTCACTATTGTTGGTGTTGGTATGAACCACAATGTTGGATTGCTGTAAGTTGATGTCTCCAATTTTATAGGAATTGTGTGCAAGGTCAATGGCTTTCAGTTCTGCGTAAAACTCATCAATGTTGGCTTCGGCTTTAATATGGTTGCTGGAAGATTCGAAATTGGTAATTACGTTTTTTAGGGTAATTTCATCGGCAGCGAGAAAAGGAAGTGTTGTACTTTTCGATTCGCTGGATGGGGATGAGGTCGATTGAAAAAAGTTGATTTTGGCATCGCTGAGCTGCAATTCCGAAGCTTTAAATACCATGTCTTCCAAATTGGTGTCATCCATGTCTAGTTGAAATTCCTTAAACACAAAATGGCTTTCAATGCCTGTTACAGCATCGTTATAAACAATGTCAAAATCATTAAGATTGAGTTTGCCAAGAACTAAATTGAGTGGTTGGGAAATCGTGTCTTTTTCGGTTTCGTTGTCTTCTTCCGAAGCAAAAGCATCGATTAAAAATTGAAAATTGAAGCCTTCAATACTGTCGTTTCTGATAATGTTGGCTCGCAGTCCGTCCCATTGTAGGTCATCAACTCCAACCCCTTTACCTGTAATCAAGGCCCAAAGAGGCATGTTGACCTCCAATGATTTGGAATAGATCAGGGTGTCACCTTTAGGGGTTTCCAAATAGAATTGTTCCAATTGGATGTCGCCATCAAACGTTACAAATAGTTTTTCAATGTCAATTTTGGTGTGGGTCTTTTTGGAGATAAAATTCACGGCTTTGCCAACAATGATGTCTTGGCCCCATGGACTTCTAACAAAAAGGAGGAGCAGGAAAAATAACAACAGGATACCCAAAAGCAATTTACCTAGAATGCGCAATGCTCGGTATTTCTTTTTAGGAGATGGTGTAGGTTTGTGTGCTGTCTGTGCTTCCTTCAATTGATAGATTGTTCTTACAAATGTAACCAAGTGTTAAGATACTATTTCCTTTGTAATTAATTGGTTTCTAAAGAGGAAATTAACAGGGGGGGGATTATGGTTTTTGGCGGTTGGTTTATTGCTTTATGTGTGGGGAAATTCTTTATCTTGCAATACAAATTAATCAGTAAACCACATATGAAAATAATAGGAATAGGGAAGAATTATGTCAGTGATCTTTCTGAAATGCCTTCGGAAAAAGGTATGCCGGTCATCTTTACAAAACCAGAAAGTAGTATCCTAAAATCGGGGGAGACTTTGCATTTGCCAAAAGTATCCAACGAGGTTTGGTACGAAATTGAATTGGCCTTTAGAATTGGTAAGACGTGTAAGAGTGTATCTAGTGAAGAGGCTATCGATTATATTGAAGGCCTTACCCTTGCCAATGATCTTACGGCCAAAGATGTGTTGGCAGCCAGTAGAGAAAGCAAGGGGCCTTGGGCTTTGGCAAAAGGCTTTGATGGTGCGACGCCACTTGGAGAATTTGTGTCTATGGATGGGTTTCAGGACTTGGCCAATATCAATTTTACTTTGGAAATCAATGGCGAGGTGTTGCAAACTGGGCATTCGTCATTAATGATTTATTCACTGGGAGAGGTTGTTGAAGTAGTGTCCTCATTTATGACCCTTGAACCGGGAGATGTTATTTTAACCGGAACGCCAGCCAAAGGTGTTGGCTTGGTGAAATCTGGAGATCATATGGTGGCTTTTCTGGAGGGGGTGAAGACCTTGGAAACGGTTGTGACGTAAAAATTTAAAATAGATAGATGTAAAAAGCTGAACAAATTTGTTCGGCTTTTTTGTTGGCTTTAATTCAGGGTTTTAGTTCTTTTTCTTATAAATATCCTTTAAAATCAAGGTGTCCCCTTCCTTGTTGACTGTTTCTAAATCGTATCTCACCTGAATATCTGTACCTATAGGAGCATAGTAATATATAATCCATGCATCCGATTCTCGAGTGCCAATACAGCCGTTGGAATAGGCTTTTTCTAAAGTAACTGGATTGGTTGTGGGGTGGATCATTTGCCCGTATTTCTGACCATCGAGTTCGGTTTCTATAAATGGAATCAAGGGCAGTTTTGTGACTTGGTTGTCGTCCCGTCGGGTTACAAAATATTCGTGGTTGGTGGCGGGATTTACGTAGCGAGGCTGTTTATTGTGGGCTACAATATGGCCTTCTCCGGTTTTGGTCCGCAAGTCTTCAATTTTGTCCGACATCTTTAGGTATTTTGTTTCGCGTCTTCCCACTCTTACTGGGAATTTATAAAGTTTCATTTGGCCTTCATAGATTCGGAGTTTGAATTCGGGGATGTTCACATCTATAAGGGTGTTTTTGAAAGCTGCAAGAATTTTGTTGGCGGTTAGGGAATCTGGAACTATAAGTGTATTTCCCTTGGGTAAAACAATCATTTTCTTTTGGTCATAGACGAAAGAATCACGTGCTTTCATTCGGTAGTAATCGGTGTTGAATAGGGTGTCGATTACCCAAGGATTGGCACGTATCAACAGATGTTCTGTAAAGGGATAATTTGTTAAGGAGTCGTATTGCTTTACTAGGGAGTCCACATATTTAAAATAGTGTTCAATGGTGACATCTCGGTTAATGTTGATAGTCCGCCATGCTTTTTCTGGAGAAATTGTGTCTTGTTTGGTGTTGAGCTGTAACAAAAGGAAATTTTTCTCTTGAATAAGAGAGCTCTTTAGTAGGATTCCGAGAATAAAAATAAACAATACCTTATAGCTCATTTGGTGTAGGTACTACATTTGTTTGTTGTTTAAAACCGAGACGGCGCCTTGGTGGAGAAGTGTCTCGTTATTGTCTAGGATTTCTTTTGTTTTTTGATACCCTATATTGAAAATTTCGTCCACATGCTTCTTGTCGAAAGTACCGTATTTACTTAGTTCTTTCGGGTACACAACCACATCGCACAAATTGAATTTACTATAATCTTCCTGAAAGGATTTTAGCTTTATGGCCCGCTCCATGATGTGGAACATGTGCTTGACATCCCTGATGTTTATGGACTCTATGCCATTCACGTAGCTTCCAATGATACAGTTGCATTGGGGTTTTAATAATTCTGCTGGAAAATTATTGAGTGTTCCTCCATCAATATAGTAATCGTCTTTTATTTTCACCGGGGCGAAAATCCCTGGAAAGGCGGCAGAGGCCAGTATGGGCATGATCAGCTTTCCTTGGTTGAATATTTCAAGGTTGCCATCCAGAATATTTGTGGCCGTTATGCTAAGTGGTATTTGGAGTGCTTCAAAACTGTCTTCCTTTAAGTAGTTTTTGAATTCCGCATAAAACTTTTCGGTATCAATAAGGCCAGGTTTTCCTTTGGCGTATTTGGTGACGTCGAAAATTTGAAACTTTTTAAAAAAATATAAGATATCGCTCCAATGATGTCCATTGGCATATAATGCTCCCACGATGGCGCCAATACTAGTGCCTGAAATTTGTGTTGGGAAAATGCCGTATTCTTCTAGGGCTTTTATGGCTCCTATATGGGCTGCGCCTCTTACACCCCCGCCAGAAAGTACTAAACCTATGTTCATAAAATATGTGTGATGGAAAGTATTGCTTAAATATACAATGATATTTGGTTTTTTAAAATGAGAACCGTCAATGTTGATAATTGATTTACATCATGTTGCAGATGCTTTCAATTTTATATCTTTAATAGATATTTAGGGAGTAATATGGTTAAATCCAATAATATAAGCTCGCATGTGAAAGCCTTTCTGATGGAGGTAGGGGATATGGCTTATTTTACTTCAAGGTATTTTAAGGAGTTGTTTAAAACGCCTTTTGAGTTTAAAGAGCTTCTGCGGCAATGTTATAATATTGGGAATCGCTCTTTGTTGTTGGTGGTGATTACAGGCTTTATTATTGGTTTGGTTTTGACCTTGCAAACGCGTCCAACCTTAATGGAATTTGGCGCGGTGTCATGGATGCCTTCTATGGTGGGGATTTCCATAGTGAGGGAAATAGGGCCTATAATTACGGCTCTGGTTTGTGCGGGAAGAATAGGGTCCGGGATTGGAGCAGAATTGGGTTCCATGCGGGTTACCGAACAGATTGATGCCATGGAAGTGTCGGGTGCTAATCCTTTTAAATATTTGGTGGTAACAAGAGTATTGGCGGCTACCTTGATGTTGCCCATATTGGTGATTGTGGGGGATGCCGTTGCGCTATTTGGCTCTTATTTGGTGGAGAACGTTAAAGGGAATGTATCCTTTATGCTGTACTTTAATCAGGTGTTCGATGCTTTGGAGTTCAGCGATATTTTTCCAGCTACCATCAAAACCTTTTTTTTTGGTTTGGCCATTGGACTTATTGGGTGTTATAAAGGGTATTTCTGTAATAAAGGAACTGAGGGTGTTGGGATGGCAGCCAATTCGGCGGTGGTAGTAACCTCTTTAATGTTGTTTATTATTGACTTTGTAGCTGTTTTAGTGACTGATATTTTCTATGATTTATGATGGAACAGAATCACATAGAAGTGCCTAATGTGGTCCTAGAGGTGAGGGATCTTCACAAGAGCTTTGGTGATAACCATGTGCTGAACGGATTTAACATGCAGCTCTTTCAAGGGGAAAATCTGGTTGTTATGGGGAAGTCGGGTTCTGGGAAATCTGTGATGATAAAATGTTTGGTGGGCTTGATGGAGGCCGACTGTGGGTTTATTTCGGTTATGAGCAATGACATTGCAAAGTTGGACCATGAATCATTAGATATTTTAAGACGGGAAATTGGCTTCTTGTTTCAGGGCAGTGCTCTTTACGATTCTATGACAGTGCGGGAGAATCTTAAGTTTCCCATGCGTTGGCATACCAAGAAGTTTGGAGGGGAGGAGAATCAAGAGAAATTAGTGGTAGAAGCCTTGGAAAATGTTGGTTTGGCAAAGGCTATCGAGTTGATGCCTTCGGAATTATCGGGAGGGATGAAACGGCGTATAGCCTTGGCAAGGACGCTAATCATGCAACCAAAAATCATTATTTATGATGAACCCACCAGTGGGTTGGATCCTATTACGGCCAAGGAAATTGTCATCTTAATGCAAAAAGTACAGAAGCAGTACAATACCTCGTCCTTAATCATTACCCATGATGTGGATTGTGCCCGAGTGATTGCCGATAGGATGATTCTATTGATAGATGGTGTAGATTATGCGGTAGGGACCTTTGCGGAGTTGTCCAGTTCCAAGGACCCAAAAGTGAAAGCATTTTTTAAGGAAGTAGTATGAAAACTATGGATTCAAAAAAAATACAGTTAGGACTTCTTGTAATCATAGGGTCTGTTTTGTTTATAGCGGCGGTCTATCTTATTGGGCAACGGCAGGAACTGTTTAAAAAAACGTTTACCATAAGCGCAAACTTTGGAAATGTCAACGGTTTAAAGAATGGGAACAATGTCCGCTATTCGGGGCTGGATATTGGTACTGTGAAAAGGGTGTATATGATTAATGACTCTATGATTCGCGTGGACATGGCTTTGGATGAAAAGATTATTGGGCACATCCGTAAAAATGCCATTGCAACCATTGGGGCCGATGGTCTTGTGGGGAATATGGTAGTGAACATCGTGCCGGGAAAAGGGAATTCGCCAATGGTTGAGAATGGCGATGTTTTAGAGTCTTATAGCAAAATAAGTGCAGATGATATTTTAAGTACCCTAAGTACTACTAATGAAAATGCTGCCATACTTACCTCGGATTTGTTAAAAATTACCAATAGGATTGTGGATGGAGAGGGAACTATTGGTGTCTTGCTTAATGATACCATTATGGCCAAGGAGTTGAAGCAAACCATCGGCAATCTCAAAATGGCTAGCCAGGGAGTCTCTGTTACAATGGATAAATTGAGCGGTTTGGTAGAAAGCTTGAAGACGAATGATGAATCGGTGCTGGGAGTGTTGCTTAACGATACTATTTCGGGCACAAAACTAAAAACCGTGGTGCAAAATATGGAAGCCTTGAGTGGGGATATGGAAAATGTTGTTGGAAATATCAATCAGGTGGTCCAAGATATTAAATCCAGCCAGGGAACCCTAAATTATATTTTGAACGATACCACTTTGGTTGAGGATTTGAAAACTTCGGCAGACAATATCAAACAGGGGACAGATAAGTTTAATGAAAACATGGAAGCGCTAAAGCACAATATATTGTTTAGGGGCTATTTTAAGAAATTGGAAAGGGAAGAGGAGAAAGCAGCCAAGAAAAATGTGAATTGACATGGAGGTTTCTGGGTTTGTGTTTTTGATGTAGTAATTATTAATGTAGAAACTACCAAAAACCAAAAAACCCGAACAAAGTTGTTCGGGTTTTTGCTGGTGGTGCCTCCAGGAATCGAACCAGGGACACAAGGATTTTCAGTCCTTTGCTCTACCAACTGAGCTAAGGCACCAGTTGCTTAATTGCGGATGCAAATATAAGGGCAATTTTGATATTCGCAAAGATAAAATTGGAAAAATTTTAATTCTTTCAATTTTGTTGTTTTTAGGGCTTAAATTCTAGTGGTTTAGGATTGAAATTTTTTTGAGCCTTTTTAAACTGTTACAGGGTTCTTTTGTAATTTTACCCTTTTTAAAGCGATGAATTTAATTGTTGACGTAGGCAATACCTTCGTAAAGTTTGCCATTTTCCAACAGGAAGACATTATTTTTAAATGCAGTTTCGATCCCGACCATTTTGAAGCAGAGTTTGAGGGGCTGTTCCAAAATTACAGTGCCTTAGAGAAATGTATCCTGTGTTCGGTAGGGGATTTGGACGCTGGTATTGTTAAGTTGGTTCGGGCCAAATTACCAGTGCTGGTTTTGGATTCAGATACCAAGCTTCCCTTTGTGAATGCCTATAGTACACCCCATACGTTGGGTGTAGACCGTGTGGCCTTGGTAAGTGCTGCGGTTAAAAACTACCCACAACAAAATGTATTGGTTATTGATGCCGGTACCTGTATTACCTACGATTTTGCAAATGCCGAAAACATCTATAAAGGAGGCGCTATTTCTCCAGGAATCAGGATGCGCTATAAATCGCTTAACAATTTAACTGCTAATTTGCCGTTACTTGAAACGGAGATGCCAAGGGACCTTATAGGGGATTCTACTAGCACCTCGATACACTCTGGAGTAGTGGGCGGTGTTTTAAAAGAAATTAATGGAGTGGTTGATGATTATCGTCAGGAATATAGAGATTTAACAGTTATTTTAACAGGTGGCGACTCAGATTTCTTGTCAAAACAATTAAAAAATGGCATATTTGCCAACTCTAATTTTCTTTTAGAAGGTTTAAACTTTATATTAGAACATAATTTGTACTAAATGATAAAAAAACTTGTAGTAGTTTTTATAGCTTCTTTTGCATTACAATTACATGCGCAACAAGGTACAGTTTCCCCATATTCGTTTTTTGGAATTGGAAGTTTGAAGTTCAAGGGAACTGTGGAAAACAGAAGTATGGGAGGCCTAAGTATTTATACCGACAGTATCCATGTTAATTTAAGAAACCCTGCAAGTTACGCGACCCCAAACCTGAAGTCCTTTAGAGACGAAAGCCGCCCGGTGAAGTTTGCAATTGCCGGAAGCCAACAAAGCTTGAATTTACAGACGGATAATGGGAGCGACAGATCTACAGCTACAACTTTTGATTATTTAGCCTTATCATTTCCTATGGGGAAATTTGGCTTTGGTTTTGGATTATTGCCTTACACTTCGGTGGGGTATAAAATTCAGTCCAAAAATGAAGACGGAGAAATCACCAATAAATATACTGGAGAAGGTGGTCTTAATAAAACCTATTTTGGTTTAGGATATGCCATAACGCCAAAACTAAGTGTTGGAGCCGATTTTAGCTATAACTTTGGAAATGTAAAGAATAACGTAGAAGAGTATTTTTTCGATAATGGAGATTTTATACAGTACCCTACTGTAGAAAGAAACCGCTCTAACTTAAGTGGTTTTGCGGTGAATTTTGGGGTGACCTATAAAACCATAATTAAGGAAACCTATGAGTTGGTGACTTCCGTTACCTATGCGCCAGAAAGCAAGTTGACCTCAAAAAATACCAGATCTATTTTAACAGGTGATGGAACAAGTCTTGAGGCCGATTTGGAATCGCAAGGTTTGGACGAAACCGATTTGACCATGCCATCTCGACTGTCATTTGGAGCTGGAATTGGACAGCCAAGAAGGTGGTTTGTAGGGGCAGAATATACCATGCAAAATACAAGTGTGTTCTCAAATCCGTTTTTAGACAGTAATAATACTAACTTTGTAAATGGATCGAATTTCTCATTTGGTGGATTTTTTATTCCAGAATATGATTCTTTTTCAAAATACTGGAAGCGAATCACTTATAGGGCAGGAATGCATTTTGAGCATACAGGTTTAAATATCAGTGATGAAGATATCACAGAGTTTGGCATATCTTTTGGAGCAGGGTTTCCTGTGGGAGGTGTGTTTTCCAATGCAAATCTTGGTTTAGAGTTCGGAAAAAGAGGGACAACAAACCAAAATTTGGTTCAGGAGAATTTCGCCAACATACTAATCAGTTTGTCTTTAAACGACAGATGGTTCCAAAAAAGAAAATATAACTAAATTTACAGTAATTAATAATTAAACAATGAAAACGAGAATAACTTTAGTATTAGTTGCCCTGTTTTTGAGTGTTAACATAGGTTTCGCTCAACAAGATGAGGAGTGCATGACTAACCTAACGATCTTTTCAGACTATGTAAAGAGCAAAAAATATGACGAGGCGTATGAGCCATGGATGAAGGTGCGTACTAAATGCCCTAAGTTTAATTATGCTATTTATGCTTACGGAGAAAAAATATTAAAGCATAAAATCGACAATTCTACAGGAGCAGAGCAAGTTGGTTATATCAAGGATTTGATGAAAGTATGGGATGAAGGTATGGCCAATTATCCTACTAAATACAAATTAGGAGAAGTGCTTAACGATAAAGGTTTGTTGATGTACGACTACAAAAAGGAGTTGGGCGCAACAGATCAAGAAATCTACGATATGTTTGATAGAGCATATAAGGAAGATTTAGCGAACTTTAAAAATCCAAAAGGATTGTATGTGTATTTCTCTACTATTGTAGATTTACATAGTGCTGGTAAAGTTGAGTTACAGGATGTTTTTGATAAATACGATGACGTATCTGATAAAATTGGAACTGAAGTAGAAAACTGTACTCAAGAGCTTAACAAGTTGGTTCAAAAAGAAGAGGCTGGTCAAACTTTGACATCCAAAGAAGAGAAGTACAGAAAGTACTATACAAACTATCTTGAAAACTATGAGAAAATTGGAGGAAGTATTGATAGTAAATTGGGACAGTTGGCAAATTGTGAGAACTTGATCCCATTGTACAAGAAAGATTTCGATACCTATAAGAACGATGCCGTTTGGTTGAAGAGAGCAGTAAGTAGAATGTACAACAAAGAGTGTACAGACGATCCACTTTACATCGAGTTGGTAAAAGCTTACGATGCTACTGCGCCTTCTGCCGATACTAAGTATTTCGTAGCAACTATCTTGTTTAAGCAAAATAAGGATAGCGAAGCAGTAAACTACTTGAAGCAAGCTTTCGATTTGGAAACTGATAAGTACAAAAAAGGAAGATTGGCTGAAAGAATTGGTGGTATCTTGAAGAAAAAGGGTCGTTACAGCGAAGCTAGAAGCTACTATAGAGAGTCTTTGAAGTTGAATCCTTCAAACGGAAGACCTCACTTAAACATTGCCGCTATGTATGCAGCTAGTGCCAATGATTGTGGAGATAATCAATTTAACAAGCGTGCAGTATTTTGGTATGCAGCTCAAGAAGCTAGAAAAGCTGGTAAGGTAGATGCTACATTGACTAAAGTAGCAAACCAAACAGCAGCTAGCTATGAAGGTAATGCACCAAGTAAAGGAGATATCTTTACTGAAGGTAACTCAGGACAAACTATTAAAATTGGTTGTTGGATCAATGGTAGTGTAGTAGTGCCAAATTTATAAATGAAACAGAAACATTTATATAATAACATAAAACTGGTCACAGCAATTGCTGTGACCTTGTTTTTTTCGTGTCAAAACAATTTAAAGGAAGTCCAAAAAATTGGGATTTCCCAAAACAAACCTATTGGCGAAGCGGAGCATATCAATTTAAAGTACACTGAGAAATTGAGTGATACCGCAAAAATGAAAGCCAATTTGGTGAGTCCTAAAATGTGGGACTTTTCCAATAGAAAATTCTCTTTCACAGAATTTCCGGAAGGCATCCATCTTACTGTATACGATGACGATTATAATAAAAACGTCATTGTTTCAGATTACGCCATTGTGTACGATGAAACAGACCTTATAGACCTTCAAGGGAACGTTGTTATATCTACCTACTCTAAGGACACACTTTATGCAGACCAGTTGTATTATGACCAAAAAAATGAATGGTTGTTTACCAATGGAGAGTTCACTCTGCGTTCGGGTTCTGAGCTTACCAAGGGGCATGGTTTGGATTCCGATTCCAATTTCGAAAATTTCGAGATTACCGAAATGAGTGGTGTGCTTTATCTCGACGAGACTGAAGAATCCTCTTCAAACTAAATTCTACACTTAAATAATTAGCTATCTTTGTTGGGTAAATAACACCAAGATTCATGAAATTAATGAAGATTTTCCAATACGCTTATATTGTATTTGCAGTATTGTTTGCCTATGATGGGATTTCAAAATGGGAAACCAACCGAAATGGAGCCTATACCTCTTTGCTGTTAGCGGGCTTGGCAGTTTTTATGTTTTTCTTCAGAAGCCGCTTCAGGAAGAAGTTTGAAGACAGAAACAAGTAATGCCTTATGGACGTTAACGGCGTTATCATTGTAGTTTCCCTATTGCTTTCGGCGTTTTTTTCCGGAATGGAAATCGCCTATGTATCGGCCAATAAAATCCATATTGAAATAGAGAAGAAGCAGGACGACTTCTTGGCTAAAATATTAAAGCGACTTACCGAGAAACCATCCAAATATATTGCCACCATGCTTATTGGTAACAATATTGCCTTGGTTATTTATGGTTTTGTTATGGGCGATGTGTTGGTGGATTGGTTCCAGTCCATGTTGCCTACTAATTATGGTTTTCTAAATTATTTACTTACCGATTTGAGCTTGCTCTCCCAAACGGTAATTTCTACCATTGTAATCTTGATAACCGCGGAATTTTTGCCGAAAGTGTTTTTTCAGATTTACGCCAATTCCTTTCTAAAGATTTTTGCCTTTCCGGCCTATCTTTTTTACTTGCTGTTTTGGTTTATATCCTCTTTTGTAATTTGGATTTCCGACAGTGTATTGCGTCGCTTCTTCAAGACCGATGGAGATGACGTGCAATTGGCGATGACCAAGGTGGAATTGGGCAATTACATAAGTGAGCAAATGGAATCTGTGGAAGAGCATGATGAAGTGGATAGCGAAATTCAGATTTTCCAAAAAGCTTTGGAGTTTTCGGAGGTAAAGGCGCGTGAAGCCATGGTGCCCAGAACAGAAATGATTGCTGTTGAAGTTAACGATACCATCCAGAATATCAATGCCCTTTTTACGGCTTCCGGGCTGTCCAAAATTTTGGTGTACAAGGATTCCATAGATGACATTTTGGGTTATGTGCATTCTTTTGAATTGTTCAAAAAACCAAGTTCCTTAAAATCTATAGTTCTCCCTGTAGAATTTGTGCCGGAAACCATGTTGGTAAAGGACGTGCTGAACATCCTTACCAAGAAGCGCAAGAGTATTGCGGTGGTAATCGATGAATATGGCGGTACTGCGGGAATAATGACTGTTGAAGACATTGTAGAGGAACTTTTTGGTGAAATTGAAGACGAGCACGATACCGTGGCCCTTATTGAAGAAAAATTGGAAGATGGACATTTTAAATTCTCCGCCCGTTTGGAGGTGGACTATATCAATGAAACCTATAAACTGGATCTTCCTGAAGGTGAAAATTATGAAACTTTGGGAGGTTTAATTGTGGACGAAACTGAAGAGATTCCACAACTCAATGATCAGGTGATGATAGAAAATTACTTGTTTACCATTTTGGAGGTGTCTTCTACAAAAATTGATGTGGTTTCCTTAAAAGTTCTTGAAGAAGAATAGTTTTGTGACTTTAGTGGATTTGATAAGTTTGTTGTTCTTAGGGTTTTACAGAGACGTCATCCTATCTTTTTGTGAGGTTTTATAAGGTGTTTCTGCCATATTTAAAATATACAATAAAACCTAATATATCTTTTATTATTTCATATAAAACGTTATTTTCGCGGACTTATATTTTTTAACGTATACAATAAAATGGCAGTTTTAAGTAAAATTAGACAACGTTCACTCTTTTTAATTCTAATCATAGCATTAGCATTATTTTCTTTCGTATTATCGGATCTTTTCAGAAATAGTGGTGCCTTAAATGGCTCTCAGGATGTGGTAGCAACCGTAAACGGTACCGACATCAATAGAGAGGAGTTTATGCAAAAAGTGGAGAATGCGCAAAGAATGCAAGGTCCAGGTGCATCATCTACACAAACCATGAACAGAGTGTATGAGCAGGAAGTGCGTAAAGCAGTGTTGCAAGCTCAGTTTGAAGAATTGGGATTGTCTGTAGAGAAAGAGCAAATGAGAGATTTGTTGAAGCAAAACTTTTCGTCTTATCCAGAATTTAGCAATGAGGCGGGAATGTTTGATGAAAACAAGTTGAACGAATTTATTGCAAACTTAAAGGCTATTCAAAATAATACTCCAAACCGTGCGCCTCTAGGAAACTTCCAAATTAACTACTACGAGTGGGTAAACAACGAGGCGTCAATCGCAGAACGTGCCAAGGAGCAAGTTTATTTCAATATGATCAAAGCTGGTGTGGCTAGTACTTTAGCTGAAGCAGAAACTGATTATATGTTGGAAAATGAAACTGTAGATTTAAAATATGTAAGCGTACCTTATACTTCTATTGCTGATAGTTTGGTGGAAGTAACTAAATCTGATATTTCTAAATACATCAGTGAGAACAAAGGTAAGTACGAAGTTGAAGAGAGCAGAGATATTGCTTTTGTTCAGTTTGAAGAAGTAGCTTCTGTACAAGATGAGGAAGCCATTCAAGCTAACTTGGTGAAATTATTGGATGATCGTGAGGAGTTCAATAAAGTAACTAAAGCTAACGAAACTGTATACGGGTTTAGAAGTACCAAAAACATCGAAGATTTTGTAAATGCAAATTCTGATATTAAATACAATGATAGCTTTGTGTTCAAATCGACATTGCCTACTGTAGCAGCAGATAGCATCTATAACTTGCCTGTTGGAGAGTTTTATGGTCCTTATAAGGATAATGGATTCTTTAAATTGAGTAAAGTTGTCGCTGAGACTCAAATGCCAGATTCAGTAAAAGTAAGACACATCTTGGTGCCTTACATTGGAGCAACGAGAGTGGATCCTTCTGTTACCGATACCGAAGAAGAAGCAGAAGCAACTGCAGATAGCATTTTGAACTTGATCAAAACAAAACAAAGCAAGTTTGTTGACTTGTTGGAATTGTCTTCAGATAAAGTGAGCAACGAAAAAGAAGGGGTTATCGAGTTTGGTTACAACCAATCATTTGCTCCAGAATTTAAGGCTTTCTCTTTCGAGAACAATGTAGGAGATATCGATGTGGTTAAAACTTCTTTTGGATACCACATTATAGAGATCTTGGATCAAAAGAACAGGTCTAGAGCTGTTAAAGTTGCGACTATTGCTCAAAAAATTGAGCCGTCAGAAGAGACTATCGACGAGGTGTTCAATTCTGCATCTAGATTTGAGGTAGCGATTCAAAAAGGAGATTTCCAAGAAGTAGCTAAAGAAAACAACTATGCAGTAAAACCTGTAAGTGTAAAAGTGTTGGATGAAAATATTCCTGGTTTGGGTAGTCAAAGAGCTATGGTGCGTTGGGCATACGATGCTGAAACTAAAGTAGGGGACTACAAGCGTTTCTCTGTGCCAGGAGGTGGATATGCCGTGGTACAATTGGTAAAAGTGACTCCAGAAGGTTTAATGTCTCCAGAGAATGCTTCTGCCACTGCAATTGCTGAAATCAGAAATGCTAAGAAAGCTAAAATGATCCGTGAGAAAATTTCAGCTTCAACAGTTGCTGATGTAGCGAAGAACCAAGGTGTGGCAACACGCTCGGCATCTGCTGTAAATATGAAGAACCCAACCTTGTCTGGAGCTGGTTTAGAACCAAAAGTAATTGGTGTGGCCTTTGGATTGAAAGAAGGAGAAACTTCTAAATTAATCGACGGAAATAAAGGTGTATACATGGTGGAAGTAACCAAAGTAACGACAGCAGCTGGTTTGGATAACTACCAACCAATTGCCAACAGATTGACAACGTCAAGAGTAAATGCGGTACAATCTAAAGCGTATAATGCGCTTAAAGATGCAGCTGAGATTGAAGATAACAGAGCTAAATTCTATTAATGAAATGCTCCCTTAGGCATAAAAAAAGCTCCACTGTTAAGTGGAGCTTTTTTTATATAAAGGTTTTTAGAGAATCATTTCAGAAAAAGGCAAGACGGTTGTAAAGCCCTTGGAGCTTAAATAAGGTCGAGGGTCAACTTCAGAGGTGAGCATGATAAAATCTCCTCCCCATGCCCCTAAACTCTTTACAGCGCCGTTAAAATCGCGAAACAGGTGCTCTTCTACCGTAGTCTGTTTTGTGAGTTTGGAAATTATGCTTTCATGAGCTTTGATAAGTGTTTCAAATTCTGATAGGCTATCACATGCCAAGACTTGTTTGGTAATATCGTTAATCTCCGAAATAGCTGAAAAATTATCTCCTCTGTTGGCTTTGTAATGGGCAATACCTTCTCTGCTGTTTTGCTTTTGGTTCAAGTGCACAAAGTATAAATGCGAGCTAAATACAGGATTAAAGGTAACTGGTGTGACTTTCCTACCGTTTGAATTTGTTTCCAATTGATATAAAATAGGCGTGTCATGACTAGCACAGGCGATGTCATAACCACTACCTCCAAAAGTTGCTTTCAAAAGTTTATAAGGATCTACTTTTGCCCAGTTTGAAATATTATTGATTAAGGTAGAAGAAGTGCCAAGTCCCCAATTGTTTGGGAACTCTAATGCGGTGGTTATTTCAGAACCATTAAAGGTATTGAGAAACTCTGGATTTAATTTTTTAGCAGTTTCCAAAATTTGTATCAAACGATCATTAACACTTTGATTAGTATGCTGAACAGATGTTATTTGATTGTTCTCAACTTTGAAAGTGGCTTCAAACCAAACATTGCCTTCATAGTCTAAACTTCTCCAAAGGAGAGTTGGCTCTTCAATAGGTTTTACGATTAAACCTTGCCCAAATTTAGTTGGAATGGCCAAAGACAATGCGCCATCCAAAACCACATATTCTCCGGTTAGCAATAATTTTCCGTGACTATAATGCTTGAATGATTCCACAATTATTGTCTCAATTTGTTTAAGGCTTCCACTACGGCACTATGGGTCACCACATGGGTTTTGAAATGAGCAGCTAACTGTGCCTTTTCTTCATTGGTGGCTTCAAATTGGTTTAAAATATTCATTAAGTGCATCTTCATATGTCCTTCTTGGATGCCTGTTGTAGTTAAAGAACGTAAGGCTGCAAAGTTCTGTGCCAAACCGGCAACGGCTACAATTTGCATCAATTCCTTAGCAGATGGTTTATGTAGCATCTCTAGGGCTAATTTCACCAATGGGTGTAAGCTTGTAAGTCCTCCAACAGTTCCCAGTGCCAAAGGGATTTCTATCCAAAACCTAAAAATTCCGTCTTTAATGCTGGCGTGTGTAAGGCTACTGTACTGTCCGTTTCTGGAAGCATAAGCATGTGCACAGGCTTCAACAGCTCTAAAATCATTCCCGGTTGCCAATACTACGGCATCGATACCGTTCATGATGCCTTTGTTGTGGGTAACGGCTCTATAAGGCTCTATTTCTGCTATTTTAACAGCCTGTATAAATTTATTTGCAAATTCATCTGCAGGGATGGAAGGATCTTCCTGTAAGTCCTCTATGTTGCAACTTACTTCAGCTCTTACCAAGCAGTCAGGGACATAATTGGAAAGAATGCTCATAATGATTTGGATGTCCAAATCCACTTGTGCTGCTGCTTCATAGTTGGCAGCTTCCGAAGTGAAGGTCTTGGAAAACTGTTCTAAACAGGAATTGATAAAATTGGCGCCCATGGCATCCAAGGTTTCAAAAGTGGCATGCAATTGAAAATAGCCTTCCAAAGTTTCGCTTTTATCTCGTAATGAGATATCCAAGATACCACCACCGCGCTTTTCCATGTTTTTGGTGATGGGCTTTACGGCATCCAAAAGTTTTGGTTTTACCCATTCAAAATAGTTTTGAAGGGTCTCCAATTCACCAGAAAAATTGAAATGTACCTGACCTATTTTCGTGGTGGAAACGACCTCGGTTTTAAAACCGCCTCGAGTTGCCCAAAATTTGGCCGCTTTACTAGCCGCCGCCACCACCGAACTCTCTTCTATGGCCATCGGGATGGTATAGGTTTTACTGTTGATGATAAAATTGGGTGCAACGCCCAAAGGCAAATAGTAATTGGAAATGGTGTTTTCAATAAACTCGTCGTGGAGCTGTTGTAGCTTATCATTGGAGTTCCAATATTGCTTTAGTACGGTTTTGGCTGCTTCCTTGTTGGAAAAGTATGTTTCTACCAACCAATCGATTTTTTTGGACTTGGATAGTTTGGAAAAACCGGAAATCGTTTTACTCATCAGGTCATGTTTTAACACGCAAAGATACTATTATAAGCTTTAAAATTCAGGCGATGGGCTGCAATACTGATTTATCTGTTAATACTGATGGCTTTTTGCTTTATTTTTAGTAAACTTGGCAATATTTTGTCAAAAATTTAGAGGCATATATCCCGCTTCCTGACTGGGGTGTTGTTTCTTGTTTAAAATCAGATAATTAACTAATAGTTTCTAATTAATACTAAAATTATGTCGAGCACAACTTTAAAACCGCACCAAAAAGAACTTTTTGGACAGCCAATAGGCCTTTACATATTGTTCCTTACAGAAATGTGGGAACGTTTTTCATATTATGGGATGAGAGCCATATTGGTATTATACATGACGGCTTCCACAATGGGAGACGATCCAAGAGGTGCTGGTTTAGGTTGGACGAGTCAAGAAGCCTTGGCGCTTTATGGTTGGTATACCATGTTGGTGTATGTAATGTCAATTCCAGGAGGGATGATTGCCGATAAATTAATTGGGCAAAAGAAAGCGGTTTTATGGGGAGCCATTATTCTATGTTTAGGGCATGGTGTTTTGGTGCTCACCGATACTTGGGCCTTTTACACTGGTCTTGGTCTCGTGATTCTCGGGGTTGGTTTGTTGAAGCCGAATATATCCACCATGGTTGGAGGACTTTATAAAGAAGGGGACATCCGTAGAGATAAAGGATTCAGTATTTTCTATATCGGGATTAACTTAGGGTCTTTATTGGCAACACTTATTGTTGGAATTGTGGTGAAATTTTATGGATGGCATGCAGGTTTCGGATTGGCCGGAATTGTGATGCTATTAGGGTTGTTGAATTATTTATACGGACAAAAATACTTGTCGCAGGTTGGTAATCATGAGCCTAGTACCGGTTCGGCTGATGAGATTTCTTATGGTGAATTGTATGGGAAATTGGGAAGTTCTCCAAAACAATTAGTAATCACTTTGGTTCTATTGTTGGTTTCCTTTTACGGATGGTATGCCTTAGGTTGGGCCTATGGTTTGCTATTTATCTTCCTTACGGCTATTACAGCTTTGTTAATGATGATTTATAAAGAATTGGACTCGCAGGTTTTTAAAGATCGTTTCTTGGTGCTATTGTTATCATTTATCATGGTAATTGTGTTTTGGGGAGCCTTTGAACAAGCAGGTGGTTTGATGAACTTGTATACCGATACTAAAACAGATCGTGTTTTGTTTGGGATGGAAATTCCAACGATTATGTTTCAAAGTTTGAATGCTGGGTTTATCATTATTTTCGCGACGGTTGTAGCATCTATATGGGCGAAGCGCAAGTTAAAAGGTAAAGAAGCCTCTTCATTGTTTAAAATGGCTTTGGGTATTATCATTATGGGCTTCGGTTTCCTATTTATGGTATTTGCTGCGATGCAATTTGAGAAATCAGGAACTTCAAGTATGCTTTGGTTGGTAATGGCTTACTTGTTCCATACAATAGGGGAGTTATGTCTATCACCAGTAGCTTTGTCTTTCATTACAAAATTAACGCCGGTAAAATATGCGTCATTAATGATGGGAGTTTACTTTGCTGCCACTGGATTGGGAAGTAAAGTAGCAGGAATTGTTGGAGAGTCTGCCAGTGATTTTGGTGAATACACCGTGTTCCTGGGAATTTTGATTTTCACAATCATTGTAGGAACATTGTTTATCCTTGTTTTAAAGCCGTTGAAACGTTTGACGCACGGTGCGGAGGATAATGAAAGAATGATGCACAGCGATGAAGTTTAAGCCTTCTCGTTATACCAAACTATACTAAGCTAAAATTACATATGAATACGGATATTGAAAATCTTTTTAAGGATAAGGTGCTAGGGCACCCGGCAGGATTGTTTGTACTGTTTTTTACTGAAATGTGGGAGCGTTTTTCCTTCTATGGGATGCGAGTACTTTTGGTGAATTTCTTGACCATGGCATTGATTGGATACAATCCAGGTTGGGAGTGGTCTGTTGAAAATGCGGGGGCACTTTTTGGAACTTACGCCATGTTACTTTATATCACTCCAATTGTTGGGGGAATTGTTGCCGATAAAATCACTGGTTACCGTTGGGCGGTTATTATTGGGGCCTTAATTATGACGCTGGGTCATGCTTCCATGGCTCTGGAAACTGAATTTTCTCTGTATTTGGGTCTTGCCCTATTGGTAATAGGAACTGGTTTTTTCAAACCTAATATTACATCAATTATTTCTGGGATGTATAAAGATAACCCTGAGAAAAAGGACGGGGCTTATACAATTTTCTACATGGGAGTTAACGCCGGTGCCTTTTTTGGGATGATGCTTTGTGGCTATCTAGCTGAAAAAATAGGTTGGTCTTATGGATTTGGGTTAGCAGGTGTATTCATGTTGTTGGGGACACTTCAGTTTGGTTTTTCAGGAAAGTTGTTTGGAGCTATTGGAGCAAAACCTTCCAAAGAACAAAAAGCCTTTGAAACTAAAGAGCAAAAAACGGAAGACCTTGGTGAAGAAGCTAATGTAGGAAAAGAGAATCCGTTTACTGTTTTAGATAAAATATTGATAGTGGTATGTTCGGTGATTGGGCTAGGATATGCCATCAATGACCCTATGTCTAAAATTGCAGGGATAGATATCTTCTCTGCATTCAAAATGGGGGATTTGGAAGGTCAGTATACTGCAATTTTATTTGCATTGGTATTGTTCTTAATACTGGTTATTGGCCGTATTATGCGTTATACGCCAGTAGTGAGAGACCGTATGTTCGCCTTTATCATTTTTGCCTTTTTTACTGTATTCTTCTGGTTGTCCTTTGAGCAAGGTGCCTCTTCATTGGTTATTTTTGCTAGGGATAATGTAGATAGAATGCTCAGTGGTGGTGCAGCTACAACATTTAATATTGTTAATACTTTACTTACAGTAGTACCTTTATTAATCATTTCGTGGGTGTTAATTTTACTTTGGAAAAAGACGTTCAAGAAAATACCTGGATCTAATATTGTATTGGTAATTTGTTTTGTGTTTATGTGGGGTATTGTAGGTTGGATGTTGAACAGGGATTTTAACACAACTGCATATGATGTAAATTATATGGCTATTGAGCGTCCTGTATTGGATGACAAAGGCGTGCAAATGAAAGATGAAAAAGGTGAATTGCAATTTAAGTATATCGCCATTGGAGAGGGTACAAAGGTGGCAGATACGGATAAGGTAGTAGAACGTACTGTTTCTATTGCTGAGCCAATTGAGTTTGCTCTTGGAGATGAAATCCATATGATAAGCAAAAACAATGAAGGGACTGCTTTTGGTTACTTGGATGCCGAGCGTTTGGAAACAGCAAGGTTGCAAGCTAAATCTTTAAATAGAGATTCTGCTGTTGTGAAGGCTAAAGTAGCTCAAATTAAGGATAGTGAGGTTGAGATTACCGTTTCTTGGTTTAGTATTCTTAATTCATTCTTTATAATTGTGTTTGCATCTTTCTTTTCAAAATGGTGGGAGAGCAAATACAATCCGTCAGCTGCTGCAAAGTACGCTCTTGGTTTAATCATCATGGGAGTAGGATTTGGACTTTTAGCATGGGGAGCCAGTGGTGTTGAAGGTACAATGAAGGTGAGCATGATCTGGTTGATTTTGGCCTATCTGTTCCATACCTTGGGAGAGCTATGTTTGTCTCCGGTGGGACTGTCCTATGTGAGTAAATTGGTGCCGGCAAGAATGATTGCTTTAATGTTTGGTATGTGGTATTTGGCTATTGCTATTGGTAACAAATTGGCTGCTGTATTGGGAGGTCAGATTGAGAATATTACGGAAGCATATAACTTGTCTACATTCTTTTTAATATTCACCATTGTGCCTATGGTTGCAGGTGTACTGGTATTTGCCTTAAACCCACTTCTTAAAAAACTAATGCACGGGGTGCGATAATCGATAAAAAAGTTAAATTAACTGTAAAATGCTCCTTACGAGGAGCATTTTTTGTAAGTTAGAAGATATTATTACAACAAAGGATTTATGAAAAAACTAGGATATATTGTACTATTGGCGGTGTTAACCTCTGTAAGTAGTATTGCCCAAGAAATTAATTGGGTGACTTTGGATGAAGCTTTGGAATTGCAAAAGAAAAAGCCTAAAAAGATTATGATGGATGTCTATACCAATTGGTGTGGTCCTTGTAAGATGTTGGATAGGAATACTTTTCATAATCCAGATGTGGTGGATTTTGTAAACGAAAATTATTACGCGGTAAAATTTAATGCAGAGGGGAATGAAACTGTGAATTATGATGGTAAAACCTTTTCCAACAAAAATTATGACCCGGCCTTAGCAAATCGCAGAAATGGGGTGCACGATCTAACGTTGTACCTTAAGGTGAGTGCTTACCCTACCATAGTGTTCTTTGATGAGGAAGGGAAGATTTTGGCGCCAATACGAGGCTATCAGAAGCCACAGCAATTGGAATTGTATTTGAAACTTTTCAACTCCGATGAGCATGTCAATATGAAATCTCAAGAAGATTTCAATACTTATTACAACGCTTTTCAACCTGAATTTAAAGGATAAAATATTTAGTTCGTGATTATAAAAGCTCCCTTTTCACTGGTTTGGTGGAAGGGGAGCTTTTCTTTTTTACAGGTAGTTTTCCAAGCTTCAATGTAGGATCTGTAGTTGCTTCCGTCTGCAATGATGGATTGAGGGTGAATGGAATCAATGACTCTTTTAAGATTAATTTTAGGGGAATTTCTAAGGAGTAGATAATAGGGTTTGAATTTGGATACATTATAGACGCCTAAGCTGTCAATGACTAACAGTGATTTGTTGTTGATCATATAGAGGTCTTTAAGTGGACCTTGTTCCATACTTGAAATGAAATTTTCTACTCTATAGTTCTGAAGCATTTTGTCTTTAGAGAATTTGAATCTGTCCAAATTATGGTTTACCTCGAGTTGTTCATTTTTGTGTATTGAAAGGATGCTGTGTCTGCTTTTATGAAATACTATAAAGGCATCTCTACTTGTGGAATGTTTATTGAAGATAAAGGCAATTTGCAATGAAATTATAGCCAATAACATCCAGGCGAGTCTGTTAAAGTCTCTTTTGCGCCAATACCTTACTGAGGTTATAATTAGTAAATAGAATGCAACAACCATGAAACTGGAGATAGCAATGTCTTTGATGATATATGCTTCCTTCGCGGCTGTCCAAGCAACCACAGATTGCATATAGTTGGATAAATGGTGAAACACATCTGTAACAAACCCTATAGGGAGGTTAACAAGAGATAGGAACACGACTAAAATACCGCATCCAAGGAGCAAGCCTAAAATTGGAATAACAAGTAAGTTGGATACAAAAAATAGTAAAGGCGCTTGGTGGAAGTAGTAAATACTTAAAGGAAGTACACCAAATTGTGCAGCTATGGTTACCGTTAAGACATTCCAAAACAATTTGTCAATTTTTGTTTTTGGTGAATACAGTTGATTCAGGAGTGGTTGTATGGTAACAATGGCTATTACGGCCAAATAACTTAGCTGGAAACCAACATCAAACAATAACATTGGTTTGAAAAGTAACAGAATAAAAATAGAAATGGCAAGCGTATTGTAAATGTTTGCAGGACGCTTTAAGTTCATGCCAATACTCACAACACAAAACATTGTGACAGCCCTCGTAACTGAGGGAGATAATCCCGATATTAGGGCAAATATCCAAAGCAGCACAATTGTAATAATTGTTTTATAAAGCTTACCTAGGCGAAAGCGTTCTATGGGCCTTAAAATTAAATTCAAAAGGAGTAATATAATTCCAACATGTAAACCAGAAATAGCCAATATGTGGACGGCGCCAGCCTTGGTGAACTGTTCGTAAGTTTCAGGGCTAATGTTTTGTCGTTGTCCCAACAATAAGGCGCTCAAAATAGCTGAATCCTCTTTTGAGAGTTGTGTGTTTTCCAGCCGGTTTAAAATGTGTTGCCTAATGAGGGCGGCGTATCCAAAAATGGTGTGCGGTTGAGCGCTAAGGGAAAGTATTTCTTTTCTATTGGTGGATATCTGATGGTGAATGTATTGTTTTTCTAAATAGGCCTTGTAATTAAATTGATTGGGATTTAACGGAGGATTTAAGTCGTTCAGAAGGGATTTTACAGAAATGATTTCGTCAATTTTGAATGGCTTGTAAAGCGAATCTATTTCAATATTCAATAAGGTTTTTCCACGAACAGGAATGGAATCAATTTTAAGAAGATCTACCACATATTTCTCGTGATAGGTACTTGGTTTTAATTGTTCACGTACCCTAAGGACTAATCTAGATGGAGTTGCTTTGTCCTTAAGAATGATGTTTGAATAATGGTTTTTGAAGTTTCTTTGATTGTGGAAATGAAAGGTGGAAACTCCCAAAAAGAAAGTCGTACACAGGGCTGCAATTCCAAAGCTTGTGGGATGTTCCAGTTTGTGTTTTGAAACACGATGGAGGGTAAAGAGTAGTAGGAGACCTCCAAGTGTGGCCGTGGCCGCAAGGTTGAATGGAATATTGTAGTAATATGAAGCTACAATGCCTAAAATAAGGCAAACTGTAAGTTTAATGATTGGAAAACGTAGTAACTTCATACTTAAAGTTACCAAATTTTATCAAACTATAAGACTCTACGTGCCTGAACAAAAGCGTAATACCAATATCGTTCTGCCAAATTGGAGATTATGACGCCCTTGCTAGTGCTGGCATGGATAAATTCAACGTAATCACCTCTTGCTTGGGTAACCAGGGCAACGTGGTTGACTTTTCGGCTGTTTTTACTAGTTGCAAAAAATAGCAAATCCCCTTTTTGCACTTCTTTTAAATCAATCCAGTCTCCAGTTGTAGACATTGAGCCCGTGGTTCTAGGGAGTTGGATATTTTCACTTTTAAAGGCTGTGGTCACTAAGCCCGAGCAGTCCATTCCCTTTTTTGTGGTGCCTCCATATTTGTATTTTACACCATCAAATTGCATGGCGTATTTTACAATTTTGTCCGCAGTTTTGGAGTCGGCGGCTTTTGTGGTTTTGGTTGTTTTTGGAGAGTTGTTTCTTGCGCGTTTGGAGGATTTACAGCTACTGAAACTGATAAGTAGAATTAATAAAAGGGCAATTTTTTTCATTCAGGGACTTTTAATTTTTTTAAATGTATTAATTTCTTATAAACTAAAAGTCCTCTGGCATGAAATTATGTTTTATATGGTCTTTGAAGCTAATGATTATTTTTACTTAAGTTCTCTTGATTTGTTGTGACGAATTTATGAGATGTCTTTAAAAATCAACTCTGCAGTGTTTTGGCTAGCTCCTTTGCCTCCCAATTTTTTTTCTAGATCGTAATAATCCAAAAAGAATTTCACACGTTCGTAATCATCTAGAATCTTATGAAGTTCTTCCTTTAAGCGGGGAGTATTGAAGTCGTCTTGAATAAGTTCGGTGACCACTTCCTTGTCCATTATCAGGTTGACCAGTGAAATGTACTTGATGTGTTTTACCAAGCGCTTCCCAATTTGGTAGGAGAGCCAACTGCCTTTGTAACACACCACTTCGGGGACTTTAAACAATGCCGTTTCCAAAGTTGCGGTTCCCGAAGTTACCAAGGCGGCATAGGATACACTCAGTAAATCGTAAGTTTCGTTGCTCACAAATGCTACATTGGCCTTTTTGATAAAGCCTTGGTAGAAGCTGCGTTCTTGACTGGGGGCTCCAGCAATTACAAATTGGTATTCCGGAAAATCTTCAACGACACTTACCATCACCGATAGCATTTTCTTTATCTCTTGTTTTCTGCTCCCGGGTAGTAAGGCGATAATGGGCTTTTCGGTAAGGCCGTGCTCTGCTCTAAAGACATATTCGTCTACTTGTTTGCGATCTCCAATGGCATCGATAAGTGGATGGCCTACAAATTCTACTTGGTAGTCATGTTTCTTGTAAAAATCCTTTTCAAAGGGAAGAATGACATACATATTGTCCACATCCCGCTTAATGGCATGAATCCTGTTCTCTTTCCAAGCCCAAATTTGTGGAGAGATGTAGTACTGTGTCCTGATTCCCTTCTGTTTTGCCCATTTAGCAATGCGCATGTTAAATCCAGGATAATCGATAAAGATTATGGTGTCTGGTTGGTATGCTTCAATATCCTTTTTGCAAAAGGAAAGGTTGTTGGCAATAGTGCGTAAATTCATCACAACTTCTGCAAAGCCCATAAAAGCAAGGTCTTTATAGTGCTTTACCAAATTGTCGCTTACATTTTGCATTAAATCGCCACCCCAAAACCTAAATTCAGCATTCACGTCCAATTGGGACAATGCTTTCATAAGGTTGGATCCATGAAGGTCTCCTGAGGCTTCCCCTGCAATGATGTAGTATTTCATTTTTGAATTACCAAAATTTTAATAAAAATGTGAATACAGCAACCAGTATTGTAGCTAGCAAAACACCTCGTGCTCTGTAATCTTGTTTCTTTTTGATGAAAATAAAAAAGGCGACCAAGTTTAGAATCGCTCCAATACTTACTAATTTACTAAAAAAGCCTTCAGCCATGGCTTGGTTGATAGTGGTTGAAAAGCCTTCTCCATTTCCAAAAATGTAGACCGCTAATAACAGTCCTAAAAAATTGGCTGCAAATCCAGTTACAATGCCAATAATAACTTCTTTTTTAATCATTAAAATTCCAAGTGTTTAAATTTTGAATACAATGGTGAGCTGTTAAATCAAACTGAACAGGTACCACAGAAACATAACCGTGCTCCAAGGCCCATTCGTCCGTATCTTCACCATGGTCCAAATTTACAAATTTGCCCGTTAACCAATAGTATTCGCGCCCCTGTGGACTATGGCGCTTGTCAAATTCCTCGACCCAATTGGCTCTAGCCTGTCTACAAACCTTAATACCTTTAATTTTGTGTTCTGGTAAGTTGGGAAGGTTGACGTTGAGAACCACATCTTTAGGGAGTTTCTCTTTCAGGACATTCTCTACAATAGTTTTGATAAAACGTCTGGTACCTTCAAAATTGGCATTCCAATTATAGTCCAATAATGAAAATCCAATAGCAGGGATTCCCTCTACACCGGCTTCAATGGCAGCACTCATAGTTCCTGAATAAATCACGTTGATGGACGAATTGGAGCCGTGGTTAATACCCGAGACACATAGGTCTGGTTTGCGCTTCAAAATCTCTCTATTGGCCAGCTTAACACAATCGGCAGGAGTGCCTGAACAGCTATATTCCGCTTGGGGGCCGTCATCTACAACTACTTTTTCAACAAAAATGGTAGAGTTAACAGTAATGGCATGTCCCATGCCACTTTGCGGGCTGTCTGGTGCTACCACAACTACCTCCCCAATTTCGTTCATAATACTGATTAAGGTCCTTAATCCTGGGGCGGTAATGCCATCGTCGTTAGTAACTAAAATGAGCGGTTTTTTTGTCATAGAGGCTTCAATTTTTTCAAAATACTAAATTACACAAAATCATCTGGAAACTCCCGTAAATTCTGGTTTAACAAAAAATTAGTAGCATTAGGTTTCTATGGCACAGTTTTTTCTGTTACTTTAGTGAAAAATAAAGTATGCAATTTTATAGAATCATGAGAAGGAATTATAAGCTATTACTGTTGGTTTTGCTCTTGGCCTTTGCGTCTTGTAGCTTTACAACCAAGACTTTTGACGACCCGAATAAAGATAGATTGCTAGTACAATTGATTAGTTATGTGTTAGAGAATGGGCATTTTCAGCCTAAGGATATAAACGATGAATTTTCAGAACAGGTCTTTGAAGATTACCTAAAACAGCTAGACCCTTTTAAGCGTTATTTTTATGAATCGGACATCAAGGAATTTATGCTTTACAAGGATAAGTTGGACGATCAAATTAAAGTGTATGATGTGTCCTTTTTTAATTTAACGCACGAGCGTTTGATACAACGTATCAAAGAATCCGAAGATATTTATAAGGAAGTATTGGCACAACCTTTTGATTTTTCCGTCGATGAGGAAATATCTACAGATTACGATGCCTTGCCATATGTAGGCTCTAAAAAAGAAATGAAGGAGCGTTGGAGAAAATTGTTGAAATTTTCGACGATTGCAAATTACGATAATTTGATGACTGAGCAAGAATCAGAAGGTAGTGCAGGGGAAGGTTCCGGTGATGTCTCAAATGAAAAAAGAGAAAATAAAACGAAAGCTCAGTTAGAAGTTGAGGCCAGAGAAATGACCTTGACATCTTTGGACGAACTTCATGAGTTTATCAATGATAGACAGCGTCAAGATTGGTTTTCTGTGTATGTGAATGCTATTGTTGAAGAATTCGATCCGCATACGTTCTACTTTGCTCCAGAAGATAAAGACCGTTTTGATGTAGCCATGTCTGGGAACTTTGAGGGTATTGGTGCGAGGTTACAGAAGAAAATGGATGCGATCATTGTAAATGAAATTATCAGTGGAGGCCCTGCTTGGAGACAAAATAAATTGGAAGTAGGTGACCAGATCATGAAGGTAAAGCAGGAGGATGAAAAGGATGCCATTAGTATTGTGGGTATGCGTTTGGATGATGCTATTAAATTTATCAAAGGACCAAAAGGCACGAAGGTTACCCTTACCTTAAAAAAGGTTGATGGTACCATCGAAGATATCACTATTACTCGTGACATCGTTGAAATTGAAGAGACTTATGCCAAATCATCTACTGTGATTAAGGACGGGAAAACCTTTGGGGTTATCAACCTGCCAAAGTTCTATGTAGATTTTGAGGATTATAATAAAAGAAATGCAGCTTCTGATATCAAAAAGGAAGTAATTAGATTGAAGGATGCCGGAGCACAAGGACTCGTACTTGATTTAAGGAATAATGGGGGAGGTTCTTTGCAAACAGTAGTAGACATGGTTGGATTGTTTATTAAAGACGGTCCAGTTGTTCAGGTGAAGACGGCTGGTGAGGATAAGGAAGTGCTTAACGATAGAGATAAATCTATTGTTTGGGATGGCCCATTGGTAGTGTTGGTAAACGAACTTTCGGCTTCTGCTTCAGAAATTTTGGCCGCTGCAATGCAAGATTATAAGCGTGCCATCATTATTGGGAGTAAACAAACCTATGGAAAAGGTACCGTTCAAAATGTATTGGACCTTAACCGTATGGTACGAAACAGTTCAAGTGGCGATATGGGAGCCTTGAAATTTACTACTCAAAAATTCTACCGAATCAATGGAGGTTCCACCCAATTGGAAGGTGTGAAGAGCGATGTAGTGGTGCCAGATAGATATAGCTACATTAATATTGGGGAGAAAGATCAGGAAAACCCATTGGCTTGGGATAAAATTGATGCGGTAGATTACGATGTTTGGAGTAACTACTACGATTATGATGTGACCATTAAGCAAAGTAAGGAGCGTATGGCCAACAATGAGCAATTGAAACTTATCGATGCCAATGCGCAATGGGTGAAGAAAATAAGAGATCAAGAAGTATATTCGTTAAACTATGATAAGTATAAAGCAGAATTAGAGCTTAACGAAGAAGAAGCTAAACGTTTTGAGAAGATTTCTGATTACAAGACAGATCTTACCTTTAGTTCTTTGCCTTATGAGCAAGAACTAATGGCTAAGGATAGTGTTTTGAAAGAGAAGAGAGAGCGTTGGCATGAAAATTTAAGTCAGGATGTATATATTGAAGAAGCGCTTCATGTATTGCATGACTTGAAAATGACATACGACGTTAAAACAAAAGTAGCGACAGTAAAAGACTAATATTGGTGAGTATACATAATAACTCATTATCTCAGTTAGCGCTCCAAAAGTTCAAAAGTAACTTTTGGGGCGTTTTAAGTTTAGGTGTAATCATAGTTATAGGCCTTATTGCGGTGTTTGCTTATGTATTGGCTCCTGATAATAGTCAAAGTGGAAACCAAATGCACTTGGCCATCCATTCCAAAAAGCCGGGGTTTAAAGTGACCATGCTCACCATTCCGTTGGAAGTTCAATCTGGACAGTCTTGGTTTTCGAAGTTCTTTTTTGGAGTACAAAATGCAGATTCCGAAATTCCAATTTCATCCTATAAGGTTACAGCTGATAATTTGGTTTACATCGAATACGCTTCGGACGGTCTTGAAGGAATTGTCAAGGAAGTTCCTTTGAGTAAATTTCCAGACGGTGAATATAGTTCCTTTATAAAGGAGCGTCGCTTCTTATTCGGAACTGATAAATATGGAAGGGATTTGTTGAGTAGGATTCTAATTGGCTCACGCATTTCTTTTTTTATAGGGTTTGTTGCGGTATTTATTTCTCTTGTTATAGGAATCTTTATGGGAAGTGTAGCGGGGTATTTTGGAGGGAAAATAGACGCTGTAATCATGTGGCTTATTAATGTTACTTGGTCGATTCCAACATTACTTTTGGTTATTGCTATTACCTTGACTTTAGGAAAGGGGTTTTGGCAGGTGTTTATTGCGGTTGGTTTGACCATGTGGGTAGAAGTGGCTCGTGTAGTGCGAGGTCAAGTGATTGGTGTAAAGGAAATGCAATATGTAACGGCGGCAAGGGCTTTGGGCTATACCGATTTTAGAATTATTTCCAAACATATTTTGCCTAATATCATGGCGCCTATCATTGTGATTTCTGCGGCAAACTTTGCAGCGGCTATATTAATTGAGAGTGGTTTAAGCTTCTTGGGGATAGGTGCGCAACCCCCTATGCCTAGTTGGGGCGGTATGATCAAAGATCATTATAACTATATCATTTTAGGAAAACCATATTTGGCTTTGATCCCGGGAGTATGTATCATGATATTGGTAATGGCATTTATGCTTATTGGAAATGCCCTTCGGGATGCTTTGGATGTGAAAAGCTAGATTATTGGTTTCTTAAGCTGTTGATTTCGGTATTGGTGTCTTGAATGAAATTTAAAACTTCATCGCGGCCGATGGTTTTGCTTGAGGAAGTAATAAAGTAGGGAGGCATTTCTTCCCAAACATTAAGCATTTCTTTGGTGTAGTCTTCTACATTTCTTTCAATGGCCTTTGGTTTCAGCTTGTCGGCCTTAGTGAAAATGATAGAGAATGGTATGCCTTGTTCTCCCAAATATTCCATAAATTCCATATCAATTTTTTGGGGCTCATGGCGAATATCCACCAAGACAAATGCAGACACTAATTGTTGGCGCTGCTCGAAATAATTGGTGATGAATTTTTGGAATTTCTTCTTAGCTGTTTTGGAAACTCTTGCATAACCATAGCCAGGCAAATCGACCAAAAACCAATTTTTATTGATCAAAAAGTGGTTGATTAATTGCGTCTTTCCTGGTTTTCCAGATGTCTTGGCAAGACTTTTGTGATTGGTGAGCATGTTGATCAAGGAGGACTTTCCAACATTACTTCTTCCTATAAAGGCGTATTCTGGAATAGGGTCTTTCGGACATTTGGAAACGTCGGAATTACTGATTATGAATTCAGCGGTCTTGATTAACATTGTTGGTATTTAAAAGTTTCTTTCAGTGAGCCACTTGTCTAAAATAGCATTGAATTCATCTGGATGTTCCATCATGGCGGCATGACCGCATTTGTCAATCCAGTAAAGGCTAGAATCTGGGAGTAGCTGGTGGAATTCCTCTGCAACTTCAGGGGGCGTCACCGTATCGTTTTTTCCCCAAATAATGCAGGTAGGCGTTTGCATGTGGGGAAGGTCCTTGGCCATATTGTGTCTAATGGCGCTTTTGGCAATTGCCAAAGTTTTTACAAGCTTATTTCTGTCGTTTACCGTTTCATAGACCTCGTCTACAATTTCTTTCGTTGCCACTTCAGGGTCGTAGAATACATCTTGCGCTTTTTTCTTGATGACATCGTAGTCACTACGTTTAGTATAGCCGCTTCCCATAGCGCTTTCGTAAAGTCCGGAACTTCCTGTAATGATTAATGCTTTTACTTTTTCGGGAAATAATTTGGTATGGTAGAGACCAATGTGCCCACCTAGGGAATTTCCGAGTAAAATAACCTCGTCAAGTTGTTTGTGCTCTATAAAATCATATAAATACTTGGCAAAACTCTTAACGTTTGTTTTGAGTAAGGACATGGTGTAAATTGGTAGCTCTGGGATGATGACTTTGTATCCTTTGTTGCCAAAATATCTGGTAACAGCGTCAAAATTGCTTAGTCCACCCATTAAACCGTGTAAAACAACTATAGGCTTTCCTTCTCCAACTTCAATGTAATTATAGTTTTTCTCTGTTTTTAAAAGGTGCTTCATGTATAATGGTTAGTCAACTTCATCAAAAGCAAATATAGGTATTTATCTGATTATTCGTACTGTTTTTTGGTTATGAAATCGAACAATTTTGAAATGGCTATCTCCTAGTTTTTTGCGTTGGGAATATAGTGGGTTGTGTTGATTTTAAGGTGGAATTTCAGTCCTTATTGTTAACATTTTGTGTCCTGTATTTCCTAAATGTTATCAACAACTTAAGGGCTTGAAGTTAAAATATTTAAGGTTTTTGTAGTCTGTACTTTGGCGGTTAAATGCTTCATTATATAGAAATTATTAACAAAAGTGGTAGAAAGTGGTAAAATGTGGTAAATTTTTCAATATATTTGAATTGTTATCGTTTGTTGTATAAGCCGGTCGTTTTGAATTCATTAATAGGGACATACGAATGTAAAGTTGATGCCAAAGGCAGGCTAATGCTACCTTCTGCGCTGAAAAAACAGCTTTCGCCTGTATTTCAGGACGGATTTGTGCTTAAGAGAGCGGTGTTCCAATCCTGCTTGGAATTGTATCCAATGGCAGAGTGGGAAAAGCTCATGCAAAAAATGAACAAACTTAATCGGTTTAAGAAAAAGAACAACGATTTTATTAGACGTTTTACGGCTGGAGTGAAAATGGTAGAGGTGGATACTGCGGGCCGTTTGCTTATTCCAAAGGACTTAGTTGTGTTTTCGGGTATTTCAAAGGAGATTGTATTGTCTTCTGCGATTAATATCATTGAGATTTGGGATAAGGATCAGTATGAACAATCTATAAACGAAGCGGCTGATGATTTTGCCGATTTGGCTGAAGAGGTAATGGGACAAGATGATGATGAATATGGAATATCATAATCCAGTATTGTTAAAGGAAACTGTTGATGGTTTAAATATTAAGCCGGACGGCGTGTATGTGGATGTCACTTTTGGTGGCGGAGGGCACAGTAGGGAGATTTTGAAGCGTTTGGGTGAAGGTGGGAGGTTGTTTGCTTTTGATCAGGACCAAGATGCTTTGGCGAATGCTATTGATGATCCGCGTTTCACCTTGATAAATGAGAATTTTAGGTATATCAAGCGTTTTTTAAGATTTTATGGTGTGAAGGAAGTGGATGGCGTTTTGGCTGATTTTGGAGTGTCTTCCCATCAGTTTGATGTGGCGGAACGAGGATTTTCCACGAGGTTTGAAGCCGATTTGGATATGCGTATGAATCAGAAGGAAGGTTTGTCTGCTTATAATGTCGTGAATGAATATGAGGAGGAGCAATTGAGGCAGATGTTTTTGCAATATGGCGAATTGAGGCAGGCTCCGGCCATGGCCAGAATAATTGTAGAGGCAAGAAAAGATGATCCTATTAAAACAAGTGAGCGGCTGAAAGAAGTGTTAAAGCGCTTCTTGGGGCACAAAAAAGAAAATAAGGTGCTGGCGCAAATTTATCAGGCCATTCGCATCGAGGTCAACCAAGAAATAGAGGTGCTTAAAGAATTGTTGTTGCAAATGCCTGAATTGTTGAAGCAAGGAGGACGTTTAAGTTTTATATCCTATCATTCCTTAGAGGATAGATTGGTGAAGCGATTTATAAGGAACGGCATGTTTGAAGGAGAGCCCGAGCGAGATATGTTCGGGAATTTTGAAGTGCCATTAAAAAAGGTGGGTGGTTTGATTGTGCCTACCAAGGAAGAGATAGCGCAGAACAGTCGGGCGCGGAGTGCTAAGCTAAGAATTGCAGAGAAGCTATGAGGAACAATATTTATAGTATTCTGAAAGGTAAGTTTTTAGTTAGTGATGATTCTTTTAAAAATTGGAGGGTTATCATTTTTATTTCTGTCTTGGCGCTAATTATGATAGCGAGTTCTCATAGTGCGGATAAAAAAGTACACGAGATTGCAAGATTGAATAATGAGGTGAAAGAATTACGTTCAGCTTTTGTGGATGGGCGTTCGCAATTGATGAGGCTTAAGATGGAGTCATCCTTAGTAAAAAAAATGTCTGAAAAAGGAGTGTTTCCTTCGGAAATTCCTCCTAGAAAAATAAGAGTAAAATCGCAGGAGTAGAAGCGTGGCAGTAACAGAAAAGAACATATTGAATAAGTTGTACTTTGTGGCAGGGACCATGTTTGTCTTTGTGCTTGCAGTAGTGTTTAAGCTGTTTGTGATTCAGTTTGTGCAGGGGGATAAGTATCGGGACTTGGCGGAGAAACGTACCGTTAAAAATGTTGAGATTCCAGCAAACAGAGGCAATGTATATTCTGCCGATGGTAGTTTGTTGGCAACCTCTATTCCTAAGTATGATATTAGGTTTGATGCCTTGACGCCTTCGGCACGTACGTTTGAAAAGTATTTGATTCCTCTTTGTGATTCCTTGTCCAAATATTCCGGGAAGCCTTCTGCCTTGTATCAAAACTATTTGAGGAAAGCTCGAGCTAATAAGAATAGATATTATTTGATTGCTAGAAACATCAGTTACTCCAATTATATAAGGATTAGGAATTTTCCAATGTTAAACCTTGGAGCTTATAAAGGAGGCTTGATTGTAGAGCAAACTACTCGTCGGGAACATCCTATGGGTGCTATCGCGCATCGTTCGATTGGGTATGAAAGAGTAGATGGAGAAGGAAATGTTACTAGAGCGGGAATTGAAGGAGCTTATGGACAGGAGTATTTGAGTGGTGTAAATGGGCATAGGTTGAAGCAAAAGATTGGAAACGGGCAATGGAAACCTATTGCCGATTATAATGAAGTGGAGCCTCAGGATGGCTACGATCTATATACCACTATTGATGTTAATATTCAGGATGTGGCTCATCATGCTCTGTTGAAGCAGTTGGAGGAGTATGAGGCAGACCATGGCTGTGTGGTTGTGATGGAGGCTGAAACTGGTGAGATCAAGGCAATTTCTAATTTGGGTAGAAACGAAAACGGACACTATTATGAGCGTTTGAATTATGCGGTGGGTGAGGCTCATGAGCCGGGTTCTACGTTTAAAGTAATGGCTTTAATGGCTGCTTTGGAAGATAAAGTTGTAGATACGTCTGCTATCATCGATACCAAAATGGGGTATAAGCAGTTTTATGGCCGTGGTATTTATGATACTCATGGGCATGGCAAGATTTCGGTAGCTAGAACTCTGGAGGTGTCGTCCAATATTGGATTAGCGACTATTATAGATCAAGGGTATTCAAAACAACCGCAAAAATTTGTTGATCATCTTAAGGATTGGAGATTAGACAAGCCTTTGGGATTGCCAATTTTGGGCGAAGGGCAGCCGGTTATTCCAAGTCCGGGTGATAAAATATGGAGTAAAAACGCCTTGCCCTCTATGGCTTATGGCTATAATTTAAAGTTGACACCTTTGCAGACGTTGACCTTTTACAATGCTATAGCTAATAATGGGGTGATGGTGAAGCCTAGGTTCGTGCGTTCTGTTAAAGAATTGGATAGAGTTGTAGAGTCTTTTGAGCAAGTAGAGCTTAAGAATAGGATTTGTTCGGATAAAACCTTGAAGGAAATTCAAGATATATTAAAGAATGTTGTGGAACGTGGTACAGGGCATTCTTTGTATTCGCCGCATTTTTCAATGGCCGGAAAAACTGGTACGGCCCAAACCGAATATTGGATGAAGGATTGGAAAGAAAATAGACGTTACATTTCGTCTTTTGCAGGGTATTTTCCTGCGGACAATCCCAAATATTCATGTATCGTGGTAATTCATAAGCCTAGTGTAAAAAAGGGGTATTATGGAGCAGATGTTACCGGACCTGTGTTTAAAAGAATTGCACAGAAGATCTTTACCGATACGCCTTTGATAGATGAAGTTGAGCAATTAGAGTTTGCCGATGCGAAGACTGAAAAGGATTTTGAAACCTATTATGAGGTGGCTAAAACCTATAAGACAATCATGCCGAATGTGGTGGGGATGCCGGTCATGGATGCTATGGCGCTTTTGGAGAACATGGGCTTGAAAGTGAAGGTGAACGGTGTTGGTGAAGTGAGGAGACAATCTGTTAATAAGGGGGTGAAAATAGCGCCTAACCAAACTGTAGTATTGAATATTTGATGATAGAATTAAAGGACATATTGTATAAGGTGACCTTAAACGCAGTGGTGGGAAGTACTTCTGTGAAGGTGGGATCTGTACATTTTGATTCTCGAAAGGTTAAAAGCAATGATGTATTTGTTGCTATCAAGGGTACTGTGGTGGATGGTCATGACTTTATAGAAAAGGCTATTGAGGATGGTGCTGCGGCGATTGTTTGTGAGGTTCTGCCAAAGGAATTGAAAGAAAGGGTTACCTATATACAAGTTGAGAATGCCAATATGGCCTTGGCTTTTATGGCGGCCAATTTTTATGGAAATCCATCTGAAAATTTAAAGTTGGTTGGAGTGACGGGTACCAATGGAAAAACTACCGTTTCAACATTGTTGTATCAGTTGTTTAAAAAGGCGGGCTTTAAGGTTGGTCTGTTGTCCACGGTAAAAATCATGGTGGATGACAAGGAATATAAGGCTACTCATACCACTCCAGATTCTTTGACTATCAATAAGTATTTGAAGGAGATGAATGATGAGGGCGTGGAGTTTTGTTTTATGGAGGTGAGTTCTCATGGTATTCATCAGTGCAGAACGGAAGGGCTTCATTTTGAGGGGGGCATTTTTACAAATTTAACGCACGATCATTTAGACTATCATAAAACATTTGCTGAATACCGCGATGTGAAAAAAATGTTCTTCGATCAATTGCCAAAATCGGCCTTTGCATTGGTAAATATTGATGATAAAAATGGCTTGGTAATGATGCAAAACACCAAGGCTAAAAAGCAAACCTATGCCTTGAAATCGTATGCCGATTTTAAAGCCAAAATATTGGAAAACCAATTTGGAGGTTTGTTGTTGAAGTTGGATGACAATGAGGTGTGGACACGTTTGATTGGAAATTTCAATGCCTATAACATTTTGGCAATTTATGCTACTGCCAAATTGTTAGGGTTGGAAACCGTAGAGGTGCTTCAGTTGGTAAGTCAATTGGAGAGTGTTAGTGGACGTTTCCAATATTTTGTTTCCGGAGATAAAATCACGGCCATTGTGGATTATGCGCATACGCCGGATGCCTTGAAAAATGTGTTGGAAACCATCAATAGTATCCGGACCAAGAATGAAGAGCTGATTACGGTTGTGGGCTGTGGTGGTGATAGGGATAAAACCAAGCGTCCTAAAATGGGGCATATTGCCTCGGCTTTAAGTACCAAGGTCATTTTTACCAGCGACAACCCTAGAAGTGAGGTGCCAGAAACCATCATCGAGGAGATTGAAAAGGGGGTAGAGCCTCAAAATTTCAAAAAAACACTGTCTATTGTAGACAGGAAACAAGCTATTAAAGCAGCATGTCAAATGGCGCAACCCAATGATATTATCTTGGTGGCTGGAAAGGGGCATGAAACCTATCAGGAAATCAAAGGCGAGCGTTTTGATTTTGATGATTACGAAATAGTGAAGGATTTTTTAAAACAGTTGAAAAAATAAGAAGTTACCAATGTTGTATTACCTATTCGAATATTTAGAAAAAGAATTCCAGTTTCCTGGGGCATCACTCTTTGGGTATTTAACATTCAGGGCAGCTATAGCAATTATTTTGTCTTTGTTGATTTCTACCATCTATGGAAAGCGCATTATCAATTTCCTTCGGAGACAGCAAGTGGGTGAAACCATTAGGGATTTAGGTCTGGAAGGACAGGTTGAAAAGGCGGGAACACCAACGATGGGGGGAATCATCATCATTATGGCGACTTTGATTCCAGTGCTCTTATTGGCGAAGTTAGATAACGTCTACATTTTGTTGTTGATCGTTACCACGGTTTGGATGGGAACTATTGGATTTATTGATGATTATATCAAGAAATTCAAAAATGATAAAGAAGGGTTGAAAGGGCGTTTTAAAGTATTAGGGCAAGTAGGTCTAGGGATTATTGTAGGGACAACGCTTTACTTTAATGATAATGTTACCATAAAGGAGAAGTTGCCCGTTGCTCAGCAACAAGAAATTTTGATGGATGATCCAAATGTGTCACCTTCAAAGTTGTTTCAGGACGAGGAAAAGTCAACAAAAACCACCATTCCTTTTGTGAAGGGTAACGAGTTTGATTATGCCGATTTAATTACGTGGATCCATCCAGACTTAAAACAATACGCTTGGATGGTATTTGTAATCGTGGCCATTTTTATCATTACTGCGGTATCTAACGGGGCTAACCTAACCGATGGAATTGATGGTTTGGCAGCAGGGACTTCGGCAATAATTGTGCTCACTTTGGGGATTTTTGCTTGGGTATCGGGTAATATCATTTTCTCCGATTATCTCAATATTATGTACATCCCAAGAGTAGAAGAAATCACTATTTACATTACAGCATTTGTTGGGGCTTTGATTGGTTTCTTGTGGTACAACACCTATCCTGCTCAAGTGTTTATGGGGGATACCGGTAGTTTAACTATTGGAGGAATTATAGCTGTGATTGCAATTGCAGTAAGAAAGGAGTGGTTGATTCCTGTGTTGTGTGGAATCTTCCTTGCTGAAAATTTATCTGTGGTATTGCAGGTGAGCTATTTTAAATATACCAAGAAGAAGTTTGGTGAAGGTCGACGCATTTTTAAGATGTCACCTTTACATCACCATTATCAGAAATCGGGATATCATGAGAGTAAGATTGTAACTCGATTTTGGATTGTGGGAATATTGTTGGCAATCCTGTCCATAGTGACCTTGAAAATTAGATAGATGAAACGATTGGTCATTTTGGGAGGCGGCGAAAGTGGCGTAGGAACGGCACTTTTGGGAAAAGCGAGAGGTTTTGAAGTATTTGTTTCCGATAAGGGAAAAATAAAAGAGAAATATAATCAGGTTCTTATACATCATGAGATTGATTGGGAGGAAGAGCAGCACACAGAGGCTAAGATTCTCAATGCAGACCTAGTAATGAAAAGTCCGGGTATTCCTAATAAAGTGAATTTGGTAGGACGATTAATAGCAGCCAGCATTCCCGTGATTTCGGAAATAGAATTTGCGTCAAGATATACCGATGCAACTATTGTCGGAATCACAGGGAGTAATGGTAAAACAACTACAGCGTCGTTAACCCATCACATTCTCAAACAGGAACTGGAAGTAGGATTGGCAGGAAACATTGGCGATAGTTTTGCAAAACAGATTTTGGAAAAAAACTATCCTAATTATGTTTTGGAGATCAGTAGTTTTCAACTGGATGATATTGTGGATTTCAAGCCGCATATTGCTGTGATTACCAATATTACGCCAGATCATTTGGATAGATACGATTATAAGTTTGAAAATTATATTGCATCCAAATTTAGGATTGTCATGAACCAAACCAAGGATGATTACTTAATCTACGACGCCGATGATGAAGTAATCAATAAATGGTTAGAGAAGCATCCTGTTCAATCAAGATTATTGCCGTTTTCTTTAACGAAGACAATTGAGAATGGCGCCTATTTAGACAATGAAAATATTATAATAACAATCGATAACAACCCTATTATTATGCCTACAAAAAGTATAGCACTGGAAGGTAAACACAATGTGAAAAATGCCATGGCGGCATCAACCGTAGCACATTTATTAAGAATTAGAAAACAAACGGTACGCGAAAGTTTGGAGAATTTCCAAGGTGTAGAACATCGTTTGGAGAATGTGCTTAAAATAAATAAGGTGCAATACATTAATGACTCCAAAGCAACTAATGTAAACGCTACTTATTTCGCGTTGGAAAGTATGGATGCGCCTACGGTATGGATTGTTGGAGGCGAGGATAAAGGGAATAATTACAGCGAGTTGTATCGTTTTGTAAACGAAAGGGTAAAAGCTATCATTTGTTTAGGGGTTGATAATCAAAAGTTATTGGATAGTTTTTCGGGTATGGTTGATGTTATTGTAGAAACTCAAAGTATGACGGAGGCCGTTAAAATGGCATATAAACTTGCCGAAGCTGGAGATAATGTATTGTTGTCGCCTGCTTGTGCGAGTTTCGATTTGTTTGAAAATTATGAGGACAGAGGTCGTCAATTTAAAGAAGCAGTAAGAAATTTATAAATAAAGAGTAAAAATTAGCAGTAACGTGCAAAAGTTGTTTGAAAATATAAAGGGAGATCGATTGATATGGGCCATTGTGGCACTGTTGGCAATTTTCTCTTTTCTTCCCGTGTATAGTGCATCCAGTAATTTGGCTTATACTGTGGGTGGTGGGAGCACGTTTACGTTTTTTGTAAAGCATTTTGTGCATTTGCTTTTGGGCTTTGTCATTATGTATGGTACGCATAAGATCCCGTATCGATATTTTAGGGGCTTGTCCATGGTGATGTTGCCAGTGGTATTGGTGTTGTTGGTTGTTACAATGTTACAGGGAACTACTATTGAAGGGGCTAATGCAAGCAGGTGGATACAGATTCCGTTAGTAGGGATGTCATTTCAGACGTCTACATTGGCCTTTGTGGTATTGATGGTTTACGTGGCCAGGTATCTTTCGAAAATTCAGGATAAAAAAGTATCGTTTAAAGAGAGTATTTTGCCGCTTTGGATGCCTGTTTTTTTAGTATTAATATTAATTTTGCCGGCGAATTTTTCAACAACGGCCATCATGTTTGCTATGGTGTTGGTACTGACCTTTATAGGTGGGTATCCCATAAAGTATTTGGCGGTTATAGTGGGTTCCGGAATTTTAGCGTTGGCATTCTTTGTGTTGGTAGCAAAGGCGTTCCCCGATTTAATGCCTAACAGGGTAGACACGTGGATAAGCCGTATAGAAAATTTCTCCAATGGTGAAGATACCGAAGAAGATTACCAAATAGAAAAAGCCAAAATAGCAATTGCTTCTGGAGGGATCCAGGGAGTTGGTCCTGGTAAAAGTGTTCAAAAGAACTTTTTACCACAGTCATCATCCGATTTTATTTTTGCAATCATCATTGAAGAGTATGGTCTTTTAGGCGGGTTGTTTTTGCTATTAATGTACTCTTGGTTTTTGTTTAGAATTGTGATTGTATCACAAAAATCGGATACCATTTTTGGAAAATTACTAGTGCTGGGGGTTGGCTTGCCAATTGTCTTTCAGGCCTTGATCAATATGGCGGTTGCTGTGGAATTGTTTCCTGTAACGGGACAAACACTTCCGCTTATCAGTAGTGGGGGAACCTCTATTTGGATGACTTGTATGGCGGTAGGGATCATTTTGAGTGTAAGCGCTCAAAGGGAAGAAATAAAAGAGCAGGAAGAAGATATAAATATTGAAGAAAATCCACTTGAAATTTTAAGTGAAGCGATATAATGGGAAACTATAAAATCATATTGTCTGGAGGCGGTACAGGAGGTCATATCTACCCTGCTATTGCTATTGCAAATGAATTGAAGTCCCGTTACCCGAAGGCTAAGTTCCTGTTTGTTGGTGCCAATGATAGAATGGAAATGGAAAAGGTGCCGCAGGCGGGGTATCCTATCGAAGGACTTTGGATTTCTGGAATACAACGCAAGTTGACTCTAAAAAATGCTATGTTTCCATTCAAATTGGGGATTAGCTTGCTGCGCTCTCGAAAAATTATCAAAAGTTTCAAGCCAGATATCGTTATTGGTACTGGTGGATTTGCGAGTGGACCATTACTGTATGTAGCGTCTTCCAAGCATATTCCAAGTTTGATTCAAGAGCAGAATTCCTTTCCAGGAATCACCAATAAGCTTTTGGCAAAGCAGGTGGATAAAATTTGTGTGGCCTATGATGGTTTGGAGCGTTTTTTTCCAAAGGAAAAATTGGTAAAAACAGGCAACCCAATCCGTCAGGATTTATTAGAGATAGACAATAAAACAATTGAAGCCAAAGATGTTTTCAAATTAAAACACGGTAAGCATACCTTGTTGGTTTTGGGGGGAAGTCTCGGTGCTAGAAGAATAAATGAATTGGTGGAAAGCCAACTGGAGTATTTGCAGGAGCAAAATGTCCAGGTAATTTGGCAATGTGGCAAATTGTATTATCAACAATACAAACGCTACAATGATATGGAAGGTGTGCAGGTGCATCCATTTTTGAACAATATGGATATGGCTTATGCCGCTGCAGATGTCATCATTTCAAGGGCTGGCGCAAGTTCGGTATCGGAGTTATGTGTGGTTGGGAAACCAGTGATTTTTATCCCCTCGCCAAACGTATCCGAAGACCACCAAACCAAAAATGCCATGGCCATTGTTGAAAAACAGGCCGCGGTGATGATAAAAGAACAAGATTTAAATAGCGACTTTCAGTCTGAGTTCTCAAAATTATTGAGTTCAAAAGAGCAAAGAGAATCGTTAAGTAAACATATAAAAACATTGGCTTTGGTAAATGCTACCAAGGACATTGTGGATGAAGTTGAAAAGCTTTTGAAGAAATAAATGGAATTTAAACACATACATAACGTCTATTTTATAGGAATTGGAGGCATAGGCATGAGCGCTTTGGCGCGATATTTTGCGGCCAACAATAAGTATGTGGCTGGGTATGATAAAACCAAGACCGAAGTGACGGTTGCCTTGGAAGAACTCGGCATTAAGGTTCATTTTGAAGATGCTGTGGATCAAATTGAGGAGTCTTTTCTAAATCCTGAAAATACTTTAGTAGTGTACACCCCCGCAGTGCCAAAAGATCACAAAGAATTGGAATATTTCAAGTCCAATGGATTTTTGGTAATGAAGCGTTCGACGGTGTTGGGAGAAATTACCAAGCAAACCTTCTGTCTGGCAGTGGCCGGAACTCACGGGAAAACCACGACAACTAGTATACTTGGGCATTTGTTGAAGGAATGTGGGGTAGAAGTAACCGCTTTTTTGGGAGGAATCAGTCAAAACTACAATTCCAACTTGATTTTGGAAGGAACTGAGGTGACAGTTGTTGAAGCCGATGAATTTGACAGGTCCTTTTTGACCTTGTTTCCAAATATGGCTTGTATCACCTCTATGGATGCAGACCATTTGGATATCTATGGAGAGAAGGAAGCGCTTCAGGATTCGTTTGTACAGTTTACAAAGCAGTTGAAGCCAGAAGGGAAACTGTTCGTTAGAAATGGTTTGCCTTTAAAAGGAATAACATATGGTATAGAGGATGATTCCGACTATGCCGCTCAAAATATTAGAATAGAAAATGGAGCTTATGTGTTTGATGTAAAAACACCTAGCGGAACTATTCTTGAAGATTTAAAATTTGACCTACCTGGTAGACACAATCTGTCGAATGCGTTAATTGCCTTGGCGATGTCTGTAGAATATGGAGTCCCTCGCCAGCAGCTCGCCAAAGCATTAGCGTCTTATAAGGGGGTTAAACGCAGATTTACTTATCATCTCAAGACGAATGATAAGGTGTTGATTGATGACTATGCGCATCATCCTGAAGAAATTAGAGCGGTTTATGAAGCTGTTCGAGAAATGTATCCGGGCCAAAAGGTCTTGGCTGTATTTCAACCGCATTTGTTTAGCAGAACGCGTGATTTTGCGGATGAATTTGCCGAGCAGTTGTCAAAATTTGATGAATTGATATTATTGGATATTTATCCAGCTAGAGAGTTGCCAATTGAAGGGGTGACTTCCCAGTGGTTATTGGGTAAAGTATCCAATAGCCATAAGGCATTGGTTGAAAAACCGGAATTGATTTCGGCTATAAAGGAATCCGAAGCCACCGTGATTTTAACATTGGGAGCCGGCGATATAGGAGAAGAAGTACAATCTATAAAACAAGGGTTAAGCGTTGCAAATTAACAAAGGACATATAAAGCTGATGATCGTGCTCATTTTGGTGAGCGGACTGTTTGCATTTTCCTCTGTAAGGAATGCTAAACGCAAGGTGAGTGAGCCTGAAATTAACTTTCTAGGTGATGATAACTTATTCATTACACCTCAGACTGTTAGTAAGTTGTTAATACAAAATAATCAGTCTATTGCAAACAAGCCTAAAGAAATTATAGATTTGAAATACTTGGAGACTGCCCTGAATTCCAATCCGTTGATCAAGGAAGCTCAAGTATTTATGAGTGTTGATGGAGTGATCACCACAGAAATTGAGCAAAAACAACCTATTGCCCGAGTAAATACTAACGCATCCTATTACATAGATACCGAAGGTTCCTACATGCCTTTGTCTACAAATTATTCTGCAAGAGTACCAATGGTTACGGGAAATGTGCTTAAGAATGATTTACAGAACGTATACAATATTGCTAACAAAGTTTATACAGATGAATTTTTAAAACAGCATGTTGTTGAGATTCACCAAAACGAAGACAAGTCCATTGATGTGAGATTTAGACTAAACGACTTCGTAATAAAGTTTGGTAGCTTAAAAAAATTGGATAAAAAACTAAACAATCTCAAGGCTTTTTACCAAAAGGCCTATAAAGATAAAACCCTTGACAGTTATAGCACGGTGAACTTAAAATTTGATAATCAGGTCATCTGCACCAAAAAGTAAAGAATGGAAAACAATAAAATTTCAGTAGGATTAGACATAGGGACCACAAAAATTGTGGCTATGATTGGTCGTAAAAATGATTACGGAAAAGTTGAGATTCTTGGAATTGGAAAATCCAAAAGCTTAGGTGTGCACAGAGGTGTGGTTAACAATATTACCCAAACCATTCAATCTATTCAACAGGCGGTTCAAGAAGCCGAGGCTGAATCTGGATATAAAATCGAAGGGGTTACGGTGGGGATTGCTGGGCAGCATATTAGAAGCTTGCAGCATAGCGATTATATCACGCGTGCCAATTCCGATAAGGTGATTGATGATGATGATATCGACATGTTGATCAACCAAGTGCATAAATTGGTAATGTTGCCAGGGGAAGAGATTATTCATGTATTGCCACAGGAGTACAAAGTAGATGGTCAAGCCGAGATTAAGGAGCCTATTGGAATGTATGGTGGACGTTTGGAAGCCAATTTCCATGTGGTAGTTGGTCAAGTATCATCTATCAGAAATATTGGCCGATGTGTGAAAAGTTCCGGATTGGAATTGGAAGGCATCACTTTGGAGCCATTAGCATCTGCTAATGCGGTTTTGAGCCAAGAGGAAAAGGAGGCGGGAGTGGCGCTTATCGACATAGGAGGTGGTACCACCGATTTGGCAGTGTTCAAAGACGGAATCATCCGTCACACGGCGGTAATTCCTTTTGGAGGAAATGTGATTACTGAAGATATCAAGGAGGGCTGTTCAATTATTGAAAAACAGGCTGAATTGTTGAAAATAAAATTTGGATCGGCATGGCCGGGAGAAAACAAGGATAATGAGATTGTGTCCATTCCAGGATTGAGAGGAAGGGAGCCAAAGGAAATTACCTTGAAAAACCTATCCAAGATCATCCATGCGCGTGTGGTTGAAATCATAGAGCAAGTCTATGTGGAAATCAAAAACTACGGGCACGAAGAGCAGAAAAAGAAATTGATTGCCGGAATTGTGTTGACGGGTGGAGGTGCCCAATTAAAGCACTTAAAGCAATTGGTAGAATATATTACAGGAATGGATACCAGAATTGGGTATCCTAACGAGCATTTAGCCGGTGATAGCGATGAAGATGTGGCAAGCCCTCTATATGCTACAGCTGTTGGTTTGGTTATGGACGGCTTAAAGCGTCAAGAGCGTATACGCATTGAAGAAGAAGTTGTAGAGGAAGTGGTTGAAGAACCTGAAGTAGAGTCAGCTCCTGCCGAAGATATTGTTGAGGAAGAGCAACCTCAAGAGCCGCCACGAAAGGAACGCAAATCCTTCTTGGACAAACTAACAGAGCGAGTAAAAGATTTTTTAGATAACGCAGAATAATTAATATAAATCCAGTAAAGAACTAATTATATGAGCAACAACAACGAATTTGGGAATATTGCATTCGATTTACCAAAGAACCAATCCAATGTTATCAAGGTGATTGGTGTTGGAGGTGGAGGAAGCAACGCCATTAACCACATGTTCCAGCAAGGAATTAAGGGCGTTGACTTTGTGATTTGTAATACAGACTCCCAGGCACTTCAAAATAGTGGTGTCCCAAACAAGATCCAATTAGGAGTAAATTTAACCGAAGGATTAGGAGCAGGTGCAAACCCAGAAGTTGGGGAGCAGGCTGCTTTGGAGAGTTTAGAAGATATCAAACGCATGTTGGATACCAATACAAAAATGGTATTCATTACTGCGGGAATGGGCGGAGGAACTGGTACTGGAGCAGCTCCTGTAATCGCCAAATTATCGAAAGAACTGGATGTTTTAACCGTGGGAATTGTGACCATGCCTTTCCAATTTGAAGGAAAGACAAGAAACGAGCAAGCCCAAAGAGGAATTGAAAAACTGAGAAGTCATGTGGATTCCTTGATCGTTATCAATAACAACAAACTGCGTGAGGTTTATGGTAACTTAGGGTTTAAGGCTGGATTCTCAAAGGCAGATGAGGTCTTGTCGACGGCATCCAGGGGTATAGCGGAAGTAATTACGCATCACTATACCCAAAACATCGATTTACGTGACGCCAAAACCGTATTGAGCAATAGTGGAACCGCCATAATGGGGTCTGCTTCTGCATCCGGTAAAACGCGTGCACAGGAAGCTATTATGAAAGCTTTGGATTCGCCGTTGTTGAATGATAATAAAATTACTGGAGCCAAAAACGTATTGTTGCTTATCGTTTCTGGATCTCAGGAAATTACTATTGACGAAATTGGAGAAATCAATGATCACATTCAAAACGAAGCTGGTCATGGTGCCAATATCATTATGGGGGTTGGTGAAGATGAATCACTTCAAGAATCCATCTCCGTAACCATCATTGCTACTGGATTTAACATTGATCAACAACACGAAATTTCCAATACGGAAATAAAAAAGGTAGTTCACGCCCTTGAAGATGACAAGGATGAAGTCAAGGTGAAAGAACAAGACCCGGCCATTATTACTCCAGATATTGTTTTGGAAAAAGAAGAGCCTAAAGCTCCAAAAATGGTGGTGCATACCTTGATGGATGAGGATGAGGAGGAAGAAGCGACTCCTGCTAATTCGCATTCTGAATTAATTCCAACAACCGAGTTTATCAAGAACATCAATGTATCTTATGAAGAGGTTTTGGACCACAAAACCATGAGTGAAGAAGATTTTATCATCACCCCGGTTCAAGAGGTAGAAGAAGAAAAGTCTGTTAGTAAGGGATACGAACAGGAAGAACAAATTTCATTGACCTTTGATTTGCCTTTAAGTACGCCTCCAAAACAGGAAGAAAAGCCTAAGCATGGCATGGGGAATGAGCCTAAAATGTTGTTTAATCTTGATGATGAAATTAGAAACATCAGAGAGATCAAAAACATTAAGGTGAATGATCATATTGAAGTAGTTCCTGTAACGGAAGCCAATGAAAATGGTGAAAAGCGTTACGCTTTGGATGATTTTATGGATGAGGATTCATCTAGTAGCCAAGCTAAGTTGAAAAAAGAAACTAAAGTTGAAGAGGATATCATTTTTGAACGTAAAGTTGTAGAACCAGAACAACCTCAGAAACGCGAAGTAGAGGAATTGGACCCTATGAACAGTCCTATCTCAGATCTGCTTAAAGAACGCGCCGATGAGAGACGTCGTAAAATGAAGGACTTCAATTATAAGTTCAATACAGCAAAGATTGACGAAATTGAAAAAGAACCTGCTTACAAACGACAGGGTGTGAATTTGGCGGAGTCTCAGCACTCCTCCGAAACCAATGCTTCCAGAATGTCTGTTGGAACTGACGACAATGATGACATTCAATTAAGGAGTAACAATTCATTTTTACACGACAACGTAGATTAATAGCAAATTTAGTTTAGTGTTTCACACTTGTGTCAAACCCGGGAGGTATTATGGTGGCTTTCCGGGTTTTTTATTTGGCTTTAAAATGGGGTTTTCCTGTTAAAATCTGTCGGTTTCAATCTTTATTTTTTATTATCTTCGCAGTTCAATAAAACACCTTGATATGAGTTTACAGCAAGAAGTAATGGCTGCAATGAAAACAGCAATGAAAGCCAAGGATCAGACAGCTTTGGCCGCTTTAAGAGCAATTAAATCTGAGATCTTATTGGCACAAACCGAATCAGGATCTGCAGATGGCCTTACGGAAGAACAGGAATTGAAAATTGTTTCTAAGCTTGTAAAGCAACGTAAGGATAGTGCTACTATTTTTAAGGAGCAAAATAGAGAGGATTTGGCCGAACCTGAATTAGCGCAAGCGGAAGTAATCAGTCAGTTTTTACCTGAGCAATTGAGTGAGGAAGAAGTAGAAGCTGTAGTAGTTGCCGCCATCACGAAAGTTGGTGCAGAAGGAATGAAAGATATGGGGAAAGTAATGGGGGTAGTTAACCAAGAATTGGCAGGAAAGGCTGATGGTAAAACCATTGCTACCATTGTTAAGGCAAAATTATCCTAGACATATAGAAATTTGGCTGCGTAGTTCAACTGGATAGAATATCAGATTTCGGCTCTGAGGGTTGGGGGTTCGAATCCCTCCGCGGTCACAAAGTATGGTTCAACATTGTAAATGTTGGGCCTTTTTTGTTTTAAAATAAAAACGCTTCTTTGGTTAATTTTTTTACAATCTATCAAAGTATTTCGCGTTATTTGTGAGTCTAACCAATAAATCTTTAAAGTATTTTGGCAGGCGTAGATTCAACTATATTGGGAATTTTTTTAATCGGACTTCTTTTAATGCTTATTTATTTCGCTTTGCGAATGGTGGAGTTTAGATATGTCATTAAATATAGACGTCCTTTGTATGTGCACTTTCCTTTTTGGCTGAAAACCTTGAATGCAGGACAGCAATCTATTCTCCGAAATCAATTCACCTTTTATAGAAAATTATCTCGCAGGCAGCAGCGTTTTTTTGAACATAGGGTGGCTTCTTTTATTTCTGATAAGGATTTTATTGGCAGGAGTGGAGTGGAGGTGTCTGAGGAGATGAGAGTGCTTATTTCTGCTACTGCAGTGATGCTTACCTTTGGTTTTAGGGATTTTTACATAGGTCTTATTGATAAAATTTTTATCTACCCTGAAGAATTTTATTCAACTATAAATGAATCTTACCACAAAGGGGAATTCAATCCTAAATTGCAGGCGTTGGTGTTGTCTTGGAAAGACTTTGAAGCCGGTTATGAAATTGAGAATGACAATTTGAATTTAGGTATTCACGAATTTGCCCATGCTATACATTTGAATAGTTACAAAGAAAAAGATGTGAGCTCCACACTGTTTTCCGATTCGTTTAGGGAATTGACCGAATTATTGTCCGGCGATGAGGCTCTAAGGAAGTCGTTGATAGAATCCGAATACTTTAGAAATTACGCCTATACCAACCAATTTGAATTTATAGCGGTAATTATTGAAACATTTATTGAGACTCCCCAGGAATTTCAGACCTTATTTCCAGAAATTTATGCTAAAACCAAACAGATGCTCAATTTCCACTTTGCAGGCTACTAGTTTTTCTTTCTGTTGAAAAATTTATTTTTAAGAATATGGCTTCTGTAACTCTTGTTGGTAGCAAAGGTGACCACTCTTTCTTTAGCGTTTATATAGGCGTATCTAAAATTATAATCCAACTTCCCATATCGTTGATGCTGTATGCTGTATAGATAATTCGATTGCTTGAATTTAAATTTGCGTTTTAAAGGTAAATGTTGGTATTCTTTAAAAAGGGTGGCGTTTAAAGTGATGTAACCGGCAGTTATTTTATTTGAAAGCAAAGATTCAAGAAGCTTTTCGTCTTTGTAAAGACCGAGAACAAGACTGTCGTAGCTGTTCTTCAAAGATATGCGGTTATAGAAGTAACCATGGTCATTAATCTGCCAGCTTAAGATATTGTGCAAATTGAAGTAATAGTTGTTAGGAATAGAAATACCATTTACCAATTGCTTGGATTGAAGCATATGCTCTAAATTAATCAATTTTCTATGTTGAAATATTAGTAAACCAGTGTGTAGCTCTACTGCAGCCAACCTGTTTTCCGAAACTTGCCTAGGATAATGTCGGTAGTTTTTAACTTCGTAATTGAATTTGAATAATTTGTTGTAGCCTTCGTTTTTCAAAAGTTCAAAAGCCTTGTCAATTTGGTTGTCTTGAACTAAAATGTCAATGTCTCCAACCATTCGCTCGGATAAACTTTTGTATAAACCACTAGCAAGCATTGCAGCTCCTTTTACGAAAACATGATTGATTTTATGTTTTGAGAAAAGCTGACTAATAAATACTACCTCCTTCAAAATTTGTTTGCTTCTATCTAGATTCAAGTTGTTGATTTCTTCTAGGTATGCAGCAAGTTCCTCTGGGAGTATATCCAATAATTGTTTTGTTTTTAATCTGTTGTAAATAGCAGGTAGGAGTAAATGACTGCTTCCAACTTTTACAAAATTGTCCCAGTCCATCTCTGGGGAAGATAGGGCCTGTTGTAATTTTAAATCATCAGACTCAAAACTTAAGATTTCAGCAATCCTTAAAAATGTCGATTTTAGGGAAGGCATATACTGTTATTATTGAATTGGTAATATACGATTAATTCGAAAATAGCGATTTGAATTTTGAAATAGCTTCTTCGTTATTGTTGTAGGTAAGTGAATAGAATTCTACGGTTTCCAGCCAATTTAAAAATAATTTTGCATGCTTGGGATTTGGTGAAATCCAGGACTCAGGAATGAGGGTTTCTAGAGCTTTGGCAGGATTTAATTCTGATAGCGAAGTGCTAGGTGTATTTTGGTCATATTTTACTAGGACTATCTTATTGCAAGGGAAATCAAATTTTTTAGGGTTGGTGTTAGAAGGCGGGATATATTTCACGTACCCTTTGGTGTTATTGATGAAAACATCATCGTAGGAATCCAATTTTGGGAAATATGGTTTGAGCACCTCAAAAGCACCCTGTTTGATAGAAATAGCATTTGGGTTTCTGTAGACATGTAAATTGTCAGCTAGCATAGCTGTTATGTCATCGGATATTAAATCCAGACCATGGGCCATCAAAAGAGCGCTTAAAGTACTTTTTCCATTCCCAGAGTCGCCTATTAACATTAAAGCCTCTTTTTCATTACCTAAGGTGGAGGCATGAAAGGTTCCCAGCCAATCTGATTCTTGTTTATTGTAAAGTTCACATAACAATAAAAAATTAAATTTTCCTTGAAGTTTATGGTAGTCCTTTTTTAGGAAGGCATACTGGAACTCTTGGTTTTTGTATAGAAGGATGTGTTCATCGTTTTCTAAGATGTTAAAAGAAAGTTGAAAATGAAACGAATTTTTCTCAAGAAGATAACTAAGGTTTGGATGTAAATAGGACTTCAGCAATTGTGAAGCGTAATTTACTTGTATTGGCTTTGTGAAGGTAGAGTATAAGTAAGAAATATTTGTTTCATATCCTTGGTCAAGATTCGAGTATTTTTGTTGAATATGTTGAGAATCTATTTTATTGGAATCGATTAGAAAACTTTCTATATCAAGGTAAAGCTCTTTCGAGTTGATTTTAGGATTATAAATGGATATGCTGTTTTCAAAATCATCAAAGGAGTTAGAGGTTAAAAATAACTCTATATACTTATTGGTAGTTTCGTCTGCAATAACATAACGATTACTGTTAAAAAACCAAAGCACGATAGTTTTTCCTATCGTGCTTTTATATTTGGGATGTATATACTTCAAATTTAAATGAGTTTAAATTTTTATGACCTACGGTATGGGCCAACCATCTCCACCAGTAGGGGGAGGAGATTGCGCCTGTGCTTTCGTTGGGTTCAGAATAAGAAATGTTCCCGCGGCAGTTATAGCGGCATATTTTCCCATGCGCTTAATGGCTTGCTTTCTTGAAATAGATTCTTGTGAGTTTTTCTTCTTCATGCCGTAAATATATAAAACATTTTTATTGTAATGGATATAAATGAAGGTTTAGCTATTTTAATCTACTATAATTTTCTGTATTTTTTCTTGAGTATTGTTCTCCAGTTTTACAACATAAACGCCATTAGTAACATTAGAAATGTCAATCTCTTGTCTATTTATATTAGGTAATACCTCCGAGTTTAATACTAAACGTCCTTGGATATCATAAATATATAATATGGTGTTTTTTTCTAAATTTCCTCTAATAATTAATTTGTCCTTTCCTTTAATGTTGAATATCTCAATGTTTGAAAGATCATTGTCTCCATTAGAAAGTGTATTATTATCAAATGTAATATAGAATCTTCCTGGAGTTGTCAATGTAGATGATGTTGTGAAAGTATAATCGCTAGTGTTTAAAAGTGTAAAAGTATTAGTTTCTATGTCTTCTAAATACACATTGATTTCTGTCGGAATAGTTGACTCAACAATGGAAATTGTCAATTGCTGTCCTTGAGGAGCATTGATTCCTAATGGTATGTTGACAGGGTTCAAAATATCAGTGTTGCCTATAGACTGTATAGCCATGTCAATACCGTTATTCTCTTGAACTAGTTCTGAGTAGATATCGTAACTTGCAGCATTAAAACCTAATATGGCAGAATCATAACCTGGGTCAAGCCCTAACGAAGCATTGTCATTCAAGTAAAGGGATGTTTGTCTTACTTGTTCGGTAGAGTTGGAAACTTGAAAGGTTGCGAAGTATGAATTATTGGAAGTAGAGGCTTGTTTACCTACAATAAAATCATCACTACTGCCTGTACTTCTCATATTAGGATTGAAGGTAACACTTCCACCCTCTGGCTTGGAGGTAACCAAGAACCCTTGACCAGGTGTAATTACGGCATTTGGATTGGCGTCGGAATAAGCTAAATTCCAAACGGTATAACTGGCATTACCTAATGAATTATAACCGTACACTCCAGCAGAGTTTTCAAGGAATAAATCGTTGTTTATGTTTAAAAATTCTGAAAGGGATAAATAAGAAGGATAAGGGTTTCCAATGGCATTCCATTCCAAATATGATGGGCCAGATTGTTCAATAGGTGCTAAGATTGTTCCTGTGTTCACTGTCCCTGAAAAAGCAAAGTTATTACCGTCGGTGGAGGCTGCTCTATACCCAATACCTGGGTCTAGGGTTGTCAGATATTCCTCTAATACATCTGTATCCCAGTATAAATAAGCTCCGGTAGCTTTGTCAAACGGGCCAAATCGTTTCATGGATGGATTTGCAGGGTTGAAATCTATATTATCATTATTAGAAGCAAAAACTCCAAACTGTTGTCCCGTAAGAGGGGCTGAAATCAAGTCATTACCTCCTACTGAAGCCGTCGTGTTTACATGACGTTCGTAGGTGACCGTTCCATTTATTGTGCCATCCAAAATTAAACTGGAATAGGAATCTGATTCTGAAAGCAAACCAAGATCGTTTATAACAGTAAATGTAACACCGGATGGAATATGCACGCCTGCACCAGGGCTTACTAACATTACAGACGCTTCAGTATCTGCGTCCATTTCATAAACACCACTTTGAACTAATATCACGTCTCTATCTGTTGAAACTCCAGTTGGATTTTGCGGGTCCCAAATAAGTCCATTGTAGGTGTAGTTGATTGGTGGAGGTAATGGTGTTCCTTCAATTCTAAAATTATCAAAGGCAGCAAAATCATTTTGGTTATTAGAAATTACAGTAACATTTAATCTTACAGTACTTGCGCCTTCTGTAATTGGGAGGGTTACGGTGCCTTCTTGGTCAATTCCCTGGCCTGAACTTACTCCAACTACTAGGTCTATAAGTCCTTGAGAAACATTGTCAATAAAAAGTTCGTATTGTACAAAATCATTGTTGTCAAATGCATCAGCTTCATAATCAAAACTTACCGAAACCTCTGTGTAATCCGAGACTGAAAAAGTTTCCAAAGAAATTGTTCCTTCAGTATTTTGAGCACCAAAAAAGAAGGAGCCTTCAGAAGGCATGGTTGTAAAGGAGCCGAAACTAGAATCGGCAACACCCCAATAAGTGTTATTACTAGTTAAATCCTCTTCTGGGCTAATAGTGTAATCCCAAGTACCGCCACCTTCAAAACTTTGAAAGGCAAGGAAGGATGAACCGTTAATAATACTGAATGGAGCACTAAAAGCGCCAGGAAGCTCACTGTTTGAGGCAACCAAATTAATAACATAGCCATCTGTAATTGTCGAGTGAATAATGGTTTCAAACGTAGCTATTCCGTCAATAGGTGCAACTGTAATAGGAGCTCCTAAAAGGGCTCCAGTAGATTGAATTGTAATGGATGAAGTTATATCAGCATCAATATTACCATTTGAATCTTCTGCAGCAACCATAACAAAAGGCGTCATTATTTCATTAACATTAGTGTCTGTTGGCTCTTGTAAAAAACTTAAGTGAGTTGCAGTAACTTCAATTCTGTTAGCGTCTCCAGCAATAGAACTTTGCGCACCACCAGCATCTGAAGCTGCAAAGCCCGATCCTAAACTATCTGCGTTAGCAGAAGTGATTGTTAGCTGAATTTGTTCGTTATCAGTAACCGTAGATTTAAAGGTTGCATAAACTTCAAAAGTCTTAGTGCCATCATTATTGGCAGTTAGTGTTAACCCTGAAAAAGCAACGGTATTACCGGTGACAGTTAATTCGCTTAAATTTTGAGTGCCGTCAAAAAGGGCTAGTGCTTCTAAGTTTTCAAAACCAGCAATCGTAAATTCCAAATCGGTTAAAATAGTAGCCACCTCATCAGCATCAGTAGTATCATCACCTCCGTCTTGGATAACGAATTCGGCAATTTTAATTGCGTTAGAAGTTGTCAAACCAGCACCTGCATTGAAGGCTGTGTAATCAATGTTTTCGTTAGCATTGAATGTAGAAGAATTTACAATATTCGATTCCATTGCATTGGTTTGTGGAATTACAGATCCTAGGATACGTGCGCCAGGATCTGTTACACCTAATTCTGTCCAACTGGCTTGTGGCATAATGCTAAGCCATCCGCCAGTATTATTGGCGCCCCATGCATATAATCTGAAGGTTACAGTTCCTGAGTTTCCAGAATTAATGGTTAGGCCTGTTAAACTAAAAGTAGTTTCAGTGGTTGTAATTGTCTGGGCAGGTTCTACTGGAGAGCTAGTACTAAAGCCATCTGTGCTATAAAATACTTGCCAGTTTTGAGGGCCATTTTGATGACGATCCAAGGCAATGTCCAATTGCGAGATGTTCATCGAGTAGTCGGTATTGGAGGTAAGCGACCATTGTATGTACTCATTTGAGGTGATGGCATCATTTAGTGAAGCAGAATCCCAGTCGTCTGATGTAAATTCAGAGCCATTGTCGTTAAGGATGCCGTTTCCTCGTTCAAATCCCGAAGCGGATATGTTAGGGACAGTTCCTGTTGCCGTTGGCGTTGTACCAGAGGTACTGGCAATGGTTGCAATGGTACTTTGCCCCCAACTAAATTGAAGCGCCAAAACAAAAATTAAAGCAGTAAATGTAATTTTTGACATAATATTTTGGTTGTAAAGTTGATTTTAATAGCAAATATGCATATAAAAATACGAATTCTTAACGACAAATTCTAGTATTTTGAGGTTTAGGCATTGTGTCGGTTTTATGTGATTTTTAACGAAAAAAATGGTTTTTGATAAATTCATCGCATATCGAGCTGTGTTTTTGTGATTGTATTGTTTTTGAGGGGTAAAAAAGTGAATTTGTCAATGTTTTTGGTTGATTGTTAAAATTTTAATGATTTCGACGTGTAATTTTTTTCGTTGCTTGAATCGGGTTATTTTTACAAATCAAATGTGTGAACCTCAAAATTGGATATAGCATTTTAGGTTTTGTTTTAATGAGCATTTGAAATGTTATTCGAATTCTTGTCTAAATGTTGAGATGTGAGAGTCTTGTGAGGTGTTAAATGTGGATGGCCTTATGGGCTTAGGTTGGATTGATGAGCGTTTATTTAAATGAAGACAGAGCTATGAAATTGAATTTTTTACGTCGTTTGGAGCAGCGCAAGGAATATTAGGACAGATTTTAAAGTGTCCAACCTAGGTTTGAAATAGGATAAAATGAAATAAGACAGTAATATTGCCGTTGGGTCAGAAAGAATAACATTCTAGATATTTCAGGATGCTATTCTTTTTGTATATCACTCAGATGTAAATAGGGATATTAAAAACAGAATAGAGATTCTGGTCCACTTTGTCGGGTAAGTGATGAATATGAAGGAGAAATAGGGGTAATAACTAGATTAATTTTTAGGGCATTCTTAATGAAAAGAAAAGTGTCCTTAATGCATAATGTATGAAGCAAAAAATAGCTTTTATAACTGGAGTGACAGGGCAGGATGGTGCTTATTTAAGTGAGTTCTTGTTGAAAAAAGGATATATAGTTCATGGCTTGAAGCGACGTTCGTCCTTGTTTAATACAGATAGGATTGATCATTTGTATCAGGATCCGCATGAATCCCATAGAAATTTTATACTCCATTATGGAGATATGACTGACAGTACAAACTTGATTCGTTTGATTCAAGAGATACAGCCTGATGAAATTTACAATTTGGCGGCGATGAGTCACGTACATGTGTCCTTTGAGGTGCCAGAATATACGGGCAATGCTGATGGTTTGGGGACTTTAAGGATTCTGGATGCTGTTCGACTTCTAGGGTTGGAAAAGAAAACAAGAATTTACCAAGCTTCCACTTCTGAATTGTATGGGAAAGTACAAGAAGTGCCACAGTCTGAAGCAACACCTTTTTATCCTCGTAGTCCTTATGCAGTGGCTAAAATGTATGCCTATTGGATTACTGTAAACTATCGTGAGGCTTACGGAATGTATGCTTGTAATGGTATTTTATTTAATCATGAATCTCCAATTAGAGGGGAAACGTTTGTGACTAGAAAGATTACCAGAGCTGTTTCAAGGATTGCCTTAGGTTTACAGGATAAATTCTATTTAGGAAATCTTGATGCACAGCGCGATTGGGGACATGCCAAGGATTATGTGCGTATGATGTGGATGATTTTACAGGCAGATGAGGCCGAAGATTGGGTGATTGCTACCGGAAAGACAACAAAAGTACGTGATTTTGTACGTATGGCATTTGCCGAAGTTGGTGTCGCCTTGGAATTTAAAGGTGAAGGTGTTGAAGAAAAAGCTTTTGTAGTGTCCTGTGATAATCCAGAATATCAAATTGAAATAGGAAAAGAAGTTCTTGCGGTAGACCCTAAATACTTTAGACCAACTGAGGTAGATTTGCTTATTGGAGATGCTTCAAAAGCAAATAATAAATTAGGATGGACACCAAAATATGATTTGAAGGATTTGGTGAATGATATGATGCAAAGTGACCTGAAATTAATGAAAAAGGAGCAGTACCTTAAAGAAGGAGATTATCAAATTTTAAATTATTTTGAATAGTTTTTAAGAATGGATACATCTTCAAAAATATATATTGCAGGCCATAAAGGTATGGTTGGTTCTGCTGTTTGGCGAGCATTGGAACAAAAAGGATATAATAATTTGATTGGTAAATCTAGTAAAGAACTGGATTTGCGCAATCAAAGCGCAGTTATACAGTTCATTGCTGAAGAGCAACCAGATGCTATTGTCGATGCTGCAGCTAGGGTAGGTGGTATTTTGGCTAATAATGACTATCCTTACCAATTTTTAATGGAGAACTTACAAATTCAAAACAATCTTATTGATGCAGCGCATAAACATAATGTCGCTAAATTTGTGTTTTTAGGAAGTTCTTGTATTTATCCAAAGTTGGCACCACAGCCTTTAAAGGAGGAATATCTTTTAACGGATAGTTTGGAGCCGACAAATGAGTGGTATGCCATCGCTAAAATTGCAGGTGTAAAGGCATGTGAGGCGATTAGAGAACAATACAAAAAGGATTTTGTAAGTTTGATGCCTACAAATTTGTATGGCTCATTTGATAATTTCGATTTAAAAACTTCCCATGTGCTACCGGCTATGATTAGAAAGTTCCATGAAGCCAAATTAAATGATAATGCACCTGTGACTTTGTGGGGAAGTGGAGAGCCAATGCGTGAATTTTTGCATGTAGACGATATGGCCAAATCAGTGGTGTTTGCAATTGAAAATGAACTTTCAGAGCATTTATATAATGTTGGTACAGGAACGGATATCACAATTAAAGAATTGGCACTGACTATTCAGGGAATAGTGGGGCATCATGGGGAAATTATTTGGGATTCGACCAAACCTAATGGAACACCTAGAAAATTATTGGATGTGTCTAAATTGAACCAACAAGGTTGGAAAGCTTCCATTCCATTGAAAGAGGGGATAGCACAAACCTATCGATGGTTTTTAGAACACATAGAAGATATAAAGCAAGTAAAACTTTCAAATTAAAGTAATGACAATAAAAAATATATGCTGTATTGGGGCTGGTTATGTTGGTGGTCCTACAATGGCTGTAATTGCCCAAAAAAATCCTAATGTAAAAGTAACGGTTGTAGATCTTAATAAGGCTAGGATTGCAGCTTGGAATGACGAGGATTTGTCGAAATTACCGGTTTACGAACCTGGTTTGGATAAAGTAGTAGAAGAGGCAAGAGGAAGAAATCTCTTTTTTTCTACTGAAGTAGACAAGGCTATCGAAGAGGCAGAAATGATCTTCATTTCTGTAAACACCCCAACCAAGACTTATGGTGAAGGAAAAGGAATGGCCGCCGATTTAAAGTATGTGGAATTGTGTGCACGTCAAATTGCTAGAGTAGCTAAAGGCGATAAGATTGTTGTTGAGAAGTCTACCCTTCCCGTAAGAACGGCTCAAGCTGTAAAAAGTATTTTAGCCAATACAGGAAACGGACATAAATTTTCAATTTTATCCAATCCTGAATTTTTAGCTGAAGGTACTGCAGTGGAGGATTTGCAAAGTCCAGACAGAGTCCTGATTGGAGGAGAAGATACTCCCGAAGGTAAAGAAGCGATGCAAGCTTTGGTTGATATTTATGCTAGTTGGGTGCCAAGAGAACAGATTTTAACAACCAATGTATGGTCTTCCGAATTGTCTAAATTGGTAGCTAATGCTTTCTTAGCTCAGCGTGTGTCTTCTATTAACGCTATTTCGGAATTATGTGAAGCTACCGAAGCTGACGTAGAAGAAGTGTCTAGAGCCATTGGGAAAGATTCTAGAATTGGGCCTAAGTTTTTGAAAGCTTCTGTTGGTTTTGGAGGTTCTTGTTTTCAAAAGGATATTTTAAATCTAGTATACATTTCCAAGTCGCTAGGACTAAATGAGGTGGCTAATTACTGGGAGCAGGTCATCATAATGAACGATTACCAAAAGTACCGTTTTGCGAAAAAAATTATCACAACTTTATATAACACTATTGCAGACAAAAAGATTGCATTTTTAGGGTGGGCCTTTAAAAAGGATACCAACGATACTCGAGAGAGTGCAGCAATTTATGTCGCTGAACATTTGCTTCAGGAACAGGCCAATATTGTGGTTTACGATCCAAAAGTGACTGAAGAGCAAATATATTCTGATTTGGAATATTTAGGAACCTTGTCTTCCGAAGACATCAAAAACAGGGTGACTGTTGTTAATGACCCCTATAAAGCCATGAATGAGGCGCATGCCGTAGCGGTTTTGACCGAGTGGGACGAGTTTAAAACGTATGATTGGGAAAGGGTTTATGAAAAAATGATGAAGCCTGCGTTTGTGTTTGATGGAAGACGTTTGTTAGACGTGGATCAATTGACTGAGCTAGGGTTTAAGATGTATACCATTGGTAAGTAATGCAATTTCATGAAAGAAACATCCAATTATCATTTAGAAATAACCCCGAAGTCTAGTATATTTAAATTAAATTTAAAAGAGCTTTGGAACTATAAAGACTTACTTTTTTTGTTTGTGCGGCGTGATTTTGTAGCAGTGTATAAGCAAACAGTGCTTGGGCCCTTATGGTTTGTGATTCAGCCTATACTTACGTCGGTCATGCAGTTGCTTATTTTTACTAAAGTAGCCAAACTATCAGTAGATGGTATGCCTCCTATACTGTTTTACCTTTCAGGGAATATTATGTGGCAATATTTTGCAGGCTGTTTAACCGTAACATCCAACACTTTTAGGGGAAACGCAGGGATTTTTGGAAAGGTCTATTTTCCAAGGTTAATTTTGCCTATGTCTTTAGTAATATCCCAGTTATTAAAATTTGGGATTCAATTTGGATTATTTTTGGTGGTTTGGGTTTGGTTTTTGTCAGGGAATAAAACAAACGTCTCTATAAACCCAAACAGTTTTATGTTGTTGCTTCCTTTGTTAGTAATGATGATGGCTGCTTTGTCTTTAGGATTAGGGATGATTATTTCCTCTCTAACCACCAAGTATCGTGATTTTAGTTTTCTTTTGGGTTTTGTGGTTCAACTGGCCATGTATGCCTCGGTGGTGATCTTGCCACTTTCAGCTGTACCGCAGCAATATAGATGGATTATTTTGGCTAATCCAATGACAGCTATTATTGAAACCTTTAGACATGCATTTATGGGGACTGGTGTAATTAATTGGTTGTACTTGGGGTACAGTTTTGGCTTTATGCTTGTGGTGTTAAGTATTGGAGTCATTGTCTTCAATAAGGTGGAGAAAACCTTTATGGATACGGTATAATTAAAAAGTCTAAAGAGGAACATGAGTAAACCCATTTTAAAAGTAGAAAATTTAAGCAAACAATACCGTTTAGGGAATGTTGGTACGGGGTCTTTGGTACACGATGTCAACCGCTGGTGGCACACTGTTAGAGGAAAGGAAGATCCCTATTTAACCATTGGAGAGGCTAATGATAGAACGGTAAAAGGGGGGTCTGACTATGTGTGGGCGCTTCAAGATATTAATTTTGAGGTTCAGCAAGGAGAAGTTTTAGGGATTGTCGGTAAAAACGGTGCGGGAAAATCCACCTTGTTAAAGCTGTTAAGTAGAGTGACAGCACCTACCACAGGTAAAATTACGGCTTATGGTCGTATTGCCTCATTATTAGAAGTAGGGACGGGGTTTCATCCAGAGCTTACTGGAAGAGAAAACATTTTTTTAAATGGTGCCATTTTAGGAATGACCAAACCGGAAATAAGGTCTAAGTTTGATGAAATCGTTGATTTTGCTGGATGTGAACGCTATATTGATACGCCTGTGAAACGCTATTCCTCGGGGATGTATGTACGGTTAGCTTTTGCTGTAGCGGCACATTTGGAACCTGAAATTTTAATTGTAGACGAGGTTTTGGCGGTAGGGGATGCCGAGTTCCAAAAAAAGGCCATTGGGAAGATGAAAGAAGTTAGCCAAGGACAAGGCAGAACTGTATTGTTTGTAAGTCATAATATGGCATCTGTTAAAAGCCTGTGTACTTCTGCAATTTTATTAGAAAATGGTAAAGTAGCAATACCCAAAAATACTCCAGACTATATTATAGATAAATATGTGAGAGGTAACCAGGTAGATGATTTTAAGAATATCAGTGAGCAAGTCGATCGAAAAGGAAATGGTAAATTATTGTTTCAAGATTGTATACTAACACAAGTAAAAGGTTCTACTCATAATTCTATTAAGTTGGGAGAGAGTTGTGAATTTATAATTAAAATAAAAAATACAACCTCAATTGATTATTCAAGTATAAACCTCTCTATTTCACTGAAGAATATGCATGGTGATCCTGTTACTAATTTTAATAATTATGCAACAGGAGAGATACTAAGTATAAAAGCAAACGAGACTAAAGAATTTAGTGTTAAAATACAAGGTCTCAATTTGTATCCCAATACCTATTATTTTGGATTGTATTCAGAATTAAATGGAGAAATGACCGACTGGATAGGTAATGCTGGTCGAATAGAAATCATTGAAAATGATTTTTTTAATTCAGGTAGGTTAATCCCTAAGGGGCAAGGAGCCATATTAATTAAACATTCTTTTTTAGGGTGAAAATAGGATTGTACTTTAATAATAAAGGCATTGAAAATGTTGATTTAAGATTTCCTGAAAAAGGGAATCCTGGTGTTGGTGGGACACAGTTCAATATTTTAACTTTAGCTTATTACTATAATAGACAATATAAAGATAGTAAGATAGTGTTAATGGTTGAAAGTTTAATTAACCTCCCAGACGAAATTATAGCCGTTAAGGTATCAAATGAAAATGAGGCCATAGAGTATTGTTCAAAAAATGCATTTGATATTTATGTATATGTACCTGCTGGACCAACTTTATATAAAAGAGAAGAAATTTTCAAAGATTTTGAAGGGAGTAATCTCAAAGTTATTGCTTGGGCACATAATACTCCTCAAGAAAATGTACTGGGTAAAATTGTTGAATCTCCCAACATTAAACGGGTGATTTGTGTCGGCAATGAACAAAAAGATCGGATTAGGGATCATGAAATTATTTATAAAACAGAAGCTATTAATAATTTATTTTGTCCAAAACCTTATATTCCGAATGATGAAGTAGAAAAGAAGAAATCTGTTGTTTATTTAGGTAGCCTTGTTCCTGAAAAGGGCTTTCATATGGTCGCTAAAATTTGGAAAAAGGTTCTTATGGAAGTTCCCGATGCAAAATTACATGTAATTGGGTCTGGTAAACTTTACAATAGAAATTCTAAATTGGGTAAATATGATATTGCTGATGAAAAATATGAAAATCAATTTATGCCTTATTTGCTAGATGACAACGGAAAACTATTGAAATCCGTAATTTTTCACGGTGTTTTAGGTAAGGAAAAAATTGATATAATACAATCGGCTTCAGTCGCTATTTCTAATCCTACAGGAAGTACTGAAAATTGCCCGGGTTCTTCAATAGAAATGCAAGCCTGTGGTACTTACACTATTGCAGCCAATAAACAAGGATTCTTGGATACCATAAATAAAAGCGGTTCAGGTATTTTGATAGATGATAAAGAAGAATTAAAATTAGAAATAATTAAGGCTTTATTAGAACCTAAAAGTACGGGGGATGTATTAAAATATGCTTTGCCTTTTATAAATAAGGAATTTGGACCAAATAAGGTCGTATGCCAATGGAATAAATTATTTTTAAACGTTTTAAATAACAAAAAGTTAGCTGTTAGTTTTCCGACTAAAAATATTTTTAAAGAGAGCAAATTAAAAAGAGAGTTTATGAGGTTGACAAAATTAATTTTTCCAAAAAGCAAAAAAATTCCTCCAATTAGATTTCTGTCTTATAATCCTAGTTGGAAAAATTTGTTGTACTTGATTTGGAAGAGTAATTATATATCGAATGATTAATATTGTCATATTATTATAAAATGGGTTTAAAAAGTAAAATGATTAAGATGTTGGTAAAGGATCATAAACCAAATAGGGAACTTCCTATTTATTTCGATCCTAGTCCATTGGTTAGTGAAAAGGAAAAATTAGGGTTGTTTTGGACACCTAAATCGGGTTGTACTTTGGCAGTCAAATGGTTTTTTTTTCAAACAGGAAATTTAGAAGAAGCTCTAGAATATGATTCTTGGGTTCATAACTATAGAACTGATATTTATCAAAATGGTAGTGACTATTATAAATTATTAAATAATTTAGATGTTAATAATTATCGTTTTGTAAAGTTTGCTCGTAATCCTTACACTAGAACCGTAAGTAGTTTCTTTCATGTTTTAATGATGTATCAAAATACTGATCCGAGGATGGCTAAAATTAAGAAAGAAACACTTAAAGTTTTTCTTCCCCATGGAGAAGATTCGTTGAGTTTTAGAAGTTTTGTAGATATACTACATGATAATATAGATAATTCTTTGGATGCTCATATAGGAAGGCAATTCCATCCTTTAGAGTCTAAATTAGGCAATAAACCGTTTATTGTTCAAATCGAAAATTTCCAAGAAGAATTAGATAAATTTGAACAATCTACTAATTTGAGAAAAAGTAATCAGGATAAAAT
>NZ_LBIO01000043.1 GCF_001280505.1 Mangrovimonas sp. TPBH4
CATTCTAACAAGACTTCAGGATTAAAATTTTCATTGTAAGTAATTATATATAAAAATAAATTTGTTTTTACAATTGAAATTTCGTACAGATGTTAAAGTTTCTAATAAAAAGTCTTTTTATGTAACTCATTCGTAATTAAATAGATATTATTGCACTCCTGATTTGATAATAAGGATTATTAAGTCAGTTTTTTCATTGAAAAATACAATCAAAGTAAGTTAATTCCTTATTATTATTGACTTATATCGGATATATTTTTCTTTACAACGGATTTTTAATAAAATTACAAAAAACAATTACACAACAATTAGTACGATAAGTACGCCCCAAAATTAATAGCATATGAAGTCCCCAAATTTTAACTGCCACTTTAGTGGTGTGCACAACTTTTGTGTAAAAACATTTCTATTTTTATTACTATTATTTATTAATTTCAATTCTTTTTCTCAACAATTAGCTTTCCCTTCAGCCAAAGGTTTTGGTAGACATGCCACAGGGGGAAGAGGAGGAGTCGTCTTAAAAGTTACCAACTTAAATGATAGTGGACCTGGAAGTTTGAGACAAGCACTTCAATATTCGTCAGGACCAAGGACCATTGTCTTTGAGGTTGGCGGGACTATTACTTTGACTAGTGCATTGAGTGTTACAAATGGAGATGTAACTGTAGCAGGACAGACAGCTCCAGGTGATGGGATTCTAATAAAAGGATCAATGGTTATAGTTGAAGATTCAAATGTTATCATAAGGTATTTACGTTTTCGACCTGGTCCATCCGCAGCAAATACAGCTGATGGTTTAAATATTACTGCTTGGAGCGGGACTGTTGAAAATATCATTATTGATCATTGTTCTATAAGTTGGTCTGATGACGAAAATTTCGATATTAGAGCAGTTGGTTCAGGAAAGGTCCAAAATGTTACACTTCAAAATTCAATTGTATCCGAAAGCGGATACGGAGCTTTAGCGGGCCCAGGAACATACAATAAGACTTATTATAATAATCTTTTTGCTCATAATAGTGAGAGAAATATTCGTTCCAACTATCCGGACCCAGGAACATTTAGTTTTGAAATGATTAACAATTTGATTTATGGTTGTAAATGGTCGACGTCACCAAGTTTAGGTACGAAGTTTACGGTACTAAACAATCATTATAGAAAATCTAGCCAAGTTACAGTGAATGGGTCTATGGTTGATGGTACAACAAGTGGTCAAGGTACAGCCTCTGAAACTTATGCATATATTAGTGGAAATATTACCGCAGGAGGTGCGAGTGAATATAACAGCGCTTTATCCCCTTATATTGAAACAACTCCTTATCTAAGTTCTGGAATTGAAGCTGTGAATGCTAATCAAGTTGCTAATAATATATTATCTCATGTAGGTTGTAGTTTGCCTAATAGGGATGCAGTGGATAACAGGCTTATTAATCAATATAACGCAGGTAATGGTGCTTTAGCTTCTTCGGGTATCTATCCAACAATATCTGGAGGAACAGCACTAACTGATTCTGATGATGATGGTATGCCAAACTCTTGGGAAATTGCAAATGGTTTAAACCCTAACGATGCATCAGACAGGAACATTGTTCAACCAGACGGGTATACAAACTTAGAGTATTACTTAAACGGTATGACCTTGGGAAACGGTAATGAAACCGTTACCGCCAATGCAGGAGAAGATCAAGAAATTTGTGAAGGTGAGTCTGTAACATTAACAGCTACAGGTGGTACTACATACGAATGGAGCAACGGAGAAACTACGGCAAGTATTGAAGTATCTCCAGAGGAAACTACCACTTATACAGTAACTGCTTATGGAAGCACTGTAAGTAACTCTGACACAGATGAAGTGACAGTTACAGTAAATGCACTTCCAACTGCAAATGCGGGAAATGATGTAAGTATCTGTCAAGGAAATAATGTAACACTTACTGCTTCAGGAGGAGGAAGCTACCTTTGGAATACAGGAGCTACTACTCAAAGTATTACAGTAAGCCCTAACTCAACAACTACTTATTCGGTTGAAGTAACCTCTAATTCTTGTTCTGATTCAGATGAAGTTACTGTAACGGTTAATGAATTGTCACAAGTAAATGCAGGAAACAATGTAACTATTGGATATGGAGAAAGTGTAACACTTACCGCTTCAGGAGCTAATACCTACAGCTGGAATACAGGAGCTACTACTCAAAGTATTACAGTGAGTCCTGCACAAACCACAACATATGAAGTCACAGGGTATAGTAATGGTTGTGAGACCACAGATACCGTCACAGTTTTTTTGGTAGATAACAGCGTAATCGCCGACGCTGGTCAAAATCAGGAAATTTGTCAAGGTGAAACTGTTACTTTAACAGCTACCGGAGGTAGTACTTATGAGTGGAGTAATGGAGCTACTACAGCAAGTATCACCGTATCGCCGGATGAAACTACTACTTATACTGTGACTGCCTATAGCAGTGCCGGAAGTAATTCTGACACAGATCAGGTAACCGTAACAGTAAATACACTTCCTTCTGCAAATGCAGGTAATGATGTGAGCATCTGTCAAGGTGAGTCAGTGACATTAACAGCTACAGGAGGAACGAATTACCTATGGAACACAGGGGAAACAACTGCAAGTATCTCTGTAAATCCTAATACAACAACAATATATTCTGTTGAAGTCTCCTCTAATTCTTGTGCGGCTTCAGACGAAGTAACCGTAACCGTAAACGAATTGCCAACAGTGGATGCTGGAGCCAATGTAACAATCACCGAAGGGGAGAGCGTAACGCTTAGCGCAACCGGAGGAAATACCTATGAATGGAACACAGGAGCAACGGCCGCTACAATCACTGTAAGCCCAGCTGTAACCACAACCTATGAAGTGACTGGATTTGTAAACGGATGTGAGGCTACCGATACGGTGACCGTAACCGTTGAAGAGGATACGATTGTAATCGTTAATGCCAATGCAGGTGAGGACCAAACTATCTGTCAGGGAAGCACAGTGACATTGACTGCAACCGGAGGTGACACTTACCTATGGAACACTGGTGAGACTACTGCTAGCATCACCGTAAGCCCAGAGGCAACGACTACCTATTCGGTAACCGCTTATATCGGAGAGAGCGAAGGAACGGACGAAGTTACTGTAACCGTAAATGAATTGCCTGTAATCGATGCAGGAGCCAATGTAACAATCACCGAAGGGGAGAGCGTAACACTTACCGCTACAGGAGGAAATACCTATGAATGGAACACAGGAGCTACAGCCGCTTCAATCACTGTAAGCCCAGCTGTAACTACGACCTATGAAGTGACTGGATTTGTAAACGGATGTGAGGCTACCGATACGATTACCGTAACCGTTGAAGAGGATACGACTGTAATAGTAAATGCCAATGCGGGTGAGGACCAAACAATCTGTGAGGGAAGTACAGTAACATTGACTGCAACCGGAGGTGACACTTACCTATGGAACACAGGTGAAACTACGGCTAGCATCACTGTAAGCCCAGAGGCAACGACTAACTATTCGGTAACTGCTTATATAGGAGAAAATGAAGGAACGGACGAAGTAACCGTAACCGTAAACGAATTGCCAACAGTGGATGCAGGTTCTAATGTAACAATCACCGAAGGGGAGAGCGTAACACTTACCGCAACGGGAGGAAATACTTATGTATGGAATACGGGAGCTACAGCCGCTACAATCACTGTAAGCCCAGCTGTAACCACAACCTATGAAGTGACTGGATTTGTAAACGGATGTGAGGCTACCGATACAGTGACCGTAACCGTTGAAGAGGATACGACTGTAATCGTCAATGCCAATGCAGGTGAGGACCAAACCATCTGTGAGGGAAGTAACGTGACGTTGACTGCAACCGGAGGTGACACTTACCTATGGAGCACAGGTGAGACTACGGCTAGCATCACTGTAAGCCCAGAGGCAACGACTACCTATTCGGTAACTGCTTATATCGGAGAAAATGAAGGAACGGATGAAGTAACAGTAACCGTAAACGAATTGCCTGTAGTGGATGCTGGAGCCAATGTAACAATCACCGAAGGGGAGAGCGTAACGCTTACTGCAACCGGAGGAAATACCTATGAATGGAATACAGGAGCAACGGCCGCTACAATCACTGTAAGCCCAGCTGTAACCACGACCTATGAAGTGACTGGATTTGTAAACGGATGTGAGGCTACCGATACGGTGACCGTAACCGTTGAAGAGGATACCACTGTAATAGTAAATGCCAATGCAGGCGAGGACCAAACCATCTGTGAGGGAAGTAACGTGACGTTGACTGCAACCGGAGGTGATACTTATTTATGGAACACAGGTGAGACTACGGCTAGCATCACTGTAAGCCCAGAGGCAACGACTACCTATTCGGTAACTGCTTATATCGGAGAAAATGAAGGAACGGACGAAGTAACCGTAACCGTAAATGAATTACCTGTAGTAAATGCAGGAGCCAACGTAACAATCACCGAAGGGGAGAGCGTAACGCTTACCGCAACCGGAGGAAACACTTATGAATGGAACACAGGAGCAACGGCCGCTACAATCACTGTAAGCCCAGCTGTAACCACCACTTATGAAGTGACTGGATTCGTAAATGGATGTGAGGCTACCGATTCGGTGACCGTAACCGTTGAAGAGGATACCACTGTAATAGTAAATGCCAATGCAGGTGAGGACCAAACCATCTGTGAGGGAAGTAACGTGACGTTGACTGCAACCGGAGGTGACACTTACCTATGGAGCACAGGTGAGACTACGGCTAGCATCACTGTAAGCCCAGAGGCAACGACTACCTATTCGGTAACTGCTTATATCGGAGAAAATGAAGGAACGGATGAAGTAACAGTAACCGTAAACGAATTGCCTGTAGTGGATGCTGGAGCCAATGTAACAATCACCGAAGGGGAGAGCGTAACACTTACCGCAACCGGAGGTAATACCTATGAGTGGAACACAGGAGCAACGGCCGCTACAATCACCGTAAGTCCAGCTGTAACCACGACCTATGAAGTGACTGGATTTGTAAACGGATGTGAGGCTACCGATACGGTGACCGTAACCGTTGAAGAGGATACGACTGTAATCGTTAATGCCAATGCAGGTGAGGACCAAACCATCTGTCAGGGAAGCAACGTGACGTTGACTGCAACCGGAGGAGACACTTACCTATGGAACACAGGTGAAACTACCGCTAGCATCACTGTAAGCCCAGAAGCAACCACTACCTATTCGGTAATTGCTTATATCGGAGAGAGCGAAGGAACGGACAACGTTACCGTAACGGTAAATGAATTGCCTGTAGTGGATGCAGGAGCCAATGTAACGATCACCGAAGGTGAGAGCGTAACACTTACCGCAACCGGAGGTAATACCTATGAGTGGAACACAGGAGCAACGGCCGCTACAATCACCGTAAGTCCAGCTGTAACCACGACCTATGAAGTGACTGGATTTGTAAACGGATGTGAGGCTACCGATACGGTGACCGTAACCGTTGAAGAGGATACGACTGTAATCGTTAATGCCAATGCAGGTGAGGACCAAACCATCTGTCAGGGAAGCAACGTGACACTGACTGCAACCGGAGGTGACACTTACCTATGGAATACAGGTGAGACTACCGCGAGTATCACTGTAAGCCCAGACGCAACTACAACTTATTCGGTAATTGCTTATATCGGAGAGAACGAAGGAACGGACGACGTTACCGTAACAGTAAACCCTCTTCCTAATGTGAACATCACTAATGGAGAAGTAGTAACAATTCTGTTGGGAGATTATGTAACCTTATCAGCTATAGGCGCAAATAATTATGTTTGGAGCAATGGTGCTACAGAACCAAATATTGCAGTAAGCCCGACTGTAACTACCGTTTATGAAGTAACTGGCTTTATCAATGGATGTGAGGCTACTCAACAGGTTACTGTAAAGGTTATTGAGCCTGTTTCTGCTGAAATAGTAGCAGAAAGTCTGGAAGTATGTTTGGGTGAGAGTGTTGTATTAACAGCTTCTGGAGGTGATGAATTTCTTTGGAGCAATGGTGAAACAACTCAAAGTATCACCGTAACTCCAGAAGAGGCTACCGAATACACGGTAACTGTTTACAATGAGTTGGATGAAGACCAGGCTTCTGTATCCATTAATGTAGTAGATTGTGATGCAATTGTTGGCCCAGAGATTACAGAAGGCGAGTTTAGTTTTTATTTCAATAAAAGAGCTGATATATTAACCTTAAATTTTTCGGGATACCAAAGTGTTCAAAGTATTGCGATTTATGACATGCAAGGAAACCTTGTTTATCAAATTGATTTAAACCAACTTTTGGAAGGTGAAGAATTTACTTTGGATATTGATACTTCAAGTTTCAAAAACGGAGCATTTATTATCAAAGTTCTTTGTAATGGCACTGAGGTTATCACTAAGAAAACTGTATTCAACTAAGGTTTCAATTTAGAAATAGCATCAAACAAAAAGCGCGACAATTAGTCGCGCTTTTTTCATTTTCTATAAAGTCATTAATTTATGAAGGCCATTACTTTAAATGTACCAACAATATTTTAGCGATGGAATCACAATTTTCAACATCGATAATAACTTCTTTGTTTTCTAAGGAATTCTCTATAACATAGGTTTTGCAATCTTTAGGCTTGGTATTGCTTTTGGAAAAATTGACATTTCCAGACCAGATGAGTTCTGAAATAGCGATAGTATCCAATTCATGCAATTGCATGGTTGCCAATGCTTCTTTTGAATACACTTTCTTTTTCAACGAAATGTTTTTTATTGTTCTGGCATTAGGCCCATAGCTACAAGATGTGTTTTTTCCTTTTAAGAAAAATGCTAAAAATATTAATCCAATGGAAAAACCACCTAAGTAGTATCCAATACGTTGTATTAATTTCATATAATATTTAAAAAATTAGAAGATTTACGTCACTGTAATTCAAACCGAACCAATCCGCAACAGATTTGTTGGTAAGAATTCCGTGGTAAAAATACAACCCATTTTTTAAACCGCGATCATATCTAATCGCATCTTCGATTCCTCCGTCTTCACCAATTTGCATTAGATAGGGGGTGAAGATATTACTAATCGTTACCGAGGCTGATCTAGAATATCGAGCAGGGATATTGGGAACACAATAATGGGTAACTCCATTGTATTCAAAAGTTGGTTTGTCATGATTGGTAACTTCACTTGTTTCAAAACATCCCCCCATATCAATACTTACATCTATAATCACCGATCCATTCTTCATACAGCTCACCATGTCTTCTGTGACAATTACAGGGGCTCTGTTGGAACCTCTAACTGCACCAATGGCCACATCGCAACGTTTTAAGGCTTTGATAAGATTCTTTGGCTGTATTGTAGATGTATAGATAGTTTGGCCAAGATTGAATTGTAATCTTCTTAATTTGGTAATCGAGTTATCAAACATTTTAACGTTAGCACCTAATCCAATCGCAGATCTTGCAGCAAACTCACCAACTGTTCCTGCTCCAATAATAACAACCTCGGTAGGAGGAACGCCTGTAATGTTTCCAAACATTAGGCCATTACCTCCATTGATATTTGATAATAATTCTGAAGCAATTAAAACTGAAGCTGTTCCTGCAATTTCACTTAGCGACCTTACGGCAGGGTATGCGCCATCTTCATCCTTTATAAATTCAAAAGCTAAAGCAGTTATACGTTTAGCTGCTAGGGCTTCAAAATATTTCTTCTGCTGTGTTTTTAGCTGTAATGCAGATATAAGAAGGGTATGCGGATTGATAAGTTTAATTTCATCTAAAGAAGGTGGTTCTACCTTTAAGATAATAGGATTGGCAAAAACCTTAGCCGTGTCCTTGGTTACTTCGGCACCAGCATCGCTATAGGTTTTGTCTCTGAAATTAGCACCTTCACCCGCACCAGATTCCACCATAACTTTATGGCCATTTGATACTAAAGCAGAAACTGCATCAGGCGTCAAGCATACTCTTTTTTCTTGAAAATGTGTTTCTTTTGGAATGCCAATAAAAAGTTCACCTTTTTTTTTGTAGACCTCTAAAGTCTCTTCCTGAGGCAAAAGCTGTGCTTTTGTAAAAGGAGATAAGGGTTTGCTCATTTAAGTTGAATTAAAAACTCAAATTACAAATAAAATTTTGATATAAAAGCTGATTTTAAGACTAAAAATAGTCCTTAAGCCTTCCCATGAAATTTTTGGGAGGACCAATTTTAAATTCATCCTCCAATTCCTGCATGGTTTTGTCTACATCATTTATTTTACTAAACATTCTGGCTCTTATCAAATAGATTGAAGGAATGACTATGGCCATTACAGGGAGCATAGAAACTAATTGGAATTCATCAATATATTCTGTGTCACCTTTTATGGTAGTCATAATCTGGATAAGATACATAAGAATAGGTACTAGTAAAGTATGGTACCACCAATGACGACAAGTAAAAAACCATAAAAGAAGTAATAATAAAGGGACAACTTTACCTGTCAGAACCCACATGGCATAATTGGCGTCTTTCCAAAAGGTACTATCGTAAGTAAATAAAAAAGTGTCCCATACTTTTTGAGCAGGAACACTTTCATATAAAGAATAAAATAAGGGGGTTGCAGCAATTATAGTAGCAATGATACTACCAGATACAACTCTCTTAGTTATTTTTTTAGGTACCAGGAATGATTGGTCTTGGTTTCTTTTGAATTTCAGTTTTGACTTGGTCATTTAGGTCGATTAAATTTGTAGCCTGAGCTGCAAACAACATTCCACCAAAAATAGCAATTGCTAATACATACTTTTTAGTTTTCATAATTTCAAGGGATTTAATTAATTAATATGATTCAAATTTATAGGTAACAGCTTACAAAAACTGTTAAAGAAATGTTAAAATCATATTGCCAAATCCCGAGTATGTTACGGTTTTTCCGTAGTCTTTAGCAATCGTCAGGTGGGCAAACACCTGTTTTTTATAAAAAATTTTGAGGCTTCATGTTGTTTTGTCCAGTTAGTTTTATGTTTTGGGTTAATTTTAGGGTTCTTTGGCCATTTTCGTCAGTTACAATTTCCATAGAAACGGCATCTTCTGGCAATAATGAAGGTATTTTTTCTGGCCATTCCATCAAAATCCACGCATCACTATACAGATATTCTTCCACACCAAAATTCAGAGCCTCTTCTTCATCTTCTATTCTATAAAAATCAAAATGATAAACAGAACCTTTTTCAAGGTTATATTCATTCACAATCGAAAATGTAGGGCTACTTACAGTATCGTTGCTACCAAGAGCTTTCACCAAGGCTTTTATTAAAGTTGTTTTTCCAACACCCATTTTTCCGTAAAACAGAAGGGTTTTTGAGTTTACTTCATTTAAAACCTTTTTTACAACAGTTTCAATATCATGTATTTCGTAACTGATTTTCAATTTATTCAATGGATTATTTATGAATACAATTATATGAATAAATATATGAATTTCCTAAAAAAACAAGTATTTCATCGAATATTTTTGTATTACATAGATTATTTAGGCTCCAAAACTACAAAAGGGATAATCATTTCCTCTAGAGAAATGCCTCCATGTTGATAGGTGTTTCGGTAATAACTTACATAGTGATTATAGTTGTTTGGATATGCCAAAAACGCATCCCCTTTAGCAAAAATAAAAGAGCTTGTCATATTAATGGAAGGCAGGTTCACCGACTTTAGATCTTTTATAGCATAGACATCCTTATTTTCATAGGTTAAGCTTCTACCTGTTTTATATCTTAAGTTCAAGCTTGTGTCACGATCACCAATTACTTTTGAAGGGCTTTTTACATTAATGGTTCCATGATCTGTAGTCAATATTAATTTAAAACCTAAAAGCTGTGCTTGCTGTATCATTTCCAATAAGGGAGAATTTTTAAACCAGCTTTGAGTTAATGATCTGTAAGCCTTGTCATTGGAAGCAAGTTCCTTCACTACTTCCATTTCTGTTTTGGAGTGCGAGAGCATATCCACAAAATTATAAACGACTACCGTGAGGTCATTGTTTTTTAAGGCCTTGAAATTGTCTACTAGTTTTTTTCCTGATTTAAGATTAGTTATTTTATGATATTCAAATTTTAAATCTTTCAACCCTAATCTTTTCAACTGATGCTCCATGAACTCTTCTTCATGTAGATTTTTACCTCCCTCGTCCGTGTCATTTTTCCAAAGATTGGGGTGTAGTTTTTCCATGTCACCAGGCATTAGACCTGAAAATATGGCGTTTCTGGCATATTGGGTAGCTGTAGGTAGTATACTGAAATAAGGTTCCTCTGCAGTCTTTTTGTAATAATTGTTCACAAATGGCTCAAAGGATTTCCATTGATCATAGCGTAAATTGTCAATTACAACCAATAAAGTTGGTTGTTCCTTACTCAACTCCGGCACTACTTTTTCCTTAAACAACCTATGCGACATAACCGGAGCGTCTTCAACATCTTTAAACCAAGAGGCATAATTCTTTTCTACAAATTTCCCAAATTGTAAGTTTGCCTCGTTTTTTTGTGACTCCAAAATTTCTGTCATCCCCACATCTTCAATGTCCTCTAGTTGCAACTCCCAATACAGCAATTTCTGGTAAAGGTCTTCCCATTCTTCAAAACTGTTGACCATGGTTAAGTCCATTGCTATTTTTCGGAATTCCTGTTGGTAATTGGAAGTGGTCTTTTCAGAAATTAATCGCGAATGGTCCAGATTCTTCTTTAAGCTCAGTAATATCTGGTTCGGATTTACTGGTTTTATCAAATAATCGGCAATTTTACTACCTATGGCTTCTTCCATGATATATTCCTCTTCACTTTTAGTAATCATTACCACAGGAAGATTGGCCCTTTTCTCTTTTATCTCCGTTAAGGTTTCCAATCCCGTAAGTCCTGGCATATTTTCATCCAGGAATACAATGTCGAAACTGGAATTATTAATTGCCTCCAGTGCTTCTGTACCACTTTGGCAAGTTGTAACGCTGTATTGTTTTTTTTCTAAGAATAAGATATGAGGCTTAAGCAGGTCGATTTCATCATCAACCCAAAGAATATTTATTTGGTTCATGTATATTTGTTTAAATTAATGTAATAGCTCAAGTTTGGAAAATAAAGTAAACAAACTCAAAATATTTAACGACCCAATTTACGGATTTATTACTATTCCGAATTCGTTGATTTTTGATTTGATTGAACACAAATATTTTCAGCGCCTCCGAAGAATTACCCAAATGGGCATGTCCTATTTGGTATATCCAGGAGCTCATCACACACGATTCCATCACGCTATTGGCTGCATGCATTTAATGCAAAAAGCCTTGAATGTGCTTCGTTTTAAAGGGATTGAAATTTCTGAAGAAGAGGAAAATGCACTTTATATTGCCATTTTATTACATGACATTGGGCACGGTCCATTTTCGCATGCCATGGAGCATAGCATTGTAAACGGAGTTTCCCATGAGACTATTTCACTTCTATTTATGGAGCGTTTAAACGAAGAATTTAACGGAAGTTTAACGCTTGCCCTAGATATTTTCAAAGGAAACTATCACCGCCAGTTTATGTGCCAATTAATTTCTAGTCAGTTGGATATGGATCGTTCTGATTACCTAAAGCGAGACAGCTTTTATACGGGTGTGGCAGAAGGTAATGTGAATAGTGAACGCTTAATCACGATGTTTAATGTGGTTGATGACCAATTGGTAGTAGAGGAGAAGGCCATTTACAGTGTAGAGAAGTTTTTGATTGCACGAAGGTTCATGTATTGGCAGGTTTACTTGCATAAAACAGGATTGGTAGCAGAGCAATTATTAACCCGTGTATTAAAACGTGCCAAGGAACTCACGAGTTCAGGAATTTACTTAAATGCTAGCAAACCGCTTTCTTATTTTTTGGAACGTGAAGTAACCGTTGAAAACTTTAGTGAGAACGATTTGGAATTATTCTCAAGATTGGATGACAATGATATTATCTCAGCCATGAAAGAATGGCAATATCATGACGATTTTGTATTGAGTAACCTAAGTAGTATGATTATTAATCGGGACCTTCTAAAAATAAAATTTAAAGAGAATAAAATAAAGGAGGGGCTAATCGAAAAACAAGTCAAGAACTTGATGGATGATTATGGTATTTCTGAATATGAAGCCTCTTATTTTGTTTTTACCGGAGATATTTCAAATCAGGCTTACAACCCTAAATGCCAACCGATACATATTCTGAAGAAAACGGGAAAGATTGTTAAAATAGGAAAGGCATCAGGCCAGTTTCATATCAAAGCACTATCCAAACCTGTGACCAAATATTATATATGTTATCCCAAGGACAAAATGTGATACATTTTTTCTATTTTTGCCACTGATGAAATTTACAGCAATACAAATAGCGGAAATTTTAGAGGGAGACGTCGTTGGAAATCCAGAAGTAGAGGTCTATAAACTCTCTAAAATAGAGGAAGGAACACAAGGTTCGCTTACCTTTTTGGCAAATCCAAAATACAAACCTTATATTTATTCAACTCAAGCATCTATTACCATTGTTAATCACAATTTTGTAGTTGAAGAACCTATTACAACTACTTTAATAAAGGTGGAAGATGCCTACAAATCGTTTTCAAAACTTTTAGAATATTACAACCATATTAAGCTAAATAAAAATGGTATTGAACAGCCATCATTTATATCGGAAACAGCTAAATATGGTGAAAATATCTATGTTGGGGCTTTTTCTTATCTTGGAGACAATGTGAAAGTTGGGAACAATGTAAAAATATACCCGAGCGCTTACATAGGAGATAATGTCATCATTGGTGATAATACTATTGTGTTTGCAGGAGCAAAAGTGTATTCGGACTGTGTAATTGGAAGCAATTGTGTCATCAATTCAGGAGCTATTATTGGCGCCGATGGTTTTGGATTTGCACCTAATGAAAATGGAGAATACAGTAAAGTTCCTCAAATTGGAAATGTAATCATTGAAGATTATGTGGACATTGGAGCTACTACTACTATTGATAGAGCAACTTTAGGCTCTACTATTATTAGAAAAGGGGTTAAACTAGACAACCAGATACAGATAGCACACAACGTTGAAGTTGGAAAAAATACGGTGATTGCAGCCCAAACAGGAGTTGCAGGATCTACTAAAATAGGCCAGAATTGTCAGATTGGAGGACAGGTAGGAATAGCAGGCCATTTAAGTATTGGAAATAACGTTAAAATACAAGCACAGTCTGGGATTGGAAGAAACATCAAGGACAATGAGGTCTTGCAAGGATCTCCTGCCTTGGGGTATGGTGAATATAACAAATCCTATGTTCACTTTAAAAATCTTCCTAAGATTGTAAAAGATATAAACGAAATCGAAAAAAAGGTAAATGGCAATAATTAAAACAGACGTTAAGCAAAAGACCATTCAAAAAGAAGTGTCTTTAACAGGTGTTGGCTTGCATACAGGTAAAGATGTAACCCTTACGTTTAAACCTGCACCAGTAAACAATGGTTTTACTTTTGAAAGGGTCGATCTTGAGGGAAATCCTGTAATTGAAGCCGATGCAACATATGTTACCAACACTCAAAGAGGAACTTGTTTAGAAAAAAACGGAGTTAAAATTCAAACTTCCGAGCATGTTTTGGCTGCTTTGGTAGGTTTGGATTTAGACAATATTATAATTGAATTAAATGCCTCAGAGCCTCCTATTATGGATGGTTCCTCAAAGTATTTTATCGAAGCTTTGGAAAAAGCGGGCATTGTGGAGCAAGAGGATTTCAGGGAAGAATATGTGGTTACCGAAATTATCTCTTATTCAGATGAAGAGTCTGGAAGTGAGATTATTGTCATGCCTGCAAAAGAATACCAAGTAACTACCATGGTAGACTTCGGGACCAAAGTGCTTGGCACTCAAAATGCTACTTTAAACCATATTTCCGATTTTAAAGAGGAAATATCAGATTCCCGTACCTTTAGCTTTTTACATGAATTGGAAATGCTATTGGACCATGGTCTAATTAAAGGGGGAGATTTAAACAATGCTATCGTTTATGTAGATAAAGAATTATCTCCTCAAACTTTAGAGAAGCTTAAATTGGCTTTCAACAAAGATGATTTAACCATCAAGCCAAATGGAATTTTGGATAATTTAACCTTACACCATCCCAACGAAGCTGCTAGACACAAGCTATTGGATGTAATAGGGGACTTGGCTTTGGTAGGAACACATATAAAAGGTAAAATTATTGCCAATAAACCGGGACACTACGTAAACACACAGTTTGCGAAAAAAATGTCTAAGGTTATAAAGAACGAAAGACGTAACAACGTTCCTACAATCGACTTAAATCAAACACCGTTAATGGATGTCAACCAAATTATGAGCATGTTGCCTCATAGACAGCCATTTTTGTTGATTGACAAAATATTTGAACTGTCTGATAGCTGCGTGGTTGGTATGAAAAATGTCACTATGAACGAGCCTTTCTTCGCGGGACATTTCCCTGGAGCTCCTGTAATGCCAGGAGTTTTAATTGTAGAGGCTATGGCTCAAACAGGAGGTATTTTGGTGTTGAGTACAGTGCCAGATCCTGAAAACTACCTGACGTATTTCATGAAGATTGACAAAGTGAAATTCAAACACAAAGTAGTGCCTGGAGATACGCTTATTTTCAAATGTGATTTGATTACGCCTATTAGAAGAGGGATCTGTCATATGCAGGGATATGCCTACGCCAATGGTAAACTATGTGCCGAAGCTGAATTGATGGCACAAATTTCAAAGATTAAATAATCTAAAATCTAAATTGAAAACTCAATTAGAATGGATTTTACAACAATAAAAATCAAAAGATGAACCAACCTTTAGCATATGTGCATCCCGGTGCCAAAATAGCCAAAAATGTGGTTATTGAGCCATTTGCAACTATCCATAACAATGTAACTATTGGAGAAGGCACTTGGATTGGAAGCAATGTAACCATTATGGAAGGTGCTAGAATTGGGAAAAATTGTAATATTTTTCCAGGGGCTGTAATTTCGGCAGTTCCTCAGGACTTGAAATATAAAGATGAAGATACACTTACCATTATTGGTGATAATGTTACCATTAGAGAATGTGTAACCATTAACAGAGGGACTTCAGATAGAATGAAAACGGTAGTTGGCAACAACTGTTTGATCATGGCATATTGCCACATTGCACACGATTGTATCGTGGGAGACAATTGTATCTTCTCCAACAATTCCACCTTGGCAGGTCATATTACCGTGGGCGATTTTGTAGTGTTGGCAGGTATGACTGCAGTACACCAATTCTGTTCAATTGGTAACCATGCTTTTGTAACCGGAGGGTCTTTGGTAAGAAAAGATGTGCCGCCTTTTGTAAAAGCTGCAAGAGAGCCTCTTTCTTATGTTGGAATCAACTCTGTAGGGTTGAGACGCCGAGGGTTTTCAACTGAAAAAATTAGGGAGGTACAGGACATCTACCGAATTTTATATCAAAAAAATTACAACAATACACAAGCTGCAGAAATCATCGAAGCAGAAATGGAGGCCACTCCAGAGCGTGATGAGATACTTCAATTTATTAAGGATTCTCAGCGCGGAATAATGAAAGGATATTTTAAATCAAATTAATTTTATGGCAACTACATCAGATATCAGAAACGGATTATGTATCAGATACAACAACGATATATACAAAATCATTGAGTTTTTACACGTAAAGCCTGGTAAAGGTCCAGCTTTCGTAAGAACCAAAATGAAAAGTGTAACTACAGGAAAAGTTTTGGACAATACGTTTTCTGCTGGACACAAAATTGAAGATGTACGTGTTGAAACGCACAAATTTCAATTTTTATACAACGATGGTGAATACTACCATTTTATGAATACCGAGGATTACACGCAAATCCAATTAACAGAAGGAGCTTTAGATAGACCAGATTTGATGAAGGAAGGTGAAGTGGTAACTGTAATCATTAATACTGAAGATAACATGCCTTTATCAGTAGAAATGCCTGCTAGTGTTATTTTGGAAGTTACGCATACAGAACCAGGCGTTAAAGGAAACACTGCAACTAACGCTACTAAGCCTGCGACTGTTGAAACAGGTGCAGAAATCAACGTTCCTTTATTTATCAACGAAGGCGACAAGATTAAAGTTGAAACTGACAAAGGAACTTACAAGGAACGAATTAAAGAATAACTTTAATTGAAATTTCCAAAAACATATAAGCTTAAAGAAATCGCAACCTTGATTGGTTGTGATTTTGTTGGTCCAGAAGATTTTCCTGTACTCGGAATGAATGAAATTCATGTCGTTGAACCCGGAGATATTGTGTTTGTGGATCATCCAAAGTATTATGATAAGGCGCTTAATTCGGCGGCTACTATTGTGTTAATCAATAAAGAGGTTGAATGCCCTGATGGAAAGGCACTTTTGGTAAGTGAGGATCCTTTTAGGGATTTCAATAAATTGACACGCCATTTCAAACCCTTCCAAGCTTCTAATGTGGCTATTGCCCCAACGGCAAAAATAGGGGAGAATACTATTATACAGCCTAATTGTTTCATTGGGAACAATGTAATCATTGGGGATAACTGCATCATTCATTCCAATGTAAGTATTTACGACGATGCCGTTATCGGTGACAATGTCACCATCCATGCAGGAACTATTTTGGGAGCTAATGCCTTCTATTACAAAAATCGTCCTGAAGGTTTCGATCAATTGCTGTCTGGAGGAAGAGTGGTGATAAAAGACAATGTGGATATTGGCGCTGCTTGTACGATAGATCGAGGCGTGACCGGAGACACTATCATAGGTGAGGGCTCTAAATTGGATAACCAAATTCAAATTGGTCATGATACGGTAATAGGTAAAAAATGTTTGATCGCCTCCCAAGCTGGTATTGCTGGCTGTGTGGTCATTGAGGATGAAGTAACCATTTGGGGACAGGTAGGAAGCACCAGTGGTATTACCATTGGTGAGAAAGCAGTAATATTAGCGCAATCCGGGGTGAGTAAATCACTTGAAGGTCATAAAACCTATTTTGGTTACCCGGCAGAGGAATCTAGGCAAAAACTCAAAGAAATGGCCATGATCAAGCAGATCCCGAAAATATTGGACGATATCAAAAATATAAAGCAATGACAGCAAAAGAATTTGTAACGAGTTTTTATCATTCAGATTTTGGTAGTGAAGCCTTTAAGCCATCAGAATTTTTCCATGAAAACTGCCAGTTGAATTGGAACAGTAGTACTGGGTTTAAAGAGTTAAACTACTCCGACATAGAATTATTGTTTAAAAACTTTAGCAAAGCATATTCTTCCGCAAGAAATCAAATTAGTCATATGCTCCAGGATGGTAACTTCATAACCATCAGGTACACCATGTATGTCCATCCAATTGAAACTCCTGAAGAAGAGGAGCCTATGGCCCATTTTATTACCATTTGGGAGCTAAAGGATGGCAAACTTTATAGAGGTCATGAGATAAGTCAATTAGCCGACGAAAGTCTTCCTAGTCTTAAATCATTTTCGGAAATAAAACTTTAAAAATACTTTTAATTAGATGTTAAAAGTTTACTTTTGTTCGAGCATAATTAAAAATAAAAAACTAGATATAAATGAGTGTTTTAGTAAATAAAGATTCAAAAATTATAGTTCAAGGTTTTACTGGTAGTGAAGGTACGTTTCACGCTGGGCAAATGATTGAATATGGAACCAATGTAGTAGGAGGTGTAACCCCTGGAAAAGGTGGACAAACGCACTTGGATAAGCCTGTTTTCAATACCGTAGCAGAAGCTGTTAAGGAAGTAGAGGCTGATACTACTATTATTTTCGTTCCGCCTGCGTTTGCTGCAGATGCTATTATGGAAGCTGCTGATGCCGGTATCAAAGTTATCATTACAATTACTGAAGGAATTCCTGTGGCAGACATGATCAAAGCTGCAGATTATATTAAGGATAAAGATTGTAGATTGATTGGACCTAACTGTCCAGGAGTAATCACTCCAGGTGAAGCGAAAGTTGGTATCATGCCTGGTTTTGTATTCAAAAAAGGTAAGGTTGGGATTGTTTCTAAATCTGGTACACTAACATATGAAGCGGCCGACCAAGTTGTAAAACAAGGTTTAGGAATCACTACTGCTATTGGTATTGGTGGAGACCCAATTATTGGAACTACTACAAAAGAAGCTGTTGAACTTTTAATCAATGATCCAGAAACTGAAGCCGTTGTCATGATTGGTGAAATCGGTGGTCAATTGGAAGCTGATGCTGCAAACTGGTACAAGGAAAGTGGAAGCAAAAAACCTGTTGTAGGATTTATTGCTGGTGAAACTGCTCCCGCTGGACGTACAATGGGACATGCTGGTGCTATTGTAGGTGGAAGCGACGATACAGCACAAGCCAAAAAGAAAATTATGAGTGCTTGTGGAATCCATGTTGTGGATTCTCCTGCCGAAATTGGTAAAAAAGTTGCCGAGGTTTTAGCATAAAAAACTGTTAAAATACATACAAAACAAACTCGTTATCATTCCGTTGACTTATTTTAGTCAACGGAATTTTTTTTATTTCACCAAAAAAACTAATCAAATTATTAGCATGAGAAAATTTAATCCTCTTTACCTTTTGGTATTTTTTCTGCTGGCCTATGGCTGTAAGACGGAGAAAAGCGCCGATATGGCCTATGCCATAGAAACCCACAACGACCCCAGCGGTTTTACCTATGAAACCGTTGCAGACGATCCAACAGGCTTACGTTTATACACCCTGGAAAATGGATTGAAAGTATACTTGAGTAAAAATAACGACGAGCCAAAAATCCAAACTTACATTGCTGTAAGAGCAGGATCCAATTACGACCCAAAAGAATCTACCGGTCTTGCTCACTATTTAGAGCATATGGTATTTAAAGGCACCGACGAGATCAGTGCACTAGATTGGGAAAAAGAAAAAGTGTATTTGGAACAAATTTCCGATTTATACGAACAACATAGAGCAGCAACAGACCCTGAAAAGAAAAAGGAAATCTATAAGAAGATTGACGAGGTTTCTTTAGAGGCATCCAACTACTGTGTGGCTAATGAATACGACAAAATGGTAAGTTCATTAGGTGCCACAGGAACCAATGCCCACACTTGGTTTGAAGAAACTGTTTATAAAAACAAAATCCCTGCCAATGAATTGGATAAATGGCTGGACTTGGAAAGCGAACGTTTTAGTCAATTGGTACTGCGTTTGTTCCATACAGAATTAGAAGCTGTTTTTGAAGAGTTCAACAGAGGGCAAGATAATGACTTTAGAAAGTCCTATTTTGCTATGTTGGATGGTCTGTTCCCTAACCATCCTTATGGGCAACAAACCACTATTGGAACAGGAGAGCACTTGAAAAACCCATCAATGGTTGATATCCACAATTATTTCAATAAATACTATGTGCCTAACAATATGGCTGTAGTATTGGTTGGTGATTTGGATTTTGATGCCACTATCAAAAAAGTGAACGAAACCTTTGGTAAAATGGAGCGTAAAGAAGTTGTGCATCCAGAATTGCCTAAAGAAGAACCTATTTCTGCACCTGTGGTCAGAGAGGTGTTTGGACCTCAATCTGAAAGTATTTCTATCGCATTCCGTTCAAAAGGAGTGAACACTGAAGAAGAAAAATTGGTCACTTTATGTGATATGATTTTGGCCAACGGAAATGCGGGTCTTATCGATTTAAACTTGAACCAACAACAAGTTGTGCAATACGCGAGTTGTAGTCCAACTTTTTTAAATGACTATGGATATCACGTATTTAACGGCAGTCCTAAACAAGGCCAAACTTTAGATGAAGTTAAAGACTTATTATTGGCACAAGTTGAAAAATTAAAAAATGGAGAGTTTGAGGATTGGATGATCGATGCTGTTGTAAATGATTTAAAACTGAATCAAACCCAACAATACGAAAACAGTACAGCCTTAGCTTCTATGTACTACAATGCCTTCATACATCACGAAGATTGGCAGGATAAAGTGAAATTCTTGAATGATTTAAAAGGCTATACTAAGCAGCAAGTGGTTGATTTTGCCAATCAATTTTACAAAGACAACTATGTGGTAACCTACAAACGTCAAGGGGAAGATAGCACTATTGTAAAAGTAGAAAACCCAGGAATTACGCCAGTAAACCTTAACAGAGACAAAAGTTCTGAGTATTTAACCAACTTCAACAAGATTGAGCCACAACCATTGCAACCATTGTTTGTTGATTATAAAGAGGCCATCAAAGAAGTATCCACTTCCAATGGAATTAAAGTATCCTACATAGAGAATGAATTGAACGATTTGTTCAACTTGAATATCATTTTTGACATGGGAAGTGACCATGACAAAAAGTTAGGATTGGCCGTTGGCTATTTGGAATATTTGGGAACAGACTCCTATTCTGCAGAAGATCTGAAAAAGGAATTCTATAAATTAGGAATCAATTACTATGTAAGTACCGGTTATGACACATCTTATGTAGGTTTAAGTGGTTTGAAGGAAAATCTACCTAAAGGTTTGGAGTTGTTGGAAAACTTATGGACCAATGCTGTAGCAGATCAAGAATCTTATGACAAGTATGTAGACAAAATCTTGAAGAGCAGGGAAGATGGTAAAACTCAAAAAGGAAATATTCTACACAATGGATTAATGAACTATGGTAAATATGGTGAAAATTCCCGCTTGAGAAACATCATGCAAGCAGAGGAGTTAAAAGCTCAAGATCCGCAAGAATTGGTGGATTTGGTAAAAGATTTAAGAAACTTTGAACAACGCATTTTCTATTACGGAAAAGATGTGGATAAGGCAGTAGCGGCTCTTAATAGTCATCATTCAATTCCTTCAGAATTGAAGACCTACCCAGAAGAAACTACTTATATTGAGCAAGAAACTGGAGGTAATGTTTACTTTGTTGATTTTGACATGGTACAGTCTGAAATGTTATTCTTAGCCAAAGGAGAGCCATTCAAGCCAGAAAATATGGCGGCTTCAACCTTGTTTAACACGTATTTTGGAAGCGGCTTATCATCTATTGTATTTCAGGAAATAAGAGAATCTAAGTCTTTAGCTTATTCTGCATGGGCAAATTATAGTGATGCTTCAGAAAAAGATAAATCTAACTATGTGAGAGCTTATATAGGTACACAAGCCAACAAAATGCCGCAAGCTGTGGATGCTATGATGGAATTGATGACCAATATGCCAGAGGCTGAGGAGCAATTTGATGCAGCCAAAGAAGCGGCATTAAAGAAAATAGCTGCGGGGCGTATTACTAAATCCAGTATTTTCTGGAATTATGAGCGTTTAAAGAAAAGAGGTATCGATTATGATAATAGGGAAGAAATCTATAACAAGATCCAAGGTATGACTATGGAAGATCTGCGTAACTTCTTCAATGAAAACATTAAAGGTGAAAACTATAATGTTATGGTAATAGGTAACAAGAAGGAAATCGATTTTAATGCTTTGGCCAAATTGGGCGAAGTGCAGGAAATGGATATTGATTACCTGTTCAACTACGAAAAACCCGAAGAAGTTAAGTTGTAATCTCAACTTTAATCTGTTAAAAACCTCACAACAATTTGTGAGGTTTTTTTATTTCTTGCAACTTGTAATTGCTATATTTGACATTAATAAAATAGTGTAAACAATTATTGTTTATTAGAAATAATAAGCAACCAATCGTAAAAATTAAAATGAAATTACTAGAAGGAAAAACAGCCATCATTACAGGGGCTAGTCGAGGAATAGGAAAGGGAATCGCCGAAGTATTTGCTCAACAAGGGGCAAATGTAGCATTTACCTACAGTTCTTCGGTAGAAGCAGCAAATGCCTTGGAAAAAGAATTAAATGATATGGGGGTAAAGGCAAAAGGATACCAAAGCAACGCTGCTGATTTCAACCAGGCTCAATCCTTGGTGGAAGATGTGGTAAAGGAATTTGGAAGCATTGATATTTTAATAAATAACGCCGGTATTACAAAGGACAACCTTTTAATGCGTATTAGCGAAGAGGATTTTGATAAGGTAATAGAAGTCAACCTTAAATCGGTGTTTAACATGACCAAAGCCGTGCAACGCACCATGTTAAAGCAACGTCAAGGGTCTATAATCAATATGAGTTCTGTGGTTGGAGTTAAAGGAAATGCAGGACAAACCAATTATGCAGCTTCTAAAGCAGGAATCATTGGATTCTCAAAATCCGTTGCTTTGGAGTTGGGGTCCAGAAACATTAGATGTAATGTGGTAGCTCCTGGTTTTATTGAAACAGAAATGACGGCTAAATTGGATGAAAATACAGTGAAAGGTTGGAGAGATGCCATTCCTTTAAAGCGTGGTGGTACTCCAGAAGATATTGCTAATGTTTGTGTGTTCTTGGCGAGTGATATGAGTGCCTATGTTACAGGGCAAACACTTAATGTTGATGGAGGAATGTTAACCTAATGGTTAGCACCTATAACAACATTTAAACACATCAACCAAAACCAATTGTTAATGAATGACATAACAATTTTATATATCATAATTGCTGGAATAATAGCGCTACTAGTAGCGCTTTTTCAGTATATATATAAATCCAAGAAACGAACAAAGACCCATATATTTTTGGCCTTTTTGAGATTTATTACGGTGTTTTCAGTTTTATTGTTACTCATTAATCCTAAGTTTGAAAAAGTAACTTATTACAATGAAAAACCCAACCTAGTTGTGGCAATCGACAATTCCGAATCTGTTTCCTATTTACAACAAGAGGAAAATGTCGAGAATATAATAAGTGCTTTAAAGTCCGACGAGACCTTAAACTCCAATTTCAATGTAGAATATTACAGCTTTGGAAAGCAGCTACAGCCTCTGGATTCTCTAAGCTTTAATGAAAAACAATCGGATATGTCGGTTGCTTTTAAAAGGCTATCTGAAGTCTATAGTAATTCTATCGCACCAACCATCTTAATTACCGATGGTAACCAAACCTACGGAAATGATTATGAATATGCACCTAACAGAGTGTATAATCAGCCTATTTACCCAATTGTATTAGGAGACACTACTAAATATAAAGACCTTAAAATACAGCAGTTAAACGTTAATAAATATGCCTATTTAAAAAACAGGTTTCCTATTGAAATTATTGCGGTTTACGACGGTAATGGCAAAACAACTACCCAACTTAAGATAAGCTCTGGCAATGTGCTTGTTCATTCCGAACATTTGGAATTCAATCCTGAAAACACCTCCAGAATCATTCAATTAACCCTTCCTGCCAATAGAGTGGGCGTCAATAATTACAAAGCTGAACTAACAGCTTTGGAAGGTGAAAAAAACACGGTGAACAACTACAAAAATTTTGCCGTTGAAGTAATTGATCAAAAAAACAATGTGGCCATCATTTCGGATATTGTTCATCCAGATTTGGGAGCTTTAAAAAAGGCTATTGAAAGTAACGAACAGCGGTCTGCAACAATCTTGACAGCTAAAGATTTTCTGAGTACAAATCAAGATTTTCAATCGGTTATATTATATCAACCAACCATTAGTTTTAAGCTCGTTTATGACGAAATTGAAAAACGTAAACTAAATAGCTTTGTTATTTTAGGTTCAAAGACAAATTGGACATTTTTGAATAGTGTGCAATCATTTTACCAACAAAAAATAACACGTCAAACTGAAGATTTTCAACCTGCTTTAAATCCCAACTATGCTACTTTCATTATAGAGGATTTGGGCTTTTTTGATTTCCCTCCTTTACAATCGGAATTCGGCCCACTTACTTTTACGGTACCTATTGATCCTATTTTGTTCAAAACCATTAATGGCACCCAATTGAAAGAACCCTTATTGGCTACATTTGAAACAGGAGGTCAACGACAAGCCGTCCTAATTGGGGAAGGTATTTGGAGATGGCGCGCACAATCATTTTTGGAAGCGCAATCCTTTCAGAAGTTTGATGATTTTATGGGGAAACTAATACAGTATCTAAGCACGAATCAACATAAGAGTCGATTGAATGTAGATTACGAATCGTTTTACAATGGCAACGACGACCTTAAAATTACAGCGCAATTCTTCAACAAAAATTATGAGTTCGACTCTAATGCATCCATAACGATTTCCTTAAAAAATCAGGAAACCAATGAAGCGTTTAGTTTTCCCTTTGTCCTGAAAAACACCAACTATCAAGTAGATTTGAGTGGATTGGCTCCTGGACAGTATAGTTTTACCGTTAAGGTAGAAAATGAAAACATTTCAAAACAAGGCGAATTAAGAGTTCTGGATTATAATGTTGAACAACAATTTTTAAACGCAAATAATCAAAAGCTTAAGAGCATAGCTTTAGCCAGTAATGGCAAATCATTTTTTCACAGTCAATTTACTGAGTTGGTATCCTTAATATCCTCGGATTCTAGGTATCAAACGTTACAAAAAAGCACAAAAAAAATCGTATCTTTAATAGACTGGAAATATTTGCTAGGACTTATTGTGCTAAGCCTATCCCTAGAATGGTTCATTAGAAAATACAAAGGTTTAATTTAATTTTATTTATGGAAAAAATGCCAAAGATAGCATTGCCTTTTGTGGCATTGCTAGTTGTTTTAATTATCACAATTACCAAATCAGCAATTACCATTGGCCCCGGTGAAGCAGGGGTACTCTACAGGACATTTAGTGGAGGGGTCGTAACCGATAAACCTCCCTTGTCTGAAGGTTTTCATGTGGTAGCACCTTGGAACAAAGTCTTTATCTATGAAGTGAGACAGCAGGAAGTTTTGGAAAAAATGAATGTATTGTCTTCCAACGGGTTGGACATTAAGTTGGAAGCCTCAGTATGGTTTCAGCCTAAGTATGAAAGTCTAGGGAAACTGCATAAAGAAAAAAGTGAAAAATACCGGGAACGTGTGCTTTTGCCAGCAATCAGGTCCGCAGCTAGAAGTGTTGTAGGTCGTTATACTCCCGAACAATTATATTCCAGTAAAAGGGATGCTATTCAACAAGAAATATTTGAAGAGACCAAGAAGATTGTAGATGATCAATACATTCAATTAAATGAAGTTTTGGTACGGGATGTAACCCTTCCTCCAACCATTAAGGATGCCATTGAGCGCAAATTGAAACAAGAGCAAGAATCTTTGGAATATGAATTCCGTTTGGTAACCGCCCAAAAAGAAGCGGAACGCCAAATAATTGAAGCCCAAGGAAAGGCCGATGCCAATAAAATTCTAAGCGCATCACTTACTGATAAAATCCTTCAAGACAAAGGAATTGAGGCCACAATAAAACTTTCGGAATCGGAAAATAGCAAAGTTATCGTAATTGGTTCTGGAGACAGTGGTATGCCAATTATTTTAGGAAATCAATAATATAAAAATGAGGTGACAAGGTTTGGTTTAACTTTTTTGATGCTTTTACTGCTGGTGTCCTGCGGGCCATCCATGACATCAAATTGGCTTAAACCAAACATTGAAACCCCTAAATACTATGGGCGTATAGCGGTGGTAGCCGTGAGCTCTGATGCAGAATTAAGAGACGTCCTAGAAAAGCACATTAGCCATAGGTTCGAAAAACATGGCATGGACAATGTTGTTTATGGTTCTGAACTGTTTCAGGACAATATAGTTCAAGGAAACTGGAATGAAGCTCATATAACTGAAACTCTTACCAAACACCGTATTGATGGCGCCATAATTGTTAGTTATTTGGGCGATTTAAACTTGCCCCAATATGATAACAACGATCTTTACGGAGCTCCGGCAAACCAACGATTGGGCCAACATGTCAATTTACGTTATACAGAGGTGTCCGATCCCGATTACTATACATCCAACAACAAAAAATATTGGTTTGAGGCCTACCTGTACGATCTAAGTTCAATGCAATCCAAGGAAGAAGCTTTAATATGGAAAGGGCAGTCGTCTGTACCATCGCCTTCCAGTGTAAAAAAGGGAGCCAAACGTTTTTCCAAAGTGTTGGTTGACCACCTTTACAAAAAAGAAATCCTAAAATAGATTTTAAATAATTTGGATATCTAAAATTAAATCACAAATATTTGTACTTCAAATCATTAAAAAATGACTTTTATTCAATTACATCATCATTTACATACTTGCCCTCAAGCGAGATGAAGATGTATTGAATAAATCCAAATATTATCTAAAACCCGTTTGAGTAAATCAAACGGGTTTTTTGCTTTAATGCCTCAGATTTACTCAAACATTAAAAAATAAAAAATGAGTAAATTAAAAATTGCAGTTCAAAAGTCGGGACGTTTGCATGATGATTCCATGAAGATCCTGAATGATATTGGAGTGGCTATCGACAATGGCAAAGACCAGCTAAAAGCTGCGGCCCGCAATTTTCCATTGGAAGTGTTCTATTTGCGAAATGGGGACATTCCGCAGTATCTTAGGGATGGCGTGGTAGATGCGGCTATTATTGGCGAGAACGTCCTGGTTGAAAAAGGAGCGGACCTATCCATTGTTGAAAAATTGGGATTCTCAAAATGCAAAGTATCCGTTGCCATCCCCAAAAATTCAAAATTTAAAAGTTATAAAGATCTGGAAGGAAAACGGATTGCAACCTCTTACCCCAACACCGTTAATCAATACCTTACAAAAAACAACATAAAGGCCCATTTGCATATTATCAATGGTTCTGTTGAAATTGCTCCAAACATTGGTCTTGCAGATGCCATTGTGGATATTGTTTCTAGTGGAAGTACCTTGTTTAAAAACAATTTGAAAGAGGTTGAAGTTATTTTAAAATCCGAAGCTGTATTGGCTGCCTCACCCCTTATAGCCAAGGAGCAAGAAGAAATTTTAAACCGACTTCAATTTAGATTACAATCCGTTTTAAAAGGAAGACAATCCAAATATGTACTTCTCAATGCGCCAAATAACAAAATTGAGGACATCATAAAAATTCTTCCGGGAATGAAAAGTCCAACTGTATTGCCACTCGCTCAAGAAGGATGGAGCTCTGTGCATTCGGTGATTAATAAACACGAATTTTGGGATATTATCGATGAACTAAAACGAGTTGGCGCCCAAGGTATTTTGGTCTGTCCAATTGAAAATATGGTACTATAAAATAACGGCAACTATGAATATTATTCAAAATCCAGATAGATCGCAATGGGAAAGTCTATTAAAACGGCCAACCAAAAGTTTGGCTACCATAGAACACACTGTAGAGCAGATATTTGAGGATGTACAACGAAGTGGCGATGAGGCCATAAAAAAATACACCTTGTTATTTGATGGCGTGACTTTAGAGTCCAATTTAGTGACGCCCCAAGAAATAGAAACCGCTTGCAATGCTGTTCCAGATTCCCTAAAAGCGGCTATAAATATTGCAAAGAACAACATCGAGGCCTTTCACAAGGCCCAGAGAACAGCAAAAGTAGCTGTTGAGACTATGCCTGGCGTTTCATGTTGGCAAGAAAAAAGGCCAATTGAAAAAATAGGATTGTACATTCCAGGGGGGACCGCTCCTTTATTTTCCACAGTTTTAATGCTTGCCGTGCCTGCTCAAATAGCAGGCTGTAAAGAACTCGTTTTATGCACACCTCCCAACAAATCTGAAGCTATCGCAAATGAAATTCTGTACACAGCTAATTTATGTGGAATAAAAAAAATCATTAAAGTTGGCGGTATACAAGCTATTGCAGGAATGACGTTCGGAACAACAACAATTCCGAAAGTTTATAAAATATTTGGTCCCGGAAACCAATATGTAACAGTAGCCAAACAATTATCAACAAAATACGGAATGGCCATAGATATGCCTGCAGGCCCTAGTGAATTGTTGGTCATGGCAGATGACTCTTCCAATGCCGCTTATGTAGCCTCAGATCTGTTAAGTCAAGCAGAGCACGGCTCCGATAGCCAAGTGATTTTGGTATCTACTTCAGAATCGTTCATTAATAAAGTCGTCAAGGAAGTAGAGATACAACTTCAACAATTACCTAGAATGCAAATCGCTAAAAAGGCCATTACTAATTCCAAATGCTTTCTCATGAAAAATAAAGAAGAGGCCTTAGGTATAATTAACAGCTATGCCCCTGAACACTTAATCATTTGTTCAGCGGACGAAGATTTTTATATCAACGGTGTCAATAATGCGGGATCGGTATTCATTGGTAATTACACTCCTGAAAGCGCTGGCGATTATGCTTCGGGAACCAATCACACCTTGCCAACCAACGGATTCAGTAGAGCTTATTCAGGAGTGAATTTAGACAGTTTTACCAAAAGTATCACCTTTCAAAAGATTACTCCAAAAGGATTGGTTGGAATTGGAGACGCTATAGAACTCATGGCAGATGCTGAAGGCCTACAGGCCCACAAGAATGCGGTTTCCATTCGCCTAAAAGATGTATTAAACGAAACTACCACAGCATGAAAACAATGATTGATATCTCAAAATTAGTACGCCCCAATGTCATGGCCTTAAAGCCTTATAGCTCAGCAAGGGACGACTTCAAAAATATAGATTCTGACTATGTGTTTTTGGATGCCAATGAAAATCCTTTTAACAATGGTTTAAACCGTTACCCAGATCCGCAGCAAAACAAACTTAAAGCGGTGTTATCTGGCTTAAAGCAAATTTCTAAGGAACAAATACTTTTAGGCAATGGTAGCGATGAAGTGTTAGATTTGATTTTTAGGGCATTTTGTGAACCGAATGAAGACAGTGTTGCATTATTGCCACCAACGTATGGAATGTATGAAGTCTTGGCTAATGTGAACGCTATTAAAACCATAAAGGTTTTGCTTACTGAGGATTTTCAGCCCAATGTTAAAGCTATTTTAAATGCTGTAGTCAAAACTACCAAGCTATTGTTTTTATGCTCACCAAACAATCCAACTGCTAACAGTTTTAATGCGTCGGTTGTTGAAGAATTGCTCCAATCATTTCATGGTTTAGTTGTTATAGATGAAGCTTATATCGACTTTTCTACACAGGAAAGTTGGCTTAATCGATTGGATGAATTTCCAAATCTTATCGTAACCCAAACCTTGTCCAAGGCCTTTGGTTTGGCAGGAATACGATTAGGGATTTGCTATGCATCCAAAGAAATTATTGACATACTCAACAAGATTAAACCTCCATACAATATCAATGAGTTAACACAACAAAAAGCCATAAGTCAACTGCAAAATACAACTGAGGTTCAACAAGAAATCAAAACCATTTTAGAACAACGAGAACTGATTCTTAAAGAGCTCAAAGACATTTCATTTATCCAAAAGATATATCCTTCAGATGCTAATTTTTTGCTTTTGCAAGTAGATGATGCCAATGAAAGATATGCCCAACTTATAGCAAAGGACGTGGTAGTTAGAAATAGAAGTAAAGAGCCTTTATGTGATAATTGTTTGCGAATTACAGTAGGGAATTCCAAAGAAAACCAATATTTAATCCGAGCCCTAAAAAACTTAAAACCATCATTATGAAGAAAGTATTGTTTATAGACCGTGACGGCACTTTGATTAAAGAACCTGAAGATGAGCAAATAGACGCTTTTGAAAAATTGCAGTTTTACCCTAAGGTATTTCAGTATTTAAGCAAGATTTCAAAGGAATTGGATTTTGAATTGGTAATGATTACCAACCAAGACGGTTTGGGCACTGAAATATTCCCAGAAAACACGTTTTGGCCAGTACACAATTTCATTATAGAAACGTTTCAGCAGGAAGATGTTGTGTTTTCAGAACAGTGTATAGACCGTACGTTTCCGCATGAAAATGCTTCTACAAGAAAACCAAACACAGGACTATTGACCAAGTATTTTTCAGAGGCCTATGATTTGTCCAAATCCTTTGTAATAGGGGATCGCCTAACCGATGTTGAATTAGCTAAAAACTTAAATTCCAAGGCTGTTTACATTAATAATCACACCAATTTGGGGACTTCAGAAATCTCGATCCAGGAAGAAGAATTGCAAGCATATATTGCATTGGAGACCGATAGCTGGGAAGAGATTTACAAGTTCTTAAAAGCTGAGCAACGTACGGCAAAACTAACCCGTAATACTAATGAAACTAAAATAGACATAGAACTGAATTTGGATGGCACAGGAGAAAGTGACATTGACACTGGTATCAAATTCTTTGATCACATGCTAGATCAATTGTCGCGTCACGGTCAATTGGATTTAAGTATTAAGGTTGATGGCGATTTGGAAGTGGATGAACACCACACTATTGAAGATACGGCCATTGCTTTGGGCGAGACATTTGCCAAAGCTTTGAGGGACAAACGAGGTATGGAACGCTATGGTTTCTGTTTGCCAATGGATGATTGTTTGGCGCAGGTTGCCATCGATTTTGGTGGCCGAAATTGGCTGGTTTGGGATGTGGAATTTAAACGGGAAATGATAGGCCAAATGCCTACGGAAATGTTTTTTCATTTCTTTAAATCCTTCACAGATGGCGCTAAATGTAATTTGAATATCAAGGCAGAAGGTACCAACGAACACCATAAAATAGAAGCCATTTTCAAAGCCTTTGCTAAAGCTATCAAGGTGGCCGTAAAACGAGATGTCGAAAAAATGGTATTGCCATCCACTAAGGGAGTGTTATAAACAAAGAAAAAGCAATGAAACTAGTAATTATCGATTACGGTGCGGGAAATATTAAAAGCATTCAATTTGCCTTTGCGAGGCTTGGAATGGAAACTTCATTGTCTTCCAATATAGAAACCATTTTAGCTGCTGATAAAGTAATTTTCCCAGGGGTAGGAGAGGCTAGTTCGGCCATGAAGATGTTGCGAAACCATGATTTACACGACTTAATTCCTAATCTCAAACAACCTGTTTTGGGGATTTGCTTAGGGATGCAGTTATTATGCCAACATACGGAGGAAGGCAATACAGTTGGCCTAGGAATTTTTCAAACCAAGGTCAAACGATTTGCTATGGACAAACACATCAAAGTGCCTCAAATAGGTTGGAATACTATAGAGAATGTAAAATCTGATTTGTTTAAAGACATTCCTGACCAAGCCTTCATGTATTTAGTGCATAGTTATTATGCTGAAATGTGCCCGGAAACCATAGCTACAACAACTTATGGAACCTCATATGCTTCAGCACTTCAGCACAACAATTTTTATGGGGTACAGTTTCACCCAGAAAAAAGTGGTGACATTGGCAGCAAAATCCTAGCTAATTTTTTAGAACTTTAAGAAAATAAGAACATGAGAATAATTCCAGCCATAGATATTATAGAAGGTAAATGTGTTCGTCTTACCAAAGGTGATTACAGTACAAAAAAAATATATAACGAAGACCCAATAGAGGTTGCCAAAACCTTTGAAGGTTCTAGTATTGAATACTTGCATTTGGTTGATTTGGATGGTGCGAAAAGTAAGCACATTGTCAATTATAAAATTTTGGAACAGATTGCGTCTAAAACCAACCTGAAAATTGATTTTGGAGGCGGCTTAAAATCCAATGAAGATTTGCATATCGCCTTTAATTCTGGTGCTTCACAAATTACCGGGGGAAGCATTGCTGTGAAAAACCCTGAAATATTTGAAGAATGGCTGAACAAATATGGAAGTGACAAAATTATTTTGGGAGCCGATTGTCAAGATGAGAAAATTGCTACTTCTGGCTGGCTAGAACAAAGTGATTTGGATATCGTTCCTTTTATAAAGTCGTATCGGGATAAAGGAATACAGTATGTCATCTGTACAGATATCAGTAAGGATGGAATGCTGGAAGGCCCTTCAACCAAACTTTACAAAAAAATCCTAACCGATAGTACAGAGGGAACTCGCCGCTTAAAACTTATTGCTTCTGGAGGTATCAGTAATATGCATGATATTAATGAATTGGAAGCTCTTGGCTGCGACGGAGCTATCATAGGAAAAGCTATTTATGAAGGTCGAATTCAATTGAAGGAACTAGAAAAAAGACTGATTTAATTATGTTTACAAAACGTATCATTCCTTGTTTGGATATAAAAAACGGGCGGACCGTCAAAGGTGTAAATTTTGTTAATTTGATGGATGCTGGAGATCCAGTGGAATTAGCCCAACAATATGCCCAAAAAGGTGCCGATGAGTTAGTGTTTTTAGATATTTCGGCTACTCAGGAAGCCCGTAAAACCACCTTGGAACTCGTGCTTCATGTAGCTGAACAGGTGAATATTCCATTTACGGTTGGAGGGGGGATTGGTTCTATAAGTGATGTCGACTCCTTATTGAAATGTGGAGCCGACAAAGTATCAATCAATTCTTCGGCAGTGAAAAGACCGGAGTTGATCAATGAGTTGTCGGCTAAATTTGGGAACCAATGCATTGTGGTGGCCATAGATGCTAAACAAATAAACGGCGCATGGAAAGTCCATTTGGTGGGAGGCAGCGTTCCAACAAATATTGACCTTTTTGAATGGGCCAAGGAAGCACAGGATAGAGGGGCGGGGGAAATCCTCTTCACTTCTATGAACCACGATGGTACCAAAAATGGCTTCGCCAATGAAGCTCTAGCGCAATTGTCCAAAGATCTCCATATTCCAATCATTGCATCGGGAGGAGCAGGGACTATAGGCCATTTTGAAGAAGCTTTCACAGAAGGAAAAGCCGATGCAGCACTGGCTGCCAGCGTGTTTCATTATGGCGAAATTGAAATCAAAACACTTAAACAGAATTTAAAAGAAAAAGGCATAGCGGTTCGACTATAAAAATGATGCCAAATCCATCTATAAAAACTCGAAGAAAGAATGCAGATTAATTTTGATAAAAACGACAACGGTTTAATTCCTGCAATCATCCAGGATGCAGAAACCAAAAATGTTCTCATGCTTGGTTATATGAACGAAGCAGCGCTTCAAAAAACTAAAGTATCAGGGCTGGTAACCTTCTACAGTAGGAGCAAGCAGCGCCTATGGACAAAAGGGGAAGAGAGTGGCAATGTGCTGAGACTCGTGGATATGAAGATTGATTGCGATGGTGACACCCTATTGGTGCAGGCCCAACCTTTTGGACCTACATGCCACAAAGGATCCGACACCTGTTGGGACATGCCCAACCGACTCAATTTCGGATTTTTATCAGACTTGGAAGACATCATCCAAAACAGGAAAGAAAACTTTAAACCTTCCGAATCCTATGTAGCCTCTTTATTTGAGAAGGGCCTTAACAAAATTGCTCAGAAAGTGGGAGAGGAGGCTGTTGAAGTGGTTATTGAAGCCAAGGATGATAATGAAGACTTGTTTCTAAATGAAAGCGCCGATTTACTATTTCATTATTTGATCTTGCTTCAAGCCAAAGGCTACATGCTAAAGGACGTGGTTAATGTTCTAAAAGAACGGCATTAAATTTTGTGATAGCCTCAAAAATAACGTACTTGCCGCCATGTTTGAAAAAAGGTTTTACTACGTTTTTAAGATACAATATTTAGGATATCGCTTTCATGGTTGGCAAAAGCAACCCAATTTAAAAACCCTTCATTTAATGATAGATCGCACCTTTAAGTATATTTTGGAAGGGAAACGATTTAAGACATTGGCAGCTGGTAGAACAGATGCCATGGTGTCGGCCAATGAAGCAGCATTCGAATTGTTTTTGTTTCATGAAATTGAAAATGAAACCGAATTCTTGGAATGGTTTAATTACAATTTGCCACAGGACATCAGAGCCTTATCAATTCAAAAAGTAGATGAAAACTTTAACGTTATTCAACACTCCAAAGTCAAGGAATACCTATACCTCTTTACCTATGGTCAAAAGTGCCATCCGTTTTGCGCTCCCATACTGTCGACAATCCTAGATCCCTTAAATATAGAGCTCATGAAAGAAGGAGCCAAAATGTTTCAAGGTGCTCACAACTTTAAAACCTACTGTTACAAGGCTTCGGAAAATGGGGTTTATGACCGCACCATTTTACACAGTGAAATTGTAGAAAACACAATGTTTACCGCAAATTTTTTCCCTGAAAACACCTATGCTTTTAAGGTGAAAGGACAGGGCTTTGGGAGGAATCAAGTTAGAATGATGATGGGTGCTTTAATACAGTTAGGAAAGGGCCTGGTTTCAATAGACTTTATCAAGGAATCTCTACTGCCCGATAACAAGCTAAAAATTGATTACATAGCACCGCCGTCTGGATTAATTTTAAATTCCATTGAATTTCACGAATAAAAAAAAGGTACCAGAAACTGATACCTCTATGTGAAATGTTATATTGATAGCTTAAGAAATCCAGTGATTTGAAATTGATTTTTTTGAAAACCACAAAAACAAAAGAGAGAAAACAATAATCATCCCCGTCATGATTACTGCAAAAGGTCCATATATGTCAACAGAATTAACTACAAATAGATTGTGGATCATCTGTACCACAACTCCCGCTAAGGAAATAACAAATAGGGGGTAGGCTGCTTTTTTTCTTAAAACCAGTGCGATGCTGGCTAAGATCCCTCCAAAAACAGCAATTGCAAATGCTGCAATGGCCCAAGCGGGCGTATTGGAGATTAGTTCAAGTTGTTCACTGGTGTACTGAGCCCTGAAGCTTTCTGTTTGATAGGTCTGCCCTAAGTATTGCATGACACCCATGGCGTTCCACACCAACGCAACAACACATACAATCCAAAACCAAATAGGTGGTTTTGTTTTCAAAGTTGTGTTCATAAAATTTCTATAGATTAATTGGTTAATATTCACTGCTGCTGGAAAAGTTTAAAGAAAACTACTACAGCAATTTATGAAATTATTACGAACCTATAAATTTTATGATGAAAAATGTCAAAGAAAAAATTAGCCTTCTGCAATGTGAACAATGGGCTCTTTATTTACCCATTTTCCGTTTTTGGATTCCCCCAAAATGATAATATCCTTGGCGCGTTCATACTCCTTAATGGTTCTTAACATTTTGGCTTTCGTGTCTCTATAAAGCTTAATACCATCTTTAGCACCTTTATTTCGTATCTCTAAATAAAACCCGTCTTTTAGTTTCGCTGGTTTTGTTGCTGGTCTGCCCATATTTTGATGTTAATAATTTAATTGCAGTTTAAAAAAAAATATCACAATAAACAAATGAAATGTAATATATTGTTACTTAAGGGGTTGCTTTTTATTATTAAAAGTAAAACATAAGCCAATATAAAACCTTTCAAAACTTTGCAAAACGTTAATATTGGCTGTAAAATTGTACAATAATTCTTATAATTATGTTAAATTAAAAGGAAGTCTGTTAAACATGTTAAAGCCTTTTTGTTTTAAAAGCTCGCCACTTAATTTATTGGTGAATTTAAAAGAGTTTTGATCAAACCTCAAATTTACTGTTACATTTATTGTACCTTTAAATGTTCGGTTTTTGGACAAACTACATTTTTAACCTTTAAATTTAGTATTATGAAAAAAGTAATTTTCGCAATTGTATTATTATTTTCTTTATCAACAACCTTTACTAGCTGTAGAGAAAAAAAATCTACTGGGGAAAAAATTGAAGATGCTATTGACGATGCAGGAGATGCTATAGAGGATGCTGCCGATGATGTGGAAGATGCTCTAGATGATAATTAATTCTATTCTTATAGATCTTTACAAAGTCCTGTTTAAAACAGGACTTTTTTGTACTTTTAATTCTGAAAAAATAAAATAGTATGGCATCATCCTTTTCACCCGAAGTATTCAGTTTTTTAAATCGTTTAAAAGAAAATAATGAACGGGATTGGTTTAATGATAATAAAAAGGAATTCAAAGTCATTGAAAAAGAGGTGAAATCTGCCTACAACTCCCTATTTGAACTTCTAAAAACCCATGATGACGTGGATAATCTAAAGCTTTTTAGAATTTATCGCGACGTCAGGTTTTCCAAGAACAAAGCCCCTTATAAAACACATTTTGGGGGCTCCTTTCGAAGAACCAAACCAGAACTGCGAGGAGGCTATTATTTGCATATAGCCCCTAATAACGAATCTTTTATTGCAACAGGGTTTTGGGAGCCCAACAAAGAGGATTTGTTTAGAATGCGAAAGGAATTTGAAATGGACCCCAGTATGATGCGCAATATCATCAATAACCCAGAGTTTAAATCCGTTTGGGGCGAGTTACAAGGAGACGAACTTAAAAGCGCGCCACGAGACTTTAATAAAGAAGATCCGGCCATAGACCTTATTAGAAAAAAGCAATACATCTTTACCAAAAATTATACCGACAAAGAGGTACTCTCTAAAGATTTTCTGAATGACGTAAATGTATCATTTAAAGCGGTTCGCCCATATTTTGACTATATGAGCGAAGTGCTTACAACCAATCTTAATGGAGAATCAATAATCTAGCAAATCTCCTTAATGGTGTAGGTAGTATTGTTGAACGTTACAGAATCTCCCGTCAACTTGTTCTTTAAAAGCATTCCTATGGGAGAATTTAATGATATAACCAGGTAAGGCCTAGTGTCTAGTTCTATTTTACCAATACTTACAGCCAAATAAAAAGCAGCACTGTTGGTAGTTACTAAGCTTCCCAAGACGGCACTGTCATGTTTTAAATTCGGATTGATAATTTTAAGGGTGTCTAAGGCTTTGGAGGCATCGGCCAAATGTTGTCCGTTCTTTTCCAAGTCATCAAATAACTTTCCGCTCCCGGAATCGTCATCTTCATCCTTGCTTTTATCGCTGGATTCTATGGCTTCCTTTAATAGTTCTATTTCATTTTTGTAACTAACAATGCGCTTATTGACATGTTCCAAACATGCCGATAACAATTCGTGTTTTAAACTCATAAATCAAGCCACTTTGGGCTCTAATAACTGTATGTAATCAATTAATCGGTCCTTGACTAACCCCATCATGCGTTTGTTTAAAGCGGAAGAGTTTTGGATGTAGATTTGATACTCTTCAACCGTAAACTGCCCAATTACCATCCCTTTTAAAGAATTTCGGAATTTCATGTCCTTATGGATGGCATTCTCGATGTAGTCTAGTTGCTTAGGCAAAGATAATTCATAAAAGACATTTTTATGTTTATCTACATAATTTTTAAATACAGCTACAAACAATTCCCCCTGAAGTTTGATAATCGGTCTTAAGGTTGCATTTTGGAAGTGCTCATCGCGAGTCATGTTCTCATAAATTAAAGCGGAAGATATTACAGGGCGCACCTGTAACAGGTCTGAAGATCGTGACATGGCTTTTGTTTTTCTTAAAGTTATAAATTATCAAAGCCTTTTTTCGCTGTCAAATCAATTGTTGTTAACTAGTTTATCAACAACATAAGGATTTTAAATACTTCTATTCTCCTTTTAAATGCGCTTTACATAGGACAACTTTTGATAATACCGTATCTTTGAGTGGCACTTTTGAAACCCACGTTTTATGAAATTTGGAAGCGTTCCTAACCCAGAAACCATAGATTTTGCCATTCCAGAAGACCATATAGATACCCTTCGGGTCTTGAATGAGGTGAAAGACGACAATGTGCCGGAAATTTACGTGGGCTGTGCCAAATGGAACAAAACAGACCTCAAGGGTTTTTACCCTAGAGGTACAAAGGATGAATTGGGGTATTATTCAAGGCAATTCAACGCTATCGAGCTCAATGCTACTTTTTACAGGATTTTCCCGGCAGAACAGTTTGCAACTTGGTATGACAAAACACCAGAAGATTTTAAGTTTTTCCCAAAATTGAATCAGGAAATCAGTCATTGGAAGCGACTCAATGAAGTTCAAACTGTGGTTGAAGATTATCTTTACAATGCCTCCAACCTAAAGGAAAAATTGGGCACTATTTTTTTGCAAATGCACAATAATTTTGCACCCAAGGATTTTGACCGCGTTGTAAGGTTTGCTGAAAACTGGCCTAAGAAAGTACCACTTGCCATGGAATTCAGACATACGGATTGGTATAATGACTCCGTGGTGTCAGACCAACTGTATGACCTTCTCGAAACCAACAATATCACCAATGTACTTGTGGATACCGCAGGAAGGAGAGATTTAATGCATATGCGGTTGACAACCCCAAAAGCCTTTATCCGCTATGTTGGTGCCAACCACCCCACAGATTATAACCGCTTGGAAGATTGGGTAAAAAGGCTCAAATCCTGGCAAGATCAAGGCATCAAGGAAATCGACTTTTTTGTACATCAAAACATCGAAAGGGAATCCCCATTGCTGTCGGCACATTTCATTGAAAAACTTAATGGCACTCTAGGTTGCCAATTAAAAATACCAAACAAAGACAATACACAACAAACCTTATTATAAAGCATATGAGATTTCATACTAGAAAATGGGTAAAACCCGAAGATTTAAACCCAAATGGAACCCTATTTGGAGGGCAATTATTGGCTTGGATAGATGAAGAAGTGGCACTGTATACCGTAATCCAACTGGAGAACTCTAAAGTGGTTACCAAGTACATTTCAGAAATTAACTTTACCAGCTCTGCCAAAGAAGGGGATATTATCGAAATTGGTATTGAAGTGGTTAAATTTGGAAAGAGTTCCTTGACCTTAAAATGTGAGGCCAGGAATAAAATGACCCGAGAAACCATTCTAACGGTTGACAATATTGTAATGGTAAACCTAGGGCCTGAAGGCAAACCAAAACCACATGGCAAAACAGAAATTGAGTTTGTAAAAGATAGATTGCAAAACTAATCAACTCAAGGTCAACTGCTTATCATTTTTTTGTATCTTTAATCCACTTAAACCATTAATTATGAAAGCATTGACCTTTGCCCTTATAGGGTGCCTATTTTTTTTAAGTTGTGGCTCGTCATCGTCTACGGCCGATAAAACGAACGAACGTACCCTTAAGGGCACGTGGACCGTTGAAGATATTGATTTTATTGGTGAAGAAGGGCTTTACAAAGCCTATATGTTCGATAACACCGATTCTGCCTGTTTACGAGGGAGTGAGTGGGTTTTTATCCCCAACAACAATACGGGGCGCTTTACTACCAACGCCAGTAATTCTACCTGCCAAGTAGCCAGTAGTCGTATGATTTGGTCTTTTTACGAGACCGAGGGTGCTCGCTATTTCCAATTCAAATACGCAGACGAAAAAAACCGACCATTGGATAAATCCAAAACGGGATATCGCTCTAAAATTGAAAGTTTAAGTGCTAGCAATATGGTGTTGCGAGTGCCTTCCACCTATGAGGGAAAATCTTTTGATGTCCTATTAAAATTTTCCAAAGTATCTGACGACATAACTTTATAAAAACCAATTAAATCATGAAAATAAAATTAAAATATACGCTTGTAATAATGCTTTCGGTGCTAATGATTAGTTGTAGTGCCGTTCAAAATTCAAATAAAACCCAACGAGGTGCCGTAGCAGGAGCTGCCGGGGGTGCTTTGGTTGGAGGTTTAATAGGTGGCGATCTTAAAGGCGCCTTAATTGGGGCCGCAGTGGGTGGCGCTTCTGGTGCCATTATTGGAAACGTCATGGACAAACAAGCCAAAAAAATTGAACAAGCCGTTCCTGGTGCTGAAGTGGAACGCATAGGAGAGGGGATCCACTTATCTTTTGATGATAGAAGTGGGGTAAACTTTACCATTAACAAATCCGATTTGACTCCAGAAGCCAAAACGAATTTGGATGCTCTTTCAGAAGTATTTATAGAGTTTCCGGATACTAACCTTCTAGTAGAAGGACATACAGACTCTTCGGGAGATGAGGCCTATAATATGTCACTTTCTAAAAAGAGAGCACAATCCGTTGTAGACTATTTGGTAGCCAAAGGAGTCTCTAGAGGGCGTTTTTCTGTAGAAGGATATGGAGAAACCAAACCGCGTTTTGATAATTCAACCGAAGAAGGGAGAATTAAAAACAGACGTGTTGAAATAGGAATCGTTGCCAATCAGGAAATGATTGATGAAGCCAAGGCAAAAGCCAATTAATACACCAAATTATTATTAAGAAACCTAAACTTTAGTTTTTGCTAAGGTTTAGGTTTCCATTTAATACCTCAAAAACTTCCAAGCCAAAATAAGGCACTGCAGCAAGCATATGGTCAAAAATATCTGAAATGATATACTCATAATTCTCCCAACGCTTGTCACTACTAAACGCATAAATTTCCAAAGGGATCCCATGGGCCGTCGCTTCCAATTGACGCGTCATGATCATCATGTCCTTGTTAATGGCGGAATGGTTTTCAATATAGGTTTGAATATACTTCCTAAAGACGCCCAAATTGGTCATGTTGCGACCATTTATCAATAAAGACTTATCAATATTGTGAGTGTTATTGTAGTTGTCGATATCGTTTTGGCGGCTGGTAAGATAGTTGGTAATCAACTGGATTTTCTTTAGGTCTTCCACACTTTGGGAATCCAAATATTTTACGGATGACACCTTAATGATCAAAGATCGTTTAATACGGCGCCCGCCAGAATTGCTCATCCCTCGCCAGTTCTTAAAAGATTCTGAAATAAGGGCAGAAGTAGGGATATTGGTAATGGTATTGTCAAAATTTTGCACTTGAACCGTATTCAAATTGATTTCAATCACCGTACCATCGGCGCCAAACTTTTCAATGGTTACCCAGTCTCCAATTCTGATGGTATCGTTTACTGCCACTTGAATACTGGCCACAAATCCCAAAATGGTATCTTTAAAAATCAACAGCAAAATCGCAGAGGCTGCTCCCAAGCCTGTTAGAAATTTGAGAACGGAAATATTGGTAAGAATTGCAAAGCAAAGAATCAAACCAATTCCCCACACAAATAACATAACAACCTGTATATAACTATCAATAGGTTTGTCTTTTAGCCGAGGTAAGGTTTTAAAGTAAGCCTCCAAAGTTTTTAAAACACTTCTCAAAATCCAGATGAACAGTAGCACTCCATAGACTTTTATAAGAGCTTCTACAGGGGCTTCAAAATTTGGAAAGTCTACAAAAACAACAGGGAAGAGGTTCAAGGTGATTAAAAAAGGGACCAAATGCGCCAAATTCCGAGGGGCCTTATGGGAAATTAAAAGGTCGTCGAAATTGGTTTTGGACTTTTGGGCAAATCTTTCAAAAGCACCCACCAAAATTTTCTTGGTAATTAGATCGGAAATTAGAATAATCACTGCCAAAATAAGCAGTAAAACTCCCATATTTAAATAGATGGCAGCTGTTTCTGAAAAATCTAAACCAATAAAATAATCGTAAAAATAATGCGAAAATGATTCCACGTTATGCTTGTTGTTTTAATAATTTTTTATCTACAACAAAGGTAGCAAAAGGTAGTATTGAAGCAATTAAAACCTTTCCAAGAGTTTTGTTGTTCCATTGTAATTTGCTTCCTAAAATAACGGCTAGGATAATATACGCTATAAATAAGAGTCCATGGGGCATTCCCAATAGCTTAACAAATTGGGGATCATCCCCAAAATATTTAATAGGAACCGCAATGAACAATAATAAAATATAAGAAAGGCCTTCTAAAAAGGCAATCACACGAAAGGTAGAATGAAGTGAAAGCATATGGTACTTTTATGATGACACAAAAATACCATACGCTTTAGGAATGGTCTAATTTTTTACCACTTTTTTAACTAACACTGGGCTGTTGTTGGCATTATAGAACTTGGCCAAGTACATTCCTGTGGCCAACTGCTCTAATGACAAGGTCGCTGTTTCATGTGCTTGAAGTGTTCTGGACAGTAGTTGCTTACCATCCATACTGTAAAGTTTCAGTTCCAATGCTTCGGCATAGCCATGCTGTACCGTTAATTGATCATGGAAAGGAACTGGATACATTTTAATGCTAGGCAAATCTGCAACAGGGTTTGTAGACAAAGTCTCTCCATTGAAATAGGTCATAGCTTTGGCAAAAGCGTCTGGGCCTACTTTTTCACCAATGATGCGCCCACCAATATCATCAATAGGAGGGTGGATTCCTCCCCAAATTCTTGATAAACTGGTTTGGTCTGAAGCGTCTCTATAGGTTGCCCATTGCAAGGTCATGTTTTGTGTAGGGCCCTCCTCGAACACTAAAAATTCATTTTCAACCAAGTCGAATGTTCCCATACCTCCAGGGAAAAATTCATCCCCTGTTAACAAGGTCATTGTTTCGGCTGCTCCTCTGGAAAAAGTAGAATGGCCAGATAGGTACCCTGCAAACGGCGGGGTTACAAAGGATGGGCGTTGATAGGGCCACCAATGGGTTCCTAAAATCCAATCCACTCCGGCAACATCAGTTTCTGGAACTTCAATATAATCTGGGCCTTTCCAGGCATATACCTTTATTTGCCCTACGTTTTCATCATCTTCTCCTGCCAAAGGGTCTCCTGTTTCAATAAGTTCGATACGTCCTTCTATCAATGGCAAACCATGGGGATCATAACTCGGTAAGGAAGCATCAGAACTTTGTCCTTTGGAAGCCATGTAACGAATGGCCGAAATTGGGCGGATATAGTCGTAATACCCTTTGATTCCCCAAGTGTTTACGGCACAATCGTGTACCGTTCCACCAAGTGCCAAATAACTCTTTACATCCCATTCCAGGTCTTCCAAAACAGGACCTTCTCCTCCTAATTTTTTCTCCAAATCAGGGTGGTCACTTACATAATTCAAAATGGTAAACCAATGTCCGGGAGGCGTTTCAGAAGATGGGCCATCGGCCCAGAATTCTGCCAAAACCCTAGCGTAATCGGCACGTTTCACCATTTGAGGTTCGTAGGGAAGGTTAGTGGCAGGATTTAAATCGTGGCCCGTACTGGCATCTCCACCGCCCATAAAATCATAGAATTCCTGGTATTCCGCAAAGGTTTCAGGAAAGCCTTCACTGTCAAAATTTCCAATGCTTGCAGGCGAGATATCAATCATGGTTTCATCGGCTGGATCCAAATGGGATGACCATGATGCCACAAGGGCAAAACTCCATTTATAAGGATCTTCAATGCCGTCTTCATTAGAGTCCTGAATGTACCAAGGAGCACCTGGATCGTTATACACATAGCAATCAAACCCATCGTTCAAAATATCCAAATCTTCACTTGTCAAGGCAAAAGGAGTGACTTGTCCCCATTCCGGCCCCACAAAATCTGGGGTCGTCAAAGGATATACATTTCCACTCTGGTCGATATACACATCGAAGGCCAAAGGCTGCCAATGGTTTGGATTAATAGCACTGTTGTCCTCATACAAATCCAAAACCAAAGGGTCATTTATAGGGGCGTAATACTCACTAAGATATCCATCGGATTCATTGGAACCATCTTGAAGACCAAATGCTATCATTTGCTCGGCCAAATAATTTCCCAAAGCCGCATAGGAACTATCACTATAATCCGTTGAAATAAATTCGGCGTCATAGCCATAATCTGTAAAACGAGTTAAAAATGACGCCTCGCTAACGGCGCTATTCGGAGCATTTTCAAAGCGATGGCTCAAAAGCCTAAACATGGCATAACTAATAATTTCGTGCCTAGCAGCAGCCACATCGGTAGGAGTGGTAATTCCATCGAATGGACATTCGTACCCTCCAAAGGTTTTACCTAAAAACACCGTTTCGGCCACATCATCAAAAATGGCCCAGGCATCATACATAACTATGGAACTGTGAAATAGGTTGCGGGCGTGAACCGTAGGTCTGGCCAAATCTATACGGATGGCCGATAAAAGCTCTTCATTCCATTCACGAGCCACAGATTGCTGTGACCAACTGTGTAAGGATATGAAAAACAGTAAAAAACATAGCGTAGTTTTTCTCATAAAAAGAACTGGTTGTTTAGTTAATTGAATATTGGTTGTTTCAAATGTAACAAAGTTTTTCAACTATCAAAACCCAACACTTTTTTAACAGAAAAATATGTAGATATTTTAATTTTAACCGAAATAACATAAGGTATTAACAATTAACGCTACATTTTGTAGGTAAAACCTTATTTGTGTTTTTTCAATAGGCACAAAAAAAAGACTACTTTGAGGGAAATAGTCTTTTTTACAGGATTAATTAAATAACAGGGTATCGCACAGGAGAGTAGTTTACTCTTCTGCAGATATTAGTGCAAAGAACTTATCCAAATTAGGAAGGATTAAAATCCTAGTTCTTCTGTTGATAGCTCTATTTTCAGCAGTATCATTATCGGTTAGGGGCTGGTAAAAACTACGTCCAGCCGCAATTAGTTTTTCTGGTGCAACCTCAAAATCATTCTGTAATTTTTTCACTACGGAAGCGGCACGCAATACACTCAATTCCCAGTTGTCCGACACTTTTACATTATTGATAGGTTGGGAGTCTGTATGCCCTTCAACCATTACTTCAACACTCGGTTCTGAGTTGATAACATCCGCCAATTTTTTCAAGATATGGTCGGCATCATTACTGATATTGAAGCTACCTGATCTAAACAATAGTTCATCTGCAATGGAAATCATCACTACAGTTCCTTCAATATTCATGCTTACATCTTCAGTTTCATCAATATTGGTAACATTGGTTCTAACGTTATAGGAAATAGCCGCATTCATGGAGTCCTTCAAGGTTTTGGCGTCTGCCAAATAAGCGGGAGGGACGTTCTTTAACATTTCACGCATTTGCGCCTTTTGGTCTTCTGAAATCACAACACCATCTACAGACACCATTTTGGCATCACTTTCTTCAGACAAGGAGTTGATTCTGGCATTGTATTGGTCTACACGGGCTTGAATGGCGGCAAATTGAGCCTCCAATTCTTCATTTTCAACCTTGGTTTTGGTCAATTCACTTTTAAGTTCACCATTGTCCTTTTCAAGTGCCAAATATTTCTTTTTAGAGACACAGGAAGACAAGGCAATTGCTGTAAGTATTACAATAGAAAATTTTCTCATAATAGTTATTTAATTAATGTTTAGATGTCTTAATTATATCTACGGATGAAGTGTGTATATAGATTATAACAGGTTACATAATTTAATAAAAATCTAGAAGAAAGTATAGTTTATTAAGCGTTTACAACTCAATATGAATACTTTATATTATATTTAATAGTCGAAAATAATTTTTATGGTAGCTTATAAAACTTATGTAATTGTCATTTTTGCTTTGGGAGGCATGCTCTCAATGACGGCACAAGAAACCTTAACTCCAAAGGAAAAGGAACGCATGGCAAACAAGGTGGAAGTCTTTACACCAGATGAGAAGGACAATATCCAAATGTGGTTTTACGAACAAACCAACAAGATGGGTTTGGATGAAAAAACTCGAAATACCTATGCGGCTATTTTATCAGACCATATTTATGATGTTGGACGCTTGAACGATAAGGATAAAGATTATACCTATGATGAAATTTTGGAACGTATTGACAGTTTAAGCAAAGCTACACATACCAAAGTGCAACCATTGCTCACGGAAAGGCAGTACCAACAACATCTTGCAAACTACAATGTTGTGATTGAAGATCTTAAAAAACATCTAAAGGGAGGGAATTGATTAAAAGTGAGCCATTGAATAAATTTGAAAATTCTATTTTACATAATATAAATTATAATACATTTATGTAATAATTTCTGTATAGCCGTCCTGCTTCAAGTTCAATTAGTCAAATACTACGAAAATTCCACCTCGCCATATTTTTAAAATTCCGTACCAAGGTCAAGAAATTTTCAAATACGCGATTCTCAGGGATACTTACCAAATTGAATTCCGAAACTTTTAACAAAAAACTCTTCTTCACTCGAGATTAAAACTATAAAAGGGACTTTTACCTTTTTACCCAAAGCAAACTGATATAACTAAATCATAAGAATTCTAAATCAATCCCCCCATTTAAAAGAACTTTCAAAAATTGCGGCTCCAATGGCAATCATAGCCACAACCCCCAAAACACCAGCAACCACATTTACAGTGCTTCTACCAGTATTTTTATCATTTACAGAAATGTATTTTATTTCGAAAAATGGAATACTAACCTGAGCCCCATCCACCAAACCAATACTGCTACGCACATAAAAATGGACTTCATGTAAAACCGCATCACCCCCCTTGTTTCTATAGGTCTTTTTGTTTTCTCTTACTTTTTTGGGACTATGGATAGCGTCTAAAGGCTGCTTTACTCCATATATATGTTGCTCAACATCGTCCACTACAAAATTGCTCAAATGCCAATACCCAGAATTAGTATGAACAATGGCATAACTTTGTTGGGGTTCCAATTCATTTAATTCACTAGATAGCATTCCTTGGTTTGCAGGTAAATCCCGCACGGTATAATAACTGCAACCTACAGCGAGATGCAAAAAAAGGACAGTTAAAAATAAAGCCAGAATGCGCTTTAGCTTTCTGAGTTTCCAAAAAACACTATGTGGCCTTAATCGAGAATTGCTTGAAAAAATCATGATACAAAAAATATTAAAGGAAGTTTTGTTTGCCTAGATTTGAGAATTAAAAAGCACCTAGATGAAACAATCTAGCAATAAGGAGAATATCCTAAAGATACACTTTTTTTAGTTGACCAACAACCTTGTTTCTTGTCATGTAAGGCAATTCAACCTACCTCAAAAATCCCCACAATTTCCATCTCTAAAATTCCCTAAAGAAGTATCTTCGCGGCCATGTGGATGTATTTAGGATTATTGGCAGCGCTCTTTTTGGGCTTACACAACTTATGTAAAAAACACGCCGTACAGGGGAATGAGGTGTACCCTGTACTTTTCGGGACGGTATTGAGTGGCTTTGTATTTATTGCGGCCTTTTATGTGCTGGCACTTATAAATCCTGAAGGGGCTTTAAACAGAGGTTTTAATTTTCAGGAAATTCCTTGGCAAACCCATGGTTTTATTTTTATCAAGTCGGCCATCATGGCCAGTTCTTGGGTCTTGGCCTATCAAGCCTTGAAACATCTGCCCATCACTATCGTAACCCCCATACGCTCGGCAGGGCCATTTTTCACCTTTATTGGCGCTATGGTCATCTATAAGGAAAGCCCGAATAGGTTCCAATGGATGGGCTTCTTCCTCATCATTTTCTCGGTAATGCTCTATTCCAGAATTGGCAAAAAGGAAGGCATTAATTTTAAGCGCAACAAATGGATCTTTGCCATCATAGCTGCCACATTTTTAGGAGCTAGCAGTGGACTTTACGATAAATTCCTGATCCAAAGTTTACAACTTAATCCACAAACCCTTCAATTTTGGTTCTGTCTCTATACCCTACTCATCTTAAGTGTTATTCTAGGGATCACTTGGTTTCCAAATGCTGAAAAACGCCAAGCTTTTAAGTTCAGATGGTCTATTGTTGGGGTTGGTGTACTATTGCAGTCTGCCGATTACTTTTATTTTAAGGCTCTTCAAGATCCGGAGGCACTCATCATGCTGTTGTCGGCCATCAAACGCAGCCAGATACTTATTGCAGTAGTGGTTGGGGGACTGATATTTAAGGAACAGAACAAGCGCAAAAAATTGGTACCTTTAATGGGCATCATGATTGGGGTGTTTCTCATTCTGTATTCATAACTCTAGATCCTATTTATACGGCCTTGAGCTCTTAAAATTCCCCTAAATACTTATTATTTCATTAAAAGTTCCGCATCTTTGCCCCAAATTAAAAGTTGTGAATTTTAAAGACAAAGAACTCATTATCTTCGACTTTGATGGCACCCTCATCAACAGTATTCCAGATCTTACCTTGGCCATAAATAAAATGCTATCCCATTATAATTTAGAGCCCTTAACCGTAAAACAGGTGACTCCATTTGTTGGAAATGGTGCCAAGCCCCTAGTTCGTAGATCGCTGGAATTAGCCTTGGAAAACCAAGAGCTGTCAAACGGCCTTTTAGAGGAAGCTTTTGAGATTTATGTTGAGGCGTATCGTGAAAACAACTGTGTTGATACCTTTATGTATCCAGGGGTATTGGAAACATTGCAATACCTATACAACAAGGGCTATAAAATGGTGATTTGCACCAATAAACCCTTCCATTTTATTGCGCCTATTTTAGATGCATTAGAAATTAAACAATATTTTAAATCTTGGATTGGCGAAGATTCCTTACCCCTAAAAAAACCAAATGCAGCGCCCCTACTTCATTTGACGGACAGCCTTCATACAAGCATAGAAAAAAGTATCATGGTGGGCGATTCCAAGAATGATATCCTTGCGGCTCAAAATGCTGGCATGGAAAATATTGGCCTCACTTACGGATACAACTATAACGAAAACATCTCCGATTACAAGCCTACCTTAGTGGTGGAGCAGTTTACAGAACTCCAAAAACTGTTTTAGTATGGAGCGAATTTACAATGTGGGTATCATTGGCGGAGGCATTTCAGGGGTGGTTACAGCTTTGCAATTGGCTAATTATGGTGTAGATTCAATATTGTTCGAGCAAGAAAGCAGCGTGGTTAACGGGCCTCCATTTTGTCATTTGCATGCCGGTGGGAATTTATATCCCGATATTTCCGATGAACAATGCAGAATACTCCTCAAGCAATCCATAGAAATGGCGCGGTTGTTTCCGCAATCTATTGACGAACGACCAACATTTATCAGCATTCCAAAATCCGAAAAATACGAAGTCGGCACAATTTTGAAACGTTTGGATATGCTCGTGGCTTATTACAAGTCATTAATAGAGGAAGACCCTTTGAATGAAATTCTTGGGGCTCCGCAGGATTATTACAGGGCTTATAGTGAAGATGATTTAACTGCACTCTCCAAGCAACCAAGTGTAAAACATCCAAAAACAGCCGATGAATGGATGTGCAACGCCATTCAATTAATAGATTACAAAAAATTGAAAACGCCCGTTATTCTTGTTCAGGAATACGGATGGAACCTTTTTAGGTTGGCTGCTCAAGCACAGCTAGCCTTGGAGAAATCTGAGAAATGTAATCTTAAGACCAGTACCAATGTTACCGATATCAAAGATGCACGGGATCTAAATTTGGATTACAATTGGGAAATTCATACCCAAGTTGCTGTTTATAAAGTGAGGTATCTAGTGAATTCTAGTGGCTTTAATACGGGGCAATTTGATGAATCGCTACAATTAAAAAGAGAGCGTCTTATTGAATTTAAAGCAGCTTATGTGTCCAAGTGGCAGCCCATTACAGGACTCATACCAGAGCTTATTTTTCATGGGGAGCGCGGCACGCCACACGGCATGGCCCAACTTACCCCCTATTGCGACGATTATTATCAAATTCATGGGATGACAAAGGACATTACGTTGTTCGAAAATGGATTGGTACAATCCAAAGGAAAAGGGGGTCTCCCAAAGTTTAATAAGGACATTAAGGAAAAACTAAACCGTGGTTGGAACGACAGTGAAATCATAAACAGAACCGAAAAAGCCATTGCATTTGTTGAGGGATTTGTGCCTTCTTTTAAATCGGCATCCGTTGGAGGCCCACCTTTATATGGTGCTCAGCAAATTTCTGGAGATGATCCAAACCTTAGAGTTGGAGAAGTTAGTTTCCCCAGTAAATCGTATGCCCGCAGTGAAATTATTAAGGCGTCCTCGGCCCTCACTGTGGCCAATCAAATCCTCCATAAAATTCAGGAAGAAGCCATAATTCCTACAATTCAAACCGAATTAAAACAAAACCAATTACTGAACAGTATTTCAAAACAGGCCATTGATGCCTTGGCCAGTGCCTTGGCCATTGAACGTGGTTACCCCGAGGCACTATCTCGATTGCTTATTGATAAAGACTAAACGAAAAGTTTTGCAATTTACCTATACTACCTCCAACTTATACCCAACCCCATGAATATTGACCAGTTGGATCCGTTCATCATCCTGTAGTTTTTTACGGAGTTTGGAAATATAGGTATCCAAACTACGCCCCACGACCACGCCATGGTCTTCCCAAACACGCTTGCTGAGTTCATCACGGCTAATTACTTGGTTTGGGCGCTCCACAAACAGCTCCAACAGTTCACATTCCTTTTTGGAAAGGGCTATTTCGGTGGCCGGTGTTACCAATTTATGCTGTTCCGGATAAAACATAAAATGCCCCAAAGGCACTTCTTTAGTAGATATTTTCTCTGAAACTGCGAGCCTTCGTTTAAAAAACCACCATCCTAAAACCAATAAAATAACTAGTGGTAATAGCCATAACCAAACCAAATTTGAATTGGACCGTTGTGCATCCATAAACTTTACACGCACCGCATAACAGGATTTTGGCAACAAACGTCCTTTACAAGGAACAACCCCCTGTTCTCCCTCTTGCCACATTTCAAAACTATAAGCTACTTCGGCATCTTCACATTGCAACACTTCTACCAAATAACGATTGGAGAAATGTTGAGCTTCCAAACTTCTTTCAACAATGGCTACCAGACTATCAGGTACAATCTGCAAAGGTTTTTCAAAGGATATTTGATAAGAAGAAGCATCCAAAGCTACCACGGGTAGCACTCGGGAAGTAGTATCACCAGAATGCAACAACAATTGGTGCCCTACCTCACGTAAGCCTACTTTAATGCGTTCTGGAGAATGTTCGTCAGTGGACTCAGAACAAGCCAAAGTGAACAAGAGAAATAGGAACATTACGAAGCAATTACGGATTTTAGGCATCATAGGAATTATATCTACTGTAAATAACCAACATTTTTAGGACTTTTTACAAGCATTCACACTTCTTTGACACTTTTTTGACATTTTTAAGAACTGTCCTTCATAGCTTTAACATAACAATCAAATAACTCCGAACCTTCCGTGTTGAAGGTTCCATTTAAACCAAATTCTTATGAAAACAATTAGTAACTATGTGAGGCCGTATTTCTTTATTCTTGGGATCACACTCACCCTCCTTTTCAATTGTCAAACGGACAAATACCAAGAATCGAAAACAGAAACTTCCCAATTGGCAATGGCGACATCAGAATACCCCATGGGGCCGGTGTTATTTCCTAGAATAGAAGGACAAACACAAATAGATTCCCTCTATGAAACCTCCTTCTATTTGGAAGATTTGGAAAATAACAACTACAACATTATTGTTTACATGGGCTTAAAAGAACAATCTTATTACGCTTCTCCAAATTCCTCTCATGCCTACAAGGGACGCTTTTCTTTTGACGTTGAAACCGATGATAAAATTCAATTGTTTGATGCACTCTCTGAAACATCTATTTTAAAAGAAGACTTAGAGCCTCACTGCAATGGATATGGTGCTAACTGGATACGACAAAACACGTTCTACAAGCAGCCCTTCCATTTAAATACCTCTGAGGATTTTTATATTATGGGATTTATACAATTTACCATTGAACCCCGTTCTACCAAGGAAGTAGTCCCTTTTGGCATCACCAATAAGGACGGTAATTTGAAGATTGCCATCACCAAATGCTAGTCTTTTACACAGAATATAAAAAAACACCTCCAATGGAAATCTTTGGTCATTTTGAGCCCATTCCAATGGAGGTGTTTTTATTTGATTTTACAATTAAAACTTACCAGACCTTGATTCTGTCTGTTTCAGCTTTAAAATTTTGGTCCCCTTCTTCCAAATCAAAGGCCTCATAAAACGGCGTCATGTTCATTAAAGGTCCGTTCACACGCCATATAGGCGGTGAATGTGGATCGGTTGCTACATAATTTCGCAAATACTCATCACGAGTCTTTACTCGCCAAATACGTGCCACCGACATAAAGAAACGCTGATCTGGAGTATAGCCCTTTATCTTGGTACTATCCTGTCCTTGAGCCGTCATTTTAAAGGCATCGTAGGCTATGGCAACTCCTCCATTATCTGCAGTGTTTTCACCAACCGTTAAAGCTCCTTTTAGGTGCACACTGTCCAATACGGTAAAAGCATCGTATTGCTCAATGATCTGTTGGGTCTTGGCCTTAAACTTGGCGTAATCCTCTTCGGTCCACCAGTTTTTAACATTTCCTTCCTTGTCGTATTGTGCTCCTTGATCGTCAAAGGCATGGGTAAATTCATGGCCAATGACCATCCCAATACCTCCATAATTCACAGCATCATCGACATTTGGGTCAAAATAAGGAGGCTGTAAAATCCCCGCAGGAAACACAATTTCATTCAAAGACGGGTTGTAATAGGCCGTTACGGTAGATGGTGTGGTGTACCATTCATCTCTATTGGGAGCCTTGTTTAATTGAGCTAAATGATAGGCATAATTGTTTTGATTTAGGGCTAATACATTTTCAAAATAATGCGTTTTGTCAATGTCAACCTCATAGGATCTCCACACATCGGGATAGCCAATTTTTTTGGTTATGCTATGTAATTTTTCTTTGGCCTTTACTTTGGTGCTATCGCTCATCCAATCCAATTGGGTGATGCGCTTTTCCAAAGATTTTTGAAGATTGTTTACCAATTCCAAAGCTCGCTTTTTGGCATTTTCATCAAAATAACGTTTGACATACAATTGTCCCAAAGCAAATCCCAATTGGCGATCTACCTGTTGCACCATGCGCTCAGCTCTAGTTTTTTGAACACTTTGTCCCGAAATCACCTTTGAATAAGCAAACTCTGCGTCCTGAAAAGGAGTGCTCAATATAGACGCAAATGCCGTCAAGGTATTGGCCTTTAAATAGGTTTTCCAATCATCTAATGCCACTGTTTTAAGCATTGTGTTAAGTGTTTCAAAATAGGCCGGCTGCATCACATCTACAGAGTCTACCTCCATTCCCAAATGCTCCAACATGGACTTCCAACCTATGTTTTTCTGTGTTTTGTCAAGCTCTAAAACGGCCAATTTATGGTAATTTGCCAGGATATCCCTTAATTCCACTCGGGTTTTATGAGAAGCGGCCAATTGCTTTTCTATGGCATACACCTTTTGGGCATTAGTTTCTGAATTGGAATCGCCAATCAATTCAAACAAAGTCGTTAAGTAATTTTGATAAGCCTTCTGAATGGCTTCGGTGGATGCATCGGTATTAAAATAATAATCCCGATCTGGCAAACCCAATCCTGTTTGTCCAAAATGGGCAATGTTCAAGGCGCTATTCTCTTGATCTGGATAAATGGACGCATTGATTAAAGAATAATTCCCAACTTTCATTTGATCGGCTACAAAAGCAATTAGTACTGCAGGGCTATCTAAAGCATCAATTTGTTCCAGAATTGGCTTTATAGGTTCAAACCCACGCTGATCGATGCTCAAGGTATCCATCCCTGAAGCATAGAAATCGCCTAATTTCTGTTCGATACTACCTTTGGCATAATCACCTACAGATACTTCTTCCAAAATGGTTTGCAACAATTTTTTCTGTGGAATATTTAAAAATCTATAGGAGCCCACCCCGACTTGGTCATCGGCAATTACGGCTTGGTCATACCAAGTTTTGTTAACATGGCCAAAGAAATTATCCCCTGGCTTAATAGAAGGGTCAATCCCCTCAAAAATAAGAGCAGATTCCTGTGCTGGGTCATCGCTCACAGGCTGTTTTGAATCCTCTTTACAGCCCACCAATAAAGCGGCTGCAAAAGAAATATAAAGAACTGGTTTCATAATGAATGGTTTGTGATGGTATCAAAAGTAAGTATTTTAAACCTAAATGTCATGCTAAGCATTTCACGGGCATCTAGGACTTTAGAATTGGAAAATATCTCTGTCTCCCCGCTCTCAACTTCCTTCCAAAACCGTTATCTTTGGCCTCAAATATTACCTTATGTCAATAGCTATTCGGCATGTCAATGTCATGCGTTACATTACCCCTTTAAGAGAAGGCGGTTCCCTCCCAGCCATTGCTGAAGCGGATGATGGATTTAATTATGTGGTTAAGTTTAGAGGGGCTGGCCATGGCGTAAAAGGACTTATTGCCGAATATTTGGGCTGTGAAATTGCCCGAAAATTGGGGCTATTGGTACCAGAGGTTGTCTTTGCCGAATTGGATGAGGCTTTTGGTCGCACCGAAGGGGATGAAGAAATACAAGACCTCCTTAAATGGAGCCAGGGATTAAATATCGGGTTGCACTACCTCTCCGGAGCTGTAAATTACGATCCTGTGGTATTGACGCCAGATCCGCTTTTAGCCTCTAAAATTGTGTGGTTGGATGCTTTTATTACCAATATAGATCGCACCACCCGAAACACCAACATGCTTATTTGGAACAAAAACCTATGGTTGATAGACCATGGGGCGTCCTTCTATTTCCACCATTCATGGAATGACATTCCAAAGGCTGCCAAAACACCATTCAACCTTATCAAGGATCATGTCTTATTGGCGCAAGCCAGTGAACTGGAACAGGTGCACCAAGAGTTCAAAGCCTTGTTGACTGAAGAAGTCATTAATGATATCGTCAACAACCTACCAGACACTTGGTTGCAATGGGAAGGTTATCCCTATACCGAACAGGACTTAAAAAATGGCTATCTTGAGTTTCTAAACACAAGACTTGCCCATTCTGAAATCTTTACAAACCAAGCCATACATGCCAGAAAAGATCTTATATGAGTACGCTATTATTCGTTACGTGCCTAAAGTGGAACGTGAAGAATTTATAAATGTGGGCATTGTCTTGTATGCCAAACAGGGCAGCAGCATTCACCTGCACTATCATGTAGACCAAGCTCGTATTACAGCCTTTAGTCCTGAAGCGGATATAGAGTCTTTAGAATCGCATTTGGAATCATTTAAACGCATTGCTGCGGGCGACAAAGCCTGTGGCTTGATCGCCCAAATGGATACAGCTTCCAGATTTAGATGGTTAACCGCGGTACGTAGTTCGGTTATTCAAACCTCTAGACCGCACCCTGGATTTAGTACCAATTTGGAAACTACCGCACAAAAACTCTTTCAGGAAGTTGTACTCTAGGTGTAACCTAGCTTTTTAAAGATGCCATATCAATCACAAAGCGATAATGAACATCGCTTTTGAGCATGCGTTCATAAGCGGTATTGATATCCTGAATGTTAATCACTTCAATGTTTGAGGTAATGTTATGTTTCCCACAAAAATCCAAAAGTTCTTGAGTTTCTGCAATACCTCCAATCAAGGAGCCAGCTACCTTTTTACGTCCCATAATCATAGGTACCGTATTTAGCATAGGGTCCAGTGGCCCCAAATAGCCAACCAATACCAAAGTACCATTGGTATTTAAAGTCCCAATATAAGGGTTCACATCATGTACATAAGGCACCGTGTCTATGATTACATCAAACTGCCCTTGCACAGCTGCCATTTCATCTTCATTGGTAGAGATGACCACGGCATCTGCCCCTAAATCTTTTGCATCTTGAATTTTGTTCTTCGATCTTGAAAATAGAGTGACATGAGCCCCAAGCGCATCCGCCAATTTAATTGCCATATGTCCCAGTCCTCCAAGCCCCACAACGGCCACCTTACTGTCCTTACCAACATTCCAATGACGTAACGGCGACCAAGTAGTGATACCTGCACATAATACAGGAGCCACGCCTGCCAAATCAAGATTTTCGGGTACACTCAATACAAAATGTTCATCCACTACAATGCTCTCGGAATACCCTCCATAGGTAGGTAAATCCAGATGTTTGTCATGACCTCCATAAGTGCCAACCCATTCGGGGCAATACTGTTCCAAATCGTTGTTGCAATTGCTACAGGAACGACACGAATCTACCAAACAGCCTACAGCAACAATATCTCCTGCTTTATATTTGTTCACCCCTTCACCTACAGATTTTACCTTCCCTACTATTTCATGACCGGGAACCACAGGGTACACACTAAAGCCCCAATCATTACGGGCAAAGTGCAAATCTGAATGGCACACTCCACAATACAAAATATCAATCTCTACATCCTTATCGGTAACTTTTCGTCTTTGAATGCCCATTTCTCCTAGGGCAGCATCTGCTGCTTCTGTCCCAAATGCCTTTATACTTGTTGTATCCATTTTTTATTGTAATTAATTTATTTTGAATACTTTAAAGTTACGGAAATATTATTAGGCTTTAGGACGTTTTTCACCTTATAACTCCAATTGAATACTTAGGAAGAAAATTAAACATGACATTATTTCAGACTTAAACCTTTGGCGTAGTTTATGTGCCTTGTCCAACATGAATATGGATTGAATCCGGTATAAAAGTTATACTGAACAATTACATACACATTAAAAACTATTTTATGAGTCAAGTTAAAGAGAATAACACTGTTAAGGTGCACTACACAGGAAAATTAACCGATGGTCAAGTTTTCGATACCTCGGAAGGACGTGAACCTTTAGAGTTTACTTTAGGACAAGGACTAATGATCCCTGGATTTGAAAAGGGATTAATTGATATGAAACTGAATGAGAAAAAAACCATCTCGCTTACTAAAGAAGAGGCCTTTGGTGACGCTCGTCCAGAATTGATCCAAGAGGTTCAAAAAAATCAATTACCAGAAGAATTGGTGCCAGAAGTAGGAATGCCTTTAATCTCTACGGCTCCAGATGGTAGAGAACACCAATTGTTAATTACAGAAGTAAAAGAAGACAGTATTGTGGTTGATGCCAATCACCCTCTAGCTGGTAAGGATGTTATTTTTGATTTGGAAGTTGTAGAAATAAAATAAATACTTTTTTTGAATCTATAAGTAAAAGCCTGATAAATCCAACATTTATCAGGCTTTTTGCATACAGCATATAATGGTTGCTTAGTTAACCATGGGGCTTATAAATTGGTGTTTTGCGCTGGCAAGACCAGATCTCTATGTGCCACAAACAGACTGCCTTCTTTTTTCAAATTAAGCATTCCTTGAAATCTATTTTTTTCTAATTTTTTACGGCAACGATTTGTCAATAATGGATCGTCATTAAAAATAAAAGCATCCAATTTTTGGGCTTCATCTCCAGGTGCCATCACAATAGGATGGATATGTTTTAATCCTCGACGTCTCGGGAAAGCATTGGCTGCATAACTGGCTCCTGGAACAAAAGTGTAAAAGGTATATTGTCCATTGGCATCAGTTTTTGCCCAGGCTCTATGATATACATATTTTTTGTCATTTAGTTTCCTATTATCATATTCACCATCTTCATTTGGTTGATAGATAAACACAATCACATCTTGAGCTGGAGTCACTCCGTCACTTTGGTATATGGTACCGGTAATTTTTAATTTTTCCACTTGTGTCTCATATCCGGGAATCGTATCTACGGCATTAAGAGATGCTTCTGTATAGTCATAAATAGGACTTCTCTTTTTATATTCTTCAGAAATGGTTTCCTCCATATTTTGAGAAACTGCAACTCCTATCATAAAAAGGCCACAAAATAAGGTGAGTAGAGTTTTCATAAGACATTCATTTTAATCACCTCAAAATTAGACAAGTATCTATTTTTAGAACTAAAAATCTTATGAACGTAAAAATTTTACGATGTACGACCACCAATTCATACCAACGTAAAAAATCATCGGTAAAGCGTAAAACGGTTCATCTTGTAATTGTGCAGTTTAGCTAATATACAATCAAAATGAACCTTGAAATTCTTTCAGGAACTCACCTTAACTTCGCATACGAAATCCAAAAACTATCGCCTAATTAATGTCAAGCTGAGCTTGCGGAGGAAAAATTATACTGCCTTAAATTAACAAGCTCTGCTTACTATTAAGAAGATTGCTCCACTTTAGCAAAAGCATAATCTGTATAGCCCTTTTTTCCTTGAGTATAAAATGTATCTTGATCCCATTTGGTCCATTCAATGCCTTTTTCAATACGCTCCACTAAATCTGGGTTGGAAATAAACGGTTTTCCAAAAGCTACCAAATCTGCATTGCAAGAAGCGATGACCTCATGCCCTGTTTCAGCATTGAATTTGTTATTAATCATTAAGGTGCCGTGGTACAAAGGCCTAAAGTGTTTGGCTACATTTGTAACGGCATATGGCACTTCCGACACGTCTGTAAATGGCTCTGATAAATGCACATAAGCCAAATTGTAATCATTCAATTTCTTAATGATATATTCAAAGGTTGGTATCGTGTCCTTATCTAAGGTGATTCCGAACAAATTATGTAAAGACGGATTGAAACGCACGCCAATTTTTTCCTGAGGCATCACTTCGCTCATGGCATCCAATACTTCAAAAAAGAAACGTGCCCTATTTTCAATTGAACCTCCGTATTCATCCGTACGTACATTAGAGGTTCCATTAAAGAATTGATGGAACAAATATCCGTTGGAAGAATGGATTTCTACCCCATCAAAACCAGCTTCCATAGCATTGGTAGCGGCATTCATGAAGTCATTGATAGTATCTTCTATCTCAAATTTAGTCATGGCTTTTGGGGTCACCGTATCCTTGAAGCCTTCAGGTGTAAAAGACTGTCCGTTAGGATTGATGGCCGAAGGCGCTAAGGGCAGTTCCCCTCGGTGAAAATCGGGGTGCGACATGCGGCCCACGTGCCATAATTGGATAAAGATCTTTCCTCCTTTATTATGAACACGTTTGGTCACCAGCTTCCAACCTTCTACCTGTGCCTTCGAGTAGATTCCGGGGGTATTGACATAGCCTACGGCCGCTTCAGATACTTGGGAACCTTCCGTAATGATCAATCCTGCCGAGGCCCTTTGCTCATAATAGAGTCCCTGTAATTCATCCGTAGGAACCCTTTCTTTATTTATGGCTCTACTACGGGTCATAGGCGCCATGACAATTCGGTTTTTCAGACTTAAATTCTTAGAGTGATAAGGTTGTAATAAGGCATTGTCTTTCATAATAATAAGGCTTTAGGTGAAACATTAAGCCCCCTACAATCATTTTGTCTTGGGATTGTAGAGGGCTTTTTCAAAACTTAAAATAATCTTTATGGTTAGGCCAATTCCGTTACAAACTCTTCTTTTGGCGTTCTAACTTTCTTCATATCTACCAACCAATCCTTTTCGGTATCTCTATACCCAAGAGCCAAAATCAAGTTACTTTTAAGTCCTTGAGATTTCAAATCCAACAACTCATCCAATTGATCTGGAATAAATCCTTCCATTGGGGTAGCATCTACTTTTTGCTCAGCCGCAGCTGCAATGGCCATAGCAAAAGCAATATAGGCCTGTTTAGCAGCATGATTGGCATGCCACTCCTCTCCTAGTGGTTCATACATTCCCCACAGACGGGTTTTGTAATCGTCCATAGTTTCTATAGGCAAATTACGCTCATTCATGGTTTTATTGAATACTTCTTCAATACGCTCCAAAGAATAGTTGTCCCAAGCAGCGAACACCAATAAGTGGGACGCATCGGTAATTTGAGGTTGATCAAAAGCAATAGGTCTGATCTTTTCTTTCAATTCTTGGTTGGTGATTACAAACACTTTATATGGTTGTAACCCCGAAGACGAAGGCGACAATCTAGTGGCCTCCAATATATAATCGATTTTATCCTGCGGTACAGTAGCGCCGTTCATAGCTTTTGCTGCATAACGCCAATTTAAATTCTCTACTAAACTCATAATCTTTAACTTATTTAATTGTCTCGACAAATTTACATATATTTGCTATAGAAAAGTAAGTACTTAACAAAAGTATAGTACTATACAAGAGTATAGTGACTTACATTAAATGAACTATTATGGGATTACAGGAACAATTGGAACTCATCGATAAAGCCGAAACATGCGAAAAGGCACATAGTACCTGTGTAGGCATTATTCAACCTGTTCAAGATGCACTCTATGTATTAAGTGGAAAATGGAAGTTGCCCATCATTATTTCCTTAACTTTTGGAAACAAGCGCTTTAGTGAAATTGCCAAGGAAATTCCTAAAATTAGCGATAGAATGCTCTCAAAGGAATTGAGGGAACTGGAAATGAATCATTTGGTAAAGCGTACCGTTTATGACAGCATACCGGTTGTAGTGGAATACGCCCTTACCGACTATGGAAAAACCTTGGATACCGCCATTGAGGAATTGTATAAATGGGGAAAGAACCACAGAAAACGCATTACGGGAAAGACCGAATAACCTTTTACTTTCATTAATGCTTATGAGTTGTGGAGGCTACTTTTTGGCGCTCTTTAAAAGAGATGTTTAGAATAAGTCCACCAACAATTAGTAATATCCCTAAAAGGCTCCAAAAGGAATACACATCCTTAAACCATAGTACTCCTATAATTAGGGTGAAAATAACTTCGATATATTTCATAGGCGCTACCAAGCCTGTTGCAGCAGATTGAAAAGCCTTAGTCATATACACTTGTCCAAAATAACCAAACACACCTAAAAACGCCAACATAATCCACTCTACGCCCTGTGGGGTAGTCCAATGTTTTAATGCCAATAAACAACCTGTAATTGTCGCAATCACCATAAAATAATTCACCACCACAACAGGATGATCCTTTGTGCCTATTTTATTGATAAGGGTATACACCAACCCACTAAAAACTGCTGCCAATAGTACCAAAACCAGTCCATATGTATGCAATTGCGTATCAAAGCCCTTCAATACCACAACTCCCGAAAAAGCCATTATAAAAAAAAGCCATTGCATTGGCTTAATTTTTTCCTTCAGAAACAAAACGGCAAAAATGGCCGCGAATATAGGAGCAATATATCGAAGTGATACTGCAGTGGCTACCGGTAAGTATTTCACGGACATAAAGAACAGCGTCATGGAGGTCACACCAACGATACCTCTCAATACCAAAAGCTTTTTCTGGTTTCCTAAAATAGGGATTCTATGTCTCAACAAATACCCAAATGTAAATATCAAAGACCCTAAGGACCTAAAAAACACCAATTGAAAGGCATGGATATTGGAGAGATATTTAACCGTCACATTCATAAGTGCAAAAGAAAATGTACTTAGGATCATGAATGTGATGGTCTTTTTTAAGGTCATAGGCAATTACAGTTGCTTATTTTGGAATTTGTTGGCTTAGGCAATGTAGCGTACCAAATCCCCATATCAGGTCAATAGCACTGATGCCTATCACCTCTCGGTCTGAAAAACAATCGGCTATTATGTTCAATGCTTCCCTGTCTTTAGCATCATTAAACGTAGGTACTAATACGCAATTGTTCAAAATCAAAAAATTGGCATAACTCGCTGGAAGTGTCAAATCCTCAAACAAAATTGGTCTCGGCATTGGCAAGGTAACAATATTAGGACTTTTTCCATTTTCCAACACAGCATTTTGCAAACGTTTCAAGTTGTCCTGCGAAGCATTATAGTTGGGATCCTCAGGATTAGATTCAACAACCGTAATGATGGTATTTTCGTTTACAAATCTACACAGATCATCAATGTGACCATGTGTGTCGTCTCCAACAATACCATCGCCTAACCAAATCACATTAGTAACGCCCAAGTATTCCTTAAAAACAGCTTCGTAATCACTTTTGGTAAAGCCCTCATTGCGAACTTGGATATTAGGGTCCATCAAACATTCTTCCGATGTCAACAAGGTTCCCTTTCCATTGACATCAATGGCGCCTCCTTCCACAATTACTGGCTTGCCATTATAGCTAACTTGACTAAGCGGCATGTTCAGCCTGTCGCTCACTTTTTTTGGAACATGCCTATCCAAAAGGTAATTTTTATACTTGGCCCAACCGTTGAAGTTGAAGTTAAGTGCTTCTCGTTTTCCATCGTTATAAACTACAATAGGCCCAGAATCCCTCATCCAACTTCTATTGGTTTTATGGATGATAAAAGTAATCTGCTCCAAATTGACATGAGCCGTGGTAAGCATACCTCCTACCTTTTCCTTTAAAGGCTCATCAGCAACTACCAAAAACACTTCTTCGTAGGTAGCCACTTTTTTAATGAACTCTACAAAGGCCCATTGAATGGCTTGGTATTTTCCAGGCCAATCATTGCCATTATGCGGGAAACACAACAAAACGCCCTGTTGGGGCTCCCATTCTGCAGGAAACCTTCTCATTAATCGATTGCTCTTTTGGTAATATCTTCAAAGGCATCAATACGACGGTCTCTAAAAAATGGCCAGTTTTGACGTACGTTCTCTTGAAGGTCCAAATCCACTTCAGCCATTAAAATTTCTTCTTGGTCGTGTGAAGCCTGTGCTAAAATCTCTCCCTGTGGTCCTGCAATAAAAGAAGCTCCCCAGAATTCAATTCCAGCGGTATTCGGTACATATTGCTCCAAACCAATTCTGTTGGCCGCAGCTACATAAACGCCGTTAGCCACTGCATGTCCTTTCATGACATTCATCCAAGCACCATATTGGTTTTCTCCATATTCCATTTTTTCATGGGGATGCCAGCCAATAGCTGTTGGATAAAATAGCACTTCAGCACCTTTAAGAGCGGTAAGCCGTGCTGCCTCAGGATACCATTGATCCCAACAGATAAGCGTACCAATATTTCCTTTTTTTGTGGGATTGTTTTTAAACCCTAAATCTCCCGGGGTAAAATAAAACTTCTCATAAAAATGAGGATCATCTGGAATGTGCATTTTACGGTATAATCCGGCTTCGGTACCATCAGTATCGATAATATAAGCACTGTTGTGATAAATCCCCGCCATGCGCTTTTCAAAAAACGGGACCACAATCACCACGCCTAATTTCTTGGCCAACTCACTAAACGCAGTAAACGACGTGCTGTAAAGAGGTTCTGCCAAAGTAAAATTATCGGTATCTTCAGTTTGACAGAAATAATGGCTACTATAAAGCTCTGGCAAACAAATGACTTCAGCTCCTTGTTTAGCAGCTTTTTCCACCCAACTAAGACACTTTTTAAGATTGTTTTCAGCTACGTCATTTAGGTTAAGCTGAACTACCGCAATGGTATATTTTTTATTGGACATATTACGATAATTAAAGGCTGTAAAATTACTTATTTTTTGGATTAAAGTTTAAAAAAAACTCTATTCCCACAATCCTAATGAAACCATTTCAGTTTCCACAACACATTTTTAAACGCCCATCTATCAACAACTTACAGAAAAGTGAAAATTCAAATCTCTACGAAATATTCATTTATTTCGATAAACTGCAGAGCCTAAACATTTTAACTGATAAAAATGTTCCTACAACAAACAATTTTGTGGTTACGTGTTTCATTTGCTACCTTTTTTATAGAAATATAAGGTTACTCAAATCTTATTAAAACCTAAAAATATGGATACAAATCTTTCTTTGTTCAATCAAATTAACAGTATATCATATTGGTTACTAATAGAAAGTAACTATAAGAGCTCCATTATTTTAGACTCTGAAAAAGACACCTATTATGTAAACATTAAAAAGGGGAACCAAGCTTTATACACCTATTGCATTAATCATTTTAGTAAGAAGAATAAGAACTTTTTAAAGTTTGAACTCATAGGTATCGTAAACAGTCTATTGCACATTAAACAAACAGTTACCGAGAAACAGCGCTACAGCGCCTAGATCAACCAAAGTTTATGAAGACAGCCTCCTAATACAATAGAATTAGGAGGCTGTTAACTTTTATAAAAATTTTACATAAGAACGGATTAATGCCAATAAATCCAATCGTTACAGCTACTTAGAATAATGTAAATATCCAATAGATGACAACGAGAATTGCGAACACAAAACTAATAGCAAAGTATTTAATAGAGCTATGGACACATCTAAATTTCCCATCAATAATCTTGCTCTCGGCATGGATTTGCTGCCCCAATTGTTCGTATAATTTTTGTTCGCTTCCGCAGATTTCTATTAAATGTTGGGTGTATTCTTCTATAGAACCAAATTTGTAAACCGCATCACTAAAGAAAAATACATTCTTCTCGTAACTGCGTTCTATTTGAGGCTTAAAACATTTAAAACAATAAAAAATGGACAGCAGCACAAAAAACATCCAACAGATAATCCCTATTTTAGGGAATATACCATCTTCAAACAATTCCGATAGCGTTTTTATTCGATCTACAAATATTCCCAAAATCAAACTGTGGAAAGAAAACACCACACCAGCCTTTAATTCTGAGGCGCGGATTAGCTTTTCCAATCGTTCCAACTGTTCCCAATAATTGTTAGGATCCTGAATTGCCATATGCTATCGATTTAATTGGTTGCTTTGCATCATCGTTGGGATGTGTCACAAAATACATTTTCATCATCCCTTTATTTTTCACATCTATTTCTCCTCTATACTCGCACTCAAATTCATCTTGAATTAATTGATGTGTGATAGCCGAAATATTGATCCTGCCTTCTTCTGAATTGGATTCCATCCTAGAAGCGATATTCACGGTATCACCCCATACATCATAGGCAAATTTCTTCCTCCCTACCACGCCTGCCACCACAGACCCTGTATGAATCCCTACCCGAATGATAAAATTCTTTTCAGTATGTTGATTTTTACTGATTTCTTCCACAAAAGTTACGATTTCAATGGCAGCTTTCACAATTTTTTTGGCATGGTCTTCAATTTCAAAAGGAAGACCACCTACGCACATGTAGGCATCCCCTATGGTCTTAATCTTCTCAAGTCCATACCGTTCGATAATCTCATCGAACTTTGAAAAATAGAAATCTACTGCTTCCACCAAAGCCTCTGGCGTCAAGTTTTCAGAATACTTTGTGAAGCCCACAAAATCCGTAAAGAGAACGGAAACCGAATCGAATCTATGTGATGTTACTTTACCATGTTCCTTGAGTTCCTTAGCGGTTTCTTCCGGTAGAATATTTAACAATAATTGATCGGAGCGTTGTTTTTCCTTCTCAATAATGCGTTTCGTTTTTTGGATGAAAGCATTTCTTCTAAAAAGCCCAACTGCCAAAAGACCAATTAAAAACAGAGCAATGGTAGTGGCAATAACAATGATTTTTTGAGTCCTTTTTTGTTGATTGAGCAGATCGACCTCCAGCTGCTTTTGGGCAACTTCAAAATCTGTACGCAAATCGGCCATATCCTGTACCTTTTGGATGTTGTTCAAACTATCCCGATACGCTACATGACTCTTATAAAAAGTATAAGCACTATCAATATCCCCCTGATGTTCCTTCAATTGGGAAATCAACAAATAGGCATCACTCATTTGTTCTTTAAGCCCATATTCCTTTGCCAAATCAAGACTTTGCTGAGCAAATTGCTGTGCCGTATCCATATCACCATGGGTCTCATAAATCTGGGACATATAGGTGAGATACACGGAAATGGGATAATAATCTTCTAAATCTTTTAAAATAAGTATGGCTTGATTTATATGCGCTTTCGCCTCTTCATGCCTACCCAAACTGGCATAGACCATCCCTAAGTTTCCATAATTATAAGCCATCCCAATGGGATGGTCCACTTTTTGAAAAATATCCCTAGAATTTTCAAAATATTGAAGTGCTTTATCGTAATCCTTGATATTAAAAAACTCATCACCGGCATTCAACAGTGCCGTTGCCAACTTGATAGTGTCCTTTGTTCTTTTTAGAACGGCTATTCCCTCATCATAATACTTTAGAGCATTGTCTGAATTTTCCATAATAGAATAAACATCTGCAATGGAAATCAACACTCCGCCCTCTCCTTTTACATCCTTCAATTCTTTGGCTAGGTTTAGACTAAGGAAATAGGCCTCCAAAGCTTCCACATTTTTTCCTAAATCCCTTAAAGCATTACCTTTTTGCAAATATCCACTGTGAACATAGTTTAAAGAATCAAGTAACCTGGCTTTGGCCAACAAGAGCTCTGCATATTCCAATTTACTACTGGGCTGTACTTGGTTTTCTGCAATATCCTTAATGAGCTGCAACTCGTTTTTAGGATCGGATTTTAATCTGTATAATTGCACAAGACTGTCTGCAATTTTTTGGTTTTGAGCAACACCAAAATTTATTAACAAACAAAATAACCCTATTACGAAATAGGGTTTTCTCCTGAAATCATACATTAGCAAACCGTTCCTAATTATTTATTTTAAGCTTTGGGTCATCAGAATAGGTCGCTCCGTCTCCATCTATTGTAAATCCAATACTATAGGTTTCAACAGCCCCTTTTTTAGGAGAGATAGACACCACAGAACCCACGTAATTCCCCGAAGCATCCTTTGAAGGGTCCCCATTAAGAAGGTCATAATCTGAATCAGGCTTTTTTGTAATCCCCGTCAAACTGTTTATGCCACTGCTATAATCAGGAACCCAGGTAATGGTATCACCAGTAGATACTTCGGTAGTTAAATTATCGTTTCCGGGGTCATCGCCTAGAGAATCTTTCAGTTTAAGTTTTGGAGGGTTTGAGCTGGAGTTTTTGAGGCTTACTGTAATAATAATGGCATTACTCATGATAACTATATATTAATAAGATTAAAAATTGAACTTTCTTAAGAAAGTAGAACCATTACGAAGTTAATCTAAGAGTAAATATGTGGGCTTTCAATTATGCTATCTCAATCAAAATCCTAAGTGAATAGATTAAATATACTACAATTGCCTGAATTAATCTAATTTATTTAATTCCTGAATCTTAACAAAAAAGCCTCCCAAACAGGAGGCCTTTATCTTTTCTTTATTTAATGCTCTAAAAGTTCATACCCCTGATCAATCCCTTTTTCAATGGCAGGCACTCCTTTTTCCATCCAAAGTGGTTTGGGAGCTCCTTTAAGGAAATAATCAAAGTACTGCGCCAACCTGATATTAAAATCTTTTTTGTTTTGGTATTTCTGTGGCCAATGTGGCTCACCTTCATAATTCAAAAACCATGATGGTTTCCCTAACCGTCTCAAGCTTACAAACAGCTCGATTCCTTGGTACCATGGCACATGTCCATCGGCATCATTATGCATAATCAGCAATGGCGTATGTACTTTATCAATATTAAAAATAGGGGAATTTTCAATGTAACGCCCTGGATACTGCCACGGTGTACCTCCTATTCTACTTTGCCCATGCTCATATTGAAACTGTCTGCTTAAACCGGTCCACCACCTGATTCCTCCATAAGCACTGATCATATTGGGGACAGGCGCTCCAGCCTCTGCTGCCTTAAACATATTTGTTTTGGTAACAAGATAAGCTATTTGATAGCCTCCCCAACTGTGGCCTTGAACCCCTATATTATCCTTATCTACAAAGCCTTTTTCAATTAAAGCAGTTACCCCAGGAAGCACACAATTAAATGCACTTTCTCCTGGATATCCTTCGCGATAAGTGACATCTGGATTAAAAATCAAATATCCTCTACTGGCATAAAAACTATAGTTGATTGTTGACCTACCGAACGAGGGTGTATGATGTTTGTGCAAGTTATTTGAACTTCGTTCATAGAAATTCACCAACATTGGATAGGTTTTGTTAGGATCGAAATTTTCTGGTTTCACCAACATTCCTGTCATAGGGATGCCACCCAATGAATTCCAATGTACCAATTCAATGGTTCCCCAATTATATTCTGATTGCTGAGGATTGGCATGACTCAAGCGAATATCGGTTTTAAAATCATCTTGCGTTAGTCTTATATCAGGAAACTCCTCAAAGGATTCCCTTGTAAACACCATAGTATTGTTCTCTTTTGCCTTTCTTGGTTTCCCAAATTTATAGGGTCCATACGTTAGCTCCTGAAGTTCCTTTGTTTTTGGATTTAATTGAGCAAATCCAGACGCCTTTGTCTCATCGTTGAAAACGGACAACAACCAAGTTTTTTTTACATCTAGGAAATCTTCGTCTTTATCCAATTTAAGATATCTATAAACCTTTTTAGACACTCTACCGTTGGTGAGTTTTGAACCTTTTCCCGTTTCTGGGTCAAACATCCATATGTCGTATCTGTCATATAGTACAAGGGCCTTGTCATTCTTTGTCCAACCAGCACTTCCATAAGCAGTTGCGGGCGCCGGCACATCGTTTAATTCGTCTGCCAAAAGCAATCCTTTGGTCAAGTTTACTTTGGTTCCTTTTTTAATATTATATGCAAACCAAACACTATCAATTTCCTGGTAACCATAAACATAATTACCCTTGGGGCTCAACCTTGCAGAAGGAATGGCACTTAAAATAGGTACTACTTCTCCATTTGTGGTATTCACTATAGCATAATCCTTTAAGCTCATTCCTGTCCATTGACTCTCCAATGTATAAGGTTGTGGGTTATTTGCTAAAGCCCAATTGGCATTGCCATGATCTGTGACAGTTACATTTGGAAAATTTTCTGTTGCCAATGGTACCACTTTCCCATGCTTTAGATCAAAAATAGTTGTATAGGATTTAATGCTGTCTTTCTTTAGGTCTAATTCCTGCACTGTATACAGTCGCGGTTCATCATAGGTCCAAACTTCAACATTCACTATTTCTTCTTCCAAAAGCGTTGTGTCCTTTATAACTGGAGGCTTTCTCAGCCCAAAAAACAATTTAGATTCATCCTTGGAAAATTCTAAATTTTCATAAGGAGACACCAAATACCCTTTTGGTGAATTTTCATTGCCCACTACTTTTTGAGCCAAAGGATCTCCTTCCTTCCAGACAAACAATTCATTAGGTCGTACCTGAACTTTGGTTGTATCTTGATCGGCAATAAACCCTAAATATTGACCAGTTTCACTAAAGCTTAAATGTGAATATGTCGCCGATTTAACTTCATGGACTTTACTTCTTTTTTTATTATCCAAATCGAGAACAAAAACACCTGCATTAAGATCGTTTTCATCACCTGTAGTAGTGTAAGCCAATCGCTTCCCAAATTTTGCAAAAGTGTAATTGGTGACATATTTAAGCGTGTCACGATGGTTAGTTGTTAAATCCAACAAGACCACATGGAACCCATTTTTATCACAGACTTTTTTCTCCTTTATATCTGAAGCCGTCTTTGAAGCGTCTATTTCTTTTGATTTTTCATTTGCCTCATCCAATTCCAAGACCACAAAACCTCCCCACTCTTCAGGAATTTGATAGGATTTAATATTTGCAAATTTTTCTAGTGTCCTTTTTTCTAAATTATAAATTGCCAAAGAATCATTAGGCATTGCTTTCTTCTCCACTTTTCTGCGCTTCATCTCTAATATAGAATCTTTCCATGGGTGAACCTCAAACAATACATATTTGGAATCGTTGGTAAACTTTCCTTTTTGAGCATGTTCATGTTTTAAAACCAACTTTCCAGAATTATCCTTAAGCTCTATGGTTGCATCAGAATTCTCCACAGCAATATCATAGACCACATACTGTCCGTTAGGAGATATTTGGGTATTTTCAATAGTCTTCCATTTAGCAACATCAGAATGGTCCATCACTTTTTTCTGAGAAAACATGGAAATAGTCAACAAGCACAGTAGGCCAAAAATGTAAATTTTCATCGGGAAATTTTTAAAAAAGCAAAGATAATTAATTAGAAAAAAACATTTGAAAATACCAATTCATTTGTAAATCAAAAGATAACAATAACAGAATGGTAAAGAATGGTTTTAAGCCATTGTTGATTGTTTCCAAAATATATTATAAAGATCATTTTTTATGGATTCTCAAAAATTGAGAATCCTTTATTTTTTTGAAATGGAAACATCTGATTGTTAATAAATTGTTGACAAGAACATCAAAAAGCTGACAGTTTAAGCCATTTTTTATTAATTTTATTTTTTAATCAAAGCCACAAATAATAGACCTTTTCATGAAAATATTTTTCAATGTTTTTATCTTTTTTTTATGCTGTTTCCAATTAGCAAGCGCTCAGCAAAACACTATAAAGCACAAAGTTAGGAAAGGTGAAAACGTATATCGTATTGGCTTAAAATACGACGTTAGTCCTGAACAGATCTATCAACTGAATCCTGGAAGTAAGGAAAGTATTTATGTCGGGCAAGTGTTAATTATTCCTTCATCGCAGGAAAATTCTTCCAAAACCAACATAACATCTCAAAATAATAACGGTAGTTTAACACATATTGTTCAGCAAGGTGAAACCAAATTTGGATTGTCAAAACAATTTGGAGTCACAATTGAAGAATTGGAACAAGAAAACCCGCATATTAAAGGAGGCTTACAAGTTGGCCACAAATTAACAATCAACAAAGGGGCATCAACCTCCAATAAAATGGCCTATACATCTTCAGATCCTTCAACCGTAAATGAAGCTGTGAAAACCTTAAAAAAATCGAATAGTAAAGTTGAATTCTATTCCTATGAAGTAAAACCAAAGGAAACCCTATATAGTTTATCTGTTAAAGCAGGAATGAAGCCATCAGAGTTTCTAATTTTAAATCCAGATTTAATTAATGGCGTTCAAATTGGGCAAAAAGTTAAAATGCCTAAAACAGGAACCACAACCGAAACGGTTGGCGTGACAGAAAACAATATAGGAACGTCTTCCACAATCGCTGCTTCTACCAAATACGACAATTTAGTCAGCACTTTAGACCATTCCAAAAAGACCGAATTAATCTTCCTGTTCCCTTACTCCGAGAAGGAATTAGGCGACGGTCTCCGAAAAGTGAATCAATTTTCGGAAGTTCAGGATTCTGTGCTTCGTCAAAATCTTGAATTCTACAGAGGAGCCCAATTAGCTATTGATTCCTTGAAAAAAATGGGAGTCAATTTTGATTTGGACATGGTTAAAATGGAAAATGAACAACTATTGTTAAAGCCAAATCCAAACAAAAATTTCCGTGCGGTTATTTGGCCATTTAAAAATACCAAAACAGAGGAAGCCACTCTTATGTTTGCTACACAAAATATCCCGGTAGTAACTTTGGAGAATACATCCACAAAACCAGGTTTGGTAAATATATATGAAGCGGTTCCATCACAAACCACACAACGTGAGGCCATTTTAAATTACATCAAACGCAACTCAAACAATAATGTTATTGTTATCAATGACAAATATCGAAGAGAAAGTAAAAACTTTATTAAAGATTGGTTGCCTGAAGCCCAATTCTTGGATGTTAAAAGCAATGGAACATTTAAGGATGATGACTTATTGGGCCTATTGAAAAATGGAGGGAACAATATCGTTATTTTTGACACCGACAAAAACAGTACCTACCTAAGCGCAACTACTTTGTTATTAAGCCAAGTAAGTAAGTACAATATTCAATTGGCGGTGATTGATTCCCATTTAATCCCTGATGACACCGAGGTGTCCTCCAAGAGGTTTAGAATTTTGAAATTGATGTACCCTTCGGCAACGGCTTTAAAACAATCCAATGCCACCAATCTATTCATCAAAAAATATAAATACCTATATAAAAGTACACCAACCCAAAACGTCATCTATGGATTTGACATTACTTATGATACTTTGCTGAGAATGACGCAATCGGGTTCGTTTGAAAAAGCAGTAAAAAACAATGTCACGGAATATGTAAATATCAAGTTTGACTATAGACCAAATGCCAAGGGAAGTTATGATAATAAAGGGGTTTATATCATCCAATATGATGCAGATAGCTTTTTAAAGGAGTTGAACTGATACAAGCCCGTAACATGCAATAGCGATCAAATCTGTAGGAAATTGTAATATTTTTTTACATTTGGGAGCATAAATTTGTTACCTAAAACTAATGACCAACAACTACCCTATTTATGAGAAAAGGTAAAAACTACGCTATAAGCAAATACCTTTTAGGTGTTTATATAGTTTTATTTGGTGGCCTTTTTAACTCATTAGCGCAATGTCCAACTGTTAACGACCCGGTTCAGACATTTTGTGATATTGAATCTGTGCTTGTATCCGATTTGATTGCCCAAGATAATGGTAATGGAATTGTATGGTATGACACTCCTACGTCTACAATCCCATTGGCAAGTACAGACGGTCTTATAAATGGAGAAGATTACTACGCCGATGACAATTCTGGATCTTGTGGGACGCGTCAACAAGTAACCGTCGTAATTTATGGGGCTCCAATTGGGTTTAACTTCCAAGGTGTTTGTGTTGAAACTCCAGAAGATGCCACTATTTCCGATTTAATTGCCATTGGGAATGATGTACAATGGTATCTTTCTTTTTCTGGAGGCACACCACTTCCTGATACTACGGTTTTAACCGACAATACCATTTATTACGCCGATCAGGCCAACCCTGATACAGGATGTAGAACCTCTAGACTATCGGTTTTAGTGAACATTGGATTGGTGCCTGTTCCATCTGGAAATGCCGTTCAAGAATTTTGTAGTGAATCGAACCCCACGGTAGCCGATTTAAGTGCTTCGGGGACCAATAATTGGTATGCTACTTCATTTTCATTCTTGCCCCTAGACCCTTCGACTCCTTTAGTTGATGGTGAAAATTACTATGCCACCACCATAGACCCTCCTTGTGAAAGTTTAGGGCGATTTGAAGTTACCGTAGTTATTAATTTGGCAAATGAAGCTGGTGAAGATGGCCTATTGGAAATTTGTGAAAATGAAATAATCATAAGTCCTATTGTAAACTTATTTGATTACCTGGAAGGGGCTCCTTCTAATACCGGAACTTGGGTAGGTCCAATATCCCCATCCAACGGAAGTACAGGAACCATAGATATGACAGGTCTTAATGCCGCTGGAAGTCCTTATGTGTTTACCTATTCTGTGGATGACACGGCTAATTGTCCAACGGCGACTGCAACTGTTACACTAACTGTTACCGAAAACTCCAATCCAGGTATTGATGGAACTTTAGTCCTTTGTAGCAATGGGGCTTCTGAAGACCTATTTAATAGTTTAGGAGGTACTCCAGAAACAGGAGGAACTTGGTCTCCTTCCTTGAATAGTGGAACCGGAGTTTTTGACCCCACTTTAGATACTGCTGGAGTATATACCTATACCGTAGCAGGAATACCGCCCTGTGGTGATACCACTGCTAGTATAACAGTGACTATTACTCCTGAACCAAATGCTGGAAATGATAACACCCTTGATATCTGTTCCAATGATGCACCTCAAGACTTATTTAATAGCCTAGGTGGTACTCCAGACACCGGAGGGACATGGTCTCCTTCTCTAGCCAGTGGTTCCGGAATTTTTGATCCTACCATGGATTTGGGAGGCATCTATACTTATACTATTACCGGAACTGCTCCTTGTGAAGACGCTTCAGCCATTATAATGGTGAACATCATTTCTGCTGTCAATGGAGGTACAAATGGTTCCTTAGAAATTTGTGAAGAAGATACAACGTTATATAATTTATTTGATAGTCTTGGAGGATCTCCGGATCTAGGAGGAACATGGTCCCCAACACTTGCCAGTGGTACAGGCATTTTTGATCCTTCTTTGGATACAGCAGGAACTTATACTTATACAGTTTCTGGTACTACACCTTGTTCAGACGCTTCTGCTTCTGTAACCATAACCATTATACCTAATGCGAATGCAGGAACGGATGGCACTTTGCAACTATGTGCTTCCGACACCGCTACCTACAACCTGTTTGACAGCCTAGGAGGTACTCCTGATGTTGGGGGAACTTGGTCTCCTGCTCTTGCCAGTGGTACGGGAGTTTTTGATCCGTCTGTCGATACCGAAGGAACCTATACTTATACAGTTTCTGGAACCGATCCTTGTGGGGATGCTTCCGCTTCTGTAACCGTGATTATTATTGAAGAGCCTAATGCAGGAATTGATGGTACCTTGGAAGTCTGTGAAAACGATGCGCTTCAAGACTTGTTTGATGCTTTGGGCGGTACTCCGGATCTAGGAGGAATATGGTCACCTGCACTTGGCAGTGGCACAGGCATATTTGATCCTTCTTTAGATTCCGAGGGAACTTATACTTATACTGTTTCTGGAACTACGCCTTGTTCAGACGCTTCTGCTTCTGTAACCATAACCATTACACCTAATGCGAATGCTGGAACGGATGGCACTTTGCAACTTTGTACTTCCGACACCGCTACCTACAACCTGTTTGACAGTCTTGGTGGTACTCCTGATGTTGGGGGAACTTGGTCTCCTGCTCTTGCCAGTGGTACGGGAGTTTTTGATCCTTCCGTGGATTCCGAAGGAACTTATACTTATACTGTTTCAGGGGTTTCGCCTTGTGTGGATGCTTCAGCTTCTGTAACCGTGAGCATTATAGAAGAGCCTAATGCTGGTACTGATGGGAACTTGGAAGTCTGTGAAAACGATGCGCTTCAAGACTTGTTTGATGCTTTGGGCGGTACTCCGGACCTAGGAGGTACTTGGTCCCCTGCACTTGTCAGTGGCACAGGCATTTTTGATCCATCCTTGGATTCCGAAGGAACTTATACTTATACAGTTTCTGGAACTGCACCTTGTACAGACGCTTCTGCTTCTGTAACCATAACCATTATTCCTAATGCGAATGCTGGAACGGATGGCACTTTGCAACTTTGTGCTTCCGACATCGCTGCTTACAACCTGTTTGACAGCCTAGGGGGCACTCCTGATGTTGGGGGAACTTGGTCTCCTGCTCTTGCCAGTGGTAGCGGAGTTTTTGATCCGTCTGTAGATACCGAAGGAACCTATACTTATACAGTTTCTGGAACTGATCCTTGTGGGGATGCTTCCGCTTCTGTAACTGTGAGTATCGAAGAGGAACCAAGTGCAGGTTCTGATGGGACCTTGGAAGTTTGTGAAAACGATGCTCCTCAAGACTTGTTTGATGCTTTGGGCGGTACTCCGGACGTAGGAGGAACTTGGTCCCCTGCACTTGTCAGTGGCCCAGGCATTTTTGACCCTTCTTTGGATTCCGAAGGAACTTATACTTATACTGTTTCTGGAACTGCGCCTTGTACAGATTCCTCTGCTTCTGTAACCGTAACCATTACACCTAATGCGAATGCTGGAACTGATGGCACTTTGCTACTTTGTGCTTCCGACACCGCTGCCTACAATCTGTTTGACAGCCTAGGAGGTACTCCCGATGTTGGCGGAACTTGGTCTCCTGCACTTGCCAGTGGTACGGGAGTTTTTGATCCTTCCGTGGATTCCGAAGGAACTTATACTTATACAGTTTCTGGAACAGATCCTTGTGGCGATGCTTCCGCTTCTGTAACCGTGAGCATTATAGAAGAGCCTAATTCAGGTTCTGATGGTATCTTGGAAGTTTGTGAAAACGATACTCCTCAAGACTTGTTTGATGCTTTGGGCGGTGCTCCGGATCTAGGAGGAGCATGGTCCCCAACACTTGCCAGTGGTACAGGCATTTTTGATCCTTCTTTGGATACAGCAGGAACTTATACTTATACAGTTTCTGGTACTACACCTTGTTCAGACGCTTCTGCTTCTGTAACCATAACCATTATACCTAATGCGAATGCTGGAACGGATGGCACTTTGCAACTTTGTGCTTCCGACACCGCTACCTACAACCTGTTTGATAGCCTAGGAGGTACTCCTGATGTTGGTGGAACTTGGTCTCCTGCTCTTGCCAGTGGTACGGGAGTTTTTGATCCGTCTGTCGATACCGAAGGAACCTATACTTATACAGTTTCTGGTACTGATCCTTGTGGCGACGCTACTTCTTCTGTAAACATTTCTATTATTGAAGAGCCCAATGCCGGAACGGATGGTATGTTAGAGGTTTGTGAAAATGATACCGAAACATACGATTTATTTGATAGTCTTGGCGGAACTCCTGACCTGGGTGGAATATGGTCTCCTGCTCTTGCAAGTGGCACTGGAGTTTTTAATCCTGCCTTAGATCCTTCTGGAGAATATACTTATACAGTTATCAATTCTGGCTGTGCTACAGAGATTTCTGCAACGGTAAGTGTCTCTGTTGTCGATAGTCCAATTATTTCTGACGCTCGCATACAAGTAGGTATGGTATGTTTGGGACTGTCCAATAATGTAACAATAACATTAGCACTTCAAGTGGAAGATGGGTTCTACGACATTACATATGAACTTACAGGTGCTAACAACACTTCTAATACAGTGACTACTGAATTTATTGGAGGCGATTCAATATTCACTATTCCCTCTAACGAATTAACTAATGTTGGGGAAACTACTATTACGATAACGGGGATTAGCTCTCCAGATGTTTCTTGTAGCCAACAAGGAACATTATTGGTTGCTACCTTTACAGTCCTTGATAATCCAACTCCAGAACTATCGGATAACGGTCATATTTTCTGTGGGGAATTTGAACCTACCATTGCAGAGCTTTCTGCAAATATTATAGATTCCAATATCATTATTTGGTATGATGCCCCGGTAGATGGTAATACTTTGGAAGACTCTCAAATCCTTGAAGATGGAGAAACCTATTATGCTGCCATGATTTCTGACAATGGTTGTGAAAGCATTATCAGATTGGATGTAACAGTGGCTCTAGACCAGTGTTTCATAATTCCAGATGGATTTTCCCCTAATGACGATGGCATTAACGATACCTTCACCATTCCTAATTTAAGAGATTTATACCCTGATTTTACATTGGAAATTTACAATAGATATGGCAACATTTTATACAAAGGAGATACCAATACACCCGATTGGAATGGTGAATCTAAAAAAGGCATAACTCTAGGAAATGGAGTTTGCCCTGTTGGTGTCTATTTTTACGTTTTGAATTTCAATGATGGTGATAAAAAAGCCATTCAGGGTCGAGTTTATCTAAGCAGATAGCCCTTATAAAAATAGTATATGACATTTAAAAATATAACATACCGCATCAGCATTTTGATGTTTTTATTAGGGTTGACAGCACAATCTCAACAGGATCCTCAATACACGCAATACATGTTTAACATGAGCGTCATTAATCCTGCCTATGCCACAGACGATCCTAACACCATCAATCTTGGTGGATTTTACCGAGCGCAATGGGTAGGTTCCGAAGGAGGTCCAACAACAGGTACTTTTTTTGCCCACACCCCTATTGCCAACCGTCTTGAAGGAGGTATTTCGGTAGTGCATGACCAAATTGGCGACGTAGTTAAAGAAACTAATGCCTATATAGATGTAGCTTACGTAATTCCAGTGAGCGAATACACAAAACTGTCTTTTGGAATTAAGGCTGGCGCCACCTTTTTTAGTACTAACTTTAATGGTTTTGTATATTCCGATCCACTTCCAGACCCTGCTTTTGCTTCCAATTTAAGTGAAATCTTTCCTAATATTGGAGCAGGTGCTTTCTATTTTGGTGAAAAGTTTTATGTGGGGCTTTCGGTTCCCAATATTTTAAAATCTGAACACCTAAAAAACGACAGCGGAATTGTTACCAGTGGCGCTGAGGAAATCCACTTCTTTTTAACTGGAGGTTATGTGTTCCAATTGAATGACAATTTAAAATTGAAACCGGCCTTTATGACTAAAGCAGTCTCTGGGGCACCAATGTCCTTGGACTTGACAACCAACGTCCTGATCAATGAATTGGTGGAATTTGGTGTTGGCTACCGATTTGATGATTCAGTAAGTGGATTGATCAATTTCAGAATTACAAAATCTTTAAGATTTGGTTACGCCTATGATTATACGCTTTCGAATTTAGGACGATTCAATTCGGGGTCGCATGAAGTTATGCTGCTATTTGATATCAGTAAATTTGGCGTTGGATATGATAAATCTCCAAGATTTTTCTAATAGCTTTTTAATATGAAAAACATTGTTTTACTATTCTCGTTTCTTTTCACAGTCTGCTTAGGATTTGGCCAAAAGGCCAGTGCCTCCAAAGCAAAAAAACTGTATGAAAACAGAGCATATTCTGAAGCTGCAGAAATGTACAAATCGCTTCCAAAAACAACGGAAAATCTTCAAAATTTAGGAGACTCCTATTACTTTAACGCCCAAATGAGCAATGCCAAAGATGCCTATAAACAATTGTTTGCAAGTAGTGATAGTTTAGCTCAAGCATATTATTTCAGATACGGACAGGCATTAAAGGCCACTGGGGATTTTAAAACGGCAGATAGTATCCTAAGCATTTATACTGGCGAACCTATGGATACCCCAAAACTGAAACGAACCCTCAGTAGAATTGTCCCCTATCTTTATGAGCTGACCCCTTTAAAAAATAGTACCTCGGGTGACTTTGGGATTAGCTGGTATGGCGACAATGTGGTGTTTTCATCCTATAGAAACAAAGACAATCCAACTTACGAATGGAACAACAAGCCTTACTTAGACTTGTACGAAGCCTCGCTTTCTGAAGAAAAGGATGCTTTGGAGAACATCTTGCCTTTTTCCGAGGACGTTAACACCAAAACCCACGAAAGCAATGCGACATTTACTTCGGATGGAAAAACCATGTACTTTTCCAGAACCAATGATAAACGTGTAAAAATTGGCGATGACAAAATTGCAACCATTAAATTGTATAAAGCAGAATTGGTAGATGGAAAATGGACCAATGTTGAAGTGTTGCCATTTTCAAGCGATACCTATTCTACACAACATCCGTTTTTAAACCCTAGCAACACAAAACTATTCTTTTCAAGTGATATGCCGGGCTCTCTTGGTTCTTTCGATATTTATTCTGTAGATATCACAGCGGATGGCTTTGGAACTCCCGTAAATTTGGGGGAGGTCATTAATACAGCGCATAGGGAGCAATTCCCTTTTATGGATCAAAGTGAGACCTTATATTTTGCTTCAGATGGACATCAGGGTTTGGGAAATTTAGACATTTTCATGAGTAATGGTTATGCGGGATTCTACTCAAAACCTATCAATCTGGGAGAAACTATTAACTCTGGAATGGATGATTTTGGGTATGTGTTGAACGAAGATGTTCAAAAAGGGTTTATCTCTTCCAATCGAACTGGTGAAGATCTTATTTATGCTTTTTTGCGAGTACCGAACAAGAAGCGTTACATTGTTGAAGGTGTAGTAATTGATAAAAACACCAAGGAAATTCTTCCAGGAACCACGGTTACCTTATACGATGACAAAGGAGAGGTTGTTGGACAAACCGTTGTTGGTGAAGATGCCAAATATGCCTTCAACACAAAGCCTAACCAGCTCTATAAAATTGTAGGTTATAGGGATTTTTACGCTGTTGGGGAGAAGGAATTTACAACAAATGACGACGGTAGATTTGAATTCAATATTGAATTGGAAATTGAATCCTACGATGATGCCGAGGATATTGTTGTCACTAAAGACGACGGCTACATCTATATTGAACTGGAAAATATTTATTTTGATTTTGGGAAGTGGGATATCAAACCGCAAGCAGCAAGTATTTTGGATATTATGGTAGGCCTATTAAAGAAATATCCTCGAATGGAAGTACAACTGGGTGCCCACACCGATTCCAGAAGTACTGAGCAATACAACCTAAATCTCTCCAATAACAGAGCGCAATCTACACTTGAATATCTTGTGGCCAACGGTATTGAGCGCTCCCGATTGAGATCTAAGGGATATGGTGAAAGTCAACCTTTGGTTGATTGTAAAGACGACTGTACAGAAGAAGAACATTCCATTAACAGGCGTTGCGAATTCTTAATTTTGAAATAAACTTGAATTATCTAGAACTAATTCAATAGCAATCGAAAAAAGCTGTTTCGTCTTGAAACAGCTTTTTTTAATTCTATAAAGTCAAAATTTATTTGCCTAAGGTTTTCGTATTTTCCTTCAGTTTATTAAAACTTTACCTTTTAAATCTGGAAAATAGTTGCAGGGTCTTTTTGGTATTAATGAAATAAACGCCAGTGAGCAATACTGCGGCAGCAACCATTGATTGAGCTGTTATTTGTTCATTTAAAAAGTACCACCCTAAAACCAATGCTACTATTGGGTTGACATAGGTTGAAGTAGCCACCTTTTCTGGGGACACCGTTTTCAATAGATAATTGAATGAGGTGAAAGCAACAATACTTCCCAATAAAATCAAGAGTACCATAGAAGTTAAAACAGAAGTTTTCCATTCCCAAGGCATGACCCATTGTTCACGAAAAATCAAACTAGCCAATAATAGCATAATTCCTCCTGAAAACATTTGATAACCTGTATTTACAAAATAGTTTTTGGGTAACTCTGCTTTCCCAACAAATAAGCTCCCATAAGCCCAGCTCAACATACAACATAAAATCATGAGCATACCCAATACCGAACCTTCTTGACTAATAATTTGGTTTTGGCTTACCAATAAATAGATGCCAATCACACCCAATATCACGCCAATAACAGACATTGGCTGTATTTTCTTTCCTTGTAAAATTCTCATCAAAATGAGTACAATCAATGGTTGCGCTGAAATTTCCAAAGCCGCAAAACCACTATCAACATATTTTAAGGCCCAAACAACAACACCATTGCCAAAGGTTAAAAATAAAAAGCCAGCAAAAATGGTATTCCTTAATTGCTTTGCAGAAATCCGCAATGAAATCCCCATTATTTTAGAAATGATGAAAATTAAAATTCCTGCCACAACAAACCTTACCGATGCCAACATAAACGGCGGCAATTGGGCTACGGCAATTTTATTCAATAAATATGTAGATCCCCAAATAACGTATATTGAGAAAAATGCCAATACGATTAATGTTGTTTTTTGCGATTTGCCCATTTGAATATTTTGAAACCGCAATATTACGCATAATCTACTATAAATCTGACTTTAAACTTATATATCAGCCTGCTTTAGGAGCAATATTTTGATTTACATGAAAGAGATTGTTTGGATCATATTTTTGTTTTATTTCAGCTAACCTAGCATAGTTATGTTTATAACTGGCTTTCACGCGTTCCTGCCCTTCATCCATCATAAAATTTGAATATGCCCCACCGGAAGAATACGGGTGAAGGGCATCCCAGTAAGCCTTGCACCAATCCGTAATTTTCGATGCATTGGAAGGACTTGGGTCCACCCCCACAATGACTCCCGCATATTTTGCATCCCTATAAGCCCAAGGCGTATCTTCTTTACTAGGTTTTGAAGCTGCTCCACTTATGGGATACATGTGCATTTGTGACAAGGGAGTTGGAATTTCAGAACCAAATTTTTTATGCTGACTTGCTGCCTCTGGCTGTATTTCATTATAAAAATCGGCTCTCCAGTACCACTGAAGCCCAGGAGGCATCATACCATCAAAAAGGGTTTGTATGGCGGGATAAGGCATTTCACCTACATGTTCAAAGAAAGGTTGTTGTTCCCTAACGGGTGCAAATACTTTTTCAAATTTATCAGGGTCTCCTGTATAGCACCACACAATACCACAAAACTGTTTGTTGTGCAAGTGTTCAGGGAAAGGAGGTCCAGGTACTACCAGTGTGGCAATAAACCCATTTAAATCTTCTGGAGCTTTATGAATAAAGCTATCAAACCAGGCCATAATGGCTTCGGTTTGCTCAATTGGCCAAAATGTTGGTCCTCCAATTACTGTTTTAAGTGGGTGTGCCTGAAATTTAAAGGCAGTTACAATACCATAATTTCCTCCACCACCTCTAATTGCCCAAAACAAATCAGGGTGTTGTGTTGCATTTACTGTTACAAAACTGCCATCGGCCAATACCATATCAGCCTCCAATAAGTTATCTATCGTCAACCCAAATTTTCTGGACAAATATCCTACACCCCCTCCCAGAGTCAAGCCACCAACGCCTGTGGTAGAAATTATTCCTGCGGGAATGACCAATCCAAAAGGGTGGGTTGCATGGTCCACCTCTCCCCAAAGGTTTCCGCCGCCTACCCTTACGGTATTCTTGGAAGTGTCCACCCTAACAAATTTGATTCCGGAAAGATCAATCACTAGACCATCATTGCAAAGCCCTAATCCTCCACCATTATGCCCTCCTCCTCTAACGGCAATTTCTAAATTATTGACTCTACCAAAATTTACGGCAGCAATAACATCGGCAACATCTACACACATCACAAAAAGACCTGGTTTTTTGTCTATCATCCCGTTGTAAACCTTCCTAGTCTCATCATAATTGGAACTTGAAGGAAGCACGACCTTCCCTCGAAGCTGCGACTTTAAATCCTCAATTAAAGAAGGATCTAAATCCTTAATAGTTTTCATAATAAATTTAAATTGATTAATACACTCAAAATTAACACCATACAATTCCATTAGGCATAAGGAATCGTCCAAAAATTCTCAGTTTTGGGTCATTAAGTAGATTGAAGACAGGCTATTTATTGTAAGCTGAAGGAAGGATGCCATAAGCTTCCTGGAAGCATTTTGTAAAATAGGCAGGGCTGTTGAAACCAGTTTCAAAAGCGATTTCAGAAATATTCCCCTTTTTCTTTTCCAAGTATTCGCACGCCTTTTTTAAGCGATAATCTTTAATGAAGGAATTCAACGACTTATTCGTAAGCCTTTGCATTTTTCTATACAATTGCGATTTACTAAACCCCAAACTCTTACTAAACGATTCAACTGTTAAACTAGTATCGTTCCAAGTTTTCTCGGTATGCTCCATCAAAATGGATAAGAATTTTTCTTCGGAAGGACTTAAGGTATGGGCTTGCTCGTCTGCTATAAAAACATTCAAACTTTCACTTTCAAATAAATTTCTCACTTCAGAGGACATCACAATTTGACCTGAAACAAAATTGCACATCCATTCTGCAAACTTGACGGTTTCATCGAAAACACCACCTTTCTCATTAAAAGGGACGCCTGTACACAAACCAATATTCAACTTTAAATTGGTGTTTTTGTGTTCTGAAATATATTTTTTGAATTTAGCCTGAATATCAATTGCACACATTACGGCATTGGTTACGGATTTAAAAGACACAAGGCCACAAGTTTTGTTAAGTTTTACAATACTTCCCTCAAAACGAACGATAAGGTCTTTAAAATACTCTTGAAGCGCAATGGTAAATGATGGATCTTCTAAAAAGCCTTCATACTCAAAACCACTCACCATAATGATTCTATGAGCGGATTCTGAAATTACATTTAAATCTCCTGGCTGACCATTAAAATCAGGATCTTTTATTCGTCCTAAAAAGGCCTCCACAACCATTGGGTCCACCTCTATAATGGCATGTGGCAATGCGCCATGGGCATGATCGTGCATTTTTTTCAAAGCCTCTTTATTGGGAGCTTCAATCAAGCAAAATGCCGTACCATTTTTGTCATCGCACCAATAGGTCATTCCCTTACAGCCATACAAATGCTGAACCTTAAGGTCCTCCAAATGCATTCTTGCCACGTGTTCCGACGTCACCTCGGCAGGAATGTTGTGACGATCCATATAAATGGGCATAACGGTGGTTTTTATGCAATTTAACAATTTTATAAGAATTTAACAATTAAACCAGTTTAACACTAATTCATTTAACTAAATTTAAACTAATTATTCGCTTAATATCAAATTAAATTAAAAATGAACAAATTAATAAGAGCGATAATAGCGGCATTTGGAGCCAAGAAAATCGGAGGAGGCAAATGCGGCTGTATTGGAGTTATTATTGTCTTTATAATTTTATATTGGCTATTGGGCTATGTCATCAAGTAAAATACATTTAAAACAAAAGGGCAACTTAGATAGTTGCCCTTTTGTTTCTATTATTAAATTGAATTGTTACATCCAATTAATCCTCTGGAGGGTATCCATGAATATCCTCAAAAACTTCATCGAAATTCTTTCTTAAATAGGTTTTCAATCGCATGCGGTAATCCTCATGTAACCACTTCACAAAATTGTGAGTACTATTACTGATACATTGTGTGTAACGCTCCAAGCGATGATTGATATCTCCATCCAATAATTTCACCAAGGCTAAGGAATCGTATACATCTTCACTATTCTCAATACATATCTTGGCATGATGCTCAATAGAACGCTCTAAGAGTACTTTTGAAGATTCTCCATTGTTGACAGAATCTATATAAGCTTGTTTTACATCAAAATATACCTCTTCAGACTTCGCAAATTCCGCTCTGATGTCGTCTGGCATTTCATATCTGAAATTGCTTTCAATATCTTCATCATTGGTAATATTGTCCAAATAATAATCTGGAGAACTAAATATTTTTTGCCAATCGATATCAGCTCCCCAAGGTCCAAACCTGTGTAGGTTATTCCCTAAATCGATAATACTAAACTTGGTCTTGTTTTTGAAGATCCTAGAACCACGACCAACCATTTGATAGTAAAGAGCCAAAGACTTGGTAGCCCTGTTCAGGATGATGGTCTCTACAGATGGCTCATCAAATCCTGTGGTTAAAATACTTACCGATGTTAAAATGGCATTGGGAGTTTCCTTGAACCACTTTAAGATTTGTTTACGATCTTTTTTGGAAGCTGTATTGTCTAAATGTGCAATTGGATACCCTGCTCGTTTAAACGTGTCGTACACATACAAGGAAGTGTTGATCCCGTTATTGAAAATCAATGTTTTCTTTCCTTTAGAATGTGTTTCATAGGCATACAACAGCTTTTTAAGCATATCTGTGTTGGTATATAAATCTTCGGAAGATTTTACCGTATAATCCCCGTTAGACCCAATTTCCAAAGTAGTCAACCCTACGTTGTAAGCATAGGTCTCGGCACGCGCCAAAAATTCGTTTTCTATAAGCGATTCAATAGTTTCTCCGGTAATCAGCTCATTGTAATTCTTTTTCATAGGGAAGTCCTTATTGGAACTCAGCGGCGTAGCCGTTACTCCCAAAATAAAAGACTTCTCAAAGTATTTAAATAACTTGGTAAAGGAATTATAGTGGGCCTCATCGATAATCACCAATCCAACATCCGAAATATCAAGCTTATCTTCCTGTAAACGGTTGTTTAAGGTTTCTACCATAGCCACAAAGCAGCTATATTCGTTCTGGTCATCAAGGTTGGCCTTACTGTGTATCACCTTATTGGTTACCTTAAACTCTGTAAGCATTTTAGAAGTTTGCTTACACAACTCGATTCGGTGAGTCAATACCAAGACCTTCTTGTCATGATTTTTCAGGTATTGGCGAACCAATTCCGAAAAAATTACAGTCTTCCCTCCACCTGTTGGCAACTGGTACAAGAGGTGGTAATCATCTGGCGCTTCATCAAATCGCTTGAATACTTTTTCAATCGCTTTTTTCTGGTAACTGTATAAGTCTTTCTCAACGGTTTTCTCCTTCGCTTCTAAAACGGTAGTATCAGACATTGATATTAATTTATAGTTTAAATATTACACATTAACATGTTGAATAATAATAAATTAAGAAACTAATAATTTATTATAAAGGACTGTAAGATGTTCTACAATCTACAAAGACCAATTTGCTCTGTTTTTGTAAAATAAATGGCATTGCTATCTCTTCAATATGGGCTAAAATATAGGCCTCTGGAAACTTGAAGAACTTTTTGAAAAGTGTATTACGGATTCCTAAATCTAAAAATGCAAACATCATTTACGCAATTGGTCTGCAAAGGTAAAGCTATTATGGATGTTTTTAGAATTAAAACTCTAAAAGTTATCGTAAATTCGAATTTTAACACTTGTAATGGACTACAAAAAGTTGAAATTACGTTATATCGGCTACTACAATACTCCGCTACTCTGGAAGGGTGATACCATTTATGGTTTGCAGCAATTGGAATTGCAAAACCTCCCCTTGCAACCTTTCAATAAAGATATTAAAGGACATTTACGCTTAGGGAAACTTGCCGAACATTTTGTATTCCATAGTTTTAAAGCCCATGAAAACATCCAAGTAATTGCTTCTGGCATTCAAATCCAAAAGGACCAAAGAACCCTTGGGGAATTGGATGGTATCATCACGCTGAACAACACTCCTATCCATCTTGAAATTATATACAAGTTCTATCTATACGACGAACAAACTGGAACCAATGAACTCGAGCATTGGATTGGTCCCAACAAAAAGGACTGTCTAATTCATAAATTGGTGAAACTGAAAGAAAAACAACTTCCTTTATTACATCAACCTGAAAGTCAAAGTCTCCTAAAAAAGCTATCAATCCATCCGGAACCCCTGGAACAATGTGTCCTGTTCAAGGCGCAACTCTTTGTGCCTTGGAATAAAGAAAATCATGAATTCAGCCTAATCAACCGTGATTGCATTCAAGGATTTTACATTTACAAAAAGGAACTTCAGCATTTTAAAGATTGTAAGTTTTACATGCCTTCCAAGTTGGATTGGTTCATCGTCCCACATTCTAAAGTAGATTGGAACACCTATAATAACTTAGAAGAATCAATTTTAGATTTATTAAACCAACAATACTCTCCCCTTGTTTGGATTAAACATCCCAACGGAATGATTTCAAAATGCTTTGTGGTTTGGTGGTGAGTGTTTATTAAATTTGATAAGTCTTACCCGTTTCATTTTAATTACAATTACGATTTATCTAATTTGCGCAACTCTTATCAATACTATGCAAAGCACCTTAATTTCCACGCTAAAGACCTATTTTGGGTATGATTCGTTTAGAAGTGAACAACAACAAATTATAGAAACCGTTGTTTCGGGGGATGATTGCTTGGTAATTATGCCTACTGGTGGAGGGAAATCTATTTGTTATCAATTGCCGGCTTTACTTTTTGAAGGAATCACTTTAGTGGTCTCTCCCTTAATTGCCTTAATGAAAGATCAAGTGGACGGCTTACTTGCCAATGGTATTTCTGCTGCTTATTTCAACAGTAGCCAAAGTAGCGAGGAACAGCAGCAGATTCTCGAAAAAGTCTATAAAAAAGAGCTCAAACTATTATATGTAGCGCCCGAGAGCCTAGCCGGTTTACAGCCCATTTTGTCCAAAGATCATTTAAGCTGTATTGCCATTGATGAGGCCCACTGTATCTCAAGTTGGGGGCACGATTTTAGGCCTTCTTATCAAGCTTTGGGATTTCTTAAAACCTCCTTGCCACAAATTCCTATAATCGCGCTTACCGCAACCGCAGACAAGGCTACGCGAGAGGATATTGTTACGCAATTGAATATTCCCACAGCGAAACAATTTATATCCTCCTTTGACCGCAAGAATATTGCGCTAGACGTAAGGCCTGCCAACAATAGAATAAATCAAATTGTCAAATACGTGACCGACAGACCGTATCAATCGGGAATTATATATTGCTTAAGCAGAAAAACCACCGAAAGCATTTCTAAAAAACTAAATGACTTCGGTTTTTCATCCTGTGCCTATCATGCAGGCTTGAGCCATGAAGAACGGGAGAGAGTTCAAGAGGATTTCATCTATGATAATATAAAAATAGTTTGTGCCACCATAGCCTTTGGAATGGGAATTGACAAATCCAATGTCCGTTTTGTAATCCATTATAACATGCCCAAAAACATAGAAGGTTATTATCAGGAAATTGGTCGAGCGGGACGTGACGGTCTGGATTCTAATGCCATCTTGTTCCATAGTTATGCCGATGTCATCCAATTACGGAATTTTGCTCAAGGCGCCAGCAATGAAGAGGTGCAAATTGCGAAATTGGACCGTATGAAACAGTTTTCGGAAGCTACCAGTTGCCGCAGAAAAATTTTGTTAAGTTATTTTGGTGAACTGCTTTCCGAAAATTGCAATAATTGCGATGTCTGTAATAATCCTCCCCAGTTTTTTGATGGAACCATCATTGCTCAAAAAGCATTGTCAACCATAGCCAGACTGAAGGAAACTGAAGCCATTGGGACGGTTATCGACGTTTTAAGAGGTGCCCAAAATGCTACAGTTTTAGACAAGGGCTACAATCAATTGAAAACCTATGGTATCGGTAAGGACATTCCTTGGAACCATTGGCAAAGCTATATCATCCAGCTCATCAACCAAGGCTATTGCGAAATTGCCTTTCACGAATTTAATGCTCTTAAGCTAACGGAATTTTCAAAAACTGTCCTATTCAAAAACGACACCGTATTGCTTACCAAAGTTCAGGAAATCACCTCTAAAAAAGCTGCTAAAAAAGTCCCTTCCCGAGCAGCTTTTGAAAACAATGCCTTGTTCGAACATTTACGCCAATTGCGCCATCAAATTTCAAAAGCCAAAGGTATTCCGCCCTATCAGGTTTTTAGTGATGCTGCCTTAAAAGACATGACGCGTCTTGAACCAACTACGGAAAATGATTTTCTTGAGGTCAGTGGTGTTGGACAATACAAGCTTAATGCATATGGCGAAGATTTCATAAATGCCATTATCACATTTAAAACACAGAAAAAGAACAGCAAAAAAGATACTTACCTAACTACTTTTGATCTTTATAAACAAGGAAAACCGGTCGAAGAGATAGCCGAAGAACGTCAGTTACATCTCAACACCATCTTTTCCCATTTGGCAAAACTGTATCAAGAAGGCAAAGAAATCAACATGTATGATTTTGTTTCCAAAAACGAGGTAGAAGCTGTAAAAGATGCCAAAGAAAAATTAAACAGCCCCAAAGCCTTAAAACCCTATTTTGAGTATTTTAATGAGCAAATGGACTATTTCAAAATTAGGATAGCCTTGAGTATATTGGAAAGGGAATTTTAGTAATTTATGAATTCGGATTGGCTTAAATCTCATTGACGACACCTTTAAAACAATGACAAATATTTAATTTTCAGTTAGATATAATTTATTCATATCTTTAGGTATCGTTTATTTTAATTAAATCCATATGATACCTTTTAAACCAATCTTCTTCATTGTTATTTTTCTTTGTGCACTAACAATTAATGCCCAAAACAACTGCAGTCAGTACTATCCTTTTAAGGAAGGAGTCGCTTTTGAATTGACAAAATACGACAAGCACAATAAAGTGGAAACCGTCACCAAAACCACAGTAAAAAGCGTTCAAAACAATTCAAATGAAACTATAGCAACACTGCACACACAAATTGTTGATGACAAAGGGAAAGAAACAGTATCTACCGACTATGACATGATTTGCGACGGAAATCAGGTTGAAATTGACATGAAGGAACTTTTGCGCCATACACTGGCATCATCTACGGAACATTCCAGCTCCAATGTAGAAACCAACATTACAGGAACCAATTCAATTATGCCCAACAACCTCAAAACAGGTCAGAATTTGCCAGATTCCATTGTGGAAATGGAATTTAAAACAGAAAGCCTCAATATGACTTTCTCCATAAAAACAGAAAACCGTAAAGTATTGGGCACCGAAACCATAACAACTCCAGCTGGGACTTTTAATTGTATTGTGATAGAATATGAAACCACAGCAAAAGTTATGATTACAAAACACACCAAATCCAAACTTTGGCTCGCTGAGGGGGTTGGACTTGTGAAGGAAGAAGAATACAATAAAAATGGAAAACTTTTGTCCAGTCAAGTTCTTACTGCTTTTAGTAGCTAGGTTTTAGGTCATACACAAAAAAATGAAGCCACCATTTAGGATGGCTTTTTTATGGCAAGAAATTAACAATCCTGAAAAAATATCCCATAATATATTACCTTGCGCCTTTATAATTGCAAAGCATAAAATTTAGCCCGTGAAAGTCTGTATTGCCGAGAAACCTAGTGTAGCCCGTGAAATTGCTTCCGTATTGGGAGCCAACACAAAGCATGATGGTTATTTTGAAGGCAATGGCTATGCGGTCACCTACACCTTTGGCCATTTGTGCACACTTATGGAGCCCAACGACTATAAACCTTATTGGAAAAGCTGGGATTTGAATAACCTCCCAATGTTGCCTGATAAGTTTAAGATCAAGGTGGTTTCTAATTCGGGGATACAAAAGCAATTCAAAATTGTAAAAAAACTATTCGATCAGGCAGATGTGGTAATCAACTGTGGGGATGCCGGTCAGGAGGGAGAATTGATCCAGCGCTGGGTGTTGGACCAGGCTAATTACAAAGGCGAAGTACAGCGCTTATGGATTTCCTCCTTGACAACTGAAGCCATTAAAGAAGGCTTCGATAATTTAAAACCGTCTACCCAATACGATAATTTATACTACGCAGGTTTTTCAAGAGCTATTGGGGATTGGCTTTTGGGCATGAACGCCACCAGACTTTACACCTTAAAGCATGGGGGCTACAAACAAGTGTTGTCCATTGGGAGGGTGCAAACCCCTACCCTTGCCATGGTGGTCAATCGTTTTAAGGAAATAGAAAATTTCAAACCCCAACCCTATTGGGAATTACAAACCCTTTATAGGGAAACGCTCTTTAGTTACGAAGAAGGCCGATTCTTAAAAATGGAAGAAGGTGAAGTTTTGGCCAATAAAGTGAAAGAAGATGAATTTGAAATAGAATCTATCACCAAAAAGAAAGGCAAGGAATATGCTCCTAAGCTTTTCGACTTAACTGGGCTTCAGGTTTACTGTAATACTAAATTTGGTTTTTCAGCCGAGGAAACCCTCAAAATCGTCCAGCGTTTATACGAAATGAAAGTCGTTACCTATCCAAGGGTAGACACCACCTTTTTACCGACTGATATATACCCAAAGGTGCCCGGCATTCTTCAAAAACTGACCAATTACAGTAATTTGGTGCAACCCTTACTAGGAAAGAAAATAAAAAAGTCTAGCAAGGTATTCAACGATAAAAAAGTTACCGATCACCACGCTATTATTCCTACGGGAATGCAAAGCCAACTGCAACACAACCAACAACAGGTTTACGATATTATTGTTAGGCGCTTTATTGCCGTTTTTTATGACGAATGTGAAGTTTCCAATACCACGGTTATAGGGAAAGCTGCCGATGTAAACTTTAAAACTACCGGAAAAGAGATTTTAAAAAAAGGGTGGCGTGTTGTTTTTGAAAATCCAGATAAGCCTGAAAAAGAATCCGGTATTCTACCTGTATTTACCAAAGGTGAAAAAGGGCCACATGAGCCTTCCTTTTTAGAAAAGCAAACCAAGCCACCAAACCAATTTACAGAGGCCTCCCTGCTTCGCGCCATGGAAACCGCGGGAAAACAGGTGGATGATGATGAAATGCGTGAATTAATGAAGGAAAATGGTATTGGGAGACCATCTACAAGAGCAAATATCATTGAAACCCTATTTAAAAGGCAGTATATTAAAAGAAATAAAAAGCAAATTTTGCCAACGGTTACCGGTGTTGCTTTGATAGATATTATTCAAAATGAACTGTTGAAATCCGCCGAACTTACGGGTTTGTGGGAAAAACAGTTAAAGGATATTGAAAAAGGCAGTTACAGTGCCAGTCTATTTATCAAAAATATGAAGCGCATGGTGGACGAATTAGTTTACGAAGTAAGAAGCGAAACTAAACGTGCCAACATATCGCAAGCAACTGTAGTCAAACAACGAAAAGTTAAAGCTACTGCACAAAAAAAGGCAGGCATTACCGCCGAAACCTGTCCTAAATGTAAAAAAGGACAACTCATTAAAGGGAAAACAGCTTATGGCTGCAGTAATTACAAATCGGGTTGCGATTTGGTTCTTCCTTTTAAAGTCTATGGTAAAACCATTTCGGAGAAGCAATTTATTAGATTACTCAAAAAGGGCTCGACTGTAAATCTTAAAGGTTTTAAAACAGACTCGGGCTCTGTTGAAGGTTTGCTTCGTTTTGATGATAACTTCAAATTGGTTTTAGAACCTAAAAAGACTAAGAAAAAGGAAGTTCCAGAGGTGCTCACTTGTCCAAAATGTAAAAAAGGCACTATTCTTAAAGGCAAAACTGCTTATGGTTGTAGTGCTCATAAAGAAGGCTGTGATTTCAGGATTTCCTATGAAGATATCAGGAACAGGGCAAATGGACAATCGCTAACTAAAGAATTGGTTTTTAAAATTATAAATGACTCTATCTAAACCAAAACATACACATTTTAAGATTTACAAACCTTATGGCTTTTTGAGTCAGTTTATGAGCAATGCCAAACATGAACAAAAGAAAAAATTCCTTGGCGACTTATATGATTTTCCAGAAGGCACCATGGCCATTGGACGTTTGGATAAAAACTCCGAAGGCCTCCTACTCTTAACTACAGATGGACAACTCAGCTATGATATTTGCAGTTCAAAAATTGATAAGGAATATTATGTTCAAGTAGACGGGATGATTACAAAAGAAGCCGTCCACAAACTTCAAGAAGGCGTTGAAATTGGTTTTAAAGGCATTAAATATATTACCAAACCTTGCGAAGTTACCGTATTGGAAACTCCTCCCAATTTCCCGGAACGGACTCAAAAAATAAGAGATGACAGGCATGGGCCAACATCTTGGATTTCTGTGATTGTGAATGAAGGAAAATATCGTCAAGTAAGAAAAATGACCTCTGCGGTTGGCTTTCCAACCCTACGTTTGGTAAGAATTCGTGTGGGAGATTTTACACTTGACAATATGCAACCTGGGCAGGTCATCCCTACGGAAGTGAGTTTATAAAAATGAAACTATTATGGGGTTTCTTTAATCACAAGAATACTAGCCTTAACTCCAGTTAGCAAGTTCCACTCCTTGGCAGATACTAGCGTACCATTATCATCAAACACCTTGAATTCTGCAGTATTCGGACCAGACTGCCCTTGGTTTAAAGCAAGAAATACAATTCTGTTAAACCCTTCCTGCAAAGGAATATCAAAAGATTTGTAATTGGAAGTCAGCACTAACCTTGGAACTACAATTTCATCGTTTACAAACACCCTTACCATATCACCGTCTGGATACTCGTGATCACGACACATGATATTGACAAATTTTCCGTTACTCCTATAATCTCCCAAAAATTGGTCGGCCATCGCTTCTGGCTTAATACCTGTGTCTACTGCGGCTTTGTTCCATCGTTGCTCGTAAATAGTTCCTGGATTGATAAGTGTACTATTGTCAATCATGGAGAATTCTTCCTTCAATTCTCTTACTTCCACCTTACTTTTTAATGGAATACCATTGATGTTATCGTCGGTTTTGGTCAACGAGCGAGCGTCTGAACTAGGCTTTATCTTTAAATCTGTTGGTATAGAATCCTTTTTCTTGGTTTCTTTCGCAGGAATCTTAATGGACTTATTCTCCTTTTTATCTCCTACCTGGGCTTGAGATTGGGAATATGCCATAAACAGAAAAGCAATTAAAAACAGAATTTTGGAATTCTTCATAACTCTAAACATTTCTTTTTCTTGTAGGAAATCAAAGACTGTACCTTTTTGCCGAAAATAGGCTCTTTTAGATAAATAAATTTTAAACTTTAGTTAAAACTTGCCATTAAAACTTAATCGCAATTTTCGGTTATACTCTTCGTGCAGCCAATCTTTATAATTGTCTGTACAGTTCATAATGCAGTACGAATATTGTTTGATCCGGTAGGCAATATCATCCTGTAAATGCTTGATTAAAGAGCGTGCTTCGTAAACATCCTGACTGCTATCTATACACATTTGAGAGTGTTGCTGAATGGAGCGCTCAATGGCCACAATGGATTTTTGTCCTTCCTGTACCGCCTTTTGATATTCCGCTTTCATATCAAAATCAAAACTTTTCACAGCCTTAAATTTTTGCTTGATAAGATCCGGCATGGTATAAACAAAATCTCGTTCTATATCTTCATCATTCCTAATATTATCCAAATACAGGTCAGGATATTTAAAAATATGCTGCCAATCCACACGTTGGTCCCATGGCCCAAACCTGATGATATTATTCCCAAGATCCAATACCAAAAAGTCTTTTTTATTGCCCAGAACCCTAGAACCTCTTCCTATCATCTGAAAATATAAAGTCAAAGATCTTGTAGCGCGATTCAAAATAACCGATTCCACAGTTGGTTCATCAAACCCCGTTGTCAAAATACTTACGGAAGTTAAAATGCCATCCGGTGTATTTTTAAACCATTTTAAAATATCCCGTCGTTCCTGCTTAGAAGCTGTATTATCCAAATGCCTAATATTTTGATATCCTGCCTTTTTAAAGGAATAATACACTTCTTTGGAAGTATTGATACCGTTGTTGAAAATTAAGGTCTTTTTGCCTTTGGACATTTCTTCATAAGCATATAGCAGCTTACTCTGCATCACCGAATTGGTATAAAGTGCTTCGGATGACTTCACCGTATAATCCCCATTCACCCCTATTTTCAAGGTGCTCAACTCTACATCGTAATTATAAATTTCAGCTTTGGCCAAAAAACCATTCTTGATCAATGTAGAAATATCATCGCCTACTATGAGTTCATCATAATTATCCTTCATTGGAAGTTTGATATTGGAGCTTAAAGGCGTAGCCGTCACCCCAAGGATAAAGCAATCCTTAAAAAACTTAAAAAGTTTCCGGAACGAATTGTAATGCGCCTCATCGATAATTACCAAACCAATATCCTCCAGCTTCAATTTTTCGTCATTAAGTCTATTGTTAAGGGTTTCCACCATGGCCACAAAACACTTGTACTCATCTTGATCGTGAAGTTCCTTTACCTTACTATTAATAACTTTGTTGTTCACTCCAAATCCAGATAGCATTCTAGAGGTCTGCTTGCATAACTCAATACGGTGCGTTAAAATGACCACCTTTTTCTGATGGTGCTTGATGTAACGCCTCACTATTTCAGAAAAAATAACAGTTTTCCCGCCTCCTGTTGGTAGTTGGTATAATAAATTGTAATTATCCGATTGAGTTTGAATCACATCAAAAATCCGATTGAGATCCGCCAATTGATAATCGTATAAACGTTTCTTGTTTTTTAGTTCCTGGGTGAGCTGTAGAGTTTGAGACATAGACATAATTCCTAGAAAAAATTCTAGTAAAGTTAAGATTTTACATGATTTAATGGAATAGTTGTTAAAAACATTTGAAAAAAATAGGGAGGCTTTAACACCTCCCTTTAATTATAATTATTGTAATGGATGTTTAAGAAACCTCAATACGTTTTGCTGGTTTCTGTTTTGCTTCATCCCTTTTTGGAAGGTTGACCTCCAAAATTCCATCTTCATAGGTAGCCTTAATTTTATCCGACTCTACGGTATCAGGCAAGGTAAATGTTCTTTTAAATGAAGAATAACCAAATTCTCTTCTGGTGTAATTCTCGTTTTTCTCTTCATCATGCGTTTTGACCTCTGAGGAAATCGTCAAAATTTTGTTCTCGATGTTGATATCGAAATCTGATTTTTTCATTCCCGGAATTGCCAATTCCAAATGAAAGGCATCATTGGTCTCTTTTATATTTACTGCTGGCGCTGTAATACCAGTATTAAAATTGGACAAAAACTCTGTACCAAAACTAGGGTCAAATAAATTGTCAACCCAAGATGAAAAACTTGGCAGTGTGGCAACGCTTCTTTTGTTTGAAGTTGTTTTGCCTGGTTTAGGCAATGTTACTAAAGTACTCATGTTGTTCATTTTTTAAGTTAAACAAAAATTCACCTACTTCTAAACAAAATAGATACCAAAGCAATATTTATGTTAAAAAACTGACATTTCTACATATAGAAAGTCATTTTGTCGGGCAAAACTCACTGTAAACCAGCACTAAAGAACATTTTGACTGTTAAAATCTGTTAAAAACCAAAACTTCAGTGTTTTAACCGTAACATTTTTTAATTGGGGGCGTCTATAAAGTAAATCATCAATCATTAAAAACGAAATATCATGAGAACTTTAGACACAAATCAATTATCAGAAACCTTACACGGAAGCAAGAGCAATTCTTGGAATAACAAGAGACGATTTAGAATAACTTTCTAAAAGCGAAAAGAAAAATTACCAATTACATCATCAATCAAATTTCATCATCAATCAAGAACCAACAGTTAACAATCATTAAAAATCAAAAGCTATGAAAGCGTTATCTAAAATTATTGACAGTACTCACAGTAGAGAAGATGATTTGGAAACGTTGAAGTGACAACAGAATTTTCATCAATCAATCATCAGGAAAATCGGCATAAATCCATTATTTATGCCGATTTTCTTTTTAACAAAATTTTATGGTATCGTTTTTGTGAAGGGTTCATTAAACCATAAATCCTTGACATATGAAATCTTCACGACACCCCGCACCCCAAGTAAATGCTGGCTCTATGGCCGATATTGCTTTTTTGTTGCTCATCTTCTTTTTGGTAACCACTACCATTTCCATGGACTCAGGTTTAAGTAGAAAACTTCCACCACCTTGCCCTCCAAACACCGATTGTAATGCAGATATTAAGGAACGAAACATCCTTAGAGTTATGATCAACCCAAACAATGACATTTTGGTGAGCGAAGAAATTGTTGCGATTAAAGACCTAAAGCAGGTTGTTGCCAACTTTATAGACAATAATGGCACAAAAACCTGTGACTACTGCCATGGAAAATCTGAAATCACATCCTCCGAGAATCCTCAAAAGGCAGTGATTTCTTTACAAACTGCAGCGAAGACCAAATATGAGTTTTATATTGAAGTTCAAGATGAAATCACTAAAGCTTATTATGATTTAAGAGCCACATACGCCCTTGAAATCCTAAGAAAACCTAGTGATGATTTAACCGAAAAAGATCTAAAGGAAGTAAAAGAGGCCTATCCTTTTATTTTATCTGAAGCTCAGACGGAATAGAATCTTGATCAATCTCTACCTGATATTTGATTTTCACCTTTTTTCGCCCCCAATTTCTGGCAGAATCCACATCCACACCCATATAGATATCAATTCTATTGGTCCAACGGGTGTGCATTTTGTCTTTTACCAAAAACAAATCATCAAAGCCTTCAATCATTACAGGGGTATTGTGTTTAATACCTTTTTTCAACAAATCCCTGGACACCGCAATGTATTTCAGTCCTGGTTTTATACTGTCGCCAAAAGCTGTGATATGCGGATTGGAATTAGTTTGACTTTCTAATGAATTATAGGCAGTCGCCGTTACCTTCAAAGTTTTCCATTCATGGGTTTTAGGTGGTTCAACTTCCTTTTTACAGGCTATTGCTAACACCAAAAACAGAACTCCCAAAACTTTTATAATGGTAGCGTTGGACTCCATAATACCATTTTTCTATAATGAACTTTACAATCTAATAGGCAATCAATTCCTTGAGAGCCTCTTCAAACCTGGCTTTTGCCAAATATTGATTTTCTAATTGCGAAATGAATGGAATTGGGGTTTCCAAACTTGCTACACGCTTCACAGGCGCATCCAAATGCTCAAAACACTCCTCCATAATCATAGCAGATAAATCACTGGCAATACCTCCAAACAAGGAGTCTTCCTGAAGAATTATCACTCTCCCTGTTTTTCTCACCGAAGCAAAAACAGTCTCCGTATCCAAAGGCTGCAAAGTCCTCAAATCGACCAATTCTGCCTTAATATCAGGGTTGGCTTCTAAACTTTCCAAGGCCCAATGTACGGCAGCTCCATAACTAATGATTGTGACATCAATACCTTCCTTCAAAAGAGCAGCTTTACCCAATGGCAAGGTGAAATAATTAGCAGGAACCTCTTGTTTCACACTTCTATACAAAGCTTTATGCTCAAAAAACAACACTGGATTGGGATCGTTGATCGCTGTTGCTAATAAGCCTTTGGCATCATATGGAAATGCTGGGTATACTACTTTTAACCCGGGTGTTTTGGTAAACCAAGCCTCATTCGTTTGCGAATGGAATGGCCCAGCAGCTACTCCTGCTCCACAAGGCATTCTCACAACAACATCGGCCTGTTGGCCCCAGCGGTAATGCGATTTGGCCAAATAATTTACAATTGGGTTAAAACCTGAACTCACAAAATCGGCAAACTGCATTTCTACAACCGCCTTCATACCTGCAATAGACAGCCCCATCCCTACTTCCACAATGGCGGATTCACAAATTGGGGTATTTCTTACTCGGTCTTTTCCAAAGGCTTCCACAAATCCCTCGGTGATTTTAAACACGCCGCCATATTCAGCAATATCTTGTCCCATAACCACCAAATCCTTATGACGTTCCATGGATTGTTTCAAACCTTCGGAAACCGCATCGATGAACCGAATTTCAGCTGTATCTCCACTCACTTCAACATGTTCGTACTTGAAATCTTTATAGACATCTCCCAATTCCTTTTCAATATTGGGTTGTATGGGTGATTCGTCATGAGCCTTTTGCAAATGCTCATTGATTTCTTCTGTAATGCTCTCTCTTACAGTAGCTATTTGCTTATCAGTAATGACATTGGTTTCCTTTAAATACATCTCAAAATTGCTCAAAGGATCTTTTTCGGCCCATTCATCCATTAATTTCTTAGGGACATATTTAGTACCACTAGCTTCCTCATGACCGCGCATTCTAAAAGTTTTAAACTCAATAAGAATTGGGCGTGGACGCTTGCGGATGCTTTCGGCCAATTTTGAAACTTTAGTATAGACTTCCAAAATGTTGTTGCCATCAATTATAAAGGATTCCATGCCATAGCCCTTTCCTCTATCAGCAATATCCTTGCAGTTATACTGCTCGTTAGTAGGTGTCGACAGTCCATAGCCATTGTTTTCCACACAAAAAATAACCGGCAGTTGCCATACCGAAGCTACATTGAGCGCTTCGTGAAAATCTCCTTCACTAGTCCCTCCTTCTCCAGTAAAAACAGCAGTAACCTGCTTATTTTTCTTTAATAAATTTGCCAAAGCAATGCCATCAGCAACACCCAATTGAGGTCCCAAATGGGAAATCATTCCTATAATATTGTATTCTTGAGTTCCAAAGTGAAAGGAACGATCGCGTCCATTGGTAAAGCCATTGGCTTTTCCTTGCCACTGACTGAACAAACGATGCAATGGAATGTCTCTAGACGTAAACACACCCAAATTTCTGTGCATCGGCAAAATATACTCGTCCTTTTGCAACGCCATAGTCACCCCTACGGAAATAGCTTCCTGACCTATCCCAGAAAACCATTTTGAAATTTTTCCTTGTCTCAATAAAATCAACATCTTTTCCTCTATCAACCGCGGTTTTAGCATCTGCTTATAGAGTTGGATCAATTTCTTGGAATCTAAATTCTTTTTATCGTAAGTAATGTTGCTCTTGATGGACGTTAGCATATATATTGTTTCTTTTCTTAGCCAAATTTAATTAAAAAATATATCTGCCTTTCTTAAACTTATTTTTTTTTGACCAAAGCCAATTCTGCTACATTTTAGCTATGTTTTCGTTATTTTTGTATTATTACAACTATAAAAACCTTTAAAATGAACGCAATACCAAGTGTTGACCTTCAGGATTTTATTTCGGGAGACCCAATTAGAAAACAAAAATTCGTAGATGAAATAGGAAGGGCTTATGAAGACATAGGATTTGTTGCCCTGAAAGGCCATTTCTTGGACGATAAGTTGGTAGAGTCTCTTTATACAGAGGTAAAACGGTTTTTTGAGTTGCCTTTAGAAATTAAACAGAAGTATGAAATTCCTGGAATTGGCGGTCAACGTGGTTATGTTTCCTTTGGAAAGGAAAGTGCCAAAGGTAAAAAAGAAGGCGATTTAAAGGAGTTTTGGCATTTTGGTCAGTATGTAGAAGACAACCCAACATTAGCTGAAACATATCCCAACAATGTAGTCGTTGAGGAGATTCCTGAATTCAATGCTGTTGGAAAGGAAGCCTATAAAATGTTGGAAAAAACCGCTAAATATGTATTGCGTGCCTTGGCTCTTAGATTGGGGCTTGAGGAAACTTATTTTGACAATTATATCCACAACGGCAACTCCATTTTAAGACCCATCCACTACCCTCCTATTAAAGAGGAACCCAAAGAAGCCGTTAGAGCTGCGGCCCATGGCGACATTAATTTAATTACCCTTTTGATGGGGGCTCAAGGTCGAGGTTTACAGGTTCAAAATCATAAAGGCGAATGGATCGACGCCATTGCCCAACCTGACGAACTGATGATCAATGTGGGAGACATGCTATCAAGACATACCAATAACAAACTAAAATCTACTATTCATCGTGTAGTCAATCCTCCAAAGGAACTTTGGGGAACCTCTCGTTATTCCATTCCATTTTTTATGCATCCCGTTTCAGAAATGAAATTGGACGTTTTGGAAACCTGTGTAGATGAGAAGCACCCAAGATTATATGAAGACATCACCGCCGGAGAATTTCTTCACGAACGTTTAGTAGAACTAGGACTCATTAAACAATAAGTACTTTATGGATTTACAGGATCAATTAAAACACCTTTTCCCAGATCACAAACCTGAACCTGAAACCGAAACTGACGTTCCAGAAAATGATCTCTGGATGCAGGACGACCCCATTATTTGCAAATACGAAAAGCGTAAAGGAAAACCTATCACTATCCTTGAAGGGTATACTGGTGCTACCGAAGATTTTAAGCTTTTAGCAAAGGAACTTAAAACCAAACTAAGTGTAGGAGGCAGTTTTAAAGACGATAAAATTATCATTCAAGGGGATTACAGAGATAAAATCATGCAAATTCTAAAGGAAAAAGGATTTGCCGTAAAACGTGTAGGAGGATAATTTTATGGAAACGCTTCACATTACAAATGGTGGTCAACTCACCAAAAAATTGTTAGAGTACGATATTACCGGTGACATTCTCACTTGGGACGAAATGCTTTGTGAAGGCCCTACCACCGAAGATATAGACTCCAAGGAATTCGTTCAATTACGAAAGGAATTCTTTAGAGAAATTTACGGTCTGGAATTTGATGAAAAGAAGTTCTATATAGACATCAATAAACTTAATAACACCGAAAACTATTCGGAAATCATCTTATGGTTTGAATACGATTTGTTCTGCCACATCAATCTTATAGCGGTACTGAATCTTATTCTTCAAAAGAAAATAGACCTTCCACTGTATCTTGTGTGTAGCGGTCGTGTTGAAGGAGAAAAAAGCCTCAAAGGACTTTCTGAACTTACCCAAGACCAATTATTTGATCATTACGAAAATAAAATTAGGCTAAAGGACTTCGATGTTAATCTCGCGGACACTTTATGGTCTATATATTGCGGAAAAGACCACAACATATTAAAGCCTTACATTACCACTAACTCTTCTTTCGAATATTTAAGTAATTGCCTGAAAGCTCATTTAGAACGCTTTCCAGATTCTAAAAGTGGATTAAGTGTTTTGGAACAAAACATTTTGACCATTGTAAGGGACAACACCATTAAGTCGCGACATCACCTATTAGGCTACATTCTGAATTATCAAGGATACTATGGCTTTGGAGACATCCAAATCAACCGTTTGATTGAGCATCTTTCTATGTTTTTTGATGAAGGTGAAGCAGAGATTTCCCTAAACAGGAAAGGTCATGAAGCCTTGTTAAACCAATATAACTTTGCCATGGACATCGACAATAATATCTGGTATGGAGGCGTGAACCGCTTGGATTTTCAATTCAGCAAACAGGAGAACAAACTCATTAAAACTCCTATAAATGCCATTTAAAGCTTCGGAACTTATTTTAAATCCTGATGGCTCCATTTACCATCTCAATTTATTACCCGAACATATCGCTTCCACTGTAATTCTGGTTGGCGATCCCGATAGAGTGGATCTTGTTTCTCAATATTTCGATACCATTGAACTGAAAAAAAGAAAACGAGAGTTCCACACACAAACTGGCACCTATAAAAACAAACGCATCACGGTGATCTCCACCGGGATTGGGCCCGATAATATCGATATTGTTCTAAACGAATTGGATGCCTTGGTAAATATTGATTTCGAAAAAAAGAAAATCAAAGAAAACCTCAGACCCTTGGACATCGTTAGAATTGGTACTTCAGGATCCATACAGAAACATATACCTGTTGACAGCTTTGTTATTAGCAAACAAGCCATTGGTTTTGATAATCTTTTGACATTTTACCACTGTCAAAAATTAGAACTATTAAATGATGTTTCAGAGAGTTTTGTACAACATACCAATTGGTCCAAAAACAAATCCAAACCCTATGTCGTAGAATGCAGTACTTCTTTATATGGCCGTTTGAAATCACACAGAACTATTGAAGGTTTTACTGGGACCAATGTTGGTTTTTATGGTCCACAGGGAAGAATATTACGATTAGCCATTGAAGATCGGGAATTGAACAGTAAATTAGCAACCTTTAAGCACAACGGATTATCGATAACCAATTTAGAAATGGAAACTTCTGCTATCTACGGGTTATCAAAATTACTGAACCACAAAGCGGTATCCCTGAATGCCATAATAGCAAACAGAGCTACAGGAAAATTCAGTAATAATCCCAGAGAAACTATAGAAGGTTTAATACGCTATACATTAGATAAATTAACGGAGAATTAAGATGAAGACCGTAAAAATAGGTGGAGTACCCGAACATTTCAATTTAGCTTGGTACTTGACTTTAAAAAATGGAGAATACAAGGATGCCGGCATCAATCTAAGATGGAAAGATTATTTTGGAGGCACCGGTGAAATGTGCAATGCCTTGCGTGAAGGAGAAATTGATTTAGCCGTTATTTTAACTGAAGGAATCATTAAGGATATTATTGAAGGAAATCCGAGTAAAATAGTGCAAACCTTTGTTGCTTCTCCACTTATTTGGGGAATCCATGTAGCGCATGATTCCAAATATCAAACTATAGAAGATCTCAAAGGAACCAGAGCTGCTATAAGCCGTTTTGGTTCTGGTTCCCACTTAATGGCCTACATCAATGCGCAAAATAATGACTGGAACCCTGAAACGGATTTAGAGTTTGAAGTTATTGACAATCTCGACGGGGCCATAGAAGGTCTCACCAATAATGTAGCCGATTATTTTATGTGGGAGAAATTCACCACTAAACCTATTGTAGATAATGGTGTTTTTAGAAGGGTTGGAAATTGCCCAACACCTTGGCCTTGTTTTGTAATTGCCGTAAGAAATGAATTTTTAGAGGCAAATCCGGACACGGTGAAAACCATCCTGGACATTGTCAATAATACCACAAAAGGCTTTAAGGACATTCCGAATATAGACCAAATTATCTCAAATCGTTATGACCAAAAAATAGAGGACGTTCGGGAATGGCTAATTTTGACAGAATGGTCTCAAAAAAATCTGGATAAAGCTACGGTTGAAACTGTTCAAAACAAACTATTTGAGCTCAAAATTATTGACTCGAAACTAGAATACAACCAACTCACGGCTAAAGTTAATTAGAAGTTAACGTTATATTATCAACAATAAATTAGGACTTATATAAAAATAAAGCCCTAATTTTACGACGCAATTTACCCAACCAGCCAACCTATGTTTTTAACAATTGTATATATTCTAGCTTTTTTAGTCGCATTAAATTTTGCACTACTCTTTTTTAGCTGCAACAAAACCACTAAAAAATCACATCAAAAAGAAGTTAAACCAATACCGGTAGTAAAGAAGAAAGTTACCACTCAATCGGTTCCTGGCCAATTGTCTCGAGCAGCGAGTTAGTCTTACTGAAGTGTTTGTTTCCAAACCAATATCCTCTATTGGCACTTAATGGAGATGGATGCCCTGAAGTTAATACATGATGTTTAGATTGATCAATAAGTTTGATTTTCTTTTTGGCATAACCGCCCCAAAGCAAAAACACCACATTTTCTTTCTGCTCACTAATAGTTTTAATAACTTGGTCCGTAAAGGTCTCCCATCCTTTATTTTGATGACTTCCAGCCTCATGGGCCCTCACAGTTAAAGTAGCGTTCAAAAGCAACACCCCTTGTTGCGCCCAACGTTCCAAATTACCCGAAATAGGATATGGCACCCCGAGATCGGTTTCAATTTCCTTAAAAATATTTATCAGTGAAGGAGGATGCGCAATCCCATCCGTAACCGAAAAACAAAGTCCATTGGCCTGTTTTGGCCCATGGTAAGGATCCTGACCAATAATGACCACTTTAGTTTTTTCAATAGGGCACCATTCAAAAGCTGAAAATATTTGCTTCCCAGGAGGATAACAAGAATGTTCAAGGTATTCGTTTTTTACAAACCCTGTTAAGTTTTCAAAATAAGGTTTCTTAAATTCTTCTTCTAAATATGCCTTCCAAGTAGGTTCTAATTGCAGGTTCATGTATTGTATCTCCTTAAGTTTTGGGTACTTTAATTTTATTTTTGCTTAGGGTCTGAATCCAAAAAATCCAAGATTTTGGAATTCACCATTTCCGCTTGGTCAATGGATAAAAAATGCCCCGCATTTGGGATAATTTCAGCGACAATATTAGGGATATTTTCTTTAGCAACCTCCAAACTCTTTTCATTGTTTATCAAATCATCATCTCCAATTAACACCAAAACCGGCATCTTTAAAGTATTTAATTCATCATTGGAAAAAGGTTTCATATCCACCACAAACCTATTGATGGAATCCAATTGGCTTCCCAAAAAATATTGATTGATATACTTTTGGTCTATTTTCTTCACATTTGCCGACATGGATTCCAAAACGCTTTCCAAACGCTTTTTTTCTGGAGATAAAGCGTATATGATATTAGCCAACAACCCAGAACTTGGTTGGATCCACTTCAAGGTTTGTGCAGGACTCAACAAAACCATTTTCTCTATTTTGGTTTGGTCATGCAAGCCAATAGCCACAGACAGCCAACCTCCCCTTGAAGCTCCAATGATGTTGAATTTTTCCAGTTGCAACTTTTCAAAAATCTCAAAATACCAAGCCACAATCGCGTCAATGTCCTCCACTTCCCTACTCATATCAGATTTCCCAGGTTCAATGAGTAAATCAATGGCAAACACACGATGGTCTTTGGATAAATCTTTGGCATTGGGGTACCAACTAGTGGCACTGGCATTCATTCCATGTAACAAAACAGTCGGCTCTCCCTTTTGAGGTCCGCTTACAATTACATGGGCCATTCCAAAACTGGTTGGCACATACAGTTCTTCATAATTCGCTCCCCATAATTTCAAAGCCTTATCATAAGCTTCAAAATATGGACGCTGCTCTTCATTCATATTTAATATATAGGGAGGCTCTGCTTCAAATTCAGCATAATCATTGTAGTTTTTTTGACATTGAATTGTCAAAATTCCTATACCAAGTAGCAATAAAAATGTCCTAATTTTCATGAATATGAATTTGTTCTCAAATCTAAGCATTTAAAATTCAATTACTGAGAAAACAATTCATGGCAAATCATGCAACCGCTTTTAAAACTTAATACGTAACTTTGCTTTCTTGTAAAATTTAGATAGTTTCGTCTGCCCTTATATTGCAGGAACTCCATGATAAGCATTCATAAAAAAACATTACAGGATATTGAATTCAATGTTGTACTCTCTCAAGTATCTGAACATTGTATTACGGATTTAGGAAAAACCGAAACCTTAAAAATTGTACCGTTTCCTGATAGAGAAACTTTACATATGGAATTGGGATTTACCAATGAATATTTGTCGTCCTTTTATAATGAAAACCGCATACCAAATCATGGCTTCGATTCCATTGCAAAAGAACTCAAGTTTTTGAATCTAGAAGGTGCTTTTCTAGATCCTTATGGTTTCAAAAAACTCGTGAACATTTCTGTTACCACCAACGAAATATTGACGTTCTTAAAGAAGTTTGAAGAATATTACCCTAGTTTAAGTAAAAATGCTGCCTCTATTAAAATCACCAAAGTTCTCATTGATAAAATAAACACTATCATAGACAGATTTGGGGATATTAAGGATCATGCCAGCGAGCATCTTTACGAGATTAGACAAGCCATTAACCTAGTTAGGGGAAAAATAAACCAAAGTTTTGCTACTGCCTTAAATGCCTATGCCAGTCAAGATTATTTGGATGACATTAGAGAGAGTGTCATAGAAAACAAACGCGTTTTGGCCGTTAAGGCTATGTACCGCCGAAAGGTAAAAGGGAGTATTTTAGGCACCAGTAAAACAGGTAGTATTATTTATATTCAACCTGAAGCCACTTTTCAACATGTTCGAGAGCTTAACAATCTGGAATTTGATGAAAAGGAAGAAATAGAACGTATTTTGAAAGCTCTTACAGAGTTCACAAGGCCCTTCGTAGCTCTTTTAGAGCGATATCAAACATTTCTGGTAAAAATGGATGTGGTTTATGCCAAGGCAAAATACGCTCAATCCATGAATGCTGTTTTACCCGAAATAAATGACACAAAAACTTACAATGTAAAGGATGCCTTCCACCCTTTGTTGTGGCTTTCCAATAAGAAAAAAGGCCTAAAAACATATCCTCAAAGTATAGAACTTAATTCTGAAAATAGGATTATCGTCATTTCTGGGCCCAATGCAGGAGGAAAAAGTATCACATTGAAAACCATCGGGATTCTTCAGGCCATGCTACAAAGTGGCATGTTGATTCCAGTACATGAACGTAGCTCTGTATGTTTGTTCGATAGAATCCTTACCGATATTGGAGATAACCAATCCATAGAAAACCATTTGAGCACTTACAGCTACAGACTGAAGCAAATGAATTACTTCCTGAAAAAGTGCAATCAAAACACCTTGTTCTTGATTGATGAATTTGGTACGGGAAGTGATCCTGAATTGGGAGGTGCTTTGGCTGAAACTTTCTTGGAAGAGTTTTATCATAGGGAAGCATATGGGATTATAACCACCCACTACTCCAACTTAAAAATATTGGCCAATGAGTTGCCCTACATGCAAAATGCCAATATGATGTTCGATGAAAGGAGTTTGGAACCCATGTTCAAATTGGTATTGGGCCAAGCAGGAAGCTCCTTTACCTTTGAAGTTGCCCAGAAAAATGGCATTCCCTATAGTTTAATCAATAGAGCCAAAAAGAAAATTGAACGTGGCAAAGTGAGGTTCGATCAAACCATTGCCAAACTTCAAAAGGAACGCTCCAAATTGGAGAAAACCGAAAGATCCTTAAAAGTCAACGAACAGAAAAAGCAAAATGAAGCGGAACGATTGGAGGAAATCAATTCCAGAATCCAAAAAAAACTGGAAAGTTACCAAGAACTATACGACAGCAACCAACGCTTGATCTATTTAGGGCAAAAGGTAAATGAACTTTCTGAAGCTTATTTTGAAAATAAAAAGAAGCGGCAACTTATGGACGAATTATTCAAATTGGTCCAAATAGAAAATTCCAAACGCAAACGGGTTTCTGCCAAGAAGAAAAAAGAGCAAAAAGCTAAAGAACAAAAAGTAAAAAAAGAGGCTGAAAAAAAAGTAGAAGAAATTCGACAAAAGAAAAAAGTAGAAAAGCAAAAAGCAGCCCAACAACCTCCTAAACCAAAAGTAGCCTTAAAAGTTGGAGATCGGGTAAGAATGGAAGATGGTAAAGCTGTTGGAAGCATTGATAAAATAGAAAAAAATAAGGCCACCGTTAATTATGGTATTTTTACAACAAGTGTAAATATTGATCAATTAGAGCTTGTTCAAAGAAAAAAATGACAACAATACCCACAAATAAAGAATTGATTCTATTTGATGGCGTTTGCAATCTATGCAATACCTCCATACAATACGTCATTAAGCATGACAAGATGAATCGGTTTGTATTTGCGGCCCTGCAAAGCGACCTTGGAAAATCAATCATTGAAAAGCACGGGATTGATACCTCCAAGATAGATTCTATTTTATTGCACACCCCAAGTGAAAAAATCTACTATAAATCTACCGCAGCTCTTAAAATAGCCTCGAAATTAGGGGTTCCAATTTCCATTATGGGTGTTTTTTTGATTGTTCCAGCTTTCATCAGAAATTGGGTGTACGATGTCATTGCCAAAAATCGCTACAAATGGTTTGGCAAAAAAGAATCGTGCATGATTCCTACCCCTGAGCTGGCCTCAAAATTCCTTAGTTAAAACATTTGGATTCATAAAATTCGTACATTAACGACATAATGATCTGATTATTAAAATTTTATTGTAATTTTAATAAGCCGCCTAAATTTTTAATTCTGGCGGAACCAGAACCTTATTATTAATCCATTTTTAACTCCTTATGAAAAATACCTTAAAGATCATTTCGGTTTTAATGTTGTTCATTTTCCTTACCAGCTGTTCAAGTAGTATCAAAGTGTTGGATTCTTGGAAATCTGACAACGTAGCGCAAATCAAGGACAACAATGTTTTGGTAATTGCCAGAACGGATAACAATCAGGCGCGTATTGCCTTTGAACGGGATATTGCGGATAAATTAATTAGCAATGGAACAAAGGCCACCCCTAGCTATTCCGTATTGCCATCTACCATAAAACTGGAAGAAAAGCATACCGAAGCAGAGCTTGAAAACTTCAAGACTTTCTTAAAAAATGAAGGATACAATGCGGTTGTTTTAACGGTAATCAAAGACTATCAAGAGGCATCAAAAACCTATACTGATGGTGGCTACTATGCAGGAGCAACCTACCCAAGTTACTATCCAGGTTATTATGGTGGATTTTATGGATACTACGCACATCCGATGTCTTACTCTACCTATGGAAGTTATACACCAATGACCTCTACAACAGTTACCCAAAAAACATTCATTTTGGAAACTGTGGCCTATGACCTTGACCAAGTAGATGGTAAGCAATTGGTCGCTGTGGTAACCACCAAAATCGAAGATCCACAGAGCGTTACCAAAAATGCCGAAAAATATACCGAGGAAATTGCCAAAGCACTGAAATAACAGCGTTTCATTCTTACAAATCCAATAAAAAAGGTCTTGATGTTTATCAAGACCTTTTTTAACAATTAACAACTAATTAAAAACTAATTTAACTCTATAAATAACGCTTAAAACCAACCTCTTAGTAAAAAACATTATTCTTTAACCATTTTAAAATTACATATTCAATCTTTTTTTTGTTAAAATTATCGTTTAGTGGCAAAAATAATTGATTAACATATGGAAATTGCAAATATCTTCCATGAACAACCATTTTTCACAAATATGTTAGACATTAAACTAACCGAACGAGGTATTTCACCTAGCAAATTGCAAGCTTAACTCATTTACCTTTTCCTACAACCTTATTACATGATAGTTTTATCATATTAAAAATCACTATCATGAAAACATCTTTTATTTTTTTCTTGTTCCTCACTACCTTTTGCTTAGCAAATACAAACGATACAGATACTTCCTTAAAGGAAGTCACCGTCTACCTTGATGGTGCTCAAATTACCAGAGCCGCCACAATTCAGATACCTGTTGGCAATTCGGAATATACCTTCCACAAACTTTCCCCTTATATTCAAGAAAGCAGTATTCAAATCTCTGGATTACAGAATGCATCCATTCTTTCTATCAACTATGGGATCAACTATCTTTCCAAACAACCAAAAACCAAAGAAATAGAAGCCCTTCAGAAGCAAATAAAATCCATTTTGGATCAAATTCAATTTGAAGATGATTTAATTGCTGGGTATAAAGAAGAATTGTCTATCATTCAACAAAATCGTCATTTGGGCAGTGATACTCAAGTGGTTTCTCTGGAAAAACTGAAGCAGTTTGCCGCTTATTACAGACAACGAATTACCGAAGTGAATACCTTGATCTATGAATCCTACAAAAAGAAAAGGGATTACGAAGAAGACATTGCCGACATTAGAAAACAGCTTCAAGAATATAATGTTGAAGAAAAAGTTCAGACTGGAGAAATCAAAGTAAAATTCAATACCACAAAACCAACCACACTTAATATCACTTTAAAATATAATGTTAACAATGCGGGATGGTTCCCTACCTACGATTTAAAAGCGAACAGTATCAATGCTCCCATTGACATGCAATATAAGGCACATGTATACCAAAACACAGGAGTAGATTGGGACGATATAAAAGTGACGCTTTCCACCAGCGATCCCAACACCAATAATGAAAAACCAGATCTAGATCCTAAACACCTAAATTTTATATCTAGAAATAGTCATTACAAAAGAACACGAGCCACAAAAAGCTATAATTACAAATACAACCCAATGGTACAAACCGTATCTGGCATTGTAACTTCTGCCGCAGATGGATTACCTCTACCAGGCGTAAACGTTATGGAAAAAGGAACCAACAATGGCGCACAAACCGATTTTGATGGTAAATATACCTTGCGAACCACTGGAGGCAAAGAGCTTGTATTTTCCTTTGTGAGTATGATGACGGAAGAACTTCCTATTCATTCCAGCATTATGAATGTAGCCTTGGAAGAAGATTTGGAAAGCTTTGAGGAAACTGTTGTTGTCGCTTATGGCACTGTAAGAAAATTTGACGACACTACTCCTGGCTATAAAAACAAAGTGCAGGCCATGATGGATTCTGAAGACTTTGATGATGTTTCATACACAGGAGCAGTTAGTACTCTTCAAGGAAAAACCGCTGGGCTTAACGTGAAAATTAGAGGCATTAATTCTATCTCTAATTATAGTGAACCTCTTTATATTCTTGATGGAGTTCCTATCTCTGAAAAAGAATTTGAAAACATTTCACCAAACAGTATCGATTCTGTTGAAATCTTGAAAGGTGCCGAAGCTTCAGGGCTCTATGGAAGTAGAACATCTGATGGAGTCATTATGATTTCTACAAAAAAACTTACCGCTACAGGAGAAGTTATCGAAGAAGGCATTACCAACAAGCGTTTCGAAATCCAAAAGGCTTATAGCATGCCATCCAATGGAGATATTACTGTGATTGAAATTGATAAATTCTCCATTCCGGCCACCTACTCCTATTATGCGGCTCCAATATTGAATGAAAATGTTTTTCTAACGGCCAAAATTGACAATTGGGAACAGTACAACTTACTGCCGGCTGAAGCGAATGTTTACTTTGAAGGCAGCTATTCTGGGAAAACCAATATCAATCCACAAACTACTACAGATACCTTAACCGTATCGCTTGGGGTTGATCCTAACGTGGTGGTTAAACGAAATCAAGTGAATGATTTTAAAAAGACCAATTTCATTGGGAATAACAGGATTATCAATAAAATGTATGAATTGGAACTTAAAAACAATAAACAGACTCCCATCGATATTGTGATTATGGACCGTATTCCAATCAGTCAGAATAAGGATATTAAAGTTGAGGATATCGAAACAGGAACCTCTCAATACAATGATAAAAAAGGTCTGATGGAATGGCAAACCGTATTAGCTCCAGGCGGCACGGATACTTTCAAGTTTTCATATTCGGTTAAATATCCCAAATACAGACAAGTTAACCTATAAAAGTCCTCAAAATCCCAGCACGATCAAATCAACTTAAGCCTGTCTTCCGTTAGGCAGGAACCTCTTAAGTTCCCAAGTGAGACATGTCTAATCTTCCTTGGGTAGCGAAAATTGCTAGAGCCATCGTGTTGGGATTTCTTTTTTAATAAAACTATAGTAGCTTTCGAAGGTGAAACATTAAGCCTCAGTTAACGAACCCCATTCGGTCCAAGAACCATCGTATACCGAAATATGATTATACCCAGACAATTCTGCGCCCAAAGCCAAAATACAGGCCGTAATTCCTGATCCGCAGGAAAACGTGATACCATCTTCAGGTTTTGCTAAAGCAGCAAATAGCGCTTTTAAAGATTCTACATCTTTAAACACACCATTCTCTAACAAGTCTGTGTAAGGTAAATTCACCGAATTAGGAATAGAACCACTTCGCAAACCAGCTCTTGGTTCCACTGCCAAACCCTTAAATCTACTTTCCAAACGCGCATCGATGATGGTTTGAACACCTTCTTTGGATTCCTTCAACATATCCTCAAAAAACTTCATGTATTGTGGACGGTAAGTAGCTTTGAAATTTCCTTTGGGACCATTATAAACTGTTTTAGGTTCAACTGCAAAACCTGACTTGATCCATTCTGGAAGTCCGCCATCCAACACGGCTACCTTATCATAGCCAAAAGCTTTAAAAAGCCACCAGACTCTTGCACTTGAATAAATCCCCTCATCGTCATAAACCACAATAGCACTGTCATTGTTGATTCCCAAATTTTGAGCTTCCAAAACAAATTGCGCTTCCGAAGGAAATGTATTTGGAAATTCACCAGAAGCATCACTGAATTTCTGTTTCAAATCAAAAAAACGAGCATGCGGAATCTGTTCTTCTGATTTCCCTTTAGCATTCGTTGCTACGGCCTTTGGAATCGTGGCATCCAATACTATTAAATTAGGAGCCTCCAAATGTGTATTAAGCCACTCGGCTGTCACCAACGGGTTTGGTATTGCAATAGATTCCATATCCAGTAATTTAAATTATGATTTATTTTTTAGGGTAGTTATCGTCCCAATTCCTTACATGCGGCTCCCCAAGTTTTCCAACCGATTTAGCCACAATCATAGATACCGCAGCATCGCCAGTTACATTTACTGTGGTACGGCACATATCCAAAGGTCGGTCTACCGCAAATATCAATGCCAAACCAGCCTCTGGGATTCCTGCCTGCGCCAAAACAATCACTAACATTACCATACCGGCACCTGGCACTGCAGCACTCCCTATAGACGCTAAAGTGGCCGTAGCAATAATACCCAATTGCACACCAAACGATAAGTCCATCCCAAATGTTTGTGCAATGAAAACCGCAGCCACGGCTTGGTACAAACTGGTCCCGTCCATATTGATGGTGGCTCCAATTGGCAATACAAAACTAGTTACCTCCTCTTCTACTCCCAAATGTTCCTCAACACGCTCCATGGTTACCGGGAGGGTTGCCGCACTACTACTGGTTGAAAACCCCAATAACTGAGCTGGTGCGATTCCGTTTAAAAAAAATAAGGGCGACTTTTTAGTAAATAGAAATACCAATATGGTGTACACCAACATCATCAACAACAATCCCAAAACCACACAGAAGGCATACCAGCCCAAGGCAGCAAATAAATCGGTGCTGGGAGATTCCACCACTAAAGCAGCCAAAAGTGCAAAAACACCATAAGGCGCAAATAACATAATCAAGTCAATGAGTTTTAGAATGACTTCATTAAAACTATCGAAGAATAATTTCACAGGCTGTGCTTTTTCCTCTGGAATTAGGATGAGCCCAATGCCAAAAATTATGGCGAAGAAAATCACCTGAAGCATGTTACCATTGTCACTGGCCGCATTGAAAATGTTACTCGGTACAATATCTTCCAAGGCCTGTAAAGGCCCCGCATTTTTTTGTTTTTCGGCCGCGGCAATTTTAGAATCGGCATCTCCTTTATAACTCTCCACAAGTTCTGTGCGCGTCGCCTCGGTTATCGAAGATCCCGGTTTTATAAAATTCACCACCAGCAGCCCAATAGAAACGGCAATGACTGTAGTGAAAATATAAAGGCCAATGGTACGTCCTCCCATTTTGGATAATTTTGAAATATCCTTTAAATCGGAGACACCTTTTATCAGTGAGGCCAAAATTAACGGCACAGCGATAAGCTTTAGCAAATTGATAAAAATGGTTCCAAAGGGTTTGATCCAATCGGTAATGAAGCTACTACCCCATTCAAATTTTGCCATGATTAGGGCGAAAACCACCCCTAAAACCATTCCTAAAATTATTTGCCAATGCAAAGCAAGTTTCTTCATAGAATCATTGTTCTTTTAATGTTTATAAGATTTGTTGAGCAACATAAAATCGGCCAAAACCATAGCTGCCATAGCTTCTACAATGGGTATTGCCCTTGGCACCACACAAGGATCATGGCGCCCTTTCCCCTGCATTTCTACAAGTTCGCCTTCAGCATTCAACGCTTTCTGCTTTTGCATTACTGTAGCCACAGGTTTAAATGCCACTCTAAAATAAATATCCATGCCATTACTGATCCCTCCTTGAATTCCTCCAGAAAGATTTGTTTTGGTAGAACCATCAGGATTGAACAGATCGTTATGCTCACTTCCTTTCATTTTGGTGCCGCAAAACCCGCTTCCATACTCAAACCCTTTAACAGCATTGATGGACAGCATGGCTTTGCCCAGTTCGGCATGTAGTTTATCGAATACAGGTTCTCCCAAACCAACAGGCACATTTTGTATAACGCAAGTCACCGTTCCTCCAATGGTGTCGCCTTCTTTTCTAATTTCTTTGATTTTAGAAATCATTTTTGAAGCTACTTCATCATCTGGACAACGCACTGCATTAGTTTCAGTTTTGGAAAAATCAAGTGCTTGGTAAGGTTGTTCTAAATAAATATCTCCGACGGAAGATGTATAAGCGTTTATTGTAATTTCACCTAGGACTTGTTTAGCAATGGCGCCGGCAACTACTCTCGAGGCAGTTTCTCGAGCAGAACTTCTACCTCCTCCACGATAGTCTCTGGTGCCATATTTTTGCTGATATGTATAATCGGCATGACTTGGACGATAGACGTCCTTGATATGGCTGTAATCCTTGGACTTTTGATTGGTATTGTGAATGGTAAAACCAATAGGGGTTCCGGTAGTGGCACCTTCAAAAATACCGGATAAAAATTCTACAGTATCTGGTTCTTTACGTTGGGTTACAATGTCTGATTGGCCAGGTTTTCTTCTGTCCAATTCTCGCTGAATTGCCTCAAAATCCAATTGAATTCCAGGAGGGCAACCATCGATAACACCTCCAATTGCGATGCCGTGAGACTCGCCAAAAGTGGTGAGTTTAAATAACGTTCCAAAGGAATTTCCTGCCATACTGCTATTATTTTATGCTAATGTAATTGGTTTCTTAGAGAATCAAAAAATTAAATTCCTAAAGCGGCTTTTTTCTTAATTCTCCCATAACAATATCTTAACAAAATGCTCACGGTTAATTAATTACATCTTAATCTTTAAGTAATACAGAAAAGTGTTATTTGTAGTAATCAATCCATAACACTCTTGAAAATCAAAAGAAAAGTAGAAATCGCCGTAATATCTGATGTCCATTTGGGAACCTATGGGTGTCACGCCAAGCAACTATTGACGTATTTAAACAGCATCCAACCTAAAAAACTCATTTTGAATGGAGACATTATTGATATTTGGCAATTTAGCAAACGATACTTTCCAAAATCCCATTTAAGAGTCATCAAAAAAATTATGGACATGTCTGCCGACGGGGTTGAAATTATCTATGTTACGGGTAATCACGATGAAATGTTGCGCAAATTTAGCGATATGACGATCGGAAATATCTCTATAGTGGATAAAGCGGTTTTGGAATTGGATGGCAAAAAGGCATGGATTTTCCACGGGGATGTATTTGATGTTTCCATTCAAAATGCCAAATGGCTTGCCAAATTGGGTGGATACGGTTATGACTTATTAATTTTATTGAACCGCCTTAGCAATTGGGTATTGGAGAAATTAGGGAAAGAGAAATACTCCCTTTCCAAAAAGATTAAGAACAGCGTAAAACGCGCTGTAAAATACATTAGCGATTTCGAGCAGGTTGCTTCAGACCTTGCTATTGAGAATGGTTATGACTATGTGATTTGTGGTCACATTCACCAACCTAAAATGGTGATTAAAGAGAATAAGTACGGGAAAACCATGTACCTGAATTCTGGTGATTGGGTTGAAAACTTCACTGCTTTGGAATACCAGTTCAAACGCTGGAAAGTCTATAATTACAGCAAGGACAAACTATCCCCCTTCTATGCCGACGAGGATATTAAGGATATGGAAGTTAAGGATTTGATTGCTGCCATTACCATAGTAGATCAACACGCCAAATAACTTACACCAAAGCTTGTTTTAGAATAGTTATGGGGTGTAAGGCCTCCACCGAAGTTCCGTCTTTTATCTGGTGTCTACAGCTGGTTCCATTCGCAGCAATGATAACATCTTTTTGAGCCTTTCTAATTGCAGGAAATAAGGTTTGTTCTCCAATGGTCATACTCACTTCATAATGCTCCTTTTCATACCCAAAACTTCCTGCCATACCACAGCAACCACTCGGGATTAGGGTAACTTTGTAGTTTTTAGGAAAATTAAGTACATCAAAACTCGATTTTTGGTTGCTCAATGCTTTTTGATGGCAATGCCCATGGAATTTAATGGTCTTGGATTCTTGAGTAAACTGCTCTTTTTTAATGTTTCCTAAATTGATTTCATTCTGGAAAAATTCTTCGAACAAAAATGTATTGGCCGCAACAGATTTGGCTGCTTCCCTGTCCTCTGCCAAGGATAAATATTCGTCCTTAAAAGTTAAAATTGCCGAAGGTTCTATTCCAACCAAAGGTGTGTCTTTTGAAATTTTACCTTTGAACAACTCCACATTTTTATCAGCTACTTTTTTCGCTTGTTCCAGAAGTCCTTTGGAGAGAAAACTTCTGCCCGATTCTGCATTATCCAAAATAATCACTTGGTAATTTAGGCGCTTCATCAACTCCAAAAAATCAATTCCAATATTGGCATCCAAATAGTTAACAAACTCATCATTAAACAAATATATCGTTTTAATGAAATTATTTTCAACTTTTTGTTTTTCAGATCCTTTAAATACAATACTTAAACTTTTAGATGAAATTAAAGGAAGTGCTCTTTCGGGAGCTACCTGCATGATATTTTTTAACCCTGAAGCAATAATTTTGTTGGAAAACATGAAGTTAGTAAGACTTGGAGACAGGCTTCCAAATCTATTCAAAGAATTATTATATGCGAACAATTTGGTACGCCAGGAGATACCATTTTCCTTTTGGTACTGGTATAAAAATTCAGCTTTCAAACGTGCCATATCAACACTACTGGGGCACTCACTAGCACAGGCCTTACAACTCAAACACAAATCGAAAACCTCTTTTAATTCCTCATGGTTAAATCTGTTTGGCTTCTCGCTGTTGGTTAAAAATTCCCTTAAAGTATTGGCTCTAGCCCTTGTGGCGTCCTTTTCATTTTGGGTAGCGCGATAACTTGGGCACATAGTCCCTCCAAATTCGGGTAGTTTTCTACAATCGCCAGAGCCATTACATTTTTCAGTTTCTCGCAGAATACCCTGAGATTCTGAAAAATCTAAAAACGTCTCTATTTCTGGTTCCTTTCTATCTGCAACATAACGCAAAGATTGATCCATTGGGAAAGCCTCGACAATCTTTCCAGGATTGAATATGCCTTTAGGATCAAAAGCTGTTTTGATTCGCTTTAAAATTTGATAATTCTCAATCCCAATCATCAGTGGAATAAACTCCCCTCGCACAATTCCTTCCCCATGCTCACCACTCATGGCGCCATTGTATTTTTTCACCAAATGGGCTACATCTGTGGTGATTTTTCTAAACAGTAATACATCGTCACTTTGTTTCAAATTTAAAATAGGACGCAAATGCAACTCTCCAGCACCGGCATGCGCATAGTAAATGGCTTTTTGCCCATAAGCTTCCATTAACTTTGTAAACTCACCAATATAGGCATCTAAATCTGCCAAAGCCACTGCGGTATCTTCAATACAAGCAGCCGACTTCTTATCCCCAATCATATTTCCCAAAAGCCCCAATCCTGCTTTGCGCAATTCAATAGCCTTATCCATTTCACCCCCATACAACAACGCATTTGCATAGCTTTGGGTATACAATTCAATAGCTTCGAGCAAAAGGGAAGCCATTTGTTTCACTTCCTCTTTACTATTAGCCCTCACTTCACACATCAAAATCGCCTCTGGGTCTCCTTCAATAAACTGTCTGTTGTCCTGCTGTGTTTTGTTATGCTTGGTCAAATCCAAAATGGTTTTGTCCATCATCTCACAACTGTACAAATCGTGCTCCATTACGGGCCCTACAGCCTTCATGCAATCTGCAATGGAAGTAAAATGAAGCGCTACCATAATACTTTCTGAAGGTGGCAAGACATCCAATTGCAAGGTGATTTCTGTTGAAAAAGCTAAAGTCCCTTCACTTCCAGCCAGCAATTGGCACATATTAAAAGATGCTTCTGCATCTGAAAACACATCAGATTTAACCAGTTCATCTATGGCATAGCCGGTATTTCTTCTATGGATTTCTGGTTTTGGATAGGCCGTAATAATACGTTCTTGAACCTCTTTAGATGCCAATTCTTCATAAATTGTCCTGTAAATCTGTCCTTCCACACCCTGTTGTTGCTGCTTTCCGTGGAATTCTTCTTTTGAAACAGATGCAAACAACACGGCACTCCCATCACTCAAAATCGTTTTTACAGACACTACTTTATCCCTTGTCACTCCATATTTAATCGAAGTCGATCCAGAAGAATTATTCCCCACCATGCCGCCAATCATACAGCGATTGGACGTAGACGTATTGGGAGCAAAAAAGAGCCCAAAAGGTTTTAGGTAATTGTTTAAGGCATCCCTAACTACTCCAGGCTGCACCGTCACCGTTCGTTCCTTTTCATTAATATTTAGAATCTTGGTAAAGTATTTGGAGACATCCACAACTATGCCTGGCCCCACACATTGTCCTGCCAAAGAAGTTCCTGCCGTACGAGGAATTAAAGACGTATTATTGGCACTAGCAAAGCTTATAAGGGCCCGAATATCCTTTTCTGACTTTGGATACGCCACCGCCAAAGGCAACATTCTATACACCGAAGCATCGGTAGCATACATGGCCTTCATCAAATCGTCACAATACAATTCGCCATCCAACTGAGCCTCTAGTGTTTGCAGTGCTTTAGTCATTCCCTTACAAGATTTTTAAGCGGTTTTTGATTTTAGAATTTCGACTAAATTAGAACAAGAAATTCAATTTTAACATATTTTGAACATTATTCTTTACCAAGCCAATCCCAAAAATTGTAATTTCGATTTAACAAATCTTAAACCTAAATTACTTATGAAAAAATTGTTTTTAATAGCCTTAACCTGCATTGGTTTTTCGTTTGCTACCCAAGCGCAGATGATTTCCCCAAACGCCATCGGACTGCGCCTTGGTGACAGTGACGGGATTGGTGCTGAAATTTCTTATCAAAGGGCCCTTGGTCTAGACAACCGTCTGGAAGTAGACTTTGGATGGCGGAACGGAAACCGACATGATGGGGTTAAACTTACCGGCATCTACCAATGGGTTTGGAACATTGATGGTGGCTTTAATTGGTATGCAGGACCTGGAGCTGGTCTAGCCTCTTATGAAGAGCATTATCATCATGGAAATGTATACCATGATGAACACGATACCTTTATCTTTATTGCAGGAGACGTTGGGATAGAATATAGTTTTGATTTCCCATTATTACTTTCTTTCGACCTTAGACCTGAATGGGGGTTTGGAGACAGTGCCCATGACAATAACGACTTAGACTTTGATCTTGCACTTGGCGTGCGCTACCAATTTTAAACAAACAGCATTTTAATAAATAAAAAGCCACCTATAAAAAGGTGGTTTTTTATTTATTAAATTAAGTCGAATCTCTTAAATGACTACACTGTTCTTTAAAGTTCTTTCATAGATCGCCTCATATTGAGGGACAATTTCGTGTAAATCAAAATTGGCCGCTTGTGCCTTGGCTTGTTTTTTGAAAAGCTTGAGTGTTGATGGCTCCCTTAAAATTGTCAGAGCGTTTTTACTCATGCCTTCTACATCTCCAACAGGACTTAAAAACCCGGAAAAACCATTGATATTTACTTCAGGGATCCCCCCAGAATTACTCGAAATAACAGGAACTCCAGAAGCCATGGCCTCCAAAGCGGCCAGGCCAAAACTCTCTGTTTCCGAAGGCAATAAAAACAAATCGGAAAAACATAAAATCCTATCTATTTCATTGCTATTTCCAAAAAACACCACTTTGTCTTGTATTCCCAATTCTTCACATAACCGCTCGGCAGGCTCCTTTTCAGGTCCTTGACCAACCATCATAAGCTTCGCGGGAATTTCCTTTTGAATGTTATAAAAAATCTTAACAACGTCTGTAATACGCTTTACCTTTCTGAAGTTACTAATGTGTGTTACAATTCGTTCATCATCACTCGCCATCATACCTCGTTGGCAATCTGTGAAATTGTTCTTGTGTTTGTCCAAATCAATAAAATTGGTCACGACATCAATATCCTTTTTAATAGCGAACAAACGCAGGGTATCCTGTTTTAAATCTTCCGAAACAGAAGTCACCGCATCCGATTTATTGATACTAAAGGTTACGGCTGGTTTGTAAAACGGATGACTCCCCACCAAGGTAATGTCCGTACCATGCAAAGTCGTAACGATAGGAACATAAATGCCTTCCTCAATCAACATTTTCTTGGCCATATAGGCTGCGTAGGCATGGGGAATGGCATAATGCACATGCAAAATTTCAATGCCATGCAATTTCACCATATCCACCAATTTACTGGAAAGCGCCAATTCATAAGGTTGGTAATGAAATAAAGGATATTCTGGCACGTTGACCTCGTGGAAGTGAACATGGCTTCCTAAAAGCTCCAACCTAACAGGTTGTTTATAAGTGATAAAATGAACTTCGTGTCCGCGTTTGGACAATTCTATACCTAGTTCGGTAGCTACAACCCCACTTCCTCCAAAAGTAGGATAACATACTATACCTATTTTCATGATTTAATCTTCAATAATAGCCTCGTATATGAAGCGTTGTATTTCGGTTCGAATATTTTCTCTCAACAACAAATTCTTTCCTGCTGTTGGATACGTTCGGTTTGCCAAAAATACGTATATAATTTCTTCTTCCGGGTCTGCCCAGGCATAAGTTCCCGTAAATCCAGAGTGTCCAAAACTTGTCATGGACAAACATCCACAGGTGGGTCCACTTTCCCCTAATTGAGGCTTATCAAACCCTACTCCTCTTCTATTATCATCATCACAATAATAACAAGTGTTGAATTTCTCTATGGTTTCTGGTTTTAAATATCGTCTACCTCCGTAAAACCCTTTTTGGAGATACATTTGCATAATCTTGGCCACATCATTGGCATTGCTAAACAAACCGGCATGCCCCCCTACACCATTTTCCATAGCCGCTCCCATGTCATGGACATACCCCTGAATGGTCTGATAGCGATAGTAATCATCCACTTCGGTAGGGATTATTTGAGAATTGCTAAACAGTTTTGAAGGATTATATGTAGTATGATTTGCTCCCAACGCCTTATAAAAGTGCTCTTGTGCCAACTTGTCCAAAGATTGGTCGTAAAAACCCTCTATATATTTCTTTAAAATATAATACGGCATATCACTATATCGATACCCGGGCTTGGTAAGTAGGTCACTTTCCATAATTATTTTTTGCATGGTATCTGGATAATCATATCGCAAATAGACTTCATCGGCCACCTTAATATTAAATTTAGGACTTGGCTTACGTCTGTAGTATTCCGGACTTGGCTTATTCAAGGAGTCCAAGGTTGCCGTATAAAAAGGAATCCAAGGTTTCAATTGGGCGCAATGCGACAGCATTTCTTTAATGGTTATATTTTTTTTATTTGACCCCTTATATTCCGGAAGAATTTTTGACAACTTGGTATTCAGACTGATTTCACCGCGCTCTTCCAGTTCCATCACCAATGGCAAGGTGGCCAAAATTTTTGTGAGTGATGCTAAATCGTAGATATCACTAGATTTTACCTTTTCATCGCCCTCATAGGTGTGTTTCCCAAAATTTTTATTGTAAATCACCTTTCCCTTTCTGGCAACCAACAATTGAATTCCAGGTGTCATTTCATTATAGACTGCATAATTGGCTATGGAATCCACCTTTTTCAATCGTTCCGAACTCATCCCAACACTTTCGGGCAAGCCATAGCCCAACAACTCAATGTCTGTATATTCAATGCCTTCTCCTTCCTTAAAATAGTCTCCTGCAGATACAGGTAAATGTCCTTTTGCCGGTAAGGCCCCAAACAACATTTGTGCAGACTTTTCCTGCGCTATCTTACTATTTTGATAACTCACTACAATTCCTTCAATATTTTCAATGGACTTTAATCCCATCAAGGCATAAGGACGGGCAAACACATCCAAAATCACATTATTGGTCCTAGCAATTTCATACAACCATACCAATTCCTGATTGCTAAACTCATGAGATTTCCATGGAGATGCATTAGATTTATGCAAGCCTATAATAACCGTATTATAATTTTGGAGCTTTGTTAGCAACTCATCCAATTTATCAGCTTTCACCTCATGTACTTTGGTATACTTTTGAAGCTCATTAAAGAACACCGAACCATCATCATCTCCAAATTGTAAATAGGCAATCTTTTTGGTGTCTAAATGCCTAATTGGCAATAATTGTTGTTTGTTACGAACCACTGTAATGGCAGCTTCCATCAATTGGCTGTACAGCAAATCGTCCTTAAGTCTATTAAGATCTTCTACCAAATGTTCAGTTTCAATAGGCTTGTAATGATCTAATCCAACCTTATATTTAGCCATTAAAATTTTCTTAACCGAATGTGCCAAACGCTCCTCTGAAATAATGCCTTTGGCATAGGCCTCTCCCAATTTGGTAACACCGGTGGACACATCCTCGGACATCAACAACACATCATTTCCCGCCAAAAAGGCTGCAAGGTCCACATCACCTGATTCACTAAAATTGGAAACCCCTTTCATTTCCAAGGCATCGGTAAAGATCAATCCTTGAAATTGAAGACGTTCTCGTAAAATATCGGTTACAATGCGTTCCGACAAAGAAGACGGATATCCTTGCCTAGGCTCTAAACTAGGGACATTTAAATGGGCCACCATCACACTGGATAAGCCCTCCTTAATCAATCTTTTGTATGGATATAGTTCTATAGAATCGATGCGTCTTTCATCAAAGCCAATCGTTGGCAATGTTTTATGCGAATCTCCTTCGGTATCGCCATGCCCAGGGAAATGCTTGGCATTTGCCAACACACCCGCACTTTGCATGCCCCTCATAAAAGCCAAAGCCTTGGTGGTAACATTATCGCGATCCTCGCCAAAGGAACGATTTCCAATAATTGGATTGGCTGGATTCGTGTTAATATCTACAACCGGTGCAAAATTGAAGTGTACCCCCAAACGCTTACAGTGTTCCCCAACCTGATAACCGGCTTGCTGAACCAAAGCATTATCCTTAATGGCTCCCAAGGTCATGTTCCATGGAAAAGCATAGGTAGAATCCAAGCGCATGCTCAAGCCCCATTCGGCATCCATCCCAATTAGCATTGGTACTTTAGACAGCGCCTGTAGCTCATTGTTAAGTCTCGCTTGTCTTACTGGACCGCCTTTGGAATAAATGATGCCGCCAATATGATGTTCTGAAATTAAGTTCTCAATCTTTTCCCTTGTCTTTGCATCCTGACTTGAAAACACCTGTACCATAAACAATTGTCCAAGTTTCTCCTCTAGGGTCATTTTATTATAAATACTATCCACCCATTTTTGTTGGGCTACAACATTTTCTGCTAATAAAGGATTGATTGTAACATTACTTTGCGTTGGACTGTTTTTGGCCCAAGCATAATAAAAACAGGATAATAGAATGATAGAAGTTAGGGAATATATGTATCTCATAAAGAATTTTAGGCCAAAGAATTAATTATCAGCCAAAATAATACTTTTGCAAGGAAGAGTAAAAAACTTTAAGAGAGTTTTATAAAGAAGCTACTAACAATACCAAAAAATAAAAAGAAGCTGCTTTTGATTATTAAAGCAGCTTCTTTTTAATATCATGATATTTATTGAATTAGTATCTTACAAAAATCTAGAATGCCAACTATCTTTGGCAGGCACTTCCCAGTTTTCGTTAAACTCGGCAATGTTGGTCACCAAATTGTTAAACACAATGGTATTTTTGGACACGGCTTTGTCCTTGGCCATTTTTTTAAAATCAACCAAACTTTTGTAGGCGATAAATTCCCCTTGCTTGTAGGACACATTCATTTTGTCCATTAAATCTACACCGTATTCCTTCTCCAATTCTTGAATAAAATGAACCGAAGCATCTATAGAGCACCCTGTGGCCTTATTTAAGTTTTGATTCAAACCTAAAACAATAAATCGCTTGTATATAATTTTATACCCCGCATGCAAATCACTACCGTGTGCCGTCCAATTATGGACAAATTCATTTAATTTGGTTTCCAACTCCTGTATTTCATCATCGGTGAACGTTCTATTGGCTTGGTAAATCCAAACTCTGGATTCTTCTGGTAAGGTATCAAAATCAACTAACATAGCTATTATTATTTATGCCTACAAAAGTACAATTTTACATCCAATGTCTATCTTCAGATTCCACTTTATACAATAGAAAATCGACAATATGTTGGGCCTCATTTACCTTTATAAACGGAATGGTCAAGGCTTTTGAGGCTGTATAAATTTTTACAGATGCTATGCCTCTGTGTTTTTGAAAAATGCTTTGTTTCAATTTCACACCTTGCAGTTTATGTATTTCGGCCATATCGGTATTGATGTCAATCAATCCGCCACTTCCAATTACCAAATACTTCTCATCAATACTATAATAGGCCTTTTTATAGCTTTGATGTACTACTAAAAAAATAAAAATCAACAGAGGAATATTCCACAGCAAATACAAATAAGACAACTGGAAGAGTACAATACTATTTGCCAATAAAACAAACAGCAATAATTGAAGAGTCTTCACTCTTTTAAAATAAGGCGCCGGTTTGTGCCTTTCAATCCCGTTTAAAATGTTACTGTGGAATTTCTCAACCAGATTAGCCGACTCTGATTTTGACAAACCAATTATGGAAAAATTCTTCAACTGCTTTTTATTTACCATGGCTTGGGTAAAAAACATTTGATGTAGGCCCAAGGCTCTTTTAAATCGGTTAGTGGACAAAGTTATGGTTTGTATACGGCTAGTCACCAAACCCAAGGAAACTTTGTTGAACAAGCCTTTGGAAATCTCCAAGCCTTTGTCGTTTTCAGTAACTTTAAGATCAAAATTTATTAGAACCGTTTTCACTAAGGAAAACAGAAATGCTACCAACAATAAAAAAACTGCTAAAGCAACATTAAAAATTAAGAATTGGAGCATTTGACTTTCTCCAAACTGATAATAAGATTCTTCATATGCTTCCAAATCAATATCTCCCAGAACATCTTTGAAGTTACCATAAAGCCCCAAAAAGAAAGCGAAAATAAATGCCATACTTTTCAAATGGTTTTCTGAAACCCCTTCTAGAAGAAGATTTTTCACAGAAACTCGGAAAAAGGTCCTTTTATTTTTAAATTCAGACAAAACCTCTTGCGCTTCTTCATTCTCTGTTGAAATTTGCCTAGTGCCTGAAATCAATAAAGCCTTCAAAGTTTCTGCAGAAGATTTATCCAATGCCTTAATTTCAATTTCCGTCTTCTTATCCCCTGCACTTTCAACAGACAGCGATACCACATCAATGATTTGCTGTATGAGATTTTGTTTGATATAGACATTTTGAATTTTAGACTTTGAAATAGAGGTTTCTTCCTTTTTTAAGATGCCTTGATGAAGAACAAAATAATCGTTAAGAATACTGAATTTAAAATTTCGATACTTCAAAACTGAAATAATAAGCAGCAGCAACAATACAATACCAACAAATACAAAAAGCTTTAAAATCGCAGCACCTGAATCTTGCTTTTTTAAAGTCGAAAATATCACTATAGACAGGAAAACCCATGTTTTTCTTATTAGTGCATACAACTGAAAGGCAAACATCACGATGATACCTTTCGGCGATTGCCGAGTAGGAACACTAAAATTAGAACTACTCATTCAATTTGCTGCTTAAAAACGTTTTCAGTGATTGCGCTACTTCCAGCGGCAAGCCTTTAATGGACAAATCGCTACCACTTTGTCCCGCAGAATACAAGTGTAGCGTAGCCAAACCAAACTTTCTAGCCAAAAACGTCCTAGATATTTCAACGTGCTGAATTCTATTAAATGGAAGTGTGGTTACAGAATGTACCAAAACACCCTTAGAATAGGTAATATCCTGATCCCTTAAGGCATATTGGCGCTTATTAAATGACATATTTGCATACCCCAAACTCAATCCAAAAGCTAAACCCCAAACTACTAGTATTCCAAAAAATATGGTTTTTGGGAGACTTTCGTCCACTACAAATGTGTCAAGAATTAAAAAAATGATGAGGAACCCTAAAAAAATAGTACTGCAATTTAAAAACAAAATAGTTCTATATTTCAGGGCAATTTTAGAAAGTTTGAGATCTTCCAATTTAGGAAGCGACTCAATGGTAATTTGGTTGTTAGTAAACACTTAATGAATTTTAAATTTGTATAGGAATTTATTCCTCAATAGTATTTTTAGTGTATTTATATCGAAATGCCAAGGAAAGCCATAACCCATTTCCCAAGAATAGGAAAATAAAATGACCCAAGGATATTGGATCATCAATATAAAAACAATACAAGGCAGTAGATCCAGCTATAAACAAGCCTCCCCAAAAGCCAATGGATACTATTTTTCTTAAAGGCAGTAACTCTCGCTTCATAATCATTGGTTGATTTTTTCTATTTCAAAATAGATTTTACAAAATTGTTGTCTAAAATACAAATAAGTACCATAGCTTAATCCACTAAGTCTATTTGTCTGTCGTGATACCCCAATAAATACAAAACGCCATCCAGACCAATACTGGATATGGCACTTTGGGCATTATTTTTAACCGTTGGTTTAGCGTGGAAGGCAATCCCCAAACCTGCTAAATTTAGCATCGGCAAATCGTTGGCTCCATCTCCAACTGCAATAGTTTGACTGATATTGATTCCCTCCTGTTCTACAATTTTTTTGAGATATTCTGCTTTTTTGTCACCATCAACAATTTCACCAAGATAGCCTCCCGTTAAAGCACCATCTTTAATCTCCAATTGATTGGCATATACATAGTCTATCCCCAACTCCTTTTGAAGATAATGGCCAAAATAGGTAAAGCCACCAGACAAAATAGCTGTTTTAAATCCGTAACTTTTTAAGGTATCGATCAATCGTCTAGCCCCTTTGGTTATGGGCAAGTTTGCAGCTACAGATTGAAGCACTTCTTCACTCAAGCCCTCAAGAAGTTTCATGCGTTTGGTAAAACTTTCCTTAAAGTCTATTTCACCTTGCATGGCAGATTCTGTAATCGCCTTTACTTCATCTCCAACGCCCGCCAATACCGCCAGTTCATCTATGACCTCGGTTTGTATCAAGGTTGAATCCATATCAAAACACACCAATCGTCTGTTTCTTCTGTAAATATTGTCTTCTTGAAAACCGATATCTACATCCAAATCATGCGAAATTTCCATGAATTTTTTAGTGAATTCAGATTTATCATCAATATGTCCCCTAATGGAAAGTTCAATACAAGCTCTAGGATATTCCTCTTCTTTTGATAAGGAAATACGGCCTGTAAGTCGTTTTATCGCATCAATATTTAGATTCTTATCCGAAATAACTTCGGTCACTTTTGCAATCTGTTCCGCACTGAGTTTTTCTCCTAATATCGTCACGATATACCGATCCTTACCCTGCAAGCCAACCCACTTTTCGTAGTTTTCCAAAGTAATAGGGGTGAATTTTGCGGTAATGCCCAACTCATAGGCTTTAAACAGCAAATCCTTTAGAACGGCAGCAGATTTTGCCTTGGACTTAATTTCGAATAAAATCCCTAGTGATAGTGTATCGTGAATATTTGCCTGACCAATATCCAAAACCTTGGCACCATATTCGGCCAATACAGCTGTTAAACTAGATGTTAAGCCTGGTTTATCTGGCCCAGAAATATTTAAAAGGAAAATCTCATTGGTCATAAATGTCTTTTTTAAACCTTATAATCCCAAAATTCAATATTCTTTTTGAATAATAAAAGCTTTGTTTTAATCAAAAACTGATATTTAAAGATTCATTAGTTTTTCAAAAGATTTGCTAATCTTTCGTCAAAAAATCCACCAGCATGGCCGAATAAATGAGAATTTTCAAAAGCTAGACTTATAAGTCTTTAGCATCTGCAATCAACTCGGCAATATCCATCACCTGAACAGCCTCTTCCTTTTCCTTGGCCTTTACACCATCTGTCATCATGGTATTACAGTATGGACATCCCGTTGCAATAATTGACGGTTGTGTTTCCAAAGCATCCTCTGTTCTTAAAACATTGATATCCTTGTCGCCTTTTTCAGGTTCCTTAAACATTTGGGCCCCACCAGCACCACAACATAAAGCAGTTTGCTTATGGCGTTTCATTTCTATCAATTCAACACCCAAAGTCTTCAATAAGTTTCTTGGCGCTTCATAAACTTCATTAGCCCTTCCTAAATAGCAAGGGTCATGAAAGGTAATGCGCTTTCCATTCAATTTAGAACTACTTTCTATTTTCAATCGACCTTCGTGCATCAATTCTTCAATATACTCTGTATGATGCTGTACTTGATATTGACCTCCCAAAGCTGGGTATTCATTTTTAAGCGTATTATAAGAATGTGGACAAGCTGTTACGATGCGCTTCACCTCATAGCCATTCAACAGTTCTATGTTCATCATGGCCTGCATTTGAAAAAGAAACTCATTCCCGGCACGTTTGGCAACGTCCCCGGTACAACTCTCTTCTGTTCCCAAAACAGCAAAGTCTATTTGAGCCTTGTTCAACAACTTAACAAAAGCTCGTGTTATTTTCTTGGCTCTATCATCATAACTTCCGGCAGAACCCACCCAAAACAAAATTTCGGGTTGTTTTCCTTCGGCCATAAAGTCTGCCATGGTTTTTACTATAAGTTGATCCATCTTATTATTCGTTATATAGTTTGCGTATTCCCTCGTATAATTTAGGATACTTACTATTTTTCATCTACCCAGTTTAATCTATCCATTTGGTTATATGGCCAAGGCGCACCGTTGTTCTCAATGTTGCCCATCATATTATTAAGTTCCATTGGCGCGGCACTTTGCTCCATCACCAAATAACGTCTCATTTCCAAAATGATGGACAAAGGATCTATGCTCACCGGACAAGCTTCCACACAGGCGTTGCAAGTGGTACAAGCCCAAATTTCTTCGTGTGTAATATAATCTCCCAACAACTGTTTGCCATCATCCTTGAATTCCCCCTTGTTGGCGTCAATGTTTTTTCCTACTTCTTCCAAACGGTCACGGGTATCCATCATGATTTTACGGGGAGACAACTTTTTCCCTGTTAAATTCGCAGGACACTCACTAGTACAACGCCCACATTCCGTACAAGTATAGGCATTCAACAATTGCACCCAACTTAAATCCTGAACATCGCTAGCTCCAAATTTTGCTGGAACTTCCTCTTCTGCTCCACCATCTTCTGGCATCGCAAAAGGATCTGCATTTGGGTCTAACATCATTTTTACTTCATTGGTTACCGCTTCAAGGTTATTAAATTCCCCTTTAGGCTTTACCTTTCCAAAATAGGTATTTGGAAATGCCAATAGAATATGAAGGTGTTTTGAAAAGTACAAATAGTTAAGGAATACCAAAATCCCCAAAATGTGCAACCACCAGGCACTACGCTCTATGACATATAAAGTTCCTTTGGACGCTCCGGAAAACAACGGCGCAATAAATTGACTGATAACATTTCCTGATTGTAAATCGTTCTGAAAGTCTACATCCGTCGCGTTCATTACCAAAAACAGGGTCATCAGCACCATTTCAAAATAAAGAATGTAATTCGCGTCATTTTTAGGCCAGCTGGTCATTTCAGCTTTCCAAAACCTTTGCAACTTGATAATATTTCTTCGTATCCAGAATATCACTACAGAAACAAATACCAAGAATGCCAAAATTTCAAAAGAACCGATTAAAAATCCATAAAAACCACCCATAAATGAGAACAAACGGTGTTTACCTGTAAGACCATCGAGAATTATTTCCAGAACCTCAATATTTATAATAATGAATCCCAGATATACAATAATATGCAGAATTCCCGCTACCGGACGACGCACCATTTTGCCTTGTCCCAAGGCTATGCGGATCATGTTTTGCCAACGCTGGTCTTTATGGTCGCTAACATCTACATCCTGTCCCAATTTAATGTTGCGTACTAATTTCTTGACATTTTTAACAAAATAGCCGATACCCAATACCAAGGCAACAGCAAAAAGTATGTTTGGAATATAATTCATTTGTGTTAGTGTAGTAGTTTATTCCTTAGATCCGGAATCTTGAATAAGGTTCCCCTCTGCATCATATTGATCGGCCTTTTTTCCAAAAACCGAAAAATGGACATAACGTTTGGGGTTTAATTTAAGGTCTTGTAATAGTTCTTCCAATTGTTTGGTAGCCCCTTCAAGGTTATCATAAAGTTGCTCATCCTTTAAAAATTTGCCCATGGTCCCGTTGCCATCTTCAATCCCCGAAAGCAATTGATTCAAGTTGTTCATGGAGCTTTGTAAATCTCTAGCAGCACCTGCCAAATCTACTTGGGCAATGGAATCTGAAATTTTAGAGAAATTACCAAAGGTGTTTTCTGCACTTGAAAGGGTGCTTTTTAAACTCTCTTGATTATCGGCTATTATTTTATTTAAACCATTGGCAGTCTCTTTATAAGCTACAATAGTTTGGTCCAAATCAGCCAAAGCCAGAGTTAAATTCTTTTTGTTTTCTGGACTAAACAAAGAATTGATATTTCTTATGGCCTCGTCGGCACTTACCATAACCATTTCAATCTTTTCTTGAAGTGGCGTTAAACGTTGGTTGACCAATTCGGACAAACCATCCTTGGTTTTGGATTCCAAAAAGGTACCACTTTTTGCAGCAGATGCCCCGTCAAAGGCAGGTATAATGGCCACAGCTTTGCCTCCTATCAATCCAGCTTCATACAACTCGGCCGTACTGTTTTTGGAGAATTCAAAATCATTGGTGATCAATAGTTTCACAACAAGCTTACCAGAGCCATCCTCCTTAAAATTAATACTTTGAACCTTCCCAACAATTTGCCCATTAATAGTCACGGGAGCGGAAGGTGTCAAACCTTCTACATTCTCATAAACGGCATAGTAGGTACGCGAAGAATCCAAAAGATTCTCACCCTTTAGATAATTGAATAAGAAAATAAGTAAGGCTATTCCTGAGATAACCAATATTGCAGTTTTAACTTCTCTTGAGATTTTCAATGTGTTTTTTGTATTTGGTTGCTCACAAAATTAGTGATAAATATATTAAGAATACTTTTAATTGGTAGCTGTTTTGAGTGCTTCAGAAAGATCTATGCGCGCACCATTTTTATAGGCAACAATAAAACTGCCAGTGTATCCTTTTTGTTTTGCTACCTCTTGGAACTTCTGAATTTCATTGTAATCTGAAGTTTCACCATAAAAATACTTGTAAATATTCCCGGCCTGTTCCACCGAGCTTACCTCAAGTCCATTAAAGTTATAAGGCTTCAATTTCAATCGTTTGGAGCTAGCCGCAATCTGCACCTTAAAGGTGATGTCCTTATACACCTCCGGTAGTTCTACTTCAGCTATCAATTCTTTTTCTTCATCCATTATTACCTCTTCGGCAAAAATGCTTTCCCCTACATTTTCCTCCAAGTACTTTTTGTAATTCATCACGGCATTCTTAATAGAATTAGCCATTTGACTTTGTCCTGATCCAGAATGTAAAAACTGTCCTTCTGGTTTATAGGTCAAAAAACCAACCTCTACCAAAACACTAGGCATATAGGTATTGTGCAACACCCACAAACTAGCTTGTTTGATCCCTCTACTTTTTCGCTTTAATATCTTGGAAAAGTTATCCTCGATCATTCTTGCCAAACGGATACTATTCTCCGTATACTCTTCCTGCATAATGGATATCCCAATCAAGGATTCCGGTGAGTTGGGATCGAACCCTTCGTAGTGCTTTTCGTGATTGTTCTCTAAAAAGATTACCTCATTTTCCTTTTTGGCGATCTCAAAATTTCGTTGGTCATTTGCCACTCCCAATACAAAGGTTTCTGTACCATGCGCCGAAGACCCATGGGCATTACAGTGTACTGATACGAACAAATCGGCATCTGCCCTATTGGCAATGGCCGCACGCTCACGCAACTCCACAAATACATCGGTCTTGCGGGTATAAATCACCTTAACATTAGGCATTTTCTCCAAAGTAGCCCCCAAATCCAATACAATTTTTAAGGCAATATCCTTCTCCTTATAGCCATTTCCTAAATTTCCAGGATCATGTCCCCCATGCCCAGCATCCAGAACCACCACAAACTTGTCCCGATCCTTGGTTGCTGTTCCAGCAAATGTTAAAGAAAATGTAAATAATACGATTATGGATAATAAGTGCGTTCTCATAAATGTTTTCAACGACAGAATATCTTTATTTATTACCTAAAAAATTGAGGCTGAGTTAATTTTTAAATTTTATTTGAATAATAATTAATCCCAAAAAAATATATGTAATTTTGGCTTTTCAAAAACCGAGCCATACTTTTACAAAAATACATTTAAAAGCGTTGCGTACAAACATCTTTCAAATACTTTTTAGCCTAAGTTTTACAGTGCTTATTAACACTTTGGCGTTCGCTCAGGACTTACCAAAACCAACCGAATCCATCAAACCAAAAGTAGAAAGAGACACCCTAAATGTGGTTGCCGATTCCCTTCTGGCAGCCCCCTTAAATATAAAGGAATCAGACTCTATTGGAACCGATTCTATCCCTAAGAAAAAAGAGTTCTTAACCGGCATTGTAAAGTATCGCGCTCAGGACTATGTGTCCATGAACCAAAAAACACAAAAAATCACTCTTTACAATCAGGCTGAAGTACTGTATCAAGACATGGAAATCAAGTCTGGGATTATAGTGATTGATTATAGCAAAAACTTGGTGTACGCAGGAAGATTGAAGGATTCTGCAGGTGTTTACACCCAACCGCCAATATTTAAGCAAGGAAGCAATGTGGTGGAACCAGACTCCATTATTTTCAATACTGAAACCAAAAAAGCCTTGATTTTCAATTCCAAAACCGAACAAAGTGGCGGGACTATCATTGCCGATGTTACCAAAAAGGAAAATGATTCTGTGTATTTTATTAAACGTGGAAAGTTTACCACTTCTGAAAATTTGGACGACCCAGAATATTATTTCTTGATGCGTAAAGCCAAAGTAGTTCCCAATAAAAAAGTGGTTACCGGTTTTACCAATATGTTCATTTATGATGTGCCTACACCTATTGGTCTACCTTTTGCGTATTTCCCAATGACCAAAAAACAAACTTCGGGGATTATATTCCCTTCCTTTGGTGAACAAAACGACAGAGGTTACTTTTTACAAAATGGTGGTTACTATTTTGCCATTAGTGACTATGTAGATTTAGCTGTTTTAGGAGATTATTACACCAATGGAAGTTACGGAACACGCGTTGAAACCAATTATGCACTTAGGTATAAATTCAGAGGGAATCTTAGTTTTAGATACGAAAACTTGATCAATGAAGAACGTGGTTTTCCTGATTATTCCAGATCTACAATCTATAACTTAAGATGGTCTCATAGTCAAGACTCCAAGGCCAATCCAAACTCTCGATTTTCGGCCTCGGTTAACCTAGGGAGTAGTACCTATTACCAAGAATCTATCAACCAATACAATGCAGCCAATTTCTTAAATAACACCATGTCCTCCTCCATTTCATATTCCAAAACCTTTCAGGGGGAACCACAGACCAACTTAAGTGTAACCGCAACACACTCACAGAACACACAAACTGGACAAATCAATATGACACTCCCAACTTTTCAGGGTAGTGTTGGACGTGTTTTTCCATTTGCCCCAAAAGAAGGCACTAAAAAAGGAGCCCTTCACAATATTAACTTTCAGTACAACGTAAGAGGTGAAAACAGGATTCAAACCACAGATGAGCTATTCTTCAAACAAGAAATGTTTGATGATGCCAAAATTGGTATGAAACATAGTATCCCATTAAGTACCAACTGGAAATTGTTTAAATATTTCAGTATGAGTGCCAGCACCAATTTTGAAGAAAACTGGACGCTCAACACTATTAAGAAATATTATGATGAATTTGAAGACGACGTCATTACTATTGACCGCAAAGGTTTTGATAGTTTTAGAACCTACAACTTTGGAACCAGTTTAGGAACGACTATTTACGGAATGTACGATTTCAAATTGAAGGACAAGGATCCAAAAATCCAAGCCATCAGGCACGTTATGCGTCCTTCCGTAAGCTACAACATCAATCCGGCCTTCGACCAATATTACGAGACTTACGAAGTAATTTCTGCCGATGGACTGACTACCACCGAAGAAGAATACAGCCGTTTTGAAGGCTCTATTTTTGGATCTCCCAACAAAACCTACGCAAGTTCTGTAGGGATTTCTCTTAGCAATAATCTAGAAGCCAAAGTAAAAGATAAAGATTCCACGGCCACCGAAGCCAAAAAAGTGGTTTTATTAAACAACCTAAACTTCTCTACCTCCTATAATGTTGCGGGGGATTCGTTAAACTGGAGCCCTGTAAGGGTTTCCGGGGGGACACAGATTTTGAACAACAAAATGAGCATCAACTTTGGGATGACCTTGGACCCTTATGCTCTGGACAATAACAATCGTAAGATTGATAAGTTCAATATTGAAAATGGGGGAAGCCTGTTCCGTATGACTTCTGCCAGCATGAACATGAGCTATACCCTTTCCAGTGATACATTTAAAGGGGAAACCGAAGAAGACAAACGTGCCATAGAAGACAATGTAAGAAGTGGTGGACGTGCCGATGATCTTTTCGGGAAGAATGAAGACTTTGCCGATAAGCGCTTGAGTGATGACAGTGGTGGCTCCAAAGCCGATGAAAACTCCGAATTTTACAAATATGAAATTCCTTGGAGTTTGCGTTTGGCCTATGCCGTGAACTACTCCAATTCTGCCAGGCAAAATGAAATCTCTTCGCATTCATTGATGTTCTCAGGGGATATCGATTTGTCGCCTCGTTGGACCGTTGGAGCATCCTCCGGTTACGATTTTAAAAATCAAGGATTCACCTATACCCAATTGCGCTTTGAACGTGACCTTTTAAGTTGGAGAATGAACTTTAGCTGGATTCCCTTTAGCAGCCGTAGTTCTTGGAACTTCTTTATCGGGATTAAATCCAGCTTGCTTAAAGATCTTAAATACGATAAACGTAAACAACGCGACCAACAACTATAACCCTATGAAAACAATCATCAACACTCCTAAAGCCCCTGCGCCAATTGGCCCTTATAACCAAGCAGTTTTAACGGAAAACACCCTTTACACCTCTGGGCAAATTGCACTAGATCCAAGTACGATGGAATTGGTGATGGATGATATCCAAACGGAAACCAAGCAGGTGATGGAAAACCTTAAAGCAGTGCTGGAAGCTGCCAATATGACCTTTGAAAACGTCATTAAATCTTCCATCTTTATTAGTGATATGGATAATTTTTCAAAAATAAATGAAGTCTACGGAGCTTATTTTGATGAAGCTACTGCACCGGCTAGAGAAACGGTTCAGGTGGCTAAACTGCCTAAGGCAGTAAATGTAGAAATTAGCATGATTGCTGTTAAATAAACTTATAATACACCAAACAAAAAAGGGCTATAATTTTTATAGCCCTTTTTTAATACTAATAATTGTACAAATATTTTACGAATAGGACGCAATCCAATCATTAATTTTCTGCTCCAGCAATTCTAAAGGCACACAGCCAGTTTCCAGCACCTGCTTATGGAATTCTTTAATATCAAACTTATCTCCTAGAACTTTTTGGCTTCGTTCTCGTAACTCTATAATTTTCAATTGTCCAATTTTATAAGATAAAGCCTGCCCAGGATTGGCCATATAGCGCTCTATCTCACTAATGATTTTAGATTCTGATTTGGCCTCGTTTTGCAATGAATACTCTATGGCCTCTTCCCTTGTCCAACCTCTAGCGTGGATGCCTGTATCCACCACCAAACGAATAGCTCTATGGATTTCAGCTCCCAACATTCCCAAATATTGATAAGGATCTTTGTATAGCCCTAACTCTGTCCCCATAGATTCTGCATAAAGCGCCCAACCTTCGCCAAAAGCACTGTACCATAAGGTTCTTCTAAACTCTGGCAGCTCTTCGTTTTCCTGTGCCAAGGAAATCTGGAAATGGTGCCCTGGAATGGCCTCATGCAAAAACAAATCTTCCTTATCAAAAATATTGTACTCCTCTACATCAGGAATTGGCGTGTAAAATATTCCCGGTCGTGTTCCGTCCAAAGATCCCGAGCTATAATTGGCAGCCGCGGATTTCTCCCTAAAAGGCTCTGTACGTCTCACCTCAAAAGGTGTAATTGGCTGTTGGGAAAACAATTTATCCAACTGTGGCTTCATTACATTGTGAATACTGTCATAGAAGGCAATAACTTGAGAACGTTCCGTAAACGGCATTAAATCTTTATTGGTCCTAACAAAATCAAAAAACGCATTCAAATCACCTTTAAAACCAACCTGCTCCTTAACCTTCTCCATTTCTGTGCGAATACGTGCCACTTCATCCAACCCAATTTGATGGATTTCGTCTGCCGTTAAATTGGTGGTGGTATAAAATTTAATTTGATGATTATAATAAGCCGTATCAAGTGGCGTTGCCGCAATCCCACTACTCTCTCTCCCTGCCGGTAAATAGGTTTCTTTGAAAAATTTGGTCATCTCCTTGTAGGCAGGAATCACCTTATCATTGATCATCACATTATATGCAGAAATAATCTGGTCTTTCGTTGCTTGATCAAAACTCTCAGGCAACATAGTAATGGGACCATAAAACAAATGCTCCTCTGCCGGTCCATTCGACAAAGATTCAAATTGTGGAATCACCTTTACAATCAGTGCTTTTGGAAGCACATACCCTTCAGCTATGCCCTGTTCCATATTAGATTTAGCCGTAGCAAGCCAAGCCAAATAACCGTCCACGCGCTTTAACCAATTTTCGTAATCTTCAGTAGTTTTAAAAGGTTGCGCGGTAGAACCACTGGCCAATTGATTAAAATCCAAATTCAGGGACCACATTTGGTCTATTGGCATTAAATCTTTCTTGAAGCCTAAGGTTTCCAATTTAATATTGCAATCCCACAGTAAGACCGCTTTGCTCATTTGTTCTGAAGGGGTCAACAAAGAATCTGCAATTTCATTGAATGCATGCCTATATTTTTCATAAAACCCTTTCTCTTTAGATTTATAAGCCTCTGAAAGATAATTTGGAAACTTATCGTTATAGCGATTATCACCAGCTTGGGTCGCTAATAATGGATCCAAAAGCAATTTTTCTTGGTTAAAATCTTCCAATAATTTGGAAAAAACCTCTCTAGTGGATTCTTGATCAACCACAGGAGGATTGCTCTCCTTTTTACATCCTTGCAAGGCTATAAAAGCAGCACAGCAAATAATAATTTTCTTCATCGATTACATAGTTTATGCCTCTAATATATTAAAATATGGAAACTTCGATTGATCTTAAATTGTTAACAACTCTACTTTAATACATTATATTCCGTAAAAACAAAACCTTAAATTTAAGATTAACCAAATTTTCTCATCATGCGTATAGAACAAGATCTTAAACTCGGCTTTAAGGATGTTATGATCAGACCCAAAAGATCCACGCTGAAAAGCAGGTCTCAGGTGAACCTAGGGCGTGAATTCACCTTTTTGAACAGCAAAATTTCTTGGAAGGGCATTCCCATAATGGCGGCCAATATGGATACTGTTGGCACTTTTGAAATGGCCAAAGCACTTCATCAAAAACAAATATTTACAGCCATTCACAAGCATTATTCTACAGAGGAATGGAACAAATTTTTCAGAAGTGCTTCCAGTGGTATTGAAGACCATATCGCCATAAGTACGGGCACCGGTAAAAAAGACACGGAACGTTTGCATGTCATTTTCAGTCAAAATCCAAAAATAAAATTTATTTGTATTGATGTTGCCAATGGCTATTCAGAACACTTTGTACATTTTGTAAAACAAACCAGGGAAACCTACCCGAATAAAGTTATTATTGCAGGCAATGTGGTTACAGGTGAAATGGTTGAGGAACTTCTTTTGGCTGGCGCCGACATTATTAAAGTTGGTATCGGTCCAGGAAGCGTCTGTACGACCAGAGTGAAAACAGGTGTAGGATATCCACAATTATCCGCTATTATTGAATGTGCTGATGCTGCCCACGGTTTGGGTGGCCAAATCATTAGTGATGGTGGCTGCGCTACACCTGGCGATGTTGCCAAAGCCTTTGGAGCCGCTGCCGATTTTGTGATGCTTGGCGGCATGCTTGCAGGTCATGATGAAAGTGGCGGACAACTCATTGAACGCGATGGCAAACAATACAAACAATTCTACGGCATGAGCTCTGCAACAGCCATGGAAAAACATGTGGGAGGTGTTGCGGAATATAGAGCCAGTGAAGGCAAAACGGTAGAAGTACCCTATCGAGGTGCTGTAGATACTACCCTACAGGATATTTTGGGTGGCTTACGAAGTACTTGCACCTATGTAGGAGCCCAACGTCTTAAAGAATTAACAAAGCGCACGACGTTTATAAGGGTTGCCGAACAGGAAAACCAAGTTTACAATGGATAAATAAGAAAGCCTTGAAGAAATCTTCAAGGCTTTTGTTGTTTTGTTGCTTATGCGTGTTTTAATCCTTTTACGTGATAATCGACCAGGCCTTCAATTGGTCTTCTCACAAAATTGCCAACGGTAAAGCCCATTTCTTCGGCAACTTCTTTAATATGTTCCTGGGTAAAGAACGATATCGATCCTGCAAAATGTACAGGAACAGTCTTCAATTCCTCCTTGAATTGCATGATCATGTTTTTAGCAAAGGATCTAAATCCTCTTACAATCAAATCATGCATGTATTGAGACTCCTTATTTAAAATCATAAACTCGGCAAACGTAGCCAAGTATGCATTTGGATTAGGCTGTTTGTAAAGATTATATTTAATGTAATCAGCTTCCATATTGTATTTATGGTCAAATGCCACCCTTAAGGAAGACGGCATGTGCTTGTAATAATAATCTTTAATAAGCTCTTTTCCATAGTAATTTCCACTAGCCTCATCCATTAAGGAATAGCCTAGAGACAGGACTCTCTGGTGCAATTTGTTTCCGTCGTAATAACTGCAATTAGAACCCGTTCCCATGATGCATACCACTGCAGCTTCGTCATCATGGTTGATGGTAGACCTTACAGCCGCCATGGTATCCTCTTCAATTTCGATGTGTGTAGATGTAAATATTTCCTTTAAGACATCACGAAGCGCCAATTTTGGCTTTTCAGTACCACAGCCCGCTCCATAAAAGTACAGATGTGTAGCTTTGTCTTTATAAGCCATTAGTTCCTCATTCTCCAAAATCCTAACGCGAAGTTCATTGCGCTCTAGAATGGCAGGATTAAGACCTTGGGTTCTTATTTTTTCCGAAAGTTGGTTCCCTTCCAAATCAACTGGCATCCAATCACACTTTGTGGAACCGCTATCAACTATTAAAATCATAAGAGTAAGATAAAAAAAGACCGCAGCATTCCATTTAGTTTCCCAAATCTATACTGCGGTCTTCTATTCGTATATAAAATATTATTATAGTTTGCTTACATGTAAAGCTAAGTCTATCAATTTGTTTGAATACCCAAACTCGTTGTCATACCAAGACACAACTTTAAAGAATGTAGAATTCAATTCGATCGCTGCATCAGCATCAAAGATACTTGTACGTGCATCGCTTACGAAATCTTGAGAAACTACTAATTCATCTGTATATCCAAGTACACCTTCCATAACACCTTCTGAAGCTGCTTTAAAGGCTTTCTTGATTTCATCCAAAGACGTTTCTTTTTGTAACTTCACTGTTAAATCCACTACAGAAACATTGGCAGTTGGTACACGGAAAGCCATACCTGTTAATTTTCCGTTCAATTCTGGAATTACCTTCCCTACAGCTTTTGCTGCTCCTGTAGAAGCAGGAATAATGTTCAACAAGGCACTTCTACCTCCTCTGTAATCCTTTCTAGAAGGACCATCTACTGTTAATTGTGTTGCAGTTGTAGCGTGTACTGTAGTCATTAAAGCTTCTTCGATTCCGAAGTTGTCATTTAATACTTTAGCTACTGGCGCCAAACAGTTGGTAGTACAAGATGCATTGGATACAATAGTATCTGATGCTTTAGCTTCTGTGTGGTTTACTCCCATCACAAACATTGGAGCATCTTTACTTGGAGCTGAAATTACTACTTTTTTCGCACCAGCATCAATATGGTATTGTGCAGTTTCCAAAGTAGTGAAGATACCTGTACATTCTGCAACGATATCTGCTCCAACTTCATCCCATTTAAGAGCTTTAGGATCTCTTTCGGCAGTGATTCTAACAGTTTTACCGTTAACTACCAAATGTCCATCCTTCACCTCTACCGTTCCATCAAATTTTCCGTGAACAGAGTCATATTTCAACAAATACGCCAAGTGTTCTACATCCAATAAGTCGTTGATGGCTACTACTTCAACATCTGACCTGTTGATAGTAGCTCTAAATACTATTCTTCCAATTCTCCCGAATCCGTTGATTCCTAATTTTAACTTTGACATAATCTTAATTTAATGTTTATGTGGTCATGATATCTGACACACGAAGTAATTCTAAATTTATTTTTGATTGACCTTTGATGGCTTGATCTAATGGTGTTAATGCCATTTTATCATCCAATAACCCAACCATAAAGTTGGTTTTTCCTTCCATTAGGCTTTCCACTGCTTTCACTCCCATTCTACTGGCCAGCACACGGTCAAAGCACGACGGTGCTCCCCCGCGTTGCATGTGTCCAAGAACGGAAACCCGTACTTCATATTCACCTAAGTTATCTTCTACGTAATCTCTTAATTCGAATACGTTCTTACCTATTTTATCGCCTTCGGCTACAATTACAATACTTGAGGTTTTTCCTGAACGTTTACTGCGTCTAAGCGACTCCAACAAACGATCCAATCCCAAATCTTCCTCTGGAATCAAGATTTCCTCTGCCCCAGCACCAACACCAACATTTAAAGCAATATGCCCTACATCACGCCCCATAACCTCAATAAAGAACAATCTATTATGGGAACTGGCGGTATCTCTAATTTTATCTATGGCCTCTACACCGGTATTAAGAGCTGTATCGTATCCTAAAGTATGAGAGGTACCATAAATGTCATTATCTATAGTTCCTGGAATCCCCATTACAGGCATATCAAATTCACTACTAAAAATCATGGCTCCCGTAAAGGTACCGTCTCCACCAATGGCAACCATGGCATCCACACCGGCCTTTTTTAATTGCTCATAAGCCTGCTTTCGTCCTTCTGGAGTTCTAAACCTATCAGAACGCGCTGATTTAAGAATGGTTCCTCCCTTGTTGATAATGTCCTTAACACTTCGGGCGTTCATATCTACAAATTCGCCTTCTATCATTCCTTCATAACCACGGTAAACACCTATGACCTGAATGTTGTGGTATGCACAAGTTCTAACAACTGATCTAATAGCGGCATTCATTCCTGGAGCATCTCCTCCGGAGGTGAAAACGGCTATTTTTTTTATGCTTTTACTCATTAATTTTTATGTTTTGAAAAGTCAACATAACAAAGATAACCAATAAATACTACCCTTTTTGATATTTTTATTTTAGTACGAAAATTCAAACGTTTTCGTTAATAAATAATTTAAAAGACTGAAAAATCAGTACAAAACAGGCTATTTGTTAGGGGTTTTTTCTTTGACGTTTATAAAATCTGGGAAGTTCTCGTCGGCCTTTTTTTCCTTATTGCTATCTTTCTTTTCAGAAGCTTTCTTTTTGTTTTTTCCTGAAAAGATGATTTGAAGCAGCTCCTTAAAAGTATCAAATTCTACGTTATAAGACAAGCCCATGCCTTGAGTATATCCAATTTCCTCTCCAAAATTGCGAATACTGTTCTCTCTGTTGAAGAATTTGGCAGATAAAGTACCCTCATCATTAAGTAAAACTTGTATCTCAACGTCGCCTGCAATTACCGTTTGTTCCACCCCTCCAATTGGCACCCCAACTTTTCCGTTGATAAGTACCTTGTCACTGAGTTGTGTACTTAAGGTAAGTCCAAGACGATCATCGGTTTCATAATCTGGGGTTACCTCCCCTGGTTGAAGGTTAACGCCTATTTGGAGTTTACCATCTTCATCTTGAAAAAGGCTATTGAAAAGACTATTAACACGATCGGCAATGGTACCGTAGGCCTGCTGCCCTAAACTTATTTCACTTGCAAATGCACCAAACGACAACAGATTAAGGGCTTGGAACTCTCTACTTTCTTTGGTTTCCAATCGGTATTCCAACTCCGATTTAATAGTGGACCCAACATTAGGGAAATTAAAACTGAATTCTGGCTCAGGTTGTTCCAATTGTCCTTGCAGACTAATTTCAACATTTACCGGAATACTCCTATTAATAGGATTGTCCAATAATACAGATGGATTGGCTTGAGTTTTATAAACGGCCGTCAGGTTAATTTGAGCCTTCATAGGGTCTCCTTCCCAAATAATACTTCCTCCCGGCTCTACTTCAAGCTCTTTTTGAATTAAACCGCCGTAGGCAAAATTGTAGATTCCCTTAGTCACCGCAAAATCTCCCCACATATTGAACTTACCCGTTGTATTTATTTCGAATAGTAAGTTACCGTTACCAGAACCCTGAATAGTACTACCAGAATTACGGTCGATAACAATTTCAATATCGGCATCTGGAGTCACGATAAGGTCAAAGTCCAACTCCAATCCTTTTACTTCACGGGCCACATAGTCCTCACCTTTTAATCGCGCTTCCTTTTCCTCCGGTGTTAAAAAGTGGATATAGGAGTTATCCCCATAAGTTTCCAAATCATTCAATGGCACTTTAAATACGGTTCCCTTTTCCGTACTTCCATCAAAGGCTATCACCAATTCATCGGCAGGCCCTTTAATGCTTGCTTCCCCCTCAACAAATCCAGTACCATAATATAGGGCCTCTTCCGAATCGTCCGTATCCAACACCAAAAGACGATCTGTTTCCAGTTCCAAGCCTAGGATCCAATCATCAAAATTCACATGCGAAATGTAGCCGTTAAGAAGCGCTCGTGAGAAATACTTGGAATCGGTCAGCACTACATCCTGAAAAATAAACTTTTGCTGTTCTAACGTGACTCTTGAATCAAAGTCAAAGCTATAATCAACATTAAGGTATGGAATGGTAATTCCCGCATTGTCCAGATACAAATCTCCCCTTATATCGGGTTTTTCAAGACTTCCTACCACATGGGCTTCCCCTGATACCATCCCTCTAATGTTGGTAATGATTCCAGCTCCCAATGGTGCCAATGGATCCAAAATAAATCGATCAAAATCTATATTGACATCTATATAGGAATTGACTTCGCTAACATCCACTTCTCCATGCGCTTCCAAAGACCTTAAACGGTCACTTTTCAGTTCTAAATCGACACTATAATTGGTCAATGATCTATTTCCTTGTATCTCGGCCTTTAAATTCCCTAGGTTATGGTTGTTGGCCTTAAAATTATCGATCGTTATCTTCGAATTAGGACCATACACTCCACGATCCTGGAGTACATGTAGATTTCCGTTCACGACCCCTTCCAACAACAAACTATCAAGCCTTGGAGTAATTTTACTCAATTCTACTTCATTGAAATTTAAACTCAAATCCTTATAGGTAGAATCCCTTAAAACCCCAGAGAATTCAATTTGTTCGTCCAAATTGGACAACATCAAATTCTTAAAGTTAAATTCCTTGAATTTCCGATCGAACACAATTTTATTTAAAGTATCCTTTTCTTCATTAATATACCACGTGAAGTCTTTGAAAGTAGCATTGGACTTTTGAAAGCCAACAACTGATTTATCAAGATCATCTATGGTGTAAAACAAGCTTAAGTCGTACTTGTCCTTATTATGTGTACCTCCCCTAAAATTAGATTTTATAAATAAGGTATCGTTTTGGGTAACATTAATCAAACTAAACCTTGATACATCGTAGTATTTGGTATGAAGTGAATCCAGCTCTATATATGTATTGTAAACAGGATTACTATTATCTACAGATAGATTTACATTTTGGGCAAAATAGTCAAACACCTTTATTTGTGGAGAGCTGAAAGAAAGTTTAAACCCATTTTCACTGTTTTCAATCCGTCCTTTAATAAATGTGTTTTCGGCCAATTCTACTTCATGGAAAAAAGCCTCTACAATTTTATTGTAAATATTGAACTTAAAGTTAACATATTGATGGCCTTTCACTTCATTAGGGACATATTTTGAATACAGACTTCCAAAGGAGTTCCTTACAAGCTTGCCCAAATCCTTAAACTTAAAATCACCTCTTATAGTCCCTTCAATGATATCTGGAGAATTAATTCTAATCACCCGCTTATTCTCTTCAAATCTTGATTTAATATCAAAATCTTCAAAGTAAAACTCATTACTCTGATTGATATAGGTGGTGTTTTTAAACCTTAAACTACCTCTAGCGTCATCAATGCTAGATCCACTCATGGACATCAGCACATTTCCCTTAAATATGGAAACACTATCCTTTTTTACAAAATTTAAAGCTTTCAGGTTGGCGTAAGCCACATCTGCCGAGAAATCCAAAGTTTTGATATCCTTCGACAGATCTGCCAACCCATCAAACCTAAATTTAAAATTTGGATCACTGGAATTTATAATTCCATTAAACACGTCACTTTCCAAGCGCCCCGCAACATCAATATTCTGGTAATCGTAGTCATTGAATACCAATGAAAACACTTTCCCTTGAATCTGTGTTTTTAAATTTTTCACCAAAAATCCTTTTCCATCTACGTCAAGGTTAAATGATGTGGTTCCTACTTCCTCCTTCTCTATAAGTTTTCCAAGGTCAAACTCATCAAACGCAACATTTCCCACATACTTTGCATTATCAACATCGTTTAAATGCTCCATATTCAAATCTGAAGATACGTGTCCCAACTCCGTATCCATTTCCAGTTTGGCGTCAATTGTAGTTGGTGTAATAAATGAATCACCCGTAATGGTAAAGTCTCCCAACTTTGAAAAGACAGTTGGAATGGAATTCCCCAGTACATTGGGAAGCAAGCTTGTTAAATCTTCAAAATTTGAAGATAAATTGGAAAACTTTCCATCCATGGAAAATGTACCAACTTCATTGTTGAAAAGGTTTTTAAAATTGATATCCCCATAAATCTTACTGCGTCTACTGGTATTTAAACGCAGATTATTGGTGTTTAAATCATTGAGGGTTCCACTAATTTCTACATTGAACTTTGCCAACTGCTTTTCTCCAAACTCATCGTAAAAGGTGTTCAACTCATCTAATTGCACTTCGGAATTTTCGAATTTGGCCGTTATGGCAACCTTATCCGTAAAATATTGCAAATCCTCACGCAAATAGTCAAACCTTAAAGTCCCTTGGATATTGGAATTAGTGGTTTTGATTTGAAGGTTATTAAAATTCATATAATTGACCGTATACTCAAAATCGGTAATCATATTTTGAATCTTAACGCCTCTACTGTCCTTAAAATTAAGGGTATTTATCCGTGTACTTACATTACTTCCATCAATCAAAAAATTGGTTGCATTGATGTTTAAATCGTTAAACTCTAAAATTTTCGGATTGTCCTTGTTGTCGTCAATTAGCTTAAAAACACTATTATAAATTGAAACATCACTGGAAGACATCAAGAAATGCCCCTTAACCTTATCTGGATTCTCCTCATCAAAACGCGCTACAAAAACATCTAAATTGGTCTGTTTTTCACCTTCATACGTCTTGATATTAAACACCAAATTCATGATATCTATATCCCCAAATACCAATTGGCCTTCGTAAACATTTTTGAAATTTAAAATGGACGTATTCAATTCCTGAACACTAATCAACGTATCTTTTTTGTAGTCTTCAATGTAAATCTGCTTCAGCTCCACATCACCATTAAACTGCAGACCAACCCGTTCAATGGAAATATGCGTGCCAAATTCCTCATTAAGGCGTTTGGTGGCATATTTCCCCAAAGAGGTCTGAATTGCTGGAATGGAAAGTATTAGCACCAAAATTATGAACAACAATAAAACTATTGCCACGAGCTTTGATACTATTTTTAAAAATTTTTTGATACGTATTAATGTTTTAACTTTGAAGCCAAAATTAACAATTATTGTGCCTAATTTTCAGTAATGACTTCACAAAATATTTACATACTTGCTATAGAATCCTCTTGCGATGATACGGCTGCAGCTGTAATGCTGAACGGAAAAATTTTAAGCAATGTTGTGGCAAGTCAAAATATTCATGAAGAATATGGTGGCGTTGTCCCCGAACTTGCCTCTAGAGCCCACCAACAAAACATTGTTCCTGTGGTACACCATGCATTAAAAAAGGCCAATATAGATAAATCCCAACTAAGTGCCATAGCCTTTACTAGAGGCCCCGGTCTTATGGGGTCACTATTAGTTGGAACTTCCTTTGCCAAATCTTTAGCCTACGGACTTAATATTCCGCTCATTGAAGTCAACCATATGTCTGCCCATATTTTGGCGCATTTTATTGAGGAAGATGGTTTCAGCAAACCACCTTTCCCGTTCTTGGCCATGACCATCTCAGGAGGTCATACGCAAATTGTAAAGGTGAACTCCTATTTTGACATGGAAGTGATTGGTGAAACCATTGATGACGCCGTGGGAGAAGCCTACGATAAAAGTGGAAAAATTTTAGGCTTGGGCTATCCTGCCGGGCCACAAATAGATAAACGCGCTCAAGTTGGAAACCCAAAAGCGTTCAAATTTACAAAGCCAAAGGTAGATGGCCTTAATTTCAGCTTCTCGGGATTAAAAACGGCAATTCTGTATTTCATTCAAAAAGAAACCAAAAACAATCCTGATTTTGTAGAGCAAAACCTAGATGATATTTGTGCTTCCATTCAATATACCATTATTGGTATTTTAATGGATAAACTAAAACTGGCCAGTAAAGAAACCGGTATCAAACACATTGCTATTGGCGGCGGGGTATCTGCTAATTCTGGTATTAGAAAAGCCCTTAAGGACGGTGAGAAAAAGTTTGGTTGGACCACCTATATTCCAAAATTTGAATATACCACAGACAATGCAGCCATGATTGCCATTGTGGGCCATTTAAAATATTTAGAAGGCGATTTCACCGATTTTAATGTTACCGCCACGGCTCGTTTAAAAATTTAATCTATGCAGCTGTTCTACAACCCAGAGCTTTTAGAAACTTCCTCTCAAATTTCTTTTGATAAAGAAGAAAGTCGGCATATTGTTAAAGTGCTTCGCAAATCGCAAGGAGACGTATTGCATATTACTAACGGAAAAGGCTGGCTGTTTACCGCTGAAATAGAATTTGCAGACCAAAAACACTGTCGTGCCAAGATTACCTCTAAAACATTTCAGGAAAAGCGAAACTATACGCTTCATTTGGCGGTGGCCCCTACAAAGATGAACGACCGCTACGAGTGGTTCTTGGAAAAAGCTACCGAAATTGGTATAGACACCATCACGCCTATCATTTGCGAACACAGCGAGCGTAAAGTTATTAAAACAGAGCGTTTTGAAAAAATATTGCAGTCGGCCATGAAACAATCCCTAAGTTGTTACATGCCGCAGCTGCATGCCCCCATTTCTTTTAAAGATTTTGTTGCACAAGAATTCAGTGGGCAGAAATTTATTGCCCACTGTGAGGAATTAGATAAAAAATCTTTGAAAACACAAGTAGTTCCAAATTCGGAAATCACAATTTTGATTGGTCCCGAAGGTGACTTTAGCGTAAAAGAAATTGAATTGGCCCTTCAGAATAATTTTATTCCTGTAACTTTGGGTAACACCCGACTGAGAACAGAAACAGCTGCCATAGTTGCCTGTCACTCGGTGGCGTTTACAAATGAATAAATATGAAGAAACTCTTAGCCCTTATAATTTGCTTATTCCCTTTGTGTTTTATGGCTCAAAACTTGGCAGTTGCCAAGTACAAAGGAGGAGGTGACTGGTACGGCAACCCTACCTCCTTGCCAAATCTTATTGCCTTTTGCAATGCCAATATCAACACCCAAATGAACAGCACACCCGAAACGGTTGAAATTGGAAGCACCGATATTTTTCAATATCCCTTAGTACACATGACAGGGCATGGCAATGTATTTTTTAGCACAGAAGATGCCGAAAACCTTCGAAATTATTTGATTTCTGGAGGCTTTCTTCATATCGATGATAATTATGGTATGCGTCCTTATGTTACCAAAGAGCTTCAAAAAGTGTTTCCAGACCTAGAACTTGTAGAAATCCCGAAAACCCATGATATCTTTAACATCGCCTATAAATTCCCCGAAGGCCTTCCTAAAATTCATGAACACGATGGTAAGCGCCCACAGGCCTTTGGTATTTTTTATGAAAACAGACTGGTGCTTCTATTCACTTTTGAAAGTGATTTAGGGGATGGTTGGGAAGACCCAGAAGTGCACAACGACCCACGAGATGTTAGGGAAAAAGCCCTTAAAATGGGTGCCAATATTGTAAAATACGCCTTTGAGCATTAGTTTTTAAATGTATGGGAGATTTAATTGAATTTGTAGGTGAATTACTTTCGATTGCCTCTGATAATTCTTTGAAAAACTTAGAAAAGTTAAGCAAAACGAAAAGAAGAATACTACTTATGATTGTTTGTCTTTCAATAGGGATCCCCATAGTAATCATGTATTTTTTAAACTAAACTTCGCAACAAACGAACACAACAGTGACACAACTCACACACTACACCACCAAATTCAATAAAAAGCAATTTCCTATTACCATAGTATGCGATAACATTTCCAATGCACCTAATATTGGAAGCCTATTTAGAACTGCCGATGCCTTTGGAATAGAACAGCTCATTTTTTGTGGAAATGACATCCCTATGGGACGTAAAATGGCGAAAACTGCCAGAGCTACCGAAAAAATAGTGTCGTTTAAAATTGAAGAAAATACCTTGGAAGTTGTGCTGAACCTAAAACAAAAAGGCTATCAAATTATAGCCTTGGAAATTACATCCAACAGCACTCCTTTACATTCCTTTGAGCATAGTGATCAACCCCCAATAGCGCTAGTAATTGGGGATGAGAATTTTGGTGTTTCAGATGAAATACTAAAAAACTGCGACCATGTATTGCACATTGAAATGTTTGGGCAAAATAGCAGTATGAATGTGGTGCAGGCTACCAGCATTGCACTCTATGAACTAACGAAACAAATAATGTAATCCAATTTTCTATATTTACAGATATGGATTCAAAAGTAATAGCAAACGGAATTTTAAGGGCACTAGGAATAACTTTGGCCGCTGTTCTTATTTTATATTTTTTATACAAAATTCAATCGGTAATCACTTATATCGTGATTGCTGGGGTGACTTCATTAATTGGAAGACCTATCGTTATTTTTTTAAGAAAGCGCCTTAAATTCACTAACACCCTCGCCGTAATCGTAACCATGTTACTTTTGGTTGGTTTGTTAGTAGGACTCATTGGAATGTTCATTCCGTTGATTGTCAAACAAAGTCACAATTTGGCCCTTTTGGATATCAAAAAACTAGAAGCCAATATTGAAAGCCTATATATCGAGGTCATAGATTATTTTCACATTTATAACATCAATATGGAAGACTCTTTTAAGTATTCCAACTTAATTGAAAAACTTGATTTTGGAGCTATTCCCAATTTTATCAATGCCATTATTGGTGGTTTTGGCAGCTTTGGAATCGGCCTTTTTTCTGTATTGTTTATTTCCTTCTTTTTCCTAAAAGACAGCAAACTATTAGAAAATAGTATACTCTCTTTTATTCCGGACAATAAAGAAGCGCGTTCCAAAAAGTCCTTTGACAAAATCAAAGACCTACTCTCCCGCTATTTTATTGGACTGATCATACAAATTTCCATCCTGTTCTTCATTTATACCATCGGTTTACTTATTGTAGGCGTTGAAAATGCCATTGTCATAGCCTTTCTATGTGCACTCATCAATTTAGTTCCCTACATCGGACCACTTATTGGGGCTATTATTATGGTAACGCTTTCTATGACATCCAACTTAGGGGAAGGTTTCAGTACTGTGATATTATCCAAGACCCTTTATGTACTAATGGTAGTTGCCTTTGGTCAATTGATCGATAATTTCATTAGCCAACCCTTTATTTTTTCGAAAAGTGTAAAATCGCATCCATTAGAAATTTTTCTAGTGATTATCATTGCAGGTATCCTTTTTGGAGTGGTTGGAATGGTTGTAGCGGTCCCTGCCTATACTGCCTTAAAAGTTATTTTAAAGGAGTTTTTATACGATGTAAAATTGGTGCAAAGACTCACAAAAGATCTCTAAGTTGAATCCTGACATTTTAAATACCGTTCATCAAGAATTTATCAATACATATTTAAATTCTGACACAGTAACATTACTCTTTAAAAAGCACAAAGGGATCACGGTGGACATAAAACTTTTGGTTGAACAGATTGAAGCCAAAAAACGTTGTGAACAAAAACTTCCAACTTGGTTCAACACCCAGTCCATAGCCTATCCCAACAAACTCAATATTGAACAGACTTCCTCGGAAGCTACAGCCAAATACAAAGCTGGACTTATTGAAGGGAAGTCCTTAATTGATGTAACGGGTGGGTTTGGAGTAGATTGCTACTACTTTTCCAAACGATTTCAAAATGTCACACACTGTGAATTGAATTCTGAGCTTTCGGAAATCGTTGGGCATAATTATTCGCAATTACACACCAATATTACAACCTTAAACGTTGATGGGGTTGCCTATTTAGAAGCGCATCAAGACATTTACGACTGTATTTACATCGATCCTTCCAGACGCCATGACAGCAAGGGCAAAGTCTTTTTTTTAAACGATTGCCTACCCAATGTCCCATTGCATTTGAATCTGTTATTTCAACGTTCTAAAAACATCATGATAAAAACCTCTCCCCTTTTGGATATTTCTGTAGGAATGGGAGAATTAAAGCATATTAAAGCCATTCATATTGTCGCCCTTAACAATGAAGTAAAGGAACTATTATGGGTTTTGGAGAACAATTTCGAAGGTACCATTGAAATAAAAACTGTTAACCTTACGCAGTCCAATCAAGAAGTCTTCGATTTCAACTTTATTGAAGAAAAAAGTGCTAATTCAACATTTAGCGAGCCGCTTTTATATTTATACGAACCAAATGCGGCAATATTAAAATCGGGGGGCTTTAAATCTGTTTCTGAAAAATTGAGGATTCCAAAACTACATCAGCACACGCATCTCTACACCTCTGAAACATTGATAGACTTTCCGGGAAGAAGTTTTGAAATTGTTAAAATTGTTCCTTTCAGCAAACAGTGTTTAAAAAAGGAGGCCATTTCCAAAGCTAATATTACCACTAGAAATTTCCCTGAAACTGTTCAACAACTTAGAACGAAATTAAAAATAAAAGATGGTGGTGAATTGTATTTGTTTTTCACCACCAACCTTAACAATGAGAAAATTGTAATTTTCTGCAAAAAGGGATCTTAATCCCAGTTTTACATTCCTACAAGCTGATTATCCGAATCAATCTCCATATCAAACATCTCACATGCTTCCATATCTTGCGAGATCTTAATATCGGTTATATTATCGCTTTCCAATGAAAACAACACTTCGCCTTCCTCAAAAGGCAACCATTCGGATGTTTCTCCTGGTCCAATACCATATTCACCGGCCAAGAACTCCCCTTGTACAGTATACACCTCAAAACTAAATACAGAGGTACCATTGTTGGTTAATCTAGCCTGCGGATCAAATCCAGGACATGGAGGAGGTATTGTGCTATCGGTAACTTCCAAATCTTCTGTAGCACTAAAGGATTCAATATTGCTCTCTTCAGATTCCAAGGAACAATTAAACAGGGTGCACATAATTGCTCCTGCAATAATCTTTTGGGTTAAGTTGGTCTTCATTTGGTTGGGGTTTAATGAATTACAATGCAAATATAAATTCATTTTATGGAAACTTCCAAAAAAAACATCGATAAAATGCAAAATAATTCGACAAATTACATTAAAATAATATTTGGATTACTTTAATATAACTTTAGACTTCTTTTAATCCTTCCTCTTTCATAACCAATATTTTATCCCTCCTACCTTCGAAAAATAACCTATCTTCGCCCAAAATTCTAATTGATGCTAAAAGCAATATTATTTGATATGGACGGTGTTATTGTGGACACCGAACCCTTACACCACAAAGCTTATCACAAAATGTTTGAAGACTATGGCATTGAAGTTTCAGACCAGCTGTATGAAACTTTCACAGGAAAGTCAACACGGAATGTCTGCAAGTTTCTTTGTTCGCATTTTGGGCTGAATGAAGATCCTATAAATCTCGAAAACAGAAAACGTAGCCATTTTAATCATTTATTTGATTTTGACGAAAGTTTACAACTTTTAGAAGGTGTATTGGAATTAATTCAGGAATACCACGCTAATGGTTTAGCCCTTATATTGGCTTCATCGGCAACCATGAGTACTATTGATAGGGTCTTTAAAAAATTTGACCTAGACCAATACTTTAAGGCCAAATTGAGTGGCGCCGATTTAAAAGCGTCCAAACCACATCCCGAAATATTTATAAAAGCTGCAGAAGTTTCTGGACACAAGAAACAACATTGCATGGTAATTGAAGACTCTACCAATGGTATTGTAGCAGCCAATCAGGCCGGTATTTTTTGTGTAGCCTATAAAAGTGAACATTCCAAAAACCAAGATTACACATTAGCAAACTTGGTGATTGAGGAGTTTAACGAAATTTCATTCGAAAAAATTCAAAATTTACAGTCGGTCTAAACATATTGGCTTCAAGCCACTTAAAACCTTAGTCTTTTGAAATTTCAAAATATTGACGAAAAAATTAAAAAAATAGTTGTGAGATACGCAATGATATCCTACATTTGCATCCGCAATTAAGAAAGGTTCTTTATTTAATATTGGAGAGGTGCCAGAGTGGTAATGGAGCAGATTGCTAATCTGTCGACGGGAAACTGTCGCCGGGGTTCGAGTCCCCGTCTCTCCGCATCCTTTCGGGGTGTAGCGTAGCCCGGTCATCGCGCCTGCTTTGGGAGCAGGAGGTCGCAGGTTCGAATCCTGCCACCCCGACTTAATGGTTCAAATCTTTACAGATTTTGAAGGGTCGCGTAGCTCAGCTGGATAGAGCATCTGCCTTCTAAGCAGACGGTCACAGGTTCGAATCCTGTCGCGATCACAAAAAGCCTTACTGGAAACAGTAAGGCTTTTTTGTTTTTATATACTTTTGAATTTCCTATTCTGGATATTCTATCCTCAAATGGTAAATATTAGCCAATTTGCTCTTTAAAACCTTCTTGATGGCTTCAATTTCCTTAAAGGTAATATTGGCATTCAAAAACTGACCGCTTTCCATTTGCTTTCCAATAATGGACTCTACAAACTTATCGATTTTGGTGGAAGAAGGCTCCTTTAAGCTCTTGGAGGCCGCCTCTACACTATCGCACATCATTAAAATAGCGGTCTCCTTACTGAAGGGTTTTGGACCGGGATACCTAAATTCATCCTTGTCCATGTTCTCATCAATTTCGCGCTCCTTTAGGTAAAAATAATAGACAAGGCTCATTCCGTGATGGGTTCTAATAAAATCGATGACACGGTCCGGCAGATTGTTCTTTTTAGCTATTTCAATGCCGTCTATCACATGATCTATAATAATTCTAGCGCTTTCCTTTGGAGACAATTCATCATGCGGATTGATACCCGTAGATTGGTTTTCGGTGAAATAGGTTGGATTCTTCATTTTACCAATATCGTGGTACAAGGCTCCTACCCTAACCAACATGGCGTTCGCCCCAATTTCATTGGCAGAAGCTTCGGCAAGATTCGCTACATTTAAGGAATGGTGAAAAGTCCCTGGAGCTTTATTGGCCAATTCCTTCAACAGTTTAGAATTGGTATCGGAAAGCTCTAGTAAAGACACATCAGACACTAACCCAAAGAGTTTTTCATAAATATAAATTAAAGGCTGAACGAACAATGTGGCAAGTCCACACAAAATAAAAAGTCCAAATGTTCCCCATTTCAGGTTGGCGACACTTCCTTCGTGAATCACAAAAAAAGCAAAATACGCAATAATGTAAATAAGAGTAATCTGCCCTACTGAAATAAACAAATTGGCTCTTTTGTAAAGTTCAGAAACCGTCAAAATAGTGACGATTCCTGCAATAATCTGAAGGAAAATATATTCATAACTATTGGGCACAATAAACCCAAGAAGCAATACTGTAAGCACATGAGAAAACAAGCCTAAACGCGCATCAAAAAAGGCTTTCAGCACCAAAGGTAGAATACACAACGGGATGACGTAAACATATCTAGAGTCGTAATTAACCACCAATGTGGTCAATAAAATCACAAACACTATATTGAAAAAAATGAAAGTGACTTTGGTATTGTCCAAAAACACTTCCATTCTATATTTTCTAAGGAATAGCAACAGCATCAACAAGGCCAATGCTACCAATAATGTGTAGGCAAAAATTACCCAGTTGTAATTAGACTCACTCCAAACCTGAGATTCATATTCGGATTTTAGGGATTCCAGAATATCGTATTTTTTACCTTCAACCAATTCTCCTTTTGAAATAATCAGCGTTTCCTTTTCAATACTGCCTCTTGTAGGTGACACGCGATCCAATTCTTCCTTTAAAGCATTATCCGTAATAGCTTTATTCAAAGAAATATTAGGCTTGACAATATCAAAAAACAAGGACACTAAATTGGAACTATACTCAGAAAAGTCCTCTTCTGCCAGAGTTTGCTCCAATATATTGATAAAGGCATTGGTCTTTGTTAAGTCTTTATAGGTTATCGAGGCCACTTGGGTTTGGTTATCCAAAAGCACGACGTTTTTATCTGGACCATAATTGTAGCTATCATCCAAAACACCATGCTTATAAATGCGCTCAATAACATCCCTCCCTATTTTGTAAAGTGTGTTGCTTTTTTGTCTTACACTATCTGGAATTGCCGCTTTAAACTGGTTTTTATAGGATTGTAAAACGGTGCTTTTTATGCTTTCATCAACATTAAAGTATATGGTACTGTTCTCCTGAATAGCCCTTTTTTCCTCATTGATTTCAGTTTGCGATTTTTTAATGGCGAAATTGAAGGGCGCGTATAAGTTTTCAGACTGCCAAGGCTTTCCTTGTTCAAAACTATATTTAAATTTTCCGCTTTTAGGGAAGAGATATACAATCAATAAAGTGGTAGCAATAAACAGCAGTACTTTAAACAAAAGTGCATGGTTCCTGTACCATTTATTTATAAGTTCATTCATAAAGTAGTATTGACACAATTTCAAATGTAAGAAATAAAGCCAAACTATTAAATTTTAAGAAATTCTAATTAAAGAGATATTGAAGTATATCATTTTTAGCTATACATTTCACAATGAATCACTTAAAATTTACGATAACGTTATAATAGTAATTCGTTCCTAACTCTGTAAAAAAATGATTAATTTTGCTCGAACTAATACAAACGCATAACAATGAGTAAAGACGTCGTAATTGTGTCTGCAGCAAGGACACCAATAGGTAGTTTTTTAGGAAGTTTATCAACAGTACCAGCCCCAAAATTGGGTGCTGTAGCTATAAAAGGAGCCTTAGATAAAATCAACTTGAAACCAGAATTGGTTCAGGAAGTATTAATGGGCCATGTGGTTCAAGCCGGGGCTGGTCAAGCACCTGCAAGACAAGCAGCCATTTATGCTGGAATCCCTGATACCGTTCCTTGTACAACTGTGAACAAAGTATGTGCGTCTGGAATGAAAGCTGTGATGCAGGCTGCCCAATCTATTGCTTTGGGTGATGCTGAAATCGTGGTTGCCGGGGGAATGGAAAACATGAGTTTGATTCCGCATTACATGCACGCCCGTATGGGAACAAAATTTGGTCCTGCAAGTTTAATTGACGGGATGCAAAAAGACGGTTTGGTAGATGCCTACGACCAAAATGCCATGGGTGTTTGTGCCGATGCTTGTGCCACCGAATATAATTTCTCTCGTGAAGACCAAGATGCTTTTGCTATTCAGTCTTATGAAAGATCTGCGACTGCTTGGGAAGCTGGAAAATTCGACAATGAAGTAGTTCCGGTTGAAGTACCACAACGTCGTGGTGACGCTTTGGTTGTGAACAAAGATGAAGAGTTTACCAATGTAAAAATGGAAAAGATTCCAGCCTTGCGCCCCGCTTTCACCAAAGAAGGTACCGTTACTGCCGCCAATGCCTCTACCATTAATGATGGTGCTGGAGCTGTGGTATTGATGAGCAGAGAAAAAGCTGAAGAATTAGGATTGACTCCATTGGCAACTATCAAAGGTTATGCCGATGCTGCTCACGAACCAAAATGGTTTACAACCGCACCAGCCAAAGCGCTTCCTAAGGCATTGAACAAAGCCGGTGTTGCTATAGAAGATGTAGATTTCTTCGAATTCAACGAAGCCTTTTCGGTAGTAGGTTTAGCTAATATGAAACTTCTTGGATTAAGTGATGATAAAGTGAATGTAAACGGTGGAGCTGTTTCATTAGGACACCCACTAGGATGTTCAGGTGTTAGAATCATCATCACCCTTATAAATGTTTTGGAACAAAACAATGCTAAAATTGGAGCAGCTGCCATTTGTAATGGTGGTGGTGGTGCTTCAGCAATTGTTATTCAACGTAACTAAAACAGATACATGCAATACGGAATTTGTAACTTAAGCATTGTTCCTTTACGATTAGAACCTTCCGATAAAAGTGAGCTCGTTTCACAGGTTTTATATGGAGATTTCTTTAAGGTGCTGGAACAACGCAAACATTGGAGCAAAATCCGTTTGCATTTTGATAACTACGAAGGTTGGATAGATAACAAGCAATATCTTGAAATCGAGCAGGAGAACTACAACACTTTAAAAGGTGAATTACCGAAACTCTCCTCCGATCTGCTGGAATTTGTTCAAGATGCCAATGACAATTTAATCACCGTTCCTTTGGGTTCATCATTAAATGGTTTATCGGTTCTGGAACATCAACATGATGGCAATTTGGTTCAAGGTATCCAACCCAAAGAACAATTGCTCAATACAGCATTTACCTATTTGAACGCTCCTTATTTGTGGGGAGGAAAAACGCCCTTTGGCATAGACTGTTCTGGTTTGACGCAAATGGTTTACAAACTTAATGGTTACAAACTTTTGCGTGACGCTTCACAACAAGCTACTCAAGGTGAAGCCTTAAGTTTTATTGAAGAAAGTGAACCTGGCGATTTGGCCTTTTTTGATAATAACGAAGGCCATATTGTTCATGTGGGTATAATCATGGCCAACAATTATATCATCCATGCCCATGGCAAGGTAAGAATTGATCGTTTGGACCACTCAGGAATATATAACGTTGACAAACGAATGCATACCCATAAGTTAAGGGTCATCAAGAAAATAATCTAACAAAAAAAAAGCTACTTAATTTTAAGTAGCTTTTTTTATGATATATCCTTCAAGTTTTAGTTTCCGCTTTGGATAGCTTCAACTTTTGCTTTCATTTTCATTTCATTGTCGGTGTCTCCAATAGCACTGTAGATATTCATCAAAGTTTGAGCCGCTTGCAAATTGTTTGGTCTCAACTGCAACGTTTTTTCCAAATAAGGAACGGCATCCTTATACAATTGCAAACGCTCTTCTTTCAATTCGTCATAACGTCTGTTGTCCGCAGCAGAGTTACCTAAACCATTCATTTCTTCAATAATACTTTGCTCACCGGCCAACGTTACTACCGCCAAATTGTTATATGCATCTACATATCCCGGATCTAATTCGATAGCTTTTTTATAATATCCTTTTGCTGCTTCATTTTCGCCTGCTTCTGCAGAAATTACTCCTAAGTTATACTGCAATTCTGGATTATTTGGATCCTTAACAGTAGCTTCCTGCATTAAAGCTTTGAATTTCTCTTTATTACCCATTTGCAAGTGCAAATTAGCTTCAGTCAACAATAAGTTAAAATCGTCTGGATTTTGCTTTCTAGCATCATCAATAGCTTCAATTGCCTTTTCAGTATCTCCTTTAGACACATAAATCAAAGCGATGTTTTTAATGATTTCAGCAGATTTCGGATCCGTCTTTCTTACTGAAGGCTTGATGTGAGTTCCTGCCTTTACACTGATATCTCGTAAAGATGCTGAATCAAAAGTTTCAACTTCATTCGTAGACTTATTGATAGCAGTATACTCGGTTTCCATACCTACATATCCCATATCTCTAAGTTCTTCATAATACTCCAAAGAAGTATCATAATCCTTTGCAGTTACAGCTGTAGACGCTGCATAATAAAGATATAAAGTATCTTTTGGAGACATTCTATAGGCTTGCTCAAATCCTTTTGAAGACTTCATGTAGTCTTTTGCTTCGAGAGCAGAATTTGCATCGGTTAAAAAGCCATTCAACATTTGCTGCTTCATCTCATCAACATCGTCTGAATACTTTTCTTTGCCGTCTGCACTTTCGATTGCTTTTACCTTATCAAAACTTTCAATGGCTTGTGCTATTTCAGCATCAGAACCTGTTCCATTAGCATACAAAGCTTGACCTTTAAGAAAATAAAACTTGGCCTGAGTTTTAGAATCAGCACCGCTTATTAGCGATTCTGCAGAATTAATTGCAGACTTGGCATCTGCATAATTTCCAGATTTAATTGCTTTTTCAGCATCCTTTATTTCATTCTTTTGAGCATAGGTAAAAGAACCTGCCAAAAGAGCCAAAGCAACAGCTAGTTGCTTTTTATTCACAATACTTCTTTGAATTGAGTAGTTGTGATTGTTCATTGAAAAATTCATTTTGAATTACTATTTGTTAATATTAGTTATTTTTATTCTTGAGCATTATCAAGAGTTGTGCCATCTTCATTTAAAGTTTCCACCTCTTCTGCAGAAGCTTCAATTTCGTTTTCGTCATCTTTCATCACTTTGGCAACAGCCGCAATGGAATCTTTTCCTTTTAAATTGATGAGTCTCACACCTTGAGTGGCTCTTCCCATCACCCTTAAATCTTTAACGGCAATTCTAATAGCGATACCTGATTTATTAATGATCATTAAATCATCTTCGTCAGTAACAGTCTTAATTGCGACAAGATGTCCTGTTTTTTCAGTGATTGAAATGGTTTTCACACCCTTTCCTCCACGATTGGTAATTCTATATACTGCTTCACCATCTTCTGGATCGTCAATATAAGTACGCTTTCCATAACCTTTTTCAGAAACCACCAATACAGATTCTTCCTGCGGATTTTCAATCGCAATCATACCTATTACTTCATCCGTATCATTGGCTAATGTAATACCACGAACTCCAGAAGCACCTCGGCCCATAGGTCTTGTTTTAGCCTCCTCAAATCTGATCGCCTTTCCAGATTTAAGAGCCAACATAACCTCACTATTACCTGTAGTCAATCTTGCTTCTAGCAACTCATCGTCTTCTTTAATCGTAATGGCATTAATTCCATTAGTTCTTGGTCTAGAATATTGCTCCAAAGCTGTTTTCTTAACCTGTCCCTTTTTGGTTGCCATCATTACATAGTGACTGTTTATGTAATCCTCATCTTTTAAATCCTGAGTACAAATGAATGCTTTTACCTTATCATCTTGCTCAATATTGATTAAGTTTTGAATGGCTCTTCCTTTGGAAGTTCTACTTCCTTCCGGAATTTCATAAACACGCATCCAGAAACATTTTCCTTTTTGAGTGAAGAACAACATATATTGGTGGTTGGTACCCACAAATAAATGCTCTAGGAAATCTTCATTTCTTGTTGTAGATGCCTTTTGCCCTACTCCTCCTCTATGCTGAATTTTATATTCGCTTAATGATGTACGCTTGATGTAACCAGCATGAGAAATGGTAATTACCACCTGCTCATCCGGAATCATATCTTCAATACTTAAATCGCCTCCGGCATACTCAATTATAGAACGTCTGTCATCTCCATACTTTTCTTTAACAACCAGAAGCTCTTCCTTGATGATTTCCATTCTACGCTCCTTTTTAGCAAGAATGTCTTTCAAATCCTCAATGGTCTTCATGAGTTCTTCATATTCACTACGAAGTTTGTCTTGTTCCAGTCCTGTCAACTGGCGCAACCTCATTTCAACGATTGCTTTAGCTTGTATTTCAGAAAGTTTGAAACGCTCAATCAACTTCTCTCTGGCTTCTTCTGCATTGGAAGAAGCTCTAATAAGCGCAATTACTTCATCAATATTATCGGAAGCAATGATTAAACCTTCCAAGATATGGGCACGCTCTTCGGCCTTACGCAGTTCGTAAGTCGTTCTTCTTACCACCACTTCATGTCTGTGCTCCACAAAATGATAAATTAAATCCTTAAGATTCAATAATTGTGGGCGTCCATTAACCAACGCAATGTTGTTAACACTAAAGGACGACTGAAGGGCAGTATATTTATAAAGCTTATTTAAAACAATGTTAGGAATGGCATCACGTTTAAGTACATAAACGATTCGCATCCCATTTCTGTCGGACTCATCACGAATGGTAGAAATTCCTTCGAGCTTCTTGTCGTTAACCAAGTCGGCCGTTTTCTTAATCATGTCGGCCTTGTTTACCAAATAAGGAATCTCTGTTACAATAATACACTCGCGTCCTTGTACTTCCTCAATATTGGCCTTTCCACGGATAACAACTCGTCCCCTTCCAGTTTTAAAAGCTTCCCTAACACCGTCATACCCATAAATAGTTCCTCCTGTTGGAAAATCAGGAGCTTTAATATGGGTCATCAATTCCTCAACCTCAATATCGTTGTTATCAATATAAGCAACTGTTCCGTCCACCACCTCAGAAATATTGTGGGGCGGCATATTGGTAGCCATACCTACTGCAATCCCTGAAGCACCATTCACCAACAACCCTGGTATTCTTGTAGGCAATACGGTAGGCTCTTGTAGAGTGTCGTCAAAATTAAGTTTATGGTCTACGGTTTCCTTGTCTATGTCAGCTAACATATCTTCGGAAATCTTGCGCATTCGAGCTTCTGTATAACGCATTGCTGCTGGGCTGTCTCCATCAATAGAACCAAAGTTCCCCTGCCCGTCTACCAACATATAACGCAAGCTCCATTCCTGAGCCATACGAACCATTGTATCATAAACCGAACTATCTCCATGAGGGTGGTACTTACCTAACACTTCCCCAACAATTCTGGCCGACTTCTTATAAGCTGTATTGGATCTTACACCAAGTTCATGCATTCCAAACAACACACGTCTGTGCACTGGCTTTAAACCATCTCTAACATCTGGTAAAGCACGTGACACAATGACCGACATTGAATAGTCAATGTAGGCCGATTTCATTTCATCTTCAATATTAATCGGAATGAGTTTCTCTCCTTCTACCATATATATTTAATTAGATTTTTTGTAGGTTTTCAAATCGTGCTAATATAAGTATTTTGTTAGTCCTTATCCGACTTTCAATTGGGTTTTTTAACTTTTTTTATTAACAAATATACGGCCTTCTTTGGTTAATAAGTAAAAGTCTAAAAGTTTTGAATTTTTAAACTTTTTTCCTCTATTAGCTTTTATGAAACATTTAAGATGCAGTTTTTGCCCTTATAACTATGTTTTTTATTATTTTTAATGCAGAAAGGATTTTACTATGGATGATAATTTTTCCCCAAGAGTCAAAGACGTTATTGCTTACAGCAAAGAGGAAGCACTGCGTCTTGGCCATGATTTTATAGGTACCGAGCATTTAATGCTGGGCCTACTTCGTGATGGCAGTGGAAAAGCAATAGATATATTAAGTGCCCTTGAAATTGATCTTAACCATTTAAGGCGCAAAGTTGAAATATTAAGCCCAGCCAATTCCAATGTGGCGACTGCCTCCAACGAAAAAAAGAACCTACACCTAACTAGGCAAGCAGAACGTGCTTTAAAAACTACCTTTTTAGAAGCTAAATTATTTCAAAGCACATCGATTAACACAGCTCATTTACTGCTGTGTATTTTAAGAAATGAAAACGACCCCACTACCAAGCTCTTAAATAAGCTCAAAGTGGATTATGATAACGTTAAAGAGCAATTCAAATTTATGATTACAAATGATGATGACTTTTTAGAATCTCCTAAGGCTGAGTCCTATTCAGATGACGACATCACCGATGATGACGATTCTAAGCAAAACCCTTTTAGTCAATCTTCATCTAAAACAACTAAAAAATCCAAAACTCCTGTATTGGACAATTTCGGTAGAGACCTTACCGTTTTGGCCGAAGAAGGAAAACTGGATCCTGTTGTTGGTAGAGAAAAAGAAATACAGCGTGTTTCCCAAATATTGAGTAGACGCAAAAAGAATAACCCACTTCTTATTGGAGAACCCGGAGTTGGTAAATCAGCCATTGCGGAAGGTTTAGCACTGCGCATCGTAAAACGAAAAGTGTCCAGAATACTTTTTAATAAGCGCGTAGTTACCCTTGACCTTGCAAGTTTGGTTGCTGGAACAAAATATCGCGGACAATTTGAGGAACGAATGAAAGCCGTTATGAACGAGCTTGAAAAAAATGATGACATAATCCTCTTTATTGACGAAATCCACACCATTGTAGGTGCTGGCGGTGCTACCGGTAGCTTGGATGCTTCCAACATGTTCAAACCAGCATTGGCACGTGGTGAAATTCAATGTATAGGAGCAACAACCCTAGATGAGTACAGACAATACATTGAAAAGGATGGTGCTTTAGAGCGTCGTTTCCAAAAGGTGATTGTAGAACCTACAAGCGTGGAAGAAACTATTGAAATACTTAACAACGTTAAGGAAAAATATGAAGAACACCACAATGTAGACTATACTCCGGAAGCCATTGAAGCTTGTGTGAAATTAACGAACAGGTATATGACCGATCGCTTTCTTCCAGACAAAGCCATAGATGCTTTGGATGAAGCTGGATCGCGAGTTCATATCACCAATATCGATGTTCCAAAACAGATTCTGGAACTAGAAAAGAAACTCGAAGAAGTTAGAGAAACTAAAAATACAGTTGTTAAAAAACAGAAGTATGAAGAGGCTGCTAAACTTCGAGATGATGAAAAGAGATTGGAAAAAGAATTGGCTGTAGCCCAAGAAAAATGGGAAGAAGAAACCAAACTCCATCGTGAAATTGTCTCTGAGGAAAATGTTGCAGATGTGGTATCCATGATGACAGGCATCCCTGTAAATAGAATTGCCCAGACCGAAAGCAATAAACTAGCAAAATTACCAGACCATATCAAAGGCAAGGTAATTGGACAAGATGAAGCTGTTGCCAAGGTTGTAAAAGCTATTCAAAGAAACCGAGCTGGTCTTAAGGATCCAAACAAACCGATTGGTTCTTTTATATTTCTAGGTCAAACAGGGGTTGGAAAAACTCAACTAGCCAAAGTTTTGGCTCGTGAATTGTTTGACAGTGAAGACGCACTTATCAGAATAGATATGAGCGAGTACATGGAAAAATTTGCCATTTCTAGACTGGTTGGTGCCCCTCCAGGGTATGTTGGTTATGAAGAAGGTGGACAATTAACAGAAAAAGTACGTCGCAAACCATACGCAGTCATTCTTTTGGATGAAATTGAAAAAGCGCATCCTGATGTGTTCAATATGCTTTTACAGGTATTGGACGATGGTTATCTTACAGATAGTTTAGGTAGAAAAATAGATTTTAGAAATACTATTATCATTATGACTTCCAATATTGGAGCCAGAAAACTTAAGGATTTTGGACAAGGTGTTGGTTTTGGCACAGCTGCAAGAGAAGCACAGGCTCAAGACAATTCTAAAAGTATTATTGAAAACGCTTTGAAAAAAGCCTTTGCACCAGAATTCCTTAACAGAATTGACGATGTAATCGTATTCAACGCTTTAGAAAAATCTGATATTGATAAAATTATCGACATTGAGCTTATCAAGCTAATTGAGCGCATAAAAGGTTTAGGTTATGAGCTTAAATTAAGTGATAAAGCCAAAGATTACATTGCAGATAAAGGTTTTGACAAACAATATGGTGCGCGTCCTTTAAAACGTGCCATCCAGAAGTATATTGAGGATGCATTGGCAGAAGAAATTATCAATGCCCAATTGCTGGAAGGTGATACAATTATTATGGATTTAGATTCCAAAACAGAAGAATTGACCATTAAAATTGAAAAGGCCGAGAAACATACGGAGTCTTAACCCAAACTTATATGAAATTGAAAAGTCCTTGTAGTTTTTACAAGGACTTTTTTGATGGAAACAATTCAAAAAGACAACACTACTCTCAAATTTTATAATAATCTTTTTTATCTTTTCTAAAAGAAATCTGATATCATTATTTCACTATTAACCATTTAATAAAGAGTAAATAGACCCCAAATAAATAGCTTATTCCAAAAATGTTTTACTCTATTGATATAGTTC
>NZ_LBIO01000044.1 GCF_001280505.1 Mangrovimonas sp. TPBH4
AGCTTAACAACTACATATATATTATAATGAATTTTTAAAAATCATCATAAGTATGCAATGACTTTAATGTTTCTTCATAAAACAAAATAGCCATAATTAAATTTGATTTATCTGAATAAGGTAAAATACGCTTTTGAAATTCAATGGTACTTTCAAAATAGTCTTTGGAAGCTTCAATATTATCTTCCAGTGCTTTTTTGTTATCCTTCGTCTCCGGAATTCCCATAGATGCCATTGTAACACCTGGCTTGGTAGCGAAGGCAATATTTGGCAAGATTTTTACAATAACTTCAATACGCTCTTTATAGAGCTCCAACAACTCTCCCTTTTGCATATGTTCCAATTGATCTCTGTCGTGATACTTTGCAATAGAGACCTTACCGCTAATAATGCTAGGAGATTCCTCTTTATTCTTTTGGGCAAAACCAATGCCCGTAACAAGTATAAAAACAATACTTAATAGGGTAAATTTAGTTTTCATAGTTTAGATTTAAGGCGTTAACTGTAGCAAATTTATGCAATTAAACGTAAAAAACAAGCATTTCATCGATTTTTTTCGTAAAATTTACATAAATTTCATCTAGACACTAAATAATCTCCACGTTCCCATACTTTATTTACAATCAATAAAATACCATAATTTAAACATGAACTTTACGCAACCTTAAGGCATTGCCTATTACAGATACCGAACTAAAACTCATGGCCAGAGCAGCCAACATAGGCGACAATAATACCCCGAAAAATGGATACAACACTCCTGCTGCAACAGGCACTCCAATGGTATTATAAATGAGTGCGAAAAATAGATTTTGTTTGATGTTCTTCATTACGGCGTGACTAAGATTTTTAGCCTTAACAATACTCTGTAAATCTCCCTTTACCAAAGTAATCATGGCGCTTTCAATAGCTACATCAGTACCTGTCCCCATAGCAATCCCTACATCACTTTTGGCCAATGCAGGAGCATCATTAATACCATCACCAGCCACAGCCACTACTTTTCCTTCATTTTGTAAGCCTTCCACCTCCTTAAGCTTATCCTCTGGCATCAACCCAGCCTTAAAGTGAATACCACCAAGCTCCGAAGCCACAGCTTGAGCCGTCTTTTCATTATCCCCTGTAAGCATTAGAACGTCTACTCCCAAATCCTGAAGCTCCTTGATAGCTTTGGCACTAGTCTCCTTTATTTTATCCGCAATAACGACATAGCCCTTCACTTTTTCATCCATTGCTAAAAAGGACACTGTTTTTCCCTGCTCCTGAAAAGTTTGAACTTCCTTTTGCATTTCACGGGAGACCTCAGCCCCTATTTCCTTCATCAATTTTAAATTTCCCAAAACCACAGCTACTCCATTCACTATTCCCTGAACCCCTTTTCCTGTCAAGGATTCAAACTTATAGACATCAAACACCTTTATATGTTGCTTCTTCGCATGGCTTACAATAGCGTCTGCCAAGGGGTGCCCACTATTGCTATTTAGGGAGGCTGCATATTGCACCAACACGTCGTGGCCGTTACTTTCTTCACCAAAACCTACTATTTTCTCTACGGTAGGTTTTCCTTCAGTGATAGTTCCTGTTTTATCTATTATTAAGGTGTCTACCTTGTCCATGGTTTCCAATGCTTGGGCATTTTTTATGAGCACGCCATTTTGGGCACCTTTTCCCACTCCCACCATTACGGACATGGGTGTTGCCAATCCCAAAGCACAAGGACACGCAATGATCAAAACCGCAATAGCATTGATCAGGGCGTATACATAGGCTGGCTGTGGCCCCCAAACCACCCAAACTATAAAGGTGATGATTGATACCAAAACCACAATGGGAACAAAGTACGCAGAAATACGGTCAGCCAATTTTTGAATAGGCGCTCGACTCCTACTAGCCTCATTTACCATTTGTACAATTTGAGACAAAAGTGTATCGCTCCCCACCTTTTCAGCTTTCATAATAAAGACTTGGTTCCCATTAATAGTCCCACTATTTACTTTATCTCCTTTTACTTTATTCACTGGGATGGGTTCTCCGGTTATCATGGATTCGTCTACAGCCGATTCTCCCTGTACAATTACCCCATCCACTGGAATTTTATCTCCGGGCTTCACCTTCAGTAAATCTCCAAGGACAATTTTATCAATGCTCACCTCTAGTTCTTCTCCATCCACAACTTTTATAGCCTTGTTAGGCGCTAATTTCAACAACTCCTTTACTGCCGAATTGGTTTTACTGTGAGCTTTTGCCTCCAATAATTGCCCTAGTAACACCAAAGTCAATATCACGGTAGTGGCTTCAAAATACACATGCACCACTCCTGATGCTGTTTTGAACTGCTCTGGAAACATATTTGGCACTAACAAACCGGCCACACTAAACACCCAAGCTACACCTGCTCCTATACCTATTAAGGTAAACATATTTAAGTTCCATGTTTTGATACTCCTATAAGCACGCTCAAAGAACATCCAAGCGGCATAAAACACGACAGGCAAGGACAGGGCAAACTGCCCCCAGTTCCAATATTTTTGATCCATTATATTATGTAAAGGATTATTATGCCACATATCGCTCATCGCTATCAAGAAAATAGGAAGTGTAAAGGCTACCGCCAACCAAAACTTTTTCAAAAGCTTTTTATAGGTCTGTTCTTCGGCAGACAGTTGTGGTTTCACAGGCACCAGATCCATTCCACAAATAGGACAATCACCCGCTTCATCTTTAAAAACTTCTGGGTGCATAGGGCATGTCCATTGCTGAGTTGCCACTGCAGACAAGTTTTGTTCTTCCACTAAATCCATTCCACAAACAGGACAATCGCCAGGTTTGTCGTAGGTTTTATCGCCTTCACAATGCATGGGGCAATAAAACACTCCTGTCCCCTGTCCTTTGGGAAGCGTTTCATTTTTTGGCGGCTGTTCTTGTCTTTCGCCTGGCATATGGATACTATAACGTCCTCCGTCTGCCTTAAGAGCATCTTGAAAGGTTTCAATAGGAATATGTGACGTCATTTCAATCGTGGCTTCAGCTGCTTCTAAATCAACTACAACCTTAGAAACATTTGGCACCTTGGACAAGGTGCCTTCCACATGCTTTCTGCAGCCATTGCAGGACATGCCATTTATGTGATAGGTATGAACCATACTATATATATTATATTGAATATTGTTGAGAATTTCACGAAGGCAAGCTTCTAAAGAAAATTTCTAAATAGACCATAAAGGTACTATATCTTTTTGGGACCTTAGAAGATTTTCACACGCACATCACCTTATTCTTTTGCACTTCTCTGGCATCAATTATTTCCATAGGATATACATAGGGTTGCTATGGGGATACTATATTAAAGAGAGCTCCTCTAAATTATTTTTAGACACCTTCAGAAAAAAAACCAAAACCAAGAAATCTTCTTCTATAAATAGCTACAAAAACACTGTTTTGGTCATGGCGACCATAAAAAAGGAAAAATTATTTTTCAAAATCGGTAAAAAGTTGTCAACTATTACGTTTTCGTTAAATATTTCCTAAAGAAATCAAGAATAACATGATATATATCATAATATAAAATGGAATCCTACAATAGCTTTGATGTAACAAACGGAATTGTAACATAAACTTTGAATCATGGATATCTCACACATTGAGCATATTGGAATTGCTGTTGAAAACCTAGAAGAAGCCATAAAATATTATGAACAGGTTTTAGGAATGGAGTGCTATGCTATAGAAGAGGTTGTCGATCAAAAAGTGAAGACAGCCTTTTTTTTGGTCGGTGCTAGTCAAACCAAAATCGAATTATTAGAGAGTACTTCTCCCGATGGCCCCATTGGAAAATTTATCGCTAAAAAGGGACCGGGAATTCACCATATAGCCTTTGCCGTAAACGACGCTACCGAAGCCTTACAATTGGCAGGCGACAGAGGCGTACAATTAATAGACCAACAGTCGCGCAAAGGAGCAGAAGGTCTCAACATAGGCTTCCTGCATCCAAAATCTACCTTAGGAGTCCTAACCGAACTCTGTTCAAAATAAGTACCAAAAAAATCAGACGGTAACAAAAACATACCCCATGGCAAATCAAGATAAAATTAATGAGCTCATCGCCAAACGCGCTGAAGCTCGATTAGGAGGCGGAGAAAAACGCATCGACTCACAACACGCTAAAGGAAAACTAACCGCTCGCGAACGTATTGAAATCCTTTTGGATGAAGACAGTTTTGAAGAATTTGATATGTTCGTCACGCACAGAACCAAATCCTTTGGCCTGGACAAAGAGCGCTATCTATCGGATGGTGTGGTTACCGGCCATGGTACTATAGATGGTCGTATCGTGTATGTGTTCTCCCAAGATTTTACGGTTTTTGGTGGATCCCTATCAGAAACCTATGCCCTAAAAATTTGTAAGATCATGGATATGGCCATGAAAATTGGAGTTCCCGTTATAGGACTGAATGATAGTGGTGGGGCCCGTATACAGGAAGGTGTACGCTCTCTGGCAGGTTATGCTGAAATTTTCCAAAGAAACATTATGGCCTCTGGAGTCATTCCCCAAATCTCATCCATCTTGGGGCCTTGCGCTGGAGGAGCCGTATACTCTCCTGCCCTCACCGATTTTACCATCATGACCGATCAAACCAGCTATATGTTCGTTACAGGACCTAAAGTAGTTAAATCGGTTACTGGTGAAGAGGTGACCACCGAGCAATTAGGAGGCGCCACTATCCATTCTACCAAATCTGGGGTATCTCACTTTTTAGCAGAAAATGATGAAGAAAACTTAATGTTGATAAGAAAGCTTTTAAGCTACCTACCTTCCAACAACCTTGAGGAGCCGCCAACAATTTCAACTTCCGATCCTATTGACAGATTAGACGATGAGCTAAATAGCATCATTCCAGAGAATCCAAATCAACCCTATGATATTCTGGATGTAATCTCAATTATTACCGACAATGGAGAATTTTTGGAAGTCCATTCCAATTACGCCAAAAACATTGTGGTAGGATTTGCTCGTTTTAATGGACATCCGGTTGGTATTGTTGCCAATCAACCTAAATTTTATGCCGGAGTTCTAGATTGTGAATCTTCTAGAAAAGCAGCGCGCTTTGTTCGTTTCTGCGATGGATTCAATATTCCATTGGTAACGTTGGTTGATGTTCCAGGATTCTTACCTGGAACAGGTCAAGAGTATGCCGGTATTATTCTTCATGGAGCCAAACTGCTATTTGCTTACGGAGAAGCTACGGTACCTAAAGTAACCATTACTCTAAGAAAATCATATGGTGGAGCCCATGACGTAATGAGCTGTAAACAACTACGAGGCGACTTGAATTATGCATGGCCAACAGCGGAAATTGCCGTAATGGGAGCTAAAGGAGCCGTTGAAGTATTGGAAGGTTCAAACATTAGAAAAATTACTGATGCCGATGAGAAATTAAACTACATCGAAGAAAAAGAGAATGAATACACCACCAAATTTGCCAATCCATACGTGGCTGCCAAATATGGTTTTATAGACGATGTAATCGAACCTAGAAATACGCGATTCCGAATTATCCGAGGTCTGGAATTGCTGGCCAACAAGAAAGAGGTGAATCCACCTAAAAAACACTCTAATATCCCATTGTAATCATGAATATACCACTATCCATAAGCAATATAGATGAAGGCTATGTCATCCTTTTAACGGGGTTGTTGATTGTATTTTCAGGCCTTCTTACCCTAACCTTGTTCTTTAAGTTCGGGCTGCCCCTACTCCTAAAATTTTACAATGGATTAAAACCAGGGAAACCAAAGAAAAAAAACAAAGAGAGCATAGTCAACAAAGACCTTGGCAATGCATTTACAGGTGAGGTTGCTGCCGCTATTTCCATGGGAATCCATCTCTACCTTGATGAACAACATGATAACGAAAATGCCGTGTTAACCATTAAACAGGCACGTAAAATGTACTCCCCTTGGAGTTCTAAAATTTACGGAGCATACAATAATAGATTTTAAGAATCACTAGACAGCTAAATCATGAAAAATTTCACATTCAACATAAATAAAAACAGCTATAAGGTTAAAATTCTATCTCACGAGGATAATACCATAAACCTTGAAGTTAACGGGACTAGCTACTCGGTAGAACTAGAGCAGGAAATCAAAAAACAAAAAACGCCTGTTCTAGCCAGAAGATCCTCTTCTGCCAACACAGAAAAGCCCAAAGTGGTCAACCCTAGTTCTTCAAACAAGCGAGCTATTACTGCACCTATCCCTGGTGTAATCTTAGCTTTAAATGTACAAGTTGGAGATCAAGTAAAAGAAAACGATCAGCTATTGATATTGGAAGCCATGAAAATGGAAAATAGCATCGTTGCCAATAAGGCCGGGGTTGTAACTGCTATCCATGTGGCCGTTGGAAAACAAGTACTGCAAGGTGATGCTTTGATAGAAATAGAATAAACCAGCCATGTTTTCTTAGGAATTCACAAAGTAGCACAACTACTTAACAGGCCCAAAACTAAAGAAAATGAAAAAATTAGCATTAATATTTGGAGTTATATCGATATTGCTTTTCATAAAACCAGTCCTAGGACTCACCACAAGCGCTACCAATACAACCACCACAGAAATATCTACCACAACCACAACCAGTGAGGAAAATTTTATAACAGAAGCCTTTGATGGCATCAAGCAGTTTTACGCTTACACTGGTTTTGCCAATGCCCAATCGGGACATATCATCATGATTATTATAGGTATTGTATTTATATACCTAGGTATCAAATTTGATTATGAACCATTGTTGCTAATCCCAATAGGCACCGGGGTTATAATAGGAAATATCCCCTTCGTCGTAGGAAATCAAACCGGTATTTATGAAACCGGATCTGTACTTAATTACCTGTATTTTGGCGTCGTCAAGGGAATTTACCCGCCCTTGATATTCCTAGGAATTGGAGCCATGACCGATTTTTCTTCCCTGATTGCCAATCCAAAACTTATGTTATTGGGAGCCGCTGCCCAAATAGGGGTATTCGGAACTTTTTTAGGAGCCCTCTACCTTGGTTTTGCCCTTCCCGAGGCAGGTGCGATAGGAATTATTGGAGGTGCTGATGGCCCTACGGCAATCTTCCTATCCTCCAAATTAGCCAATGGTATTAATATCCTGCCCGATGGCACCACGGTTAAAAACCTGATTGGTCCTATCGCCATTGCCGCCTACTCTTATATGGCATTGGTACCAGTAATCCAACCGCCAATCATGAAGTTGTTGACTACCAAAAAGGAACGTCTCATCAAGATGAAACCTCCTAGAGCGGTATCCCAAAAGGAAAAAATGATCTTCCCTGTGGCCGCCTTATTATTGACAACGTTCATCTCCCCTAGTGCCCTACCACTTTTAGGTATGTTGTTCTTTGGTAACCTATTAAAAGAATCAGGACGTACCGAACGTTTGGCTGAAACCGCAAGAACCAAACTTATCGATATCGTAACCATTCTGTTAGGTGTAACGGTGGGAGCTTCTACACAAGCAGACATCTTTATCACAAAAGACTCTATGCTCATCTTTGGATTGGGAGCTATTTCCTTCGTGATTGCTACTATGGGAGGGCTCTTGTTTGCGAAACTTATGAACGTATTCCTTAAGGGAGACGAAAAAATAAACCCACTAATTGGAGCTTCCGGTGTATCTGCAGTTCCAGATAGTGCGCGCGTGGTACATGCCGAAGGTCTAAAGGCAGACCCTACCAACTATTTGCTCATGCACGCTATGGCACCAAACGTTGCTGGTGTTATAGGATCGGCCATTGCAGCAGGTATTCTTTTGAGCTTTTTAGCTTAAACACTGATTAGTAAAATGAAAGCAACGAACTAAAATGATATTGTTATGAGTTTATCAAATGTAATGAATCCACCACAAGTGTCTAGCTTACCAAATTTAATGACTGCAGATGAAGCTGTAAAACTGGTAAAATCTGGAGACACCGTACTCATTCAAGGAGCTTCAGCTACACCTCAGGCATTGGTTAAGGCTTTAGTGGCAAGAGGACCAGAACTTAAAGGCGTAGAAATTGTACACCTACATACAGAAGGCGAATGCGGCTATGTGTCGCCAGAGCTAAGAGATAACTTCCACACAAGTGCCTTTTTTATTGGGGGCAACATCCGTAAAAGCATTGGTGACACCGCAGATTACATCCCTATTTTTTTAAGTGATATCCCTAGCCTTTTTAGAGAAGGTTATATGGAACTGGATATCGTTTTGGTAAATGTTTCTCCACCAGACAAACACGGATTTTGTTCTTTGGGAGTCTCTGTAGATATTATTGTGTCTGCCATTGAAACAGGGAAAACCGTCATCGCACAAATCAACTCTAGAATGCCTCGTACCTTTGGAGATGGCATTGTACACATCAGCAACTTTACAGCCTGTGTGGAAGTAGACGAACCTATCTACGAAATGCAATTGGCTCCGCCTACCAAAGAAGAAGCTACCATTGGAAAAAACATTGCAGAGATTATCGACGATGGTGCGACTTTACAAATGGGAATTGGAGGAATTCCAAACGCCGTATTATCGTATTTGACCAACCACAAAAACTTGGGAATCCATACAGAAATGTTCTCCGATGGTATTGTAAGCTTAGTCGAAAAAGGCATTATTAATGGTTCTAATAAAAAACTAAATCCCTACAAAATAGTGTCTGGTTTTGCCATGGGAACCCAACGTCTTTATGACTTTATGGATGACAATGCCGAAATTGAAATGCGTGATATCGCCTATGTTAACGATACGGCCGTCATTCGTCAAAACCCAAAAGTGACCGCAATCAACTCGGCGATTGAAATAGATATTACAGGCCAAGTATGTGCCGATTCCATAGGAACCAGAATGTTCTCAGGTGTAGGAGGCCAAATGGACTTTATGCGTGGAGCTGCCCTATCCAAAGGAGGTAAACCTATCATTGCCATGACTTCAACCACTTTGAAAGGTGTGTCTAAAATTGCGCCTATTTTAAAACCAGGTGCCGGAGTTGTGACAACCAGAGCCCATGCTAGATATGTAGTTACCGAATTTGGGGTAGCCGAATTATTTGGCAAAACCTTGAAAAAACGTGCGGAAGCACTCAGAAACATTGCGCACCCAGACCATAGAGAAGAATTGGACAAAGCCATTTTTGAACGTTTCGGAAGATAAGCAAGACAGCAAAGTTCAACATAAAAACAAACGTATGAACACTCAAAATAACACACTCTTTTCCAACTTTGCGCCCATTACCAAAGAGCAATGGTTGGAAAAGGTGAACATCGACTTAAAAGGAGCCGATTTTGACAAAAGATTGGTTTGGAGAAATTTAAACGACATTACGCTCCCTCCTCTTTATACGCCGGAAGATGCCATTACACAACTGTCCAATACCGGTGAAAATGCAGCGGCATTTGTAAACTACAGACATATCAAGGTTAATTCTGCTACAGAGGCCAACACTCAAGCTTTAAAGGCCATCGCAGAAGGGATTACAGGATTGATTTTTGAAGTAACAACAGAGGCTTCTGTAGTACAACTGTTAAAGGATATTGACCTCAACACCATTAGTGTGTCCTTCCAATTGGAAGATGAACTATTGGAATTTGCAACAAATTTCTTTGCCTACGCCAACAACCATTTGATTGCTCCAGAAAACTTAAAAGGTTTTATCGACCTTAATCTCATTACGGAATACGTGACTACCGGAAACCTTCCACAGTCTAAGCTAAATGACCTTAACCGCTTGGTGGAACTAGGTAGCGCCTTCCCTAATTATAAAACCTTGAGTATTTCCGGAACTGCATTTTTGGATTCTGGAAGCAATCAGGTACAAGAGGTTGCATTTACCCTAAACGCCTTAGTTTATGTTATTGAAAACTGTTTAAAAAATGAAGGTAATCTCGAAACCTTATTCAACAACCTGCACTTCCAATTGGGAATTAGTTCTGAGTACTTTGTTGAAATAGGAAAATTTAGAGCTTTCAACAGCTTGTTGGCAGCCATTGCCAAAACTTATGGCGTAACTGAATACAAACATAGTTTAACTGCTAAAACATCGGTTTGGAGCAAATCGGTCACAGATCCTCACACCAACTTGTTACGTGCCACCACAGAGGCCATGTCGGCCTTGTTAGGCAACGTCGATGCTGTGGTTATTGATCCGTTCGACAAGGAGTTTAAGGAAACTTCAGCGTTTTCAAATAGAATTGCAGGCAATATTTCAACGATATTAAGAGAAGAATCCTATTTCGGGAAAGTGGCTAACCCTGTGGACGGTTCTTATTACATAGAAGATGTCACTTCAAAAATAGCAGAAAAAGCACTTGCCCTATTTAAGGAAGTAGAAACTCGAGGTGGTTTTTATGACGCTTTTGAAAGCGACTATATCCAACAGCAAATCGCGGAAATCCGCCAGAGAAAACTAACACTTTTAAGTCAGCGTCGTTTGGCCATGGTAGGAGTCAACAAATACCCCAACCTTATGGAAAGCATTCCTTCCAATATTTTATCCGAGGGAAGTAGCCAATCCAGCAAACTATTGACACCGCGACGTGCTACTCAGGAAATTGAAGCCCTTAGAAGAACCACTGAAGAACTTGTAGAAACCAGTAAAAAACGTCCTATTGTAGAGCTCAGCAGTTTCGGAAATCTCACCATGAGAAAAGCGAGAGCTGCCTTTTCATATGACTTTCTAGGAGTTTCAGGCTTTGAAGTTTGGCAGGAGAAAAGTTATAATTCGGCTCAAGAAGCAGCCGAAAGCAGTGCCACATCAAATTCTGATGTCGTAGTGATCTGTAGCTCCGACCAGGATTACGAAACGGATGCCCTAGACTTTGTAAGCACCTTTAGAGCTCTAAACAAAGACAAAATTCTGTTACTGGCTGGAAATCCAGTAGCACTTATAGATGCCCTCAAAGAAGCAGGCTTGGATGATTGCATCCATATCAAATCGGATGTCATTCAAACTATTTCAGGGATACAACAAAAACTAAATGGCCTAGTTGCACACTAACCTGTGAAAGACCATTGAATCACAAAAACAATGACTTATGAAACGAGATTTTTCAACTCTAAGTTTAGACCATAACTCACAGGAAACCAAAGCTACAGGTAAAAAGGCCATTTGGAATACCCCTGAAGGCATCCCTGTGAAAACCCATTTTAATAAAAAAGACATTGCCGAAGCTGAGCACTTAAACTTTGTGGCAGGCTTACCACCTTTTACCAGAGGGCCGTATAGCGCCATGTACGCCTTACGCCCATGGACCATTCGTCAATATGCCGGTTTCTCCACTGCGGAAGAATCCAATGCCTTTTACAGAAGAAACCTTGCCGCAGGTCAAAAAGGACTTTCGGTAGCCTTTGATTTGGCCACACACAGAGGCTACGATTCCGATCACCCAAGGGTAACCGGTGATGTTGGAAAAGCCGGGGTTGCCATCGATTCCATTTTGGATATGGAAATTTTATTCGACCAGATTCCCTTGGATAAAATGTCGGTTTCCATGACTATGAACGGTGCCGTACTTCCTATTATGGCCTTTTATATTGCCGCTGCCAAAAAACAAGGAGTAGCTTTGGACCAACTGAGTGGTACCATTCAAAATGACATCCTAAAGGAGTTTATGGTGCGTAACACCTACATTTATCCACCATTACCTTCCATGAAGATTATTGGGGATATTTTTGAATACACCACCCAACACATGCCAAAGTTCAATTCTATTTCTATTAGCGGGTACCACATGCAGGAAGCAGGTGCCACGGCAGATATTGAATTGGCCTATACCTTGGCAGATGGTTTGGAGTACATCAAAACAGGATTGGCTGCGGGCCTAAAAATTGATGAATTCGCACCAAGGCTTTCTTTCTTCTGGGCCGTTGGAATGAACCATTTTATGGAGATTGCCAAAATGCGTGCCGCGCGTATGCTTTGGGCAAAAATCATTAAACAGTTCAACCCAAAAAATCCGAAGTCGATGGCATTGCGTACCCATAGCCAAACTTCGGGTTGGAGCTTGAGTGAACAGGATCCGTTCAACAATGTGGCCAGAACCTGTATTGAAGCTATGGCTGCTGGTTTGGGAGGCACACAATCCCTACACACCAATGCCTTAGACGAAGCCATTGCACTTCCTACGGACTTCTCCGCGAGAATTGCACGTAACACCCAAATTTACATTCAAGAGGAAACACAAATCACCAAAGCGGTAGACCCATGGGCAGGCTCCTATTATGTTGAGTACCTTACCCAAGAAATCGCCAAAAAAGCGTGGAAACTTATTGAAGAAGTTGAGGAATTGGGTGGTATGGCCAAAGCCATTGAAACTGGCGTTCCTAAAATGCGTATTGAAGAAGCTGCCGCAAGAAAACAAGCCAGATTGGATTCTGGTCAAGATATTTTGGTGGGTGTGAATAAATACCAAACCGACGAAAAATCGGATATTGAAATCTTGGAAGTGGATAATTCCGCGGTGAGAACGTCTCAAATCGAACGTTTGAACAGCCTTAAAGCTAACAGAGATCAAGCTGTGGTAGACACCAAACTAAAAGCACTTTCCAATTGTGCCGAAACAGGCAAGGGCAATCTGCTGGAATTAGCTGTAGATGCTGCTGAAAACTTTGCCACTTTGGGTGAAATCTCCGATGCTTTAGAAGCTCACTTTGGACGCCACAAAGCAGACACCAGACTTATCAGTGGTGTCTACAGAAAAGAGGTGAAAGATGATTACACCTTTGAGGAAGCCCAACAATTGGCAGACAAGTTTTCTGAAATTGAAGGCCGTCGCCCAAGAGTTATGATTGCCAAAATGGGACAAGATGGACACGATAGAGGCGCTAAGGTAGTCGCCTCCAGTTTTGCCGATCTTGGCTTTGATGTGGATATGGGCCCCTTATTCCAAACCCCTGAGGAAGTTGCCAAACAAGCCATAGAAAACGACGTGCACTTTGTGGGCGCCTCTAGTTTGGCGGCTGGACATAAAACCCTAATTCCGCAGTTAATAGAGGAATTGGAACGCTTGGGAAGACCTGATATTTTGGTCTTTGCCGGAGGGGTGATTCCTGAACAAGATTACCAATATTTGTTAGACCGTAAAGTAGCTGCTGTATTTGGTCCAGGAACCGTGATTGCCAAGTCGGCCATCACCATTATGGACAAATATCTAGCACTCGATTAATAGCACTTTTTTTTGTTTAAATCTGTTTTAATTGAAAGCTCCAGGATGATATTAAATCTTGGAGCTTTCTCCTTTAATATGTTTTATAAAACAAATTCCATAAAAAAAGAGCTTATGAAGCTCTTTCAATAAATAGTTTTATTGTTGAAAAATTTAAACCTTAATCGGTTTTAAGGCTCAGTGTTTCCTTAAACTGAGTAATCATATCCTCCGCTGCTTTTACTGGAGAAATTTGAGATGAAATGATTTGACTTTCCAATTTTGGCAGTTGATTGGCGATAGCTTCAGAACCGTAGAACAGTTGCTTCAGTTCCTCATTAATGGTATCATACATCCATTGTATTTTTTGATGGTTTCTATTTTTTATAAAATACCCATTTGAAGCAACCAAATCTCGATAATTCAAGATATTTTCCCAAACAGTCTCAATCCCCGTGTTATGCAAAGCAGATGCTTTTGTCACTGTTGGAGTCCACCCCGATTCTGAAGGCGGAAATAAATGAAGTGCATTTTGATATTGAAGTCTAGCTTTATCACTTTGCTTCATATTATCACCATCGGCTTTGTTGATCACTACCATATCGGCCATTTCCATGATGCCCTTTTTAATCCCCTGCAATTCGTCGCCGGCGCCGGCTAACATAAGCAGTAAAAAAAAGTCGGTCATGCCATGCACCGCAGTTTCGGATTGTCCTACCCCTACAGTTTCAATTAAAATAATGTCGTAACCGGCCGCTTCACAGAGCAACATACTTTCGGCGGTTTTATTGGCTACACCCCCAAGCGTTTCCCCTGAGGCCGAAGGTCGGATGTATGCGGCTTCCATCCCACTGAGTTCTTCCATACGGGTTTTGTCACCTAGTATACTTCCTTTGGAACGTTGGCTACTTGGATCTATAGATAGAATAGCCACTTTATGACCTTGGGAAATGAGGTATTTCCCAAACGCTTCAATAAAGGTACTTTTCCCCACTCCGGGAACACCTGTCACCCCTATGCGCATGGAGTTACCGGACGCTGGCAAGATTTTTTGAATGATTTCCTTTGCGAGGATTTTATCACTTTCCAGATTACTTTCAATAACCGTAATGGCACGCGATAACACCATACGGTCTCCTTTAAGTACCCCATCGATGTAGGCTTGGGCAGACAGTCTATTTTTAGGTTTGTAGTGTTTCATAGTAAAAGTGTTAGTACAAAAATAAGAAGTGAACTTCACTTATAATATGACATCTATCCATAATTAAGCACATTGTTCTTTAATTGGATTTATTCTGGCAGTCCCCTAAGAGAACTTATTAAACTGCTAAACAAATGAATCAACCCCTATAACCAATTGACATTCTTTTATTTAGTATCTTTCAACTATCTTAAAACCAGACCTTCAATTAAAACATGCCGCAGCCACAAATGCACATAGAAAAGCCAGAAACCATGAGTATCTCCGAGCTTTTCCGGGAGATTTGGGCATTTGTAAAACCTTATCGCTTATTGGTATTGGCAACTTTGATTCTTACTTTGATAGGTTCGGTGATGGCTCAGGTAAACGCCTATATTTTGCGCTATACCGTAGATGAAATCACAATTTTGGTGGAGCAGCACGAGCCCTTAAAAAAGGGCATGAACCTACTATTTCTCATCAGCGCCATTTTATTGGGCAAAGAATTGATTTATGCCGCCGTACAATACGGACAGAAATTTTTTGGTGAAAAACTCCGTATTTATATTTCACGTGATTTTTCCCAAACCGTGGTAGAGCGCATCCTCTCCTATCGAATGGCATTTTATACCTCTTCGGAAAATGAAAGTGGAAAATTGCAGGCTAGAATAGATCTTGGCATTAGCAGTTTGACACGATTGGTTAGAAATTTCTTTATCGACATCCTCCCCTTATTTGCCAATGCCCTCATTGCCTTGATTGCTATGTTTACTGCCAATTTTTGGATAGGCATGGTGAGCTTGGCCATCATCCCCATTTATTATTGGGTGAGTGTGGTTCAGGCGCATAAACTGAGTGGTTTTAGACGGCGAATGCGACATTATCGCGAAACCAAAAGCAATGTCATTATTAGTATTATTGACTCTATTTCGGTGATTAAATCATTTACCAGAGAAAATTTGGAGGCAGACAAACACGAAAAGATCCAATACGATATTACCGAGAACCAAATGAAAACCCATCAAATTGGGTTTCTGTTTGACAGTTTAAAAACCTTTTTGGAACAATTTGGAGTCGTGCTCATTATTATTCTAACGGCCTACTTTGTGCTTAACGGCACTATGAGCATTGGGATGATCATGTTTCATATCATGTTGTTCAACAACGTCTCCGCCCCCATACGCAGACTGCATATGATTTATGACGAAGTGAACGATGCCTTAATTTATTCTGAAGCCTTTTTTAATATTCTTGACGCCGACGACGAACAGGAAACCTCTGGTAATTATATACCCGACAGCATTCTTGGCAACATCAAATTGAGCCACGTCGATTTTAAATATCCCAACGGCACCAAAGCATTGCATGATGTTTCTATGGAGATTCCCGCCAATAAAATTACAGCTTTGGTGGGATTAAGCGGTGCTGGAAAAAGTACGGTGGTGAACCTGCTGGATAAATTTTACCAACCAACTACCGGAAGCATCACTCTGGACAATGTGGACTTACAGGAATACAATACCGAATGGCTACGCCAACATATAGGTTTGGTGCTTCAGAAAAACCATATTTTTAACGGCAGCATCTCCGAAAACATTAGGTATGGGGACGAAGCAGCTACACAAGAGGACATAGAACTTGCCGCAAAAAAGGCCTATATCCATAACGACATTATGGCTTTGCCCAATGGGTATGCCTCCAAAGCCAAATTGCTGTCTGGAGGGCAGCAACAACGTATTTCCATAGCCCGTCTGTTTTTAAAAAATCCGCCTATTATCTTTTTAGACGAACCTACCGCCAGTCTGGATGCGGTAGCCACAGAGCAAATAAAGAAAAGTCTCGATGCCATTAAACAAGGGCGTACAGTAATAATTATTTCCCATAGCATTTCGCAGATTATCGATGCCGAAAATGTGATAGTTCTAGACCATGGTCGTGTTATTGAACAAGGCACACACGACGAACTGTACAAAAATCAATCCACCTATTACGAGATCTTTCAGGCCGCTGCCAACAGTTTAAACCTAGAGAAAATTTCGGATACGTTGAATGAGTAGCCCAATCCCTGTTTTCTATTTCCATTTATAAGTCTTTCACTTTTACCTAACTAATAAATTCCAATTACAAAGTCACATTTTTATGCTTTTTAGACTGAATAATATCCTATTTTTGCAGTCATTTATAATAAGTCTAAATAAATACAATGATGAAACATCTACTTTTTTGTATGTTTTTTTTGAGTGTTTTCGGCCTGTATGCCCAAAACGCTTCCATTTACGGAACCATTTCCGATGAAAACAACCAACCTGTACCTTATGCTACCATAAGCTTAAAAGGAACCTCTCAAGGCACCATGGCCAATGACCAAGGAAGCTACCGTTTGGAGCAGCTTGAAGCAGGCCAATATACGCTTGTATTTTCAGCAGTAGGCTACTTTAAGGCAGCTCAGCAAATTGACTTAAAAGCCAACGAAAGCTTAGAGATCAACTTCACCTTACAAACCGATTTAGAAGCCTTGAACGAAGTGGTGATTACTTCGAACCGAGTTCGCGAAACTTTGGATGAAGTACCATCTTCTGTTTCTGTGCTTTCTTCCAAACAAATTGAAAGCTACCAACAAACCAGTACCAATATTGCTGACGTATTGTTGGAAATTCCGGGAATTTCCCTAAGCACCAATCTAACCAGTAATACAGGGCAAACCTTGAGAGGTAGAAAAATGTTAATCTTGATTGACGGAATTCCTCAATCTACGCCATTACGTAACGGAAGTAGAGATATCAATACCATAGACCCTAATACTATTGAACGCATTGAGGTGATTAAAGGTGCTACCGCTATTTATGGAAACGGTGCCGATGGTGGTATTGTCAACTATATTACTAAGAAAACAGATGCTGCCAAGGCTTTTGAAAGCACTACCATGATTGGAAGCACTGGAGCCTTAAAAACCATTGAAAAAACTGTAGGCGCCAACATCTCCCAAACTTTCTCTGGAAATTTGGATAAATTGGGCTATGTAGTCAACGGAACCTTCAGACAAACAGGTGTATTCCGCGATGCGGACGGGGAAGTTATTTCTCCGTATTACGGAATTGGAGAAACTGACCAATACAGTTTGTTTGGAAAATTGAACTATCAAATTGCAAACAACCACAAGGTAGAATTGATGTACAACTACTTCAGCAGCAACCAAAATTCGGACTATGTGGCACAGGTTGGTGAATACGGTGTTACCCCTTCTATTGGTGTATTGGGAGAAGATTTGGCTGTAGACCAAGGAAACCGATACAACCACAATGCGCAGCTGACCTACGATTTCACAAATATCTTTAAAAACACCGATTTTAAACTGAACTTGTATGCTCAGGATTTTAGAACTGTTTACGGATATACAACAAGTTTCTACGATCCTAATTTAGGGTTTGACGGTGGACAATCGTCTATCATCTCTACCAAAATGGGAGCGCGTTTCAATTTCAATACTACTTACCAATTTGGTGAGGTATCTGGAAACGTTTTATACGGATTGGACGTGTTGAACGATGTGACTGCTCAAGAATTAATAGACGGCAGACCATGGGTTCCAGAAACCGACATGACTAACATTGCACCTTATGCACAGTTGAAAACACTTTACAAGAACTTTGTATTTAAAGCAGGTATCCGTTTTGAGAACATTGGAATCCACATTCCTGATTACGTAACCCTAACCCGATACGCAGCCGGAGCGACAACGCCTAGTAGTGGTGGTGTTGCTGTTGATGGTGGCGATTTGGATTATAATGCCACGACTTTTAACGCGGGATTACGTTACAACAAATGGTCGGTATTCAAACCATTTGTGAGCTTCTCGCAAAGTTTCTCTATTGCCGATTTAGGACGTACGTTGCGTTCGGCTACAGAAAGTACGGTAAGCCAAATCAATTCGGATGCGGTGATTGCCAACAACTACGAAATTGGATTCAACAGCCGTATTGGACAAACCAATTTTAGCGGTGCATATTTTATCAGTACTTCAAAATTTGGAGCCACTTATACTGAATTACCAAGCGGTATCTTCGAAATTGCCCGCCAGCCAGAACGCGTTTATGGATTTGAAGTAGCTGCCGACACCAAGTTATCCCTGCATTTCAACTTGGGAGGATCCTTCTCCTATACTGAAGGTAAATTGGATGTAGAAAACAACGACAACTACGACACTTACATGAACAGTGACCGTATTCCTCCTGTGAAAGGCGTGCTATATTTAGGGTATAACTTAAGTAATGCCTTTAATGCCAGAATCTCTTACATCTACTCAGGAAGCAGAGATCACTTCGAGGCTAACGAAAATGGTGATTATTCATACGGACAAGGGCCTATCTCCAGTTTCAACCTAGTCAACCTAAGCACTAGCTACCAGATGTCGCCATCTACAACTATTGGTTTAGGAATTGAAAACCTTCTTAATGAAGATTACTATAACCTATTGTCACAATTTGCAGCACGTAATAACGATTATATAAAAGCCAACGGAGCCCGTTTTAATGTATCACTTACCGTGAAACTTTAAACCACTCCCTATCTCATTAAAACATCCTGTAATATATTTGCAGGATGTTTTTTTGTTATGAGCCATTTTATCCCAATGTTTGCACTTTAATTGAAACGTGAATAACAGACGCCTTTTAAAATATCATTCGTATCTAGGGTTGATCTCTGGACTTTTTCTATTGGTAATAGGACTTACCGGTGCAATTTTGGCCTTTAATGAAGACATAGATGATATTACTTTTAGAGCCTATAGAGCTGAGGTTAGCTCTGAAAGCACACTAAATTTGGATCAGGCCATTCATACCGTGCAAGGCCAATTTCCAGAATGGGAAACCAGAATTGTTCATTTTCAACCAGGGGAATCCATTCTATTTAATTTGCGATTGCCTAATGCCAGACGTTTTGTATTTGTACATCCAGAAACAGGAACCATCATTGCCAACATTGATGCCAACAGCACCGTTGCCAAATGGATTTTGAAATTGCACTATACCTTTCATGCTGGAGTATATGGCCGAATTTTGGTATTTATTATCGGGGTTCTCTTTTTTCTTTCCTTAATCACAGGGCTTATCTTATACCGTAAAGTTTTACTTAAAACCTTGCTGTTTAAAGTGAAGATAAAACGCTCCCGCAGTCGTAATTTCTATTCAGCTTTACACAGATATGTAGGCGTTTGGGCTTTGTTGTTAAATTTAGTATTGGTGATTACAGGAACCGTTTTGGCCTTTAAGGTGTCTAGATCGGCATTACAGACGCCTAAACTTCCAGAACCCCCACAAATTACTATTTCTGTTGAAGAGAGTTTAAAAACCATCACGGATAACTACACTGATTTCACTCCTTCGTATTTGCGTTTACCTAAAACAAAAGAAGCGCCAATCACTGTGAACGGTACATTTGATTCCGATCCGTTTTATTACAGCAAATATTTCAACAAGATCCTTATAGACAGTAATACCGGAGAAATTTCTTCAGTTACCAAAGTATCGGAAGCCACACTCCTCACCCGTTTGGACAGTATGGTATCTCCTTTACACTTTGGACAATTTGGAGGCTTGCTTATAAAAATACTGTACTGTTTTATCGGTATTTCAGGGCCTTTTCTATCCGTCACCGGATTTATCATTTGGAAGCAGAAACGCAAAAAATCAAAAAAATGAGCCACGTAAACGGATTCAGTATTTTAACCACAACGTATTAAACTATGGGAAAAATTTCGAATACTTTGAATGAGTTGAATTGCACTTAAAAACCGCTTTACAAACATCAATCTGCCAAGCGTTAATGATTACACAAAGTACGGCCAGAATCAAAATATTAACCCTATTTTTGCGCCTTGTTCACAGGCGCCTGGAGCTCAAAAGCAAACCTTTGTCTTGAATGCACTTAATATTAAACTAAATACAAAATAAAAATGAAGAAAATTAATCTGCTAATTCTTGTTTTTTGGATTTCATTTCCAGTCTCCATATTTGCCAATGAAGGCATGTGGTTTTTGATGCATATCGAAAGGCTTAACCACCGAGATATGCAAAAAATGGGGCTTCAACTAACACCTGAGGAAATATACAGCATTAATAACCAAAGCTTAAAGGATGCCATTGTCCAGTTCAATGGAGGATGTACGGCCAGTATTATTTCAGAAAACGGGCTTTTACTTACCAATCACCACTGTGGTTATGATGCTATTGCCGAACTATCTTCAGCAGAGCAAAACCACCTTAAAAATGGGTTTTGGGCCAAGTCTTTAAACGACGAGTTGAAACCTGAACAACTATATGTAAGATTCTTTGTGAGAATGGACGATGTGTCTGAACGTATTTTGTCTAAAGTAAATGCTTCAATGACAGAAATAGAGCGTGAAGCCATCATCAATCAAGAGATTGCAAAAATTGAACAGGAAAATAGCGAGAATGGTAAATACAAAGTGTCTGTACGTTCCTTCTTTCAAGGAAATGAGTATTACTATTTTGTATATGAAGATTATACCGACGTAAGATTGGTTGGAACGCCTCCAAAAAGTCTAGGAAAATATGGTGGTGACACCGATAACTGGGAATGGCCACGCCACACAGCAGACTTCTCTCTTTTCAGAGTCTATGGAGATGCCAACGGACAGCCTGCAGAGTATTCAACCAACAATGTTCCTTTAAAGGCCAAACATCATTTACCAGTGAATATTGATGGTGTGGAAGAAAATGATTTCGCCATGATTTTGGGCTATCCGGGAAGAACCAACCGTTGGATGCCGGCCGAAGGGATCGAGCAAAACGTTAATTACGCTTACCCTGCTTGGGTGGAAGGCTCTAAATTAAGCATGGATGTCATGAAAAAGTATATGGACCAAGACGAGTCCATCAACTTAATGTACGCCTCCAAATATGCCGTTATTGCGAATTATTGGAAAAACCGTCAAGGAATGATTGACGCCCTAACGGCTCATAAAACTGCCGAAACCAAGCGTAAAACCGAAAGCAAGTTCAACAAATGGGCCAACAAATCTGCAAACAAAGACACCTATGGAAATGTTGTTTCGAATATCAATAACTATTACAGTTTAACGAATGACAAGGCGAAACACGACAACTACCTAAGGGTTATTCTACGCTCCAGTACATTTTCTAATTTACCATATAGAATAGGTCAGATTTTTGAAACCTACATCTCATCAAATGAGGCCAAACGTGCAGAATTGTCTCCAAAAATCAAAGCCTATATTGAAGCTTTGTACAAGGACCACTATTTACCACTTGAAAAGGAAATATTGGCAGAGCAACTCAAATTGTATGCTTCAAAATCCAATTACCAATTGCCAGAAGTCATTGCCGATGTAAAGGCTGAGGACAACCTAGACACCTATGTCAATGCTTGTTTCCAACTAAGTATGTTTACTACCAAAGAAGGAGCATTGGCCTTCTTGGATTACCCTAATGCCGAATTATTGGCAAACGACCCACTCTATATTCTTTCTGAAGCCCTATTGACCAAGTATAGAGAGCAACCAGAGCATCTTGTTCAGCCTTTAAACGACTACCAAGCATCTTTCAGATTGCTAGTTGATGGTTTGCGCAAATCTGGTTTGAGCAAGATCAGTTATCCAGATGCCAACTCAACACTTCGTTTAACCTATGGAAAAGTAAGAGCTTTGCCAAAAGATTCAAGAAACGATGCCAGCATCAACAATTACACTACCTTAGAAGGTATGGTAAACAAATACAAGCCTAATGATGAAGAGTTTGATTTGCCTGCAAAGATGCTTGAGATGTTCGAAAAGAAAAATTACGGGAGATACGCCAACAGCCAAGGGCAACTTCCTATAAATTTCTTAACAGACAATGATATTACTGGCGGTAATTCTGGATCACCAGTACTTAATGGTAAGGGAGAGTTAATTGGTTTGGCCTTTGATGGCAACATTGAGGCAATGGCCGGTGATGTTATTTTTGACAAAGATTTGCAACGTACCATCAATGTAGATGTTAGATACCTGCTTTGGTTAATAGACACCTACTCCAATGCATCAAACATCATCGATGAGTTAACTATCATAGCTACCGACAACCAAAGCTAGATTACTTCGTTGAAATAGCAAACATTCATAAAAAAAACCGAGAGCACATGCTCTCGGTTTTTTTTATGATATACACAACTTTCATTTTCATAGATCTCCACTACTTTAACATTTATTAAGAAGTACCACAGCCTTTGGTTTATTTTCTTTTGTTAGTTTTGACACATGGAAAACAAAAGCAACATCAAATCAATAAGCTATATCGTCCCTATTTTAGGGCTTATGCTTTTGCTGTTGCTATCTCCGTGCAAGGTTCGCAATTATATTCAAACCGAATTTGGCATAACCACCACAGAAGCTTCCAATAAGAGTAAATCTACTCTTAGTAAAAGTACTTGCAGTGACTTTGAGATTGCCAAAACGATACTGTCGTCTTCCAAAGAAAAGACTGCTAAGGATAGATTGGCTAACGCTGGAATGGCATCTTTTTCCCCAACGCTTTGGGTTCCGGAAACAGACAACAAAGCCTTCGTTTCTTCAGAAACCAAAGCCCCTTTGGGAACTTCAGTTCCACTCTATATTCTGTACCGTAATTTTAAGAACTACCTCTAAGTTCTCTTCGTTTTTAATTTAGGCTACCAAGGAAATTCTTTGGTACGATGTCTCTTTATACCCTATAACAATGGCTCGCATACACTGCAGGCGTCCTCTTAGGATATATTGAACACAACAGGAATCCCAACTGTGGGCATTCCCCTTTTTAATACAATCAAAACTTAGAAAGTCATGAAACATAAACTTTTTTATATCGCCTTTATATGCCTCTTGTCAATAGGCAGCAACAGCTTATTTGCACAGGATTTCGACCCTGAAAAGAACAATTATTTAATCCTTTCAAAAAACATCCAACAACTCAATCCCGTACTAATAACAGCCAATGATCTTGAAAAGGAAGATGGCAAAACCTATGGTGATTTTTACGTAATCCTCTGCGGAAAAACAGTGAGTGACATTCCAAACAACACGGAATTTGAAAAACTTTTGAAGAAGGCCAAATCCCAGAATGTCAAAGTTTTTATTTGTGGTATTTCCATGAAAAAATTCAATGTAAACAAGAAACAGTTACCAAAAAACATAACAGTGGTTGAAAACGGCATTCTATACGGATTTCAACTTACCAAACAAGGATTTAATACGCTCACCATTTAAGGCCCACAACATGCAAAACACCCAAATAAAAAATGACCCAGGACTTTTGTCCCTAGCACTGAGATTAGTCGTAGGTTGGACCTATTTTTCGGCCTTTTGGAGGCGCACCATTTTAGCGGATAAACTAGACCCTGTAGTAGCTGGTTATATCGGTGAGAAATTCAATCACTTTTTACCCCATGCCCTAGGCATCAAACCCATTATTCAATATTTGCTTGAAAACCCTGATGTGCTTTGGCTAAACATGGTCATTTTCACCATCATTGAAGGCATTGTAGGCTTGTTTATTTTACTGGGACTGTTCACCCGGCTCATGAGTATTGGAGTCTTTGGTTTGGCTATGGGGATTCTTTTGGGATCTGGTTGGATAGGCACTACCTGCTTGGACGAATGGCAAATTGGTGTACTTGGCATTGCGGCTGGCTTTGTGCTATTCCTTACTGGAAGCGGTCAATATTCGTTGGACAACTATTTAAGGAAACGAAACTTCTCTCTCACCAAAAAATCATGGTTTACTTGGTTAGGCTCTGGTGTTTTACCTATTAAGGACCGTCTGTTTCCAAAATTTGTGTTGATAGGTTCTCTCTGCATTTTAGGGATTACCTTAATGACCAATCAAGTATTCCATGGAGGCTTATGGGGATCTTTGCACAATAAATCCGTAAAACCCAAACTAGAAATTAGCAATGGTACACTGGATAGCGATACCGTATCTTTTGACGTATTTAGAACCGAGGGTGTTGATGTGTATGGATCATGGCTCATAGGTATAGAATTGTTGGACGCACAAAACAATGCCGTTGTAGAGTACTCGCAGGAAGCCTTGGCTTCATTGCCAGAAACCTCTATTGACAATTATTATATTGCCAAAATAAAGCCCGGTCAGCATAGTTTGCTTATCCCTTTGGGAGCTAAAGCTAAGTTACAATTACCCCATGAAGCCCTTGCAACTTTACCAAGTGGTCAATACACTCTAAAACTAACCGATATCAGCGGTGCTTTTTGGACCTATGATCTACGAAAACCTTAAGCCTAAATTCAGAACGGTTTGGCCGATTGGCTAAACCGTTTTGATTTTTGATTCCATTTATCCACTTATAAACAGCTATGCAACAAACCAAAAATCTTAGATTTGTTGTACAAAACAAACCCAACAACTCATGAGCCTAAAACACTCCATCCTATTTGCATACACCTCCTTAACCATAGTGGCTTGTCAATCGCCTGCTGACATTTCAGGAACAATTGCTAGAACTGAGCAAAAAGGTTCAAAAGTCTACCTTATCCAACCAGAAAACCTAAAAGACCTAGCAGCCCCTTATTTTGGAAAGGTGTTAGATTCGGCAACCATCAAGGATGATGGAAGTTTTGAGTTCCGAAATATGCCTCTATCTACTTCAGGGATATTACTGGAATTGGCCGTGCAACCTACAGGAAAAGCTCCTAATTATTTAGAAACTGAAGTCCCAGAAAGCAGTAACTATATGCCCATTGTATGGCAAACCGGAGAAGCTCTTACAATTTCCGCACAATGGGGTGCATTCCAAAAGAGCTTTCAATTGGTAAATCCTTCCGAAGCCAACAAAGCACTCCTAAACCTTAGAGACATAAAATACCAAGCTTACAATAATTATCTAGCAGGTAAAGAATGGCAGGTTGAAGACGGAAGTGAATTGTTGGAAAAAGAACATGCCATCTTAAACTACCAAAGGGAATTGATCCACTTTGCTGATACCACTCAACACTTTTTGCCCGCATTAGTAGCCCTACGCTGGGTAAGCCCCGAAAACGACTATGAACGTGTCCCGGAATTTTTGGTAAGACAATGCAACACATGGAGTAAAGCACAAGCTGAACATGTTTGGACACAAAAATTGTGTAAAATGAGTGATGCCTCCAATTTGCCTGTATTGGTGGGCGATGTATTTCCAGACGCAACACTTCCTACCTTAACAAAGGACACAATTAAGCTCAGGGAACATTTAGGTAATAAACTCACCATTATAGATCTTTGGGCCTCTTGGTGTGCCCCATGCCGCAAGGAAAATCGAGAAGTTTTGGCTCCACTATGGAACACCTATCACGACGATGGTTTACAGATTGTTGCCTATGCCCTGGAAAGCCATGCCGCCTCATGGAAAGCCGCTGCTGAACTTGATGGCGCCGACCGTTGGCTACAGGTATCAGATTTACAAGGGGACAATGCTGATTTCTTAAAACATATTCGCGTACAGACCATTCCGGCCAATTTTATCTTGGATGAAAACGGTGTGGTGATTGCCAAAAATTTGCATGGGGAGGATTTGGTGGAATTTGTAAAAAGTCAAATAAGAAAAGAATAGCTTTTCATAGTAAATTTGATAGTTTTCATATTTGGTTCGTAATTAAGAAATTTTAAGATGCCTAGCCAATCCCTTTCATATTAACTTAATGCCAAAATGAAATTTAATCCCTTTAAAATCACTATATTTACGCATCAAACCACGATGTATTTAGGAACCCCATCCATCGGACAAACAAAAACATTTTAAGGCTTAGTTTTTATCCACTTTTGAGCATTTCAATTATAAGTTAGCATCATAATACTATAGATTAAAAACACTAAAAAATGATAAAAGTAGTACTTCAGCAAAAAGGATTTGAGAAGATAAAACTTGATTTTCAATATTTATTATCCGTCTTCAAAGAAATGCTTGTTTCAATTGGAGAAGAGGATGTAGTCGATATGTTGCCATTTGACAATTTGGAAATTGCAGCAAAAAAACACAGTTCAAACGAAAAAATGACTCAAGCCATTGGTATCTGTTTTGAGCTTTTAAACTTAGCAGAAGAAAATGCCGCAACCCAATACAGAAGAGAATCCGAGACCCAATTTGGTATTGAAACAACCCGCGGTTCCTGGGGAGAAACCTTACTCCAATGGAAAACCGAAGGATTGGATGAAAAAAAAATAGCTGAGAAATTGCAAGAAATACTCGTTATGCCCGTATTGACGGCCCACCCTACAGAAGCTAAACGTTTAACAGTACTGGACATTCACAGAGAACTCTACCTACTTTTGGTGAAACGGGAAAACCCCAACTGGTCAACTTCCGAACAAGCCCAGTTAAAACAGGAAATGATCAGTTTAATGGAGCGTTGGTGGCGGACAGGTGAAATATATCTGCAAAAGCCACGCCTTGAAGACGAAAGGGGAAATCTTATGCATTATTTTGTAAATGTATTTCCTGAAGCAGTACGCCTCACAGACCAACGGCTACAGCATGCCTGGAGTACCTTTGGATATTCTTCAGAGCTACTGGAATGGCCCGAAGACTTTCCTTTAATCCAATTTGGCAGTTGGGTTGGTGGCGATCGGGATGGGCATCCATTTGTAACTGCAGAATTTACGGCCTCTACCTTACGGTTACATCGAAAAGCCATACTTAAAGTCATTCATGAACAGCTTTTTGAACTGGCCGCAGAACTTAGTATTTCAAGCTATACCACCCCTATTCCAAAGGACTTTTTAAAAGACATTGAAACTGCCGCCAATTTGTTTGGGGATGAAGGGCAAAAAGCTATGGACCGTAACCCATCAGAGCCGTTCCGTCAATATGTCAACTTACTGTTGGTACGTTTGGAACACACCATTGAGGACAATCATGCCTTGGGAGAAGCCGGCTATTTCAAAACCTCAAACGATTTGATTTTGGAACTCCGAAAGTTAAGACAAGTACTTATCGATTTGGGAGCCAAACAGATGGCCAAGCAGTGGCTATTTCCTATTGAGCGTCTGGTGCAATGCTTCGGGTTTCATTTGGCGAAGTTGGATATTAGACAAAACAGTGCCTACCACGAAAAGGCCATTAGCCAGATGTTGGCGAGTTCGGGTTATCAAGACTCAGACTATGCCCAATGGGATGAAGACAAACGTGTAGACTTTTTAAATAACGAACTCACTAGTAACCGTCCATTTTTGGTAGCGGGCACCTCTTGTGGACTTGAAGCAGATAACGTTTTAGGCTACTTACAGGAAGTAAAGCAATATGTAGACCTATATGGTACGGACGGCATTGGTTCCATTATTGTAAGTATGACGCGGTCCTTGAGCGACTTGCTTTTGGTGTATTTGTTTTTGAGAGAAGTTGGCCTGAAAGATGCTGGATTAATGGTAGTGCCTCTTTTTGAAACCATAGACGATTTAAATGCTGCGCCAGAAATTTTGACCACCTATTTAAACCATCCAATTGTTAAACATCAGCGTGAGGCTTCAGATAGTTTTACCCAAGAAGTCATGTTAGGTTATAGCGATAGCAACAAAGATGGAGGCATCTTAACCAGTCGTTGGAACATTTACAAAGCCGAAGAAAATTTAACGGAAGCAGCCAAGCTATTAGGTGTAAAAGTCTGTTTTTTCCACGGCCGCGGAGGCACCATTAGTCGTGGCGGAGGAAAAGTGCATCGGTTTTTAGATAGCATGCCTCCAGGATCTTTAAGCGGTCATATTAAAATGACAGTTCAAGGAGAGACCATTGCCAATCAATTTGCCAATAGGTTAACGGCCACCTATAATCTCGAAATGTTTTTAGCAGGAACGGCAAGGCAAACCATGAAAACACCTCCTAAAACAAAGGATTCAAAACGTTACCAAATGATGGATGTTTTGGCTGAATTGAGTAGAATTCATTACCGAAAGTTGCTCGATCATCCCAAATTCATGGAACTATATTCGCATGCCACCCCAATAGATGTTTTGGAGTTAAGTAAAATTGGCTCCAGACCAGCTCGCAGAACAGGCCAGCGAACTTTAAACGACCTAAGGTCGATACCTTGGGTGTTTAGTTGGAGTCAATCCAGGTTCAACCTTAGTGGTTGGTTTGGACTAGGTGCTGCATTAGACGAATTTCAACAGGAACACCCTAAAGATTATGAACAACTGAAGCAATTAGTACAAGAATGGCCATTTTGGAAGTATCTCCTTATCCAAATTGAATCCAATCTGATGGATTCTGATATTGACATTATGAAAAAGTTTGCTGAATTGATTAAAGACTCGCAAACCAAAGAAGAGCTCACAAACCTTATTATTGATGATTACCATTCTTGCCTTCAAGAAATTGATAACATCTTTGGAGAATCCATTGAGACACGTCGAATTTCCAAACTAGAGGATATGAAATTACGAAAGCATGCACTAAAGTCTTTAAGCGAACTTCAAGTGGACCATCTCAAAAAATGGAGATCCATTCGTGAAACCGATCCAAAACAGGCCGATCATTACTTGGTGCAGCTATTAATCCTAATCAATGCCCTATCAACAGGCCTAAAAGGCACAGGTTGATTCAAAAATGAATGATGCTTCATTTATAGATTTTAGAAGACTATTTTTTAAGGACCATTTAATCCAAAACTATGGATTTTAAAGGAATTAGGGTAACAAAGTCCTATCAACAAATCAACAATGCCCCTCCAAACGTGGTATTCCCCCTATTGTGTCCTGTTAGGGAAAAAGACTGGATAGAAGGCTGGGATTACAGCATGATTTTCTCCAAGTCGGGCCTTGTTGAAAAAGGTTGCATTTTTTCTACGCCCCATCATGGGGAGCAACCAACCATTTGGTACGTCACCCAGCATGACCCAGAACTGTACAAGGTAGAATTTGTTAGAATTACCCCCAATGAAGAAGTGGTAAGGATATACATTTTCCTGGAAAATAATCACAACGGCAGTTCAACGGCTAACATTACTTATGAATATACAGGACTTAACGAAGCTAAAAATAAATGGATCGCTAAAGAACTTGACAAGGCCTTTGAACAAACCATGAAGGGCTGGGAAAAAGCTATCAATCATTATCTTAAATACAGTGAAAAGTTAATTGAATAACCTCCTATTTCGGAGATTATGATGAAATTGACTATATTGGATATGCAACTAAAAATTCCGTGCCGCCATGACCAGACAAGAATTTTTAAAACAAGTAGGTATGACTGGAGCCTCCCTTCTGTTACTGAATGGCACTCCCCTTCTATCCTCTGAGTCTAAAATGGAGGTTCCAGGCGTAAAAGCCCCTAACATTGTGCAACCCAAAAAGGGTGAGGATATTTTTGGGTATATCAGCAGGATTAAAGGAACTTTTGACAGTACACTTTACAAACAGATTTTAGGAGCGGCCAATGCGTTCAAAGAAGGCGACCAAACATTGAACATCGCTGCAGCCAATGAGCAATCTAGAAGTCACGCCCGAGTATTACTGGGCAACACCACAATAAAAGACCTATACTCCCACAATGTCTACATAGATGAGCTTTCCGAACTTATCAACAACTCCCTTCAGTCGAATACAGAACTCCCTTCTTGGACACTACAACAGTTCAAAGACTTTTTATTGAACAGTACTGAAGCTGAAATCAAAACCATATTGCCATGCCTAAACAGTGATACTATAGCCTGTGTGGTAAAATTAATGTCTAATGAAGAATTGATAGCTATTGGAAGTAAAGTTTTCAATCCGCTACCCAACAGCAATATTGGTAGTAAAGGCTACATGGGCGCCAGAGTTCAACCAAACTCACCAACCGATAACACCGAAGATATTTCTTGGCAGGTGTTTAATGCTTGGTCCTATGCTGTGGGAGATGTAGTATTGGGTACCAACCCCGTTTCCAGTAATCCAAAATCTGTAGCTGCTATTGAAAAGTCCTTATTCGACATTATCTCTAGTTTCGGTTTAGAAACCACCATTCCTAACTGCGTTCTTTCTCATGTAGATGTACAGTCCGAAGTGGAACAACAACATCCAGGAACTACAGGGATTTGGTTTCAGAGCATTGCTGGTACGGTGAATGCCAACAACACCTTTGATGTCACCATAGATAAAATGCTACAGTACGCCTCCCTTCGCAATGGGCATTTTGGATTTTATGCAGAAACAGGGCAAGGTGCCGATTTCACCAACGGCCATGCCGAAGGCTTTGACATGGTGATGCATGAATCAAGAAAATATGGCTTTCTTAGAGTACTCAAACAAAAAATAAGTGCTTTAAAGGGTGACAACAATTCTTGGGTACATGTAAATGATGTAGCCGGATTTATTGGTCCGGAAGTATTTAGAACCAAGGAACAATTGGTGCGCTGTTGTTTGGAAGATACGGTCATGGGCAAACTTCACGGCCTCACCATAGGGCTAGACATCTGTTCCACCCTGCATATGGATGTGAATCTTCAGGATTTGGACTGGTGTATTTCTCAGGTCATGCCTGCAAATCCAGCCTACTTAATGGCTCTTCCCACCAAAAATGATCCCATGCTCAGTTATTTAACGACCGCCTTTAATAACCATATAAAAATACGCGAAGAGTTTGGCTATAAAGTGAATGACGCCATGTGGGACTTTTTTAAGAAGTTGGAAATTATTGATGGAGAAGGGAATCCTACCAAACATTTTGGCGACCCCATTTGGGTGTATTATAAATTCCGACAAGCAAACAATGACCAAAGACCAAAATCGGTTATTTATGAAGAAGGGAAAGCAGCCATTGAACGAATAGAAAAACGAGGAGTGCCAATTGCTCATGGATATGGAAAAACCTATTCCGATTTGGATCCAGAACTTGAGAAGCAAGTGCAATATTTATATGATGACGCCAAAGTAAGTTTGTGGACCGAAATGTCTCCCGTGTTTGTACATAGTCTCCCCACTTCCATTGCGATTGCTACCGCCTCCCAAAACCGAAAAGATTACATCTACCATCCAGAATCGGGTGAAGCTTTAAGCCCAGATGCCATAAACAAAGTTAACTCCCTAAAAAATACTTGGGAATCGGCTCCTGATATTCAAATCATCATTTCAGACGGACTTAATGCCAGAGCATTGATGGATGAAGGCCATTTGAATCCTTACTTAAGAGGCCTTACAAAAGAACTGAAATCCCAGGATTATAATCTAAGTTCACATCCTATTGTCATAACCAACGGACGTGTACGGGCTGGCTATGCCTGTGGGGAGCTTTTATTTGGGAACACTACCAACAAATTAAAATCCCATGGTATTATTCATATTATTGGGGAACGCCCTGGTTCAGGTCATCACAATTTTTCGGCCTATTTAACAGTTGCGTCTAGTTCCATTTGGCATACTAAAGGCATTGTAGACCACAATATATCCAAGGTTGTTTCCGGCATTTCCGATACTGCACTCACACCGAAATTGGCCATTACCGATACTGTCAACATTTTAAATGCATTATTTCAAACCTATAGGACTGGCTAATATTCCAAAGGTTCCATCAAATTTTTCATTTGCATGGAATCTCTATACCTATAACCATAAAATTAAAGCTATGAAGTAACTGGAGGCAGGTTAAGGCCTTTTACATTAAAAGGGGTACAAATTTTCACGGCTATTTCCTACCTACAGACACCTTTTTGGCCCTTGTGAATACTTGAAATTACAAAATACTTCTGAAGCGGAGACATTGTTGAAACTAGAGCCTACAACTATTTTTGTTTTGAGAATATCTCTAGAAATTTTGAAGTAGAATTATTACAATGAAAAGTTATGCCTATAACTATTTAAATACAAATCACAATGAACACTAGCAAAACAAACTAAACTCCTCGGTCTCGCAAGTACAAGCCTCAACACTCTTTTCATCTATATTGGCTCCTGAAAACTTGAAAGTACCCAAAAACGAATCACCCTCTACACCAATAGAAAATTTCTCCTTTTTAAAATTAACTTCCACTCGACAAACATGAACACCGCTGGGGCTAGTGAAATACGACATTTTAAAACATTGATAATCCTCACTGCTATCCTCTTTCAAAAACTCAATATTATCCAATTTTTCAAAATTGCAAATCTTTGAGGTAATTAAATTTAAAAGGGCTGTATCTAAGGTTTTCATAACGATTAGTTAATTTTGGCTCGCAAAAATACATCGAATTAACAAAAGGGCAATGTTAAGTTTACAGGCAGAAGGAAAATTTAATATTGGACCTTGTAAAAAAGATGAAGCCTTTAATTTGTCCAATAAAAACCTTAATAATTACTTCCCGATACAGAAATTAGCAAAGATATTACCCAATAATTCGTCATTGGTGACTTGTCCCGTAATTTCTCCAAAGTGATATAAGGCCTGTCGTATATCAATGGCCAATAAATCGCCTGACAAGCCTGTTTCCAAACCGTATTTTACCTTTTGAATTTCCTCAAAAGCTTTTAACAGGGCATCGTAGTGGCGTGAATTGGTAACGATGGTTTCGTTATTTCGTAAGGCTCCTGTATTGATCAAATCGAGAAGTTTTTTGGTCAAGTCTTCCACACCTTCCCCTGTTTTGGCTGACAGCATTTGTATTTCAGGAATTTCAGCTCTCATTTTAGCCTGTTGGTCGGCATCGATTTTATCCACCTTATTGGCTAGAATAATCAGTGGTTTTTGTGGGTATTTATTTTTAATTTTTTCAAGTTCCACCTTAAACTTGTCACTTTGCTCTTGGTATTGTGTACTGTCAAACAAATAAATCACCACTTGAGCCTGCTCTATTTTTTCAAAGGTCTTTTTAATCCCAATACTCTCCACCACGTCTTTCGTATCGCGAATTCCTGCCGTGTCAATAAACCTAAAACCAATACCGCCAATGGAAATTTCATCCTCAATGGTATCCCTGGTAGTTCCCGCAATATCACTTACAATAGCGCGTTCTTCATTCAATAAAGCATTTAATAAGGTGGACTTTCCAACGTTGGGCTCCCCTACAATTGCCACAGGAATCCCATTTTTGATCACATTTCCAACCGCAAAGGAATCTATCAGTCGTTTCAATACAAACACAATGCGCTCCACCAATTCCTTAAACTGACTTCTATCCGCAAACTCTACATCTTCTTCCGAAAAATCCAATTCCAGTTCAATCAGTGAAGCAAAATTCAAAAGTTCCTCTCTCAGTTTGGCAATTTCCGAAGAAAAACCACCACGCATCTGCTGCATGGCTACTTGATGCGATGCTTCATTGTCACTGGCAATCAAATCGGCTACAGCTTCTGCTTGACTTAAATCGAGTTTACCATTTAAAAAAGCCCTTAGGGTAAACTCTCCTGCATTGGCCATTCTACAACCACGACGCAAGAACAATTGGATAATTTCCTGCTGAATGTAGACACTTCCGTGGCAAGACACTTCAATCACATCTTCACCCGTATAGGAATTTGGATTTTTAAAAATGGTCACCAAAGCTTCATCCACCACTTTTTCATTCTCCACAATATGACCTAGGTGAACCGTATGGGTACGCTGTTTGGATAATTCCTTCCCAGAAACAGAGCGAAACACGCCTGAGGCAATATTGATGGCCTCCGGCCCAGATAAACGGATCACCGCAATGGCGCCACTGCCCGAAGGCGTTGCCAAAGCCACTATAGTATCATTATGAGACATGATGGATAATTTTTAAGCAAATGTATTGCAAAATTGCTGTTTCTGCCCAATTGAGCACCATTTCTTTAGGGTTTCACCATAAAAGGGTTGACTTTCTAAAGGCAGACTTCCTATATTTGTGCAACTCAAAAACATAAATAACAATGAAAAAAATACTTAGTGTATTATCTCTTTCCCTACTTATTACGGCATGTAAATCGCCAGAGAAACACGATGGCTATGTAATTGATGGAACCGCAGACGGCATTACCAATGGCATTAGGGTTTACCTAAATACCATGGACGACCGCGGAAGACCCGTAGCTCAGGACACAGCCGTGGTAATGGATGGTAAATTTAAATTTGAAGGTTCTATTGCCTCTCCAAAATTATGGTTCCTTTCCATCGATAATGTAAATGGTTTAAAACCTATTTTAATGGAGAATGCCCTCTTTGAAGCTACTGTTTACAAGGACAGCCTACATGCTTCCAAAGTAACCGGAAGTCATTCCAACGAAATATTTTCTGATTACAACGAAGCGATGAAAACCATGTCTATGGAGCGCCAAAATATCACTTCCGATTTCAGAAAAGCCAGTCAGGCTAAAGATACCGCTGCCATTGCAAAGGCCAGAAAAGACCTTTCTGAGCTTACTACCAGAATGCAAAATTACCCATACGATTTCCTAAAAACAGGAGAGCCTTCATTCTTCTCTTTGTTGTTGATTGAATCCTTGATACAAGGAAGAGACATTGATTTAGCCAAACTTACCAAAGCTTACAACGCCTTGGATGCCGACATCAAAAACTCGGAATATGGTGTTGTTGTTGGTGGAAAAATCAAACAAAAAGAACAAGAGGCTGCTAAAACCGCGTATTTGGAAATAGGAAAACCGGCTCCTGAATTTTCGGCTCCAGATACCAATGGAAATGTGGTTGCTTTGAAAGACCTTAGAGGTAAAGCCACTATCATCGATTTTTGGGCATCTTGGTGCGGTCCTTGTCGTAGAGAAAACCCTAATGTGGTTAAGGTTTATGAAAAATATCACGACAAAGGTTTAGAAATTATTGGAGTGTCTTTGGATAAAGAAGGACAAAAAGATCGGTGGTTAAAAGCGATTGAAACTGACAACTTAACTTGGAACCATGTTTCTAACCTAAAGTATTTCCAGGATCCTGTGGCGCAACAGTACAACATCCGTTCGATCCCTTCAACCTACATTTTGGATGAAAACGGAATTATCGTTGCCAAAAATTTGAGAGGTCCAGCATTGGAAGCTAAGATTGCTGAGCTTTTGGATTAAGTTTTCTAAACATACACAAACAAAAAAGTCTTCACTATTGAAGACTTTTTTGTTTTATAACTTTCCTGTTTTGTGCATCCCGTATAGTATGACAATAGGAACGGCCAATAACAAGACCATCGATCGATTGACGTCTAATAAATAAGGGGCCAAAATTAGGGTTACCAAATAACCGCCAACAGCCCCACCAAAATGGGCATCATGACCAATATTTCCAACTTTGTTTTTCATTCCGTAGATGGAATACAACAAATAACCTATACCGAATATATAGGCAGGAATTGGAATAGGAATAAAAAACATATACAAGCTCATTCCTGGCTCCAACAAAATTGCGGAATACAAGACCCCGGTTACTGCCCCACTAGCACCAACTGCACTATAATAATATTCATCCTTATGAAAAAATAGGGAAAACAAGCTTCCCAAGATCAAACTACAGATATAAATAATGATAAAATGAAGTGTTCCAAGATAGTTAATTACCACATCGGCAAAAAAGTACAAGGTAAACATGTTAAAAAACAAATGAGCTGTATCCACATGCAAAAACCCCGAACTGAACATCCTGATCTGCTCTCCCCTCTTGATGCCTCCTACATTAAATTTATAGCGTTCAAAAAAGCCGTAATCTCCAAAACCTTTATAAGAAACTATTACATTGGCCGCAATGATAATGATGGTCACTAAACTTAAATTCATAAACTCAAGAGGTATATTTATATTATAGCATATATTTGCTCCTGCAAATCTAATACTAAAAAATGCAATTTCTTGTCTACATTTTGGTTTACCCAATTATCTGGTTCATTTCCAAACTTCCTTTTAGACTCCTTTACGCCCTCTCCGACTGTATTTTCGTTCTGCTATACTACGTTGTGGGCTACCGCAAAAAAGTAGTGAAAGAAAATCTCAATTTGGTATTCCCCAATAAGTCCAAAGAAGAAATCAACACCATTACCAAGAAGTTTTACCATCATTTATGTGATATGATTGTAGAAGCGCTTAAATCGATGTCGATTACTGAGAAAGAAATGAGAAAACGCTTCACATTTACCAATGTAGATCTTATTTTGGATACTGTAAACAATGGAAAAAGTATTGCCTTAATGTGTGCACACTACGGAAGTTGGGAATGGATTTTTGTATTGCAAACCTATTGCGACGTTAAAGGCTATGCTGTGTACAAACGTTTGGAGAACAAATATTTTGACAGGTTGGTCAAAAAAATCAGAGCCAAATACAACAGTTATTTAATTACTACCAAGGAAACCATTCCGGTTTTGATGAAAGCCAAGGCCAACAAGCAGCAAATCATTTGTGGGTTTGTAGCAGACCAAACTCCAAAACCAAGTAAGGCCTTTCATTGGGGTGACTTTATGGACATTAAAGTACCAATGCATACAGGTGCTGAAATGTTGGCAAAGCGTCTTGATCTAGCGGTTATTTTCTTTAAAGTGAAACGCCTCAAGCGCGGGTATTACCAAACCACTTTTGAAACCATTACCCTAAACCCGAAAGAATACGATAATTACGATATTACCGACCATTATTTCAAGTTGGTAGAAGCACAAATCGAAGAAGCCCCAGAATACTACTTGTGGACACATAAGCGTTGGAAACACCGAGACAGTGTCCCTGAGGAATATCAATCCTAAAAATAAAAAGAGCTCCAAATTGGAGCTCTTTTATTTCATATAAACACAAGCTTTTAGCTATTAGCAATTGCCTTGATTTCAGCAATAAATCTATCGGCTAAAGTATCCGCTTCTTCTTGTGAAGGAGCTTCTGTATAGATTCTAATGATAGGCTCCGTGTTACTTTTTCTTAAATGCACCCATGAGTTTGCAAAGTCGATCTTTACACCATCAATAGTTGTGATTTTTTCACTGGCATACGTTTCTGCCATGGTTTTCAAAATAGCATCCACATCCAAATCTGGGGTCAACTCTATTTTCTTTTTGCTCATAAAGTAGTTTGGATAAGAGGCTCTTAAATCACTAACCGATAATTTCTTTTCTGCCAACAAACTCAAGAACAAAGCAATCCCTACCAAAGCATCCCTTCCGTAATGCAATTCAGGATAAATGATGCCACCATTACCTTCGCCTCCAATAATGGCATTGTTTTGTTTCATCAATTCCACAACGTTCACTTCCCCAACAGCACTGGCCTCATAAGTCCCACCGTGTTGTTTGGTGACATCATTCAAAGCTCGCGTAGAACTCATATTGCTTACGGTATTCCCAGGTGTTTTACCCAACACATAATCGGCACAGGCCACAAGGGTATATTCCTCCCCAAACATCTCGCCTCGCTCATCCATAAAGGCCAAACGGTCTACATCTGGATCTACCACAATACCCAAATCGGCATGTTCTTTAACCACAGCTTCAGAAAGATCGGTTAAATGTTCTTTCAGTGGTTCTGGGTTGTGCGGGAAATGCCCATTAGGCTCACAATACAATTTTACGGTTTCCACTCCCAAACGCTCCAACAACAAAGGCACGGCTATTCCTCCCGTTGAATTTACACCATCTACAACCACTTTAAATTTAGCCGCCTTAATGGCATTGGCATCCACCAAATTCAATTTCAAAACTTCATCGATATGCATGTCGATATAGGCATCGTTTTTAGTGATATACCCTAAACTGTCCACATCAGCAAAAGTCATACGGTCCTGTTCGGCAATTTCCAAAATTTTAGCGCCTTCAGCACCATTTAAAAATTCACCTTTGGCATTCAATAATTTTAGGGCATTCCATTGTTTTGGGTTATGACTCGCCGTAAGGATGATTCCCCCATCGGCATGTTCCAAAGGCACTGCTACCTCCACCGTTGGGGTGGTAGACAAGCCTAAGTCCACTACATGGATCCCAAGCCCTACCAAAGTGTTCATCACCAAATTTTGAATCATGTCTCCCGAAATTCTGGCATCTCTTCCAACTACTACTGTATGCTGATCTTTTTGACGTTGTTGTTTGAGCCAAGTACCATAAGCCGAAGCAAATTTTACGGCATCAATCGGTGTTAAATTATCACCAACTGCACCGCCGATAGTACCACGAATTCCTGAAATTGATTTTATAAGTGTCATATGTTTGTATTCTTGATTTCAGCAAAGATAACAATTCAAATTCTTAAAACTATCGGCAAAGTATCGCTTCTAATTTGTAAATTACCCTAATGAATTTTCTCGCACATATCTATCTTTCTGGGGACGACGAACTTATCCGCATTGGTAATTTTATGGCCGATGGCATTAAAGGTTCCCAATACAAAAATTTCCCTACAGACATTCAAATTGGTATTTTACTGCACCGTGAAATCGACACCTTTACAGACTCGCATCCCATTGTGAGACAGAGCACCAAACGCTTGCACCCTAATTACAGCCACTACAGCTCTGTGATTGTGGATATTCTTTACGATCATTTTTTGGCCCGAAACTGGACACGCTATTCCGATACGCCTTTGAGCGTTTTTGTAGATGATTTTTATGACAGCCTTACCAACAATGGAGAATTGCTCACCTCTAGGATAAAACATTTAACTCCCTATATGATTGCCGATAATTGGCTCCTAAGCTATGCCAAAATTGAAGGGATACAGCGGGTTTTGAACGGTATGAACAGACGTACCAACCATAAATCCGGAATGCATACGGCCACCTACGAACTGAAACTATATTACACTGAATTTGAAACTGAATTCACCGAGTTCTTTGAGGAACTCAGGGCTTTTTCCAACAACAAGCTCCATCAATTGCAACAACAATACTATCCTTCTCCATGAAACAACTTTTGCCCTACATACTCCTCAGTATTTTTATATTTTCCTGCACTAAATCTTCCAAAAATTCCCCAAGAGGGTTGGTTACTGAAAACGCTATGGTGGTTTCCGCAAGAGAAGAAGCCTCCAAAATTGGGGTAGAAATTCTGAAAAAAGGCGGCAATGCTTTCGACGCTATGATGGCTACCGAAATGGCTTTGGCTGTCACCTTTCCCTATGCAGGAAATTTAGGTGGTGGCGGGTTTATGGTCTACCGATTGAACACTGGAGAAACAGGTGCTTTGGATTTTCGGGAAAAGGCCCCCTTAGCAGCCTCTAGAGATATGTATTTGGATTCTCTTGGCAATGTCATTCCCAACAAAAGTACGGTTGGCGCTTTTGCGGTTGGTGTCCCCGGTACTGTTGCTGGTTTGTTTACAGCTCATGAAAAATTTGGTTCACTTCCTGTGAAAGACATTTTAGCCCCTGTGATTGAACTGGCAAAGAAAGGGTTTAAGGTCACCAAATACCAAGAAGAACGCTTCGATACCTACGACAGTATTTTTAAAGCGGTAAACGGAAAAGACATCTTGTATTCATCCGCGATTAAAGCTGGAGATACCATTAAAAATATGGCCCTCGCCAACACTTTGAAACGCATTGCCCAAAATGGCAAAAAAGAATTCTACGAAGGCCAAACTGGCCAGCAACTAGTGAAATATTTGCAGGAAAAGGGAGGCATCATCACCATAGAAGATTTAGCGCTATACGAAGCTAAGTGGCGTGACCCCATTACATTTCAGTATAAAGATTTACAGATTAGCTCCATGTCTCCTCCATCCAGCGGCGGTATTTGTTTGGGACAGATCCTGAAAATGGTCGAGCCCTTCGACCTCAAATCTTATGGTCATAATTCCCTAAAAACCATTCAAGTTTTGGTTGAATCCGAACGGCGAGCCTATGCCGATAGAAGTTTTTATTTGGGAGATCCCGATTTTGTTGAGATCCCAACCGAAACACTTTTGGATACTGACTATTTAAAAGAACGCATGGCCAATTTTTCTTTTGAAACCCCCACCAAATCTGAAGAACTTTCCTATGGCAATATTACCGGTTTTGGCAGCAATGAAACCACTCATTATTCTATTGTAGATGCTTTTGGAAATGCGGTATCAGTCACAACTACCCTTAACGGAGCATATGGCTCCAAACTGTATGTGGATGAACTTGGTTTTTTCCTAAACAACGAAATGGACGATTTTAGCAGTAAACCGGGAGTCCCCAACAGCTATGGCCTCTTAGGCGCCGAAGCCAACAGCATTGCCCCACAAAAAAGGATGCTAAGCGCCATGACTCCAACCATTATAGAAAAAAACGGAAAACTGTTTATGGTGTTGGGCACACCAGGAGGCTCCACCATCATTACTTCGGTGTTGCAAACTATTTTAAATGTTGAAGAATTTCGAATGGGCATGCAGGAAGCTGTAGATGCCCCGCGTTTTCACCACCAATGGTTACCAGATGAAATTAGAATGGAGGTGAATTTATTTCCAGAATCCCTTAAAAGCCAACTCGAAACCCACGGCTACCCTATCAATGAAAAAGCGCCTCCAATCTCCGCTAGGGTTGATGCAATTTTAGTCCTTGACAACGGTAATTTGGAAGCCGGGGCGGATCACAGAGGCGACGATACTGCGGCTGGTTATTAATCGATGCATTTGGATGCTGAGCGTATTAATTTAAAACAATCAAAAAAAAACTATTACATTTAAAAGAAAACTGCTTCAGAAAAAGTCTTCTAAGTAGGGAATTCCGAGATATGCCTCAAAACCTTAAAATCTCTAGTAAAGATCAAAACCAACGTGTATGCGATTGAGCAAGCCCTTGAAAATAATCTTAGGTGTCATCATCTTTTTTACTTTGCCTAGCCTCTTGCTCTTTGGTTTCGCCTACTTTAAATATGGCGAACCTTTGCCTGTAGCTTCCCAAAGTGAAGCTGCCGATATTATGGCAAAAAAAATGTTGGACGCACTTAATTATGAAGCATACAAAGAAACAAACTTTATTGAGTGGACCCACAAGAAACGTCGACATTACAAATGGAAAAAAAAGGAAGGCAGTTGTACAGTTTACTGGAAAGACTACAAAGTAGACCTAAACCTTTCCGATTATAACAAAAGTAAATGTTACGTGCATAATTTTCAGGTTGAAGGGGACACTGGCGATGACCTGCTGGAAGACGCTATTTCCTATTTTGAAAATGATTCTTTTTGGTTGGTAGCGCCCTATACCATTTTTGATGAAGGCGTTACTAGAAGCATCGTAACTCTGGAAGATGGCAGCAAAGGCTTAATGGCCACCTACTCCCCCAAAGAATCCTATGTATGGAAACTGGACACCGATAACGTTCCAAAAAGCTTAAAAATGTGGACCAACAAACTTCCTTTTGGAGGTATTGAAATGTCTTGGAAAGATTGGACCACCACCGAAAGTGGGGCCCAATTGCCTACCTTTCACAAATTCTTGGTATTTGGAATCCAACTTAACCATATTACGGCTACCAAATAACCCTACTTTGCAGATTTCTGACCTACGAATTGATGATTTTTCAACTTAAACAAGACATTAAAAGTAGTTAAGCTCCCATAAATACGGGTAATGTATTGCTGTAAATCTATCTTTTCGGCCTCATCCAAATTACTACTATTGATCTTTTGTTCCATTACTCGCAAGCGATCACGCACCATGGTAATTTTATGGAAAAAACTGTCAATTGGAATTTCCTTACTTTGCAACGAATTATCTTCTGGTTGCAAAATCATGGTCCCTCCTTTCCATTTATCACCAATTGGCACCACTTCGGTCACATCACTCCAACGTTTTAAAATTTGCACCAAGCTACTCTCCACTTCAACAAAACTAATGGTGTCCACATCATCTTCCATAGCTTCGATAATTTCAAACTCACTATCCAAATCAATCGTTTCCAATCCATTTTCAATAAAAGTCACCCAATAATGCTTGGAAGTCACGTTGGTTACGACCCCTTTTCCCAATTCCGGATGGTCTATTCTAGACCCTATTCCCAATAATTTCATATGCTTTATTTTTCGACCTGTTTTTCACAGGTTTTGATTAATTTTTAAATATAGTTGACACATTAACTATGCACCAGCACAAGTATAACAATTTTTGAGGCATTTTCTAAGAGCTTTAAACCTGAATACAGTAGTTTTTCACTGTTTTAATTGGCTTTAAAAACAGAACTTATCTACCTCAGTTATACAATAATTAACAGTATACAAAATAAGGGATACTTCCTTTTTCAGTTCATAATCTGTACCTTTGCAACTTTGCCAATTTTATGAGCGCATTTGAAGAACATATTGAAGTTAAGGGTGCCCGTGTGCACAATTTAAAAAACATCGATGTTACCATCCCAAGGGAGCAGTTGGTAGTCATTACTGGACTTTCTGGAAGTGGGAAGTCGTCTTTGGCTTTCGACACCATTTATGCCGAAGGACAGCGTCGCTATATTGAAACCTTTTCGGCCTATGCCCGCCAATTTTTGGGTGGCTTGGAACGCCCCGATGTAGATAAGATTGACGGCCTTTCCCCTGTGATTGCCATAGAGCAAAAAACCACCAGTAAATCGCCAAGATCCACCGTGGGAACCATCACCGAGATTTATGATTTCTTAAGGCTCCTTTTTGCCAGGGCTAGTGATGCCTATAGCTACAACACGGGTGAAAAAATGGTGAGCTATAGCGATGAGCAAATCAAAGCACTTATTACTGAAAGTTATGAAGGCAAACGCATCAATATTTTGGCGCCGGTCATCAGATCGCGGAAAGGACACTACCGTGAGCTATTCGAGCAGATTGCCAAACAAGGCTTTGTAAAAGTACGTACTGATGGAGAAATTAAGGATCTTGTGAAAGGCATGAAACTTGACCGCTACAAAACTCATGATATCGAGATTGTCATTGATAGATTAAAAATTGATGCTTCGGCCGACAACGATAAACGCTTGACAGAAACCATCAATACAGCCATGTACCATGGTGATGATGTCTTGATGATTTTGGACCAAGATACTCAGGAAGCCCGTTATTTCAGTAGAAATTTAATGTGTCCGTCTTCTGGTATTTCTTACCCCAATCCAGAACCCAACAACTTTTCATTCAACTCTCCTAAAGGCGCCTGCCCAAAGTGTAATGGAATTGGAAGACTGTATCAAGTCAATGAAAAGAAAATTGTTCCAGACGATACACTTTCCATTAAAAATGGCGCTTTAGCGCCTCATGGACCACAAAAAAACAGTTGGATTTTCAAACAATTGGAAGTTATTGGTCAACGCTTTAATTTCGATCTTAACACCCCTTATAAAGACATTCCCGAGGAAGCCCAACAAATGATTCTTTATGGAGGCAATGAAAAGTTCTCAATTGAAAGTAAAACATTAGGTGTCACCCGTGATTACAAAATTGATTTTGAAGGGGTCGCCAAATTTATAGAAAGTCAGTACCATAATTCCGATTCTACCTCCCTAAAAAGATGGGCCAAGGAATATATGGACAAAGTGGTTTGTGACGAATGTGAAGGATCTCGACTGAGAAAAGAATCCCTATATTTCAAGGTCAACGGATTGAGCATTGCCGATTTGGCACATAAAGACATTGTAGATCTGTCCCAATGGTTTGCAGATTTACACAATCACATTAGTGAGAAGCAACTTAAAATTTCGGAAGAAATCATTAAGGAAATCAAGGCCCGTCTTCAGTTTTTATTGGATGTGGGATTGGATTACCTGTCCTTGAACCGCAGCTCAAAATCGCTATCTGGAGGCGAAGCGCAGCGTATTCGCTTGGCCACACAAATTGGTTCACAATTGGTAGGGGTGCTTTATATCTTGGATGAACCAAGTATAGGATTACACCAACGGGACAACGAGAAATTGATCAATTCCCTAGTATCCCTTAGAGATATTGGAAATTCGGTAATTGTGGTAGAACACGACAAGGACATGATAGAACGCGCCGATTATGTAATCGATATTGGTCCGAAAGCAGGAAAACACGGCGGAGAAATCATTAGTATTGGCACTCCCGAAGAATTAAAAACCCATCATAGCCTTACCGCAGATTACCTTAATGGATGTAAGGAAATTGAAATTCCAAAAAAGCGCCGTGAAGGCAATGGAAAATCCATAGAATTGAAAGGCTGTTCAGGAAACAACCTCAAAAATGTATCGGTGACCTTTCCATTAGGAAAAATGATAGGTGTTACCGGAGTTTCTGGAAGCGGAAAATCCACATTAGTTAACGAGACCCTCTACCCTATTATGAATGCCCATTATTTTAACGGGGTTAAAAAACCGATGCCTTATAAAAGCATCAAAGGATTGGAGCATATTGACAAAGTTATCGATATCAACCAATCCCCTATTGGACGTACTCCAAGAAGTAACCCAGCCACTTACACAGGGACCTTTAGTGAAATACGCAGTTTATTTGCCAAAGTTCCGGAAGCCATGATTAGAGGCTACAAACCAGGGCGTTTTAGCTTCAATGTAAAAGGAGGCCGTTGTGAAACTTGTCAAGGAGGTGGACTTCGAGTGATTGAAATGAACTTTTTACCGGATGTGTATGTGGAATGTGAAACCTGTCAAGGCAAGCGTTTCAACAGGGAAACTTTAGAAATCCGTTACAAAGGCAAATCGATTAGTGATGTCTTGAACATGACCATTAATGAAGCGGCAGAGTTTTTTGAGCACATTCCAAAAATCCACAAAAAGCTTAAAACCATAAAGGATGTTGGTTTGGGATACATTACTCTTGGGCAGCAAAGTACAACGCTTTCTGGAGGAGAAGCCCAACGCATAAAATTGGCCACAGAATTGAGCAAACGCGATACAGGAAACACTTTTTACATTTTAGACGAGCCAACTACAGGATTGCACTTTGAAGATATTAGGGTATTGATGTTGGTCCTCAATAAACTGGTAGACAAAGGGAATACTGTATTGATCATAGAACACAACCTAGATGTCATTAAAACCGTAGACCATATTATCGATGTGGGCTATGAAGGTGGAAAAGGTGGAGGACAGATTATTGCCAAAGGTACTCCTGAAGAACTAATTAAAAACAAAAAGAGCCATACGGCAAGGTTTCTTAAGAAAGAACTGGAATAACATTTGTTTATAAAAATTTAATTTTCAACAATTTAAACACATAAAAACTAAGATTTTATTATTATTTAGGAAAATTCTTTAGTATATTAGTATCATAACATCAAAACCACAACTATTATGAGAAGTATACTTTGGCTTGTAGCCGTAATTTGTATCCTTGTTTGGGTTCTGGGATTTTTCGGAATCGTGGAAGGAATTGGAACTAGCAGCTTAATTCATATTTTGCTTGTTATTGCCGTCATTGCAATTCTTTACAACATCATATCAGGCAGGAAACCTCTATAAGACACTACTTTATAAGACTAATACTCTAATGAAAAAGGCGGAACACAATCCGCCTCTTTTTTTACCCTAAAGTCACATAGCTTTAACACGCTTACCTAATTATAATTTGTATCTTGAAATCCTTAAATGGTATAAAGTACCAAAGCTTTTGTAAAGGCCAAATTCAAAGCCCTTTCATGTTTTAGGTACTTCAATACTAATGTTATTTTAAATTTACATCTATGACCAGAGAACAGCATCACAGACGATGGAATGAAATAAAAACCAATGACTCATGGGCCATTTTTAAGATCATGGGCGAATTTGTAAACGGATACGAAAAGTTGAGCCTGATAGGGCCCTGTGTATCTATTTTTGGATCTGCTAGAACAAAGCCCAACCATAAATATTACAAACTTGCAGAAGAAATTGCAGAGAAAATTGTGACCCAAGGCTATGGTATCATTACCGGTGGTGGCCCAGGTATAATGGAAGCCGGTAATAAAGGGGCCCACATTGCCGGTGGTACATCGGTGGGACTGAATATAGAATTGCCGTTTGAGCAACATGACAACCCATACATCGACTCAGATAAGAGCTTGGATTTTGACTACTTTTTCGTTAGAAAAGTGATGTTTGTAAAATACTCACAAGGCTTTGTGGTAATGCCTGGGGGTTTCGGTACACTTGACGAATTATTTGAGTCCATCACCCTTATTCAAACCCATAAAATTGAACGCTTCCCAATTATTTTAGTGGTAAGTGAATTTTGGAATGGCCTAATCGATTGGGTCAAATCCACCCTTTTGGAGGCAGGCAATATCAGTCCTGAGGATTTGGACCTAATCCATATAGTCGATACTTCTGAAGAAGTGGTACAAATTTTAGACGAATTCTATAAAGAATTCAACTTAAGTCCAAACTTCTAACATGTTAATCCCCTGTATAAAAACAACATAGTAAAAAGCTTTATTTTGGTCTAAAAATCTATAAACCTAAAGATTTTCTTTTCCCTTAAAACTTTGTAATATTATGTTTTATATGGAAGCATATAGGGTGTTTTGTGGCCCTTCAAAACTATTCATCTAAAAACCACGTTCATAAATAGATAACCTTTTTAGAATGAACAGTGACATTGTTAACCTTAAATGTTTGTTATAGTACATTGAAAATACATTTAGAACTCATTATCGTGCTTCTTGCCACCTCCTTTGCTTTTTCTCAAAACAAAATTGAGATGCAAGCCGTTTTTGATGTCCCCAATAAAACAATCAAGGTAAAACAATACATTGCTTGCCAAAACACCTCAAAAGACACCCTAAAAACCATCTACCTGAACGATTGGAATAATAGCTACTCAACTAAAACAACACCGCTAGCCACTCGGTTTACAGAAGAATTCAACAATAAATTTCATTTTGCTAAAAGTGAAGAGCGAGGCTATACTATTGTAACCTCTGTTAAGGATTCCACTGGTGTTGAGCTTTCTTACGATAGGCTGAAAGACCACATTGACGTTCTAAAAGTAGACCTCCAAGAACCGTTGGCCCCAGGAGAAAGCTACAATATCATCCTAAATTACAATTTATTTGTTCCTAATAACACCTTTACGGGCTATGGGGTTTCGGATGCTATGGATTTCAACCTTAAATATTGGTATTTGGCTCCTGCCGTTTATGATGGCCAATGGCATTATTATAGCAACAAAAACCTAGACGACTTCTACACTCCTCCTGCCGAACTAACCTTGGAAATAGTACATCCAAGAAATTATGCTCTTATTTCAGAATTAAATACCATTTCCCTACAGCAAACCGACACTACACAGACTGTCGTTTTGAATGGAAAAAACCGAGTAAACACCAATTTTGTTTTAACTAAATTCCCCAACTACAAATATGTAAAAACCGACAACGTCACCGTTGTCACCAACATAGAAGACGGCGGTTTAAAACCTCATGAAAGAGCTTTGATCGTAGACAGAATCATCAGTTTCATGAACGATAACATGGTCCCTTATCCACATGAACGCCTTTTACTTACGGAAATCGAGTACAAAAAGAATCCTCTCTATGGACTCAACCAATTACCCAATTTTATAAGGCCCTTCCCTGATGGATTCCAATATGAATTGAAACTATTAAAGACAGCTCTTAACAATTACCTTGAAAATACGCTTTTGGTTAACCCCAGGGACGACTACTGGTTAAAAGATGGTGTACAGGTTTATTTCCTGATGAAGTACATAGAGGAGTATTACCCCGACATGAAATTTTTGGGAATGTTGGCAGATATTTGGGGGATAAGGGCCTTTCATGCTTCCGATCTTAAATACAATGAGCAGTACAATTTGTTTTTTATGCAAATGGTACGTACCAACAGAGATCAACCACTAACCATGCCTAAGGACTCCCTTTTAAAGTTCAATGCAAATATTGCCGGAAAATATAAAGCTGGGGTAGGCTTAAAATATTTAGGGGATTTCATCCAACCTGAAGTTTTGGAGCAAACAATCTCTCAATTCTTCGAAGACAACCAGCTTCAACTTTCGGATTCCGAAGATTTTGAAGCCCTATTGAGACAAAATACCTCCAAAGACATAGACTGGTTTTTTGAGGATTATATTAGCACTAGAAAGAAACTGGATTTCAAAATTAAAGATGTAAAGCGCGAGGACGATTCCATTACGCTTACCATCAAAAACAAACGTCATAACAAGATGCCAGTATCCTTTTTTACCTTGTCCAAGGATAGTGTACTTAGTAAAACATGGATCGAGAATATCCACGGTGATAGAACGCTAAAAATTCCAGAAGAAGATGTTGATAAACTTGTTTTGAACTACGACAAAGTCATCCCTGAAATCAACTTAAGAGATAATTGGAAATCTCCCAAAGGCTGGTTTTTCAACAACAAACCTTTACAGATTCGCTTGTTCAAAGACATTGAAGACCCCAACTACAATCAGGTTTTCGTGATGCCCATTATAGAATACCGCAACATTTACGATGGCTTAACGCTGGGCACCAAACTTTACAACAAGACCTTATTGCGAAAACGGCTCAATTATAAATTGTCCCCAAAATATGCCACGCATTCTAATATTCTAACGGGATCTGCATCTGTATCTTATGCACACCAATTAGAAAACAAGGACCTTTACAATATCACCTATGGTTTGCATTACAGCTATTCATCCTTTGCTAAGGACGCCTTTGCAACCATATTTACGCCGTCCCTAACCTTGAGTTTTAGAGATGACAAAAACTTCAGGTCCAATAAATCCCAGTACATCAACCTTCGGTATATAGATATTTCCAGAACTCAAAAGGATCCTAACATCGTCTTGACTGAAGAACCGGATTATGCCGTTTTCAACATACGTTACATTTACGCCAACCCCGGTTTGGTAAATTATTCGAGGTGGTATACCGATTTTCAAGCGGCCGATAAATTTGGGAAAATCGCCATTAACTACGAGTATAGAAAACTCTTTGAAAACAACCGACGGTTTAATTTAAGATTCTTTGCAGGAACCTTCATTTACAACAATAACTCTGAAGATTCCAATTACTTCAATTTTGCATTGGATAGACCTACCGACTATCTTTTTGATTATGATTATCTGGGCCGGTCTGAGCAATCAGGGATTTTTAGCCAACAGATAATTATTGCGGAAGGAGGCTTTAAATCAAAACTAACTCCAGCCTTTTCAAACCAATGGATGACAACCATGAACTTTAGTACCACACTTTGGCGCTACATCGAAGCTTATGGAGACATTGGCTTTGTAAAAAACAAGTATCATGAACCTCAATTTGTATACGACTCCGGTATTAAACTAGACTTGGTAACCGACTACTTTGAAATCTATTTTCCAATATATTCCAATTTAGGATGGGAAATCGCACAACCCCGGTACGATCAAAAAATACGCTTTAAGTTTACGGTAGACCCACAAGCCCTTTTAGGTTTGTTCCGCAGAAGATGGTTTTAATGAATTCTTAATCAAAATGCATTTTTTTGCATTATTTTAATTATTTTACATAAAAACCATATTTTTCTTATCAAATCACCAAAACTATAACACATTCTATGGTTGTAAAGATTGGAAAGATTACCTAAATTTGCAACAACTAAAAAATCGACACTATGCAAACTGAACCTAACACTATACAAGACATAACCTTTGATGATTTTAAGCAAGAAGTTATCAACGATTATAAAACTGCTGTTACCAGCAGAGAGTGTAGTTTGCTAGGAAGACGAGAGGTACTTACTGGTAAAGCCAAGTTTGGAATTTTTGGAGACGGAAAGGAAGTTCCTCAGTTAGCTTGGGCTAAAGCGTTCAAAAATGGAGACTTTAGATCTGGCTACTACAGGGATCAAACCTTTATGATGGCCATTGGCGAATTGACTGTTCAACAATTTTTTGCCGGTTTGTATGCCCACCCTAGCCTTGAAGCCGACCCAATGTCTGCTGGTCGCCAAATGGGAGGCCACTTTGGTACCCATAGTTTGGATGCCCAAGGAAATTGGAAGGACTTAACCAAACAAAAAAACTCAAGTGCCGATATCTCTCCAACTGCAGGTCAAATGCCACGTTTGTTGGGATTGGCGCAAGCTTCCAAAATTTACAGGAATGTTGAAGGTATTGACACTACTAACTTTTCGGTAAAAGGAAATGAAGTAGCATGGGGTACGATTGGTAATGCAAGCACCAGTGAAGGCCTATTTTTTGAAACCGTGAATGCCGCTGGTGTTTTACAAGTACCAATGGTAATAAGTGTTTGGGATGACGAATACGGGATCTCTGTACACGCCAAGTATCAAACTACCAAGGAAAGTATTTCAGAAATCTTAAAAGGATTCCAAAGAGACGAAAACGGAAATGGTTACGAAATTCTAAAAGTAAACGGTTGGGATTATGTAGCCTTGATTGAAACCTATCAAGAAGCCGCACGCATTGCCAGAGAAGAGCACGTTCCTGTGTTGATTCACGTTTTGGAGTTAACTCAACCACAAGGGCACTCTACTTCAGGATCTCACGAGCGCTACAAGAGTAAAGACCGTTTGGAATGGGAGAGCGAACATGACTGTATTTCAAAAATGCGCGACTGGATGCTAGCAAACAATGTGGCAACGGAAGAAGAATTGCGTGAGATTGAAAAGACCATAAAAAAGGACGTTAGAAATACAAAAAACTTGGCTTGGGACGCTTACCTAAAACCTATAAAGGAAGAACAACAACAAGCTATAGCCCTGCTTAACCAATTGGCCAACTCAAGCCACAACAAAGCTTTTATAATCAAATTGGCCAATGACCTTACAGCAGTTAAAGAACCTATTAGAAAGGATGTCATTTCTGTTGCAAGAAAGGCGTTGCGCTATGTAATTTCAGAAAACACTCCTGAAAAAACAGCGCTTCAAAACTGGATCAACAACTTCTTTGAAGAGGTTCAGCCTAAATACAGTTCACACCTATATTCAGAAACTGCAAAATCAGCATTGAATATTAAAGAGGTTGCCCCTAATTATGCTGATACTGCAACCGAAGTGGATGGCCGTTTGGTAATCCGAGATAACTTCGATGCTATTTTCAACAAATATCCAAATGCCTTAATTTTTGGTGAAGATTCTGGAAATATTGGAGATGTTAACCAAGGTCTGGAAGGCTTACAGGAAAAATATGGAGACCTTCGTATTTCTGATGCAGGAATCAGGGAAGCCACTATTTTAGGGCAAGGTATTGGAATGGCCATGAGAGGTTTAAGACCAATTGCCGAAATCCAATATTTGGACTACCTAATGTACGCACTTCAAATTATGAGTGACGATTTGGCTACGCTACATTATCGTACTGCAGGTAGACAAAAAGCACCTTTAATTGTGAGAACCCGTGGCCACAGACTGGAAGGTATTTGGCACTCTGGTTCCCAAATGGGAGGTATCATCAATTTGGTTCGCGGTATGCATGTGTTGGTGCCACGTAACATGACCAAAGCTGCTGGTTTCTACAACACTTTACTTGAAAGTGACGAGCCTGCTTTGATTGTGGAATGCCTAAACGGATACAGACTTAAAGAAAAAATGCCAGAAAACCTTGGGGAGTTCAAAACACCTATTGGTGTCGTGGAAACCGTTAAGGAAGGTGCAGATATTACTTTGGTGTCTTACGGATCGACTTTAAATATCGTAGCCCAAACAGCTAAGGATTTGTTGGAAGTTGGTATCGATGCTGAAGTTATTGATGTACAGTCATTGCTACCATTCGATTTGAACCACGACATCCTAAAAAGTATTCAAAAAACCAATCGTTTGATGGTCATAGACGAAGATGTTCCCGGAGGTGCTTCATCCTATATTTTGGATGAAATTTTAAATACCCAAAATGCATTCCAATATTTAGACAGTCAACCGCAGACCTTAGCAGCAAAACAGCACAGACCTGCCTACGGAACCGATGGCGACTATTTCTCAAAACCTTCTGCCGAAGACATTTTTGAAGCGGTTTACAACATGATGCATGAAACAAACCCTACAAACTTCCCTAGTTTGAGATAAACAATTTATTATCAACTTTATATACAAAACCTTTTAGGACTTCCTAAAAGGTTTTTTTATATTTATAAGGAACTCACATTCCTTGTATGCTTACTCAACATGACAAACAGCGGTTAAGAAGCACTATTTTTAGGCATCTTGACGGTATTGCTACGGCTACCACTGCCTATGCATTGCATGAAAAGGGTGTGCTCAATAATATTCTAGAACAGCAACAAGTAGGTCTAGAACAACTTACAATAAAATTCAAGGCCAATGAGGGCTATTTAAATGTGGCTCTGCGAATTCTTTGTGCGCAAGGCTGGCTGAACCAAGAACCAATAACAAAGAACAATACCATTCACTACGCTATTAATGACCAAAGTGAAAAGGCTTTTCAACTCATCCCATTGTACAAAGAAGCTGTTCAACTTCTATCTTATTCCGTGAAATTTCCAGAGGAACGCATTGGTCCGGATGCCTTTTTAGCATTGGAACGTATTTTCAAGAACTACGAAAATCATTTTGGATGGGACAAGCCTTCAGAAGATAGTCTAGAATTCCAAATTCTGAAACATATTGAAGGTGTGATAGTGGCTCCTATTATTGTGCTGATGGGAGTTCGTGGACTATTCCACAAATACTTTATGGAAGCCTCTTTTACTGCAGAAGAATACCATAGAAACCCTGAAAGTTTTAAAAAGATCCTTGACTTTTTTGCCTATTTGGGATGGTTTACCAAAAAAAAGAACACTTATCAATTTACTGATACAGGTCTGTTTTTTGCCAAGCGAGCCACTGCTTATGGCGTTACCGTATCCTACCTCCCTACCTTTATAAATCTTGAAGAGCTTATTTTTGGAAATCCCCTCATCTTAAAAACCGATAATATAAACGAAACGGAAAAGCATGTAGACAGAGAAATGAATGTTTGGGGCAGCGGTGGCGCCCATTCCACCTATTTCAAGGTCATAGACGAAGTGATTATTGAGCTGTTCAACAAACCAATCGATGAGCAACCCAAAGGAATTTTAGACATGGGCTGTGGTAACGGAGCTTTCCTTCAACATATTTTCGATGTCATCGAACACCAAACCCTAAGGGGAAAAATACTAGAGGAACATCCTTTACTTTTGGTTGGTGCCGACTTGAACCAAGCTGCATTGAAAGTCACCCGGGCCAATTTAATTTCTGCCGATATTTGGGCCAAAGTGATTTGGGGCGATGTGGGCAGACCAGATTTATTGGCTCAAGATCTAAAAGAAGATTATGGTATTGATTTGGGGGATTTGCTGAACGTAAGAACCTTTTTGGACCACAATAGGATTTGGACAGCTCCACAACATCCCACCCAAAGAACCAGCTCTTCTTCGGGTGCCTTTGCCTACAGAGGCGAACGCCTTGAAAATAGCCTAGTGGAAGATTCACTCTTGGAACATTTTCAACGTTGGAAACCCTATGTGGAACGTTTTGGGCTTCTCATTATAGAATTGCACACCATCGCTCCAAAATTGATTGCTAAAAACTTAGGTAAAACTCCTGCAACAGCATATGATGCCACTCATGGCTATAGCGATCAATATATTTTGGAAATTGATATCTTTATGGCATTGGCAAAGGAGGCGGGATTGATTCCGGTTGCACAATACGCCTCAAAATATCCAAATAACGAGTTAGCAACCGTTAGTATTAATTTATTTAAAGGCGTTTCGTCCTGAGTTTTTTATGAAGAAACCACAATTAGACCTTGCATCATTAATTTTAAGAGTCGTATTTTCAGGGTTAATGCTTACCCATGGTATTCCAAAGATTCCTAGGTTATTTGCCTCACCCATTGAATTTGCGGACCCGATAGGTTTGGGAGCCACCACTTCCCTAATATTGACCTTGATAGCCGAAGTTCTCGCCCCAATATTTGTTATTTTAGGTTTCAAAACTAAACTAAGTAGTATCCCTATAATCATCACAATGGCGGTTGCCGCCTTTATTGTGCATTTGCAAGATCCTATTGGCAACAAGGAAAAGGCCTTATTGTATCTTACCGCCTATATCGTGATATTTTTAATAGGACCTGGCAAATATTCATTAGATAACCAATTGAAAAAATGAGCACTCCCGACAACACACCAAAATTGATCACTCGTGACTGGCTGGCCATTGAGCGTACCAAACTTGCCAATGAGCGCACCTTTTTGGCTTATTTCAGGACCGCAATCGTGTTCTTGGGAACAGGCATTACCATTTTGAAGATTGAACTGTTCAATAGCATGAAGCCCTTTGGCATCATCCTTATTACTGTTGCACCTATAATCCTTACTATTGGGATTGTCCGCCTAATTTATGTAAGGCGATTGATTAGAAAACACTACAATGTTTGATTAAAGATTATTTATGCACACTGAAACCGTTTCAAACATCAAAAAAGAATTGCAGCACCGAAGCCATGAAGAGCTTACCAACCTATGCCTTCGTTTAGCCCGCTTTAAAAAGGAGAATAAAGAGTTACTGACCTACCTGCTTTTTGAATCGCATGACGAACAGGGCTATATCAATGCTGTAAAAATGGATATGGACACCCAATTTGAACAGATCAACACCAACAGTTATTTCTACATAAAAAAAAGCGTGCGCAAAATTTTAAGAAGTGTTCAGAAGTATATTCGCTATTCCCTTAAAAAAGAAACCGAAGTAGAATTACTGCTGTATTTCTGCCATAAACTAAAGGACTTTAGCCCTTCTATATTTGAAAACGTCACCTTAAACAATCTATTCGAAAGACAAATCAATGGGCTCAAAAAGAAAATTTCCGTTTTGCACGAAGACCTGCAATACGACTACACTTTAGAATTGGAAGCGTTAATGGAATGATTCAATACCAATTATTCTTTCAATTTAAATCCACAAACAAAAAAAGCCAATGCAATTGCACTGGCTTCATCACTAAAGGCGTAATCTTTCGATTACAACTTAACAACTTTTATTGTTACGGCATCCAATTGGTCTGCCTTTAAATTCAAGAAATATACTCCAGAATTGAACTGGTTCAATTCAATTTGAAACTCGTTAGTATTGCTAAATTGATATTGCCCTACCACTTTTCCTGTAATAGATACCAATTGTGCCTCTACTGTTTGATAAACGCCGTTTAAAGCAACATTTAAGTTTCCTGAAGTTGGGTTTGGGTACACCTTCAAACTGTCCATTAGGTTATCTTCAATACTTAACGCATTAATGTCAACTTCCATACACTCTGAAGTCGTAACGCAACCTGCCACGGTAATTTCTACAGCATAGTTACCGGAGGATTCAGGAGTAAAAGTTCGTTCAGTAGCCCCTTCTATAGTTGCATTTCCATTATCACAATCAACCCATTGATATGTCGCCAACAACTCCGCAGGAGTAGTATCTTCATCATTTTCTTGAGTCGCCGTTAAAGTAGTTCCATCCAAACTCAATACACTATGACCGATTACCCAGTTTGAAGTAGTTCCTGTTAAAGCAAAATTGGTTAAGGTCCCTAAATCTCCTGTAGGGCTTTCATCGATAGCATCCACAACACCAGTATTATCACCGTTAGGAGTTCCTACACTAAAAGGATAATACGCCACCAAGCCTGCTTCATCCCCACAAAGTTTTGTATACATTCTACTTTGAATTTCCTCTTGTGTCAATACTCTGTTCCAAATTCTGAACTCGTCCATATCACCCTCAAAATTCTTGCCTCCTGTTATCTTATCACCTATTCTAAGATCATCGCTTGTCGAAAGGATATAGGCATATTTACTTAAAGTGGCTTCTGCATCCAAATTTCCGTCCACATAAAATTTAACAGAATGCTCGGTCGAAGTAAAAGATTCAAAAACTACAGCCACATGATGCCAAACGCCATCATTTACAGCAGTGACGGCATTTACAGCCCCCGCTCCAACTTCAAGCCTTAAAGCATTATTATCTCTTATATTAAATGTAAACCGATTCCCTGCATTATTCTTACCCCAATCGCTAATCACACTTTGATTACCCTCCGAGTTCTTAGTGGTTCTAATCCACACTTCAACAGTTCTAGGATTGGTAGCTGTTACCGGAATTACATGTCCTTGAATATAATCATCAACCCCATCAAAATGGATTCCTGTTTGTGCATTCGACATTAAAAACGAGCCCGCAACAAAAGCAGACATCGCTAATTTCTTGTGTAATTGTTTCATCATAATTTGGAGTGTTATTTTTTTTGCAAAAGAAGTACTTTCCTCCCTATAGAAAAGCTTCGAACAAACCGATTAACCCTTATTTAACCTTGCAAATTTCCTAGGCTATAGACCATTTCGATTTAAAAAATTTATTCTATGAATTTCTTGATATTTCTTTAAAACAATCTTATAATTTCTGCTTGAATTTTCTTATCAACTTTCTGTATATTGCCGGTCAGTTTAACTAATCAATGCCCCTAAACCCCATGAAACCTATTATTTTATTAGCACTTGCTATGTTCTCCACAGTCCTTACCGCTCAGGTACAGACTGGTAAAGCCTCATTTTACGGCGATAAGTTTGAAGGACGCTTAACGGCAAGTGGAGAGCCCTATTCCCACAAGAATGCTACGGCAGCCCATAGAAGTTTGCCTTTTGGCACCATGTTAAAAGTCACCAACCTTGCCAACAACAAAACGGCCTATGTCAAGGTGAATGACAGAGGTCCCTTTGTAAGTGGCCGCATTATTGATTTGTCAAAGTCTATCGCTGAAAAATTGGATTTTGTAGCCGCCGGAGTAGCCGATGTAGTTATAGAAGTATTGGACGCGGGAGATTTGTCTACACCAAATTCAGAAGCAACTGTTAGTACAGCACCAGAAAACACTTCCACGATTTCTAATCCAATAACAGCAGCCCCCATAGAATCGGAGTTTTACGAACTTACGATTGACAGAGTAAAACCAGATTGGATTGGTGTACAGATAGGCAGTTTCCAAGAGCTGGCCAATCTTATTCGTTTGGCAGATAACTTAAAGGTAAGTTATCAAAAAGAAGTTACCGTTCAGGTAAAAACCATTAATGGTGTAAAAATCTATTCCCTGATTCTTGGAAAATTCAACACCCGTAGTAAAGCGGAACATTTTAGAGATCGTGTTGAGGAGAGATACCCCGACTGTTTTATCGTGAATCTTACCACATCATAGAGCATATATTCAACATACAAAAAAAGAAAGCCAATGCAAACGCATTGGCTTCTTTATTAAATGTAAATTCTCTCAACTACATTTTAACAACTTTCATGGTTACCCCTTCCAATTGCCCCGCCTTTAAATTCAAGAAATACACTCCTGAATTAACATTGCTAAGATCCAAGGAAAAACCATTGGTATTGCTGAATTGGTATTGTCCAACTACTTTCCCTGTAATAGACACCAATTGTGCCTCTACGGTTTGGTAAACACCATTTAAAGAAACATTTAAGTCCCCTGAGGTTGGGTTAGGATACAATTGTAAACCTTGTGCAAAAACCTCATCATCTATCCCTAAGGAATCATTTTCATAATAAACCGTCACAGACATTTCCACACATCCCCCAACGGTAATTTCAACCGCATAATTACCCTCTTCTGAAGGCGAAAATGTCTGACCTGTCGCCCCTTCAATTGGCGCATGTCCATTATCTATATCCACCCATTGGTAAGAAGCATCTGCTTGGTTGGCTGTAAATGAGGTTTCCCCTTGAGTAATTGTAATATCGATGTCATTAGTTACATATCCTTCTACAAAATTTGAGGTCCAAGCTACATTCATTCCAAAGTTATGCAGTTCATTTACATCTGAAGGCGACACTTCATTTATAACCGTTGTAACAGCAGAGTTATCCGCACCAGGTACTCCCTCGTTTAATTTATAGTAAGCTATTAATTCTTCTGGGTACTCACAAAGTTCACTATTCATGTTCTGCTGAATATCACCTTGGGTTCTCGCTACATTCCAGATTCGCACATCATCAATAGTTCCGTTATACCCTGTATTCTCTGGGTTTCCGGCTCTAGCTCCAATTTGAATAGGAGCCACATTGGAGGTATTAGTTCCTGTACCTGTAAAATTCCCTTGAGCTTCTATCACGCCATCCAGATATAGTTTATATTGATTATTTTCCAAAGAAGGATCGTAAGTTACGGCAACATGATGCCATCCCAAAGGATTGTAAGTACCTCCCGTGATCTTATTTTCTGCCCCTCCCCCTGCTGCTATTTCCAAATAACGATCTTGAAATTTAAAGGTGAAACGAGGCCCTCCTGCTTCTGTTGGAGCTCCACCACCCCATTCTACAATAATATCCTGACCACTACCAGAGTGATCTACCCAAGCCTCAACCGTTCTCGCAGAATTACCCTGAGGTCCATATAAATCTGTTATGATATAATCACCATAACCATCAAAATTCAACGCTGTTTGCGCATTTGCCGTTAACATTGCAGCCGCAAAACCAGCCGACAACAACCACTTTTTGTGTATTCTTTTAATCATAATTTGAGTTAATTTATCTATAAAATAACTTAAACTAATCATAAACACTTGGGGTATTACCCACGCATTAACCCTCTATTAACTCTCTAAAAACAATAAGTACGTTCAGTCTCAATGTGATAAACAAACCTACTTGACCCCTACAAAAAAGCCAACCCTTTCAGGTTGGCTTTTCACATAAACACATTACACAATTACATCTTTACCACTTTAACAGTTGCAGTATCTAATTGATCTGCCTTAAGGTTTAAGAAATAAAGCCCCGAATTGAAATTGTTAAGATCGATTGAAAATTCATTGGTATTAGTGAATTGATATTCCGCTACCACCTTCCCTGTGATAGACACCAATTGAGCATCTATAGTTTGGTACACGCCATTTAAGGTCACGTTCACATCTCCAGAAGTTGGGTTAGGATACAGTTTTAAACTGTTGGCAAACAAGACATCTTCCACGCCTAATGAAGCAACTTCGATACATTCCGATGTAGTGGTACAACCATCTACAGTGATTTCCACCGCATAATTACCTGGGGTTTCAGGCGTAAACGCTTGAGCCGTTTCACCTTCAATAGCTGTATTGTCATTATCACAATCAACCCATTGGTATGTAGCAACAAGCTCTGTTGGAGTCGTCTCTGAACTTCCTTGACCGGCAGTTAACGTACCTTCAGAAGCGGACACCAACCCATGGCCTTCCACCCAGTTGGAAGTCTCTCCTGCAAGTGCAAAATTATTTAAGGTTCCTATATCTGCTGTTGCACTCATATCATTTGCAGTCGTCATTCCTGCATTATCTGTACCTGGAGTTCCTTCTGCAAAAGGGTAATAGGCAACAAGCCCTGTTTCATCTCCACAAAGCTCTACATGCATTCTACTTTGAATTTCTTCCTGAGTTAAGGCATAATCCCAAACACGTACCTCATCCATATCTCCTTCAAATAAATTATCCCCCAACACTCTCATTCCTAACCTCAATTTTACCGAGGAACCTGTATAGGCATAAGCACCATTGTTCATATTCCCTGAAATATCCAAATTACCATCCACATATAAATTCACCCTATTACTGGCGCCATTGTCATAAGTAACCGCCACATGATGCCACTCTCCATCATTCACTGCTGTAGTCCCATTGATTCCTCCTCCTGTAACTTCCAAGCGCAAGGTATTGCCCCATAAAATATTAAATGTAAATCTTTTATTACTGCCTGAACTATCACCCCAATCACAAATCACACTTTGATTTCCGTCAGAGTCCTTAGTAGTCCTTATCCATGCCTCAACAGTTCTATCTCCAGACCCCGTAACTGGTGCCACAGTGCCCTGCACATAATCATCCACTCCATCAAAATGAAGCCCAGTTTGCGCATAAGAAGTTAACATTGAAGCTGCGAAACACGCAGGAAAAAGCAATTTTTTACGTAGTTTTTTTGTCATAATTGTTAAAATTTAAGTTGCCTAAAAATATTTTGATTCTTAAAAAAACTTAGGAAAGAAATCGCGATTAACCTTAATTTAACTTCAAAAACCACCCAACAAATTGAAACTTAAAACATAACAAAAAAAGCCAACCTAACAGGTTGGCTTTTCACTTAAACACATTACAAAAATTACATTTTTACAACCTTAATAGTCACAGCATCCAAGTTATCTGCCTTAAGGTTTAAGAAATACATTCCAGAATTAACATTGTTCAACACTATAGCAAATCCATTGGTATTACTGAACTGATATTGTCCAACCACTTTTCCTGTGATCGATACTAATTGTGCCTCCACGGTGTCATAAACACCATTTAAAGTCACATTAAGATTTCCTGTAGTTGGATTAGGATACACTTTCATGTTATTCATTAAAGTCTCCTCAACTCCCAAGGCTTCCACTTCCACAGCCACACATTCTGAAGTGGTCATACAACCATCAAGTGTAATCTCCACGGCATAGTTTCCTGAGGCCTCAGGCATAAAGGTTTGAGAAGTCGCTCCATCTATTGCAGCGCTATCATTATCACAGTCTATCCATTGGTATGTAGTTTCCTCATCGGCTTGATTAGCTGTTAATGTAGCATCTGTTAATAATACTAAATCACGGCCTCCTCCCCAGTTGGAAGCATCACCTGATAAGGTAAAATTGTTTAACACGCCATCATTTCCTGAAGGACTCATATCATTGGTAGTTGTCATGCCTGCATTGTCAGTCCCTGCAACACCCTCACCTAATGGGAAATACGCTACAAGCCCTGTTTCATCTCCACAAAGCTCTATATTCATTCTACTTTCAAGATCGGTTTGTGTTAAGGCATAATCCCAAACACGAACCTCATCTATATCACCTTCAAATAAATTATCATCTAGCACTCTTTTTCCCAATCTAATTCCCGTTCCATATTGCGGTATACTTATCGAGGTATTATTAAAATTCCCTGTTGCATCCAATTCACCATCAACATAAAGAGCAACTCTATGAGGCGAACCTGTTGGATCATATACTGCAGCCACATGGTGCCACTCACCATCATTAACAGGTGTAGTTCCAGATACGCCGCCTTGCCCAACTTCCAAACGCACACTGTTACTCCAAAAAAGGTTTAAAGTAAAGCGCTGAGCAGGATACGGATTTCCCCAATCGCAAATCACACTTTGTCCATCCCCTCCATCTCCGGAAGGTAAGGAATTTTTAGTAGTACGCACCCAAGCTTCTACAGTACAGGCATTATTACCAGAAACAGGAATACTCGGACTCTGCACGTAATCATCTACCCCATCAAAGTTAAGCCCTGTTTTTGTATATATAACCGGTTCTACAACAACAAAGTTTATTGTTTCCGACATATCTGTACAACCATCAAATGTGATTTCCACTGCATAATTCCCTCCTTCGGAAGGCGAAAATGTTTGATTGGTTGCCCCATCAATAGTCGCGTATGCATTGTCTACATCTACCCATTGGTACACTGCATCTGCATGATTGGCCGTTAAAACAGAACCATCATTACTAACCGTAGTATCAATTGTAGACACGGCAGTCAAGGTTGCTCCAGAAGTCCAATTGGAGGTCGCTCCTGCAGACAGTCCAAAATTTGTCAAGGTTCCGTCATTTCCACTAACCATATCTGTAGCAGTTACCACTCCCGTATTATCGGCATCTGCCACACCATCATTGAATTTATAATAAGCTACCAAACCAGAAGTTCCGGAACATAGCTCGGTATCCATATCTGCAAGAATTTCAGCTTCGGTTCTAGCGACGTCCCATATTCTTACTTCGTCCATTTTACCACCGAAATACATAACATTACCTCCAGAAACACGATTACCAATACGAACATTCGTATAACCTGAAGGTGTATCCACAGTTGATAAATTCGCCGTGGCAGCTTCTTCACCATTAATATATATATAACCCGTACCATTATTTAAAACAAAAGCTACGTGCGTCCACACATCTAAAGGTACAGAGTCTGGATTGGTTCCCATATTTGCATTTGTACCGCCAGAAACAAATTTTATACTGTTATCATCTTTAACAAGAAACGTATTCCTTGATCCAACATCACTAGTGCCATAATCTAAAATCCCATAACTTGAGGAAGGCACAGGAGATGGCACATAAATCCAGGCTTCAAACGTCCTGTTTGCCGAACCAAGTACGCCAGCAAACGAGGTTTGGATATAATCATCCGTACCATCAAAATCTAATGCTGTTTGCGCATGTGATGTTAACATAGAAGCTGCGAAAAATGCAGGTAAAAACATTTTTCTGTGTAGTTTTTTTATCATAATTGTTAAATTTTAGTTGTCCTTAAAATTATCTTAGACCTACGGAAATCATTGAGCAAACACACCTTTTAACCTTAATTTAACCTTCAAAAACCACAACATATTGATTATTAAAAAGAAACAAAAAAAGCCAACCTTTTCAGGCTGGCTTTTCGCTTAAATACATTACAAAATTACATCTTTATCACTTTAACTATAGCAGCATCCAGATTGTCTGCCTTAAGGTTTAAGAAATAAAGCCCCGAATTGAAATTGTTTAGATCTAGTGAAAATTCATTGGTATTGCTGAATTGATATTGTGCTACCACTTTTCCTGTGATAGACACCAATTGTGCATCCATAGTTTGGTACACGCCATTCAACGTCACATTTACATTTCCAGACGTTGGATTTGGATACAATTTTAAACTGTTGGCAAACAAAGTATCTTCTACTCCTAATGACTCAACCACTACCGCCATACAAGTTGAGGTTACCATACATCCTTCACTATCTGTAATTTCAACCGCATAGGTTCCCGATACTTCTGGTGTAAACGACTGCCCTGTGGCGCCATCTACAGCCGTATTTCCATCTGCGCAGTTAAACCATTGGTAAGTAGCTCCTGTCTCAGTAGCCATTAGCGTAGATTCGTCCAATGTCACCGTATCATCAACTGAACTTGTAAGCGTAGGGCCTGCAACATAATTGGATGAGGAGCCACTTAAAGCAAAGTTGTGCAATGTTCCATTGTAGCCATTTTTAAGCTCGGACACTGTAGTAATATCTGAGTTATCAGTTCCAGCATTTCCTTCATTGAATTGGTAATAAGCCACCAAGCCATCTTCATTTCCACAAAGGGCCACATCTTTATTATCGGCAATCTCTGTAGCAGTTCTAGCAACATTCCAAACACGTACCTCTGCTATTTTCCCATCGAAATAGGTTGTTGGATCCAAATCATTTCTCGCCCCAATCGCTATATTATTGCTTCCAATGGCTAAATCATTACTCCCAATATTGCCCTGAGTATCCAACACCCCATCCACATATAATTTGTATTTATTAGAGGTCAAGGAATTGTCATATACCACAGCTACATGGTGCCATTGAGAGTTTGTTATGTAATCGCTTCCGGTTAATCCACCACCACCTATTTCAACGCGGATATAGGAAGATCCAGGATTAATTTTAAATGAGAATCGGGTTCCTGCAGCCATAGTTCCCATTCCTACAATAAATCGTTGCCCAGAATCGTACGAGGCATTAATCCATGCTTCAACCGTTCTCGACGCATTGCCTTCTATGGAAGGAGCCGTGGTAGTAACATAGTCATTAGAGCCATCAAATTCCAAAGCATTTTGTGCATTGGCAGTTACCATGGAAGCTGCAAAAAACGCAGGTAAAAGCATTTTTTTGTGTAGTTTTTTAATCATAATTGTTAAATTTTAGTTGTCTTTAAAATTATTTAAGACCTCTAGAAATTTCACACCAAACATGTTCATTAACCTTAATTTAACCTACAAAAACCACAATGGATTGATTATTAAAAAGAAACAAAAAAAGCCAACCTTTTCAGGTTGGCTTTTCAAAATAAACACATTACACAATTACATCTTTACCACTTTAACTGTGGCAGCATCTAAATGATCTGCCTTAAGGTTTAAGAAATAAAGCCCCGAATTGAAATTGTTTAGATCTAATGAAAATTCATTGGTATTGCTGAATTGGTAGGTTGCAACCACTTTTCCTGTGATAGACACCAATTGTGCGTCTACAGTTTCATACACGCCATTCAACGTCACATTTACATTTCCAGACGTTGGGTTTGGATACAATTTTAAACTGTTCGCAAACATTACATCTTCCACTCCAAGAGCTTCCACTTCCACTTCCATGCATTCTGAAGTAGTGGTACAACCATCTACAGTAATTTCTACAGCATAGTTTCCTGTCGCTTCTGGCATATAAGACTGTTCTGTAGCTCCAACAATTACAGCGTTGGCATTATCACAGTCTACCCATTGGTAAGTCGCACCAGTTTGGGCAGCTGTAAGAGTATTATCAGATAAGGAAACCATTCCATGTCCTTCCACCCAATTGGAAGCAGTTCCACTATAGGCAAAACCATTTAAGATACCATTATTATCACCGGCAGAATCCATAGCAGTAGTTACACTAGAGTTATCACCTTCTGCTATACCTTCGTTTAGCTTATAGTAGGCTACCAATCCTGAAGTACCCACACAAAGTTCCGTATTCATAGTAGACTGAATAGCTTCTGCTGTTCTAGCCACATCCCAAATTCTCACCTCATCGATGATCCCATTAAATGGTATAGACCCACCTTCAACACGTTGACCAATTTTTAAGTCATCATTTCCGGAAGGTGTGTTAACTCCCGACAAAATACCAGAGGCTTCTTCTTCACCATTAACATACAAATACCCTGTACCATTATCTAAAACAAAAGCTACATGCACCCACTCCCCAAAAGTTAGAACTGAAGCATCAGTAGAAATATTTCCATAGCCACCACCTGAAATAAACTTCAAGCTCCCATCCCCATTTATTACAAACGTATTCCTAGTCCCCCCAGAAGAAGAGTTGGTTCCATAATCTAAAATCGCTTTGTTTCCACCAGAATAGTCAGAAGGCACAAAAATCCATGCCTCAAACGTTCTATCAATATCTGAAAGCACCCCAGCGTATGACGTTTGAACATAATCATCGGTACCATCAAAATTCAATCCATTCTGCGCATTGGCAGTTAACATAGAAGCTGCGAAACACGCAGGCAAAATCATTTTTCTGTGTAGTTTTTTTATCATAATTATTAAATTTTAGTTGTCCTTAAAATTATTTTTACTTGACATAATTCACCTAGCACACACAGTCTTTAACCTTAATTTAACCTCGATAAAACCCAAAAAATTGAGATTCAAAACATAACAAAAAAGCCAACCTTTTCAGGTTGGCTTTTCAAAATAAACACATTACACAATTACATCTTTACCACTTTAACTGTGGCAGCATCTAAATGATCTGCCTTAAGGTTTAAGAAATAAAGCCCCGAATTGAAATTGTTTAGATCTAATGAAAATTCATTGGTATTACTGAATTGGTAGGTTGCTACTACCTTTCCAGTGATAGACACCAATTGTGCGTCTACAGTTTCATACACACTATTCAACGTCACATTTACATTTCCAGACGTTGGGTTTGGATACAATTTAAGATTGTTGGCAAACATTACATCTTCCACTCCCAATGAAGACACCTCAATACATTCCGAAGTAGTGGTACAACCATCTACAGTAACTTCTACTGCGTAGTTACCAGCACCCTCTGGCGTAAAAGTTTGTCCGGTCTCCCCATCTATTGCTGCACTGTCATTGTTACAGTCTACCCATTGGTATGTAGCGACAAGCTCTGTTGGAGTCGTCTCTGAATTTGTTTGAGCCGCTGTTAACGTAGCTTCAGAAATGGATACCATTCCATGGCCTTCTACCCAGTTAGAAGTGGCTCCACTAGAAGCAAAACCATTTAATGTTCCATCATTACCTCCTACAGAATCCGTAACAGAAGTCACCCCTGTATTATCTGCTCCAGCAATACCATCGTTAAACTTATAGTAGGCCACCATTCCTGCGGTGTCATCACAAAGCTCAGTATTCATAGTAGACTTAATATCTTCCGCTGATCTGGCAACGTCCCAGATTCTTACTTCATCCATAGAACCCCCGAAAAACAAATCAGGAGTATTATTTCCCGCAACACGATTTCCAATGCGAACATTATCATTACCAGCAGGTGTATTTACATTTGATAAATTAGTCGATGCTTCTTCTACTCCATTGACATATAAATACCCTGTGCCATTATCCAACACAAAAGCTACATGCGTCCAAGCACCGAAAGGCACTGCATTTATATCGGTTTGAATATTTCCATATGTACCACCAGACACAAATTTCAATTGCCCATCAGCTTTTATAAGAAACGTGTTTCTTGAACCTCCAGAAGCAAGACCATAATCCAAAATACAAACATCTACAGAGGCATCTGAAGGTACATAAACCCAAGCTTCAAACGTTCTATTATTAGTCCCAAGCACGCCTGCAAAGGACGTTTGAATATAATCATCTGAACCATCAAAACTCAAGCCCGTTTGCGCATTAGCTGTTAACATCGATGCCGCAAAAAATGCAGGCAAAATCATTTTTTTGTGTAGTTTTTTCACCATAATTATTAAAATTTAATTGATTTTTTAAATGTAAAAACTACACTAAACCTACACACAAAAACCGCAACCGTTTAACCTTAAATTAACCCTTACATGATAATACTTTTCAACAAAAAAGCCAACCCTTTCAGGCTGGCTTTTTTGTTTTATATATCTAAAAATTACATTTTCACCACTTTAACAGTCGCAGCATCTAAATGATCTGCCTTAAGTTTTAAAAAATAAAGTCCGGTATTGAAATTGTTTAGATCTAATGAAAATTCATTAGTATTGCTGAATTGGTAAGTTGCCACTACCTTTCCGGTGATAGACACCAATTGTGCATCCACAGTTTGATACACACCATTCAAAGTCACATTTACATTTCCAGAAGTTGGGTTAGGGTATAATTTAAGATTGTTGGCAAACAACATATCTTCCACTCCCAATGAAGACACCTCTACACATTCCGAAGTCGTGGTACAACCATCCAGCGTAACCTCTACAGCATAGTTACCAGTGACATCTGGCGTAAACGTTTGACCAGTCTCCCCATCTATTGCAGCACTACCATTATTACAGTCTACCCATTGGTAAGTCGCTCCAGTTTGTGCCGCCGTAAGCGTGTTCTCAGACAAGGACACCATTCCATGACCTTCAACCCAATTGGAAGTCTCTCCACTATAGGCAAAACCATTTAAGGTACCATCATTACTTCCTGCGGAATCCGTAACAGAAGTCAGTCCTGCATTATCAGCTCCCGCTACCCCTTCGTTCAACTTATAGTAAGCCACCAATCCAGTGGTACTTTCGCAAAGCTCAGTATACATAGTAGCCTGAATCTCTTCTTCGGTTCTAGCGATGTCCCAAATTCTAACTTCATCCATATCCCCGCCAAAAAACATGTCATTAGTAACCGCTGCGGCAACACGGTTTCCAATTAGGACATCTTCATTCCCAGAAGGCGTATTAACATTTGACAAATTACCCGATATTGCTTCCTCCCCATTGATATATAGATACCCTGTACCATTGTTCAAAACAAAAGCCACATGTGTCCATGCATCTAAAGGCACTGTATCGGGATCGGTCCCCAGATTTGCAAATGTACCACCAGACACAAATTTCAAACTATTATCATTCTTTATAAGAAAGGTATTCCTAGACCCAGCGGCATTAGTACCATAATCTAAAATTCCCAAATTGATGGAAGGCCCTGGCGAAGGCACATAAATCCAGGCTTCAAATGTTCTATTGGTAGACCCTAGCACACCCGCAAAGGACGTTTGGATATAATCATTAGAACCGTCAAAATTCAAACCTGTTTGGGCATTGATAGTTAACATAGTTGCTGCAAAAAATGCAGTCAAAATCATTTTTCTGTGTAGTTTTCTTATCATAATTGTTAAATTTAAGTTGCTTTTTAAAATTATCACACACTTTAGGCAACACTAAATTAGAGTCGCCTTTTAACATTAATTTAACCTAAGAAAATCACAACATCCTTACATTCAATTACATAGAAAAATATTAAAAACAAAAAAAGCCAACCCAAAAAGGATTGACTTTTTCATAACATAACACAATTTGCATAAGACTTTAACAGCCTTTTTGCGGCCAAATTTTAAGGCTAACTACTTCCTTAAAATTTGAATTCGTTTAATCAACTAAAAACTTAACTTAATAAAAAAACCTGATGATTTTCAAGAGACTGAAATTCAAAAGAGTAACAGCGTTCTCTAGATCGTCAATTTATTTTATAAAACTACGTTGCAAAGGTAACCAAAGGCCTTTTCCGACCTTTAAAATAAGTGTGCCATTAACACTTGATTAACCTTTGTGAAATTGCTGTTAATTGAAGATTTTCACCAGAAGTTCTTTTAACAAATCTCCTTGAGGAATCGCATTGGCCCCTACCCCTTTGCCCTTGACGTCAAAGTCGCGCAAGGTTTCTACAATGGCACTTACTTTTCTCATAGGGTAATTTCGTGCAGCCGAAATATATTCGTTTACAAAATATGGGTTGATTTTTAAGGCCGAAGCCACATTCCTTGGATTCTTGTCACTAAGCCCGTGAAGTTGTAATAATTGGGAAAAAAAACTGAAAAGAAGTGACACAGTAACAACCATAGGATTATCCTTTGGATTATCGGCAAAATAATTGACAATTTGAAAGGCCTTCAAAGTGTTGCGCTCCCCTATGGCCTTTCTAAGCTCAAAATTATTATAGTCCTTACTAATCCCAATATTTAGCTCTATTTGCTCTGCCGTAATTTCGGTGCCTTTGGGAAGAATAATTTTCAGTTTGTCCAACTCGTTGCTGATCTTGCTCAAATCGGTGCCCAGAAACTCCACCAACATTTGGGCGGCTTTTGGTGTAATACTGTAATTCTGTCCAGAAAGCACCCTTCGGATCCAATCGGCGACTTGGTTTTCATAGAGTTTTTTACTTTCATAAACCACACCGGTCTTTTTGATGCTTTTATAAAGAGCCTTCCGCTTATCGATTTTTTTGTATTTGTAATTGAGCACCAAAACCGTTGAAGGCTGAGGATTATCGGCATAGGCGGCTAACTTTTCTATTTGTCTGGCTAAATCCTGTGCCTCCTTCACAATCACTACTTGACGTTCGGCCATCATTGGGAAACGCTTGGCATTGCTCACAATATCCTCTACATTAATATCTCTCCCATACAGTACCATTTGGTTAAACCCTTTCTCCGCTTCCTCTAGCACATTATCTTCAATATAATCGGATATCTTATCGATATAATAGGGTTCTTCCCCCATTAAAAAATAGATAGGTTTTAAATTTCCGTTCCTAATGTCTGTTACTATCTGTTTAACCTCGTCCAAAAGTGTAAAATTTCAAATCTCCAAACGCCCAGTGAAAAACTAAAGCCTGCATTTGGTATTTATTATATGTAGTGTATTTTTGAAAAAATTCAAGTGGCGCGCATGCAAAACCTAAACTTTCCAAAGTTTTCATTCCGTTTCAAAAGTAGCGAAAATAAAATTTCTATTTTCGATGAGATTCGTAAAAAATTCATCATTCTCCAACCCGAAGAATGGGTGCGTCAACATTGCGTGCATTACTTGATGCAAGTGAAGAACTATCCCAAATCACTTATTAATGTTGAAAAGGAACTGACCGTAAACAACTTGAAGAAACGCTACGATATTGTGGTATTCAATACAGACGGCAGCATTCACTTAATTGTGGAATGCAAAGCCCCTTCTGTACCAATCAGCCAAGCTACTTTCGATCAGATTGCACGTTACAATTTAACCTTGGATGCTTCGTTTTTAATGGTGACCAACGGAATTAATCACTATTATTGTCAAATGGATTTTGAAGCGGAGCGCTATACTTTTTTAAGAGAGCTCCCCTCCTACAATCCAAGTCCATCAACCCCTTGAAACCATTTCTGTGAGCACACGTATAGCCATTGTTATTTTAAACTGGAACGGAAAACAACTTTTGGAAGAATTTCTCCCCTCTGTGGTGTCACACTCCCAAGAAGCCAAAATTTATGTGGCAGACAATGCGTCTACAGATGATTCCGTAACATTTGTAAAAGCTAAGTATCCAGAAATAGCCATCATCCAAAACCATGAAAATGGTGGGTACGCAAAAGGTTATAATGATGCATTGAAACAAGTGGACGCAGATATTTTCTGCCTTATGAACAGTGATATTGAAGTGACCCCAAACTGGCTTCCTCCAATCATCACGGAGTTTGATAATAACCCGAACACCGCCATTGTTCAGCCAAAATTATTAGACTACAAAAGGAAGAACCACTTTGAATACGCTGGGGCTGCCGGAGGTTTTATCGATAAATTTGGATATCCCTTTTGTAGAGGTCGAATTTTTGAAACCCTGGAAACTGATAATGGACAATACGATGACAATGCTAATATATTTTGGGCTTCCGGAGCCTGTTTCTTTATTAGAAAAGATGTTTTCAACACTTTAAATGGTTTTGACGAATCCTTCTTTGCCCATATGGAAGAAATTGACCTTTGTTGGCGCGCCTTCAATTTAGGGTATACCACTAAGTATATAGGTGCTTCCACTGTTTATCATGTGGGAGGCGCCACACTTCAATCCAGCAACCCTAGGAAAACCTATCTTAATTTTAGAAATAGCCTCTACACCCTTACCAAAAATGCCAGCGGACCAATTTTTATATTGGTTTTTACACGTTTGGTTTTAGATGGCATTGCTGCCCTTAAATTTTTGTTTGAGTTAAAGTTCCAACATATCCTTTCCATTTTAAAAGCGCATTTTAGCTACTATGCTCACTTACCGCATTTAATTAAACAACGGAATAAAATTACTCAGCAAAAAAATTACTATAAATACGCTTCCATACTTGTGAGATACTATTTAAAGGGGCAAAAAACATATAAATAATTTCCTACATTAACTTTCATTTAACTCCCAAAATAAAAGTACTTTTTAGTTTCACGGTCCTAAATTTATCAATAAACAACCATGAAAAAACTATTACTTTTAGGCTGCTTTGCAGCATTGGGAACTATGAATTCCATCGGGCAAACCACTTTTGGATGGGAAACTTTAACAGCTGGGGCTAGTACATCAAAATCTGAAACTGTTGATGGAATCACCTTGACAGCAACAACTCCAGGAGGAACCACCAACATGACTATTGCGTCAAACATCTCTTTTCAAGGAGCATCTGGTAAAGCTTTACAATGCCATACCTCCTCTACCATATTTACATTTGATACTCCCGTAAATATTACTTCGATAGTTGTAATGAGTTATATCACCCCCAATGGACTAAACTTTACCCTAACCCCTGAAGGAGGTGATAATGAAGTGGAAACTGTAGAAACATCAAACTTTTCGGCCACCGCAGAACTTAATTGGGAAAACGTGACATCCTTTACGGTAACTTCACCAATAACCACTGCTCTGTTCGATAACTTAATTGTAGAAAATGCTACTTTAAGCACTTCTGAAATATCAATGGAAGAAATATCAATTTACCCAAACCCAACATCTTCTATTTTATACATAAAAGGTGTAACTGGTATTATTTCTACAGAAGTCTATAATAGTTTAGGGCAATTAATAGTGAGCAATACTGACACAGAAATCAATGTTGAAGACCTTACTGCAGGTGTGTATGTTTTAAAAGTAATCACCGACAAAGGCAACTTCACCAAACAATTTGTAAAGGAATAGCAAATAAAAACACTTTTACAATTAAGGCATACCTAGCAAATAGAGAACTAAAACATAAAATGTTCAACAAAACATTTAAAAAATTAGACGTTATCAAATTTTTTAACGCCATTAACATTAATTTAACTTTCGCAGTCGGTTTTATCTGTAATTTCGATATGTGATTTTAAGTGTGCACAATACATTTAATCGTGTTTTTTGCTCATTAATTTAATAATTAAGGTATTTATGGGTTCTTTATTATTAGAACCATATTTGGGTTAAATCTAGTTACCTTTACCTTTAACAGAAGCAGGGATATGACAAAAGTTTAATCTTAGCAGTAACAACTCAACCAACCTTGCTTTTAGCCAAACCACTTCATATTTTGAAGCTGGTTTGGCTTTTTTTTTGCTCCCATTTTTTGTTTATAAATTTTGTTAAACTTTTTGTTAAGTTATTCCCAAACGAAAATTCTTTTCTATAATTTTGGGACGTTAAATTAATAACGAAATAATCACGGATAATTATGAAAAAACTAATGTTATTGAGTGCTTCAGCAATGTTGCTTTTTGGATCTTGTGTGTCTAAGAAAGAATATGCCGCACTTGAAGCGAAACACAAAGAAACACAGGACTTATTAAATAGCGCTACCGTAAAACTTAACAGCTGTCTTTCAGACAAAGCGGCCGCCACTGCCCGTTTGGAAGGAATGCAAGAACAGCTTGCCGACTTGCGCAGAACTAACCAGGACTTGATTGACACCAAAGGAAACTTAACAACCTTGACTCAAAAAGGCGCAGAAAACCTTGAAAAATCATTGGAGAGCCTTAAGGAAAAAGATTTGAAAATCACTCGTCTTCAGGAAGCTTTAACCAAAAAGGACAGTGTGACTCTTGCCATTGTATCTAGTTTGAAGAAAGAAGTTGGAATCAATGACCCAGACATTGAAATCAATGTTGAAAAAGGTGTTGTGTTTATTTCTATTGCTGATAAGTTGTTATTCCAAAGTGGAAGCTACAATGTAACTTCAAGAGCCAAAGAAGTCTTGGCCAAAGTTGCTAAGGTTATCAACAGCAAGCCTAACTTTGAAGCTATGGTAGAAGCCCATACGGACAATGTACCTTACCAAAGAGGTGTGCTATTAGACAATTGGGATTTAAGTGTAAAACGTGCGACTTCTGTGGTTAGAGTATTGGAAAGCCTTGATGTAAACCCTCAACAGCTTATTGCTGCCGGTCGTGCCGAATTTGTTCCTTTAGCTTCCAACGATACTGCTGAAGACAGATCTAAAAACAGACGTACAAGAATCGTGGTGCTTCCAAAAATCGACCAGTTCTATGACATGATCGAAGAAGAAATGAAAAACCTTTCTAATGAAGGTTAAAAACCTCATAAACCATATCACAAAAGCCCGCCTTTAAGGTGGGCTTTTTTTTGTTAATGTTCTTTTATAACGATGAAAAATTGTATAACTTAAAACTCAGATTAGCAACACTTTACCACTCACCCTTCCTTTTGTGAAGTTTGTCTTACGGGTTATTTATTTTTTATCCATTAAACGATTAAAATTGGTAATTAAAAGAAAAACAGCACGTTATAGTTTTGCTTCTCTTATATTTATATATCCCAAAGCTACCTTTCTTTTTTTTTAAGAACTAGAACTGTAATTGCCTGCTTCTAATTTATTTAACCCATGGAACATGCATTACCTTATCGTTTTAAAAGACGTTCAAAAAACCATTTCGATTGGTTATTAAATGTTATCAAATCTGAAAAATACCATGAAGCCGAATCTATTATTGTAGAACACACCTTTAATAAAATGTCCAGTTCAAGAACAAGCTTCGAGCACAACAGTGTATTTTGAACATTTACAGTTTACGTTTTCTCATAGAAAAGCCCTTTAGTTGTCCGTTAAATTATTAACAGTTCAACCGCTTTGTTGCATCCCAACACAAGCAACTCAAACCAAAGAATGCCTCCTAAAAAATTTCCAAAGAACCTTTGCCCTCACGAACAATTAAAGGCGCTTCTTCCGAAAGATCTATCACCGTGGACGCTTCATTATCTCCATAACCGCCATCGATAACAAGATCCACCAAATTATCCCATTTTTCAAGTATCAATTCCGGATCTGTTGTATATTCCAATATTTCATCCTCATCCCTTATGGATGTAGAAATAATTGGATTGCCTAATTGTTTTACAATTTCTAAGGCAATATTATTGTTTGGCACCCTTATCCCTACGGTTTTCTTTTTCTTAAATACAGAAGGTAGTGTTTTAGCTCCGGGCAGGATAAAGGTGTAAGGCCCCGGCAAAGCTCTTTTTAAAATTTTAAAGGTAGTCGTGTCTATTTGCTTTACATAATCACTCAAATTGCTCAAGTCTTCACAAATAAATGAAAAATTGGCCTTTTCAAGTTTTACATTCTTAATTCTAGCCACCCGCTCCAAAGCCTTGGTATTTTTTATATCGCAGCCCAAGCCATAAACCGTATCCGTTGGGTAAATAATCAAGCCTCCATTCTTAAGGATTTTGACCACTTTGTCAATCTCTCTTGGGTTTGGGTTTTCCTCATAAATTCTGATAAATTGAGCCATTTTAAACGTTTCTTACATCCCCATAAAATTAGTTAAATAATCCCAATAGGCACACCTATAAAATCATCTTTAATAAATTGAAAATCAATAATTTAAAAATTTTAATTATCTTTAATAGCATATTTCCCTCCCAAAACACACAATTGCCTCATTTCATTATTTAATAGCACTTAAAATGAAAGTAACCATTAAATAATTGAAATATGAACTCCAATAATGAAAAAAAAGACACAAAGGTTTATCTCACAGTAGATACAAGTAAAATCAACTTGGGTAATGTAAATTTCACGGCTATATTTTCGGACAACAGAGACGATGTCCAATATCCCGCAGGTGTTCCAAGTAAATTTACTTCCAAAGTTGATAAAAACAAATCTGTTACCTGGGAAGGTCTCCCAAAATATCCGGATTCTGGTGATACTGTCCAAATTATCTTGGTAGCACGAAAGCCAGGAGACAGCGGGGGTGCCAAAATTTTAAAAAAATCTATAATCGAAGTAGATAACCAAGGAAATGTTTCCGGAAAAATACATGATAGCGATATAGAGGGAGAAGAAAACTATTATGTGGTGTTTACCGTCAATAATGATACTTCAAATCCGTATGTCTTAGATCCGAAACTAAAAATGACTAATATTTCTCAATAAAGAAGAAATAACTCGTTTTACTTTTAATATTAAAGTATGTGCTCAAGAATATTCAGGGTGAGTATACTTATTTCATTTTGTTTATCGCTCCCTTTAACCTCTTGCTTTGGCCAAAATCAACGGATCGCAGATAGTTTAATTTTGGTATACAATTCCAATGCAAAATATCAAGACAGCTTAATCCTAATTGATGCCATTGCCAATAACAGCATAAATCCAAATACAAAACTAAAATATTCCAATCTTCTGATTCAGAAAGCTCCAAAAGATTCCTTACAACTTCAGTATTCAGCAAACCTACAAAAAGGCAATGCCCTTAACGACAAAGGAGACTTTCTAGAAGCTTTGCAGTGTTACTTTACAAGTTTGAAATATGCAGAAATAATTAAGAGTGATACTTCTATTGGTGCTGTACAAATTAGTATTGCAGACACCTATTCCAAAGTAAAGGATTCAAGCAATACTTACCAATACTATTTAAAAGGAATTGACAAACTGCGTATCACTAAAGATTCAATAAAATTAGGAAACGCCCTTTATAACCTTGGAGATGAATATTTAAAATCCAATAATCCAACCAAAGCACTTTCCAACACAAAAGAAGCTGGCCATATTTTTGAAAAATTAAATGATGTTAGAGCTTTAGCCTATGTAGAAGGAAATATTGGTAAGATTTATGCTGAAATGAACCAGGATGAACTTGCTTTAGAAAAAATAAATTCAGCAATAAATACCCTCAAGAAATTCCAAGACTATTACGCAATTTCAGAATTTCTTATTTACATAGCAGACATCTATGCAAAAAAAGGTAACATAAAAAAGGCCTTAACCTATGCTAATAAAAGTTTAAACCTAGCTCAAAAATATCATCTCGATGATCAACTAAGTGAAACCTATTTAAAATTATCCAAGCTCTATGAAGCACAAGGAAATTTTGAGGCTTCTTATTCTAATTACAAACAACATATTGCTTATAGAGACAGCATTATAAACCTTGAAACCATCCAAAAAATGGCAAATGAAAGAGCAACTTTTGAAATTTCACAAAGAGATGCCAAAATGGCCATTTTAGAAAAAGAAGCTGAAATTTCCAAACTCAAAGCACGCCGGCAAAGGGCCGCTATTTATGCCACTGCCGCTATTATATTTTTAACTTCCCTTCTAGCTTGGGGACTTTACAGACGTTATAAATTCATCAATAAAACCAAAATCATTATCGAAAATGAAAAGAAACGTTCTGATGATTTACTCAGAAATATCCTTCCTGAACAAACCGCTCAAGAGCTGAAACAACACGGTAAAGTGAAAGCTCAAAAAATCAAGGATGCCACTGTATTGTTTACCGATTTTGTTGGTTTCACAAGGTATTCAGAGCACCTTCCCCCTCAACAGTTGGTAGAAAGCATTGATTACTATTTTTCAAAATTCGATGAAATTATTGGGCGTTACCAATTGGAAAAAATAAAAACCGTTGGAGATGCCTATATGTGCGCTAGCGGCCTGCACAACCATAGTCCCAACCATACGCAAAACACGATTTTGGCGGCCATGGACATCATGGATTTTGTAAATGAGACCAAAACTTCAAATAAGCAGCAAACCTCCAATTTTGATATTCGTATAGGCATCAACACAGGCTCTGTAGTTGCGGGTGTGGTAGGGACAAAGAAATTTGCTTATGACATTTGGGGCGATACCGTGAATGTTGCCTCCAGAATGGAATCTTGCTCCCTTCCTGGAAAAATCAATATCTCCCACAACACTTACAAAATTGTAAAAAACGAATTTGATTGCGAATATCGCGGGAAGGTTGAAGTAAAAAACAGAGGCATCATGAAAATGTATTTTGTTCACACAAAAAAGCAACTACATCACACTTAAACATCCACAAACAATCCAACTACTTAAAGTCATAAACCTAAATTCAAATACATTTAGGCATCAAATCAAGCCAAATACTGTAACATCTCTCCTTTTTTGAAGTCTTAAATGTATGAGAGTATTCTTTTATATTATTAGTCTTGTCTTCACACTTCAATCAGGTTTTGCCAATTACAGGATCAACCAAGTAGCATTTGCCGAAGCCGAAATCCTTAACCAATACACCGCTCGTATTCCCTTCCAACTTATAGACAACCTTATTGTGGTTAAGGCTGAATTGTTAGGTCAAAAAGGAAATTTCATTATCGACACGGGTTCAGAAGCCCTAATACTCAACAACGTACATTTCCCTGCAAAATACGCCCACAACAAAAAAAGACAGAAAATGAGTGGCGTTGTGAGTATTATTGACAACCCATTCGAACGCAAACTCAATTCTTTTGTCATTGAAAACCTAGTGATGGAAAATCAAACCTCAGATGTGATTGACCTATCCCACATTGAAACCTCTAAGAAAATAAAGCTCCTTGGAGTCATAGGCTATAGTATTTTGAAAGATTACGAGGTGTTTGTCGACTTATATCTTAACCAAATCACACTTTCCAAAACTGATAATAATGGCACCAAATTAGATCCTCGTGGCTATTTGGAAAAGATTGTTGACAGCGTTGGATTTCAACTGAAAAACCACACTATTGTTGTAAATGCCTCTATCAATGGACACCCCTTGACATTTGGAGTAGATACGGCTGCAGAAGTGAATCAAATCAACCATAAAGCACCACGAAAAGCCCTAAAGTACTTCCTCCCAAAAGGGCGCATATTGCTTACTGGAGCCAGCAATAGACAAATTGAAGTTTTGGCAGGGAATTTGCACCGTGTAAAACTAAGCAAATCGGTTTACTTGGGACCAATGCAAACCATCCTAACCAATTTGGACAATCTCAATAAAGCCTTCGGCACCAGTTTGGACGGCATTTTGGGGTATGAATTTTTCAAACAAAAACGAACAATTATCAATTATAAAAAAGAAAAACTTTACTTTGTACAATATCCATTACAATTGCATTGAGAAAAATTGTTCATTATATCACGATTGTCCTGCTCATTCTAGTGGGCACAACCACTCTTTGCCAAAATCCAAACATTACAGGATATCGAATTGAAGGAGATGATGTTGTTTTCACTTTCAACAGAAACGATTACAAAACTGTGTCTCCCGATGGTTTTAAACCCAGCATTCCTTTTGAAAATCTCACCATTGACAATGTAGTCGTTTCAGGTCAATTCAACAATTGGTCCATGCATCGTTGGAAAATGAAAAAAGTTGATGAGAACACCTATGAACTTCGCAAAAAACTTAGCGACTTCACCGATGCCTTTTCATGGGAATTCAAATTTGTAATCAATCACGAATATTGGGCAGAACCATCAGAACAAGTAAGCAATACGGTGCAAGCCACCAAAGATGGCCATCATCTAAATGTTCTCAATCTCAACCTTTATACAGGTGCTTATCCTGCCAAAGACGGCAATGTGAGATTTAGACTGAAAGGTTATGAAGACGCCAAAGAAGTGATTTTATCTGGCTCCTTCAACAAATGGAATGAACACACCTTCAAAATGTATAAAATTGAAGGTGGTTGGGAAATTGTCCTTCAGCTAAGACCCAACGAATATCAATACCGCTACATCGTTGATGGCTTTTGGATGGAAGACCCAAGCAATCCTGACAAAGTCCTAAATGAGTTTGGTGAATACAATTCGCACATAAGGGTGAAGGAATACATAACTTTTACCCTTAAGGGATACACCGACGCCGAAAAAGTAATCTTAGCTGGCTCTTTCAACGATTGGAACGAAGAGCAAATAGAAATGACTAAAACAGCAAATGGATGGACCATCACGATCCTTCTTCCAGGAGGAAAGCATCACTACAAATACATCGTAGACGGCGATTGGATTGTAGACCCCGATAATCCCGTCAAGGAATACGACAGTAAAGGCTACATCAACTCCGTCATGATGGTTAAATAACTATCCCAACACTTTCAGCTTAGCAAAACGCAGCAATAGCTTTTTAACCCCGCCTACCTCAAAATTAATTTCTGCTTTGGTATCGGCTCCTTGACCTTCAATTTTCAACACCTCTCCTTTTCCAAATCGCATGTGCTCCACAATATTCCCCACAGTAAGCTCGCCATCAAAAAGATTGGTCACTTCACTCTCTTTAGCTTTGGCCATTGGCTTCAATTTGGCTGGCGGAACAAACTTTGGAGGTGTTTTCTCCATCTTCTTTTTTATTGGAGGCTTTTTAAACCTCACCTTATTTGGAGGTACATCCCCAAAAATATCGGCATCCAACATAGGATTAAAGCGTTGCTCCTGAACAGGCGTAAGAATCTCCAAATATTGATCATCAATTTCCTCGATAAACCTACTTGGTTCTGCATCTATCAATTTCCCCCAGCGATAACGCGAAACGGTATATGTTAAATAAGCTTGTTTTTCGGCTCTGGTCAATGCCACATAAAACAAACGACGTTCTTCTTCCAGATCACTTCTGGAATTAGAGCTCATAGCACTCGGAAACAAATCTTCCTCCATCCCCACAATGTACACATACGGGAATTCAAGTCCTTTCGCCAAGTGAATGGTCATTAAGGCTACTTTATCATCATCCTCATTGTCTTTGTCCATATCGGTAGCCAAAGCCACATCTTCCAAAAACTCCGTTAGGGATCCTGTGGCATCTGCCAACTCTTTTTGACCTTCCACAAAATCCTTAATACCGTTTAAAAGTTCCTCAATGTTTTCCATTTTGGCAACTCCCTCCGGGGTACCATCCTTATTGAACTCTTTAATCAAACCAGATACCTTGGTTATATGCTCTGCAAGCTCAAACGCATTGGCTGTTTGGTTCATTACTTGAAAACTCTCCAGCATTAAAACGAAATCACGCAATTTCCCTTTTGTCCCAGAGTTGATTTTTATATCAACCTTATCCAAATTCTGCATCACCTCAAACATGGAACGCTTATAACCATTGGCAGCTACCAATAGACGATCCACTGTTGTTTGGCCAATACCTCTTGGAGGAAAATTAATAACCCTTTTCAACGCTTCTTCATCTGCTGGATTGATTACCAAACGTAAATAAGAAAGGATATCCTTGATTTCCTTGCGTTGATAGAATGACAGCCCTCCATAGATACGATAAGGAATGTCACGCTTTCTCAAGGCGTCCTCCATTGCTCTGGATTGGGCATTGGTACGGTATAATATGGCAAAATCGCTATTTTTGAGCTGTTCGTTCATTTTGTTTTCAAAAATGGAACTTGCCACATAACGACCTTCGTCACCATCTGTCATTAATCGGTTGACCTTGATTTTTCCTCCTTCATCGTTGGCCGTCCAAACCACCTTATCAAGTTTCGTTTGGTTTTTGTCTATGATGGAATTGGCAGCGTTGACTATATTTTTTGTGGAACGGTAATTCTGTTCCAAACGGAACATTTTCACACCGTCATAATCCTTTTGGAAATTTAGAATGTTATTGATGTTGGCTCCCCTAAAGGCATAGATACTCTGGGCATCATCTCCTACCACACAAATATTTTGGAAACGATCAGACAAGGCTCTTACAATCAAATACTGCGAATGGTTGGTATCTTGGTACTCATCTACCAAAATATAGCGGAATCGATCTTGATACTTAGCCAACACATCTGGAAATCTCGTTAAAAGCTCATTGGTTTTCAACAGCAAATCATCAAAATCCATGGCACCAGCCTTAAAACAGCGCTCTACATAATTCCTGTAAATCTCTCCCAATTTTGGCCTTCTTGCTGCAGCATCAGACTCCATAAGTTCTGGATTATTGAAATATGCCTTAACCGTAATCAAATTGTTTTTATAGGAAGAAATTCTAGAACGAATCTGTTTTGCCTTGTAAACGTCCTTATCAAGTCCCATTTCCCTGATAATGGAACCTATTAGTTTATCAGAATCCTGAGCATCATAAATCGTAAAGTTGCTTGGATAGCCCAATCTATCGGCTTCAAAACGCAAGATTTTAGCAAAAATGGAGTGGAACGTCCCCATCCAAAGGTTTTTAGCTTCGCTTTGCCCTACAATAGTAGCGATACGCTCCTTCATCTCTCGAGCGGCCTTATTGGTAAAAGTTAGCGACAATATATTGAAAGGATCCACCCCTTGGCTCATTAAATAGGCAATCCTATAAGTTAGCACTCGGGTTTTGCCAGATCCCGCTCCAGCAATCACTATCATTGGCCCATCCTTTTGAATGGTTGGGGCTAATTGTGCTTCATTCAGCTGACTTAAATACTTCTCCAAAGTTTCTGATTTTTTTCCGGCGTGAAATTAACCAATGTCTAAGTTTTAGTCGGTCAGATTTATTAATAATTATAAACAATAGCCAATAATTTCTAGGTTTTGTGTTTTCGCTTATGGTTTACCATGGTTTTCAACAAACCTTCTTTGGCATTGATCCATATATAATTGAACACCGATTTGGTTTTATTTCTTTCAACCCCCTCTTTATGGCCCTCCCTAAAATGATCTGGCAACCTATCGCTATCCTTGGCAACCAATGCATTCAACACCCCAGATAGAAATCTATTGGGGGTCGATCCATCTTTTTTTAAAGCCACAATGTGAAAGTCCTCGTATTTGGCACGCATATCTACTTGCGACACATTATTATCCCCACCAATTGTAAAGTACAATTGCTCTATTTCACCTTCAAACTTAACCCTTAAATTGGGTTCGGAAAATTTATTGATGTCATGCACCTTCAACCTATCCACTTCTGCCTGAAACACAAAAGTCCCATATGGGTCATTCACATCAAAATTCCAATCAACCTTTAAAGGAGCATGATCCATAAAATTGGCCTCGATCTTTATCTCTGTTTTTATTGGCGCCTTATAGGTATTGCTCACATTGGCAATCTTAGCATTCAAGTCTGAAAAGGTGATCTCTCCCCCATGATTACCTTGTTTGACCTTTTCGGAATAAGCTACAGAGGCATTTTTAATCAGAAGGGAATCGATATTCAAATCAAAATTCAAATCGCGAAGCATTTCATTGTAAAGCGGTTTTATTTTGGGATCGTCAGCTACCAATTTATCCCTAAAGATATCCACTTGAGGGTTTAAAAGTTCCATCTTGGAACTCATAAAAAACACCCTATCATCATCCGTAAAATCAATATTATAGTTCTCCAGAACTACCGATTCAAACATCACATTGGCAAAATCCCTTTCTATGTCAATATGATTTGAAAGATCATATTTGGAGTATTTGGTATATATCCTGAAGTCATTAAATTTCAAGTTCTCATCCGTCAATTCCGAAGCACCTATAGTCATGTTTTCATAAGGACCAATGCTATAAAAAAGCGAATCAAAACCAACCTGATAGCCACTGTATTCCAAGGGAATCTTTCGTTCCAATACCGCTTCATCGAGAAACACCTTGTCCAAATCAAAATCCAAATTAGCAATATGCAGTACTACGGAATCCGTTTCGGCATTTACAATCCCTACCTCTCCCTTATCTATGTCAAGCTTCTTTAAGTTGAATTTGTACTTAAACTTTTTTGGTGACTTTTGCTCCCCCTTTAAACTATCTTGATTTTGAAAGCTAAAGTAAGTCAGCTGTGGGCGATTCAATTGAATCTGCCCAATATCAATATTATCATTGAACAAATACGACCAATACCCAATATTCTTGATAGAAAGCGATTCCAAATTCACCTTTAGCAGTTGCTCATTAGTGCTTTCATGAAAGCTTTGCAGCTCTACCCCCTCAAGAGTTGCAGCTCCATTCCAAAGATTCAAATCCAAATTGGAGTACTTTAACTTCAGAGTTTCCGGCAATGAAGTAGAAAGATAGTTCTCCACCTTGATTTTAACCACCGAATTAGCCACACTTACTCCAAAAACAACCAATACAACTACAGCCAAAAGAACTATTAGTTTGATTTTCTTACGTTTACCCATATGTTAAAGATATCATTTTAGTACCATATTTTTTAAATATCTTTACAAAAAACCCTTTATGAACATTCTGTTATTTGCCCTAACCGACATTCACTGGTGGATGTGGATACTTATCATATTGCTTCTTGTTGCCATCAGGGATATTTTCATTCAAAAAAAACATACTATTAGTCACAACTTCCCCATAGTAGGCCATTTAAGATACCTTTTGGAAAGCATTGGGCCAGAAATGCGCCAATATTTTGTGGCCAACAACAGAGAAGAACTTCCTTTTAACAGAATTGAAAGAAGCTGGATCTATGCATCTGCCAAAAAAGAAAACAACTACGAAGGCTTTGGAACCGATAGGGATATTTATGCCCACCAACACATATTCATCAACAACGCAATGATTCCTTTTAAAATTGAAAAGGAGCACCCAAATGCCATAGATAAAAACTTTCTGCCCTGCGCCAAAGTGATGGGGGCTTACAACAAACGCAAAAAACCATATCGTCCTGCCTCTGTGATCAATGTTTCCGCTATGAGTTTTGGCTCCCTTTCGGCAAGAGCCATAGAATCCCTCAACAAAGGAGTGCACATCGCTGGCGCTTACCACAACACTGGAGAAGGCGGCTTGTCTCCATACCATTGTCAAGGTGGCGATGTTATTTTTCATTTTGGAACTGGCTACTTTGGTGTTCGTGATAAGGAAGGAAATTTTTCCCTGAAAAAACTTGTAAAATTGGCCAACGACAATCCACACATTAAAGCTATTGAAATCAAGCTGTCGCAAGGAGCCAAACCAGGAAAGGGCGGTGTTTTGCCAGCCGCTAAAATATCCAAGGAAATATCAGAAATACGACATGTAGAAATGGGCAAGGACGTCCTATCACCGCCTAATCATTCCGCATTTTCCAACACCGCAGAACTGTATGATTTCATTGAAACCATTGCGGAAGCCACGGGTCTCCCTGTTGGCATTAAAGCCGCCATTGGAAAATTAGAACAATGGGAAGAGTTGGCAGAACTTATGATAGAGAAAGGCAATGGTCCTGACTTTATCACTGTAGATGGCGGTGAAGGTGGCACGGGAGCAGCTCCTCCTAGTTTTGCGGACCACGTTTCGTTACCTTGGGTATATGGTTTCAGCGATTTGTACAAGCTCTTTAAAAAGAAAGGACTTACAGACCGCATTGTATTTATTGGAAGCGGCAAATTAGGCTTCCCTGCCAAAGCCGCCATGGCCTTTGCAATGGGTGCCGATTGTATAAATGTTGCCAGAGAAGCCATGATGAGCATTGGTTGTATTCAGGCGCAAATTTGCCATACCAACCGATGTCCAAGCGGTGTGGCCACGCAAAACAAATGGCTCCAAAACGGTATAAACGTCCCATTAAAATCGGAGCGATTGGGGCAGTACTTTAAAACCTTTAGAAAGGAATTCATTGAAATCACCCATGCAGCTGGCTACGAACATCCCTGCCAATTTAAAATGAGTGATGTAGATGTAAATATAGATGACCGCAACCTTTCGGAAGAATTGAAATACACCTATCATTACGAAAAAACTCCCGTGCCATTTAAAAGTATGCAAGATTTAAAAGATTGCCTATATTTGGGCGGACAATACCATAATAAATAACCCTAATTCGCTATAAACATGGATTCCGAAAGAATTATCGACTTACTACTATTTACTATACCTGCATTGTTTACTGGACTTATTGCCTATTACTTTTTTAAGGAGCATACCAAAAATGAAGATGGTAGAAGGCGCTTTTTATTGCACAAAGATATTCAGGTGAACACACTTCCAATTCGTTTGCAAGCCTATGAGCGTATGGCCCTGTTTTTAGAGCGAATCAGCCCATCCAAATTACTTATTAGAGTTCAACCTACTTCTTCTAATAAAGAAAGCTACGAATCTTTGCTTATTGCCACAATTGAGCAAGAATTTGAACACAACATTTCACAGCAAATCTATATTAGTGACGAATGTTGGAACATCATTGGAGCCGCCAAAAACTCAACTATTCAATTGATTAGAAAAGCTAGTATGTTGGAAAAAACAGACACTGCCAACAAATTAAGAGAAGTGGTTTTAACGGAAATGATGGACCATCGGGCACCAAGTGACGCTGCCTTGTCTTTCATTAAGCATGAGGTAGGCGAATTGTGGTGATTCCACCTTTAAAGATCTTTTAAAACAGAATCCGCACCGTGCTTCTTGGCTGCATGCTCATACCCTTGCTGCCACCATTTCACCATTAATTTTCTACTGAAAATCAAAGAGTTTTCGGTTAAGTCCGTTGGTGTATAATAGAGATTGAGTTTCACATTGTTATTTTTGGCCGCCAATTTCCCGATAAGAATGTCATGGCTTTCCAGCTGATCCATTAAATGCCCAAACAAACTGATCATCAACGAGAAGGGGTTTTTACCCAACACTTTTTTTCCCTCCAGTTTTTCAGACTTTAAAATCACGACATCAATCTCGGTAGCGCCGCGCTGAATCGCTTCCCTAATTGGTACTACGCAGCCCAGACCTCCATCGGCATATTCATTACCATTAATCTCCGTAAGGGACATAAAAGGGATATAGTTGCAGGAAATCCAAATCCAATGGCAAAATTCCTCGTAACTAAAATCCTTAATAGATTTATATTCCACTGAATTAGCAGACAAATTAGACACGGTAACCACCACGTCTTCCTTGGTAGCCAATATTTGAAGGTATTCTTCTTTGGTGAAATTCTTTCTAATAAGGCGCTTCAAGGATTTACTCTCTCCGAAGGTCCGTTTCATTTTGATAAATTGCCATAAAGAATTGACAAAATCTATCGAAACAAACTCCCTATCCCCTTTTTTTCGCTGCACAAAAGGGCTAATACTGAAAATATCATGCTGCTGTACATTGGTAAAAACGTTGTACAATTTCCCAATTTTATTCACTGCTAAATGAGGAACCAACAAACTCCCAGTAGAGGTCCCAAGATACATATCGTAGTCCCTACCAAGTTCTTCAATAAGATATTGTGCAACTCCACCAGCAAAAGCACCTTTGCTCCCGCCGCCAGATATAACCAATGCGCGCATGTAATTTTTGTATTAAGTTAAGTTATGGTTTCCCAATTTACAAAAATTCGGGTTTTATGTTTCATGGATAACAATTATATTCGTCTTCATGAATACCAAGTTGCAAACTCCCATAGACTACCTAAAAGGCGTCGGCCCCAACCGTGCCGATTTATTGCGAAAAGAGCTTGGCATTCACACCTATCAGGATTTGCTGAACCTGTTTCCCAATCGTTACATCGACCGCACACGCTATTACAAAATCAATCAGCTGCAACAAAATTCCTCCGAAGTACAGGTAGTTGGACGAATTACTGGTGTTAAGGAAGTCTCCCAAAAACGAGGTAAGCGCTTGGTAGCCACCTTTAGGGACGATACCGGAGCTATGGAATTGGTTTGGTTTAGGGGGCAGAAATGGATTAGAGATAGCATCAAGCCCAATAAAGACTACGTCATATTTGGGAAGACCAATTGGTACAACGGTACATTTAGCATGCCGCATCCAGAAATGGAACTTTTGAGTGACCACAAAAACAACCTTCGCTCGGCCATGCAGGCAGTTTATCCTTCTACGGAAAAGCTTTCCACCAAAGGTATCACCAATAGGGTCATGACGAAAATCATGCAAGAGCTGTTCATGGAAACTCAAGGCAGATTTGCCGAAACGCTCTCAAATCCCATCCTTACAAATTTGCAACTGGTTTCAAAAAGAGAAGCCCTTTTCAATATCCATTTTCCCAAAAGTCAAGAGCTCTTGGCTAAGGCACAATACCGATTAAAATTTGAAGAACTTTTCTATATACAGTTGCAATTGGTCATCAAAAATTTGATGAATAAAACCAAGATAAAAGGCCTTCCTTTTGAGAATGTAGGACCGCTTTTCAACTCCTTTTTCAAGGAACATTTACCCTTTGATTTGACCAATGCCCAAAAGCGCGTAATCAAGGAAATTCGTCAGGACTTGGGAAGCAATGCACAGATGAACAGATTGCTCCAAGGAGACGTTGGATCTGGTAAAACCATCGTCGCTTTAATGTCCATGCTCATTGCTTTAGACAATGGTTTCCAAGCATGCCTTATGGCGCCGACTGAAATTTTGTCAGTCCAGCACTTCAATGGTTTAACCGAACTATGTAAAAACCTGAATATCAACATAAAAATATTAACAGGCTCAACTAATACTTCAGAACGAAAAGAGATTCATAAAGCCCTAGAAAGTGGCGAATTACAAATTTTAATTGGCACGCACGCCCTCCTTGAGGACAAGGTAAAATTCAAAAATTTAGGCCTGGCAATCATCGATGAGCAGCACCGTTTTGGAGTAGCGCAACGCAGTAAATTGTGGCGAAAAAATTCTACCCCTCCACACATTTTAGTCATGACGGCAACACCAATCCCCAGAACTTTGGCCATGTCTGTTTATGGTGATTTGGACGTTTCCGTTATCGACGAATTGCCACCCGGAAGAAAGGAAATAAAAACCGTGCATCGCTACGATAAAAACCGTTTGAACGTTTTTAAATTCATAAGGGACGAAATCCATAAAGGACGTCAGATTTACATCGTGTATCCCCTCATCCAGGAAAGCGCCGCCATGGACTACAAAGACCTTATGGATGGGTATGAAAGTATCGCTAGGGACTTCCCTGCTCCACAATTTCAAATTTCCATCGTCCACGGTAAAATGAAACCTGCAGACAAAGATTACGAGATGCAACGCTTCATTAAAGGTGAAACCCAAATCATGGTGGCAACAACCGTGATAGAAGTTGGCGTTAACGTGCCCAATGCTTCCGTGATGATTATAGAAAGTGCCGAGCGCTTTGGACTTTCGCAATTACACCAGCTGAGGGGACGCGTAGGTCGAGGTGCCGAACAAAGCTATTGTATTTTAATGACCAGCCACAAACTTAGCGAGGATAGCAAAGTGCGCTTGGAAACCATGACCAGAACCAATGATGGTTTCGAGATTGCTGAAGTAGACCTGAAATTGAGAGGGCCTGGCGATATCATGGGAACACAACAAAGTGGTGTTCTCAACCTAAAAATAGCAGACATTATTAAGGACAGTACCATTCTTCAACACGCCAGATATATGGCCAAGGAACTTTTAAAGAAGGATCCTTCCTTAAAACAAGAAGAAAACCAAGTCATTCTCCACACTTATCAGCTACTAAGCAAGTACAAAAACATTTGGAATTACATCAGTTAGGGCCATAAAAAACCCAACCTTTCGGTTGGGCCTAAAACATAACTGTACGTTTTATGATCGATTGATTGATGTTTGCAAATCATAAGGCACCAAGTTCAAAATAAACTCGTTATGACGTACCTTAACAATAGGTATTGGTTTTAAGGAAAGTGCACAAGTATCTATAACACTACTCATTTGAACAACTGAATCCTGTTGACTTTTCTGGGGAAGGTTTGATGGGACATGAAACTCTAAAATGGATACAAATAAAAAAACGAATAAAGCGGAGGCTCCCTGCAAGACGTCTAGTTGCTTCATAATAAATTGATTTCAAATTGATTACCTTAAAATTAATCGCAATTACAGCTCACACCTGTTAGAGCTATGTTAAAAGCTTTTGGTGCGTTGTTAATTAACTATTCCTTAAGTAATTGATAAAGGTTTATTAAAACAATTGCCTTTATCCCCACAAAAAAGTACATTCGCAAACATTTACTGTTTAGTGCTTTTTAGCATCAAATTTCAAAACTTACAATTCATTTCGCATGAAACATATTTTAGCGCTTGTTTTATCCATTTTCATTACCTCAATTAGTATTGCACAAACTGGCAATCAGTCTCCGCTAAGCATTAAAACCATTATGCAGGGCGATAATTTTGTTGGCCATTTGCCTTCAAATGCTCACTGGTCCGCCGATGGTAAAACCATTTATTTCAGTTGGAATCCAGAAGGGGCTTTCAGCGATTCCCTTTATGCTTACACACTTTCCAATGGAAACACTAAAAAAGTTGACTTTGATACGTCGTACAACCTGCCACAGCCAAGTGGAAATAACAATATCACCAACAAATCTAGCTATGTTGACCCTTATGACCACATCACTTACAACAGCGCTAGATCAAAGAGCATTTACACAAAGCATGGCGACATATACTTAGTTAACCAAAAGGACTATTCGGTGACACAAATCACCAACACCTTAGACTCCGAAAGTAACATTCAATTTACAGCAAACGATTCCAAAATAGCTTATGTAAAGAATGGTAATCTATTCACTTGGTCTTTGGAAACGGGAATCACCGAACAGATTACTGATTTCACAAATAAGAAAAATAGCACTTCTGAACGAAGCGAGCAAGACGAATGGCTTCACCAAGACCAATTGGAAATTTTTGAAGTACTTAGCGAGCGTAAGGCTAAAAATGACGCCAAAGAGGCTCTCAACAAAAGAAATCTCAACAAAAGACCTCTTGAAATCTATACCGAAGGGAAAATTGTGACCAACATAAAAATTAGCCCGAATGGCAAATTTGTAACCTACGAATTGTATCAATCTACTAAAGAAGCAAATGGCACCATTGTGCCTCATTACGTTACGGAGTCAGGCTACACCGAAGACCAACACACACGCACCAAAGTTGGTAGCGAACAAGGCACCTATGAAATGTTCATTTACAACATAGAAGCAAGAACTTCTTATCCTGTTGTTTTGGATAATTTGGAAGGACTAGACGATATCCCTGAATACACAAAGGACTACCCTGACAAAGCATACAAAAACGACAACAGAATTTCTTATGTAACGGGACCAAACTGGAGTGAAGACAGCAAATATGCGGTATTGGACATTAATAGTAATGATTTTAAAGACCGTTGGATTGTATCCCTAAACTATGAAGATGGCTCTGTTAAAAATTTAGTAAGACAACGTGACGAAGCTTGGGTGGACGGCCCTGGCATCAGCAGTTTTGGAGGCAGCGCCCTTGGGTGGTTGCCAGACAACGAAACCATTTGGTACATGTCTGAAGCCACTGGGTTTACTCATTTAAACACTACCAACATCAATTCAAGCAAAACTAAAGCACTGACTGAAGGAAATTTTGAAGTGTATGACGTCTACCTTTCAAAAGACAAAAAGCACTGGTACTTTACCTCCAACAAAACCCATTCGGGAGATCGTCAATTTTATAGCATGCCACTTAATGGAGGTAAATTCACCCAATTAACAAGCATGACGGGTAATAACGATGTGGTATTATCTCCAAACGAAGAATATTTGGCCATTTTGCACTCCTATTCCAACAAACCAACAGAGCTTTACCTACAGAAAAATCCTCTGTTCGGAAAATCGTCTGAGGAACCAAAGCAAATCACGCATTCCACAACGGAAGGATTTGAAGCTTACCCTTGGAGAGACCCAGAACTTATCACTTTTAAGGCTGAAGACGGTGCCACAGTACAAGCTAGACTTTACCAACCTTCCGCAGCTACCAAAAACAATGCCGCCATCGTGTTTGTTCACGGTGCTGGATACTTACAAAATGCCCATTCTTGGTGGAGTGTTTATTTTAGAGAATATATGTTCCATAATATTTTAGCGGATAACGGCTATACGGTTTTGGATATCGATTATAGAGGAAGTGCCGGTTACGGCAGAGATTGCCGTACGGGGATTTACAGACATATGGGAGGCAAAGATCTTTCAGACCAAGTGGATGGTGTACAATATTTAATCAACAACTACGGTATTGACAAAGACAAAGTAGGTATTTATGGAGGCTCTTATGGTGGATTTATCACCCTCATGGGCATGTTCAACGAAGCCGACACCTTCAAGGCCGGAGCGGCCATTCGATCTGTTGGCGATTGGGCAGCCTACAACCACGGGTATACGGCCCGAATTCTTAACACCCCAGTTACCGATAGTTTGGCTTACAGAAGAAGCTCCCCTATCTATTTTGCTGATGGCCTTAAAGGAGATTTACTGATTTTACACGGAATGGTAGACGACAATGTTCATTTCCAGGATATGGTCCGTCTTAACCAGCGCTTGATAGAATTGGAAAAACACAATTGGGAAATGGTCCTTTATCCATTGGAAAGACACGGCTTTGTAGAACCAAGCAGCTGGACCGATGAATACACCCGAATTTTCAACCTTTTCCAAGAAAGTTTATTGGACGGCAACAACACCCAAAAAGACTAGCAACTTTAAGTCATAATTTTAGTTGCAAATATTTATCTTTGTGGCCTAAATAAGACCTGTTAGAGTTGCATTTTTTCGCAATTTTGGCAATCTGAAAAACGAAAAAAATTGTAGGTTTGCGCCTTTATTAAAGATAGAAAATGAAGATTTCATACAACTGGTTACGACAATTTATCAAAACAGATTGGTCCCCTGAAAAAACTGGAGAATTACTTACAGATTTAGGACTTGAAGTAGAAGGCATCTCAGAATTTGAATCCGTTAAAGGAGGACTAAAAGGAATTGTTGTTGGAGAAGTATTAACCTGTGAGCAACATCCAAATGCAGACCGACTAAAGGTTACCACCGTAAATATTGGGGCAGACCAACCACTACAAATTGTATGCGGAGCACCTAACGTGGCGGCAGGGCAAAAAGTTCCTGTAGCCACTATTGGAACCACGCTTTACACGCCTGAAGGTGAAGCTTGGAAAATCAAAAAAGGTAAAATTCGTGGCGAGGAAAGCCATGGTATGATCTGCGCCGAAGACGAATTAGGTTTAGGACAATCGCATGATGGAATAATGGTCCTTGACGAAAAAGTAAAGATTGGTGCTGCGGTTTCGGATATCTTCAAAGTAGAAAACGACCATGTTTTTGAAATAGGCCTTACTCCTAACCGTGCAGATGCTATGAGCCACTTTGGTACCGCTAGAGACCTTAGAGCAGGTTTGATTCAACAGGATATCCACTTGGAATTCATCACTCCTTCGGTGAGTGCTTTCCACGTAGATAACAGAACCAATAAGATTGATGTAGAAGTTCAAAACAAGGAATTGGCGCCTCGTTATTGCGGTATTGCCATTTCTGGAATTACGGTTGAAGAATCTCCTTCTTGGTTACAAAATAGATTGAAAGCTATTGGGCTTACTCCAAAGAACAATGTGGTAGACGCTACTAATTATGTACTTCATGAATTGGGACAGCCTCTACACGCCTTTGATGCTGCCAAAATTAAAGGTCATAAAGTTGTTGTAAAAACAATGCCACAGGGCACGAAGTTCAAAACTTTGGATGGTGTTGAACGCGAATTGGATGCAGAAGACTTGATGATTTGTGATGCCGAAAAACCAATGTGCATAGCCGGTGTTTTAGGTGGTTTGGATTCTGGAGTTACAGAAAACACAACCAACATCTTTTTGGAAAGTGCTTATTTTAACCCTGTTTCCATTAGAAAAACAGCGAAACGCCATGGCTTAAATACCGATGCCTCCTTTAGATTTGAGAGAGGTATCGATCCTAACATTACAGAATACGCGCTAAAACGTGCTGCTTTATTGATTCAGGATATTGCAGGCGGGGAAATTACAAGTGACCTTGTGGACATGTACCCGAAGAAAATTGAAGATTTCCAGGTGCGATTGAGCTTTGAAAATGCCAAGAAATTAATTGGAGAAGAAATTCCAAAGGATACCATCAAAAGTATATTGACCTCCTTGGAAATCAAAATCAATAATGTTACTGAAACAGGGCTTGGTCTTACGGTACCTGCGTATAGAAATGACGTGCAAAGAGAGGCTGATATCATTGAGGAAATTCTAAGGGTTTACGGTTACAACAATATTAAAACTACAGAGAAACTTAATGCCTCCATTTCCAATTCTTCAAAATTTGAGGATTACAAACTTCAAAACATCATTGGAGGTCAATTGGTCGCACAAGGATTTTATGAGATTATGGCCAACTCGCTATCGTCTCCTAAATACATCTCTCTTAGTGAGCAACTTAAAGAAGATCACAACATTGAACTTTTGAACCCATTGAGCAATGACCTTTGCGTGATGCGCCAAAGTTTATTGTTTTCTGGTTTGGAAGCCATTAGCCACAACATCAATAGAAAGCGAGATGCGCTTAAATTGTTTGAATTTGGTTCTACCTACCACAACTATAATGGTAACAGAAAAGAACACAAACATCTTTCGTTACTGGTAACTGGAAGACGCAATGCTGAACGTTGGAATGTTGGTAACCAGCAAAGTGATTTCTTCTATTTAAAAGGTATCATCTCTACCGTTTTACAACGCTTAGGTATTAACAACACTGTTGTTGCCCCTACCAAAAATGACATGATTGCCGAGGGTATTTCGTTATCCTCCAACAATCTACAATTGGTCAACTTTGGATTGGCAAAAAAATCGGTATTGAAACATTTTGGAATTGCCCAGGACGTGCTGTTCGCCGATTTCAATTGGAACAATTTTATTGACGCTGCAAAACAAAACTCTGTTTCTTTTAAGGACATTCCAAAGTACCCAGAAGTACGTAGGGATTTTGCTTTGTTATTGGATGAAGCTGTTACTTTTGAACAAATTGACAGCATTGCAATGAAGACTGAAAAACAATTGCTTAAGGATGTTGACCTATTTGATGTGTATCAGGGTAAAAATCTTCCAAAAGGCAAGAAGAGTTACGCTGTGAGTTTCACCATCCAGGACGAACACAAAACACTTACCGACAAGCAAATTGATAAAATAATGAACAAACTTCAAGCTAATTTTGAAAAACAGCTTGGAGCTACGCTTAGATAAGAATCAAAAAAAGCCTCTTTAAAAAAGAGGCTTTTTTATGTCATATTTTTAAAGGTATATCAATCTTTAACACAACGGCATGGTAAACCATCTGTTTTAATTGTCATTAGAGTAGTAGCTTCTGTTCCTAAATCAACATGGATTAATTCTACCTTTGTTGCATCATCCTCATTTTCAGTAGAGGAGTACACCCAAGCATCCTCGCCTAGACCCAAAAAAGATGACCAAGTATCTCTATTTCCAGACGGCATTAAGGAAAAACCACTACTATTTGTAGCATTCTCAGGAGAATTATCCCAACCAGAAATAGACTTCATGGCTTCTCCTGCAACACTAGTGCCTCCAAGCTCATCTACCAAAACATCCCATTCCGAAATACTTGGCACGTGCCACCCTTCAGGACATAAATTACCGGTTTCAATTGTATACCAATTGTAAAGTTTTCCATGAATACTTCCAAAAGATGCATCATTGTTATAATAAGACCAAGCAGGTGTATCCAGATCACCCCAAGCTTCTTGATCCGTAACGTTAGGAATATCCGTTCCGTCATTAAATTTTGAGGTGTTCAAATTGGTAACTGTCCAGCACTGATCTCCTATTTTAACCGTAGAATAAATATTCCCATCGGCATCAGTTATATTATCACCACATTTCCATCCGCCACCATCATCATCACTTCCACATGAAATAAGGAGCGTTAATACCATCATAGCCAAGCTAAGTTTAAGTTGTGAATTTCTCATGATTTGAAGACTTATTGTTTAAACATAACATTAAATATAATAAATGCTAATGAATTTTTAATCAACCACTTAAAAAAATACCCAATGATACTTACAAATAATCAATCATTTATATTACAATCACTAGAAATAAAAATTATGAAATTCATAGGTGGCAAGGCTAAATAATTACTAATTTTAAATTCCATTAATTTAAAACACGTATTATGGCAGCAATAACTTTAAAAGGTAATACCATACACACCTCAGGAGAACTTCCTAAAGTAGGTACAAAAGCTCCTGAATTCACATTGACCACTACAGAATTAGGTTCAAAAACCCTTGCCGATTTTAAGGGCCAAAATTTAATCCTCAACATCTTTCCTAGTGTGGACACAGGCACCTGTGCACAATCTGTTAGGACCTTCAACGAAAAAGCCAGCAGCTTAGACAACACCAAAGTGCTGTGTATCTCTAAAGACCTTCCTTTTGCACAGGCCAGATTCTGTGGCGCTGAAGGATTGGACAACGTAGTCAACCTTTCTGATTTTAAAGACGGAAACTTTGGAAAAAGCTACGGACTTGACTTTGTAGATGGACCTTTGGAAGGTTTACTCTCTAGATGTATCGTGGTTGTAAATCCAGAAGGAGATGTCACCTATACTGAACAAGTTGCAGAAACGGTAGACGAGCCTAATTACGAAGCAGCTTTAAAAGCACTATAGATTGTTGCCCCAAACATGACCAAAAAAGAATCTTTTGCTAAAAACAGAATAAGAAGTATAGGGTTTGCCTTTAAAGGGGCCCTATACTTGATTAAAACCGAAGCCAGTATCAAAGTACAATTGTTTGTAGCCTTTGCCGTGACAATTGCGGGCTTCTATTTTCAAATTTCCAATACGGAATGGCTATTCCAAATTGCTTTTATTGGCCTGGTAATGACGGCCGAAGGCATAAACACAGCTATTGAATACATCGCCGATTTCATACACCCAGAGTACCACAAAACCATTGGACACATAAAAGACATTTCGGCCGGAGCGGTCTTTATCGCTGCCATTGCAGCCATTATTGGCGCAACGATCATTTATTTCCCAAAGCTGTTTTAATACTTTTTCCGTTAGGATAAACGTTAGTAATTTGTATTTTTGTTTTAATCTAACTAAGCGTTGATGGCGAAGAAGAAAACTAAAACCAAAGACAGAAAAACCTCTACCTTTAACAAACCCTCTTTTACACTCACAAGTCAGCAGAAATTGATTTATGGGAGCTTGTTGATGATTCTTGGTGTTTTGTTATTTATAGCATTTTTGTCCTTTTTCTTCACAGGTAAAGCAGATCAAAGTACCTTAGGAGCACTTGGCACTAGAGATATTGAAGCCCAAAATTGGCTCAACAAACTAGGGGCCTGGGTGAGTGACTTATTCATTTTAAAAGGCTTCGGGGTTGCCTCTTTTATTTTTGCGGGACTTTCTTTCCTTTCAGGCATTTATATTGCTTTGGATATTAATAAGGCTAAACTACGCTCACATTGGATTTGGGGAACACTTATTGTTCTTTGGTGTTCCATTCTCTTTGGATTTTTCACTCATAAATATGATGCCCTAGGCGGTACTGTAGGTTTTGAGATGAACAGTTTTTTCCAGGATTATATCGGGAAAATTGGAACAGCCTTGCTCCTACTTTTTGGTCTTATCACCTATCTAGCACTTAGGTTTAATGTAACAGGCCAAACTTTTATCAAACTGTTCAAGAGTGCTAAAAAAGACCTGAAAACTGAATTTGCTATAGATGGACCTATTTTAGCCACTGATACAGCTGCCATACCGGTTGACAATAATTTATCTGAAGAAGCAGAAGACATGAAATCCAATTTCAATTTGGAAGAGGATGAAACATCTCCTTCCATTGCGGCGCTTTTAAACCATACCAAAAAAGAAAAAGAAGAGGCTATAGAAATTGAAGAGAACGTAGCCAATCCACAAGATACAGAGGTTGAACTTGAGCCTAAAATACTTAAGGAACCTCAAACCGCTCCAAAAAATAACAGCGAGCTTCAAGTGGAGGTGAACAATGCGCCTGAAGAAAATTTTGAAATTGAAATAGAACAGGTTGAAGAAGAGGTTTCGGAACACGATAATCTTGCAAATAAATTAGTTGCCGATTTTGGTCAATTTGACCCAACATTGGAATTGAGCAAATACCAATTTCCGCCATTAGACCTTCTTAAAAAATACGATTCCGAAGGAATTACCATTAACCAAGAAGAACTTGAGGAGAATAAAAACCGTATTGTTGAAACCCTCAGCAACTATAAAATAGGCATCAGCAGCATTAAGGCCACCATTGGCCCTACCGTTACCCTTTACGAAATTGTACCTGAAGCCGGTGTACGTATTTCTAAAATCAAAAATCTGGAGGATGATATTGCCCTATCGCTTTCTGCTTTGGGTATTCGTATCATTGCCCCTATCCCAGGAAAAGGAACTATTGGTATTGAAGTGCCAAATAAGAGCTCTACGATTGTTTCCATGCGCTCAGTAATTGCTTCCCAAAAATTCCAAAAATCTGATATGGAACTACCTATTGCTTTTGGAAAAAACATTAGCAATGAAACTATGGTAGTGGATTTGGCAAAAATGCCCCACCTTTTGATGGCCGGTGCTACTGGACAGGGAAAATCTGTAGGTTTGAATGCGGTATTGACTTCCTTACTTTACAAAAAACACCCAGCGGAAGTAAAATTTGTCTTGGTCGATCCCAAAAAGGTAGAATTGACCTTATTCAATAAAATAGAACGTCACTATTTAGCGAAGCTTCCCGATAGCGAGGAGGCCATCATTACAGACAACACCAAGGTAATCAATACCTTGAACTCCCTATGCATTGAAATGGACAACCGTTACGAGATGCTTAAAAATGCCATGTGTCGTAACATCAAGGAATACAACGAGAAGTTCAAGGCTAGAAAATTGAATCCAAATGACGGGCATCAGTTTTTACCTTACATCGTATTAGTAGTAGATGAGTTTGCCGACTTGATCATGACGGCAGGCAAGGAAGTAGAAACGCCCATTGCACGTTTGGCCCAATTGGCTCGTGCTATTGGAATCCACTTGATTATTGCCACCCAAAGACCTTCGGTGAACGTTATTACAGGTATTATTAAAGCCAACTTCCCTGCTCGTATTGCGTTTAGAGTAACCTCTAAAATAGATTCCAGAACCATTTTGGATGGCCCTGGTGCTGACCAATTGATAGGACGTGGAGACATGCTCTACACCCAAGGAAACGACATAATTAGAATTCAATGTGCCTTTGTAGACACACCTGAAGTAGAAAAGATTACGGAATTTATTGGAGGCCAAAAAGCCTATCCAGATGCTTACCTACTGCCAGAATATGTTGGTGAAGATGGCAATGGCACAGGTATTGATATAGATATCTCTGAAAGAGATGCTTTATTCCGCGAAGCCGCCGAAATAATCGTTACTGCACAACAAGGCTCTGCCTCCCTATTGCAACGAAAACTTAAATTAGGTTACAACAGAGCAGGCCGATTGATAGACCAACTTGAAGCAGCGGGCATTGTAGGAGGTTTTGAGGGCAGCAAAGCCAGACAGGTTCTTGTTCCAGACCTTACAGCATTGGATCAACTATTGGAAAACGAAAATATATAGCGATATAAAACACATATTACAATGAAAAAATTATTGATAGCAGTTACACTTTTTATAGGCTTCCACAGTTTAGCTCAAAATACCTCTGCGCAAGCAAAAGCCTTACTTAATGAAGTAAGTGCTAAGATAAAAAGCTATGACAATATTACGATAGACTTCAAATATTCACTTAACAATATGAGTGAAAACATAAGTCAAGAAACCCGTGGAAATGTAGTCCTTCAAGGTGAAAAATATAAGTTAAACATTTTGGGAGCTACCAGAATCTATGATGGCAAAACGCTTTATACCATTAGTCCAGACGATGAAGAAGTTACTATTTCCTCCAACAATACCGAAGATGAGGGCTCAATCACCCCAAGTGAAATGCTATCGTTTTATGAAGATGGGTATAGCTACGCAATGGATATTGTTCAAAACGTAAACGGTCGTAAAATCCAGTATGTAAAGCTTACTCCAATAGACACAAACTCCGAAATTAAATATGTTTTATTGGGAATAGATGCCCAAACCAAGCATATCTATAATTTAATTCAAATAGGTGAAAATGGGACAAAAACCACTTTAACCGTTAATATGTTTAAAACAAACGAACCTATTTCGAAAACACTTTTTACTTTTGACCAGTCCAAATACAAAAATTACTACATCAATAGGTTGGACTAATTATTAATTAAATGAAAATATTAGATAGGTATATACTTACAACCTACTTAAAGACATTTTTGAGCGTGTTTATTATACTCATGCTCATTTTTGTTTTACAGTCCATTTGGTTGTACATCAGCGAACTTGCAGGAAAAGATTTGTCCGTTTCGGTCATCATGAAATTTTTGCTGTATGTTACCCCTACTCTAATTCCGTTAATTTTACCTCTCACCATTTTACTGGCCTCCATCATGGTATTCGGTAGTTTTGCCGAAAACTATGAGTTTGCCGCCATGAAATCTACAGGGATTTCGCTACAAAGAGCCATGAGAGGCTTAAGTGTGTTTATTTTTGGTCTGGCAGTTGTGACTTTCTTTTTCGCCAACAATGTCATTCCTTGGGCCAACTTCAACTTTTATAACCTAAGAAAAAATATCGCAAAAACCCAGCCTGCTATGGCTATTGCTGCTGGACAGTTTAATGAAATAGCTGATTATAATATTAAGGTCGATAAAAAAAGTGGGGATAAGGGCCAGTATCTGGAAAAAGTATACATACACAAAAAAACACCCAATAGAACAGGAAATTATACCGTAATTACCGCTAACACTGGGGAATTGATCAGTAGTGAAGCCTCCAATATTCTGCAATTGGTTCTTTATGATGGTAACTATTATGATGAAATATACAGTAAAGACCCTAAACAAAATGCCAAAAAGCCCCATGTAAGAAGTGCTTTTGAAAAATATATTATCAACGTGGACCTTGAGGGTTTAAACGATGTTGACTACGAAGAAAAGAGTTATGAAGGCAGATATAACATGTTGAATGTATCCGATCTTAATTATACTATAGACAGCCTTAAGGACAAAGGAAAAACAGAATACAAGAACTTCTCCAAATCCCTTTACGACCGAACCGCTGTAGCTACTCTAAATGCCAATATCAAGCCAAAAAAGGATTCTTTGTACACCGATGAGATTTTGGATTTATTTGATAACCGTACCAAGTTACAAATACTCAACCTAGCTGCGAACACAGTAAACAGCACCAACCAGATTATAAAAACAAAAAAGCATACTTTAGGAACCCAAAAAAAATGGCTCAACAAGCATGTTATTTCCCTTCATGAAAAGTATGTTTTAGGGTTCGCCTGTATAATTCTGTTTTTTGTTGGAGCTCCCCTAGGAGCCTTGATTAGAAAAGGAGGCATCGGCCTGCCAATGGTCATTGCTATCCTGCTGTTTTTAACCTATCACTTCATCGGAATTTTTTCAAAAAACAGTTCCCAAGACGGCTCGCTAAACCCTGTTTTTGCAACTTGGCTTTCCACCTTGATCATGCTTCCCCTAAGTATTTTCCTCACACAGAGAGCTACCAAGGATAGAGGCTTATTTGAATTTGATGCCGTTTTAGATCCCCTGAAAAAACTATTCAGCTTTAAGGATAAAAAAGAAGCCTTTGACAAAGCCTACAAGCGGTTGGATGATTTTGACAATGATAAACTTATTGATGTTATTAAAAATTACTCCCACCATGAGTACGACAAAACAATAAAACCTGTTGCATACCAGCTTCTATTGGATCGAGGCTTAAGTACGGACGACATCAAAGACAAAGGAGTAATCTTACATAATACATTCTTAAAATCAGAAAAAATTGCCAAGGATTTTAAAGACTATTCCTTGACCACCATAGTGAGTTACGCCATTGGAGCGGTGCTTATTCTTTTCTTTTTTATTTTTAGAAACAACAAGCTGCCTGAGTTGGCCCATATAGTATTGCAACTAGGAATCATTTCATTTGTATTTGTTGCTATCTACTTCACAGTGTCCTCTATTGTTTTGTCAAAATTCTATAAATCCTTACCTGAAAGTGACAAGAAAATCAATTTTTTCCTTCTTTTAATTGGGCTTCCCTTCTATCCAATCACTTACTTTTTGTTAAAAAACAGGGTCAAGGAAGAGTTGTATAAAACTAGCATAGAAAATATAAAATAAGCTATATCTTTGCAGCATAATACAAAATGCTACTATGTCTACGCTTAAAACCGTTAACAATTCAACTGAATTCAAGTTAGATACCATTGAAGACGCCATCAACGATATCCGTCAAGGAAAAGTAATAATCGTTGTGGATGACGAAAACAGGGAAAATGAAGGAGATTTTCTTGCGGCAGGCGAAATGGTGACCCCAGAAATGATCAACTTTATGGCCACCCACGGTAGGGGTTTAATTTGCACACCACTTACCGAAAAGCGATGTAAAGCTCTCGAACTTGGTATGATGGTAAGCAACAACACCGACCCAATGGAGACGGCTTTTACCATCTCGGTTGATTTACGTGGCAACGGCGTAACTACGGGTATTTCCGCCAGTGATAGAGCCAAAACAGTGAAGGCCTTAGTAGATAGGGATACCAAGCCATTTGAATTGGCGCGTCCAGGTCATATCTTCCCTCTTGTCGCTAAAGAAGGTGGGGTTTTAAGAAGAACAGGTCATACCGAAGCAGCTATTGACTTTGCCCGTCTCGCAGGGTTGCAACCTGCCGGTGTGATTGTTGAAATCATGAACGAAGACGGCACCATGGCACGCTTGCCCCAGTTAATGGAAGTAGCCAAGAAATTTGATCTTAAAATAGTTTCTATTGAAGATTTAGTGGCCTATCGTATGCAGCACGATTCATTGATTGAAAAGAAAGAAGACTTTGAAATCGTGACCCGCTTTGGTGAATTTAGATTACGCGCCTATCAACAAACTACCAACAGCCAAGTACATATTGCCATTACGAAAGGGACTTGGAACACAAATGAGCATGTATTGACTAGAGTTAATTCCACTTTGGTGAACAACGATATTCTAGGCACCTTAACCAACAATGCCGATAAGAAATTGGACGACATGTTCAAATTGATTAATGAAGCTGGAAAAGGAGCCATTATTTTTATAAATCAGCAAAACCAATCTACCAATTTATTGCATAGATTGTCTATTTTAAAAGAGCAGCAAAACCATAAGGATGTCATCAAGGCTCCAGGAATCCATATGGACTCTAAAGATTTTGGAATTGGCGCGCAAATCCTTCACGATTTAAACATCCATAAGCTTAAATTGATTTCCAACAGCGAACAGACCAAACGCGTAGGAATGATTGGCTATGGTTTGGAGATTATGGATTATGTGAACTATTAGTCAGTTACCTCAAAAACTTTCAACATATTTTTTTCATTGGCCTTAGGCACTTCTGCTATTAATGCATATTTGCCCTTGGCAAGCGTGGCCTTAAAATAGCCTTCTTTTCCTGCTGGCATTTCTTGCATCCCCCCTAAAAAAGTTACACCTGCAGGTGCTGGATTGATTAGTCCTTTAGGATTGGACCAATCCATCCAAGCTTCCAAAACTTCTAAATCGGCGGTGTCATCCAATTTTACAAGGTTTACATCGTGCTCCAAAAAGTGCTCATGCTTTTTTTGGTCTACAAAAGTTACTTTAATAGTATGATCCCCTGCTTTGATCGCCTCATCAAACACAATGCCTTGGGAACTTGAAATAGCTACATTAACGGTAGCAATTGGAGGTAAATGATCAGAGACCTCAGTGGTTACAACAATAGGTTTTACCATTCCCATGGAGGTATGAAACTTGCCGTTGGACATCTTTACATAGCACTCCATAATGTAATATCCTGGCTCTAATTTAACAGTTAATTCTGTAGTTTGTCCTGGTGAAATCAAACCTGCCCCACCAGAAAAAATTACTTGATAAAACCATTCCGGTAAAGCCCCAAAGGCCGCATAGCCTTCCTCGACTTTTCCTTCATTAATTAGATCCATTCCCTTGTCAAAAGGAGGAAAAACTTCCTTTTTGGTATCGGCAATGGTTTTTCCTTCGGGGTACTTATCCAATAAAAACAAATGGGTTTCGAAAGATTTATTGATATATCTGAAGGTGGTCCAGCCAGATGATAAGGAATCTGGACCAATAAATTCCATACTTTCCGTATAGTACTCTGCTATTTGGTCTTTTGGCTTTTCGGCCTCAATGCTAACTTTTTCCTCTTCAACTTCCTTTGTTTTTTTATCCCCATTACAACTCATGCATAAAAGAGATACAAATAATACGCCACAAAACGCAATACGATTAGCCTTCATAATTCACTGTACTTTAACCGGTTACCCGTTAAAGATACTAAATTAAGAGCTAATCACATCTAAGCCAGAAGTATAGGGCTTTTTAACTACTTTTCTAAATGTTGGAAGTTGAATGTATGAGATGAACTTTAATCCAGTACCGACTTAATGACCTGAACCATTTTTACAGCCCTCTCCCTAACTTCTTGCTCCGTCCAAGACAGCTTAATCAAACAGGAAATATTTCTTCCTATATAATGATCTGACTGGTTAAAAGTTTTGCTTTGAAGATAAGTCAATCCTTCTTTAACCTCTTGAGATAAAGGATACAGCGTCTTTAAATCCTTAAGATGCTCCCACTTTCTGATATAATGCCAGTTGTTATTGTAATACTGAAAACAAGCATCAACGCCAGCTTCTTTAAGGGCTGCCGCAGCTTGAAGCGAAGTTTCGGTATCTGGTAAAAAGAAACTTAAAAAGGAATAGTTTTCCTCGCCTCCTTCAGGTACGCTTCTAAAAGTAATTTCGGGAATTGCGGATAAAGCATCTCGCAATATTGTGAAGTGTTGTTTTTGAATGTCCAAAAATTCAGGTAAACGTCTTAACTGCGCCACGCCTACGGCAGCATTCAGTTCTGAAATTCTAAAGTTATATCCCAAGAATGGATGTCCTTCTGCACCACGATCGTTACCGAGGTGGTCATGCCCATGATCACTAAAATGATCGGCATTTTTAAAATAGCTTTCATTATTGGTAAGGACAGCTCCTCCTTCGCCGCAAGTAATGGTCTTTACAAAATCGAAGGAAAAACATCCAACATCTCCAATACTTCCCAAAGCTTGTCCTTTGTAGGTTGCCCCAATGGCTTGGCAGGCATCTTCAATGAGTAATAAGCTATGTTCCTTACATATCTGTTGCAAAGCATCCAAATTGGCCATACTTCCACACATATGCACAGGCATAATAGCCTTGGTTTTTGTAGTTATAGCCGACTCTACAGCTTTTGGGTCTAAGGTGAGAGTATCGTCGATATCCACCAAAACTGGAATGGCTTCCAACATCATGACTGCCTCAAAACTAGCCACAAATGTAAAGGTAGGTATGATCACTTCATCCCCAGCTCCTACTCCAGCTACAGCTAAGGCTACTGAAACAGCCGCTGTACCACTAGAAACCAACTGAGCATGATTTACCTGGAAATATTCCTGTAAATCATGCTCCAATTGTTTTGCTTTCCAATGGCCGTTACGCATGGCATCGAAGCCATATCGCATTAACACTCCAGTTTCCAAAACATCATTCACTTCTTTTCTTTCGGCATCGCCGAAGTGCTCAAATCCGGGCATATATCAATAAACTATAATTGCTTTAAAAAACCTATGTATTCTTCAATTGTTTCATCACTAAATACTTTCACCTCATTCATAGGTGCACCTTGAGCATTCAAAGTTACAAATGCAGGGAATGTTTTTGTGTTGTTGTAGTGAATGATTTTGCGTTGTGCGGCATCAGAATCATCAGCATTATCGATAGCTACCAACACTACTCTATCTGCAATTTGAGCAAATTCTGGTGCATTGATAACTGTAGCTTCTAATTTTTTACACGCATCGCAATTCTGGGAATCCTTAAAATACATTAAGATAGGTTTGTTTTGAGCTTGAGCTGTTTTCATGGCTTGCTCAAAATCTGTTGTCCACTGTGCGTCTTGCGCATAAATGCCTACACTAAATAAGCAAATAAGAACTAGTAATAGTTTTTTCATCAGGAATAAATTAAAAGTTAAAAAGTTATGTTAAAAAACAAATATAAGCTATTCGATGTATTGTCCAAAAAAAAGAAAAAGAATTAATCACAGCTCTAAAACAGCGTCTTCCACAGGCTTTCTGACCTTTTTCATATGAGCAAACACATCATTTTCAGACCGATAACCGATTGGCAATAACAACACCGATTTAAGATAATAATCCTTTAATTTTAGAACCCTATCATATTCTTCCGAAAGAAAACCTTCCATAGGGCAAGAATCCACTTGTTCAAGCGCACAAACCGTCATAATATTCCCCAACGCCAAATAGGCTTGCCTAGTGGCCCAGTCTTCAATTTCCCTCTGTGTTTTTTGTTCAAAATCATCAACCAAAAAATCCTCAAATGGCTTCAAGACCTCTTTAGGCGTCTGTCTTAAATCATGAACTCTTTTAAAATACTCGTTCACAAAAGACTTATCAATATTGGTCTGTATACAAAATACCAATACATGGGAAGCAGAAACTATTTGTTTTTGGTTCATTGAGTATTGCAACAGTTCCTGTTGGAGTTCCTTATTGTTTATGATCACCAATTTTATAGGCTGCAATCCATAAGAAGTAGCTGTTAGATTAAAGGCCTTTTTTAAGGTATTCAATTTTTCTGTTGACACCTTTTTATTAGAATCAAAGGTTTTTGTGGCATATCGCCATTCTAAAAATTTAAGGATTTCCATAGACATATTTTGTATCGATCCACAAATGTACTATTTGGAACGCCCTTTAACTAACACAAAATCAATTTTATATTGAAGCACCCAAAAATGTTTTATTTTTTTTCTCATTTTTTCTTGGATAGTAATGAAAAAGGTTACTATATTTGCACCCGCAATCAGGAAATACCTGATGAGACACTCAAGGAGAAATGGCAGAGTGGTCGAATGCGGCAGTCTTGAAAACTGTTGAGGGTCACACCTCCGGGGGTTCGAATCCCTCTTTCTCCGCAGAAAGCCTTGTAAACAGATGATTTACAAGGCTTTATTTTTTGAGTTGACAATTGAGTTGACAGTTTTTATTTTAGCTTTACAGAGTAATTTTAACTCTTACACCTCATTTTTCTTCTAAACAATTTAATGAAATTTATAAAGTCATCCCTCATTCAGAAGGGAAAAAAGTTAATTTTCTAAACTACCTCCACTTTCATTCAACCTTTCATTTTATAACTTTATACTCAAATATAAATTTAAGTATAATGGAAAATCCTTTGAATTAATCAACGAACGCTTAGACCTAATTGAAAAATTACTAATAAATATTAATGACAAAATAGAAGGCAATAATGGAGCCCCCGCTCCTTCCCTACCAAACATTATGAACATTGAACAAGTAGCTGACTATATAAGCCTATCCAAACACACAGTATACGGTCTGGTTCACAAACGTGAAATACCTCATTTCAAAAAGGGAAAACGGCTGTATTTTGACAAAGAAAGCATTAATGAATGGCTTCGTGAAGGCAGAGTTATAACTAAAAAAGAGATGGAGGATAAAGTAGATGAATATTTATTTAAGAATCCGCTCATATGAATATATCCAATGCAGCAATCAGTTTCCTTTAAAAAGATAAATCAGCTCTAGATTTTGCCCCCCTTACCGTGATTCCATAACTTTTTCTTTATACAAAATCACATTATTCAATAAAAATACCTAACAATGGGTATTCCCTCCCAATACTTCATCTATTATTTTAATAGAATAAAATTATACAAAACCCTCATGTATTGAAATTTACCCAAAATAAATATAATCTAGCTAAACCCCATTGGGTTTAACCACATGTTGGCAAACATAAAAATATGACGTATAAAATAATTACTACATTTCTGCTATTAACTTTATTATCTTGTAACAATGAAATAAAGCATACATCGACTAAAACGGAGTTATACTTTGGACTTTCGAATAGCGAAGGTGCTATATCCGATAGTTCTTGGACTGAATTTAAGAAAACTCACATTGATAAAATCTTGAATGGATATACTATTATTGATGGTCAAGGATTTTGGACTGACAATTCTGGAAATAAGACATATGAAGCATCTAAAATGCTAATTTATATTCATGACAATTCGGTTTTCGAAAGCCAAAAGATCGATTCAATAATCGTTCTTTATAAGAATAAATTTAATCAAGAATCTGTACTTAAAGTACATCATAATATTAGAATCAATAACTAAAAAAGTAAACTATAACTAGATTATTCAATAATTAAAACAAAATTTATACCGTATCATCACATCAAACCCGAAAACTTGAATTGGATTTAAAACGAACTAGGTCTTAAAACAGCAAGATTCACAAATGCTGGAGTTACAATGTCAGTTGTAAAAGCTAAAAAAAGGCCAAGCGTTAAAAGCTCCCAGACACTCAAAAGGGTCATTCATTTATGTAGTGTCTGGAAACGTAATCATCGAAGGACAATCCTTGACAGCAAGTGGGGCTGGTTATTGTGAAGGAGACAACTATGCTTCAGACTGTGAGCTTAAAGAAGACAATACTTATATCTTTTGCAGAAATGCTGATGATGAAATAATTCAAGATTAATCATTTATTAATAACTAAATCAAATTTTATGGGAGCAAATGTTTCAAATGCAGCTCACGGAGCAGGCTACTCAACTGGTGAAAAGTTCATTGAACTACATCGTAGAATAATTCTGAATGATGAAGCTTATTCTAAAGCGGTATCATTATTAAATGAAAACAAGTATGATGAAGCAAAGGAGTTTTTATTAAAAGTATCTCCTCAAAATGCTTCGGACGCAATAAACGTATTTCTAAACGATTTGAAGGAAATTAGAAAATCCTAAAAATACGTTTGCCAACATTGGGTATAAAAACATAGGGCAGACAGTGGTTTCCGCAAGTTTCGGGTTCTTAGCAAGCTTTGTCTCGGTGGACAAGTACGCAGTTCCGAAATGCCCTACGTTTCATACCCTAGACCGTTATCTTACATTATGTAGGAATGAAATTTAAAAGGATTTACTGTAAAATTGTGAAATATGTTAGATTCAATAGTTAAACCATTAAGAGATTCTATTATGCATTGGATCACTTGGATTGGAGTAATTATTGGATCTTTAAGTGCGATAAGTGCAATTGTCCGGATATTTGAAATTGGACTGATTCCAGTATTGAAGACTTTTATAGAATTCTATAGAAGTTTATTAGAACCTTTGCATGAACTTATTAATTTACCTCCTTGGCCTTTTGAAATACCATTTATATTTGTTGATTTACTTTCCATTTATCTTGTTCTATTTGGTATGTCTTTTCGATCTTTTAAATCTCATTTATATTTAGACAGTGAGTATAAGAGGATAACCGAACCTCTGAAATCAAAAAAATATAACTCGTCTAAAATCCTGCACTCACTTCGACTAATCCTTTTAATAGATACTATCACAGCTTTTTCAATAAGGCTATATTTTAGAATTTCCAGGAGAATAGAACACCAAAACGGGTTGTTGATGAATCTTGAAAACTCACACAAAGATGAGCCCGCTATAGCCATTGCCATGGCTAAAAAATTTCATGAAGTCGAAATAAGCAGATTTTTGAAATTAAAAAAAGATATATACCCTCAAGTAATGCAATATATTTCAATCCCATTAGCAATTCTGTTTTTTTTTCTTTTCAATGAGTTTGATCCAATTCCTTAAACCCTAAAAAAGATATAATTTATTATAAATAAGCAATAAAAAAGGTAGTTAACAATACCTATACGAATACCCTTTAGGATACTGGGCACAGCCAAATTGTTGGCAAAATCAAAAATATTAGAACAACAATAAAGTACTAATTTCTGAAGAATTCCTCAAAGAAATTGAAAGATTAACATGTAACAAAGCTTCATTTTTTAGTTAACTAGTCTTATTTTGACTTCACAAAGTAATTTTAACTCTTACACCTCATTTTTCTTCTAAACAATTTAGTAAAATTTATAACGTCTTCCTTTTTTCAGTACGAAAAAAAGTTCATTTTACAAACTTCCTATCCTTTCATTAAACCTTTCGTTTAATAACTTTATACTCAAATATAAATTTAAGTATAATGGAAAACCCCTTTGAATTAATCAACGAACGCTTAGACCGAATTGAAAAATCCCTAATTAATATCATTGACAAAATAGAAGATAATAATGGTGCACCCGCCCCTTCCCTCCCCAACATTATGAACATTGAGCAAGTAGCAGACTATATAAGCCTATCCAAACACACCGTATACGGATTGGTCCACAAACGTGAAATACCTCATTTCAAAAAGGGTAAACGTTTGTATTTTGACAAAGAAAGGATCAACGAATGGCTTCGTGAAGGCGAAGTTTCAACTAAAAAAGATATTGAAGAGAAGGTGGATGAATATTTATTCAGGAACCCGCTCATATAAAAAGACCTAACGTAGCAATCAACTTTCTTTAAAAAGTCTATCAACTCTATATTTTTACAACAATTACCATCCTCTTTAACGTGAGTCAATAATTTATTCTTAATATAAAATGACGTCAACCAATTAAAATACCCAATAATGGGTATTCCCTCCTATAATTCATCTATTATATTTATGAAATAAAAATATACTAAACCCTGACGCATTGAAATTTACCCAAAATAAACACGAATAATAATGGGGCTAAACACAATTATGTTTAGCCTTATGTTAGCATCAATTAAAAAAAGTAGAAAATGGAATCAAAAGAACAATTCGAAGAAATAGAGGAAATTGAGCCTAAGATTTCCAAAATAGAATCATTTATACACCCTTCTGACGATGAATTGATTGAATTAGACGATAAGGCTTTTATTTCCAGTAATGGCTATCCTCCGGATGGACAAGCTACAGGAACTCTTTCAGTTACTGTAACTGACCAAAATGGGAGACCCGTAAGAGGACATAGAGTTCGATTTAGTTTAACCCATGTGAGACCAAGTGGTAATTGGAGGTCTGCTTCAGGGCTGAAAAGGATATATAATAGTCGTGGAGGAAACGGTGCTAAAGCAGAAAATCTTGTTAACAGAGGAGTAATAAGAGTAATTGGTACTTTAAGTTCATCAAGTGCCGTTACCAATTCAAATGGCATTGCACAAGTTACTTACCGAACTTCTCATATTGGTACTGATTTTAATCAGTCATCAAGAGCAAGGGAAAAAGTTACATCTACTCTTCAAAATGGTTCATCAAGGTCACTAAACTTAGATATTGGATGGACAGGATTGAAAAAGATCCAGACAGTAAGTAAGGGTTTAAGAATCATTGGAGCAACAGGTCAACATGTTCACCCAGATTTAAGGACATTTTTAATTAATCTTGGTAATTCTGTAAAAAATGCTAATTGGCCTCATGAGATTACAGTTACTGCTGCAAGTCTTCGTTATGGAGGTCAATATCCACCACATTTTACGCATAAACATGGATTAACATTAGACTTAAGACCAATGTCTACTGATGGAGAAATAACTTGGGCAAAATCCGATGGTTCGTCTAAATCCAATTTTGATTTTCAAAGAACAAAAGCACTAATTTCTGTGCTTAAGCAATCAGGTGGAACTGTTTATTTTAATGGTAAGAATACAGGTGGAACTGTCAAAGCAGGGCATGATGACCATGTACACGTTTCATGGTTATCTTCTTTCGTTAAAGTTGTGAAAGAAAAAGAAATAACAATATAACATGATGCTAACAAGGTGTATAGTGCATACCCTACAGGATACGTACCATGCACAGACCGTTGTGCTCAATTAGAAGCACATATTTGAATTATTGAACGATGAAATATTTACTTATCAGTCTTTTGTTTTGTATTAGTCTTTGGTTCTGCGGTTGCACCGAATCTAATCGTCAAAATGATAAAACTAAAGTCGTATGGGATAATATTAAATTAGAAAGAGACATACACTACACTCATTTAGACTCCACCAGCCAAATACTTGACATATACATGCAGGGTAATTTAGTTGGATTACCCGGCAGATGGTTTGAGGAGGATACTTCTAAAAGGAAAACAATTGTTCATTTTCATGGGGGCGGATGGATTTTAGGGAATAAAACTTCACTACTTGGTGTGAGTTCTGAGCTAATTGTGCTTCCCTTTTTAGAGAGAGGATATAATGTCATTAATGTCGAATATAGGCGAGGTTCTGGAACGGCTCCCCAAGCAGCTGAAGATGCATTTCTCGCGTTAAAATGGATTGAAAATAACGCCACAAAATATCATATTGATTTAAATAAGATTGTGTTGATGGGAGAATCCGCTGGAGCTCATTTGTCTATGATTTCAGGAATTAAGAAGTCGGACCATGAATTTGTTCCTAAAGCAGTTATTAATATTTCAGGTATTTCGAATATTCAAGAACAGGATCAGTACTTGAGAAATGTAAACCCTGATAATTGGAACTATGTAAGCGACTGGATTGGTGACACTTCTAGGATAGTCATGATAAGCAATGAGTTTTCACCCATATTATATATTGATAAGAATACTCCTCCCATAATTTCCATACACAGTGTTAAAGATAAAATAGTGGATTATAATCAGTCCAAGAGATTACATGCTAAGCTCGACCAACTTGGTATCAAGAATCAGTTGACGTCTGTTCCAAATGGCGAACACATGGCATTTGGAGAAACAGAATTAGACAATTTCTACAGAGATGTTTTCATGTTTCTTAATGACATAGGAATAGATGAGAATTAAATATTTATTGAATTAACATCAAGTTTTTAAGTGAATCTAAAATACAGTGATCAATGTGTTCTTCTCAAAAGCTAAACATTTTGAGCAACACCCGTTTTTACTTAATTAATTAACCACAGACATGAAAATAAAATTCCTTAACTCTCTCATAATCCTAGCAGACTCTAGCGAAGCTAAATCTGCTGTAAGTCAACATGACTCTTATATCAAAAATCTTACATCATTTGATATTCAATCCAAAGTAAAGAGGCTAGGTGAATTGAGTTATAAGGATTACTTAGCCAATGCTCAACTGTTTCTTTATGATTGGAAACCTTATGAAGAACAGTACTTTAAAAGCATCATCAATCAAGTTGAAAAGCAAATTAAGAAGAAAAAATATAAGTTCAATCTACCAGATGAAATCTTAGTGATCAAATCTGCAATGCATGAAGAAGGTGGTCTAAACGGTTTTACTCGAGAAAACTATATGGTTCTTAATTTAGATTCTCTTTCACATCATCTGTTTGAACATGAGCTATTTCACATTATCTCAAGATACAACAGGGATAAAATTTATAAGGCTTATTCTGTTCTGGGGTTTAAGCCCTGTAATGAAGTTGAAATCCCTTCTACGATAATTAATTTCAAGATTTCAAACCCTGACGCTCCATTTAATAATTTCTACATAGAACTCGAACATAATAAAAAGCCAATAGAAGCATTGATGCTTCTGTATTCTAATCGGCCATATTCAGGAGGTAAATTTTTCTCATATGTGAATAAAGGTTTAATGCTATTAAAAGGAGATGACAATTCTAAAGAAGCAATTCTAGATGGTGGAAGACCAATAATCCTAGATTACTCTGAGGTAAATGGACTCTACGAAAAAATTGGAAAAAATACTGGTTATAATATCCATCAAGAGGAAGTAACAGCTGATCATTTCAGCATGGCATTGAATGACATCAAAAATCTTCCTGATCAACATCTAGTAGATAAACTGGACGAAATACTTATTAAGTAATAAACAAGAAACTATGATTGAACAAATTCAACCCAAACTAGATAGAATTAAAAAAATTGACCATGGCCGCCCACGAAAGAAAGTTGCTATTATTGGTGCGGGAATGGCAGGCTTGGTAGCAGCCTATGAGCTTGCTATCTTAGGTCATGAAGTTATTATTTATGAGGCCAACGATAGAATTGGTGGCAGGGCATATACCTACCGCTTCAATGATGGTCAATATCATGAGTTAGGTGCAATGCGCTTTCCAAAAGAGCATGATCATTTAAGGTATTATGCAGCCAAGTGTGGATTGTCCTTTAGGACTTTTATTAACCATCACGATGAACCAGACTCTTTTTATTTCATTAAGGGAACACTTTCAGAGAAGTCATCCTGGAATACGAAATTGATTCCAGAATTAGATTTGACTGAATTCGAAGAATGGATGATTCATAATGGACCAATTCCTAGTACAGCGAAACATTCACAAGTACTCAACTTGTTGGTTTATCCATTTGAAATTTTAATCCATGAGATTTCTTCTAACCCATATGACCGTAATGCCATTCTTGGAATCGGCCCTCTAACTGAGCGTATTAGAGAAATAGATAAGATTTCATTGGGCGATTACCTAAAAGTATATCTTACCTCAAGCGATGCATTAGAGTTGATTGGAGGCATTACTGGATTAGAGGCTTGGTGGGATAAAGCAGTATCTTGGTTTATACGTGAAGAAATAGCTGCTGCTGAGCGTTTAAAAGATCAAAAGATCGAAAAGGGTATAGATGAAATAATAGGTGGCACAGATTTACTGCCTAATGGTATGTTGAATCTTCTAAGCAAATTGAATGTAGAGATAAATGTTGAGCACGAGATATTTTCAATAAATAATCAACGTGAACAAATTCAACTAGGAATTAAAAATAAATCCAAAAAAAATCTAAAAGATTTTGATCATGTAATTTGTACCCTGCCCTTTTCTATACTTCGGACAATTTCATGTGCTGGATTTGGTAAAAGAAAAATGTCGGCAATTAGAAATTTAAATTATTGCAGTATGGCTAAGGTATTGCTTAATACCAAAACTCGTTTCTGGGAAGCCGAACCATATAATATCAAAGGTGGTGCTTCTCAAACTGACCTAATCAACAGACAAATTTATTATCCTTCAAATAACACAGAGACCATTCAATCGAAAAACGAATCAGGTCTTAAAAGTATCCTTGGAATAATTCAAAAATTCAAGAAAACTGAATTATTGGATAACCCTAAGGAAAGATCCGGTGTATTAGTGGGAAGTTATGTTTGGGGCATGGACGCAAGGCGCTTAGGAGCAATAAATCCGAATGAAAGAGTTGCAACCGTTAAAGAAGCGGTTTCAAAGATTCATCCGGAAATTCTGGAGGATGGTATGGTTAAAGATCATGCTTCTATTTCATGGGATAATAATAAATTTTCAAAAGGTGCTTTCTGTCAAATGAAACCCGGTGATTTCTCGAAATATTATCAAGATGCTATATCTCCAGAAGGTAATCTCTTCTTTGCAGGAGAGCACTGTTCCCTAGACAATGGGTGGATACAAGGAGCAATTGCATCCAGTCTTAAAGCGGTTGAAGAACTAGTAAGCCATTAATTATATATAAAGAGGAATCACCGAAGATAAAATGGAAATTAGTCACCAATTAAGATTTTAAGATGAATGTCATGAACTCTAGCAAAGTCGAAATACAAATTAACGAAACAGCAACTCCTGATGACGATTATATAACCTGGGCACCAACTAAATGCAGGATTAGGTTATCTCCTCTTTTCCGTTCTTCCGAAGATTTGAAAGTAGTTTTGACCAATCGAGAACCTAATATTCCTACAAATTCTGGTCAACCAAGAAATGGAAGGGTTTCGTTCGCAGCTCATGTCGACAAAGGTGAAACAGCTCGGGATTCAAATATTGGATTAACCCTTCCAGCAGATGGCGAATGGGTGTCTTTTATTATCGCTGGCTGCTTTCCTGAAGGTGCAAGTAGAGGCTATTCAAGTTCACGGGACAAAGATACTGTCATTGAAGTGCATGAGGGTAGTGAGGGTGGTCCAGTTATTGGGACACATCAGTTGATGGTTAGGGTTAGGAAGGATATAACTACTCTTACAGAACACGAGAAGTATAGACTTCTGGATGCCATAGGAACGATGCATAAAGAAGGTAGATACGAGAAATTTGTTGAGGTACACGATTGGGGCTCTCGTGGTGACAGACGCCATGATACACGAATCAATCATCCAGAATATAGTTACGCGGATACTGCACATCGAGATAGTAATTTCCTTGCATGGCACAGAATAGACCTTTTGCAGTTTGAGCGAGAACTCCAGAAAACCCACCCCGATGTATCTGTTCATTATTGGAAGTTGGATGAGGGTGATCCAAAAGGTATTGTCTTCTCCCCGGACATGTATGGCGCCAACGAAGTTGATATGGACAATCCACCAGTACTTAATAGAACGCCATACCTCGACTTTGTTCGTTTCTCACTCGACAATCCATTACACGGGTGGCGTGTTGAATATCAAGGTCGGTTTGCTAATCCTGAACGTCTGACAAGATGGCCAGTTGATAGAAGAAAACGTCCTTGGACGCTAGGGAGATCAGATGTACTTCCAGGAGAATCGGATTTATTGAAAGAATCTAATTTTAGGTACTTTAGTGATGCTCTAGAGGTGGAAACACACAACAAATCACATCACTGGATGGGACCACCAATGCGCGACTGCACAGTTGCGCCTGCTGACCCGTTCTTTTGGAGTTTCCATGCTTGGTTCGACCGCGTCTGGGCCAGATGGCAGCGTAAATATGATCGCTTCGCAACTGATGGTAGCAACAATAGTTACGAACCTCTTGGTGAGTTCGCCCCTTCTATAGGAAGTCATCCAAGAGGGCACTTTTTGGAAGATACCATGTGGCCGTGGGATGGTGTAGTAGGTGAGGCAACACATCAAGATCCTGAAGTCAAGTATCGTCTGTCACGGCCGCCTATGGCACCAATGGGACTCTTCCCAGAATCAAAGATTCCAGGGTTATGGCCCTCGATCTCCACTAAACCAAGAGTGAAGGATGCAATCGACTATCTTGGAATGGGTGAAGGCATCCAGCCACTTGGGTACTGCTACGATGATACACCATATGGAAAAATGCCATCGAGTGATCTAGCAATTGAAAAGGAAAAAGATCTCAAGAGTGCTAATGATTGCCTCAAGAGAGCAAAAAGTCTCCGAGATCCAAGTTTGTCCGATGATCAACGACTTCATGAAAGTTCGAAAATAACATACGGTAATTTACTCCCAGAGGAAGAGCTTCATAACTTGTTGACCTTTATGAAAGAAGAGACTAATGGGGCACTCAAATCAGAGGCGTTACGCTTACTTAGTTCTTCGATAATAACTCGTAAGGATGCGCTGGCATACGCATTAAATGAATTGGAGTCAGGGAGTTCTTCGGACCAATTCAAATTAGAGACGCTAAATATGTTAAACTTCTTGTCGCATTTTGCCCCGCGCGAAATGGTAGATTCTATAGATCTTCATTCATCATTGATCTCAGCGGCTAATTCAAAAGGTAGTTTAGAAGTCTCTGAATCTGCCGTGCAAACGTTAGCTATGCAGGGTGATTCATTCTCGATTAATAGATTAAGAAGTATTTATAAGGATATTTCATCGTCAAGTAAAAATGCGGAAGTAGCTCGTATTCTATCAATTGAAGCAGGTGGCTTAAGAGATCACGGTTCAATTCTCACTTCGGAGTTTGATGCTCAGGATCCAGAATCGCTATTAACTGTGCTAATGGCAGGGGGTCATGTCAATAATCCTGATCTTGTGAAGTCGTTAGTAATTTCTCCTGAGCAACCTGAGCGTATAAGAATTGCAGCCGTTCATATTCTGTCTGGTTTACCTGATTATATGGACCTTGTGATTAATTGGCTTGTGGAGTCATCAATTCCTACAGAAATCAAAATGGAGGCGATAGCATTGATTCGCCCAGAGTCAATGTCAGTCTCTTCAATAGCGTTGTTTAAGAGTTTAGCCCCCCATTTGTCCCCTCAATTGAGAGCACGTGTGTTAACATTAACACAAGAAACTAATTAAATAAATAGACTACCATGAGAATAAAATCTATAACTGATTCATCTGATAAGAGCTGTGCAAATGGCCACAATGTTTGCAATTGTAAAAGGGACGTCACGAAGACAGAGCTATCAGATGTCGAGGAATTTTTAGCCTGCAATGGTTCAACTAATAGTGATAGAATCATCGAACTTTTATTAAAAATCAAGCAGATCATTCCAAAACACATTGAGAGTCAAATAGCATCACAAGTTGCATCACAATTGAATCTTGGCCGTGACCTTTATAATGGACGCGACAGATTCGAAACGCTAAGAATACGTGCACAGATTCTTTATGTGCTTGCCAGTTCTTTCGTACCGAAAGAAGCAAAGATTTATATTGATGATTTGTTGCGAAACTCTCAGGACCCAACTAGCAGAGCGGTAGCAGCACTAGCTGCAGGGAATCTTGGTATTGAAGGAAAGGAGTTTGTCCCATCACTTATTCAACTCCTTAGTGGTAATCAATATGCATCCCCTGTGGTTCTTGATCTAAAATCATTCTCAGAACTACCTGACGATACGGTGTGGACTACTGATCGTTTAGAAGCAATTCGCGCACTTGGTTGTATTGGTGATCCATCTGATGAAACCATAGCTCAGTTAAATGCACTGACAAATATTAGCAATACAGAAACCGGTTCGAGAATTAAGGAGAGAATTGCTGCACAGGAAACGCTCTCCCAACTTTTATCAAACAACAATAGTGTTCAGTCAGCTCGTCTTCAGAGCTCAGATAATGTCCTGTCTGAAGAAAGACCGAAGATTCTACATAGTACACATATGTTTAACGACCAGGATGGGAGAAATATTAGTGGATCCGACCTTTTGGGGGTTCCGAATTTAGTTGCATTCTTTTACACCTCTTGCCGTAATCCTGCTAGGTGCAGTACTACGACTTCCCAAGTCGTACATCTGCGTCATTATCTTGACGAACTTCAGATAAGTGCCAGCGTGAATTTAAGCCTAATAACTCTGGAGCCTGAGGTAGATAATCCAGAGCGTCTAAAGGCATATGCAGATCTTAGAGGGATAATTTGTGACTCAAGATTTCGATTTCTCAAACCGGACTCTCAGACACTAAGTGAAATGTCTTCATCCGTCGACCTATCAGTTAGTAGATGCTGCAACACTATTACAAATCACGAAGCAACCTTGTTTTTGCTGGATGGATATGGACGACTTGTAAATCGCTACTCAGTGGGTAGTTCTACATTGAGTCTTCAAAGTGTCGCAGAAGAACTCAGAAAAATTGGACAAGAAAAATTGAAAAAGGAATGAATGATAAGAGAATCAAGTTCATGTCGAGAAAAAGTATGTTTATAACTGTTTGAATATTTAAAATTACTTACTATGTCTGCTACATTCGAAGATGTAAAAAAAATTCTTAACTACTGTGTTGGCGACCAGGCTAATTGGCAACGTATTGCCCTCCGGCATCGAAATAAAGGGGCTTCAACGCCTGACCCGAATCTCTTTGGCTGGGAAACAGAAGAGCAGTTGTTGAATGCCAAAGCTCGTGGAAATTGGCTTATCAATCCAGAATTCCGAGGAAATGGAAAGGGTGAAGAGACCAATCTGATTAAGATATTAACCAACCCTGACGGACTTTTTGGTTACCCTAGAATGCCTTTGATAGGTAATAAGATTGATCGTGATTCTGAAGAATGCCGTACTATAATCGAATGGATCGATAGTCTTCCATGTATGGGGGCTGATGAGAAATTCTTGGCTCTTGGCTCTGAATTACCACCAGTACCTAAACTGCCTGACGGATTCAATTTCGTTCAAGCTAAACAAGTTGGTCCAATATTATACGTTTCAGGAATGGGGCCACAATGGGGTAAGTCCTTCAAGAAAGAGTTTTTAGGAAAAGTGGGACAGGATCTTACACTTGAACAGGGCCAGGCAGCTGCCCGTCTCACCGCCTTAAACCTTTTACATGTCGTACGAGAACATATCGGATCACTCAACAACGTTGAGGAGGTGCTGGAGTTGTTTGGAATGGTCAACACCGCAGAGGGATTTAATAAAGGTCCCTTGGTGGTCAACGGATGCTCGGATCTTCTGGTAGATATCTTCGGGGAACAGGGAAAGCATGTTCGGACGGTACCTTCAGCAGAAACCCCGTTTGATATAGCAGTCTATATCAAGATGTCTGTGCGTGTTGGAAGTGTTTCATAAGTAACTCGTCCACCTTTCATTTTGATAGCGCCTAAAATTATTAATTTGAAAACACAAAAGAATAATAAAAGATGAGCTTTCATAGGGTTGATAAAATTGATTCGAAATTATCTTGTAGTTGCGCGAGTGACAAAAATACATCAGAAGCAGCCAATAAACGTGTTGCTTCTCATTCAAAACTCCCGGTCAATCGTTCACCAAAGCAACGATGGATATCAAAAATATCGAATACTATTCAGCAGGTAGTCTTTCCAATTTTGGTTGTTTTCTTCCCAAAGTGCCCTATCTGCTGGGCAGCTTACCTCAGTGTTTTCGGAATTTCTGGACTTCAGAGTATTCCATATAGCCCTTGGTTACTTCCTGTTATTTTCGTTATAATGCTGTTTAACCTTGTGTTACTTTACCGAAAAGCAAAACTCAGGAATGGATTCTTCCCTTTTTGGATTAGCCTGATTGGAACATTGCTAGTTGTAAGTGGTTACCCTCTTAAACAGCAATCAGTATCCTTTGTCGGCATTGGACTAATATTCATTGGTGCAGTTTCAAACAGTCTATCATTCAAGCATTGGAGGAAGCTCAAATTTTCTATTGAATCAATTCTATTACATTTAAAAATTAAAGCTTCACCAAAAGTATGGATCTCAAAAACTGAGGTTTCCAATTTTCATAAACAATAGAATCTTATAATCTTTAACCTTTAAAACAACTGATTATTACGGAATATACAACTGAAATGACTTGAGAAGCCAAGTAATATGAACTACCTCTTTATCATTCAAGAGCTAAAACGTATGCCACAAATAGAAATCTCTCCACTCTCTAGGGATAATAATTATTCAACCGTTTTATATATTGAAAAACGAGTTTAAAAAAAATTAAATATTATCTTGGCAGTATAAATTTAGGCTGAAATCAACCAATTAGGCAAACACCTTATAAATAAATTAGTTGTCATAAAAAATTCAGTCAAATATATTACTCGATAATATGGATATATAGAGACCAGCCGGCAACCTAAAAAGGGTATATTAACAAAATTGCAAATATTTCGGAAGTTAACACCAAAAAACTCATAAAATCAGACGAAACAGATAAATGATTTTAGACAACGAAAACGAAAATCTCAAAGTCCACGAATGGATTTCAAAATATACAGAAAAAGGCAAACTTGATATTGTTACCGGCTACTTCACTATTGGTGCGCTAGCATATTTATCAAAATCAGTAAATAATAAGGTTAATGAGTTTAGATTAGTTCTAGGGGATATAGTCAATATTGACATTGAAGAAAATAGGCCTCTAGACCTCCTGAATGAAAATATCACAATTGAAGCTGCACTAAAGCTTAATAGTTTATCTAAGGAATGTGTCCGATTCTTAAGACAAGAGAAAGTCATAGCGAAAACCCTAGAGCCTAACTTCTGTCACGCCAAGAATTATCTTTTTAACCCATCTGAAAAAGACGACAGAAACAAATACTTCATTTCTGGTAGTTCCAATTTAACAGAAGCAGGAATAGGGTTAAAAGTGACAAATAACGTTGAACTTAATCTTGCAGAAACGGGGAACAATAATCAATACAAAGAGCTCTGTGATTGGTTTGAAGCTTTGTGGAAAAGACCACAAGCACACAAAGAAAAAACCATTATTCATAAAGATGGCTCAAAGTCAAAAGTTGATTTTAAAGAATATCTGATAAATGAAATTGAGCGCATTTTCATCAAGTACACTCCACGAGAAATCTATTACAAGATTCTCTTTGAACTCTTTGGGAGTCAGCTTTTGGAAGAAGAAAATGACCCCGATTTCAATAGACAAGTTGGTCGATTAGAAAACTCTGTTATCTACAATACACTATACGACTTTCAGAAAATGGGTGTACTAAGCCTCATCAAAATGCTCCAGAAGTACAATGGAGCCATCCTCGCGGATGCTGTAGGATTAGGTAAAACCTGGAGCGCTCTTGCGGTCATGAAATTCTTCCAACTACAAGGTAGAGAGGTTCTGCTCCTTTGCCCGAAAAAATTGGAGCATAATTGGAAGCGATACAGGAAACACCAGGAATCAAAATTCGAGAAAGATCAACTCGATTTTTTCGTGAGATTTCATACTGACATGAGTGTAGAAAGGCTCGAAAAATATCAGGATCGTGCTGACAAATTCTTCACTAATGACAAACCAAAGCTTATTGTTATTGATGAAAGTCACAACCTAAGAAACGACAAATCAAATCGCTATAAATTCTTTCTTGAGCATGTATTGGAGCCAAATGAGGACATAAAGGTGCTGCTGCTTTCAGCTACTCCAATTAATAATTCACTAAACGATATCCGGAACCAATTCAAGTTAATGGTTCAAGGAAATGTACATGGTTATGAAGAAAGCCTTGGAGTGAGAAATTTGGATTACTCTTTTCGTGCTGCTCAAAAATCTTTTAACGAGTGGCGCCTAGAACCTGACCCTAAGATTTCTGAATTCATTAAAAAGCTTCCATCAAGTTTCTTCACGTTAACTGATACATTGACGGTGGCAAGAACCAGAAGCATGATTACTGGTCATGAAACTGAGTTGACATTTCCGAAAAAAGCCAAACCGTTGAACTTGTTTGTCACTCCGCATGAGCTTGGAAACTTTGAGTCATTTGAAGAATTATTTGATCACTTCCCTCCTATGCTTTCAGGCTATCAACCGTCCTTCTACTTAGAAGAAACCGATGAAGAAGACCGAGATGTACTACATGATGAAAGGCAACGAGATCGATTCTTAGTTAAGATGTTGTATATCCTAATGGTAAAGCGTTTGGAGTCATCTTGGTTCTCTTTTTTCTCTACGGTTGGTAAGATTAAAGATCATCACCAAAATGCCTTAGACAGAATAAAGGCATATCAGGAGGATAAAAAGAATTCGAATGCTAATGACACAGAAAATGAGCTTTTCGAAGATGATGACCTTGAAGCCGAATATGAGGAGTTCACCTTAGGGAAAAAACGAAAGGTTAAACTATCAGACATTGATGCTGCTGGCAATCTAAATCTGTTCAAAAAGGACTTAAAAAAGGACTTGGAAGCCCTGGATAATCTTTATTCTAATCTCCAAAAATTTCAAGCGAAAATTGAACGTGAAATTATCCAACCCAAAAATCAAAAATCTGACGATAACAAGCTCGAAGAATTAATCAAGCAAATTGAATCGAAAAGAAAATCAGGACACAATTCCAACAATCAAAAACTCGTCATATTCACAGTTTATCGAGATACGGCTCAGTATCTATTTGAACAGCTAAAGGCTCGTGGATACGATAAACTGGCAATGGTATCTGGTTCAGGTTCTTTAGTTTCAGACACGGATGAAGAGAGCAAATTATTCGAACCTATTCTAGAGCGTTTTGCCCCTTATACAAAACTCTTCAAAGAGAAAGAGTGGAGTTTTGACATCAAATCAGCTGACCAAAAAGAATACAAAGCATGGATCGAATGGACATCTCAAAATCATCCTAAGACATACGAAAAGCTACAAAAGCCAATTGATATTCTAATTGCTACAGATGCATTGAGTGAAGGACAGAACCTGCAAGATGCTGACATGGTGATCAATTATGATATACATTGGAACCCAGTGCGTATCATTCAGCGAATGGGACGTATCGATCGATTAGGTTCTCCTAACTCAACCGTCTTCGGCATCAACTTCTGGCCTTCGAATAACATTAACAGTTATCTAGACTTACAGGGCAGAATTGAACAGCGAATGGCTGCTATGAAACTGGCAGGTTCAGAAGTCAATCTTGAATTCTCGGACTCCTTTAAAGAAATGGCTGAAGATGAAAATCTGGAACAGCGGATGAAGGAACGCATGCTGCGTCAAATGGAAGTAAGTTTTGACGACTTGGATGCAGAAGAATCATTTGGTTTTGACGATTTATCCTTGGAACGATATCGGCAGGATTTGCAAGAGGAGTTAAATAAGGACAAAGCCAAATACCAACGAATGCCAAAAGGAGTGTATTCGGGCTTTAAGGCTGATCAGTCTATTTGTGCAGAAGATGGAATTATTGCCCTACTCGGTTATCCCAACAGACCTGAAAAAGCCAAGACCCACGAATACAAAGTCTTCGATCTCATCTATATTAACAACAATGGCAAACTAGTTCTACTCAATCAAAAAGAAGTATTAGATGCCATTACTATTCATAAGGAATGTAACCGTTATGTTCCGGATGCTATTGACAATGGAGATGAAACAGTAATAAAAAATTTGGTCAATTCCCTGAAAACGTTTTTAGATAGTCAGGCGGCTGAAATCAAAGAACAAGAAGACGGCAGTCCCAAAAAGACAATGGGCAAAGAGGCCAAAGATGTTCTTTCCAAATTAAGAAGAGGCGATAAAGGAGCCTTGGAACGAGTAAAGCAAAATGTGAAAGTGGACGAGAAGTATAGACTTGAAAATTTCGATCTCATCACTTGGTTTTTAGTAACAGTAGAATAACATGAAACTGAATCACTTTAAAGACATACAATTTCTCCCAGCCATTAAAGCACTTTTTAATGAATTGAAAGTGCCTATGAATTATGTGGCGGACGAACCGACCACAGCGAAAGAAATCTTAAAAGACACTTATAAAGACAACGCCACTTTTCAGTTGGTGGATGATGTCTATTTCGTTGGGATGGTGGATGATGCTGCGTTTGAAGGCAACAAAAGTCTAGATGTCCATCAAATAAAATCGGACTATGATGGCGTGTTGGTTTTTGGAATTACACTCCACCAAAGGTCAAATAACCTACTACCAACACGTTCTCAACTAGCCGAAATTTCTCGAGCGTTTAACCGAGAGTTTTACTATACACCTGTGGTCTTGGTTTTTAAGTACAACGACAATCAAGCTGATTATCTCGCCTTTGCCAATACCGAAAGACTACAATACAAACAAGCTTGGCGCGAAGGTGAAAAGGCGGGAAAGGTTTCCTTATTGCGTGATATTAATATTGCCAAACCCCATCGCGGACATGAGGACATTATTGACCAATTGCGCATTCCAATAACAGGTACTAAAGCAGTGGACTCTTTTGCTAAGTTATACACCTATTGGCAAGAAGTATTTAGCGTTAGTGTTCTTAACAAGAAGTTCTATCAAGAACTATCTAATTGGTATTTCTGGGCAGTAAAGCATGTGACTTTTCCAAACAAGCCAACACCAGAGATTGCCCATCAAAAAAATGCAAAGCTTGAAGACCTCATTCAGGAGCACAATGCTACCAACGTGATTCGCTTATTGACACGATTACTTTTTACTTGGTTTATTAAAGAGAAGAAACTGATTCCTGAAGCGCTTTTCGATTTAGACGCTTTACAAAAAGACATCCTCAATGAAATTTCACCTTATCATGCAGAAGGAACCATGTTTGCTCAAGCCAATAAGGAAAGCATCTACTATAAAGCCATTTTACAAAACTTGTTTTTTGCGTCACTGAATTGCCCAATAGAAGCAGATGGAGTGGACAACCGAACGCGTGGTTTTAGAGGTGAAGGATACGGCACGCATAGGGGAATTGATTATTTAATGCGTTACAAAGCCAATTTCAAGAACCCTGAGGCATTTCTGAAAATGATGAACCAAACTGTTCCATTTCTAAATGGAGGATTATTTGAGTGTTTGGATGATAAATACCAAAATATCTACATTGATGGTTTCTCCGACCAAATGACCAAAGGAGAACAATTAGTAGTGCCTGACTACTTGTTCTTTGGTGTGGAAGAAGAAGTAGATTTGAGCACAGAATATGGTGTTAACAACAAAGGAACAAAACAAGCTGCTGTAAAAGGATTGATCAATATCCTGAAATCGTACAAATTCACCATTACCGAGAACACCCCTATCGAAGAAGATGTAGCACTCGACCCAGAATTATTAGGTAAAGTATTTGAAAACCTACTAGCGAGTTACAACCCCGAAACCAAAACAACAGCTCGTAAACAAACGGGTTCGTTTTATACACCGCGTGAGATTGTGAACTACATGGTGGACGAAAGCTTAATTGCCTACCTAAAAAATGCGGTGACTGATTGGAATATTGACAAAGCAGCTTTGGATGAAGAACTGCACGAACTTACCTCCTTTGACCCGGGTAATCCTTTTGCCGAAAACAAAGACTTGACGAAGCGCATTGTAAAAGCACTGGATGAATGCAAGATTCTCGACCCTGCATGTGGTTCGGGTGCTTTCCCTATGGGTATTCTGCAAAAGATGGTACACATGCTGCAAAAGATGGATCCTGAAAATGAGTTCTGGAAAGCTGTGCAAATTGAAAAAACTGAAAAGGAATTAAAGGACACCCTCAGTATTGAGGATAAAAAAGAACGGGAAGAAAAGCTGAAAGAAATTAATGAAGCTTTTGACCAAGGTATGAATGACCCGGATTATGCTCGTAAGTTGTATTTGATTGAAAACTGCATTTATGGAGTGGACATCCAACCCATTGCTAACCAAATATCCAAACTGCGCTTCTTTATTTCTTTGGTGGTTGACCAAAAACCAACTGACAATGCCAAACATAACTTTGGAATACGCCCATTACCGAACTTGGAAACCAAGTTTGTAACGGCCAACACATTAATTGGGATAGAAAAACCCAAATCCCAAACCACCTTATTTGACACTAAAGAAATAAAGTTATTAGAGTCCGAACTCAAAAAAGTACGCCACAAACTTTTTAGTGCCCGCACCAAAGACACCAAACTTAAATACCGCCAAAAAGATGAAGAACTTCGAAAAAATATAGCCGAAGAACTCATTCGTAGCGGTTGGCAAAATCATGCAGCAGCAAAATTAGCAAGTTGGAATCCATACGACCAAAATGCCTCTTCACCTTTCTTTGATTCGGAATGGATGTTTGACATTTCAGATGGATTTGATATCGTGATTGGAAATCCACCTTATGTACGTCAAGAACTTTTTAAAAATTATAAGCATGAATTAGAAGTGTTTTTCCAAGACATTTATGATGGAAGAGCAGATTTATATACATACTTCATCAAAAGGGGATTTGATATTTTAAATAACAAAGGTGTACTAACTCTAATTACATCAAACAAATTTATTGTTAGAGGTTATGGAGAAAAGATACGCAACCTTCTTTCAACAAAAAAAACTATAAAAAGCATCGTCAACTTTGGAGAATTACCTGTTTTTAAAGCCTCTGTTGACTCGGCAATTATTATTGCAGAAAATAGATGTCCGAAAGAAGATGAAAGTCTCATTTACGCTCAGGCAACTGAGAATGAACATTTATTGAATGTTTATGAATTTATTTCAGACTCTTTCATTTTAAAGAAAATATCTGAACTTCAAAAAGGGTGGGTATTTATGGAAAAGAAGCTCATGTTGATTCTTCAGAAAATTGAGGAGCACTCTAAAAGATTAGGGGACTTGTTCGAAATTTTCGGAGGGATTAAGACTGGTTATGATTCGGCCTTTATTATCAATAGCAAAACGAAGGATAGCTTAATTAAGGAGAATCCAAATTCAGTTAACCTTATTAAGCCATGGTACAGAGGTAAAGATATCCAGAAATGGACAGCATCTCCTGAGCTATTTATAATTTACATTCCTCAAAATACAATTGACATAGACAAATACCCTGCTATAAAAAGACACCTAGAAAATTATAGAGATAAACTCGAAAATAGAGCTACTAAACAGAAGTGGTTCGAACTACAACAACCACAACAACGTTTCACGAAACTTTTTGAGTCAAATAAGATTATCTATTCCGAAATAGCATTAGAAATGAGGGCATTATTGGACGTTGGTAAGGCTTATGGAACTATGAAAATGTTTTTTATTCCTTACAAGCCAGCAATACTTTCAATATTAAATAGTTCCGTTTTTGACTGGTACGCCAGAATGAACTTTTCATCATTAGGTGATCCTTGGAACGGAGGAAGATTAGAGTTTAAAACCCTATACATGTCAAAAGTGCCTATTCCAGATTCTTACCTTAATCATGATGATTTATTTGAAATTATGGTCAAAATAATTACTCGTTGTAAACAGGATAAAAAGGAATCACATAAAAATCAATTCGAAAAAATCATTGACGGTTTAGCCATGGAGTTGTACTTCCCTAATCATATGAAAGAGCAGGAAATAGATGTTATATATTATCTTAAGAAAGACATTGATAAGGTATTGCAATATCGGGAGTTTGATAGCCTGAGTGATTCAGAAAAAGATAAAGTCATCGAACAACTCCACACCACCTGGAGTCACCCTGACAATGAAGTACGCAACCGAATGAAGCTCTTTGCAGTTAGAAGTCCACAGATATTAAAACCAATATTAGAAAGCTAATGAAAAGGATTCAAGAAATACGTATCAAACACTTCAAAGCTTTTCAAAATGAAGAGAAGTTTAACTTTAGAGGAAAGAATGTGCTTGCATATGGAAATAATGGGTCGGGCAAATCTTCTCTATTCTGGGCTCTATATACGTTTTTGCAAAGTAGTATCAAGCCTAACGATGATGAGGTAAAAAAATACTTCGTTAACTTTCTGGAGAGTGACACTAAAACACATCAAACCCTAAAAAACATCTTCGCTAATAATGTTGATGTACCACATATTGAAGTTGTAGTCAAAGAGGATAATGGTAACTCAAAAACCTACAAGATTGACACTTCAAATCCTCCTACTAGACCAGAGAACAATGGAAATGATACTAGCATTCAAGAATTGAATCTTGCAAGTGATTTTATTAACTACAAATTGCTCCAGGGCTTCTACCGTAGCTCTCACAAACATGAGATCAATCTTTGGCCTGTCTTTGAAAGAGACATTTTTCCGTTTCTTACTGAGGGCACAAAAAATTACATGGATATTATTAAGGAGAAAACCAAAGACATTCCTAAAAGAGCCAATGGATCAGCTCGTTCAGGTAGAGTAAAATCTGATTTTGAGACATCCATAAATGAACTTAATACTACTATCCAAACTCTTCTAGATGGTGTTTCTTCTATTGCTAATGATTTCATGAAGAAGCATTTCTATGAAAACAAGGACGTGCTTAAAGTTAAACTGGAGTTCACAGAGAAGTTTAAATACAGTGATATCAAGAAAGGTCTTTGGGGTCCGAAGGATCAAAACAAGCGAACAGATATCTTGAAGATCAAGCTAAGTATTGAGATAAATAAAGATCAGGAGAACCCAAACTGGGAAACACTTCACAGACCACAATCTTTCTTAAATGAAGCTCAGCTCACTAGAATTGCTATTGGAGTGAGGATTGGTGCATTAAGATCTAGAGTTCAAGGAACTACATTCAAAATATTAGTTCTTGATGATATGCTCATTAGTCTGGATATGTCTAACCGCTTAGATATGGTTCGAGTGTTACTCAATACCGAATCAGATCCAGATTTAGAGAACATTTTCGGAGGCTTTCAAAAAATTATTCTAACTCACGATTTAGGCTTCTATGAACTCGTAAAACGACACACATTTCCTGATGATTGGGAATATTTTAAATTTCACTCTTCCGATTTAGTCAATGAAGCTCCCGTAATTAGAAACGACAGGTCGAGAATCGAGAAAGCACAAGCCTTTCTGGCTGATGGTGAATATGACGCCTGCGGTAACGAATTAAGAAAGGAAACAGAGGCTTTATTGGACAAATACCTAAAGGGATTAAATCTAGCCTCAACAGGTGAGTTTGAACCTCTGATGAATAAACTCAACCGAGCACTTAAACAGATCACAGAAGATAAACGCAGGTCATTTGAGAGGGCCATTAGCACAAGAGGTTTGCCCAAAGCCACTTTAGAAAAATTGAATTCAGATTTTGAAAATGATGGTACTCTTCAACCTGCCGATATTGGAAAATTAAGAGGAATCCGAACACAGTACACCAATTACTTGGTGGAGCAGCTTGAATTAAATGATCACTCAGAAAGAATTCTAGATGAAACTAAGGACATATTGAGGAGAATAATGAATCCGGCATCACACGCATCCTTGGTCCCTTTATATGAAGCAGAGTTAAAGAAGGCTATTGAAGGTGTAAACGAATTAAAAGTAATATTGGAAAGATCATAGCTTGAATTTCAACAATCCTGAGATCTGATTTACATACAATTTCTAATTCCATTTGTAGAATTTGAGAAGATCGGCCCCCAATTGTGAAATATCTTTTTAAGATCCCTAACAATTAGAATAGTGTAAAAAACTTACCATAAATGCTGAGAGTTACTGCTGGAATAATAGAATTAGACAATAAAAAATTAATTGTTAGAAGAAAAGAGGGCAAACACCTGGCTGGATTTTGGGAATTTCCCGGAGGTAAAATAGAAGAGGGAGAAACTCCCGAAGCTTGTCTAAAAAGAGAGCTTTTTGAAGAATTAGGAATAGAGGTTTCCGTAGAAGAGTTTTTTATGGACAACATACATTCCTATGGTGAAAAAACTATTCTTCTAAAATCTTATAGATGTAAAATTATTTCAGGAGATATTGGCTTAAAGGATCATGACAAAATGGGGTGGCTTGACCCCTCAGAAATAAATAACTATAAATTTGCACCCGCCGATATACCTTTCGTTACCGCACTAGTAAATTCCACTACATTTATAAATACCACTTATAGTTTAAAGTCTTTTCTTGAAGTTGAAGTATCTGTATGGGGTGAACGACTTAAAAAACATATTCTAACATGTACGGGCGAGCAAGCAAGCTACTCTCAACGGAAGGCTTGGTTTGACTGTTTCAACATTCTTAAAGAAGAATTGTCATTACTTCCCCAAAAGACAGATCCAGAACAGGCCAAAATAATTTTTGAATATGAATTGCCTCGCGAAAGAGGTCGGCGTCCCGACGTTTTAATTTTAAGTGGTAATAACTTACTCATTCTTGAATTTAAGGGGTATTCCAATGAAAACACCGCACAAATAGACCAAGTAAAGCACTATGCTCGAGATTTAAAAAATTACCATCAAAAATCGCACGAATTAACTATTAAACCAATTTTGGTTTTAGCTGCTGCAAAACAAATAAATAAGGTCGTTGATGGTGTAAATATTGTTTCAGGAGATCTTTTACATGAAGTGTTACGACTCCACATCGCATGTAATTTCAATAATATAAGAGAATGGTACCATTGTGAGTATGCCCCACTTCCCAACCTGATACAATCAGCGCAGTTAATATTTAAAGAAAATAAGTTTCCCCAAATAAAAAAAGCCTCCAGTGCAGGTATCCCTGAGACACTCCAAACACTCAAAAACATATCAATAAAGTCTAAAGAAAATAATTCTCATCATTTAGTCTTGATCTCCGGTGTACCGGGAGCAGGCAAAACCTTAGTTGGGATTCAATTTGTTTATCAATCACACAATCAAACCACTCAACAAACGGCCGTTTTACTTAGTGGTAATGGTCCCCTTGTAGATGTGCTTCAATACAGCTTGCAAAATAAAAACTTTATCCAATCAGTACATGGGTTCCTTAAAGAATATGCACATTCTACAAAAACACCTTCTGAGGAGATATTTATATATGATGAGGCACAGCGAGCATGGGATTCAGAAAAAGTAAAACAATCCCGCAGAACTGGATCCAACTCAGAGCCTACCGATTTTGTTTCCATTGCAAGTAAAAAAGACCACTGCATAATTGTTGGTTTAATTGGAGATGGCCAAGAAATCTATTTAGGTGAAGAAAGTGGCCTGGAATTGTGGGCCGAGGCAATAAATAATTCCGAAAAACAATGGTATGTACATTGTCCCACAAAGTATTCATCTTATTTTGAAACCTCCGCGCTTGTTTTAGATGACACCTTTAACCTCACAACTTCATTAAGAACACACCAAGCACTTGTGCTGCAACATTGGGTCGAAACCTTATTGGAAAACGACTTGATTGGCTTACCAAACGCCACCAAAAAGTTAATTGAGGAAGATTACCCCATATATATCACGAGAAACCTTGAATCTTCCAAAACTTATTTAACACAAAAGTATATAGGTGAAGAAGATAAAACTTATGGCATATTAGCCAGCTCTAAAAGTAGCATTTTGCCTCGTTATGGTATTAAAAATGACTTCAATTCTACTAAATCTATACATCCTGCCCAATACTTTGCTAATAAAAGTAGTACAAGTTATTGTAAAAATTTAAACGCTTGTGTTACCGAATTTGCTTGCCAGGGGCTAGAATTAGACATGCCTATCGTAGCATGGGACAAAGACTTTATTTATGATGAAAAATGGCTAGATAAACTTCCAAATCATAAAGCAAAAAACTCGTTTGAATTAAGAAAAAACAGCTATAGAGTACTATTGACGAGAGGGCGTGATGGTATGATTATTTATGTTCCAGAAGATACTGGACTGGATACAACCTATGCTTTTTTAAAAAATAATGGATGCAAAATTCTAAAATAATGTTTGAAAAAGGTAATATATATATCAGAAAAGAATTACACGACACCTACGGTGGCAACAGACAAGGAGGTATTTCCAATTGTGCCAATTTCCCTTTCATTTTTGTTTTTACGGGAAAAGCCGGAAAATCCCATGGTTATGAAGATGGCTGGTCTGATGATGGCTACTTCTACTATACAGGAGAAGGACAGCATGGAGACATGACCTTTACAAAAGGGAACAAAGCATTACTCGAACATGAAGAAAATGAGAAAACCCTATATCTATTTGAAAACCTATTAAAAGGTAAATGGAAATTTATTGATCAATTAAGGCTTGTCGATTATTTTATATTTAATACACCAGATACTACAGGTGCACAAAGGAAAGGGATTAAGTTCAAATTCATATCTGTATCTGATAGCCCAGCCACTATGAATGGCTCACTTTTAAAACCAGAAAACATTAATATTCCAAACAAAACAGAACGAACCGGATTAATAACATCAAGAGTTGGCCAAGGCTATTTTAGAAAGCAATTAATTGACAAATGGGATAATAAATGCGCCGTAACATCCTGCTCAATTTCCAAAATATTAATTGCTTCTCATATTGTCCCATGGAAAGAAGCAACGGATCACGAAAGACTAGATGTAGACAACGGCATCCTACTTTCCCCTACCCTTGATGCATTATTTGATAAGCACCTTATTAGTTTTGATGATGACGGCTCCATAATTATTGCACCAACATTGTCTAATGAAGAGATTTTAATACTTGGGATTAAAAAGACTATGAAAATAAAGGTGTCTAAGGGTATGAAAAAATATTTACAAAGGCACAGATCAAAAATAAATTAACCTAGAACTTCATTCATAAATCCAATTTTAATGCTTTTGAAAATAATTCAACCGTTGCTGAACCATTGCCGAACCGTTGCCGAACCGTTGCCGAACCGTTGATTTGGTTACAAACGTCACCCTTTTTATGAAAATTTAAAAGAATATTTAGCCAATTACCTATGTAAAAATGGTTGCCATTGATAAATTTTATCACCTCTGATAAAATTAAATTAAAATCGAACCATTTCAGAAACTGAAGTAATAAAAATATTTTTCATTTAAAAGGATTTTAAAAACAACCCAGTCTAAACATTTGATAATGAATTGTTTAATTTACCATGTTACACGGATTGTTTGGTAAACCAGTAAAATTTAATTTTATATAGTCAATAGAAT
>NZ_LBIO01000045.1 GCF_001280505.1 Mangrovimonas sp. TPBH4
GTTGTAGTGGATGATGCTCTGTGATCATTTATCAAAGGTGATGATGCTGAAACTGTTGCATTAGTCTTAATCCTTGTTGTAGTGGATGATGCTCTGTGATACAAAGATAAATGGGAGTATATCTCCTAGGACTTTGTCTTAATCCTTGTTGTAGTGGATGATGCTCTGTGATGCAGGTAAGACCAAGACTATGGGCTCACAGTTGTGTCTTAATCCTTGTTGTAGTGGATGCTGCTCTGTGATAACAGCAGTTTCCGTAGTAAACACAGTAGTTTCTGTGTCTTAATCCTTGTTGTCATGGATGATGCTCTGTGATCCAAGTTCTTTCAGTTCATCATGAACAACCGTGTGGTCTTAATCCTTGTTGTAGTGGATGATGCTCTGTGATTTAGAAGAAAAAGGTTATTTCATTAATATAAGCGCGTCTTAATCCTTGTTGTGGTGGATGCTAATTCCTGATTTAATATGGATTTAGAAAAGGTTAATTTGGATGAGTCTTAATCCTTGTTATGTGGATGCTGCTCTATGATATGTTATTAAGCGGTTCACGTGGTATTACCTTTAGGTCTTAATCCTTGTTGTAGTGGATGATGCTCTGTGATCTTTGAAATTCCTGACGGATTCAAACTGGTTGACATGTCTTAATCCTTGTTGTAGTGGATGGTACTCTCTGATCCTTGTAACACCTGATGATAAGTTTGGCTTTACAGCGTCTTAATCTTTGTTTTAGTGGATGATGCTCTGTGATACTCAGTATAGCTGATGTTCAGAAGCAAGTAAAAGCGTCTTAATCCTAGTTGTAGTGGATGCCGCTCTGTGATCCAAGCAAATTTCATTAACATAAAATTTAATACAGTCTTAATCCTTGTTGTAGTGGATGCTGCTCTGTGATTCTTTATTATTGGCTGGACTATCTAGTCTAATTCTGTCTTAATCCTTGTTGTAGTGGATGATACTCTGTGATTACAATCCAGGGGATCGTGTAGTTATTCTAACCGAGTCTTAATCCTTGTTGTAGTGGATGCTGCTCTGTGATAAAATCTAAAGTTACCGTATTATCATTCGATAAACTTGTCTTAATCCTTGATGTAGTGGATGATGCTCTGTGATGGTGAAGCCTGAGTTCGTGTACTACTACCACCCAAGTCTTAATCCTTGTTGTAGTGGATGATGCTCTGTGATCGATGATGAACCAAACTACTGGAGAAATTCATGAGAGTCTTAATCCTTGTTGTAGTGGATGATACTCTGTGATTTCATAATATTACTTTTAGTGATTGTGGTTATTACGGTCTTAATCCTTGTTGTAGTGGATGATACTCTGTGATATTCAACGCAATCGAGTTAAAGAAACAAATCAAGGTCTTAATCCTTGTTGTAGTGGATGATACTCTGTGATACGACAAAATCAGTACAAACAACCAAACATTCGGAGTCTTAATCCTTGTTGTAGTGGATGATACTCTGTGATTGAATTCAGGTATAACAGGTAGATTCAAATTTGAGTTGTCTTAATCCTTGTTGTAGTGGATGATGCTCTGTGATGATGAGAAAGAACCACACCAAGAAACTCTAAACAAAGTGTCTTAATCCTTGTTATAGTGAATGATGCTCTGTGATGTCACGGTTTCCAGTTTATCGAGACTAGAATAGATAGATCTTAATCCTTGTTGTGGTGGTGGATGCTCTCTGAGGTATTGTGAGACATGGGGCAGTGGCTGAGTTTGCGTCTTAATCTTTGTTGTAATGGATGATGCTCTGTGATCAATGAAGAACCTAACAATACAATGAAAACCAAAGTGTCTTAATCCTTGTTGTGGTGGATGCTGTTCTCTGATTCTGATAGCATTGTTGATGCTAGACATTTTGAGGTCTTAATCCTTGTTGTAGTGGAAGAAGCTCTTTGACCATTCAATTTTCCTTTTTTTTTAATTAGATATAAAGGTCTTGATCCTTGTTATTGTGGATGATGCTCTTTGATTTGGCGAGAAGCTAAAGAAGAAAATGCAGAAACCTTGTCTTAATTCTTGTTTTGATGGATGATATTCTTTGACTTATTCAAAGATGAAAAAGGTAAGTACTTATTACAACGGTCTTAATCCTTGTTGTAGTGGATGATGCTCTGTGATACATTTATTAATAGCATGACGTTAATAGCAAAACAGTCTTAATCCTTGTTTTAATGGATGATGCTCTGTGATAAGAGCAAGTAATTTACATGCCAGCAACAATCAAAACGTCTTAATCCTTGTTGTAGTGGATGATGCTCTGTGATTAGAAGCGATTGTAGGATCTGTAAATTTATTTATGTCTTAATCCTTGTTGTAGTGGATGCTGCTCTGTGATAAGACGCTGAACTATGTGTTTGAAAAAACGCATAAAAGGTCTTAATCCTTGTTGTAGTGGATGATGCTCTGTGATCTCGTGGGTAAAGTCCCTCAGATTAGAACGAAAGTCTTAATCCTTGTTGTAGTGGATGATACTCTGTGATACTTAGAAATCTACACAAACAAGAACATTTACTACAGTCTTAATCCTTGTTGTAGTGGATGATACTCTGTGATTTCAGAAGTGAAAACTATTACTACAGAAGATTTAATGTCTTAATCCTTGTTGTAGTGGATGATACTCTGTGATCAAACCAAAATATGAACTATACCCAATGTTCATGAATGTCTTAATCCTTGTTGTAGTGGATGCTGCTCTGTGATAAGACGCTGAACTATGTGTTTGAAAAAACGCATAAAAGGTCTTAATCCTTATTATGGTGGATGATGCTCTGTGATCGACGTATTTTCATTAACATAAAAATAAAACAATGGCGTCTTAATCCTTGTTGTAGTGGATGCTGCTCTGTGATTAACACTCTAAATCCAAACATCATGAGTGATTCAGTCTTAATCCTTGTTGTAGTGGATATTGTTTTCTGACCAAAACAAATATATCAAAAAACATTGGTTTGATTGCCCAATATGGTGCAGCTAAAATATATGATTCATGTTTTAGCTTATCCAATACCCATTGTTTGTAAACACCTGTTGCTTGGCCCGGGTAAGGGCGGTGTACCACCAATGGAGTTTATCAACATGTTTGGGTACGGGCAGCATGGCATTTTTACCGTATATATACACATAATCCCATTCGCCTCCCTGTGATTTATGACAGGTGACTGCATAGCCATAGGTGGCCTTCAGGCAATTTAAATAGGCATCTTTTTGTAGGGCTTCCACAAATTCTGGCGATTTTGGTTTCACGTTGTTCTGTTTCATTCTTTGCACAAAATCTATCATTAAATTTTTGTGCTGCTCTGCCGTAAAATTGTTGACATAACTATCTAAAATGTCCATGGCCAAATAGATTTCAAAGCACCTTTTGGAACCCAAGGGGGCCACCCTAACACTCATAAATTTTAGGTTGGCCTTATAAACAATATTGCCAATTTGTTTTACTTCAACAAAATCGCCATTGGTAAGGGGGACTAGGTAGTTGTTTTGGGTTACCAGAAGTATTTCGCCTATTTGCAGCGTGCTAGCCTTTTGGCCGTACAAAACGTTGCGAACGTTTTGATTGCATTGAGCCACTAGATTATTGGAGTTGCAAATAAGGATGGTGTGTTGTGGGCCCAATAGTTTATATTGGCTAATATAGGTTGCCAGAAGTATGTTTTCCTGAGGGAAAACCGTTATGTTTTTTTTGAACCTGCAGGGAATTTTAATCCACTTGGGCAAATTGGAGGCTTCCAACAGCTCTCTTATATGTTGGGCTGTTTTTAGGATATCGTTACCATGTTGGGTGCGTTCTATTTTCATCAAGGTACCCTGCAGCACTTTTCTGCCTATGCTGTTGAGGTATGTAGCATCCAAAGCAGGAGAGAAGTGCTGTTTAACAGGGGGCAACTGGGCTGGATCGCCTACAAAAATAACCTTGTCGGTTTTTGTGAATAGGAAAAGATCGTCCAATAAATGCCCTGAGCCAAATTGGGCAAAGGAAGTTTCGTCTTGTTTTTCACTGGAAATCATAGAGGCTTCGTCTATGATAATTACCGCATTTCCCTGACTTTTGTTCTGTTTTAAGCCAAAGGAAAGGGTTAACTGCCCATATTGGTCCATTTCCTGAGGATCCTCATCTATGCCGGTAATTTCATCGAAATGATAGATAAAACTATGTACGGTTTGGGTTTCGAAATTGGTTTTGCCCTTTAGCACAGAGGCAGCCCTTCCGGTTGAAGCCAATAGGTGAAAGGTTTTTTGGTTTTGGTTTAACCTGTTTGCCAGGTGCTGCATTAGAAAGGTTTTCCCGGTACCGGCATACCCACCAAGGATAAAGGTGTTATGGGTTTCAGATTCTAAAAACGCCAAAATTTTATCGAAAATTTGCTGCTGCTGTATGTTTAACTGTACCGACTCCATTACTTAAAGTTTTAAAGATAAGGCCTGAACTGCACAAACTTGAACACCGAGGTTTTTACCCCTGAACTTTCTGTGGTGAGTCTTTTGGTAGTACTTGCAAGACAAGGTATTTTTTTAGAGTGTAGTTTGTTAACTAGCATAAAGGTAAAAGTCAGTTCGCCCATAAGATGTACTGCTTTTGGGTTTAATTGCTCTATTTGCAGTGCAAGAGCATCGGCCAACTGCTCGAGCTCTTGGGAGCTGGCTTTTGGATCTATTTCAGGGAACCTAAAATCTACGATCACCCCATATTTTTTGGCGGCCTGCAATTGGGCCTGTTCCCACTGTGAACTGGGGTGATTAGTGAGGTTTAAAAACATCTAGAATTTTAGTTTCGTTAATAAATTTATCCCTACCGGCTACGGCCACTTTACTGGCTTTGGCTCTTTTTAAAGGATCTTCCAATTTGGGATTATTCAAATCTGAGAGGGTTAGAATAGCGGTGTTGGCAAACAGACCAAACCCATTTCTCAAGGAATCGGATTTATAAATGGTTTGGGATATAATATTTCTTTTTTGGCTAAGATCTGTAAAAATAGAGGTCTTACATTCCAAAATATGTAGGCTATTGTTTTTAATAAACATGATATCAAATTCATTGGAAGGCAGTCTTTCTTCCGATTCTTTATCTATGATCCAGCCCATGCCTATAAAATGGTCCTGTATTTGTTCCTGTTCCTTAAGTGTTAAATACACATATTCTTCCAACCATTCTCCTGTTAAATATTCAACTTCGTCCCGGCTCAAAGTATTATCCTTAAAAGAATTGAAACTTAACCTGTCCAAAAGCATTATCAATTCTGGTTCCGTTGACAAGTCTTTGATACCTTTCTTCTTGCTTCTATATTTAGTCCTGATATGGTTTAAAACATCATAATCCTGCTCTACGATATCGTTTAGATAATATGCCAATAGACGTTTGGTTTCCTGTAATGATTTTACCGGTGTACTTTTTCTACCTACCTTAAAACCATAGGCCGTTAAATATTCTTCCAAAGTTATTGTTGACATGAGATCCAATATCGGTTTGGAACGCCCAGGAAATATTTTAATGTATTTATTACTTCCTGTTAGGTAGTACATTTCGGAACTTAGATTTTTAAAGAAATCGTTCACTGCCAAAGACATTATCTTGGTTCCTCCGGTGAGGTTCACTATATAGTGTTCATTATCATTTGTGACCTGTTCAAGGGCTTCTGAAATGGCATCGTAGGACATGGCATCTACGGTAATGATCTGGTATTGTTCTTTGGTTAAATGGGAACTTTCCAATAGCCAATTGGTTATTCCTTCTTTTTCCATTTTGTAGGTAGAAATGAACAGGTAGCCATCGGCTTTTTTTTCTTTTATAAACTGAAGGTTGGGAATGGTTTGATTGCTTATTAAACTAACTAAAACTGTTTTCATTTTTTATTTTTTCTAAGGTGGTGTAGGACACATCCAACTCTTTGCATTTTTCAATGATAAATTGGTCGTGGGTAACGTTTTTATTTAAAGGGAATCTAGTGACCAACACCGATTGCCCTATAAGGCCGCCATAGGTTTCTTTGCGTACTTTAATGGTGTTTATATTGGCAGAAGACACTCGGCCCGATTTACATTCAATAAAAAGAAGTTTGCCGCCATCGTTGATTAAAACATCTACCTCATTTTTCTCCTGTTTTTGATTAGAAAGCGCAGGGAAAATAACACTTAAATAGATGTCTTTGGAAGGGTAGTGCTGCGCATAAGCCTTGGCTACCATAAGTTCGAAATAGCCTCCGAAGAATATGAGCCAGCTTACATTTCCCACACTTAAGTCTAAGGCTAAAAATGGAGTACCGTCTTTAAGCACTTTAAAGGTACTGTCCTCCCAAAACACATCAAAAAAGTTAAAAGCGCCATTGCTTTGCAACCTTTGTGCTATTTTAAGAATAGGCTCTTTTCCTTTGCGTTTGTCATATTCCTTAACACAAGGCGTAACTACGTTTTCCAGGAACTTTTTCCAATTTTTGGAATATATAAGTGGTTCTATTTCTGAAAGAGCTTGACCACAAAGGGGATAAATACTATCGTACTGTTGGTTTTTGTATAACTTTTGTCCACTTAAAGCAATTAACTCGTCGAGCGTGAGCTGTTCTGTAAAAGTGTCGAACTGATTTTCTTCTTCAAACCAACGAATGTTTTGGTCGAGATCTATATAACATTTTCTAACGCTATGGTTTACTTTAAGGGCATTGGCAAAGGCATAGGAGGCGAGGGCCATCATTTTTGTGCCCCCGGTAAGGTTTATGGTTACATAATCTGAGGGGGCTATGGTAACTTTGGCTTCGAGTGTCTCTAAAATGCCATAAAAATTATTGGCATCTACCTTAACAGGTATGAGCTGGGTATAGGGCTGCACCAGATTGGCCAAGATAGCTTCGGAAGTTTTGGATTCTTCGGAATACACATGGACCAATACATCTGGGGCAAACTCTTTATAAGCTCTGTAATTGTGGATGGTTTCTTTGCCTATTAAGGAAATTAGGATGGATTTAGACATTAATTGGAAGGTTTAATGATTCCTTTAACTGTTCAGTTAATTCCTTTCCTAACCAATTATTTATGTTATTCTCCCAATCATAAGCTTTGTTAAGTTTTTTTTGAGATGCTTTATGACTATGATAAACATTAGTGATAGCATCTGCTATTAATATTTTGTTTTCCTCTGAAAACTCTAAAAATTCTTCCTTTAAAACTCTATTTAATTCAGAAGAAAGGTCTTGATATCTGGTGAAATTTAATTCTAACTGAGGCTGTGGTTTATTTAATTGCTTAACAGATTTAAAACCCTTAAGGCTAAATTTATCATCCAATATAGTTGAATAATAATCTAATGCATCTATTGGTTTTTTATTCCATTTATTCCCTGTTTGTTTATAATCTACAAAGTCTTTTATAGAAGGATATTCTAAATTTATATCTACAGAATTGGATGCCATAGCTAAAAGTTCTTTAATCGCCGGACTTTGCCACCAGTTTGGAATTTTATCTTCCAAAGCTTCTTCAAATAGCATCATATATTCATCTATAGACTTTTCTAAGTTAAAATCAACAATTTCTACTTGCACTTTACCATAACCATAAGGTTTTGCAGCACCTAAAGAATGGCAACATTTATCTTGATTGCCATGAAATGTTATAGCAGAAAGTAAACCTCCAATTTCTAAAGGTTTGAGATTATGAAAGCGTATTTTCTCTATAAAAGTAGTTCCTTCTTTTAAAGGTTTGAATGAAGAATATACCTTATTCGAAATTGATAACCCACTATTATTCAAAGTTTTTTTAACACCACTACTATGTACGGGATAACGCTTAAAACCTTTTAATGAGGCTTTATCTTGATAGGTGTAATATTTTTCTGCTCTATTATCTTTAAATTGGTTTAAATAAAACGGATAATAGGACGCTTTCGGGCCGCCTAAAATTTCCTGAACTTCGTTTTCACACTCAAAGACTTCTTTGGCTTTAGCATGTCCAAACATTAAACGCCCTTTAAGTCCTTCATTTCTTTCAGTATAACCGAACATACAAGTTGCTAAATCTAATTTAGAATTTTGGTAATCTGCTATTGGGTACATACCATGTATACTATTATTAAAAGGTAGTTTGTACATATATGCTAAGCCAAAATGCTGTAAAACATTTTGCTTGTCTTTTGAATAGAATACAGGTACTTTTTTTCCTTTTAAAAGATAATTATCTCTCCAAAACTTCCAGGG
>NZ_LBIO01000046.1 GCF_001280505.1 Mangrovimonas sp. TPBH4
GCACCAGAGGTTTCCTTCAACGCGCCAGAGGATTATACAATGGCAGCCTGTTCCGACCAGGCTTCTATCGACCAGGCGTTTGCCGAGTGGGTTGCCCTGGGCAGCATCACGGGTGGCTGTAACCTGATGGTTGAAGTGACCAATCCAGGGGCACCTGATGCCTGTGGCGGTTCATCGGAAGTTATCTGGACAGCTACCAGCGACTGTGGGGCACCGTTATTGCTGAGTTCGACCTTTACGGTAGAGCCTGCACCAGAGGTTATTGCTAATGTACCTTCTGACGTTACGATGGAGGCTTGTTCTGACCAAGCATCGATTGACCAGGCGTTTGCCGAGTGGGTTGACTTGGGCAGTATCACCGGAGGTTGTAACTTGGAAATCACAATAGACAATCCAGGAGCACCGAGTGCCTGTGGCGGAAAATCTGATGTTACCTGGACAGCGACAAGTGATTGTGCAGAAACCATTATCGGAACGGCGACTTTTAGCGTGCTTCCAGCACCAGAGGTTTCCTTCAATGCACCAGACGATTATACAATGGCAGCATGTTCTGACCAGGCTTCCGTAGACCAGGCGTTTGCCGAGTGGGTTGCCCTGGGCAGCATCAC
>NZ_LBIO01000047.1 GCF_001280505.1 Mangrovimonas sp. TPBH4
GGTTGCCCTGGGCAGCATCACGGGTGGCTGTAACCTGATGGTTGAAGTGACCAATCCGGGGGCACCTGATGCCTGTGGTGGTTCAACGGAAGTTATCTGGACAGCTACCAGCGACTGTGGGGCACCGTTATTGCTGAGTTCGACCTTTACGGTAGAGCCTGCACCAGAGGTTTCCTTCAACGCGCCAGATGATTATACAATGGCAGCCTGTTCCGACCAGGCTTCCATCGACCAGGCATTTGCCGAGTGGGTTGCCCTGGGCAGCATCAC
>NZ_LBIO01000048.1 GCF_001280505.1 Mangrovimonas sp. TPBH4
TGTCCTGGGCCGTTGTATAGGACTCCCCATTAACGGACCACAAATATTCCTCATCCGAACAGATATTGACCTCCGTTACTACAGGCGCTGGCTCCGGTGTCACCGCTAGCACCAGGCGCTGGTCGGCTGCACAGTCCTCGCCCTCTATCGTGATGTCCTGGGCCGTTGTATAGGACTCCCCATTAACGGACCACAAATACTCCTCATCCGAACAGATGTTCACCTCCGTTACTACAGGCGCTGGCTCCGGTGTCACCGTTAGCACCAGGCGCTGGTCAGCCCCACAGTCCTCGCCCTCTATCGTGATGTCCTGGGCCGTTGTATAGGACTCCCCATTAACGGACCACAAATATTCCTCATCCGAACAGATATTGACCTCCGTTACTACAGGCGCTGGCTCCGGTGTCACCGCTAGCACCAGGCGCTGGTCGGCAGCACAGTCCTCGCCCTCTATCGTGATGTCCTGGGCCGTTGTATAGGACTCCCCATTAACGGACCACAAATACTCCTCATCGGAACAGATGTTCACCTCCGTTACTACAGGCGCTGGCTCCGGTGTCACCGTTAGCACCAGGCGCTGGTCGGCTGCACAGTCCTCGCCCTCTATCGTGATGTCTTGGGCCGTTGTATAGGTCTCCCCATTGACAGACCACAAATATTCCTCGTCCGAACAGATGTTGACCTCCGTCACTACAGGCGCTGGCTCCGGTGTCACCGTTAGCACCAGGCGCTGGTCAGCAGCACAGTCCTCGCCCTCTATCGTGATGTCCTGGGCCGTTGTATAGGTTTCCCCGTTGACGGACCACAAATACTCCTCGTCGGAACAGATGTTCACAATCGTCTCAATCGGCGCAGGCTCTTGAGTTACTTCAATCATAAAGTCACAAGAGTTACTACAACCATTGGCCGCTGTGTAAGAATAAGTAATTTCATAAATTCCTGGTGATACTTCAGATGGATCAAAAACCCCTTCAACAACTCCAGCACCGCTATAGGTGCCATTTTCTGGAGTTCCACCACTTAGACCAACAGGATTATCATCACTACACAAAACCATATCTTCTGGACAGCCTACCTGTGGTTGAATTGTATCCAATGTTACCTCCACCGTATCTGAGGCCGTACACCCATTTTCACCTGTTACTGTAAGAGTATAAATTCCAGGAGCATCAAAAATTGAAATACTTGGGTTCTGTTCTGAAGACGAAAATCCATTTGGACCACTCCATTCATAGCTCACATTTGGTGTGCTACTGGATCCTTCCAAGGTTACTTCAAAAACCTCACAGGTCAGTAGTTTATCTGGTCCCGCATTAACATCTGGTGCTGAATTCCCCAAAACTACCTCCACTGTATCTGAGGCCGTACAACCATTTTCATCGGTCACCGTTAAGGTATAGGTCCCTGAAGCATTCAAGAAAAGGGAAACTGCAGGAGTAGCATCAGTAGACATATAGCCACCAGGGCCACTCCATTCAAAACTTACATTTGGCGTGCTACTTGACCCATCCAGTGTCACTTCTGAGATAGAACAGGTAAGAATTTTATCAAGACCTGCATTTACATCCGGTAGAGGATTGATAGAAATTACTAATTCCTGAATAGTGTAACAATCCTCAGAAACCTGACTTCTTACAAAAAAGGAAGTTTCCTCCAAAGGACTTACCTGTGTATCGGTCAATTCAGTTGTATTATTTTGGGCATCCTCCAAAGTTTCATGAAAACTTACCAATGCTCCTTGGTCGGTTGTAACAAGGCTTTCTAAATCTACACTTGACTGCCCCTCTGCACAAACTGAACCTGGAGTAACTTCCAAATTAGGCTCGACGCAGCAATTCTCCTGAGTCAACACAATGCTTTGCTCACATTCCGAGGCATAATAAAAAGCATCATCTACAGGGTCGTAATATTCTAAAGTATAGGTTCTCGTTACTGAAATGGTATTATCATCATTAAGATCTATACAATCTGTTTCACCTTGATCTTCAAAACTCATCTGAAACTCTAACTCACAGTCTTCAGAAATGACGAAAACATCAGATGGATTCTGAAAAGCTACAGGCAAATTACATGGATCTCCATCACAATAATTTCCATTGATATCTGTATCCCCAACACAGGTTAAATCCAACACACAAGGAGGCCGCTCTCTACAAATATTACAAATGGACACATTGGCATTGGAGTTTACGCAGAGATAAAGGTATACTTCATTGACATTATCGGGAAAATCAAAAGTGATGGTTGTTTGCGAACCTCCACTGGATAAAGGCGTACAGTTAATCCCGTCATAAAAATAATAGGAAGCATCCAATTCTCCATTACAACCTTGCCCTTGCCCTACATCAAATGTAAAGCTTTCAGTTACGGATTGTTCCTGTCTCACAAACACAAATTCATAACAATTAAGAAGATCACTCCCCTCATTATCTAGGTCACTTAGAATCTCACAACCTGAGCCATTAATATCTCCTGAAATACCCGTGGTTCCTTCATCGCAAAACGGTAAGGCATCTACATCTACAGTCACGCTTTGATCCGCACAAAGTGCACTTTCTATACATTGCGCATATGAGACTGAACTACTTGAAAACAAAAAAGTCAATATAATTACCAATGGTATATTGACTTTATGATGTAGTTTTTGAATGAGAAAGTTTGGGGTGTTTTTACTTGAATTGATAGCATTGTTATTCATAATGGTTAGTTTTTAAAGTTTAAAAACCAAACATTAGTCTGTTCTTATTCTGAGTAAATTTAGGTTGACGGGCTATTAATCAACTTAAATTTTTCACTAAAAAATGCTTTGGGAATTATTACAACAAACGAATTTAAAAAAAATTAATTCACAAAAATAAATCTTCTATCAACTGAACAATAAAAAGTTAAACGTTATTTATCGGTAAGAAAAAACATATACAAAATTAATATTCAGACAAATACAATACGAAATTTCATAATAACAAATCAATTTGAAAGAAATAACATTCATTGATTTCACTTGTCCAAATAGGCCTTCAAACTCTCATTAATAAAATATTGCCAGCCCTCTAAACAACTTTCTCTTGAAAACTCTGGAATCCCTTCTTGAAAATCCTCAATAATAGTTACGCTTAGGATCAGTTGTGTTTTACTAACATCGATAGGGATAAGTTCAAATGTAACATATGAATCCCCATCCAAATCTTGATATCGCCATCTGTACACAAGTTTTTTATTCGGAAGCACTTCTTCAATAGTCCACAGATGTAAAAAATCCCTACTCGGGGCCTTCACATTAAATTGAGTATGAAACCCTTTTTCAGCTTTAAATTCTGGTATATTTTCAAAAAACCATTGCAACATCTGCTTGTGCTCTGTAATAGCCTTCCAAACTTGAGCAACAGGTACCTCAAATTCCTGAATTATTATAATTGGTGGGTCACTTCTTTTCATAGTAATAAAGCATCTTTCACAGTTTTTAAACCAATACATTGTTTTACGTAGCTAAAGATAAGCATTCCCATAACTCACAAGAATCATTTTTAATAGAGTACACTACAAATCAATAAAACTTATCAAATCAAACCCTGACATCAAATTCTACTATTATTATGTAAGATATTTCATTAAAATTAAAGAATGTTTCTATATTTGAGGGAAATAAAAGCAACCTAAGTATTATTAACAAAACACATTAATTCAACTATTTATGAATGTAAAATTACCCAACCTATTTTTAAGTGCCTTTTTAGGAACCTCATTAATGCTAAATGCTCAAGAATACGAGCCCTTAATTGTAGATTCTGGATTTACAGCGGATATTGTCGCAAATGGTGCAACTACAGCCATGGCTTCAACCACAGCCGCCGCTGATGATGCCAATTGGTGTTTTATGAGTACCGATTTTGATCCTACCGGCACTTCCAATTTTGATTTCGCATTGCCTGCCGATGGACTATTTAATTCTGAAGCAACCCTTGATATTAGTTTTCAATTAGCAGATTTTGCATCCAACAACTCTTTAAGAATAGTCACCCAAGGGAATAGTGGGACGCTAACATTCACAAACGACGTACAGGCTTCCAAATTATTTGTGGTAGGAACCACAGGAAGCGGGAGTACGCAATTTACAACAATTGTAACGTTTACTGACGCCTCCGTACAGATTTTCAACGGATCCCAGATGCCTGATTGGTTTAACAGTAATGTTCAGCCTATTGCATTATCTGGATTTGGAAGAGTCAACAGAATTGATGACGAAATCCATACAAATACAGGAAACCCTAGACTTTACCAAGTACAATTAGATATTCTTCCAGAAAACTATGGAAAAACTATCGAAAGTATTGAAATATCGAAAACTACTGATGATAATAGTGTGCTGAATATCATGGCTATTTCAGCTGAATTAGCACCATCATGTTTACCAATATCTAATCTAGAAGCTTCTGCCACAGCAACTACAGCAGAGATTTCTTGGGATTCACCCGCTACAGCACCTGCTAATGGAATAGATTACTATTTAACTACGGATAGTATTGCTCCAGACGAAACGACAGAGCCAACCGCCAATTTGGCTGCTACTGAAACATCTTTATCTCTTTCTGACTTAACTACAGGAACAATTTATTATTTCTGGATCCGTACCAACTGTGGAACTGATGATTTAGGAACATGGGAACTGGTGAGTTTTACACCTGGCCAGGTAAGTGCCACCTATTCTGATGGAGACATATCTACTTTACATTTAGACTCGCCAACTACATCTTCAAGTACCACATGTCCTGGTATATTAACTATTTCTATCCCCGAAGGATATCAAATAGCAAATGTTGATGTAAGTTATAATATGACTAGTAATAATTCCGGATACATGTCTGAACAAAAATCAATTCTAGTTTGTAATACAACTGGAAATACAGAATCTCAAGTCCATTCTGGACTTGGACAAGGAGGAACTTATGCCTACAGTCGAAGTAATCTAGATATTGCAAATGGCACTACAGGTGATGTGGAATTTGAACTAAGGGGTTGGAGAACTTGGACATCACCTGGAGCAGATACAGGCTGCACCACAACTTATAACAAAGTAGACAACAATACTTGGACCATTACCGTAACCTATGAAGCTACCTTATCCGCTCCTAATTATGAGTTGGAACAATTGTCAGTATATCCAAATCCTGCCACCAATGTGGTGACCGTAGAAGCTGGAGAGCAAATTTCAGACATCACTATTTTTAACTTGTTAGGTCAGGTTGTACTGAACCACACGGCGAACAGCCTTATCGAAGAAATCAATATTTCTTCCTTGGCTCAAGGTAATTACATCCTAAAAACTTCTACCACAACAGGCAAACAAGCTACTACGAAATTGATAAAACAATAGGTTTTAATATTCCAATAAAAAAAGGGAAACTAAATGTTTCCCTTTTTTTATAATACTTAACTATCTTTCAATGTGTCAACCTTCTTACAATATCCTTTACAGGTAAAATTTCATTTGTGTATTCTATACTAGGTCCCGCCACCCATACTGTTTTATAGGTTGCTTTGAGCGCCGCATTCTCAGTAGCTTTCATTCCTAAATAAAAACGAAACATTTTCACCCACTTCTTAAGCTTTTTGTTTTTATTCAAAACCGTTTCCAACCAAGTGGCTTTGGTTCCTATTTTTTGTACATAGGGTGTGTTGATGACGGTACAAGGTGTGCCCGATATTCTTTCCGTCATCACAATATCATTTTTACCATAATCTACACAGGCCTGTTTGTATTCTTGAGTTACTCCAGCTTCTTTTGAAGCAATAAATGGACTTCCTACCGAAACTCCTGCTGCACCGTATTTCAACATTTCATCTACATGTGCTTTCGTACCAACCCCACCAGCCGAAATCACTGGGATATTGCAATATGTTTTAATCTCTTCAATGAGTTCCTGAGGCGGCACTTCACCCCGATGTCCACCTGCTTGATTGTTAACGGCAATGACGGCATCTGCGCCCAATTCCGTTACTTTTTTGGCGTAGGTTAAATCCGTAACATCACAAAATACTTTTATGTTATGTTTATGAGCTTCTCGAATGGTTTCTTCAGGACTTCCCAAAGAAGTGATGATAAAATCGCAACCTTCTTCGCACAGCAATTGTAACTGCTCCCTATATTTTACGTTGGATTTATTGACAATCAAATTAAAACCATAGGCACCTCCTTTTGGTTTTGCAGCCTTCAGTTCCTTTATTGCTTCCTGCAATTCTGGAAGTGTTCTATAATTCAATGCAGGAATACAACCGGCAATGCCTTCCTGCATGGCTTCTTTTACCATTTCAACATTGGACACCAAAAACATGGGTGCCATAATAATTGGGTATTTAATACCTAAAATTTCTGTAAGTGGGGATGTCATATAGTTTGCTTATACAACAAATATAAGCATTTTACTATGCGCGCATAACAAAAAGTCAATTTCTAATCTATAAATCGATAATACCCACATTTCAAGTAGGCTCCCTCCGGAAAGTTTACAGGGTGGTCAATGTCGTGTTGCGTTTTTAAGATCAATTTAAACTTCCTCCCTGCCTTACTTAATGCTTGATTGTTGATATCAAAGAAGGCCTGAGCTACTACTCTTGAAGAACAGGATGCCAAAACCAAGAGGCCATTTTTTGCGGTTAACTGCACTCCCAAGGTTGCCAATTGTGCATATTTCTTTTTTGCCAAATCCACTTCTGACGCCTGCTTGGCAAAACTTGGTGGGTCAATCACTACCACATCAAATGTATCTCCTTGATGTATTAAATTTTCCAATTCTTTGAACGCATCTCCTGCGATGGTGTTATGCACTCCCGAATACTCATTTAATTTTCCATTGGCCAATGCCACTTCCAAAGCCTGCTTACTAATATCCAAACTGGTTACCGAAGTAGCACCATTGTAAAGCGCATGTACCGAAAATCCCCCCGCATACGAAAACACATCCAAGACGGTCTTACCTTTACTCCATTCACCCACCTGTTTTCTATTGGCTCGATGATCTAAGAAATAGCCTGTTTTATGCCCTTTGATAACATTGGCAGAAAAATTCACACCATGTTCTATAAATTCCACAACCTCATTCTCCAACACACCATAGATTACAGAGCCATCAACTAGATTTTGGTTGGGAATGTTTTGAAGGTTTCGGCTTAGCCGAATCACTACAGTATCCACACTAGACACTTCCCGCATCATTGGCAAAATAGTTTCTAAATAAGGTAGCCAAATTTCAGAATATAACTTCACTACCAACACCGAAGCATACACATCGGCAATCAACCCTGGAAACCCATCATTTTCTCCAAAAATCAATCGGTAACTATTGGTATTTGTCTGCAACAGGTCATAGCGTTTTGCGTAAACTTCCTCAATTTTCTTTTGAAAAAAAACAGCATTAACCTCTACCTTTTCAACTCCGCTATACAACATTTTTATACGAATTGGAGAATTAGCATCGTACAGCCCCAATCCTATTAACTTATTCTTGTTTTTACTGAAAACAATAGCTAAATCTCCAGATTTTGCATCCTCATTAATCTTTACAATACTGTTTGAAAACACCCACGGATGACCTTTAACCACAAACTGCTCCCCTTTAACATTCAACTTGACCGCCAAACGCTTGGGCTGATAATTAGACTTTATATTTTTAGAAAATGACATAGCTCTGAAATAGACCTCAAAATTATGGGTTTTAATTGAATTTGGTGTAACAAAAAACGCAACCAGAAATGGTTGCGTTTTTAAGTCCTTATTTTCTTTTTTATTACTCTTCCCTAACAAACGTTTGAAAAGTAGTCATATTTGTTGTTACCTCATACCCTTGTTGATTTTGAGTATCTGAAATAGTGCTTTTCAATTTCATCATGGTATCAGTCATTTCTAAAATCACAAATTCTTGAATTAACTCCCCACTAGTTATCGTGATAACATCTCCTTCCATTTCCCAAGTTCCTTCCAAGTATTGTCCAACCATACCGTAATCTTGGGTTTGGCTAACTCCTTGGCTAGTCGCAGTTACCTCTAGCCCAAAAGCTCCGTCTGCAATTACTTCGTTGGGAGTTTCTGTAAACGTCCAAATATAATCAATTTCATATGCCTCTCCTACAACATCTGAGGATACTGACTGGCCCATATACTCGTAGGATGTCTCTCCTTCATAGTTATATTCTAACATAGACCAAGACCCTGTAAGTTCTCCAGTGATAACAGCAGGATTATCATTACTGTCATCATTAGAACATGACACAAATAACAATGTAACAAATGCAAACAATAGGTTAAGTTTTTTCATAATTTTAATTTTTAGTTGGTTAATAATTTAATTTGCGGCAAACATAGCAGAATTGAAATGTTAAAAAAAGTTTATTTTTATATTTTTTTAAGAAAATTCATACTGAATTTTTCAACATACTTGCTATCAATAATTTATTTATTACACCATTAACAAATAACGTTCTTCATAAAAAACGCAACCAGAAATGGTTGCGTTTTTCATAACAATTAAAAATCGTTATCTAGAAAATGTTGTTGTAGTTGTATAGGTTACTTCAGTTCCAGATCCCAAATCTTCTGTATATTCACTTTTCACTTTCAAGGTAGAAGCCGTCAACTCTAATATTTCATATTCTTCAATATCTCCATAAAAATCTAAGGTCAATACAGTTTCTGCCATTTCATAGGTGCCTTCATCATAATAATCTGAAATACCATCATCGTAAGAATTCATTTGCTGACCTTGTATAGATGTGGTTATCTCCAAGCCGTAAGATCCATCTCCAACAACTTCATTAGTTTCTTCACTAAACACCATAGTATAGTTGATATCATAGGCTTCCTCTACCTGATCTGTGGTAGCGGATTGTCCCATAACAGACTGTACAGTGTGCTCTTGATACTTGTATGACTCCAAAGTCCAAGTTCCTGCAATTTCTGCTGTAATTTTAGGTCCATTGTCATCATCGTCCTTTGAACAAGAAACGAACAATAATGTCATTGCGGCAAATAATAGGCTAAGTTTTTTCATAATTTTTTGAATAATTAGTAATTGGTTAATAAAATTTGAAAGCCAAACTTAACGAAAATAAAATGTTAAAATAACACTTAATCTCGCTTTTTTTAACATTAAAAATGTGATTATTATTAATAAACTACAATACAAAGACTTACATTCAATTTTTATTCACCTACCCCTCATCGTTTAACTTTCAAAATGCTCCCAATTTTTAAAAGTCTCCTTCCAAAAAACAAAAAAAGCAACCATTTCTGGTTGCGTTTTTATTGAGATTCCTTCTTTCTAAGGAATTTGTTATTTTACTTCTTCAAAGTCTACGTCTTCAACATCGTTGCTTTCTCCTGCATCGCCACCTGCATTTCCTTCAGGTTGTGCTCCAGCTCCGTTTTGTTGTGCTTCCGCTTGTGCTTTGTACATTTCTTCGCTAGCTACTTTCCAAGCTTCGTTAATTTTCTCCAATGCAGGATCAATTACCGCGATATCCTTGGTTTCGTAAGCTTTCTTCAACTCTTCCAATGCATCTTCGATTGGTTGTTTCTTATCTTCAGATAATTTGTCACCAAACTCCTTCAACTGACTTTCGGTTTGGAAAATCATGGCATCGGCACTGTTCAATTTATCAGCAGTCTCCTTAGCTTTAGCATCTGCTTCGGCATTGGCCTCAGCTTCTTGCTTCATCTTTTGGATTTCTTCCTCCGTCAATCCTGAAGAAGCTTCAATACGGATATCCTGTGTTTTATTGGTTGCCTTATCTGTAGCTGATACTTTAATGATACCGTTGGCATCAATATCAAAGGTCACTTCAATTTGTGGGGTTCCTCTTTTTGCTGGTGGAATACCATCTAAGTGGAAACGACCGATTGTTTTGTTGTCTGCTGCCATTGGGCGCTCTCCTTGCAACACATGGATTTCAACCGATGGTTGGTTATCCGCTGCTGTAGAGAACACTTGTGACTTTTTGGTAGGAATGGTTGTATTGGCCTCGATAAGCTTGGTCATTACATTACCCATAGTTTCAATACCTAAAGACAATGGCGTAACATCCAATAACAATACATCCTTAACATCTCCTGTTAATACACCACCTTGAATAGCGGCACCAACAGCTACTACCTCATCTGGGTTCACACCTTTACTTGGTTTTTTACCGAAGAATTTCTCAACAGCATCCTGAACTGCAGGAATACGTGTAGATCCACCTACCAAGATAATTTCGTCGATATCACTCTTAGACAAACCAGCCGCTTTCAATGCAGACTCACAAGGTGCAATGGTACGCTTTACCAAATCGTCGATTAATTGCTCAAATTTAGCTTTCGTCAAGGTACGTACCAAGTGTTTTGGTCCACTAGCGGTAGCAGTAACATAAGGTAAGTTGATTTCTGTTTGTGCAGAAGATGACAACTCAATTTTAGCTTTTTCAGCAGCTTCTTTTAAACGTTGTAATGCCATAGGATCTTTACGTAGATCCATGTTTTCTTCAGCATTAAACTCTTCTGCCAACCAGTTGATGATTTTCTCATCCACGTCGTCACCACCTAAGTGCGTATCTCCATCAGTAGACAATACTTCAAATACTCCGTCTCCCAATTCCAAGATAGAAACGTCATGTGTACCTCCACCAAAGTCGAATACGACGATTTTTTGATCGTGACCCTTTTTGTCCAATCCATAAGCCAAGGCAGCTGCCGTAGGCTCGTTAATAATTCTTTCCACTTTTAAACCTGCAATCTCACCAGCTTCTTTGGTAGCTTGACGCTGAGAGTCGTTAAAATAGGCAGGTACTGTAATTACGGCACGCGTTACATCTTGTCCTAGGTAGTCTTCAGCAGTTTTCTTCATTTTTTGAAGAATCATAGCGGAAAGTTCTTGAGGTGTGTACAAACGTCCGTCGATATCCACACGTGGGGTATCGTTATCTCCTTTTACTACTTTATATGGTACGCGTTCTGCTTCTTTTTTAGATTCAGAATATTTATTCCCCATAAAACGTTTAATAGAATAAACAGTTTTAGTTGGGTTGGTCACTGCTTGTCTTTTGGCTGGGTCACCTACTTTAATTTCGCCTCCTTCAACAAAAGCAATAACCGATGGTGTAGTACGCTTACCTTCTGCGTTTGGGATTACAACAGGCTCGCTACCTTCCATTACAGAAACACAGGAGTTTGTTGTACCTAAATCGATTCCAATAATTTTACTCATAATACTAATTTCTTTATTTGTTGCGTTGAATGTTCAATTTTAAATTCAGGAGGTATATGTCAATGATTATGCCATGGAAAAAAATATGACACGATGTCACCTCGCCTTCATTTTAATATTTCCATAGCACTGGCTTAACATTGCCATGCAACCACGATTCCAAACCTATACTTAGTTGACCTTTTCTTAATAATGTATTGATTTTAAAGGAAAACTCGACCTGTAATTTCACGGCATCTAAAATCAAAACAATATTTATGAAAAAACTTCTACTCTTGGCCTGCCTATGCATTGGCCAGTTGTTTTACGGACAACTAAACACCGGTGACATGGCATTTACAGCCCTGAATGCCGACGGCAATGATGATTTTGCCATGGTGACCTTTGTGGACATTCCTGCCAACACCACCATTTACTTTACCGATTCTGAATGGGATGGCTCCCAATTCGGAACCGATGAAAACGATTTTTCATGGAATTCAGGTACTGCCACTATCAACGCGGGAACTGTCATTTCCTTTAATGCCATCAGTGATATTTCTGTAACGGTATCCCACGGAAGCATTACCGGTGAACCAGGTGGTGTTTCGGGAAGTTCCGAAGCTATTTTCGCCTTCCACGGAACCGCTCCTAGGGTTCCCACAACCTTTATTGCTGCCATTGCCAATTCAAATTCTGCTTATGGTTCTTTGGATAACACAGGTTTAGTAGATGGTACTACTGCAATCACCTATCCTGACGGAACCGATATTGGTGCTTATAACGGACCAAGAACAGGATTGGATATCAACGGCTATTGGCTTGCCTTGAATGACATGCCCAATTATGATTTCCAAGATGACAGTGGAGACCAAAGCAATGATGGAATAGCCCCAGACCTGTCATTCAATACGACTAGTTTTGTAGTTTCAACTGAAGATGTTACTGCTCCCGCAGTAACAAATGTTTCTGTGCTTAACCAGACAACTTTAGAAGTGGTATTCTCCGAAAGTGTAACTTCTGCCACTGCTGAAACACTATCCAATTATAGCATCTCACCTTCTCTTACCGTTTCATCGGTTAGTTATGATGACGCCTCTAAAACAGCGACCATTGCCCATGCTGGATTTGCTGTTGGTACAGCTTACAATGTAACTGTTGACAACATTAACGATACCGAAGGCAATCCAATGGCATCGGAATTTGTAAGTGAGGATTTATTTTTCAATAACACAAGCAACGGATTGATCATTACGGAGATAATGTACAATGCGCCTTCTGATGATTCTGACGCTTTGGAATTCCTTGAAATATACAACCACTCTGCTTCTACAATTGCTCTTGGAGGAATTCAAGTGAAGGATGAGGCGAATTTTGTCTTTACTTTCCCTGAAATGGACTTGGCTTCTGAAGCCGTTGTATTGCTAGCTACAGACAAAACAACTGCCGATGCCTTTTACGGCGTAACATTTTTAGACATGCCTCAAAGCATTTCCAACGCTTTAGGAAACGGTGGGGAGCTTTTACAAATTATAAACTCTCAAAACACGGTTATTTCCGAAGTAGAATATAGTGACGACGCTCCTTGGCCGACAGACGTAGACGGTAATGGTCCATCCTTAGAACTTTTAAATCCTGATTCCGATTTCAACGAAGGCACCAACTGGACTTCTGCTACCAATCTTGTTGGGCAATCATTGGGCGAAAATGTTTATGCTTCTCCAGGAGTGTATAATATTGTTACCGAAGTAACTCCACAAATCTCCTTTGGAGCAACTACTTATAATATTTCGGAAGATGGAACTTCAGTAACCGTAACGGTTGAAATCTCTTCAGCTTCAAGCAACCCTATCACTGTAGATGTGTCCTTGGTAACCGAATTATTGACAGCAACGGAAGGAAGCGATTTTACTTTTTCCAACCAAAACATCCAATTCCCGGCCAACTCTACAGAAGGCATCGAATTGGTAATTCCAATTACTAATGATTTGGATGCCGAATCAGATGAGTTATTCCTATTGGAACTGACCAACCCTTCAAATGCTACTTTGGGAGCTTATGCCGTAACAGGCGTTTACATTACAGATAACGATGTAAGTTTAGAATACCCTGCATCTCCGCTCGACATAAATTTTACTACAAGCTATTTGGTGGACGCTCTAGGTTCTGCTGAAATTTGCGATTATGATGCCGATACACAACGTTTGTTTGTGTTGAATTCTGTCGCTAAAAAAGTAAATATTCTAGACCTTTCAGACATCAACAACATCACTGAGTATGCTGTTGTGGACTTATCTTCCTATGGAACCGAAGGCCCAACGAGTGTTGCGGTTCATAATGATATTGTAGCTGCTGCTGTATCCAATGGACCTGCCGCCGATGGTGTTGTGGTTTTTATGGACAAGCAAGGACAAAATCTTTCATCTGTTGTTGTTGGAAACCTACCAGACATGGTTGCGTTTTCTCCTGACGGCACTAAAGTTTTGGTGGCCAACGAGGGACAACCGAACAGTGATTACACCATCGACCCTGAAGGTACTATTTCGGTTATCGATGTTACTGGCGGATTTGGCAACATCACTCAAACCAATGTCAGCCATATCAACTTTAATGCCTTCGATTCCCAATTGGAAACTTTAAAAGCACAGAACGTTAGAGTATTTGGTCCAGATGCTTCAGTGTCTCAAGATTTGGAGCCAGAATACATCACATTTTCAGCAGATTCCCAAACGGCTTGGGTAACCCTACAGGAAAACAATGCTGTGGCTAAAATCAGCTTAACCTCTAATACGGTTACAGATATTTTCCCTCTAGGCTTAAAAGATCACAGCTTAGCGAACAACACTTTTGATGCTTGCGACGACACCGATTTTATCTTTATGGGCAACTGGCCTGTAAAAGGAATGTACATGCCAGATGCCATGGCCTACTACCAAGTGAACGGAACCGAGTATTTGGTAACAGCCAATGAAGGTGATGCCAGAGAGTATGATACTTTCGAAGAAGAAGTGCGCGTTGGTGATAGTGATTACAACCTTGACCCGACTGTCTTTCCAGATGCAAATTTCTTGAAATTAGATGAAAACTTGGGAAGGTTGACAGTTACCAATGCCACAGGAGATATTGACAATGATGGCGACTTTGATGAAATCCATGTTTTGGGAGCACGTTCTTTCAGTATTTGGAATGCCAATACAGGCGCATTAGTGTTTGACAGTGGCGATGATTTTGAACGTTACACTGCCAATGATCCTGTGTTCGGAGGATTGTTCAACGTAAGTAATAGCAATAATAATTTCAAAAATAGAAGTGACAACAAAGGACCAGAACCAGAAGGTGTAACCGTTGCCGAAATCAACGGAGTTCACTACGCCTTTATCACTTTGGAGCGTGTTGGAGGATTCATGACTTATGACATTAGCAATCCTGCCAATGCTAGCTTCCAAAAATATGTAAACAACAGAACTCTTGGAGAGGACGAAGGTGGCGATTTAGGACCAGAAGGCATTATTTATGTACCCACTGAAGACAGTCCTAACGGTTCCGGCTTAGTAATCATGGCGAACGAAGTAAGCTCTACCATCAGTATCTATACTGTAGAGAGTGCTACTCTGGATACTCCTGAATTATCAACAAACAGCAATACTTTTAAAATGTATCCTAATCCAGTTAATGGCAATGAAATATTGTATTTCAACCAACAAGTAAGCGTTCGTTTATTTGATTTGCAGGGAAGAGAAATTGCCCACAAAGCAAATACCATAAGCTTTAACATTCCTAACTTACCAAGTGGAACGTACCTGTTAAAAACCAACACAGGTGAAACCCAAAAAGTCATCGTAAAATAGTCTGCCGCTATTTTTAGTTTAAGATGCTTATTCTGAGAGCCCTTCATTGAAGGGCTCTTTTATTTTTCAATACAAGCCATAAATCATTCTCCCTAAATTCAGTAACTTTAGTATCTAATAACATCATTGTTTCAATAAAAAAGAATTATTATGAAAAAACTTTTTGCTCTTTTAATGTTTACCTCCCTGCTGTTTACAGCTTGTGAAGGAGACCAGGGACCTCCAGGTCCTCCTGGTCAAGATGGAGTCTATTTTGTTGGGCAGTCCTTTGAGAGGACTATGGATTTAACCTCTGCAAACAACTACCAAACTACAGTAGAAATACCTTTAAGTATTGATTTATATGAATCTGACATGGTATTAGTCTATCGCCTAATTGGTCAGGTAGATGGCTATGATGTATGGAAACTACTTCCTGAAACTATTTATACTTCTTCTGGTGAATTCCAATATAATTTTGAACACAATTTTGATTATGTCACCATCTTTATGGATTTTTCAGCAACATTTAATTTTAATGAATTGTTACCTAGCGACACCTTAGATCAAATTTTTAGAATTGTTATACTTCCTGTCGATTTTGTGAACAGTAGTAATATAGATGTTACAAATTACGATGAAGTCATGGAGTTTGTCCAATAAGAATTCAGCAATTAAAATACACAATACCAAGTCCGAAATTAATTTCGGACTTTTTTATTTCCAAAGGCTTAAACTTTGCTGAAACAACTTATATATTTGCAGCCTTAATATAACGTTTTCGTAAATGGAGTGCATTAGTGTTTTTGATATGTTAAAAATTGGTGTGGGACCGTCTAGTTCCCACACACTTGGCCCGTGGAGGGCTGCCGAACGTTGGATTGCAGAATTAAAAAACAAAAACAAATTTGATAAGGTTGAAAAAGTAAAAGTTGACCTTTTTGGTTCCCTTTCCCTAACAGGAAAAGGACATGCCACAGATTATGCTGTGCTTTTAGGTTTGAGTGGTGCCGACCCGGAACGCATTCCAACCGAAGACATTGATGTGATCATCTCCAACATAAAAAACTCAAAAGCACTTTGTTTCAATAACGAAAAAATGATCCCTTTTGATTTTAATGAAGGAATTACATTCAATAGAAAATTTTTGCCCTTTCATGCCAATGCACTCACTTTTACTGCGACCATTAATGGAAGAAATTACAAATCTACCTACTACTCCATTGGCGGCGGATTTGTAGTTCAGGAAGAACGCAAAATAGCCAAGGCCAATAAAATCATCTTTTACTGCACCTTCCCCTATCCCATTGAAACAGGAACCCAACTGTTGGATTTCTGCAAACAATTGGAATTGCCAATTTCAGGAGTGGTTTTGGAAAACGAAAAATCCATACGAGAGGAAGACGCTATTGATTCTGAATTGAAGCGCGTTTGGGATACCATGTTGGAATGCATGTACCTAGGTTGCCATACCGAAGGAAACCTGCCAGGTGGCCTAAATGTAAGAAGACGCGCTTACGATACCCATCAAAAACTAAAAGGAGAACTTCCATACAATACACCTCAGGAATGGTTGGAGACCATTCGGCTTACAGAAGTAAAATTTAGACAGATCTTTAAATGGGTAAGTTGTTTTGCTTTAGCAGTAAATGAAGTAAACGCCTCCTTGGGACGTGTCGTTACGGCCCCTACCAATGGTAGTGCCGGGGTAATTCCTGCCGTATTGATGTACTATATGGTAATTGAAAATCACAAAGCTAATTTTGAACATGTAAAACGTTTCCTTTTGGTGGCAGGAGAAATTGGCAGCATCTTTAAAAAAGGCGCCACTATCTCAGCTGCAATGGGTGGGTGCCAAGCCGAAATAGGCGTATCCTCTGCCATGGCCGCTGGTGCTCTTTGCGAGCTTTTGGGAGGAACCCCAGAACAGGTGTTGGTAGCTGCAGAAATTGCTATGGAACACCATTTGGGACTTACTTGCGACCCTATTGGCGGATTGGTACAGGTGCCTTGTATCGAGCGCAACTCAATGGGCGCCATTAAAGCCATTAATGCAGCTGAATTGGCCCTGGACACAGACCCCAACAATGTAAAAGTGCCATTGGATAAAGTAGTCAACACCATGTGGGAAACTGCAAAGGACATGAACTCCAAGTACAAAGAAACTTCAGAAGGAGGTTTGGCTGTAGGAGTTCACCTAACGGACTGTTAACAAAGTTTTAGCGTTTCAGCACAAAGGAATAATAGCTTTAATAGCATAAATTCTTATTTAAACTCATTATTTTTGCATCTCCTAAATGTAAAACACTATGTCTGTAGCTAAAAAAGAATACAAACGAATTACGGTTAAGTCCTTGGTTGAAATGAAGCAAAACGGAGAGAAAATCTCCATGCTTACAGCCTATGACTACACCATGGCAAAAATTGTTGATGGAGCTGGAATAGATATCATTCTTGTTGGGGATTCTGCAAGTAATGTTATGGCAGGTCACGAAACAACCCTTCCTATCACTTTAGATCAAATGATCTATCACGCCTCGTCTGTAATTAGAGCTGTGCAACGTGCTTTGGTTGTAGTGGATTTACCGTTTGGAAGCTATCAAAGTGATCCCAAGGAAGCCCTTAGGTCTGCCATTAGAATCATGAAAGAAAGTGGCGGACATGCCGTGAAACTTGAAGGTGGTAAAGAAATTAAAGATTCTATCAAACGTATTCTTCATGCAGGTATTCCTGTTATGGGGCATTTAGGATTGACGCCACAATCTATTTACAAATTCGGAACCTATACTGTAAGAGCTAAAGAAGAGCAAGAAGCCAAAAAGCTTAAAGAAGACGCCTTAATGTTGGAAAAAGCTGGTTGTTTTGCCATTGTATTGGAAAAAATCCCTGCAAAATTGGCCAAAGAAGTTGCTGAAAGCGTTTCCATTCCTGTTATTGGCATTGGTGCAGGAAATGGGGTAGACGGACAGGTTTTGGTATTACACGATATGTTGGGAATGACCCATGAGTTTAATCCAAGATTTTTACGTCGCTACATGAACCTTTACGAAGAGATGACTTCGGCCATTTCTCAATATGTAGACGATGTAAAAGCAGTTGATTTCCCTAACGACAACGAACAATACTAAAGTTCTAACTTTTCAATTGCAGTCTAGTGGGCACAAAAACCATATCCACGCCGGAAAATCTTCAGGTTTTATATGAAGACAACCACATTATTGTGGTTAACAAACGTGCTGGTGATTTGGTACAAGGCGACAAAACTGGAGATTCACCGCTGAGTGACATTGTTAAGGCTTATCTAAAAACAAAATACAACAAACCCGGAAACGTGTATCTTGGAGTGGTCCACCGTTTGGACAGACCAACTACAGGCATTGTGCTGTTTGCAAAAACCAGTAAGGCACTACCAAGGCTTAACAAACTGTTTTCAGAAAAAAGTGCCTCCAAAACCTATTGGGCTCTGGTTAAAAATCAACCTCCCAAAACGGAGGACACCCTTATCCATTGGTTAAAAAAGAATCCGAAAAACAATAAATCTTCCGCATTCCACAAGGAAACCAACGGTAGCAAAAGAGCGGTGTTACACTACAGTGTTCTTAAGCAATTGAACAATTATTTCCTATTGGAAATTGAATTGAAAACAGGCCGTCACCATCAAATTAGATCTCAATTATCTAGTATTGGATGCCCAATCAAGGGAGATTTAAAATATGGCTTCGACCGAAGCAATCCAGATGGCAGCATTCATTTACATGCCCGAAAATTGGAATTTACGCATCCGGTTTCCAAAGAAGCTATATGCATTACTGCTCCTTTGCCCAATGATCCACTTTGGGATGCTTGTCTAGATTAACGATCCAAATTCCATGGTTTCAAACGAAACCTTATGGTATTACCTGTAGTTTTCTGAGCCAGTGAATTGATAGAAGCTTCCGTAAGCTGCAACACCCTTGGATAGCCTCCCGTAGTTTGACAATCCCGCATCAACACGATCAATTGTCCTGAAGGTGTCAATTGCACCGTTCCAGGAAGCACAGGAGCCGTTATAATGGCATTTAAATCGTTTGGAAGGGTTTCATTCAACTGATAAGCCATACGGCTGTTATGGTTCGAAATTGTAAATGTTTTTGAAAACAAGATGGTTTGCTGCTCTTTGGAGAGCTCATTGAACTCTGGCCCCTCTAAAACCTCCAATGTATCCGAAACAACATAGGATTCATCAAACCTAACAACTGCATGTCTTTTAAAAGAAGTTTCCTTAGCCTCCATAAGCTTCAACTCATCTCCTTTTTCAACCCTACTTTGTAGCGTCACTGGCCAATACATACTCCGACTTCCCAATACGGATTCTGTTTGAACACCTCCCAAAACCGCCAAATAGCACCTCATCCCCTTTTGCAATCGTCCAAAAGTCAATCGATCTCCTTGAAAAACGTTAATAGCTATATTGTTCTTAACAGCTGCTCCATTAACCCTAGGACCCATTTCGGCTCCAACAATACAAATACTCGTCACCTCTGTAAATTCCAATTCAGGACCTACCATTGTAATCTCCAAAACAGCCGCATGTTCCGGATTCCCTAAAAGTACATTCGCAAACTTTGCCGATTGCACATCCATAACCCCGGAAACAGGCACTCCAAAATTACCATGTCCAAACCTCCCCAAATCCTGTACGGAAGTATACAATCCAGCCTTTAGAACCCTAATCATAATCGTTTCCTAAATTTAGGTGGATACACTCCAGAATTCACATCACTTTTTATTTTTTCATACTCCAGCATATCTATTGGAACAAACTGAACTTGATCTCCCGCTTGTACAAAACAGGGCGGTGATTGATGCGGATTAAAAAATTCTAAGGGAGAATTTCCAATAATATTCCACCCTCCCGGACTTTCATTTGGGTAAATCCCGGTTTGATATCCACCGATGGCCACCGCTCCTTTTTCAACCTTCATCCTTGGTGAAGATTTTCGTGGAAACTGAAGTTGATGATCCAATCCTCCCAAGTATAAAAATCCGGGTAAAAACCCGATAAAATAAACCGTGTAAAATGGCTGGGAATGCAGTTGGATCAGCTCTTGTTTTGTTAACTTTTTTTCTTCTGAAATTTCATTCAAATCTAAACCAAATTTAGTATCATAGCAAACTGGAATTTCCCAAACCAAAGATTCCAAACCCACATCATCAACTTGGGATTCATATAGTGATTTTAACCTCAAAATTTCACCATTGAAATCATCAATAGTTAAACCGTAAATAACTAATAATGAGCCGTATGACTGAATTATCTCAACAATAACTTTAGAAAGATTTTTCTGAATGCCATTTTTTAACGAAAGTACATCTTTTAATATATCTTCATCAATACGGGACGGCCATTCCACTAAAATAGAACGTTCATTGAAAGGTAAAAACTTCAACTGAAAACCCTTCATAACATCATAAAATTTTCACATTATTCACCTTTAATTTGGCAGTCATTTCCTGAAGTATTTCTACTGCCTTTGGATGGTCGCCGTGCACACAAAACGTATCAGCTTTTAGATCCATTTCAGCCCCAGAAATGGTCTTTACTTTTTGCGTTAAAATCATGTTGTAAACATGATCAAAAACAGCCTCGGAAGATTCGATAATAGCATCAGGTTCCTTCCTCGATACCAAGGTGAAATCATCATTGTAATTCCTATCGGCGAAAGCCTCAAATGTCACTTTAATATTTTCCTTTGAAGCCAAATCGGCGATTACAGATTTATAGGGCACGTATAAAGCCACGGGCATCGCAATACTTTTGATTACCTCTATTATTACCTGAGCGGTCTTTACATCTACAGCTGCTTTATTGTACAAGGCACCATGAGGTTTGATATGATGCAAAGGGACATTTTCTTGATAGAGAATTTTCGTCAAGCTCCTCACCTGCTTTTTAAGGGATGTATATAAATCTGCGCAGGATATCTTTATGGATTCCCGGCCAAAATTTTCTTTGTCGGGATACGAAGGGTGCGCCCCCACCTTCACTTTATACAATTTGGCCAACTTCACCACCTCACGCATGCTCTCTTCATCACCAGCATGTCCCCCACAAGCAATATTACATGACGAAATATAAGGTAATAACTGCGACTCATTGCCCAAACCTTCACCCACATCTACATTAATATCCACAACAAAACGCCCCATTATATCACTTGTAAAACTTTCAATATACTTTTCAACCCCAAAACGATGGTCACAACTAAGATAATCATTCCCATACTATTTTGAAACATGGAATTCTTGTAAGTTCCCAACAAGGACGCTTTATTCATGGCCCAAAGTAAAAAACCTGCAATCAACGGCAATAATAACCCATTTGAAAATTGAGCAAACCGAATGATTTCTATCAAATTAAAACCTCCCATCGAAACCAAAACTCCAACCAATAACACAAGGCCCCAAACCACCTTAAACCGTATGGATTTCAAGTCTGAAGGCCACCCGAAACACCCACAGGCCACATAAGCTGCCGCCAAAGGCGCTGTAATAGCACTGGTGATTCCCGCTGCAAATAAACCTATGGAAATCACATATTTTGAAAAGGATCCAAACAAGGGCTCCAAGCTTTTTGCTAAATCACTTGCATTAGTTACTTCCAAACCGTTTACGGCCGACGCCGCAATAATTACACACATGGAAACCATTCCTCCTAACACCACAGCAATACCCGTGTCTGTCCTCGCGAATTTTAAGCTCTCTATATCTTTCCATTTCTCTTTTGCCAATGAAGCATGCAAAAACAAATTATAAGGCACCACAGTAGTCCCTATAAGCCCCACAATGGTCATCAAACTTCCTTCAGGACTCTTAAGCATAATAATCCCTTTTATAATGTCCACTATATTGGGACGAGTTACCACAGCAACAGCCAAAAACGATACACTCATAAGAATGACCATTACCAAAAGAACTTTCTCCAACAACTTATAACTTCCCTGAAACAACAACAGAAAGGCTAAAATTCCAACAAGGATCACATGGAGATTAAAAGAAAATCCAAAAAACTGAAGATTCATTTTTCCAAACATAGCCTCCAACCCCAAAACCGCACCACTAATATTTCCTGCTTCATAAGCCGTATTGCCGACAACAATCGCGGATAACACCAAAAGCACTAAAAATCGTTTAGCCAATTTGTTCTTTATCTCACTCTGCAACACATCTGCCAATCCCTTTTGCGTCACAATACCCAGACGAGCTGCCATTTCCTGCAACACTATGGTAGCTACAATAGAAAAAACCATAGCCCACAACAAATCCAGACCAAACTGAACCCCTGCAATGGTACACACGGTTACCGTTCCAGGCCCAATAAAAGCAGCCGCTACCAAAGGACCTGGGCCAATGTTCTTAAGCCACTTACTCATGAATAGAATTCAATGCATAAATGGCAAAACTCCCCAACCAGTGCCCACCTTCATAACTATCTCCAACAATAGAGGGCAGCGAATGATTGATATGCTTATAGGCGATGTTCTGTAAATGTTGATATTCAGGAATCCCTTCTGATATTTTCATCAAACTCCAAGCCCTTGAAAAATTCACGCCATCCAAGTGCACTAATTTTCCATCTGAACGATCAGACACCTTACCGACATCCAAAGTAAAATTAGACGCTACTAGTTGCGGTAAAAAGTCAGCCAACCATGGTTTAAAGATTTCTTTCGGCAAAATTCGCTTCATTAAAGCAGCCTCTTCCAAACAAGGCGACAAAAAATCAAAACCTCCCGGCTCCCATGATAAAGGGCACCCTTGATCATTCATATAAAAATCCTTGGCTCTACCCTCAATCAACTCTTTCAAAGCTATATGCCCCACACTTAAAGCATAATCATAGGCAAAGGATAAGCCAAAGGCGGTGTTTGGATGCTCTCCTACCCTAATGGGATAATTCAATTTGGGAAGAAACTCCAAATATTTCGTCACGATTAAATCTGTCAATGGCTGCAGATTGCTTTCCAGTTCTCTCGCAACAGGATCATCCCAAGTATGAAGCTCCTCTGCTAATTTCAACAACCAAGCCCAACCGTAAGTCCGTTCATAAGTCTTGTTATGTTCGCCATAAAAATAAGCGATTTCTTGGGCAATGTTCTCTTTGGAAATATGCTCCAGTAGCTTTCCTTTTATCTCTGAAGCACCTTCCAACTCAGGAAATTTCTTCAACAAACTCACCAAGCTCCAATGCCCATGTACCGCCGAATGCCAATCGAAACAACCATAAAATGCAGGATGCAATGCCTTTGGGGATCGCAGGTCTTCATCACCACCAATCACCTGATTTAATTTATTGGGATATTCAGTATCCATACAATGTAAGGGTAATTGAGATAGCCTTTTGGCTTCTTCAGGATTTAACACAGGTGCTTTTTCTGTTTTTTCTAGGGTTATTTCTTTAGCTACTTGCTCATTTTCACTTGACGGATTCTTGCAGGAGAAAACCACAGCAAGCGCCATTGCAACATAATATTGTTTCATTTACTAATAGTTATTTTAAAATTTAGGACAATCACCCCAACCAACCTTCCCTATCCAAACTTCTGTATTGAATAGCCTCACTTATATGAGCTCCCTGAACCTCAGCACTGCCTTCCAAATCGGCGATTGTTCTTGCCACTTTCAAAATACGGTCATAAGCCCGCGCAGACAAGTTCAAGCGTTCCATAGCCGTTTTTAACAACTGCTTGGAAGCCTCATCCAATACACAATAGTTTCTGATTTGCTTGGTATTCATTTGTGCATTGTAATGCACATTATCATATTCCTTAAAGCGTGTCGACTGCATCTCCCTAGCCTTCGTTACCCGCTTTCTAATATCCACGGAAGCCTCGCCCTTTCTGTCATCGGAGAGTTTTTCAAAAGGTACCGGCGTCACTTCAATATGGATATCAATTCTATCTAACAAAGGCCCTGAGATCTTACTCAAATACCGCTGCATTTCTGCTGGAGAAGAGGTCACAGGTGCACTAGGATCGTTAAAATAGCCACTGGGACTTGGATTCATACTAGCCACTAACATAAAACTGCTAGGATAGGTTACGGTAAACTTTGCTCTGGAAATAGTCACTTCCCGATCTTCCAAAGGCTGGCGCATCACTTCCAACACCTCTCTTTTAAACTCGGGAAGTTCATCCAAGAACAATACTCCGTTATGCGACAATGAAATTTCACCTGGCTGCGGATAACTTCCCCCGCCGACTAAGGCTACATTTGATATCGTGTGATGTGGACTTCTAAACGGCCGTTGCGACATCAATCCCGTGTGTTCTTTCACCCGCCCCACTACCGAATGTATTTTCGTAGTTTCCAAGGCTTCACTTAAGGTCATAGGCGGCAAAATACTAGGCAAACGCTTTGCCAACATGGTCTTTCCTGCTCCAGGAGGCCCAATTAAAATGATGTTATGCCCTCCAGCCGCAGCAATTTCCATACAACGTTTGATACCTTCCTGCCCTTTGACATCTGCAAAATCGAATTCTGGAAACTCTAGGTTTTTATAAAACTCTTCACGCGTATTAATGATTGTTTGCTCTAAAGGTTCCTCCTTATCAAAAAAGTTAATGACCTGCGTGATGTTATCCACCCCAAATACTTCCAAGTCATTTACAATGGCCGCTTCCTTAGCATTCTGACTCGGCAAAATAAAGCCCTTAAAACCTTCCTCTCTAGCTTTCACTGCAATAGGTAATGCCCCTTTTATAGGCTGCAAAGTACCATCCAAAGACAATTCTCCCATAATCAAATATGATTCCAGAGCTTCGGCTTTAATCTGACTTGAAGCTGCCAAAATGCCAATGGCCAAAGTCAAATCATAGGCAGAGCCTTCCTTTCGCAAATCTGCCGGAGACATATTGATAATAATCTTTTTCCCTGGAATTTTATAGCCGTTATTCTGAAGCGCTGCTGCAATTCTGAAGTTGCTTTCCTTTATTGCGTTATCGGGCAACCCCACAAGGTGATACCCTATGCCGTTGTCCACATTAACTTCCACGGTAACCGTAGTAGCCTCAACGCCGAACACAGCACTTCCATAGACCTTTTTTAGCATCGTTGATTGGTTTTGCTTAAAAATAGGAAAATTTGGGAAATAATAATATTGCTTGAAAATTCACTATTATTACATGACAAAGCATTTATTACATGAACACCACAAAACGCATTGGTTTCTTTCTTGGCCCGATTCTGTTTATTCTTATTCGCTTATTTTTCCATTCTGAAGGTCTTTCTACTGAAGCCAATGGTGTATTGGCATCAACCACATGGATAGCCGTTTGGTGGATTACCGAAGCCATCCCCATTGCAGCCACTGCGCTTTTGCCGATAGTTCTGTTTCCGCTTTGCGGCAGTTTGGACATAGGATCCACCACAGCATCCTTCGGGCATAAGTATGTTTTTCTTTACTTGGGAGGCTTTATTATTGCCATTGCCATTGAAAAATGGAACCTCCATAAACGCATTGCTCTAAATATCATCAATCTTATTGGCTCCAACATCCATAAAATCATTTTGGGTTTTATGGTAGCAACCGCCTTTCTCTCCATGTGGATTTCCAATACAGCTACTTCTGTCATGATGTTGCCTATTGGCATGGCCATCATCAACCAGTTAAAGGACAATCCCAAAACCTTGAAAAATGAAAACGAGCTTTTCGGAAAAGCTTTAATGCTCGCCATTGCCTACAGTGCTTCCATTGGAGGCATCGCCACTTTGATTGGCACTCCTCCCAATTTGGTGTTAGCAGGCATCGTGAAGAGCACCTACAATTATGAAATTACCTTTCTACAGTGGTTTCTATTTGGATTTCCCATTTCTGTTTTAATGCTTTTTATCTGCTGGAAATTTTTAACCCGAGTGGCTTTTAAATTTCATCAAAAGGAATTTCCGGGAGGCAAAGAAGAAATCAAAAAACTTCTAAAATCACTTGGAAGCATTAGTTATGAAGAAAAATGGGTGACCGCAATTTTTGCGACTACAGCCTTTTGCTGGATCACTAGATCCTTTTTACTTCAAAACCTACTGCCAGGGTTAGACGATACCATTATAGCCATCCTTTTTGCATTGGTATTATTCTTTATCCCCTCCAAAACCAAAGGCGAACAATTGATTTCTTGGGAAGACACACAAAAACTCCCTTGGGGCATCATTCTTTTGTTTGGTGGTGGTATGGCTCTCGCCAAAGGTTTTGAAAGTAGCGGACTCGCCCTTTGGATTGGCAATCAAATGACCTCGCTAACAGGCATTGCAACTTTTCTAATTATACTACTTCTGATTGCGGCTGTTAATTTCTTAACTGAAATCACCTCCAATTTAGCCACAACCGCCATGTTGCTTCCCGTATTGGCCCCTATGGCCTTAACGGTAGACATGCATCCTTTTATCTTGATGGTTAGCGCAGCCGTAGCGGCATCTTGTGCCTTTATGCTTCCGGTTGCAACACCTCCTAACGCAGTTGTTTTCGGGTCTGGTTACCTGAGAATACCCGATATGGTAAGTAAAGGGGTTGTAATGAATCTAGTATCCATACTTATCATTACATTGTTTGTGTATTTTGTACTTCCTGAGCTATGGGATATCAACCTGTTAGGTTTTCCTGAAGATTTGAGACTTAATCCAATCCCTGAATGAACTCCAAAGTCCGTTTTTCATTGTAATAAAATCCATTTCTCAAACAGAAGCCTACATGCCCTCCATGTTTAGGCATCTCCAAATAAATATTAGGATTTTCCTTAGCATCTTTTACAGGATAACATTCTGGTGACAAAAACGAATCATTCAACGCATTGATGATTAAAGTCGGAACTTTAATGCCTTTTAAAAATTGTAAACTACTGCATTGTTCATAATAATCCACAGCATCCTTAAAACCATGCGCCCTTGAAGTATAAACGTCATCAAAATCACTCAATGTTTTGATGGACTGTAATACAGCATCGTTCAACTCTTCCGAATATCTTAGCTGCTTCACTTTTAATTTATTGAGCAAATGTCTTTTGAATCGATCGTGAAAAAGAACATTTTTAAAAGAATGTAGTTCCTCTGCCGAACCTTGAAGATAACAAGGTACAGACACGGCAACACCCGCCTTAATTTCCGGGACCAATTCTTCTCGTTCGCCCAAATACTTAAGCACTATGTTCCCACCAAGACTCACGCCATGGAAAAATATTTGTGAATAGGATTTGGTTTTCAAAATATGTTGAATAACCTCATCCAAATCATTGGTCGCACCTGAATGGTAAGAATAGAATTTTAAGTTATCCTCACCACTACAACCTCTAAAATTCACACAAACGGCATCAATAGCATTGGCATTGCATAATTTAGCAACACCTGTCATATAAGGTCGCTGGGCATTGCCTTCCAGACCATGTAAAACAATTATGAGTTTGTCAGTTTTGGTTTCGGCGTAGCTCCAATCCAAATCCAAAAAATCCCCATCAGATAAGGTGATGCGTTCACGTTCCTGCTCCACGCCTTTCACTTTACGAATCAATCCGGAATAAACCGTAGAGACAAATCCGTTTTTTAATAACACAGGTGGTTTATAGTCCGAATGAAGAATAGGCATAGCACATTATTTATGGGAGACAAAACTAAGAATGAAATACCTATTTAAAAACAGTTTACAGTTCTAAATCCACAAATTTGAAGGTATTGCCATCAAAAAGCCCTTTGTCACTCAGTTTGAGTGACGGAATTACCAACAATGCCATAAAGGATAGGGTCATAAAAGGTGCATGCAAAGTACTGCCCAATTGTTTTGCTTTTTGACTTAACTCGGCATAAGCTTTACCTACTGACACCCCGTCTTGATCACTCATGATTCCAGCCACAGGAAGCGGCACCACCTGCTCTTCCGTATCAGAGACGACACAAATGCCACCTTTATTGGCTATGATCAGGTTAACCGCCTTACAAAGTGCGGCATCATCCACTCCCACGGCAATGATATTATGCGAATCATGACCTACAGAACTAGCAATGGCCCCTTCCTTCAATCCAAAATTCTTTATAAATGCCAAAGCTGGTTTCTGGTTTTCATAGCGATTCACCACGGTCATTTTCAAGATATCCTTTTCAGTATTGGACATCAATTCTCCATTAACAATCAAAGCCTCTTCTAATAATGGGTTAGTGACCAATTCGCCATCCAAAGCTTCTATAACCCTAATTTGTTTTGCTGAAGATGGTATTTTGAAATCGGAAATTTGTTTGGATACAGCCTTAAAGTTGTTAGGAATTTCAAAAGGAATTGGCTTAATGAGGCTCTTTCCATCAAAAACCAATTCACCTTCAATATAGGTTTGCAATGTTTTAAAATTAACCAAATCTTCCACCACGATGCAGTCTGCTATATCTCCCTCTTGAAGCAATCCTACCTCAAGGCTATAATGCTTCACAGGATTCACGCAAGCTATTTGCAACACGTTAAACACATCATGACCTTTGACAATGGCTCTAGCACACAATTGGTTTATGTGTCCAACTATTAAATCGTCTGGATGTTTATCATCACTACAAAACATCATGTTGTGATAATGGTCAGGCAACAAATCTATCAAGGCTTCAAAATTCTTAGCGGCACTTCCTTCCCGAATCAACACTTTCATGCCTTTTTGCAATTTCTCCAAACCTTCTTCATACGTAAAGCACTCATGATCGGTGGAGATTCCAGCATTTATATAGGTAGACAAATCATCTCCTCGCAACCCGGGTGCATGCCCATCGACAGGTTTGTTATAATGTTTGGCCAAAGCGATTTTCTTAAGCACCTCTTCATCTTGAAACAACACCCCGGGGTAATTCATCATTTCGGCCAGATATTTTATCTCAGGATTTTCCAAAAGCGTTTTAATCTCTTCGGAATCGATGACCGCTCCCGCCGACTCAAAATTAGTTGCCGGTACACAGGATGGAGCCCCAAAATTGAACTTAAAGGGCGTTTGTTTACCGTTTTCAATCATGAATTCCACACCTTCCACTCCTAAAACATTGGCAATTTCGTGAGGATCGGACACCGTAGCCACCGTACCATGACACACTGCCAATCGGGCAAATTCGCTAGGCACCAACATGGAGCTTTCAATATGGATATGGGCATCTACAAAACCCGGAAGAATGAAATGTTCAATGTCATGTTCCTTTTCTTCTAGGGAAAAAATCTTTCCATCCCTTATGGTGACTTCCCCCTTAAAAATCCTTCTATTTGGAATATCTACGATTTGCCCCTGTAGTACCATGGTCTATTTTAATTCTATTTTAATGATATGATGCGTATGGTCACAAACTTTAAAACGGCCATCGGGACGTTTTCCTATTACCCAGATGATATAATCTCCCGAACACAGCACCAACGCATTTTCCTTTTCCAATAAGGACATTTTCTCATCCTTAAAGTATTTGCTCAATTTCTTCTTCCCTTTCATTCCCAACGGATGAAAATAATCGCCTTCTTTCCAATGTCTAATAGTCAATGGGTATTTGAGCTTTTTCTTGTCCACAAAAATTACATTGGGACCTTGATTGGACACCTCAGCAGCCTCACTAAAATACAAATTTCCAAGAGGTGTTTTTATCTTATCATCACATTCAGACACGAGAATAAGCGTTTCCTGTTTATCCTCAATTTCACTCAACAACAAAAACTCTCGGTCTTTGATCAAACGATGAGTTTCAGAAAACAGTTGCTTCCCCGATTGCGCATCCAAAAGATCTTCCACATCATTCCACTCTGTGAAATTGTAAGCTTTTAAGAGTTCATACAAATAGGCTTGGGGATTGCTTAGAGCTTTTATTTTGGAGATATCGTATTTCACGTCGTATTCGGAGATTTCTTTAATCACGGAATCTTCCACTTCTTCCACATGATCTTCAATAATTGATTTAGACGCTTTTAAAAACCCAATAGTTTTCTCAAAATTCTGCAACAATTGTGGATTGATTTCCTTCAACAAAGGAATGACATCATGGCGCAATTTATTTCGCAGGTATTTTGTAGACGCATTACTACTATCCTCTCGCCAAGTTAACTGATGTTCCTCTGCATATTCTACCAACCTGTTTCTTGAAAATGGTAAAAGCGGCCTTACAAACAAGCCATTCACTTCAGGAATTCCGGTTAAACCATCGAGTCCTGTTCCTCTCGTTAAATTAATCAAAAATGTTTCCAAATTATCGTCGGCATGATGCGCTGTTAGGACATAATCAAAATGAAGTTGTTTGGCCAATTCGTCAAACCAATCGTAGCGCAGCTGCCTCGCTGCCAATTGAATGGACAATTTATGCTCTGCCGCATAAGCTTCCGTTTGAAAACTCTCCAAGAATAAATCCAAGCTTAAATCTTTAGCCAATTGAAATACGAAATCGGCATCGCCATCACTCTCTGTTCCACGTAAATTAAAATTGCAATGCACCAAGGAGACATCCAACCCCAGTTGATGACACAAATGAGTCAACACCACACTATCTACCCCACCAGAAATGGCAATAAGCAATTTACTTTCAAAAAATCCTGGGAATTGCTGTTCAATATGCGCCTTAAAGGTGTCGAGTGTCATAAAAAGGTGGTTAAAAATGAATGTTTAATTCAAATATAACCAAGTTGTAGGTTTTTCCCCCTCAGCAACACCAAGAAACTTTAGTTTTCCAGAACTTCACGCATGGCTTTAGCCTTGACCAAACACTCTTCATATTCATTCAACGGATTGCTTTTAGCGGTGATGGCCCCGCCAACCGAATAGGACACATATCGCTTTTCAGCATTGTACAGAATACTCCTTATCACCACATTAAAATCGAAATCACCTTGCGGAGAAAAGTAGCCAACGGCTCCAGAATACAGGCCTCGCTTGGTATCTTCCAACGCTTCTATAATCTGCATAGCTGAAATTTTTGGCGCCCCTGTCATACTGCCCATAGGGAATGTTGTTGCAATGACATCTACGGGATTTGTAGACGCCTCAATCTGAGATGTAACCGTAGAGACCATTTGGTGCACCTGCGGATAGGTATAGACTTCGCACAATTCTTCCACAACCACGCTTCCTTTGGTGGCAGTATGTGCCAAATCGTTTCGGACTAAATCCACAATCATGATATTTTCGCTGCGCTCCTTTTCGTCTTTAGACAATTGTTCTTTCAACAATAGGTCTTCTTCAGGATTTCGCGAACGTTTTGCCGTTCCTTTGATAGGCTGCGAAGTAATCTTTAACCCCTCCTTTTTGATATAGCGCTCTGGAGATGCCGACAATAAATACTTATCGTCAAGCCTTAAAAAAGTTGCAAAAGGCGGCTTTGAAATGGCATCTAACTTAAAATAGGTTTCTAAAGGATTTATTTGGGTATCCTCAGCATAAAACTCCTGACAAAAGTTGGCTTCGTAAATATCGCCTCGATGAATATGATCCAAAACTGCATTCACTTTCTCGAAATACTCATCCTTATGCATGCGGAGTTTCACCTTAATATTATTGGATGTACTGTGTGTTTCAGAAGTGCCACCCAATGATTCTATTTCTTTTAGATCCGCTTCCATTTCATCGTCCACCATCCCCAAATATTGCACTTCAACTTCATCATCTTTTATCAGGAACAACTTCTTGGGTTGAAAGAAAAACAAGTCTGGGAATTCGAGACCGTCAAAATTATTGGACTCCAAACGCTCCACAGCATTTTTAAGATCATAGGTCAAATAACCAAATAACCAATCTTTTGTACAGGATTGGTATTCCTTCAACTTCTCAAACGCATTGTGATAATCTGTTTGAATACATGTAAAGGCCTCTACCGCCAACACCGCATTATAGCTGGAATATTGATTGTGATAATCGTTGGAATCCAGCCATACTACTTCATTAAACTGCTGCGCCCAGAACAATAATTTTTGTTTATATTGCTCTACGTTTGGGATGCGAAATTTTTGTGTAGTTCTCAAAATATAAGGCATGCGTTTTGAATGCGGCAAATTTATTAAGAAACTGCCAAATACAATAACATTGCACCCAATACTTAGCCAAATTCAACCCTACTATTAACACCCATGAAAATCAATTTCACAAGTCGCTCATTTACAATAGCAACTACTTTAATTCTATTTTTCATTTCAAATGTTGTCAAAGCTTCGTCTGATACCGATTGGTACACCTATACGGATGAAGCCACCGGATTTTCACTTGAATTGCCTGAAGCACCAAATTATACCGATGATTATGATGCCTTCATAATGTACAGTTACAACGCTCCAAATTCCAACCGAATCTATTCGTTCTTTTCATTGGATTTTCGAGGTCTAAATAAGGACAATGCACCTGACGATATTATGGACAGCTTTATCACCAATATTGTAACGAATTTAAATGGTGAACTATTAAACAAAAAGCGCCAACGATATGCCGAGGGGTTAAGATATAAAGTCTCTGTTAAGCTTAATGCAAAAAAATTGATGAATGCCCAGTTCACTTTGCAGAACAATATTTTGTATTACCAATCTGTAGAAGATGACACCAATGAAATTGAAGATGCACATACAGACCATTTCTTTGAATCCATCACCATTGGAGCTCCTAAACCCAAAAAGGAAATCCCTTGGATCGACTATAAAAGCCCTGAAGGAGCCTTTTCAATAAAACTTCCAGGAGAACCGGTAGACCTTTCAAGAGCACACCCCAACCCTATTGATGAAAATGGAGAGCCTTATTACCTGCACATGTACAATGTTCAAGACCTTAAAAACGACAACAATTATCTTTTCCGCTACAACGACCAACCTTTGGGATATTATATGGAAGACCCCGTTGGAGCTTTTGAATCTATCAAAGACAATTTTGAGGGAAAGGCAAGTCTAGTAGGCGAAGGCAAAACCATTTATTTGGATGGCTATGAAGGTAGAGAGTACGAACTTTTAATTCAAGACCAGTACCACTCGGTTTGCAGAATTTACATTAGGGGCAACAGGACTTACCTACTCCTAAAACAAAAATTAAACCCAACAGATAAGGCCTCTACAGATGATGTGTTCTTTAATAGTTTTACTTTTGAAGCTCCCAAGCCACTGGAATTGGAAACCTTAAGTCCAAAAGGCACCAATTTTGAAATACAATTTCTTGAAGACAATAAATTGACCATTGACAGCTTGGGATACGAAAATGTGTATTTAAAAAATTCACATGACTATTTTGCCCTCAACAAGGAGTCTGGTGATGTTTATCAATTTGGCTACAGCGACATAAAGGACTATTTCAAAATAAAGAGCCGCAAAGAATTTTTTGAGACCAATGTCAATTCACTTCTCGTTTGGAACGACTCTATACTTAGTCAAAAAGACATTACTATAAACAACAAAGAGGCTTTGGAATTCTATATTCAAAACAAGCGAACCAAAGTGACCACCAGACATCAAATTTGGCTAGAGAATAAACGTTTGTTTTTATTGACTGGATACCTGAGTAAGGAAGGCATGGATAGCGAGCTTAGCAATAGGATATTCTCATCCTACAAGGAAACTTCTAAAGGACCTGAGTTCGATATGTTTTCATCTAAAACAGACCTTCTTTTGGAGCATTTAAAATCTACAGATACCATCGTGTTCAAAAATGCCTTGGGCGCTTTTGATTACTACGTCTTTGAACCTGAGGATCTGCCAAAGCTATACAAAGCCATGACAGACAATTATGCCTCTTCTGAAACCAAAGTTAAAGTCTCCAATGAAATTTTGGAAGAACTTACCATCACCAACGATAGCAATACCTTGGAATTTCTAAAAACCCTGTATTTAAACCCAAATACAAACGACACCGTGAAAGCTCATATTTTAAATACCATTTCTGAGCTTCCAAGCAATAACAGGCTCACAGTGTTCAACACATTACTGAATACTTCAATTCCTACTAACTCCGAAAATTACACTTATGGTGTAACCGCTCCCTACAGAGATTCACTGGAGTTTGCCATAGATAACTCCAAGATCCTATTAAACCTCAACAATTATGAAGCCTACCGTTCTGATGTATTGGATATTTTTAATGATATAGCCGAAAACCATCCTGAGCACCTAAATCTGGTCTCAGATAATTTGGACACACTTTTGAAATATTCAGAAAGCGATCTTAAAAAATATCTTGAAATGAAAGAGGGCGAAGATTACAACTACAAAACAACCTCGTTAATGTATAGTTACCTGTCCTTGTACAACACTATGCCCTACAACAACCCTTCAACCGATGCTTTTACAAAAGCCTTGATAAATGTGCAGGACAACGAATGGCTAAGTTTACGTGCCTTGACAGCCAGAATACATTGCGGACTCAATGTAGACAGCAATTACACCTCCAAAAAATTGGACAGTTTGTTTTCCAGATACGAAATAATGGAAGTCTACCACAAAACCAATCAGTTTGATAAGGTTCCTAAAAAATACACCAAGCCCGAATCCTTTGCCCAATTGGTACTTTATAATTATTTGGGTGAAGAAGAAGGCTACCCAGACAACTTGGATGTATTGGGTAAGGTATCAAAAGATGATGCCATTTTTTACGCCATCTCCTATTCTTATGAAGACGAAGAAGACGACAGTGAATACATTGGTCTAGTGGGCCCCGTTACTCCTATTTCTAAAGACAAACCTTTTACAAAGTATAAGTCCTATTCGGGGTATGAACCTTTGCAAAAGGATTGGAAAAACCAAGCACTCGATTTGATTCCAGATTTATTGGAATACGGATATTAATACAAAAACACATGTTAAGCCTAAAAAACAATCTCTTAAAAATAAAGGTCAATCCCGTTGGAGCGGAACTTTCAAGAATTACTTCCACAAACCACCGAACAGAGTTTATGTGGAATGGCAACCCAGATGTATGGAATGGCATCGCACCTATTCTGTTCCCAATTGTGGGCGGACTTAAAGACGACACTTTTTTTCATAATGGAAAAAGTTATAAACTGCCTAGACATGGCTTTGCCAGACGCAATGCCTCTATGCAGCTTCATGAACAAACAAAAGACAAATTGACATTTAAATTAGTTTCAGACGAAGCTCTTTTAAAACAATACCCATTTCAATTTGAGTTTTACACCTCCTATGAATTAACAGAAAACACAATTATCGTTTCCCATGAAGTAAAAAACGCAAATGCCAAAGACATGTATTTCTCCTTGGGAGCACATCCAGCGTTTAAATGTCCTGTATTTGCAGATGAAAACTATAGTGATTACTATTTGGAATTTGAAACCGAAGAACACAGCGCCACCCATTTGCTCGATTCCAATTCCGGTCTTCAGAACAACCAAACCGAATTAATACTTAACCACACCAACAAACTACCTTTACACTATCAACTTTTTGACCGAGATGCTTTAATTTTCAAGGACCTAAAATCCAAAAAAATTACCTTATCCAGCAAGAATAAAGGAGCGATTTTAAGCATGAGTTATGAAGATTTCCCATATTTAGGCATTTGGGCCAAACCCAATGCCGATTATGTATGTATCGAACCTTGGTTAGGCGTAGCAGACAACATAAATAGTAATCAACGACTTAAAGACAAAGAAGCCATTTTAAAATTGGCTCCAAATGAAGTCTTTAAAGCTAGCTACACCATTAGCATAGAACATTCGCTTTTAGTTTAAGTAGAATTAATGTGGTAGATTTGCATCAAAATACAAACAGTGACATTTCAAGATCTTAATTTAAACACACCGCTTTACAACGCCCTGGAAGACATGGGGTTTACCACTCCTACCCCCATTCAGGAACAGGCTTTTAATGTAGTAGCCTCTGGTAAAGATGTCGTGGGTATTGCACAAACGGGAACCGGAAAGACATTTGCCTACATGCTTCCTATCTTGAGAAACCTAAAGTTTTCTACACAGGATAATCCTAGAGTACTTGTGTTGGTGCCCACTAGGGAACTTGTGGTTCAGGTGGTTGAAGAGGTAGAAAAACTGGCCAAGTATATCAACGTTCGCGTATTGGGAGTTTATGGAGGTACCAATATTAACACTCAAAAACAAGCCGTTGCAGAAGGTCTGGATATTTTGGTAGCCACACCAGGGCGCCTTTATGATTTGGCAGTTAGCAGAGTGCTGCAATTAAAATCAATCCAAAAATTGGTAATTGATGAAGTTGACGTCATGCTCGACTTGGGTTTCAGACACCAATTGATGAATATTTTCGACATCCTACCTGAACGTCGCCAAAACATTATGTTTTCGGCTACTATGACCGAGGATGTCGACCAAATGATCAATGAGTTTTTTATCGCTCCAAAGCGTGTTACAGTAGCAGTTTCGGGAACACCTTTGGAAAACATTATCCAAGAGCGATATGAGGTTAAAAACTTCTATACTAAAGTCAACTTATTGCGTAGTTTATTAAGTGATCGAGAAACCTACAACAAGGTCATCATTTTTGTGGCCTTTAAAAAGATGGCCGACCGTTTATTTGATCAGTTAGAAGAGGAATTTAATGACGAATGTTGTGTAATCCACTCCAATAAAACACAAAATTACAGGTTGCGCAGTATTGCTCAGTTCCAAGCTGGGGACAATCGCATTTTGATAGCTACGGACGTTATGGCCCGCGGGCTGGATATCGACAACGTATCCCACGTCATCAATTTTGACACCCCTCACTACCCAGAAAACTATATGCACCGCATAGGAAGAACCGGTAGAGCTGAGAAAAAAGGGCATGCCTTGGTATTTTCAACCCAAACTGAATTAGAGTATATTTCTGAAATAGAAAAGTATATGGATATGGACATTCCATTGTTGCCATTTCCAGAAGGTGTTGCCATTTCAGAAGAACTCATTGAAGAAGAACGCCCGCAAATAAAGGAACGCAACAACCCAACCAAACGTTCCCTTGATGACGTTCCTGGGCCTGCTTTTCACGAAAAGTCCGAGAAAAACAAAAAACAAAACCAAGGTGGTTCCTACAGACGGGAAATTGCCAAGAAATATAAAAAGCCAAAAACCAGAGGAGATAAAAATTTCAATAAACGCAACAAAAGGAAATAACATTATGAAAGCAAGACTTACGCTCGTCATTTTTACCTTAGCCTTTCTTGTCCAACCTTTAAACGCCTCCTTAAAATGGGGCAAAACAGGACATAGGACCATTGGTGCTATTGCAGACCAATATTTAACGGGTAAGACGAAGCGTAACTTAAAAAAGATTCTAAACCACGAATCGCTTGCGTTCACGTCTACTTTTGCCGATGAAATTAAGTCTGATGAGCGTTACAATGAATTTTACTCGTGGCATTTTGTAAACATGGCATTGGATGAAACCTATGAAAATTCCACAAAAAATCCAGAAGGTGATTTAATAACAGGTATTGAACGTTGCAAAGAAGTGATTACGGATGAAAATGCTTCCATGGAAGACAAAGCCTTTTACCTAAAAATGTTGATTCACTTAATTGGCGACCTTCACCAACCACTTCATGTGGGCCGTGCCGAAGATCGTGGTGGCAATGATATTAAGGTACAATGGCAATTTAGAGACACCAACCTACATACGGTCTGGGACACTAAGATGATTGATGCTTATGACATGAGTTATTCTGAATTGGCCCAAAATGCCGATTACCTTACCAAAGACCAAGTAAAAGCTATTCAACAAGGTTCCATTATTGATTGGGCTCACGAATCGCAGCAATTGGCAAAATCAGTGTATGCTTCAGCGAACGAAGGCGATAATTTAAGATACAAATACTCCTACGAATATTTTGGAACCGTGCGTTCACAATTACAAAAAGGAGGTATTCGTTTAGCAAAAGTGTTGAATGACCTTTTCTAAGAAAGGATTCTAATTATACTTTTAACTCTACACCAACAAAAGACTTCAATAGTTTAATCAGTATAACTATTGAAGTTTTTCATTTCAAAACATCTGACAACTTACCAGAGCAAAATTAACAAACAAAAAGCGGTGCATCATTAAAATACACCGCTCATAAAAATTGGTAAACACTTAAATATGCTTAATGTGTAATTACACATGTAAAGCTCTATCTCCTGTAGCAGCCAAAGCCGCTTCTTTAATAGCTTCGGTAAAGGTCGGGTGAGCGTGAGACATACGCGAAACATCCTCAGCAGATGCTCTATATTCCATAGCAACCACTGCTTCTGCAATCATATCGGCTGCACGGGCTCCAACCATATGGACTCCTAAAATTTCGTCAGTATTTTTATCTGCCAAGATTTTTACAAATCCATCCAAATCCATACTGGCTCTACTTCTACCCAAAGCACGCATTGGGAATTGTCCAACTTTATAATCTACACCAGCTTCTTTCAATTGCTCTTCAGATTTTCCTACTGCAGCAACTTCTGGCCATGTATACACAACCCCTGGAATTAAATTATAATCGATATGTGGTTTTTGTCCGGCCAAAGTTTCGGCTACAAATACACCTTCTTCCTCTGCTTTATGGGCCAACATCGCTCCTTTTACAACATCTCCAATCGCGTAAATGTTGGAAGCTGATGTTTGTAAATGGTCGTTTACTTCAACTTGGCCTCTGTCATTCAACTTCACACCAGCAGCTTCAGCATTTAAACCATCGGTATAAGGACGACGTCCTACCGACACCAAACAATAATCACCTCTAAACTCTACTTCTTCTCCTTTTTTATTATCGGCTTTTACAATAACTTCATCACCAACACGCTCAACAGATTTTACTTTGTGAGAGGTATTGATTTTGAATTTTTGCTTCTTTAATACCTTGTTCAATTCTTTGGACAAACCACCATCCATAGTTGGGATGATACGGTCCATATACTCCACAACGCTTACTTCAGCACCTAAACGCTTGTATACTTGACCAAGCTCCAAACCAATAACACCACCACCAATAACGATTAGGTGTTTTGGAATTTCTTTCAATTTTAAAGCTTCGGTAGACGTAATAATACGCTCTTTGTCAATTTCAATAAATGGCAAACTTGAAGGCTTAGAACCAGTCGCAATAATTGTGTTCTTAGCTTCAATTTCTATGGTTTCCTTACCTGAAATGGTAATGTGTGTAGCATCTTTGAATGCGCCTACACCTTCGTAAACATCGATGTTGTTTTTCTTCATCAAGAAATCAATCCCTCCTGTAGTTTGATCTACTACAGATTGCTTGCGGGCAATCATTTTTTCCAAGTTCACTTTGATGTCTCCTGGAATTTCAATTCCGTGTTCTTCAAAATGTTTTACGGCATCTTCGTAGTGGTGAGACGAATCTAAAAGGGCTTTACTTGGAATACATCCTACATTAAGACAAGTTCCTCCAAGTGTTGAATATTTTTCTATGATAGCTGTTTTCATTCCCAATTGGGCACAGCGAATGGCCGCCACATACCCTCCAGGACCAGAGCCTATAACGGCTACATCGTATGAATTCATAAGGTTTTGTTTATTCGATTTTGTTAAAACGATTACAAAAGTACAAATGTTTTAGGTCACAACCATGAAAAAACAATCTGTTATGAAGTAGAATCCTCAATTATCCTTTTCTATTTAACACTATAGCTGTTAGGAAGGAAAACCAAGCATATCGCCCATGCCAACAGTAAACAACCAGCTTCCATAAATAGCGTGTTCAATGGACACCAATGTGGTTGATTTTGTTTTTAAAAACGTAAGCGCAAACAACAAACCGCCCAAAAAGGTCATAATGAGTACCAAGGTATTTTTAAACATTAAATGTGCCATTGAAAACACCAATGCGTTCAGAATAATGGACAGCCATTTACTTTTCATTAAATTTTGATACCTATTAAAATATAAGGTTCTATAAATAAGCTCTTGAGGATACACGGAAAATAGTGCGTATAAAAACAAAATCAACACCCAAAATTTGGGTCTGGACAACAAAACGCAAAACAAATTTCCCTTATCTGTAACATACACAAACAACGTAGTAAGCAATGCTATGATAAGAAATTTAGCAGAGGTAAGTTTCCAAAAAGTTTTCCATTTGATGGTTGGGGACAGTTTAAACCTTATATCTTCCACTTTCAGCAAAAGGTATACGACATACAAGAATCCGATACTTCCCAAAAATAGTTTAAGAACTGGAGGGTATTTCAATGCAAAACTTACCGGCAAAATCACGAAAATGATTAAAAATTCTAGCCACCTATAAGTTTTGGATTCCATTTTACACCGTAATAGCCGTAGTATGCTTTACTTCATTGATTACAAACATACTATGTGTACTCCCAATATGATTGATGGAAGTGAGTTTGTTTACCATAAATTTCCGAAAATCTTCCATATCCCGCACCATAACTTTCAATAAATAATCATAATCGCCACTAATATGGTAGCATTCCACTACCTCCTTCAAATTGGCAACCTCCTCTTCAAACTTCACAACGTAGTCGTGCGAATGCTGAATGAGTTTAATATGGCAAAAGGCCACAAAGCTCCTATCCACAGACTCTTTATTTAACAGCGCTACATACTTTTGTATCACGCCTTCTCGCTCCAATTTCTTGATCCGTTCGTATACCGCTGTCACGGACAAGTTAAGTTTATTGGAAAGTTCTTTATTGGTCTGCTTACTATCTGCCTGCAGTAATTTGAGGAGTTTTAAATCGGTATTATCCAAAGCCATGATTGAAAAAATTTCTAAAGGAAAAGCGAATTGACGCATCTAACTGTAAATTTAACCATAAATAACCAATATATCAGTTTTATTTTCCTAATAACCAAAATACCATTGACAATAATTCTATTAATTTAGAATTTTGAAGAGTAAACAAAAACTTTAACCATGGAATTCAAACCCGCAAACAACATACAAGACTTACAATATTTCGGAGAATTTGGAGGTGTCAACCCATCCATTTCAGACTCTTCAACCTACACCTTTTTATCGGCAAAGACCATGTTCGACACGTTTGAAGGCAATGCTGACGGCTGCTATTTATACTCACGCCACTCTTCGCCTTCCAACTTATATTTAGGTGAAGCGTTGGCTGCTATGGAAGGTACGGAAACTGCCAATGTCTCAGCCTCAGGAATGGGTGCCATCACTCCTGTATTGATGCAATTGTGTGGTGCAGGAGAACATATTGTTTCCAGCAGAACCATCTACGGAGGAACTTATGCTTTCTTAAAGAATTTTATGCCTCGCTTTAATGTATCCACTTCTTTTGTAGACATCACAAAATTGGATGTCGTTGAAGCAGCCATTACCGAACACACCAAAGTGCTTTACTGTGAAACCGTGAGCAATCCTCTTTTGGAAGTAGCTGATATTGAAGGTCTATCTGAAATTGCAAAACGCCACAATTTGACTTTGGTGGTAGACAATACGTTTTCACCTTTATCCATTAGCCCAATAAAATTAGGCGCTGATGTGGTAATCCACAGTCTTACAAAATTCATCAATGGTTCAAGTGATACTGTTGGTGGTGTTGTATGTGGTAGTCAAGAATTCATTGATGCGCTTCGTAATGTAAATGATGGCGCTTCCATGTTATTGGGACCAACTATGGACAGTCTTAGAGCATCTTCAGTGTTGAAAAATTTGAGAACCCTTCACATCCGTATGATGCAACACAGCCACAATGCCTCTTATTTAGCTGAAAAATTTGAAGCTGATGGTTTGAAAACTGTGTACCCAGGATTGGCATCGCACCCATCCCACGACTTGTTCAAAAGCATGATGAATGAAAAGTACGGTTTTGGAGGTATGTTGACTATAGATGTTGGTTCATTAGACAAAGCCAATGAATTAATGGAACTTATGCAGGAGCGCAACTTAGGGTATTTAGCCGTGAGCTTAGGATTCTACAAAACACTGTTTAGTGCACCGGGAAGCTCTACGTCTTCGGAAATCCCGGAAGATGAACAAGCCGAAATGGGACTTACCGATGGCCTGATCCGTTTTTCTATTGGTTTGGACGCGGATATCGAACGCACTTATAAGATGATGAGAGCTTGTATGGAAGAATTGGGCATCGTCAATAAAAAGGCTGAAGCAGTTATTTAAAACTTTATGCTAAACATTTAAAAGAACGCCTTTCAACAAAAATTGAAAGGCGTTTTTGTGTTAAATTCCCTTTATTCGTCTAAAAAACAATTCAAAATCTTCTCTCCCTGGTGCTTCCCCCTCAAAGGGTTTGATATCCCATCGCGTCCCTTTTTCCTCCAAATAAAAACTAAAAATAGAAGAATTGGGATCGTCGGGATTTAGCATAGGATACCGCAAGTCATCATATCTAATCTCTTTTTCTCTTTCCTTTATTAAATTAAAGTAACCATCACTAAACCAAGTTAATTTCTGGATATCAGGATGATTAACATCCAACAATTCATGTTGCTTTGGTAAAGTCATCACCCGCTTTACATGAGCATCTGTATCCAATAGCGAATAGTATCCCACATAATAACTACTGTCTGTTTCTGCTATACCATACCACAAAATGTTATTTAAAATAGTAGGTTGGGTTCTGAATCTTGAAAAAGAAATATTAGCATCCTTAAAGGACCTTTCAAAAACACTATTTATATATAATTTATTAACTAGGGTAAATAGCATGTATAAGGAACTAACACCTAACCCCAACCTAGTCCAAAAGAGTCGTTTGGGATTTGAACGCTTAAAACGCATTACCAACACCATGCACCCCAAAAACGGTAAGGTATAGGCGAAATCCACTACCGAAATATTATTGAACGCTACCCTATCGTCTGAAAACGGTTTGAACAATTGGGTTCCATAAGGTGTAAAACTATCCAATATTGGGTGTGTGAACAACGATATCCCAAAGAGCCAAAACCAATCTTTAAGCGAGGTTGTGTCCTTCCGCTTCCCTGTGTCATAAAGTTTGTAGACTAGCCAACCAAAAACAAAGGCCCCTATTAAGCAAAACAAAAAAGAATGCATAAACCCCCGATGGAACATCATGCTATCTATTTCATTATTATAGATAAATTTTCCAACATACACATCGAGATCTGGAATGGTACCACCAATGGCTCCGAACAACAAAGCTTTGTTTCCTATTTTTTTTCCAAGAGCCAATTCTCCGCAGGCAGCGCCTAATACAATTTGGGTTAATGAATCCATATAAATTTTTCAACTAAAGACAAATGTACACAACTGTTTCTATTTGCAGAATATCTTTCAAAATCGTAACATTACATCTCCAATACTAAAAGCAAGCCATACATGCAAAGCCAGGAAATAAAACCCACCAATCCCCAAGACGAACATATTGTGGAAAACCGAGAATTAAGCATATGGGAGGCCTTGATCCCTGTGTTTGCTTTGGTGATTATGCTTGGCTACAATGTTATTGAGGCCTTTGGTGATGATGCCCTTAGTGGAAGCAATCAGTTTATCCTTCTTTTAGGCGCTGCTGTAGCCGCCATTGTTGGCTACTTTAATAAAGTTTCCTTCAACCAAATGATGGAAGAAGTTGCTGAAAATATAAAGTCCACCTCGGGAGCCATTCTAATTTTACTTCTTGTAGGCTCCTTAGCTGGAACATGGCTTATCAGTGGTATCATTCCGTCCATGATTTATTACGGGCTTCAAATTTTAAGTCCTTCTATTTTTCTACCTGCCTGTGTCATCATTTGTGCCATTATATCTGTGGCTACAGGAAGTAGCTGGACCACTTCGGCAACCGTGGGGATCGCCCTTATAGGCATTGGAAATGCATTGGGCATCAACCCGGGAATGACGGCAGGAGCGGTAATTTCGGGGGCTTATTTTGGAGATAAAATGTCTCCTTTGAGCGACACTACCAATTTAGCTCCAGCTATGGCAGGAGGTGAACTATTCTCCCACATCAAATACATGATGTACACCACCATTCCCACCCTAATCATTACTTTGGTATTGTTTGTTATTATCAGTCTTTCTCTAGATGTAAAAGGAGATACCGATACCACAGAAATGTTAAGTGCTATAGACAGTGCCTTTCATATTTCGCCTTGGTTATTTTTGGTACCGGCATTAGTTATCTTTATGATTGTAAAGAAGACGCCTCCCTTACCTGCATTATTGGCAGGAACATTATTAGGCGGTGTTTTTGCCCTTATCTTTCAACCAGAAATCGTCAAACAAATCACAGGCGCTTCCGAACTTACCTTTCTATCTGCCTATAAAGGCATCATGACCGCCATTACTGTAGATACCTCCGTAACCACTAATAGTGCTGAACTAAACGACCTTTTCTCTTCCGGTGGTATGTATGGCATGTTGGGTACCATTTGGCTGATTCTTTGTGCCATGGTTTTTGGTGGTGTTATGGATGCCATTGGCGCCTTATCCAGAATCAGTAAAGCCGTATTGAACTTATTTGACTCTGTATTCGGGCTTTTTGCAAGTACCGTTATCAGCTGTATTGGATTAAACGCCCTTGCCAGCGACCAATATTTAGCTTTGGTAATTCCTGGAAGAATGTACAAAAAAGCGTTTGAAGACAAAGGATTGGCCCCGGAAAACCTAAGTCGCACCCTTGAGGACTCTGGTACAGTAACTTCGGTATTGGTACCTTGGAATACCTGTGGCGCTTACCAAAGTGGTGTGTTGGGCGTGGATACTTTATCTTATGCTGGCTATGCCTTCTTCAATTATTTAAGTCCGTTTACAACCTTATTTTATGCAGCCTTTAAAATTAAGATAAAGCAAATTTCAAAGGGTGATTTTTAGCAAATAACTAAAAACTATACTTTTAAATCACACCCATTGAATAAAGCTATTATTTAATAAATTTTTAAAATCATGCAACCCCATTAAACCTACATGAAGTAGTATATTTGCATCCAGAAAATTACTAACAATTAAATATACTATTATGGCATTTGTAGGAAAAAAATTTCCAAATTTAAACGTAGACGCAATGAACGAAATGGGTGACACCTATAAAATCAACGTTCTTGAAGAAGCGGTAAACAACAAGAAAAAAGTAGTTTTATTTTGGTACCCAAAAGACTTTACTTTTGTATGCCCTACTGAGTTGCACGCATTCCAAGCTGCTGTTGCTGAATTTGAAAAGCGTAACACTATTGTAATTGGAGCATCTTGCGACACTCCAGAAGTACACTTTGCATGGTTGAACACTGCAAAAGACAACGGAGGAATTGAAGGTGTTACTTACCCAATCTTGGCGGATTCTAACAGAAACCTTGCTTCTACCCTAGGAATCTTGGATATCACCAACGAAACTTACAACGAAGAAACCGGTGTTGTAACTGTTGAAGGTGACAACGTAACTTACAGAGCTACTTACATCATCGACGAAGAAGGAACTGTGCAACACGAGAGCATCAACAACATGCCATTAGGAAGAAACGTTGGTGAATACTTACGTTTAATCGATGCCTTAACTCACGTTCAAGAAAAAGGTGAAGTTTGTCCAGCAAACTGGGAAGAAGGTAAAGATGCTATGAACGCCAACAGAGATGGTGTTGCTAGCTACTTGGCTTCTCACTAATAAGAGCAACAACAAAATTTAAATCAAAGTGGGCCATGCCATTGGCCTGCTTTGATATCCTACTCACAATCATAAACTTTTCATTATGGTACAAGAATTAAATCAAGATAACTTACAGGACATCATCAACTCAAACGACACTGTTGTGGTACAATATTCAGCAACTTGGTGTGGTAACTGCCGAATCATGAAACCAAAATTCAAAAAATTGGCTTCAGAAAATGAAAACACGTCATTTGTAGTGGCAGATGCAGAGAAATTCCCAGAATCCAGAAAGTTGGCGAACGTAGATAACCTTCCTACTTTTGCAACCTTTAAAAATGGGGCGTTTGTAAACCAAGTACAAACCAACAAGTTTGAGGTTTTGCAAGGCCTAGTATCGGAAGTCGTTTAAAGCATTATTTGCAAAAAATCTATAAGCAATGAAATTACCTGTAATTAAGCATTTAACAGAATTTATAGAGGAAAACGACGAGGACTTCGTAATTGAAGCCATCGAAACCCTTGAAGCCCTTACAGAGGTTCCTTCTCTTAAGGATGAAGAATTGGACGTTATTGGCGAGTTGATCTCCAACATGTATGGAGCCGTTGAAGTCCACAAATTGATTAAGGAAGGTACTCCTAAAAAAGAAGCCCTAAATGGCTTTATGAAACGTGTGCTAGGATCTATTGACAAGTAACCCTGTCGATAAACAGCATAGTAAAAGCCTTTGAAAGCAGGTATTTCAAAGGCTTTTTCATTTTTTACCAGCATCTATACATCCTGTAAATCTTAAAAAATTCTCCACTCAATAACTCAATTTTTCGTATCTTAAGTACATAAAATTCACTTACAATGGGCGAAGACAACTACATAAAAATTTTCTCAGGCAACTTTATCATGGTACAGCTCATGATAACAAGGCTTGAAGAGATTGGGATTGAACCTATCATTAAAGACGAGTCTGAATCTGGTAGATTAGCTGGCTTTGGTTCTTCCATACAGGGGTTCCAGGAACTTTACGTTCATAAGGACGAGTTGGACAAAGCGGTTCCGGTAGTGGAATCTGTAAGGTCTGAAATGCAAGCATAAAAAAAGCCTGAGATATTTCTCAGGCTTTTTAATATTTTCAAATTGAAAGTCTATGCTTCCACAGCATACATTTTTTCTCTTTGCTCTTTAATTTTCTTATCACTCATGTACTCATCAAACGTTAAGTATCTATCGATAATTCCATTTGGAGTCAACTCAATCACTCTGTTTGCTACCGTTTGGGCAAACTCGTGATCATGTGTTGTGAACAATACCGTTCCTTTAAAGTTTTTAAGGGAGTTGTTGAAAGCCGTGATACTCTCCAAATCCAAGTGGTTTGTAGGCTCATCAAGCATCAAAACGTTGGCTCTCATCATCATCATTCTACTCAACATACAACGTACTTTTTCACCTCCAGACAATACATCGGCAGTTTTCAAGGCCTCTTCCCCACTAAAGATCATTTTCCCAAGGAATCCTCTTATGTATACCTCTTCACGCTCCTCTTCTGTTGTTGCCCATTGGCGTAACCAATCTACCAAACTTAATTTGTTCTCAAAATACTCACTGTTATCCAACGGCAAATACGATTGAGAGGTGGTAACTCCCCAAGAATAGCTTCCTGAATCGGCTTCCATCTTCCCATTAATAATTTGGTAAAATGCCGTAGTAGCTCTGGAATCCTTGGAATACACCACAATCTTATCTCCTTTGGCCAAATTGATGTCTACATTCTGAAACAACAAATCGCCATCCAACGAGGCAGAAAGGTTTTCAATATTTAGAATTTGATCCCCCGCTTCTCTATCGCGTTCAAAAATAATAGCCGGATAACGTCTACTAGACGGCTTAATTTCTGAAATATTCAGCTTGTCAATCATTTTCTTTCTACTGGTAGCCTGCTTGGATTTGGCAACGTTGGCAGAAAAACGACGGATAAACTCTTCCAATTCCTTTTTCTTTTCTTCAGCTTTCTTGTTTTGCTGTGCTCTTTGTCTTGCCGCTAACTGCGAAGACTCATACCAGAATGTATAGTTTCCTGAATAGTGGGTAATTTTTCCAAAATCGATATCTGAAATATGGGTACAAACCGCATCCAAAAAGTGACGGTCGTGAGATACCACAATCACACAGTTGTTATAATCTGCCAAGAAGTTTTCCAACCAAGAAATAGTTTCATAATCCAGGTCGTTGGTAGGCTCATCCATGATCAATACATCTGGATTTCCAAAAAGCGCTTGCGCCAAAAGCACACGTACCTTTTGCTTACCATCCAAATCCTTCATCAACATGTAATGCAAATCTTCCTTGATTCCCAAGTTTGAAAGCATGGCAGCTGCATCACTATCGGCATTCCAACCATTCATTTCTTCAAACTGTACTTGAAGCTCCCCTATCTTTTCCGCATTCTCATCGGTGTAATCTGCATACAAAGCATCAATTTGGGTTTTAAGCTCATACAATGGCTTGTTCCCCATAATGATGGTTTCCAAAACCGTATGTTCATCATACAGGTTGTGGTTCTGCTCCAGCACGCTCATACGTTTTCCCGGCTCTAAATGTACATGTCCAGAGGTAGGATCCATTTTACCTGCCAAAATCTTTAAAAACGTAGACTTTCCCGCTCCGTTTGCTCCAATAATACCGTAACAGTTCCCTTGGGCAAAAGTTGTGTTCACCTCATCGAAGAGAATTCGTTTACCAAACTGAACTGAAAGATTAGACACTGATAGCATAATAATTTGTTTTAATTTTTTGCAAAAGTAGACAAATGAATCCACAAGATGAAACATCTATTCTATTTTTGACAGCACAATTCCATTGAAAGCCTTATACTACATAACTTTTAACAACGCCTTAACAAGAGGTCTAGATTTGTTAGTCTATTTTTGTTTATAACCGAAAGCAACCTACAATAAGGAATCTCTATGAAGTTTTACATCATACCCCTAATAATGTCTGTGTTTGTATCGGGATGTATGGATACCACATATGCTCCCGAAGACCATGCTTATTTTGGGGGTGAAATTATCAATCCTAAAAACAATTATGTAACACTTCACTTAGCGGAAGACCAGGTAGATACTTTATTTCTTGATGAAGAAAATAGGTTTTTCAAAAAAATAGATGACGTAAAATCTGGCTTATATGCCTTTTTACACGGTGGTGAATATCAGCTGGTACTATTGGAGCCTCAAGACAGTGTCATGCTTAGGTTGAACACTTTAGATTTTGACGAATCCTTGGTATTCACAGGAATTGGATCAAAAAAGAACAACTACCTTATTAAATCCTTTTTACAGGATGAAAGTGAGGACAAAAAGAAATCTACTTTATTTAAAATGTCCCCAGAAGAGTTTGAAGACTATCTAAACTCTAAGCGAGAAGAAAAGAAGGAACATCTCTCTCTCTTTTTGGAAAAATATCCTTCTTCTGAGTTCTTTAAAAACATTGCCGAAGCCAATATAGATTATAACAATTATTATTACAGGGAAGTCTACCCTTTTGGTTATTATGGTGATAGTAAATTAGTTCACTTCAAAGATTTACCAGAGCATTTCTACGATTTTAGAAAGGACATTAACTATAATTTTGAAGCCTTAAGGGAATATGCCACCTACAATCGCTTTTTAATTGCTCATTTCAATAACCTAGCCCTTGATGAGTATTACAAAAACACAGACCAGCATTTGTACTTTGACAGACAATCTTTAAAATACAACCTCAAAAAGTTAGAACTCATAGACAGTCTTGTAAACGTCGATGCCATTAAAAATTACTTGTTGAAAGTAAATATCAGGGAATCTATTTATATGAATGACGATCTTGATGAGACAAAGCAGTTGTTGGCCTCCTATCTGGAAAAATCCACCAGCGAAATTGACAAAAAAGACGTAAATAACCTCGTTACCCGATTAAACAGGCTTAAACCCGGAGAACCAATCCCCGATGTTACTTTGGTAAATGTAATGGACGAGCCACAAAACCTGAAATCACTTATTGACAAACCTACCGTTATTTACTTTTGGTCTTCCAACTTTGACTTAAATCACAAAAACCTGTATTACCGTACCAAAAAACTGAAGGACAGATATCCAGACTTGAATGTTATTGCCATCAATATCAACGATGAAAATAAAATGTACTGGAAAAACACCCTGAAACGCAATAAGTTTTCAACTCAAAACGAATATCGTTTTGAAAATTTAGGAGAAGGCATGAAAACATTAGTTATCAACTCAGTATATACTATTCTATTAGTGGATTCTTCTGGGCACATTATCTCTTCAAAAAACAGCTTATACAGTAAAGAGTTTGAAAATAATTTTGAAAAACTAATTGCTCAAAAATAACAGACAACAGGTTTTAAAAATAACCGCAAATAAAAAGCTCCTAAAACACATTAGGAGCTTTTTATTTATCTATGGGAAGATTATTCTATTTAGTTTCCTTTTTTATAGTCAGCTAAAAACTTCTCAAGACCTATATCAGTCAATGGGTGGTTCAACAAACCTGTAATAGCGCTCAATGGGCCAGTCATTACATCTGCACCAAGTTTAGCACAGTCAATTACGTGCATTGTGTGACGTACAGAAGCTGCTAAAATTTCAGTTTCGAAACCGTAGTTGTCAAAAATTTGACGGATTTCAGAAATAAGATTTAAACCATCTGTAGAGATATCATCCAAACGTCCAATAAATGGAGACACATAAGTCGCCCCTGCTTTAGCAGCCAATAATGCTTGGCCTGGAGAGAATACCAAAGTTACGTTTGTTTTAATTCCTTTATCGCTAAAGTACTTACAAGCCTTGATACCATCTTTAATCATAGGCAATTTAATCACGATTTGGTCGTGCAACTCAGCTAAAGCCTCACCTTCTCTAACCATTCCTTCAAAATCTGTAGAAATTACCTCGGCACTTACATCACCATCAACAATATTGCAGATATCCACATAGTGCTTCATAATGTTGTCAACTCCAGTAATACCTTCCTTGGCCATTAATGAAGGGTTGGTTGTTACACCATCCAAAATACCTAATTCCTGTGCCTCTCTAATTTGATCTAAATTAGCTGTGTCTATAAAAAATTTCATGTTTATTGTTTATTTAAAGTTGATTATTAAATCTCTCGCAAAATTACAATTTATAATGATTTAGCAGTAGTTTTTCGTAAACTTTATCAGGCAAAATTCGCTTTAAAACGATAGAAAACTTCTGCATAAATTCCCCGACTTTATAATGGATTTTAGGATTGGGATTTTCTATGATTTTATGGATGGCTTTAGCCATAAGCATCGGGTCTTTTCCTTCATCAACATGAGCATCCATCAATTTTAAAGTATTACCATATGGATCCTTATATGGTGAGTCCTCCAAAACTGGAGCATGATATCTTCCGGCAGCAATGTTGGTGGCAAAATCACCTGGAGCCACATTGGTCATTTTAATGTTAAAACCTTTAAGCTCCATCCTAAAGGCCTCTGTAACCAATTCCAAAGCACCTTTACTGGCACTGTAAATGCCTCGGTAAGGCAATCCCATATAGCCCGCAATGGAGGTTACATTAACAATCAACCCCGAATTTTGGCTACGCATATGCGGCAATACCGCCTTAATCACATTAATTGGACCAAAAAAATTGGTTTCAAAATTGCGTTTGATCTCCGTATCTGGGATTTCCTCTATAGGCCCAGTAATACCTGCTCCAGCATTGTTAATTAGGACATCCAGTTTCCCTGATCTTTCAACCACAAAGGCAACCGCTTTGGAAATTGTTTCCTGTTTGGACACATCCAATGCAATTAAAGGAAACTTACTATTGGTATATTTATCGGGATTTCGGCTGGTACCATACACCTTATACCCCTTTGCGGTTAAAAATTCTCCTATGGATTTACCGATTCCGGAAGAGCCTCCGGTAATGAGTACAACTTTAGACATTATTATATTATAAAACTTAGGGCGTAAAAATAAGAATGAATTTGGTAAGCGCACAAAACAAAAAGGATTTGTTACAAAAGCGTAACAAATCCTTCTATTTGTATCACCTTTTTCAGGTAAAAAAGGTTCAGTTTATGCCATAAAAAAAGGCAAGCTACCTACATCACACCGCTACGACCGCTTACCTTTGCTGCGTTCCCGCCCTGGAGGATTCAGCAGGAGCTGGTTGTGTAGGACTTGCCGCTGCAAAGATACAATCTTTTAATAGTTCTGCAATGATTTTTTAAACTGAATTTTATTAGATAAATTGCCTTAAAAACACATTAAAATGACAGCCATCTATAAACTTTTATCAATCACCATTTTAGCTTTCACATTATGGTCTTGCGGCAGCAATTCTGAAACGAAAAAAAATAATTTTTCTATTAAAACTAGTGCCAAAAAGAACATAATTACTCTAGGAGAGCCCCTAAAACTGTCAATAAAAAATCCAAAAAACGTTGCAATAACTTCTGTAAGCTACAAATTGGGGGATCAAACCATCCCTAATGAATTTAAAGTGGAAGATGTAAAACTTGGCGTTCAAAAAATAACCGCCTCCATAACTACAGAAGACGGAACGGATGAAGTTTCTACACGAATCACCATTTTAAACAACCAAAAACCCAAGTTATATACCTTTAATATCATCAACGAATATCCTCACGATATTACCTCCTACACCCAAGGACTAGAGTTTCATGATGGCTACCTTTATGAAAGTACTGGGCAATACAACGAATCTAAATTGCGAAAAGTAGACTATAAAACAGGGGAAGTATTGCAAAACACCGATTTAGAAAGACAGTACTTCGGTGAAGGCATGACCATTATGAATGACAAAATCTATCAATTGACCTGGCGTGAAAATACCGGTTTTGTATATCAATTGGATTCTTTTGAAAAAATAAGCACCTTCACTTATGGCCAGAGCAAAGAAGGTTGGGGATTATGTAATGACAGTGAGGTAATTTATAAAAGTGACGGTACCGAAAACATCTGGATACTGGATCCTAATACACTTCAGGAGAAAGACCACATTCAAGTGTATAGAGATAAAGGAAAAATAATCAACCTTAACGAATTGGAATGGATTGATGGAAAAATCTACGCCAACAATTACCAATATAACGGTGTTACCATCATCAACCCAGAAAACGGCGCTGTAGAAGGTGTCATCGACTTCTCCCCGCTTCACAAAAAAGTCAAACAACACCCAGGCCTTGATGTACTAAACGGGATTGCTTATAATCCCGAGACAAAGACACTTTTTGTAACAGGAAAACGTTGGAACAAATTATTTGAGGTAGAAATCATTGAAAAGTAAGGACAAATTCCTTTAGATCTTTCATCGATAAACGCTAATATATTTTCAAGAGCTAGCAATAAAGGCTACTTTTGCGCTCAAACAAATTGAGCCATGGAAACCTTTGAAACCATAATTACCGTAACGGAAGATGATTTGGACCAACTAAACCACGTCAACAACGTTAGGTACGTACAATGGGTTCAAGATGTTGCCTCCCAACATTGGGACCTAGGCGCTACTCAAGATATAAAAGACCAGTATTTTTGGGTGCTTGTAAAACACACCATAGAATATAAACTACCTGCCTTTTTAGGCGAATCCATTAGGTTAAAAACCTATATTGCCAAAACCGAAGGCGTCATCTCCACAAGGATTGTAGAGATTTATAACAATACAACCTCCAAGCTCCTAGTAACTTCAGAAGCCAATTGGTGTTTGATTTCCAAAAGTACCAATCGCCCTTGCAGAATAACTGCAGAAATTGAAAACCTCTTTACTTAAACAAAGGTTAAAACCACTGTTAAAGTTTCTTAAGAAGGCATTTTCCTACTTAACTATTCTCTTATTTTGATTGAAAACCAACCAATCAAAATATGTTCAGAATCTTTGTTCTTATTTGTATTCTTTCCTCCAACCTTGCTTCTTCCCAAACCTTAAAAGGCAAAGTATACGATGCTGAAACCACTGTAAAAGGAGCCAAAATCATAAACAAAAGCGAAAATCGCTTTACTTATTCGGATGACAACGGTGACTTTAGCCTGACTGCTTCTGTAGGAGACAGCATAGCGGTTCATTCTTTATTCCATGAAAGTCAGCAACTGGTTTTAAAACCCAATGATTTTAAAGAGACTGTAGTCATTGAACTAAAGAAAATCACCAATACCTTAGATGAAGTTATCCTGATTGACGAAAGGGAAAAGGTATTTGACTCTACAAAGTTTCAATCTAGTCTCCATAAACAATTACAAACTGAGGAAAACAACTTTCCATTTACCTATAGCGATTCTTACACTCCGACTATAGATTTAATTAAACTAGGTAAACTTGTTGTCGAATTATTCAAACGAAAAGAAGTTGACACCTCACTTCTATATGCTTCTTATGAGGATTTCGACACACTATTTTCCACTAACGCCTACTTTAACGACGAGTTCATAAAAAGTGAACTACATATTCCAATAGAACAGAAATACCTATTTCTGGAATATCTGTCTGCTCAAAACATTCCCAAATCACTGCTGAATGGCAATAATAATTTTTTCCTTTTGGATAACTTGTTAAAACACGGCGAAAGCTTTTCCAAACTATTACAGGAAACCAAACCTTAACTTAAAAGGCAACAACTCTAAAATACTTTCGTTGATACTACGCATTCGTGCAAAAAATCATACTTTTATCCCTCAAAAGCACCACAGTATTTTATCTATGAAGAAACTAGGCTACTTTATTTTTGCGCTATCAATTTTAATGACCTGGAGTTCCTGCAGAAACGATTTTGATTTCGAACCAAGTACAGGACAATTACAATTTTCCAAAGACACCGTATATCTTGATACCGTTTTCACAAATATTGGCTCAAGCACCTACAACCTTAAGGTATACAACAGAAGCTCTAAAGACATTGTCATCCCTACATTGCGTTTAGGCCAAGGGGAAAGCTCCAATTACCGCTTGAATGTTGACGGCCTTTCCGGAAAGGAGTTTCAGGATGTAGAATTATTGGCAAAAGACAGTATGTACATTTTTATAGAAACTACTGTAGACATAGAGACCCTTGCGGCAACAAATAACCAATTTCTATACACCGATGCCATAGAATTTGACAGCGGCAACAATTTTCAAAAAGTAGAATTGGTTACCCTTATACAAGATGCGGTTTTTATCTATCCTAGTAAAGATGAAACTACCGGGATAGTTGAAACACTAATGTTTGATGTGGATGGCGATGGTATTGATGACGAAACCAACCTTCAAGGGCGCTTTTTAACCGATGAAGAATTGACCTTTACAAACGAAAAACCCTATGTTATTTACGGTTACGCAGGAGTAAACAGTGGTAAAACGCTTACTGTTGAAGCAGGCGCACGCGTGCACTTTCATGCCAATTCGGGCTTATTGGTAACTAACAATGCTTCTTTGCAAATAAATGGAGCCTTCAGTAATGATCAGGAACTTTTGGAAAACGAAGTGATTTTTCAAGGGGATCGTTTAGAACCTTTATATGAAGATGTTCCTGGACAATGGGGAACAATTTGGCTATACAACGGAAGCACCAATAACTCCATAAATTACGCCACTATAAAAAATGCAACCATCGGTATTTTAAGTGAAGGGAATCAATATGAAGAGAACAACAAACTAAACCTCGCAAATACTCAAATTTACAACTCCAGTAACTTTGGTGTTTTAGGTCGTGCCACTTCAATCGGCGCCCAAAATGTGGTTATCAATAACTCGGGGCAATCCTCTTTTGCTGGCACTTATGGTGGCAAATACAATTTTACGCATTGTACAATTGCCAATTATTGGGGCAACAGTTTTAGGCAATTTCCTTCTGTGCTAATTAATAATTATGTAGTTGATGAGGAACAAAATATCTACACCAACGACTTGGATGAAGCCAACTTCAACAATTGCATAATCTATGGCAATGACAACCCTGAATTTCTTTTGGACCAAGAGGAAAGTGGCGAAGTCTTCAATTTTAAGTTCACCAACTGTTTGTTAAGATTTCAGGATAACACGAACTTCTTTTCTGGTGACAACTATGATTTTGAAAACGCACTATTTTACGAGAACAATATCTTTAATGAATCCCCTGACTTTAGAGCACCTTTTGAAAACGATTTGATTATTGGTGACGATTCTGCAGCAAACAACCAGGGTAATGGATTTTATGCCAACCAAGTGCCAACAGACCTATTGAACAATGACAGGACTAGCGCTCCGGATTTAGGTGCATATCAACACATTACATTTGAAGAAAATTAAGATTAGTTTCCTAAATGCGTATTTAGGTAATTAAAATTTAAGTAATTTTATAACACAACTATTAATCTGGGTTCTGTTATGACTTATCTTATTTTTGAAATTGCCTGTATCTGTGCGGGCCTCATGCTAGCGGTAACAACTTTGGACCGCTTGGATGGAAAAAGTAACTTTTTTTTGAATGTTGCCGCCAAATTACAACCGTTAAGTCCTATCATTGGAGTACTGACCTTAGCCATTGGCATCATATTCATTTTTAAATTCAATTGCATTATTTTTGCTCTTGTAGGTATTGCATGTGGTATCTTATTACTTCCTCAGCAACTTTCAAAAGTCCCTGGCATAGGAGATTCACTCTTCAAACTATCCCAAAAAATAAACCCCTATAAAGTACTCATCGGTGATGCTGCACTTATACTAGGGGTTTTAAGCTTATTTAATATGAATCCGTTCTGCTAAAAGATCATTTCAATTCTATTTTTTTGGTAACAACTCCAGATTCATTGGAAATTTTAAAATAATAAATACCTTTTGGTATACTTGTAAAGTCAATTGTATTAGAACCGCTTTGAAGCTCCCGTTCATATACGTTTTGCCCCAATATATTATATACCATCAAATCAGACTCAGCTTCTACACCTGATATCATGATTGTTCCCGTAGATGGATTGGGATAAATACTCACCTTGCCTAATACTCTGTCATCGAGCCCTAACGTACTACCCTCTACAACTTCTAAAGTTTGGTTAGGCGTTACATCATTATAAATATCTATTGTACCGCTTGACCAAGTAATCTGGACATAGTCAATATTGGAAGCATTTCCAAGCCCAAAAAATTCAGTGTTGGAATTTTGGCTTAAATAACTTTCACCCAAAGCCACGTAACGATACTGCACTTTACCATCCGCTAAAATTTCTATTTTAGAACCGATACCATCCTTATTGGAAGTAACACCTTCCAGTTTAACCTTAAGATATCCATTTGAAGTGGTTGTCTGATTTTCCCATAAAAAAGGTAAGGCATTATCATTTATCACTACCATATCCGGTTTACCATCATTGTTGAAATCTCCCAAAGCATTACCATAACTATTTTGGCTATCCGTTTCAAACCCGATACCCTCGGGAATGGTACAGGTATCATTACCATTATTGTGGTAAAAAGCAGAAGGCAAATATGAAGGTTGTGTAGCCGTATAGAATCCACTTACATACAGATCGTTGTGGGTATCCAAATCAGCATCCAAAAACAATGCGCCCCACCCAAAACTATTGAAAGTCGTGCCTGTTGCACCTGCCACATTAGTGAAGGTTTCATCTCCGTTATTACTCAACAGTGCATTACCTACTGGGTCTGAAACAGGGCTGCTGGTATTTGTAATGTAAATATCCATCCAACCATCATTATCGAAGTCTTCAACCGTTGCAGACATAGCATCCATGCCCACATCTCCTCCACTACCCGCACTGATATCTGAAAATGTCCCATCCCCATTGTTTTTCATGAAATAGTTGTCATAAAAGGTTCGGTCATTATTGATGTAAATATCCTGCCAACCATCATTATTGAAATCGCAAAAAATAGCATTTAAACACAAAACCGGGTCCAAATCTCCAATTCCTGAAGTCTCAGTTACATTTGTAAATGTTCCATCACCTTCATTATGGTACAATTGATTATAAATCTCGTTTGTAAAATCATATTTGCAAATCATGACATCCAAAAAGCCATCCTTATCATAATCTCCCCAGGCACATCCAGTTGACAATGGACTATTACTATCTAAACCAGAAACACCGGTAACATCAATAAAAGTCATATCCCCTTGGTTTTGATAAAGTTTATTGAGCCCTAAATTACTGGTCACAAAAAAATCCTTATCACCATCATTGTCATAATCTACCCAAATAGGGTGTTTGGTGTTGTAATTAGGATCAACTATATCAAAAGTCACTTGGGTAAAGATTCCCTCATTATTCTGAAAGAACAATACAGAACTATCTGTAGCCGAGGTAAAAGTAAGGTCATCCCAGCCATCTCCATTAAAATCACAAAAAGAAACACCTCCTCCTTCAGAGAGGAGATCTATAGTAATATCAAGTCCTTTGGACGAAGCTACATCTTCAAATTGCAATTGGGCATTTAGCCGAGGTGAAACAAAAAGTAACCCCACCGCACAAACGAATGCTATTAATCGTGTCGCCATAGAGTAATTGTTTAATTAAACAAAGCTCTATCCTTCATCATGTTGTTCACTTTAACAGCGACTTCTTCCAGCACAGTTTCGTTTTCATAATTTGTAATAACCTCGTCTATCAAGGTTACGATGGATTCCATATCAGCTTCTTTTAAACCTCTTGTGGTTATAGCCGCTGCCCCTATTCTAATTCCTGAAGTAACAAAAGGAGACTTATCATCAAAAGGCACCATATTCTTGTTTACAGTAATATCAGCTTTTACCAAAGCTTCCTCTGCCTCTTTTCCTGTTATGTTCTTATTGCGAAGATCGATCAACATCATATGGTTATCAGTCCCTCCGGAAATGATATTATAGCCTTTAGCCACAAAAGCCTCAGCCATAGCTGCAGCGTTCTTCTTCACCTGCAATACATAATGCATAAAATCATCGGTAAGTGCTTCTCCAAAAGCAATTGCTTTGGCCGCAATGATATGTTCTAATGGTCCTCCTTGGTTTCCTGGGAATACCGCAGAATCCAATAATGAAGACATTTTTCTAAGATTTCCATTTTTCAACTTTAATCCAAATGGATTGTCAAAATCCTCTCCCATTAAAATCATCCCCCCTCTAGGTCCTCTAAGAGTTTTGTGAGTTGTCGTAGTTACAATATGACAGTGAGGAATTGGATCGTTCAGGATTCCTTTGGCAATCAAACCTGCAGGATGCGAAATATCGGCCATTAAAATAGCTCCCACGCTATCAGCGATTTCGCGGAACTTTTTAAAGTCCATATCACGGGAATAAGCAGAAGCTCCCGCTATAATAAGTTTAGGCTGTTCTTTAGTAGCAACCTCTTGGATTTTATCGTAGTTTAAAACTCCAGTTTCTTGATCTACTCCATAAAACACAGGATTGTATAATTTTCCTGAAAAATTCACTGGAGATCCATGTGTTAAGTGTCCTCCATGAGATAAATCGAAACCTAATATTTTGTCTCCAGGCTTCAAACAAGCTGCAAAAACCGCAGTGTTTGCTTGACTTCCAGAGTGTGGTTGCACGTTCGCGTAAGCTGCACCAAACAATGTTTTGGCACGGTCTATGGCAATTTGCTCTATTTGATCAACCACTTCACACCCTCCGTAATAACGTTTTCCCGGGTATCCTTCGGCATATTTATTGGTCAATACAGAACCTGCAGCTTCCATTACCTGTTCACTTACAAAATTCTCGGAGGCAATTAACTCCAAACCTTCCAATTGTCTTTCTCTTTCGTCTTCTATGAGCTCAAAAATTTGTTGATCACGTAGCATAAAAATTAGTTTAGTTAAAAATTTATCAAAAATAATAAATCCCATGAGTATAGAAGTTCAAAAAACAGATATTTACCGCCTTAGCCTCTAATTTTTATTAACCCTTAGAAATCAAGCTACTTTTTCGGCATTTTTTTCAATTAGAACGAAAAAATTATGTAGGTTTGACTAGAATTTATTAAACCATTAATCTCTAAGACTTTTATGCCTTTATCAGCAAATAATCCAGATAGAACATCATGGCTGCACGTAGGAAAGAACTCAGATTTCCCCATCCAAAACATACCTTTTGGGGTGTTTCTTACACGTGACGACATCATTACTATAGGAACCCGAATTGGAGATACTGCCATAGACTTGGGAGCACTGCATCAGTTAGGCTATTTTGACGGCATTCCGTTAACCGACGATATATTCCTTCAAGATACCCTAAACGACTTTATTGCCGACGGAAGAAAAACATGGCGTGCCGTACGTAACCGTATCGCTCAAATCTTTGACAGTAATAACACCACTTTAAAAAACAACAAACAACATAAAGAAATTGTTCTCTTTCGTTTGGACGAAATTGAAATGCAATTGCCTGTTGAAATTGGAGACTATACCGATTTTTACTCTAGCTTGGAACATGCCACCAATGTGGGAACTATGTTTAGAGGAGCAGACAATGCCTTAATGCCTAACTGGCTTCACATTCCTGTTGGTTACCATGGAAGAAGTTCTTCCATCATCCCGTCGGGAATCCCAGTACACAGACCACAAGGACAAACCCTTCCAGCAGGAAGCGACACTCCTGTATTTGGACCTTCAAAATTGGTGGACTTTGAATTGGAAATGGCTTTCATCACTACCGATGCCAACGACCTTGGAGAACCTATTCCAATTGAAGAAGCCGAAGAGTACATCTTTGGATTGGTATTGTTGAACGACTGGTCTGCCCGAGATATTCAAAAATGGGAATACGTGCCACTAGGACCTTTCTTGGCAAAGAACTTCGCCTCTTCCATTTCACCTTGGATTGTGACGTTGGATGCCTTGGAACCATATCGTGTACAGGGACCAAAACCTGAAAAACCTCAGTTGCCATACTTACAATATAAAGGTAAAAAGAGCTACGATATCAACTTGGAAGTATCTCTTAAACCAAAATCGGCAAAGGAGACTCTTGTGAGTAAATCCAATTTTAAATATATGTATTGGAACATGGCCCAGCAATTGGCCCACCACACAATTAACGGTTGTCCAGTGAATTCTGGGGATCTTATGGGAAGTGGTACCATTTCGGGACCAACTGAAGACTCTTATGGCTCTATGTTGGAATTGACCTGGAGAGGAGAACGCCCATTAACAATGAAAGACGGTTCCGAGCGTAAATTCATCAATGACTATGACACCGTAATCATGAGAGGATATTGCGAGAAAGACGGCACCCGTATTGGATTTGGCGAAGTATCCACGCAGCTACTTCCTGTATTCGAACCCAAAAAGAAGAAGTAATCCAATAGAAATATTCATCTTACAACCCTCAATAGTGATATTGAGGGTGTTTTTTTGGCATTAAATTTGAATCTACAACACATACACCCCTAAAACGAATGCTTATGAAACAAATTTTACTCTTATCAATCATCCTTTCCCTAGCAATGAGCTGTAGTAGCAAAAAACAGGTTGAACGCGCCATCAACACGGGCAATTACAACCAAGCTATTACAGAAGCACTGAGAAAATTGGAAACCAATAAAAATTCTAAACGTAAACAAGACTATGCCATGATGCTTCAAGAAGCATTTCACAAGGCACAAGAACGCGACCTGAATACAATTAAACATCTTAAAAAAGATAACAACCCAGAATTGTATACAGAAATCTACGAGCTTTACAATTACCTCAACAAAAGACAGGAAGCCATCAAACCAATTTTACCATTGGTAGTTGAAGACAAAACCATCACTTTTAAGTTTCAGGATTACAGCAATGCCATTTCTGAATGGAAAAACAAAACCGCCGATTATTTATACGAAAAAGGCCTAGCCCTTTTAGAATCCAACTACAAAGCAGATATCCGGGAAGCCCACAATGTATTATCATACGTGGAGCGAATCCATCCAAATTATGAAGACACTAGAGAATTACTTTTGGAAGCCCATGAAAGAGGGATTGAACACGTCATTGTAAATATTAAAAATAACACCAACCAAGTTATCCCACGTCAATTGGAACAGGATCTGTTGAATTTTGACACCTATGGATTGAATCAGTTTTGGCTTGCTTATCACTCCAACAGAATCTCAGGTCTGCAATACGACTTTGCAATGGAATTACAATTGCAACTCATTAATATTTCTCCTGAACAAATTAAGGAACGTCAAATTCCTAGAGAGCAAGAAATAGTAGATGGATGGCAATACCAATTAGATCAAAACGGCAATGTGATGAAAGATAGTCTTGGTAATGACATTAAAGTGGACAAAATTATCAAGGTAAAAGCTGATCTTTTTGAATTCCAACAATTCAAATCATCGCAAATCCTTGGAAACGCCGTGTTCTCCGATCTTAAAACACAACAAACAATAAGCACACTTCCTGTAGATAGTGGATTTATATTTGAGCATTTCTATGCTACCTACCGCGGAGACAAACGTGCCTTGACCAAGGATGACTTAAAATTGACCCGCAATCAAGCCATTCCATTCCCTAGCAATGAGCAAATGGTATTTGACACTGGGGAAGATTTAAAATTGAGGCTGAAGGATATTTTGGCCTCCTTTAAAATAGACAACCAAACTGCAGCCCCTCGTTATTAGGGGCTGTTTTTTTTTTTCAAAAACTATATTACACGAAACTCTTCAAATCTACATCCAAAATAGCTCCATGACTGGCATGCGCTACCACTACCCCATTTTTGACAATAAGTAATTGTGGAGATTGGTGCATCACCTGAAACATACTTGCAATAGCATTGGACACATCCCGATAACTTAGCAAATCTAAATAGTACACATCAAAGTCTTCATTGGAACAACCATAGGACTCTTCAAATTGACGCAATACCATTCTACTTACTCCACACCTAGTAGAATGTTTAAAAATTAATTGTGTTTTGCTTTCAGAGGCACTTTTCAGCTCATTTAACTGATCAATTGTAGTCAATCTTAACCAAGGCATTTCATTTACTACTTTATTCGCTTCTGACGCTTCACCTCCAAACAGCTTCTTTATAAATCCCATACATTTCAATTTTTCAGATGTAAATCTAATTCATTTTTTATTCAACACTCATAAATTAACGTTAACCATACTCGAATACAATCAAAACAATTTAAAAATCAACTATTTAACACCCAAACCTTCTAATTAAAACAATACTTTTTCGTAACTTACAGCATAAACCAAAAACCCTTTTCACAACTCCCCTTTACAGACAAAAAGTCATGTATTTTTAGCAAAATAACGACATTTTGTCTTACGAATTTAAGTGGTAAGCTTTTTGACTTTAGCTTCCTGAATTAAAGGAAAAATTATTCTATGAACTTAAATAATTATACAATAAAGTCACAAGAAGCCATACAGCAAGCACAACAGCTCGCCCAAGGTTTTGGTCATCAACAAATTGAAAATGAGCATATTTTTAAAGCCATTTCTGAAGTTGATGAAAACGTATTGCCATTCATCCTAAAAAAATTGAATGTAAATACCATTGTCCTGCAACAGGCATTGGACAAGCAACTGGAGAGCTTTCCGAAAGTTTCTGGAGGAGACATCATGCTGTCCAGAGAAGCCGGAAAAACACTTAATGAAGCATCCATCATTGCAAAAAAAATGAAGGACGACTTTGTGTCCATTGAACATTTAATCTTGGCTGTTTTTAAATCCAACAGCAAAATAGCTCAAATGCTCAAGGACCAAGGAGTAACTGAAAAAGCTCTAACAGCAGGCATCAACGAATTGCGAAAAGGCGACCGTGTAACTTCTCAAAGTCAAGAGGATACCTATAACGCGCTAAACAAATATTCTAAAAACCTAAACCAATTGGCCAAAGATGGAAAACTGGATCCCGTAATTGGTCGTGATGAAGAAATACGTAGAATTCTTCAAATTTTATCTAGACGTACCAAAAACAATCCTATTTTGGTGGGAGAACCCGGTACCGGTAAAACTGCCATTGCTGAAGGTCTTGCACACAGAATTGTAGATGGTGACGTTCCTGAAAATTTGGTAGATAAACAGATATTTGCCTTGGATATGGGCGCTCTTATTGCAGGCGCCAAATATAAAGGTGAATTTGAAGAGCGCTTAAAAGCGGTCATCAAAGAAGTTACCGAAAGTGATGGAGACATCGTACTATTTATTGACGAAATCCACACGCTTGTAGGTGCCGGAGGTGGTCAAGGCGCAATGGACGCAGCCAATATTTTGAAACCTGCTTTGGCTAGAGGCGAATTGCGCGCTATTGGAGCCACTACCCTAGACGAATACCAAAAGTACTTTGAAAAGGACAAAGCTCTAGAAAGACGTTTCCAAAAAGTAATGGTCGATGAGCCCGATACCGAAAGTGCCATTTCTATTTTGAGAGGAATCAAGGAAAAATACGAAACCCATCATAAGGTTCGCATCAAAGATGAAGCAATTATTGGTGCCGTGGAATTATCCGAACGTTACATCACCAACAGATTCCTTCCAGACAAAGCTATCGACTTAATGGACGAAGCTGCGTCCAAATTGCGTATGGAAATCAATTCAAAACCTGAAGAATTGGATGTTTTGGATAGAAAAATTATGCAATTGGAAATTGAGATAGAAGCCATTAAACGTGAAAAAGATGAGGCTAAGTTAAATTCATTACGCTCAGAATTAGCCAATTTGAAAGAAGAGCGAAACGAAATCAATGCTAAGTGGAAAAGCGAAAAAGATGTTGTTGACAATATTCAAGCGACTAAGCTTGAAATTGAGAATTATAAACTTGATGCAGAACGTGCGGAACGTGATGGTGATTATGGTAAAGTTGCTGAAATTCGCTATGGAAAAATAAAGGATAGTCAGGAACGTCTTGAAAAACTTCAAAAGGAGCTTCATGAGAATCAAAAAGAGAACTCCTTAATTAAAGAAGAGGTTACCTATGACGATATTGCAGAAGTTGTAGCCAAATGGACAGGAATACCAGTTACCAAAATGCTTCAAAGTGAACGTGAAAAATTGTTGAAATTGGAAGACCAACTGCATAAACGTGTAGTAGGCCAAGACGAAGCCATTACCGCAGTAAGTGATGCCGTGCGAAGAAGCCGTGCAGGCCTGCAAAACCCTAAAAAACCAATTGGGACCTTCCTATTCCTTGGAACCACTGGTGTAGGTAAAACCGAATTAGCAAAGGCCTTGGCCGAATATTTATTTGACGATGAAAATGCCATGACCAGAATAGACATGAGCGAATACCAAGAACGCCATGCCGTTAGCCGATTGGTAGGAGCGCCTCCAGGATATGTAGGCTATGATGAAGGAGGTCAATTGACAGAAGCCGTCAGACGCAAACCTTATTCCGTAGTGCTTTTGGATGAAATTGAAAAGGCGCACCCAGATACGTTCAATATCTTGTTACAAGTATTGGATGAAGGACACCTTACGGACAACAAAGGGCGTTTAGCAGATTTTAAAAATACAATCATCATCATGACCTCCAATATGGGAAGTCAGATTATCCAAGAGCGTTTTGAAGCTACCAAGGATATTGATTCCGCTATGGAAGCTGCCAAAATTGACGTGTTGGCCTTACTGAAACAAACAGTAAGACCCGAATTTTTAAACAGAATAGACGAAACCATCATGTTTACGCCTTTATCCAAGGAAAATATTTTGGAAATTGTAGAGTTACAATTAAAAGGACTCACAAAAATAATAGGCCAACAAGGTATTACGTTTGATGCCACAAGAGAAGCCATTGAATACCTTGCCGAGAAGGGATACAATCCGGAATACGGTGCCAGACCAGTAAAAAGAGTTATTCAAAAAGAAGTACTCAATGAATTGAGTAAAGAGATTCTATCTGGAAAAGTCACCACAGACAGTGTGATCCTTCTAGATGCATTTGATGACAAATTAGTCTTCAGGAACCAGGCCAATATGGTTGCTGAAGAACTTTAACGAAAACTTCAGTGGTTAACCGCCATTGGAGTTTAAATGTCCGCTAGGACGTTTCATAATAATTTGGTTGATTGGTGTTAGGCAACGCGACCCTTTAATTAGGTTAGCGTTGCTTTTTTTATCAAAACCAAAAGCCCCTTTAACTTTTAAAATTGAGTTTTATGGGAATGTTCTATTATTACGATTTTCCAAATGCAGAAATCTTGGTTTTTGATGATTTTCTGGTGGTTCAAATTAGAGAAGGTGCCGACATTCACCCCAAACATAACGAAAAATTAAACGAGATTGTAGAAACCCATTATTCGGGCAAACATTTTGTGTATATCTCCAACCGAGTCAATTCCTATTCTGTAGACCCATTAACTTATGTGGAAACCGAAAAAATCACCAATCTTATTGGCATAGCTATTGTGACAGACGCCAGAATAATGCGTAAAAATGCAGAATATGAAAAGAATTTTTTCGATAAACCGTACAAGATTTTTAATACCTTGTCCGAGGCAATCCAATGGGCTCACAAAATCCTAACAGATTTCCAACAAAAGCAATAAACCTAATAGAACATCTACTTTCTTATAACTATGTCACCAACACCTTTCTACCGATCCATTCTAAACATTGCACTAATTCTTTTCTCAGCAATTACTGTTGCACAAGAAACTAGCAAATCCCTCCTTTGGAAAATATCTGGAAATGGCCTTGAGGCACCTTCCTATATTTTTGGAACCATTCACGTTACCTGTAATGCTACATTGGACCAAACAGTAAAGACAGCATTGGACAACACCTCTCTCTTGGTCCTTGAAGTTGATATGGACCACCCTGAAATACAATCGAAAATGGCGCAAGAGATGTATATGAAAAATGGAAAAACAATCAAGGATTATCTTTCGGAAGCAGATTACCAACTCCTTTCAGATTTTATAAAAACCCAAACCGGAATGCCTCTAGATCTATTGGGAAACATTAAACCTTTCTTTTTAAGTGCCATGTTGTATCCTAAACTTCTGGGGTGCCCTATTCAATCTTTTGAAAACGAATTAATGGCCGTTACCAAAGATCAAAAAGAAGACGTTGAAGGATTGGAAAGCATTGAACAGCAAATGCAATTGTTTGACGAAATTCCCTATGAAGACCAAATTCAGGAACTCCTAAAATCCGCTAAAGACAATATGGCAAGCGACAGAGCAAACATTACTGAAATGATGAGTCTTTATGAAAACAAGGACTTGGACGGCCTTTACCATCTTTTATTGGTCGACGACTCTACATTGACCTCTAAATACCAAAATGAAATGCTGGACGAACGCAATAAAACATGGATTGCAAAAATTGGCAGCTTTTCCAAAGAACAACCTACCTTTTTTGGAGTTGGCGCAGGACATTTATCCGGAGACAATGGAGTCCTTTCATTATTGCAAAAAGCGGGGTATACCGTGGAAGCCGTCCTACCATAATCGCATTCAAGCAGATACTCATTTATCAAGTCCCAAAAACTTGTTAATTTTTGTGAAATTTTTCGTTCAAAGGCAATAAAGTTTAAGTTTTCGCTTTATCTAATTAAGATTAATTTCTTAATTTTGACCCGCTATTAATTCCCCAATTACATAGACGCTATTGACCCGTAACTCTCTTAAAACAACCTATTTAAGAAAGCTTACATCAAATCAATATTAAACCTACTGAAACATGAAGATTAATAAATACATAGACCACACGGTATTAAAACCCACTACTTCCGAAAGGGATATTATAGACTTATGTAACGACGCAAAAAAGCATCATTTTTATTCTGTTTGTGTAAATGGCTGCTACGTGCCTCTTTCCCATCAACTTTTGGAAAAAACGGATGTAAAAGTATGCACGGTTGTCGGGTTTCCTTTAGGCGCCATGTCCACTGAAGCTAAAGTTTGTGAAGCCAAAGCTGCTGTAAGTCATGGAGCCAATGAAATAGATATGGTAATAAACATTGGATTTCTAAAAAGTAAAAATTACGTTGCTGTGTATAAAGACATTAGTGATGTAAAACAAGCTATAGGCCGCATTCCGCTTAAAGTAATTCTTGAAATTAGCGAATTGTCCAAAAATGAAATCATCAAAGCCTGCGAAATCTGTATGGATGCCAAAGCAGATTTCATCAAAACCTCAACAGGATTTTCAAGCAGCGGAGCAACCTTAACCGCTGTAAAAATCATTAAAAAAACCGTTCGTAACAATGCCAAGATTAAAGCCTCTGGTGGTATCAAAGATTATGAAACGGCTCAAAAATATATCGATATAGGTGTAGACCGCATCGGAACATCGGCCGGAGTTGCCATTGTTACCGACAAAGCTTCAAAGGTCGAAGACTAACAAACAATAAAACTTATAGGTTTTCAAAACATCAGATTTGGGCTTCGGCCCTAATTTGTGTTATATTTGGATATAATCCATTAGTATCCAACATGAAACCGTTTAGTCTTTTGCTTCTTTTACTGTTGTCTTTTCAAGGCATTTCACAAGAATCAAACAACAATACATCCACCTACTTTTTAATTCGGCATGCGGAAAAGGACAGAACAGATGCTTCCAACCCCGACCCCCATCTTTCGGAAATTGGTTTGAAACGCGCCAACCAATGGGACAGTGTATTCAGCCAAGTTCCTTTAGACCGGATTTTTTCGACGGATTACTTTAGAACGAAGGAAACCGTAGCACCTATTGCCAAAAGGTTCAACATCGATATTGAACTATACGATCCGAACAACTTAGATATAAACACCTTCCTAAACGACACAAAAGGGCAAACTGTACTTATTGTTGGCCACAGCAACACAACGCCTGCCACGACAAACGCCCTCATTTCCCAAGACAAATATCTCATGATGGAAGACGACAACAACAGCTTCTTATATATTGTTGTATTATTTAAAGAAACTGTCACCGACTATATACTTACCATAGACTGACATCTCATCTAAAACCGCAATAAAATTCTCAAAAGGTATTTAGCATAAATTATAAAAAACGTAGTTTTGTGCTATGCAAAAAACGGTCAACATAAAAAACAAAAGAGCCAAGTTTGAATACGAAATTCTTGACACTTATACTGCTGGAATTGTTTTAACAGGTACTGAAATAAAATCCATCAGGGATAGTAAGGCCTCTATTGCCGAGAGTTTTTGCGAATTTAACGACCGTGGCGAACTGTTTGTCATCAACATGACCATTCAGGAATACGTTTACGGTAACTACTACAACCATAAACCAAAAGCCGAACGCAAACTGCTTCTTAACAAACGAGAGCTTAAAAAACTTCAAAAGGACGTTAACGTTAAGGGACTTACCATTGTACCGCTTCGTGTATTCATTAACGAAAAAGGGTATGCCAAAATGGACATTGCTTTGGCAAAAGGTAAAAAGCTTTACGATAAAAGAGACACCATCAAAGACCGGGACAACAAGCGTAACTTGGATCGTATCAAGAAAATTTACAAGTAATTTTTTGAATGGTTATAACAGGACTTTTCAAAATGTTTATAACCAGTAGTTCGGACACGGACACCTTACAGCAATTTTTTAGCACCATCAACCAACCCAAATATGAGACAAAAACTAGTCTTACTTTTTAGTTTTTTGCAGACGTTTTATTCCTTGGCACAAATTCAAGGCACTGTAAAAGATACCAATAATACTCCTTTAGCCTTTGTTAATATTTATATTGAAAACACCTACACAGGCACTACCAGTAACGATAATGGTATTTATGAGCTAAACGTCTCCGCCCCAAAAACCTACACAATTACCTTTAAATATCTTGGCTATAAAACCCTCAAAAAAACAGTGATTATTGAAAATTTCCCATATCAATTGGACGTGATTTTGCAGGAAGAAGAAATATCCCTTCAGGAAGTCGTTGTAAAAACCAACGAAAATCCAGCCAACAAAATCATGAGGGCTACAATAGACAAACGAAAAGAAAACCTTGAGCTAATCAAAGCCTTCAAAGCCCACTACTATTCTAGAGGATTACTGAAAATCAAGAATGCTCCAAAAGCCATTTTAGGTCAGGAATTGGGAGATTTGGGTGGCGGTTTGGATTCTACTAGAAGTGGAATCATTTACCTTTCAGAAACTGTTTCAAAAATTGAATACCTCTACCCCAACAAACTCAAAGAAACCATTATTGCCTCTAAAGTTAGTGGCGACGACAATGGCTTTAGCTTCAATACGGCCTTAGATGCCGATTTCAACTTTTACAACAACACCATTGACTTAGAAAATCCTCTCATTTCCCCAATTGCAGAATATGCTTTTAACTATTACCGTTACACCCTGGAAGGGATTTTTTATGACGATTTTGGAAACCTCATCAATAAAATAAAGGTCACCCCGAAACGCAAAAACGATCGCGTTTTTGAAGGACATATGTATATTGTGGAAGACCAATGGACCATTTACGCTCTTGAATTGACGACTACTGGCCAACAGGCACAAATCCCTGGAGCCGACACCATCACTCTTAAACAAAATTTCTCCTACTCCCAACAGGATAAGGTTTGGGCCTTGATGTCGCAAAACATTGATTTTTCCTTTGGCATGTTTGGCATCAATGGAGAAGGCCATTACACTTCTGTCTATAGTGATTACAATTTCAATCCAGAATTTTCAAAACGCAATTTTGGAAAACAAATACTGTCCTTTAGAGAGGAAGCCAACAAAAAGGACTCTTTGTATTGGAAAATCAATAGACCTGTTCCCCTAACCGAGGAAGAAATTCAGGATTATTTGAAAAAAGACAGCATTCAAACGGTTAAAAAGTCCAAAACCTATTTGGATTCCACAGATAGGGTATCCAACAAGTTCAAATTTTCCGATATCTTTTCTGGTTACACATTTTCCAATTCCTATGAAAAATGGAGTTTAGGCGTTTCCTCTATCTTTTCAGCGCTTAGTTTTAATACTGTTCAGGGTTTTAATAGTTCTATTGGCATTCACTACACAAAAAATATAAATGAATTTAAACGCTATTTCTTCACAAGAGCCACCCTAAATTACGGATTGGGAGATCAAAGATTGAGAGGCGTTTTTTCTGCTCATTACAAATTCAACAATATAAACAGACCGTATCTAATGGTTTCGGGAGGTATAACCACGCAACAATATAATGGAACGGAACCTATTTCAAAATTAATAAACAGTATTAGTTCTCTGTTCTTTGAAGACAACTACATGAAACTCTACGATAAAAGTTTTGCTGAAATAAGCTTTTCAAAGGAACTTTTTAATGGCTTCAAAGTGTACAGCAACATAAGCTACGAACGCAGGAAACCACTTTTCAACACAACAGATACCACGTTTATCAATGAAAGTGACGACACCTACACAAGTAACAACCCACTGGATGAAACAGCCTATGGCATTGCACCGTTCAATACGCACAACATTTTCAAATTTAACCTAAGTGCCACCTTCAATTTTGGACAGGAATATTTTAGTTATCCAGACAGCAAATACACGGTGATAGAAACCAAATACCCAACCTTGGCCATAGGATATGAAAAGGGATTTGGAGCCTCACTAGACGCTTACAATTTTGACCAACTTAAACTGCGTATTTTCCAGAATGTAGAGCTTGGCAACAAAGGCGATTTTGCATACAACTTTAAGGCAGGAACCCTATTCAATGCCGAGGATATTGCGTTTATGGATTACCAACATTTCAATGGCAACCAAACCCATGTTAGCGCTTCCGGAAGCTATACCAATGTGTTTAATAATCTGCCTTATTATTCCTTAAGCACAAACGACAATTATCTGGAATTACACGCCGAACACAACTTTAATGGATACATTTTAGGTAAAATTCCACTGCTTAATAAATTAAATTACAACTTAATTGTTGGTGCCCATGCCCTTTCCTCTAAAACTTATAAAACTTACCAAGAATATTCAGTTGGAATAGACAACATAGGTTGGGGAAAATTCAGGTTCTTAAGACTTGATTATGTACGTTCTTACCAAAACGGATTTCAAAGTGACGCCGTTATTTTTGGGTTGAAACTCTTTAATTGATTAATTTTAGCAAATTTTTTTAGTGAACCACATGAAAACTTTCGCCCTTACATCCTTACTTTTTTTAGCCACTATTTGTAACATCAATGCTCAGGAAGCCGAAGAAGCTCCGGTGAGCTACCTAGGAAAAACCATTACACTAGATTCTACCATTACTTCCCTTTACGGAGCCATTTCTGGTGAAAAAGGGGTAGAACGCGATTGGAAACTATTCAAATACCTTTTTAAAAACGAGGCGAGGTTAATCCCTGCCTATAAAGATGGCGTAAAAGGCATTTACGACACCAATTACCTTTCGGTGGAAGATTACATCAATACTACCAACGACTGGATTCTTCAAAACGGTTACATTAAAAAGGAAATTCACAGAGTTACCCAATCTTATGGAAATATAACCCACGCTTTTATCACATTTGAAGCTTTCAGAAGTGAGCAAGACGAAACCCCATTCCTACGAGGAATAGACAGCATTGAATTGCTTTTTGATGGGCAACGTTGGTGGGTTGTAAATCTATATTGGACTTTGGAAACGGAAGGAACTCCTATCCCTGAAGACTATTTACCAAAGCCTTAATTTTTATCTTCCAAGAGCGGCACAAAGCGGAATTCTCCAAACTCGTGCTGTTCAAACTCTTTTGGCCCCTTTCTAATGAAAAGGGTCATAGTTTGCACATCCACCCCAACGGGGATTACCAAACGACCACCAATTTTTAATTGGCTCAACAAGGGTTTAGGTACAAACGGAGCACCTGCAGTTACAATGATTCCATCAAAAGGTGCTTCTTCAGGCATCCCTTTATAGCCATCTCCAAAGATCAACTTTTTAGGACGATAGCCTAATTTTGGTAAAAACTTACTTGTAATTCTATACAATTCCTGTTGGCGCTCAATACTGAATACTTTTGCTCCCATCAGGCACAAAACAGCGGTTTGATACCCACTTCCGGTACCAATTTCAAGAATCTTGTCCCCTGGTTTGATATTTAAAAGTTCGGTTTGAAATGCCACGGTATAAGGTTGGGAAATGGTTTGGTCTGCGGCAATTGGAAACGCCTTATCTTGATAGGCGTGATCCAAAAAACTAGAATCCATAAACAAATGCCTTGGAATGGTACCAATGGCTTTTAAAACCTTTTCATTGGTAATTCCTTTAGCCCTAACAACTTCTACAAGTTGCTGTCTCATTCCTTGATGTTTAAACGTGTCTTTCAATGTTGGTAAGCTTTTCAAGGCAAAATTACTTCAAACATTTTAAAGGCAAAAATTAAAATTCGCTGTTTTATCAACTCCCTGCACAGGGTCATTTTATTCTATTTTTAAGTCCCCAAATAATGAAAAATACTTAGTTTTGTTAAAAACTCAAAAACATGTTGAAAGCAGGAGTTCTTGGTGCTGGTCATCTTGGAAAAATTCACTTGAGATTACTTAATCAATCAGATAAATATGAGCTTGTTGGATTCTACGATCCCAATGAAGCCAACGCCCAAAAAGTTGTAGAAGAATTTGGGTATACCTACTTTAAAGACATCGACGAACTTATAGATGCTGTGGATATGGTGGACATTGTAACGCCTACCCTATCGCATTATGAGTGTGCCAAAAAGGCCATTGCAAAAGGAAAGCACATCTTTATAGAAAAACCTATTACAAATACCATCGAAGAAGCCGAGCACATCAGGGAACTTTTGGCTGAAAATGGACTTCGAGGACAAGTGGGACATGTGGAGCGTTTCAATCCTGCTTTTATTGCAGTTAAGGAAAGTGTACACAACCCTATGTTTATAGAAACCCATCGTTTGGCAGAGTTCAACCCTAGAGGAACTGATGTTCCCGTGGTTTTGGATTTGATGATCCATGACATCGACGTTATTCTAAGCGTGGTGAATTCAAAAATTAAAAACGTTTCGGCCAGTGGTGTTTCCGTTATTAGCGACACTCCAGATATTGCCAATGCCAGAATAGAGTTTGAAAATGGCTGTGTAGCCAACCTAACGGCTAGCAGAATTTCTTTAAAAAACATGCGTAAAACACGTTTCTTTCAACGTGACGCCTATATCTCTGTAGACTTTTTGGAGAAGAAATGCGAAGTGGTAAAAATGAAAGATGCCCCAGAACATCCTGGAGATTTTGATATGATTCTACAAAATGCCGAAGGCGTGAAAAAACAGATCTATTTTGACAACCCTGATATTACGGCCAATAATGCCATTTTGGACGAGTTGGAATCATTTGCGCATGCTATTAAAACAGACACGGCTCCTATAGTCACCTTACTTGACGGAACGGAAGCGCTTCGAGTAGCCCATATGATTATCGATCAGTTTTAGGCTGACGTAACATTTCAACCAACCATTTATTGCTAGTACCTACTATTGCAATACCCGAATTAGCAAGAGTTTAATAATACCCCCTTTATAAAACTAAAGGGACACAAATTTTAATATATATGAAAAATATAGCAGTTATTGGAGCTGGAACCATGGGAAATGGAATTGCACACACCTTTGCTCAAAAAGGCTTCAATGTTCAACTTATCGATATTAGTGAAGCTTCTCTTGAAAGAGGTTTGAATACCATTGCCAAGAATTTGGACAGATTGGTTGCCAAGGAAAAAATCACCGAAGCTGACAAACAAGAAACCCTAAATAACATCACCACCTTTACCTCTATTGCTGAAGGCGTAAAAACTTCGGATTTGGTGGTTGAAGCTGCGACAGAAAACGTTGATCTTAAGCTAAAAATATTTGAGCAATTGGACGAAACTTGTGATGAAAACACCATTCTGGCCACTAACACGTCTTCTATCTCGATTACTCAAATTGCCGCGGCTACCTCACGTCCAACAAAGGTTATTGGGATGCACTTTATGAATCCTGTGCCAATTATGAAATTGGTAGAGATCATTCGTGGGTACAACACTAGTGACGAGGTAACCAATACCATTATGGAATTGTCTAAAGCATTGGATAAAGTTCCTGTTGAAGTAAACGATTACCCGGGCTTTGTGGCCAATCGCATTTTAATGCCAATGCTTAACGAATCCATAGAAACGCTATACAATGGAGTTGCTGGAGTAGCCGAAATTGACACCGTAATGAAATTAGGAATGGCACATCCAATGGGGCCGTTACAATTAGCTGACTTTATTGGACTGGACGTTTGCCTTTCTATTCTAAATGTAATGTACGAAGGATTCAAAAACCCAAAATATGCACCTTGCCCACTATTAGTGAATATGGTACGTGCAGGAAAATTGGGAGTAAAATCTGGTGAAGGTTTTTACGATTACTCAAGCAGCAAAAAAGCTGAAGTAGTCGCTTCACAATTCTTGAAATAATAACAAGATCCCGATGTGATTTTAAAATCACATCGGGATTTGCTTTTTAGCTAAGGGAGAAACCTTTCTAAATCAATTCCCCAATAAAAAACAAGTTGGATTAAACGCTTATAAAAAATGGACATTCAACACAATCTTCTACAAATAAAATCTCAATTACCTAAACATGTCACTCTGGTCGCCGTTTCCAAGACCAAACCTGCTAGTGATATTATGGAAGCCTACAATAGTGGCCAGCGTATTTTTGGAGAAAACAAAATACAGGAAATGGCAGAAAAATATGAGCAGCTTCCAAAGGATATCGAGTGGCATATGATTGGTCATGTACAACGTAATAAAGTAAAGTACATGGCACATTTTGTAAGCCTTATTCACGGTGTGGACAACCTAAAATTACTTCGGGAAATTGATAAGCAGGCTCAAAAACACAATAGGACTATAAAGTGTTTACTTCAAATTAAAATAGCCGAGGAAGATTCAAAATTTGGGATGAGTCCAGAGGATGCTGCAAGTTTATTACACGATGAGGCATTTCATAGTTTAAAACATATTGCCATTGTTGGCGTTATGGGTATGGCCACCTTTACGGAGAATGAAACCCAGATAAAAACGGAGTTTTCCAATTTAAAGACTACATTTGAGCAGCTTAATGCAATTCACCCAATGGATATCATTTCCATGGGAATGAGCGGCGACTACCCCCTGGCTATTGAGTGTGGCAGTACCATGGTTAGGGTTGGGAGTAGTATTTTTGGCGAACGCAATTATTTATAATTTCACAGAAGCATATACCGTTATTTACGCAATACTAGACATAGAAACTACCGGAGGTAAGTACAACGAAGAAGGTATTACCGAAATAGCCATTTATAGATATGATGGTCATAAAGTGGTGGACCAATTTGTAAGTTTGGTGAATCCAGAACGAGATATCCAGCCCTTTGTAGTCAACCTTACCGGCATTAACAACAAAATGCTTCGCAATGCCCCTAAGTTTTTTGAAGTTGCCAAACGTATTGTAGAAATCACCGAGGATTGCATTATTGTAGCCCACAATGCCCAATTTGACTACCGTATTTTAAAAACCGAGTTTAAACGTTTAGGATTTGGCTACAAGCGAAAAACCCTTTGTACTGTTGAATTGTCCAAAAAGCTGATTCCAGGACAGGACTCCTATAGTTTAGGGAAACTGGCCAGATCCTTGGGAATCCCTGTAAGTGACAGACACCGTGCCGCTGGGGATGCCATGGCCACGGTAAAACTTTTCAAAATGATCCTGAACAAGGATTTAGACAAGTATATCATTCAAGATGCTTTAAAGACAGATCAGAAGCAAATCAATCCTAATTTAAAGCGTATAATTGATGAACTGCCAAACGTTACCGGCGTGTATTATTTGCACAATGACGATGGTGAAATTATATATATAGGCAAGAGCAACAACATTAAAAATCGAGTAAGTCAACACTTTACTGGAACAACCTCAAAATCAAAAAAATTACAATTGCAAACCGCTGCAGTAACCTATGAGGAAACAGGCAGCGAACTAATTGCCCTTTTAAAGGAAAGTGCCGAAATCAAGAGAAATAAGCCACTTTTCAATAGAGCGCTAAGACGCAACAGCTTTACCTTTGCCCTATACTCTTTTCAGGACGAAGCAGGTTACATCAATTTAAAAATTGATAAAACCGATGGACGAAAACATCCCATCACAACCTTTACCACAAAGCAAAGTGCAAAACAGTTCCTTTTTAAAACTGTAGAGGAATTTCAACTGTGTCAGAAATTAACAGGCCTCTACCCTACCTCAAGCAACTGTTTCAACTATACCATTAAGGAATGCTTTGGCGCTTGCATTAATGAAGAAGCTCAAGCCACCTACAACTCGAGAGTCATTGAGTTTATAGATAAAAACAGTTACCGTAACAAAGACATGCTCATTATTGATAAGGGCCGAGAACTAGATGAACGCAGTGTAGTGAGCATTAAAAATGGTGCTTTTGTAGGGCTGGGATACTTTAATTTAAACCATCAAATTACAAAGCCAGAAATTTTGGAGGCTATTATTACTCCAATGGAAAACAACAGGGATAGCCAACATATCATTCAAAGTTATTTGAGGAAACATAAAAAATTAAAACTTATTACTTTAACCAACCAATAACAACCAATGAAACAACCAACCTTAACCATCCTTTTTCTTTTTTTCTCCTTATACCTTTTTTCACAATCACCATTTAATTCAAAAGACCTCAACGTTACCAAAGGGGATTTAGAGACGAATATTTATCCTCAAGACACTACCGCCAATGCCCTAATGATTTATGAACACGGCAATAGCTTTGTCAACAAAAGCACCTACAAACTAAATACTGAAATCACTAAAAAATTGAAAATCCTTAACAAAGAAGGATTTGGCGAGACTAAAATCACAATTCCTCTTTACAATGACAAATCCAATAAGGAAAGTGTAAAAAGTATCCAGGCTACAGTTTATAATTTGGAAAACGGTAAGGTTACCAAAACTAAGCTGAAAAACAGCGAAATTTTCAGGGAGATTTACGACGAACACCACACTTTGGTGAAATTTACATTCCCAAACATCAAGGAAGGGTCGGTTATCACATATAGCTACACCCTTATTTCTCCTTATATGTTTAAATATAAATCTTGGGAGTTCCAAGGAGATATTCCAAAGCTTTATAGTGAATATGAAACCAGTATTCCCGGCAATTGGGACTATAACATCAAACTTGTGGGGTCACAAAAATTGGTAAAAAATGACTCCCATATTGAACCTAATTGCCTCAGTGGTCCTGGAGGAGCCTATTCCGGTTGCGCAGTAAGCACCTATGCAATGGAGAATATCCCAGCCTTTATTGAAGAAGATTACATGACCACCAAGGAAAATTATTTGTCCAGAATTGATTATGAACTGAAAACATTTCAAGGCTTCAACGGCACAATTAACAATTACACAAAATCTTGGAAAACGGTTGACCATGAATTAAAAACGGACAAAGATATTGGAAGACAATTTCTAAAAAATACTGGACTAAAAGATGAAATGACAATTCTTTTATCCGGTACCGATTCTCCCTTAGACAAAGCACAGCTCATCTATAAATATATTCAAGAAAATTATAGATGGAACAAAAAATACAATCTTTTTAAAGATGTATCTGTTAAGGATTTGATTAAAGATAAAACTGGCTGCGTTTCTGAAATAAATATTTTACTTCATAACCTTTTAAATGAACAAGGCATTGAGGCCAAACCTGTACTTTTATCTACAAGGGGCAACGGATTTGTCACCAAACTATACCCTGTTTTATCAGATTTCAACTATCTAATTGTACAAGTTAACATTGGAAGGGAAAGCTTTTTATTGGATGCCACCGATGAATTCTTGGATTTTGGGGAGGTGCCATTTAAATGTTTAAATAGAGATGGCCGCCTTATAGATTTTGACAAGGGCAGCGAATGGATAGAAATTTCACCTAGAAAGAATTCTGCCATTATACAAAGTTTAGACCTCAACCTTGGCACTAACAATGTTTTATCTGGCAATATCAACCTCAGATCTACTGGCTACCATGCACTGCCTATCAAGAGAAGATTCCACAGTAATAAGGAAGACTATTATGACAGCTACTTTAAAAAGTTTGAAGATATAGAAATCTTAAACCATGAGGTGGCAACCCAAAACAAATCGGATTACGAGTTTTTAGAAAACCTTGAAATTTCCTATCCACTAAATGAGACTGGGGACAAAATTTATATCAATCCTTTTTTATTAAAGTTTTTCTCCCAAAACCCATTTAAATTACAAGAACGCAACTACCCTATCGACTTTGGCTACAAGGATACTTTTATTTACAAAATGCAAATACAGGTGTCAGACGGCCTAGAAATTTTGGAACTCCCTGAAAATTTCAAAATTTCATTACCCAACAACACAGGTTCTTTGGTATTCAATACTCAAAAAGAAGAAAACAATATCATACTTTACTTAAAATTTGATTTCAGAGAATCCATGTACGGGCCGGAGTACTATAAAAGCCTGAAGATATTTTTAGGGAAAATTGTGGATATCCAACACAACTCCCTAATTGTATTGGAGAAAAAATCATAAATCTTTTAGTACATTTGGATTAATGGGCAGCCTAAAATCAAATAAAAACTGGAAAACCCAGCTTCATGAAATCATTTATGAAGCCGACACTCCTGCTGGGAAATTATTTGATATTATATTGTTTTTTGCCATCCTTGCCAGCATTGTATTGGTGATGTTGGAAAGTGTTAAAAGTATCGATAATAAATACCATACCTTTTTAGACATTTCAGAATGGGTCATTACCATTCTATTCACTATTGAATACATTGCCCGAATCATCTCGGTAAAAAAGCCCTTTAAATACATTACCAGTTTTTATGGAGTAATTGATTTACTTGCCACTATTCCTAAATATATTTCCTTAATTTTTGCCGGAACCCATGCCCTTGTTGCCTTACGTGCCTTACGTTTGTTAAGGGTCTTTAGAGTATTGAAATTGGCTCGCTTTTTAGGGGCCTCCAATAATTTAGTAAATGCTCTAAAAGCCAGCAAAGCCAAGATTTCCGTGTTTCTATTTGCTGTCCTTATCCTAGCCATTGTTCTAGGTACCATCATGTATCTGGTAGAAGGGGAAGAAAATGGCTTTTCAAATATTCCTAAAAGTGTATATTGGTGCATTGTAACCCTTACAACCGTTGGATTTGGGGATATAGCCCCACAAACACCATTAGGCCAATTTATAGCTTCCTTGGTCATGATTTTGGGTTACGGGATAATTGCGGTACCTACAGGAATTGTATCTGCGGAATATACCAACCAAAGTAAAACTCCAACAACAACCAAGGACGATACCGTACACGTGAATACACAATGTTGCTCCAATTGTCTGGCCGACAAACATCAAGATGGTGCGAAACATTGTTATAAATGCGGAAGCGAATTACACTATGACTAAATACCTTATTTCTATAGTTGGTCCTACCGCCATAGGAAAAACAGCCTTAAGCATACAGTTGGCCCAACATTTCAATACTGAAATTATCTCTGCAGATTCCAGACAGTTTTTCAAGGAAATGCAAATAGGCACTGCTGCCCCTACACCAGAGGAATTGGAGGCTGCTCCTCATCATTTTATTCACCATAAATCCATTGAAACCGACTATAATGTTGGAGCCTTTGAAAGAGATGCCATAAAATGCTTGGACACACTATTCAAATCGTATGATGTGGTGATTATGGTAGGTGGATCTGGCCTGTATGTTGATGCCGTAACAAAAGGGTTGGATGATTTTCCCGACCTTGATCCAGAAATTAGAAAAGAATTAAATAAAACCTTAGAAACCGAAGGTCTTGCTGATTTACAGCACCAATTAAGGGAACTTGACCCAGAATCCTATAATCGTATTGCCATTGATAATCCGCATAGAGTGATACGGGCCTTGGAAGTTTCTATTGGAACTGGTAAACCATATTCTTCTTTTTTAAACCAAAAGGAAAGCAAACGTCCATTTAAAACCATTTCAATTGGTTTGACGGCAGACCGCCAAATTGTTTACGACAGGATCAACAAACGGGTAGATATCATGATGGAGAACGGTCTTCTTGAAGAAGCTAAGGCGCTTTTACCCAAACAACATTTAAATGCCCTCAACACCGTAGGCTATAAGGAATTATTTGAATATTTCAATGGAAATTCGACCTTGGATTTTGCTGTTTCGGAAATAAAAAAGAATTCTAGACGCTTCGCCAAACGTCAATTTACCTGGTTCAAAAAGAATGAAAATATCCTTTGGTTTGACTATACAACTCCTCTTGAAACCATCGTAAAAGACATCTCAAAACTAATTGAAAAACAATAAATTAAAATAAGTTTCCATTTATAGCTGTATTCATATTATTAACACTACCTTTGGCCCTTTATTAAATTAATTTATATTATGAGTAAAGGTACAGTAAAGTTCTTCAACGACTCAAAAGGTTTTGGGTTTATCGTTGAGGAAGGGACCAACAAAGAACATTTTGTACACATTTCTGGTTTAGAAGATGAAATTCGCGAAGGAGATGAAGTAGAATTTGATCTAACCGAAGGAAGAAAAGGATTGAACGCAGTAAACGTAAAAGTTATCTAATATTCACCCATTTTTTAAGCAAAAAGCCTATCATAAAATGATAGGCTTTTTTTATTATTGGAAGAGAGCAAGGATTACGCACTTTGGTTAACCACCAACCTAAATCCTTCTCCATGTATATTTAAAATTTCAACGTTTTCATCTGGTTTTAGATATTTACGCAGCTTCGCAATGTAAACATCCATACTACGAGAGGTAAAATAGTTATCGTCTCTCCAAATTTTTGTCAAAGCTAATTCCCTAGGCATCAAATCGTTTTCATGAAGTGCCAACATACGCAACAATTCATTTTCTTTTGGAGACAATTTGATTGGTTCTCCACCATCAAATCGTAAAAATCTCAATTTGGAATTCAAATCGAATCTACCAATTTTGAACTCAAACTGTTTACTGTCGGTAACTGTTTCTGTAGCCTTACGCTGCATGATGGCCTTTATTTTCATTAGTAGCACCTCACTATCAAAAGGCTTATTCAAATAATCATCTGCCCCCACTTTATAGCCCTTCAATACATCTTCCTTCATTGCTTTAGCTGTTAGGAAGATGATAGGAATTTCATTATTCTTCTCTCTAATTTCTTTGGCCAATGTAAAGCCGTCCTTGTACGGCATCATGACATCTAGGATACACAAATCAAAATCATCCTTTTTGAATTTCTCAAAACCTTCCATTCCGTTTTTGGCATGAACAACGTCATAATCGTTCATTGTCAAATAATCCTTTAATACCGTTCCAAAATTTGGGTCATCCTCAACAAGGAGAATTTTTTTATTTTGTTCTTCCATAATTTATGATATTAATGGTAGCTTGATTGTAAATACACTACCTTTTCCTTTTTCACTTTCTACTGATATATGACCGTGATGGTCTTCTACTATTCTTTTTACGTAGGCCAAACCTAAACCATGACCTTTAACGTTATGTACATTACCTGAGTGTTCTCTGTAAAATTTCTCAAATATTTTTCGTTGTACCTGTTTGGACATTCCATTACCCTGATCGGCAATTTTCAACAAAATATTGTTCCCCACATTCTCTGTATACACATCGATTTTTGGTTCATCATCCGAATATTTTATGGCATTGTCCAAAATGTTAACGATAACATTTGTAAAATGACTTTCGTTAGCTAAAATTGAAGATTTGGAAGCGTCAAGATGTGTTTTCACATATCCTTTCCGGTCTTCAACAATGAGCTCTACATGGGTAATAGCATCTTCTATTAATTCGTGTAGCTTTACTCTGTCCTTACTTATGTTCAATTCATTTTTCTCAAGTTTCGATATTCTCAATACATTTTCAACTTGAGCATGCATACGCTTGTTTTCATCCTTAATCATTTTCAGATAGCGCTTCACTTTATCCTTATCTTCAATAATTTTGGGATTTTTTATGGCATCCAAAGCAAGATTAATCGTCGCAATTGGTGTTTTAAACTCATGCGTCATATTATTGATAAAATCCGTCTTTATTTGCGATATTTTACGTTGTTTTATCAATTGATAAATGGCATTTGAGTAAGCTACAATGATAATTAATGTAAACACAACCGAAAGCACTATGGCCTTTATAATGGTAGAGAACAAAAACTTTCTTCGTTCTGGGAAATTCACATATAACCTATAATCATTTTGATGGTCATTTCCTGAATAAACAGGAATTCCATAGGTTGAAGAACTATTCAACTCAAAATTATCGGACTGCACTTTTGTTGCCAAGTCCTTATCATAAATGGCGAATTCAAAACCGGTATAAATACCATCTTCCCTTAACTGATAATCCAAAAGCTCTAACACCTCATCCGCGGATACCCTTTTATAAATTGGAAAATTCTTGTAGGTTTCCCTATAACTATCTTCCATGATTTTTTTTGTAACCTCGGGCAACTCCGAATACTCTCTGTAAGTGCGCTCTGGGTTGACGTTTAAATCTCCTCCATTCCCCAAAGCTGTGTTACTGTAAATCTTTGTTTCCTGTTCACTAAACAAACGACTGATACTAATACTATCAATTCCAATATCAAAGAACACCGATGGCACCTTAAAGCTTTCCTCTAAAACTGTATTTCTGTAAATTATGGTTTCATCTCTTTCATTATCCTGAGTTTTCACCAAAATTTCCCTAATGGTACTGGTATCGGCCTTAGCATCATGTCTTCTAATTTGGTTAAGAGCCTTTTTAGTATAATCTTCAAGCTCTCTGTCCTCCAAATTTTTTGATACCAAGCTTAAAGCATGCTTTACGTTTCTTTCAAATTGCTTTTCTTCAATCTCAACCGAATTTTTGATAAAAAACGCTTGTACTAAAATTATACCTATGAGTGAGACACTCATTAAAATCACCAATAAGACGAATAGCTTTCTGCCCATCGTTCAAATTTAACATTTTAACATTTATTAGATATCCCCTTTAACCTTACATTAACAAAAATGTTAAAATAAGGGTTATTTTCCTACAGAAAGAAGGGACTCATGGAGTTTTAACACCTGATTATGAGTTGCATCCAACTTATCATTAACAATAATATAGTCTGCTAATTTAAGTTTCTCATCATCACTAAACTGGTTATCCATAATGGTTTGTATTTTTTCACGGGAAGTATCATCTCGTTTTAAAAGACGTTCTATTCTTTGGTTGGTACCAGCAATTACCAAAATAACAGCATCATATTCCTTTTCCATATGTTGCTCAAAAATGATGGCAGCTTCTTTAATGACATAAGGCGAAGATTGTTGGGCCAGCCACTCCTTGAAATGTTTGGCTACTTCTGGATGCACGATCGCATTCATAGCCTCCAGCAAAGCCTTATTATTAAAAATAGCATCGGCAATAAAAGGTTTGTTTAGCTCTCCGTTAATATAGGCCTGTTCACCAAAAAGCACTTTTAATTTACGTTGAAGTTCTGGTGAGGTTGCCATGATCCTTTTAGCCTCAAGGTCTGCCGTGTAGACAGGAATCCCTAAACTTCTAAACATATTGGCAACTGTACTTTTACCACTTCCTATACCGCCTGTAACCCCTATAATCTTCATATAACCGACTATTATCTAACTATTTGATATTCAGAAGATAAATTTATCATTTTACAACGATAAACTCAACTTTATTTTGCTTGATTCTTGTACTTTTTGCAGCTTCCGGCACTAAAGTCAATTTTGGGGTCATTGTATTTTTATCTGTTTCCGCTATTTCTTGGTAATCACACACCACTTTAAAATCGGAGGATTTTATTTCATTGAACCTGTTCAATGGAACATAATACAGTACTGTAACCGCTTTAGGAAAGTAATTTATGGTAATATTTTTTGGAGTGTTGATTAAAGTTACCGGAACATCCAACGCTCCTTCGGTAAATTTTACAACTTCTGAGGAAACCTCAACTTTTTGAGAAGAAAGCTTGAGTTCTCCATCTACTTCAGGAACTTTCAACGCAATGGGAACCTTAAATCCTGCATTGACATCTTTTAAAGACAATGATTCTGTAGAGAGTTCCATTATTCCATTCACTATATTTTCTGCTCCAATAACTGTAACAGAATCTGGGGCTACTTTTAATTTATCCAAAACGTCATACCCTACCATATAGGAAATATTAGCATCTAATTTTACAGGGACTTTTTTGGTATCCAAGGTTTCAAAATAAAAATCCAAGGTATCGGGCTTCACAGAAAGCATTTCCACCTTTTGGCCCAACATAGATTTAATTTTATGTGAAGATTTGCTTGCGATCCATGAATAATGGTCATTATTATAATACAAATCCGATTCAAAATCGATTTTAACAGGGCGATTAAAGAAATTTAACGGTAAAAGATTGAATCCGTTGGAAGATATTACTGCCTTAATTTTTGCCTTTTGCTTCTCTCGCAAGACTTTATTTTCAGGCACCTTTTCAAAAGACACATTAAAAGTAACGGTTTCGGTATATTTTGCAGAAAGCTTCCCTACTATCAAAAACAAAAATGACAAAAGAAGAAAAAAGCCAAACACATTTAGCTTTTTGTTTCTTATGGACTCTAAAAGTTTTGATTTAAGTTTATTCAACATGCTTAAAAAATAAATAAGGAAAGGCCTCTTCTGGTTTTTTACCTAAAATTTTCAGTGCAATTACTGATTTCAAAAAACCGTATCCATAGCCAAAAAACTGAACGCCTATTGCATATACTGCTTTCATTGCCACTCCAATACTCTTTGTTGAAATCAAGGCTAAAAGAAATGCTATGAAAAAATACGCCACATAAGCCAAAATTCCAAGGCTATACCCTAAAAGCCATAAAATAATTGCACTCAAAAACCCCATCATAAACAATGTAGGGAACCAATAAGTCAACTTTGATGTCTTTGGATGCCACGAATTTAAAATTGGTCTTACCAAACCAAACTTATGAACTTGGGTATAAAACTTAGACCAAGAAATGCGCCGTTTATGATATACAAAAGCATTTTCAATCAATTTGGTTTGAAAACCTAAATCGGTTAACCTGATGGATAAATCAGGATCTTCGCCTGGATGAATGACCCCGAACCCTCCAGAAGTCTGGAATGCCTTTTTAGAAATGCCCATGTTAAAACTTCTAGGCTGAAACTTTCCAACCTGGGTCTTTCCTCCTCTAATTCCTCCTGTGGATATAAAAGAAGTCATCGCAAAATTAATGGCCTTTTGAAGAGAGCTAAATGATGAATGAGCAGTATCTGGTCCACCAAAACAATCCACATAATGTTTTTCTAAAGATTTATAAACGTCAGTTAAGTAATCAGGTGGTAATACACAATCGGAGTCCAAAATAATGAAATAATTGCCTTTGGTACGTTCCATTCCGTAATTACGGGAATCCCCTGGTCCTGAATTTTCCTTATAAAAATAGGAGATATCTAAACGATCAATATAAGCATCGACAACAGGTTTACAATCGGTAGAGGAGCCATCTTCCACAATTACAATTTCAAAGGGCTCATGGTATTTTAAATTAGAAAAACTCTCTAATAATTCCGCAACCTCATCAGGCCTATTGTATACTGGAATAACAAATGAAAAAGACAGTGTATTCATACCCTACAAATGTAACTAAAGAAAATAGAATACATCTCTTGACGGTTTTAGAAAAATTTTACACTGAGATCATATTTTTAACAGAGTTATTTCCGAACCTTTACCGAAAAAAATGAGTTAGAAACATTTTGAACTAAATAGAATGATACAATAAATAAAAAATCCTAAGTCAAATAAATGACAAAGGATTTGTATACATTGTTCTGAAAGCTTAAACTATTTTTTAAGTATTCGGAATGTTTCAGTTTTATCCAAAATGGATGCCTGTACAAAATAAGCTCCAGAATGAAGGTTTGATAAATCAATTTGACTATTCATTTCATTTGGACTCAACTGCAATACTTTTTGTCCCAATGAGTTAAATACTTGAACACTATGAATAACAGAAGGGGATTTTAAATTAAGTACATCTTCTACAGGATTAGGGTAAAAGCTAAACTCTGCAATAGGATCTTCCACATCCTCTACTCCTAAAGTAAATTGCCCTACAGACACATTATCTACATACCATGAATCTCCGTCATTCTGAATCCTTACAAAAGCAATATAAATTTGCTCTCCATCATACTCACTTAAATCCACAATTTTCTCTTCATACACTTGTGCATCATCATTCAATTCATCCTCATCCCAAGTTATAAGAGTATCAAAATCTGCTGGAGCAGTTTGAGAGGCTGTAGAAACTCTAATTTGAAATATCGTTCCATAATCATCATCAAACCCTTGACGTGTATAAAATCTTAACTCAGCATTTGTAGCGTTGGTTAAATCTATTTGACTAGTAACCATCCAATCTTCAGTATCAAACTCTGCGACTTCATACATAATGTGAGCCGCATTACTTCCCTCATAGGGATTACTTTGGTTCACAACCCAATCTTCATCTCCAGATCCTCCTATATCGAATACAGCCCAATCAGCCGGAGGAAAACCATCTTCGAATCCTTCAAAAAAACCCTCAAAAGTTTGGGCATTGGAGTGGAAAATAAATGAGAGAGAAAGGATTGCAATCCATACAAAAGTAGTTTTTTTCATATCATTAAATTTAATCAATTATAGCATTCTAAATTTACCTATAAAATACTTCAAATCAATTAGTTAAATATTAAAATCGATTAAACGCCAATTATTTCGACTAAAATCTCCCAACATATTCAATGCAAAAGCACAAAAACATCCGATTATATACCGTTTCCACCAACCATCAATATTATATCAAGATCTTTAAAAAATAAAAAAATGGCTTTTACAAGCCACTTTTTTTCATAAGATAAATTATAATTTTTATTGCTTCACAATCCTAATAGTCTTGACCACATTATCTATTGAAACCTGAATAAAATAAGCTCCAGATGGCAACATGGTCATATCAATATTACTTTCAATTTTTGCAGGGTTAAGCCTCAACACTTCTTTTCCAATCATATCAAAAACAGTCACATTTTCGATATTTGAACCGGCTTTGAGGGTTAACACATTTTCTACTGGATTTGGATAATATTGAAACATTCCTTCACTTTCCTTGTCCTCGATAGATAAGGTAGAAGATGACCATACCTTTAAACTGAATGTTGGAACTGTCTCTACGGCTTCAGAATAGCTATAAACTCTCACGTAATAGGTATTCCCCTGAATTAAATCGAATTCCATTATTTCTGGATTTTGGCCAATATCTTTACAACTAATATGCTCCAATGCTCCACAAGTCCCTTCAAGCAACTCTACAATTCCATTGAAATTATCTTCCAAAGTAATGTTAACTTCTGAAGTTTCTGCCACAAACGAATACCAAATATCATCATTGGCAGTACCCTGTAAGCTATCACACTCTGGAGCTTCGACGCCTGAATCTGTTGCCCCTTGGAGAGTACCATTTGTTGCCGATGCTGTAGATGCATCCAGTACATTCAATTGATGTGTTACCATAAGCGCCGAATCGCAATCATCATTACTTGGAGGACAGTAAAAATTCAATGTCCCTAAATTGGTGTTACATGAAGCATCTTCCCCATGTCTCAGGATCAACGTTTTACTATCCCCATTGGCAAAAGGGCCTATTTGAGTAGTTCCTAAACCTAATATGGTCCATGTCAATGTACCATCTGTAATGTTTGGATTACCATTCCCTAAATCAGTAATATCAATTGCGATAAAAAACTGATTATTATTACAATCTGGCACTACCTCAGCTGAACCTTGAGGGGGCAAACAACTACCTTCTACAATGTTCACCGTAACATCTACTGTGACACTTTTTGCGTTATTATTACAAGGATTGGAGGCATTCTCTTCGCTATAGGCAGAAACAATACGCATTCTATGTTCTCCCAATGAAGCATCTTCAGGCATCATAAAAGAAGCGTCCACAATACTTACTGGTTCAAAATTAGAAGATCCCGTAAAAAACAATTCCGAAGCATCAAATTCCAAATCGTCATTAAGGTCGATCCATAAATTCACATTATAAGCCCAAGTTGTCAAAAATTCAATTTCTATATCTGCCATTGTATCTTGGCTCAACTCTGCTGCTATATTGGTAAAGTCTTCGTAACTATTATCCCCCGTACTTTCATATAATGTGTCACCTACATTCAGACTTCCGATACCATCATTGTCAACACTTACAGGATTGGATTCACAATAACATACTGATGAATTGGTTGTAAATTCACCTTCCGCACAACCTGTAGACTGTCCAACAGAGTTATAAGCTATGACAGACGCATAATAAGTCGTGTTCGGGCCTACTGAGGATACTGTATAAGAAGTTGACAAACCATTGTCTTCATTATTTGCCAAATCATTTCCTCCTGAGGTCGTACCTAAGGTTACATAATACCCTTCAGCACCTGCTACATCCTCCCAAGTAACCTCAAAATCATAATTACCACATTCATCCAAATCAGCCGTAAGCTCAGGACAGGCAGGCAGTGATGCCGTTGTAAATGACGCTTCTGAACATCCTGTTGCATTTCCATTGGCATTGTAAGGTGTAATGGTTACATAATAAGTAGTTCCTTCCTGTAAATCCAAATTATAGGACAATACGTTACCTACATCATAACTATCTAAAATTTCGGCACCTCCCGAAGTTATGCCAACAGATAACAGATAACCTTCAGGGTCTCCAGAGGCTTCAGTCCAAGTTAGATTAGTAAGGAGCGATACTCCTGAAGCACCATCAAGAGGAGCTGTTAATACTGCATCACAAATTGGAGGTAAACTCATCTCAAGCCCTCCTAAAATTACATTGGTATAACCTGCAACTAAATTACCAGATCCGTTAAAAGTTGATGGGTCTGGATTTGCACCATCCGTCTCATAATACAAACTTCTATATGAAGTTGCACTAGTCATTCTACAAGAATTAGCACAATCGTAATCTAGTTCGTTTTCATCTACAGCAATTAACAAATTATCTGCATTGTTGTAATTAAAAGGCGTGTCCAATACAATTTCGATCCAGTTGCCATTTCCTGGGTAAGAAACAGTTCCTGAAAATACTTGGGTTAAATTGTCGATGATTTCCCAATCTGTAGCAGACGAAAACGCCGATTTAGCCGTATGCCCCAAATAAATAGTCCAATCTGAACTATTACTATTCTCCCCTGCCGACGAATTAAAGTAGAATGACAAAGAAGTAATTTCCCCGATGGAATTAATCTCCGTTTGATAGATTATTTGCTGACTATAACTGTAATTATAACAACTTGAAACCGGTAATTGTGAAGTGGTCCCGACACCATCTCCTATTGAAATTTGCGCATTTGCAAAAAATGTTAAAAGGAAAAAATAAATGGTCCACAGAAAAGTAGTTTTTTTCATGTAGCGTAGAATATTAGTTTAGTTAAAAAAGGTTACTAAAACGAAGTCTTGCATAATGACATCCTATAGAGAATCAACACACTACCATCGTTTAAAACCCAAATATACCGATTAAATACGTTTTTTCCTATATTTTCCTATGGCTTCCTACATAATTCACGGTACTTAAATTCCTCTTTACAACAAAAAAAGAGAGGCATCAACACCTCTCTTTTCCAAAAATCTTATATACAACCAGTTACCTTTTAATAATCCTGATTATCTCAGTTTTACTATTAATTATAACTTTTACAAAATAAGCTCCAGATTGTAGTTGAGACATCTCAACATCACTTGATACCGAATTTGGAGCAACCTTCATTACTTCTTGCCCTAGCATGTTCACTACTATGATTGTTTCCATATTGTGTTGAGAGCGAATTGACAACTTATCATTTACTGGGTTTGGGAAATATGTAATGCTATTTAACGCTTCATTGAAATCGTTTATCCCTAAAGTTTCATTAGTTGACACCTCCAAACAAAATGTCCCTACTCTTGAAGAATTATAACCAGATACCCTTACGAAATAAGTCTCTCCAACATTCACCTCAAAATCCTCGATAAAGGAATTCCAACTAGAACCGTTACTTAAAATTTCTGTCCCACCATCATTATCACAGTCCTCTTCTACTAAAGCTCCACAATCACCAGAATACACCGCTATTTCTGTATCCACATTTGTTCCTCCTGTAAAATCCGTTGAAATATTAACTGAACTGGTTCCTTCTGGCACAGTAAAAGAAAACCAGACATCATTTTCCCCATAATCAAAACATTCTGCTTCACCAAGACCTGAGTCCGTCGCGCCCGTATTATCTCCGTTATTATTGATTCCGTCGCAATACCCGGCATCTACATTTATTACAACTGCTCCTTCACATTCATCATTAACAGGAGGACATGAATAATTAAAGCTATCTAATTCAAAGTTACAGTCTGTATTAGAGTGAACGGCTGAAATAGTAACCTCGGTGCCATTTGGATAAGGTCCAAAGTTGTAAAATGGCTGAGACTCAGATATTGTTTGTTCCTGATTCCCGTCAGACAATGAGGTCAAATCTCCAAATTCCGTCACTGCAACATCTATATAAAATTGATTATTATCACAATCAGGAACAATTGCCGCTGCAATATTGGCAGGAGTACAGGTAATATAATAACCGCAAAGATTAAAAGTTCCTTCTTCATCATTACCATAATCATATACTTTAAGATAATAGATTTCCCCTACTGTTAAACCCGAAATTTCCCATGGCCAACCACTAGAAAACTCAGTACAATCCAACTCAGTAAAATCATCTGGTGTTCCAGAATAAATTGCTCCTGCAACCGATGTTAGTCCTGAAACATTAGAAACATTTAATATAAAACCTTCTGCAGGCGCCTCAATGGTATACCATAAATCTCCCCCATCGTAGTCTCCGCAACTTGGCGTCCCCACTCCTGAATCCGTGGCAGCTACATTACTTATCTCTGTAATAGTATTATCTCCACAAGAAGTTCCAATGTCAAGTGTTAAAGCTATCGCTGTTGATGGCAAGTCATTATCAGGAGGACATGTATAGTCATAACTACCAACTTCAAAATCACAATATTCATCGGTATGAATGGCATCAATATCAACTTCAGAACCACTTATGTAAGGACCAAAAGTATATGTACCAGAACCTGTTACATCAATCGCAGTAGTACCATCCGACAAATGCAAAATATCACCTTGATCAGTCACTTCAACTTCAATAGAAAACTCTCCATTATCGCAATTTGCTACAATTGTCCCAGAAGCCTCTCCTTCCAAACAAGGCAACGTTCCCACACAAATATCAAAGTTATTATATTGAATAGTGCCATACCATCCATAAACTCTCACGTAATAGGTTGTTCCCACGTCGAGACCTTCTAAAATTAAATTATTAGGGTCACTATCATCAACAAATACTAGAGCCTCGCATCCTGCTGTAGCATCATATACGGCCATTCCCATATCAACGCTGGTACTAGTCCCGCCTCCTTGATTCTCTACATTACTAATTTCAATTTCATGAGCCGGATAGGTTGCTACAAATGAAAACCAAACATCGGTATTAGGAGTTCCTGTAACATCATCTTCCTGTGCTGATTCAGTAGCTCCTAATGTAGTCCCGTTTGTTACTATGGTACATTCCAAATCTTCATTGACAGTCAAGGCAATCGCACCGGAACAATCATCATTTTCAGGAGCTATAGGAAGCGTGGAAAAAGTATAAGGACCAGCCCAACTACTAGTACCATCAGACTCACAATCGGCCTGTACATAGAAATCATATTCGGTAAACGGTATTAAATCGCTTTTGGTAAATCCGTTGGTAACACCTATATCAGTTGGTGTTCCAGTTGCTGTTCCTCCTTCCAAAACCACTTCCACATTGTATATTGAGGCATCACCATTCTCCATCCAACTTAAATTGGCAGAAGTTGAAGTGATACCTGAAACTGATAAATCAGAAACAGGTATACAAGATGGAATAGGTTCCCAAATCATGTCATCTATATAAACGTAAGTATATGTAGAAGTGGAAAGCCTTCTTATAGCAATATAAGTATCTGTCCCAACATATTCATCGAAATAAACAACGTATTCATCAAATGTTGTCGTTAAATCAATCGTTTCCAACACCGTAAATGTACTTCCATCACTAGGATCAGCTATGGTCCCAACTTCAATATCTTGAGTCGAAGAACTATTTCTAGCAAAAAAACGTAATTGATGAGTCCCTGCTCCCAGGTTTGACAAAACAGGAGACACTAGCATTATATTCGTTTCACTCGTTGAACTAGAGTTATATAAACTAACACCATTGGGTTCTGTATTATCTGCTGAAGTTGAAGTCCCCACAGTTGCATACGAAGATGCACCGTTATCGATAACGGAAGACCAACAAGCGGGTAAATCTGGAGTGGAAACCAAGTCGAAATTTTCGCTAAAACTATCTATTGCCTCACATGCCGTAGTAAAAGCATAAGGCCCAGACCAGGAACTCAAATCTCCTTCCCCACAATCTGCCTGATAATAAACATAATAAGTAGTATAGGGCTGTAAATTTATAGCATTGTAAACAGGGGATTCCGTTGCATTGGCTGAATCTTCCTCTTCCCCATTTCCAGGAGAAAAATTAGCCTCTGCTTTCCACTCCAGATTCCAAGAAATTTCACTTCCTCCCGCTGACCATTCTAGATTAGCAGTAGAAGATGTTACAGATGTGGCCGTCATATCTAATGGTTCTAGACAAGAAGGCGCCGGGCCTGCAAAAAAGTCATCAATATAGAGCTCGTCTGCCCAATCACCAACATATTTAAAAGCAATATAAACTGTTTGACCGGCATAGGAATCTAAATTCAGTGAAAATTCAGTCCATAAATTTTCGGAGAAATTAGCATCTAAATCATAGATTTCAGTAAAATCACTAGGGTTTGTGACAGGATCTCCTGAGGATGTAGAAATCCAAACCCCTGATTCAACACTATAACTAGGGTAAGTCTGGTTGTAATAAAATGATATAATATCTCCGGTAGAAACGGAGTAAGCCGGAGAAATCATCCATGATGTAGACTCTACAGAAATATTATCATCATTGTGATAATAGGAATATGTACCTGTATTTGCTCTTGAGCTTGTTTGTACAAAACCAGGATCATCTCCTTCTGTTTGCATAAAAGTCCATCCTGAAGGCGGATCTGTTTCAAAGCCCTCAGTTATTTGAGCACTATTTTCCAAGGAAAAACCCAAACAACACAAAGCAAAAAGCCATAATGTAATTTTCTTCATAAAGTTATATTTTTGTTATTAAAAAGTTATTTGCAAATAAATGCTTTAAAAATTTACCTACAACAACAAAAACACATAATCGACCAAACACAAAATACTCAGATTAACTGTTAAATAAATTACAAATATAAACTAAATGTTATTTATTTAACAAACATAAAACCCTTGGGAATTTTGTAAAAGGAGAAAATAATAACAAAAAAAAGGAGCCTAGAGGCTCCTTTTTCGTACGAGTATATGATTAATTTACTCCTTTATAATTCTAACAATTTCAGATGTATCTCCTACATTAACTTTCACAAAATAAGCTCCAGCTTGTAGTTTAGACATCTCAACATCACTCGATACCGAATTTGGAACAACTCTCATCACTTCTTGTCCTAACATATTTATCACTGTAATTGATTCAATATTATGTTGGGCGCGAATTGACAATTTATCATTTACAGGGTTTGGGAAATATGTAAAGCTATTTGATGTTTCATTTAAATCACCCACTCCCAAAGTTTCTGTAGACCATATTTTCAATTCAAATGTTGGATCGGATGGAGTTGAAGAGCTATAGGCAAAAACCCTTACATAATAAGTAGATCCAACTGTTAGGCCTGTAGCATCAATCTGAACAGGGTCACCTAAATCCTTACATGCCATATGCACTAATGAGCCACAGTCTCCTTCAAACAACTCAACTACACCATCAAAAGCGTCATCTAAACTGATGTAAACATCTGTCGTCAAGGCTTCAAATGAATACCATACATCATCATTAGGAGTTCCCGTCCACCCATCACATGTTGGCGCTTCAACACCTGAATCTGTAGCTCCTACTAAAGTACCTGCTACTCCGGTTGCCTCGTCCACATCCATAATATCCGTTTCTTGAACCATAGCAACGGCACCGTCACACTCATCATTGTCTGGAGGACATGTATAATTAAAACTATTAACTTCAAAATCACAACTAGCATCCGTATGCACAGCGGAAATAGTAACTTCTGTCCCATTTACATAAGGTCCAAAATTGTACAGGGGCTGAGCATCTGATACTGTTTGCGTTTGCGTACCATCAGTTAATTCTGTTAAGCTACCAAATGAGGTAACTACCACATCTACATAATATTGTTCGTTTTCACAATCTGGCACAGCTGCAGCAACAGCTTCAGCAGACACACAATCATAAACCAACCATTCCAAAACAAACTCACCACTACCCGTAGAATACGCTGATTGAATCCAATACACGGTTTGATCTTCCCCTGTATCATTGGTCCAAGTAATGTGCTCTGTATCCGAATCATCAATACAATCAATCAAAATATCACCAGGACAACTGGCTCCATAAGCCAATCTATGTTTAGAATCGTAAGCATTTGACACCTGTCCTATTTCAATTGTTGATCCATCTGGAACCATAATGGAATACACCATATCAGGAGCTTCATCATTGGTTAAACAGTCCTGGTCAAAATCGTTTGTCGCATATTCTGTTGATGCTGTTAATGGGCTTGACAGTGTCCCTAAGTCTATTACCCCCTCACAAGTATCGTTATCAGGTGGGCAATTGTAGGTAAAGGTTCCTAAAGACACATTACACATTTCATTCTCACCGTGCTGTAAAGTCAATTCCTTACTGTCTCCTGTTGCAAAAGGTCCTATTTGCATCACTCCAACCTGACTTACTCCCCAGGTTAAAGTACCATCGGTAATTGAAGGTGATCCATCTCCCAAATCAACCACATCAATGGCAATGAAAAATTGATTATACTGACAATCCTCCACCACAGAAACAGTAGCCTCAGCCGGATCACAAGGCAAGTCAAGAATCTCTACTGTATAATCATGAGCTTCACCGTAACCACTTGTATTACAAGGCATGGGTTGAGAGTTCCATCTATCTCCAACCCGCATTCTATAAGTGCCAGGCAGTACCGATTCTGGAATAATTAACGTACCATTTGTAACGGCACTTGAATTCGACCCCGTACTTTCATCAACCGCCACCAATTCAATTGATCCTTCAGAATCATCAAACTCATAGTCTTCATTAAAATCAATCCAAATTCTCACTTTTTGGCTTCCAAAGGCATGCCCCACCGAATAATCATAAGAAGTATTATTGTATAAGGTAATCGTCACATCTGAGAAATCACCATAAGCACCTTCAGAACATCCTGTATCCAAATGGCTAAACTCAACTTCCGGAATTTCAAAATCATTTATTTGATCCCCACTAGCGCACCCACTGGAAAAGGCAGGAGCACAATAACATTCATTTTCGCTTGTTGTTAACATAATCTCAGAACATCCTGTAGACTCTCCTACGGAATTATAAGCTATAATGGTGGCATAATAAGTAGAACCTGCCATAGGGCTAGAAATACTGTATGAGGTACTTGTACCGTTGTCCTCAGAATCCGCAACATCTGTTCCTCCCGAAGTGGTTCCAACCGTTACATAGTACCCATCAGCATTAGCAATTTCATCCCAGGTAATATCAAAATCATAGTTTCCACAATCGTCCATAACCGTAGTGTCCACCGGGCACTCTGGTAAAACCGTAGTTGTAAAACTTTCCTCTACACAATCAGCCGCATTACCAAATGAATTATAAGGAGTAATGGTTACATAATAAGTAGTTCCTTCGGTTAAAGCCATATCATAGGTCAACATATTCCCAACATCCATTGCATCCAAAACATCATTCCCTCCTGAGGATGTTCCAACGGTAAGCAAATAACCTTCAGCTCCTCCGGTGGCGGCACTCCAAGTTAATCCTTCTAGTATGTTGGCATCGGTTTCTCCATCAATTGGCGAAGTAAGCATTGCATTACAGTTAGGAGGGGAAGTTACCTCTTGATTAGCACTAAAATTATCCACATAGAAATAATAATCTCCAGCTGCCCACGTATTATAAATTCTTAGTTTGATGTCCGAACCATCCGGTAAAGAAGCTCCAGGTATTACCCCACTCATCGTAGCACAAACATTACTAACTACATGATTGTCATCATTAATTGTAAGTGCTGTAGTCCAAGTATCTCCGTCATCCAAGGAATACTGAAACTCAGCGGTCCCCCAACCTGCCGAGGTTGGATTTGTAGCAGCAAACCAATCTACCACTTTATAATCAAAAGAAAAGCTCAAATCAGTTTCATTTGAAATTCCCACAAAATTGGCTGTGCCAATATAGCCTGTGGTTGATCCTGAATACAAGTTTCTTCTTTCCGAATTTCCCTCACAAGATTGAGTTGATGTATTGCTATAGGTGTCCACCCAGTCACCTGGAGTGCCGGAATCAAAATTTTCGATAATTTCTATTTGAGCCATTCCTGTCATACAGAATAATCCAAATAGAAAAACTGATAGCATAGTAGTTTTTTTCATAAATCGATTAGTTTTTAGGTTAAAAAATTGAATTACAGCTAAATGTATTAATATATTTTTTCCTACACTAACCTTTCAAAAACA
>NZ_LBIO01000049.1 GCF_001280505.1 Mangrovimonas sp. TPBH4
GCTGTGGCGTCGGGTGCACCACAAGGGCCAGCTCAACGATCGTCGCACAGTCCGTGGCGATCGTGGCGCTCTCCACGCGCACATAGAGGATCTGGTCATTGGCCACAATATTGTTGTAGGGGCTAGACAGGGCGTTCACACCGTTGTCCGCGTCCGCAAAGGTCTCGTGGTAGGTCAGCACAAGGCCCGTCGCACCGCCAGTGATGGCCGCATCCGCATCCGAAAGGTCGAACACGCCAAAGCCGTCGCTGTCCGCATCACAGTACTCCAACGCGTCAGGGATGTTGGCCTCCGGAGCCTGTTCTACCACAAGCTCCAAAGTCGTGGTGCTGTAACAGCCCGTTTGGATATCTTCTATACGTACGAAAACCGTCTCTCCCGTCATTCCGAAATATGGGATGGCAAGGGCATTGGCCCCTGACTCGGCATCTGCAAGTGAATTATAATAACTTACGGAATAACCGGGGTTGTTTCCGTTGATCTCTGAATTCTTTATGGTAAGGTCAATGTCCGTTGAACCGTCAGGCACGTTGTCGTCACACACTTCCAACGGGGTCGGGTCCACGTAGCTTGGCAATGGGTTCACAAACAGCTGGAAACTGGAGGTACCGTAACAGTCTGGATAGGCAGGGTCCTCCACCCTTACATAAATGGTCTGTGGGTTCGTGGTGTTGCCATAGGCCGATGGTGTCGCGATGGCTCCCTGGGCCAGTTCGGCATCCGTAAGGCTGGTATAGTACCCTACAGTATAGACCGAAGGGTCCTGAGCTCCCAAGATGAAACTGTCCTGAGAGGTGAGGTCGAACGTAGCTTGATCTGGACTAGAAGCATCTTCAGTACAAAGATAAAGATCTGTCGATTCAAAAGCTTCCGCCCTATGGTTCACTATTAAATTGAATACAGGATTTGCAGATGCAATATAACAATTGGAATCTCCAACACTTTCCACCCTCACATAAATTGGTTGCGGATTCACTGTATTTGTATAAGGGCTTACCAAAGCTCCAGCACCCTCATCTGCTTCGGCAAAACTAGTATAATAAGTCACTAAAAAGTCACTACCTGGCTGTGGCCCTAAAATTCCAAAATCTTGAACGGTTAGGTCAAAGGATTCAAAGCCATCATTACTTATATCGTCACAAAGTTCCAAATCCAGCACAGAATTAATTGTAGGCTGTCCTGTAACATTCAACGTAAACGGCAACACTTCGTAACATCCAGAATCCAAGTATTCAACCCTAATATAAATAGTTTGCCCGTCCGTTCCAGGATATGCACCAGATGTAGAAATTTCATTGGTATCATCATCGGCATCTTGCTGACTTTCATGGAAAGTAACTTCCAATTCACTTTGGTTAGCGGCACTAGCCAATACCACCGATGTATTGGACTCTAAATTAAAAATATATGGAGGCGCACCATTATCACAAACATATAAATTGTTAGGCGCCTCTGTTACGATTTCTGGCAATACTTCAATACACACTTCTTCTGAATATTCACAGCCAAAACTATCAATTGACGTATAGGTATAACAATGCATGCCCGCAGTTGTAGGCTGCACTGTAATAACATTATCTGTTGTATCAATGATTGAGGCATCTGGTCCCCAAGATCCTGTTTCAATATCAGCTGTAAAAGACAACTCAGGAGGTTGAATATTTGGATCAAAATTCATTCCCCAAGAGAAAATATAGCCATTATCAATACTTAAATTATCAACGATTTCGATACACCAATCTCCATTTAATGGACTTCCGATTAAGGAAGCAAAGGATTCTATTGGTAAATAGGTTCCTGGAGCCCAAGAATTTCCAGGAGGATTTGACCCTGCTGTAATTGTTGGTGCATTTTGAAGCAATGTTGTTCCTGACATGGACCAGCAATAATCTGCTCCAACACCCGGAGTATTTGAATTATCATCGTTGGCACCTCCAAAATATGTTCCTCCTCCTGCTTGCACAAACAATTCGGCTTCTTGACCATTTGGAGAAATAATGGTAATATCCAAATCTCCTGAATAAGAGTGCTCCATATTCACACAAACATCCAATAATTGATTGGCGTCTGTCAAAGTTTGGTCGGAAGCAAAACAATCCACTGTGATACAAGTACTGTATACGGCACCAGATCCATCAGGCAAAAAGGTAGTTCCACTTACAGGTGGTGTACATTCATTTATATATTCTACAGCATTCACAACACCATCAATAGTTGTTGACTCTCCAAAACACAAGACAGATTCAGCAGCTTGTGTACCAGTAAAATCAGGTGCCGGTGCCACCTGTACTACTTGATTAATTAAATTGGTGTTAGCACACCCCTCCGGGTCCACACTAGTATTCCCATCCCTAACATTCAAGTTGAGAAGATAAACCCCTGGCTCGGCAAATGAAAATGTGGCCGTCTGTCCTTCGGCACTTTGCCCATCACTAGATATCCACTCATAGGTAGCTCCTGTGCCATCAAATTCAAAATCCCCGCTTCCTGTTACCGTCACCGGCTCATTTATACATACTTCAATATAGCCATCAGCGTTGGGGGTTGGTGTTGCAGAATCCAATTGGGACAATACAGTTTGACAAGGAGTCATACACGATATCTCAGCAGCCCACCCCGTAGTGACCCCAGAATCGTTTGATACGAACTGAATGGTTAAACATCCCGATGTATTATCGGGCGTCGCGGTTACAAACCCAGGATTGTTAGCTCCATCAAAAGTCCCAAAAGCGTCAGCAGCCACACTATCCCCATCATAAATAGTCATAGTATCTGCTCCTAATTGGGTACTAAAAGCTGTAAAGTTGAGCTGTACGAGCTGCCCATCATTCTCTGGGCATATAGTAATTACAATATCTTCCCCTGAGGCATAGTTTCCTGCCGCTCCTCCTGAGTCATAAAACATACCAGAACATTGGGAGAATGTTCCATCTTGCATTAGGAGATCCTGTGAAAAAGAGACAAAAGAAGATATCAAGAAAAATACGAGTAGTGTTCTTTTCATAATTCTGTAGTGAGGGATTATTTTTGAAATTGAGACTTTATAATAATGAAATAATTGGTGTTGTCCACTCGGTACATCTGTCCAGAAAGACCGTTTACATTGAACAAGTATTTTAATGGATTAAAATTTTCTGGATTGAAAACTATATCCCTCTTTAAATCATTTACATAATAATTACACAAAGGAACTTCGGACAACAGGGTACAATCTTTTTGGTCTTGCGGATTGGACAGCATACTTATGCTAATTCTGTTTCTAAGTAAATTCTTAATCTCCTTAACTCTTTGAGGATACTTAAACACATACTTTTCGGCCTGAGCTCCATACACCTCATCAATTTGCGCAAGTTCCTTTTGAGTAAAAGGCGCATTTACATTGTCATTGTAAACAATCGTTGTTAAAGTTTGTTGGTTAGATCGCGTTTGTCCGACAGAAATATTTATAAAAAAAAGTGCAAAACCTACGACAAGTAGGGAGGGTAGTTTTAAATTCATATTGTAGTTTAGTTTTTAAAGGTGCGGAATTTAAGGAATTTTTAATAAAATATTAGTACTTACTTAATGATTTTAACACTTGTTTTGTGCAATGATATAACAGCTCAAATTAAAAAACCCCTACCCGCAATTTGATTTTTTTAATTGCTTATCTTTGCAATCTGTTTAATAAGAGCTTATTTTGAATTTTTGAAATGAAAATAGAAAACGACATAGAAGATTTTGAAGCTTTAGGGAACGATCATATTGGTACTTCGGCAAATACACCAATGAGAGAAGATGCCTTCAAACTTTCCAATGATGAAAAAATCGATATCATCAAGGATGATGTGCGTCATATTATGGAAACCTTAGGTCTGGATTTAACCGACGATAGTTTGAAAGGAACCCCAATGCGTGTTGCCAAAATGTTCGTGAAAGAAATTTTTGGAGGTCTTAACCCCGACAAAAAGCCCAACGCTTCCACTTTTGACAATAAATACAAATACGGGGAGATGTTGGTGGAAAAAAACATTACCGTGTATTCCACTTGTGAGCACCATTTGCTCCCTATCGTAGGGAAGGCCCATGTTGCCTATATCTCCAATGGAACGGTAGTTGGCCTTTCCAAAATGAACCGTATTGTTGATTATTTTGCCAGACGTCCGCAAGTACAGGAACGTTTGACCATTCAAATAGTTAAAGAACTTCAAGAGGTTTTAAATACTGAAGATGTTGCCTGTGTTATCGATGCTAAACATTTATGTGTGAACTCTAGAGGAATCAGAGATGTTGACTGCAGCACAGTAACTTCGGAATTTGGTGGAAAATTTAAAGAGAAAGAAACCCGTAGAGAATTTCTGGATTATATTAAATTAGACACCCAATTTTAGTTTAAAAACCTAACGTAATACATCAGTATGCAACTATACGAGCAACAACCTATTTCTATATACAATTCACTTAGCGGACAAAAAGAAGCGTTCAAACCTATTAACGACGGTTATGTAGGCATGTACGTTTGTGGTCCTACGGTTTATAGTAATGTCCACTTAGGAAATGTAAGAACCTTTATGTCCTTTGATGTCATTTTTAGATATCTAAAGCACTTAGGGTATAAAGTTCGTTATGTTAGAAATATTACAGATGCTGGTCACCTAGAAAACGATGCTGATGTTGGAGAAGACCGTATTGCCAAAAAAGCCCGTCTGGAACAAATTGAACCTATGGAGGTTGTGCAGCGTTACACCGTTGATTTCCATAACATACTGAATACTTTCAATTTTTTACCTCCAAGCATTGAGCCGACAGCTACGGGCCATATCATAGAGCAAATTGAACTTATCAAAAAAATCATTGATAATGGGTTGGCTTACGAAGTCAATGGTTCGGTTTATTTTGATGTTTTAAAATACAACGAAACCAAGGCTTACGGCATCTTGAGCAAGCGTAATGTAGAAGATTTAATTCACAACACACGTGCGCTGGATGGCCAAACCGACAAGAAAAACCCACAGGATTTTGCGCTTTGGAAAAAAGCTGAGCCACAGCATATCATGCGTTGGCCTTCACCTTGGAGTGACGGCTTCCCTGGTTGGCACTTGGAGTGTACCGCCATGAGCACCAAATATTTGGGAGAGCAATTTGATATTCACGGAGGTGGAATGGATTTGAAATTTCCGCACCACGAATGTGAAATCGCTCAAGCCGAAGCTTGCAACAACCACGCACCTGTAAACTATTGGATGCATGCCAACATGCTGATCATGAATGGTAAGAAAATGGCAAAATCTACTGGAAATTACATTTTGCCAAATGAAATTTTCTCAGGAGACAATCCTCACATTACCAAAGCTTATTCACCGAGTGTTGCCCGTTTCTTCATGCTTCAGGCGCACTATAGAAGTGTCCTGGATTTTACCAATAATGGCTTGTTGGCAAGTGAAAAAGGGTTCTACAGACTTATGGATGCCATTAATGTCTTGGATAGCATTACGCCTTCAGGCAATTCTACTTTCAATGTTTTGGAATGGAAACAGAGCTGCTACGACGCCATGAACGATGACTTTAACACCCCTATTTTGGTTGCCAACTTGTTTGAGGCCGTTAAGTTCATCAATCAATTGAAAGAAGGAAGCGCCAACATTTCCGAAGAAGATTTAAAGACTTTAAAGGAAACGATCCATGCCTTTGTGTTTGACATTTTAGGTTTGGTGAATGTAACTGCAGAAGATTCTGGAACAGATAAACTTTCAGGTGCTGTAGAACTGTTGATCAAATTAAGACAGGAAGCAAGAGCCAATAAAGATTTTGCCATGTCTGACAAAATTAGAGACGAATTGGCTGAAGCAGGAATTCAATTAAAAGACGGTAAAGACGGCACCACTTTTACGACCAACTAATTGGTTGTGCAGTCTACCTATATCATAAAAGGGTGCAATAGTATTGCGCCCTTATTTAATTATAATTTAGCCTCATGAAAAAGTTGCTCATTGCTCCTTTTCTATTTCTTATCAAGGTATATCAAACAATGATATCCCCATTCACACCGTCTACTTGCCGTTACCAACCAACCTGCTCACACTACACCAAAGAAGCGCTCCAAAAACACGGCCTTTTTAAAGGCGGCTGGCTCTCCATAAAACGAATTTTGAGTTGTCACCCTTGGGGTGGCAGTGGCTACGACCCTGTTCCCTAACCCAACAGATTAATTTACCAAAACCATAACGTGTAGTCTTTTTCAAAGTACTATATTTACCCTTGAAAATTTTTATCATATGCATTTTTTATCCTTCGTTTGGGACCCTTCAAAAGGAATCGATTTAGGCTTTTTTACCTTACACTATTACAGTATGATGTGGATTGTGGCGTTTGTTCTTGGACTTGCCATTATGAAACGTATCTACAAACACGAAAACCAAAGTGACGCCTCTTTGGATTCGCTTTTCATCTATTCTGTAGTAGGGATTATGTTGGGGGCCCGATTGGGACATGTGATTTTTTACCAGCCGGAATTGTTCAAGGAAGACTTTTTCAGCATCTTTTTACCGTTCAGTTTTAAAGGAGGTATTCATTTTACAGGCTTTCAAGGTTTGGCCAGTCACGGTGCTGCCATAGCCATGATTGTTTCCATGTACTTATATAACAAAAAAGTACTTCACAAATCCGTGCTTTGGATTTTAGACCGCGTGGTAATTCCGGTAGCGTCTGGTGCTGTATTTGTAAGATTGGGGAATTTCATCAATTCTGAAATCATAGGAAAACCAACGGGAAGCGACTACGGCGTGATCTTTAAACAACTACCTCAGGACATGCAAGTTCCAAGACATCCTGCTCAACTTTACGAATCATTTTCATATGTATTTGTATTTTTAATTTTGTGGTACTTCTATTGGAAAACCAACAAAAGCAAACAACAAGGCTTTTTATTTGGTTTGTTCCTCGTGCTTTTATGGACTATCCGTTTCTGCGTAGAATTTGTGAAGGAAGCACAAAATGCAGAACGTGCCGATTGGGCTTTGAACACAGGACAATGGTTAAGTATTCCTTTTATTCTTATTGGCCTTTACTTCATGTTTGTATACAAACCGAAAACTGAATTGAGCTAAAATGCGTAAAATATCCATTGTAAGCCTTCTTCTCCTCTCCATGTTTATAACTCTAGCGGTTATATCCTGTAAGGACGAACCCAAGGCTGTCAAGGAGGTTATTGTTGAATTTAAAAAAGAAGGTACACTTAGTCTCTACAAAGCAGCTTCCGACTCTCAAATAAAAACCATTTCCATTGAAATTGCAGATGACGACTATCAAACCCAAACGGGCTTGATGTATCGCAACAGTATGGAAAACAACCAAGGCATGTTGTTTATATTTCCAAGGGAAGAATTCCATAGTTTTTATATGAAAAACACACGGATTCCTTTGGACATTATCTTTATTGATAAGGATAAAACCATTATCAATATCCACAAAAATGCCAAGCCTTTTGATGAAAGTTCCTTGCCTTCCACTGCCCCAGCCCAATATGTATTGGAAATTAACGGAGGCCTTTCTGATGAATGGAATTTAAGTACTGGAGATCGTATCGATTTTACTAGACTCTAAAAGCAACGACGGACAACTATAGATGATTTCTGTATTACCATTTGTCGTTGCGCTGCTTTCACTTTTTGCATAGCCATTCTTTGCATAAAAACTATGCAAATTTTCATCTTTAACAGCTAACCAAAGGCCATTTTGAGGATAGGTTTCCTTACCAACCTCAACCATTCCGAACCCAATTTCTGCCCATAAGGGCTTCCATGGTGAAAATAAAACCTAGATATAGATATCCGCTCCAAAACCAATGTCCCGAGAGTCCTTATCTTCAATACACATTTTTACTTTATTGCCTTTTAGTGAAGCTGCATAGGCAATTTCCAATATTTCTCCCCATCGAGAAACAAAGAGAAGTTTTCTAGGAGTTGTAAGTTGTGTTTTCACACTCCAATAAGTCAAAAATAATCATAAACGTAACGTCTAATTTTTCGATTCAAAATTAGTCAAATATTCGATTCAAAAATTAGAGGGCAACGTAATTTTTAGTTAATAATTAGCCAATAAAAAAGGCTACCAAAACGGTAGCCTTTTTCAAATTATATAAAGAAATTGTTAGTCTTCTTTTGGTGCTTCACCTTTATCCTTTAAAGAATCATACATGATAGGTGTTGCAATGAATACAGAAGAGTAAGTACCTACTACTACCCCAACGATCAAGGCAAACAATAGACCTCTTAATGAGTCTGCTCCAAAGGTAAACATGGCCAACAATACTACCAAAGTAGTAAGGGAAGTATTCAAGGTTCTACTCAATGTACTGTTGATTGCAGTGTTGATATTAGCGCCTCCTTTGAATCCTAATTTCTCTGCAAGCACTTCTCTAATACGGTCAAACACAACCACGGTATCGTTAAGCGAGTAACCAATTACCGTCAAGATGGCCGCGATGAAAGCTTGATCGATTTCCATGCTAAATGGCATGAAAGAATGCGTGATAGAGAACACACCCAATACAATAATAATATCGTGGAATACCGCCGCAACAGCACCCAATGAGAATTGCCATTTCTTGAAACGTAACAAGATGTAAAGGAATACTACAACCAAAGACCCTAATACCGCCCAAAACGATTCTTTCTTGATATCATCGGCAATGGTTGGACTAACTTTACTTGACAATACTTTACCTACATTGTTTTTACCATCAGCAAAATCTTGGTAGCTGATTCCTGAAGGCAAGTAAGGAGTCAAGGCGTCAAACAACATTGTTTGTACTTCCTCATCAGCTTCTGCTGAATTTTCATTTACTTTATATTTTGTAGAAATCTTTAATTGGTGAGAGTTTCCGATAGTTTTCACTTCGGCACTACCAAATTTCTCCATCAAATCTTTCTTAACATCTTCTGGTTTTACATCCTCAGTAAAACGTACTTGGTAAGTTCTACCTCCAACAAAATCGATACCTTGATCCAAACCTTTAGTAGCCAAAGACCCGATACTCAATACCAATAAAACTCCAGAAATAACGTAAGCAACTTTTCTCTTGGTGATAAAGTTGATGTTCATGTTTTTGAACAAACCTTTTGTCAATCCTGTAGAGAACTCTAAAGACTTTCCTTTGTTTACATACCAGTCTACCAACAATCTTGTAATGAAAATTGCCGTGAACAAAGATGTTACGATACCAATTAATAAAGTCGTTGCGAATCCCTTGATTGGACCTGTACCGAATACGAATAAGATAATCGCAGTAAGACCTGTTGTAATGTTAGCATCTAAAATTGAAGACAATGCATTTGAGAAACCGTCCTTTATTGCTTCCTGCTGAGTCTTACCTGCTGCAATCTCTTCCCTGACACGTTCAAAAATAAGTACGTTAGCATCCACCGACATACCAATGGTCAATACGATACCCGCTAAACCAGGAAGTGTCAATACAGCTCCCAATCCTGAAAGCACACCAAAAATCAACAAGATATTGAACAACAATGCGATATCTGCAAAGCTACCAGCAACACCGTAGTATAAAATCATCCATACCAATACTAAAGCCAAGGCAATCATAAATGATTTGATACCAGAATCGATAGCTTCTTTACCTAAAGATGGCCCAACCTCATCAGCTTGAACAATATCCGCAGACGCAGGTAATTTACCAGCTCTCAATACGTTTGCTAAATCCACTGCTTCATTTAATGTGAAAGCACCAGAAATTTCAGAGTTACCTCCAGAGATAGGTCCTGTACTTACACCAGGCGCAGAGTACACGATGTCATCCAATACAATGGCAATTTGGCTTTGTTGTTGGTAAGCTCTACCGGTCATTTCTTCCCAAATCTTAGCACCTTTACTGTTCATTTGCATGCTTACAGAAGGCTTCCCTAATTGGTTGTAAGATTGACGTGCATCTGTAATTACAGCTCCACTCAATTCTGGCTCATTTTCTCTGTTTCCAACCAATGCATATAAATCTACATAGTCACTGTCCTTAGGCTGGATACCCCATGCAAATTTCACGTAACGTTGCTCAGCTGGCAATAAAGCTCTTACTTTTGGATTGTTCAAGTAAGACGTGATCAAGTCTTTATCCTTAGCTTCAAAAGTTGCTACAGAAGCACCTCCTGCTCCGTAACCTCTCAATAAATCCAAAATTGGATTTGCTTCCACATCTGTAGAATCCGCAGAAGTTTCACCTACCAATTTATCCAATAAATCTGCGTTTCCTTCTTCTGTAGTAGTAGAATCTGTTGCCATTTCAGCAACCTCAGCTACTTCAGTTTCAGTTTTCTCTTCAGCATTTACAATTGGCTTCAACACTTCATTGGCTTGTGCCAAGAATGGCAAAAACTGCTCACCTCTGTAAGCATCCCAGAACTCTAACTGAGCTGTACTTTGTAATAACTTCTTAACACGCTCTACATCCTTAGCACCAGGAAGCTCTACAAGAATACGTCCTGAGTTTCCTAAACGTTGGATGTTTGGCTGCGTTACCCCAAACTTATCGATACGCTTGCGCAATACCTCAAAGGCAGATACGATAGACTCATCTACCTTTTTCTGGATAACATCCTTAACTTGATCATCAGACATATCGATAGTTACCTCTTCACTCAAGGTACGGTTGGCGAAAATGTCTGGAGAGGCCAATTTTGTATCTCCTTTAATAACGTCGAATGCTGTAAAGAAAGATTCCAAATATGGTTCTTGAGCATCTTTTTGGATTTCTTCAGCATCAGATAATGCTTTGTTGAATACAGGATCTGTAGTATGGTTAGCCAATCCTTCCAAGATATCCTTAACCGAAATCTCCAAAATTACGTTGATACCTCCTTTAAGGTCTAAACCAAGGTTCATAGCCTTGTCTTTTACCTCATTATAGGTATAATCTGCAATACCTATGTCAAATACTTTGATTCCTTGTCTTTTTCCGTCCACCTCAACTTTATAGGTTTGAAGTGAATCCAAATAACGAATCTCCTCAGCATTGATTTCTTCTGGAGTATCGTATTTACTAAATGCTGCTTCTTCTGCAGCTGCGTCTATTTGATTGGATTTAAAGGTAAATGATAATTGATAGATACTTACCAGTCCAAACAATAGTGCAAACAATTTTACTAATCCTTTGTTTTGCATTTTTAATTATTTATTGGTCAATTTTTTAATCGGGCAAATATAGAATTTACCCTTGATTTGACAATTATTCTAAATGATTTTGTATGTGCTTAGCTGTTTATAGAATGACTCCCTAAAGCCAGCTGTGTTTTTTGAGACTTTCACTGTTCCTTTTCTAGTTAGTTGAAAGCTCCTTTAAGTGATGATTTTGTGGGAAAGAATTTTATCCTAACATCCCCTTCAAGCTGGGGCCTGCCCTTACCTCTGGAATTTTCTTGGATATATTGTCTATTGCAAGCGCAATATTTTTGTAGAATTTATAAGCAACCTTGATATCTGTTGAAACGGTGTCAATACTGAACACATCTACAGATAAAGATTCGTGTGCCATGAAAGAACGATCGTGGTCTGCTTTCAGTTCCACAGCCATCTTTCCACCTAAATCAAAAGCGGAAGGATCTCCCTTGTGGATTTCGTAAACATCCAAATCGTACTTAACCGAAGAATCTTTGACCGGAATTTTTGGAGATTGGCTTTTGTGCTCAACTCCTGCATACCCCAGCTCCAACAAGTTATCCTCTGTCAATATCTTCTTGATACTGGCAACATCGGCTTCGCTATAATAGGTGATTTTTAATTGTCCGTCTTGAAGTTCACTAACCTTGAGATGTTCAACACCTGCTATTTGCAACTGCTGGGTTAGCTTAACAATGGTAGTTTTGGCCTCAACAGATGATACATCCCCATTGCTGAATTGCAGCACGATTTCCTGATTTGGAACCGGATTGTGCTGTTTTGTAGCAATTCCCCCTAAAAGTGAAAGGATTATTATTAAAGTACTAATGTACCATCTTGAATTCATGCGCCAAATATATAAAAATTTCAAGATTGAACTCACTGAATCCCGCATAAATTAAGGCCCTTTATCAGATTTAAAACAGCCTTATAAATAGCTTCTTACAAAAAAAGGTTGCCATTTGGCAACCCTTTGTATCTATTGTACGTTATAGATTTACAATTCCAACAAACCGTTGGTTTTTGTAACTCCTTCGGCACTAGCAGCCATATGTGCTTTTTCGGCATCGCTCAATTCAATTTCTACGATGCTTTCAATACCGTTTTTACCTAAAATTACAGGTACACCAATACACAAGTCAGACAAACCGAACTCACCTTCCAACAAAGCAGAACATGGGAACATTTTCTTTTGGTCGCAAGCAATAGCCTGTACCAAAGCGCTTACTGCCGCACCTGGCGCATACCAAGCAGACGTACCTAACAATTTAGTTAAAGTAGCTCCACCAACTTTAGTATCTTCCTTAACTTGGTTCAATCTTTCTTCAGAAAGAAACTCAGTTACTTTAATACTGTTTCTGGTTGCATGGGCAGTTAACGGCACCATACCTGTATCGCTATGTCCACCAATTACCATTCCGTCTACATCACTGATAGGCGCTTCTAAAGCCTCTGCCAATCTGTACTTGAAACGAGCTGAATCCAAAGCTCCTCCCATACCGATGATACGGTTTTTAGGAAGCCCAGATGTTTTGTGTACCAAGTAGGTCATAGTATCCATTGGGTTACTTACCACAATGATAATAGTGTCTGGTGAATTTGCAATCAAATTTTCAGATACTGTTTTCACAATGCCGGCATTGATTCCAATCAATTCCTCACGAGTCATTCCCGGCTTACGAGGAATACCAGAAGTGATGACACAGATATCACTCCCTGCCGTTTTTGTGTAATCGTTGGTTACACCTGTAATTTTGGTATCAAACCCATTTAAAGAAGCTGTTTGCATCAAATCCATGGCTTTACCCTCGGCAAAACCTTCTTTGATATCCAACAAAACCACTTCACTTGCAAAATCTTTAATTGCAATATATTCCGCGCAACTGGCACCAACCGCACCAGCCCCAACTACTGTTACTTTCATATAAAAAAAATTTTAGTATTTGTTGATTTTAAGTCTGCCAAAAATACGAATTTTTATACGGTTAATGAAGCCCAAACAGATAAAAAACCTTGATTTTTCAAACTATTTTAGATGCTTTCCGAAAACCAAAAAAATAGGGATTACAGCCCTCAACTTTCACCATTTTAAACTCAAAACCACAAAAAAATCCCGTACTTTTATTGGTTTCTTTTTTAATTCGAAATCAGAACAAAAAAAATGGAAATTATCAAAGCAGACGATGGGTTTCAACCTGTGAATTCCAATCCCGATATCCAACGAAAAGTTATTCACCTAAACGACCTGATGGTTACCATCATCGATTTTCACAATGGCCCAATGGAAACCCCAGATCCGTTTCACCATCACCCCCACGAACAGATTACCTACGTAGCAGCTGGTTCCTTACTGTTTTTTATTGAAGAACTCCAGTACATACTGAAGGCTGGCGACAGTTTTAAAGTAGCCTCCAACCTGAAACATTCCATACAGACACTCACAGAACATGTGAGATTAATAGATAGTTTTTCTCCTATCAGGGAAGAGTTTTTATAAACCAAAAAAGAGTGCTTTTCAGCACTCTTTTTTATCCTATTTCTGTTTGCAATTACGCGTCGATGTTTGCGTAAATGGCATTCTTTTCAATGAATTCTCTACGTGGTGGCACCTCATCTCCCATCAACATTGAGAAAATACGGTCTGCCTCACTTCCGTTGTCAATATTCACTTGACGTAAGGTTCTAAACTCAGGATTCATGGTTGTGTCCCAAAGCTGTTCTGCGTTCATCTCTCCAAGACCTTTGTAACGCTGTACATTTACGCTTCCACCAAATTCTTCTGCGATGGAATCACGTTCCTTATCGTTCCATGCATACTGCTTTTTGTTTCCTTTCTTCACCAAGTAAAGTGGCGGCGTTGCAATATAGATATGGCCGTTTTCAATCAATTCTTTCATATATCTGAAGAAGAAGGTCAAAATCAAGGTTGCAATGTGGCTACCATCAATATCGGCATCACACATGATCACAATTTTGTGGTATCTCAATTTAGAAAGGTTCAAGGCTTTACTGTCCTCTTCGGTTCCAATTGTTACCCCAAGAGCGGTAAATATATTCTTGATCTCTTCATTTTCGAATACCTTGTGGGTCATCGCTTTTTCTACGTTCAAGATTTTACCTCTCAAAGGCAAAATGGCCTGGAACGCTCTGTCACGACCTTGTTTGGCTGTTCCACCTGCCGAATCCCCCTCGACAAGGAACACTTCACATTTTGATGGATCCTGCTCTGAACAGTCACTCAGTTTTCCAGGAAGCCCTCCAATGCTCATCACTGTTTTACGTTGCACCATTTCACGCGCCTTTTGAGCGGCATGACGTGCTTGGGCAGCAAGGATAACTTTCTCAACGATTGTTTTAGCATCTTCTGGGTGCTCTTCCAAATAGTCAGTCAACATTTCAGAAACCGCCTGACTTACACTGGCAGACACTTCTCTGTTTCCTAACTTAGTCTTGGTCTGTCCCTCAAATTGAGGCTCTGCCACCTTCACTGAAATGATTGCAGTTAACCCTTCACGGAAGTCATCCCCTGCAATATCAAATTTCAACTTATCCAACATTCCAGATTCATCGGCATACTTTTTCAGGGTATGGGTCAACCCTCTTCTAAAACCAGATAAGTGCGTTCCTCCTTCGTGGGTATTAATATTATTTACATAAGAATGTAAATTTTCAGCATAAGAAGTATTGTAGATCATGGCCACCTCAACAGGAACCCCATTTTTCTCACCTTCAAAAGCAATGGCTTCCTTCATCAACGGCTCACGGTTTCCATCCAAGTAAGTGATGAATTCCTTCAATCCATTTTCAGAATAAAAGGTTTCACCTATATATTCTCCTTTTTCATCCTTGTTTCTCTTATCCAACAGATGAATGGTAATCCCCTTGTTCAAGTAAGCCAACTCACGCATTCTACTTGCCAAGGTATCATAGCTATACTCAAGGGTTTGCTGGAAAATCGTTGGGTCTGGTTTAAAGGTTACCGTAGTACCTCTACGCTCAGTTTCACCTATGGTTTTTACAGGATACATGGATTTTCCTCTTTCGTATTCCTGTTCCCAAATTTTACCATCTCTGTAAACGGTAGCTTTTAAATGCTCAGACAAGGCATTCACACAACTCACACCTACCCCGTGCAGACCACCTGATACTTTATAGGAATCCTTATCGAATTTACCTCCAGCACCAATTTTGGTCATTACCACTTCCAAAGCAGAAATTCCTTCTTTCTTGTGGATATCTACAGGAATACCACGTCCGTCATCCTCACAAGTAATAGAATTATCTTCGTTGATAATAACTGTAATGTTGTTACAGTGTCCTGCAAGAGCCTCATCGATAGAGTTATCAACCACCTCATAAACCAAGTGGTGCAACCCTCGTACTCCTACATCACCAATATACATGGATGGGCGCATACGTACGTGCTCCATCCCTTCAAGCGCCTGGATACTATCCGCCGAATAATTGTGCTTGTTGAATTCTTCCTTCATGTATTAATAAGTTATTTTTTCTTTAAAATTTCACAAAACCCTGAATTTAAAACATTTAACCTAAACATGTTTTATAATGCTTAAAAACACAGGATGTATTTTTTATAATGCCACATAAAAAAATGCCTGGTACGGCATCTTTTAGTGTACTCACAAAGATAAGAAATTACAGCGCTATTAAAAAGGTTTTTAGAGAGTTTGATTCAAAATTATCAACAATTGTTAATTACTCCAAAGTGGCTTAAAAAGGCTAAAAATAGCCTTAAAATTGATTTTCGATGTTATTATCTTCCGAGCAAAAATTGAAAAAACCTAAAATACCACAGAAGCGATATTTTAGGTTTCACAAACAAAACTACGAAATCTAATTGAGACCTTAATAGGCCTCGGCATGTACATTTGCTACGGCTCTACCTGATGGATCGTTCATATTTTTAAAGGCTTCATCCCATTCCAAAGCGATTTTTGTACTACAGGCCACACTTGCCTCCTGCGGTACCGATAAAGCCGCTGCATCACTAGGGAAATGCTCTGCAAAAATGGAACGGTAATAGAACTCCTCTTTATTGGTTGGGGTTTGTATCGGGAACTTATACTTAGCATTAGCCAATTGCTCATCGGTTACGGCTTCGTTAACCAATTCCTTCAAGGTATCAATCCAGCTATACCCTACACCATCACTAAATTGTTCTTTCTGCCTCCAAGCAACGCTTTCTGGTAAATAGCTTTCAAAGGCCTTACGCACTACCCATTTCTCCATACGCTCTCCATTGATCATTTTATCCTGTGGATTGATACTCATGGCTACATCCATAAATTCCTTGTCCAAAAACGGTACACGTCCTTCAATTCCCCAAGCAGCCAAACTTTTATTGGCTCTCAAGCAATCATACATATGGAGCTTGCTCAACTTTCGTACGGTTTCCTCATGAAACTCCTGTGCATTTGGCGCTTTATGGAAGTACAAATAACCTCCAAACAGCTCATCGGCTCCTTCACCAGACAACACCATTTTAATTCCCATAGACTTGATAACCCTTGCCATTAGATACATGGGTGTACTTGCCCTAATGGTAGTGATATCATAAGTTTCCAAGTTGTAGATAACATCCCTGATAGCATCCAAGCCTTCTTGAATAGTAAACTTTATTTCGTGGTGCACCGTACCTATGTGATCTGCCACCTTTCTAGCCGCAGCCAAATCCGGAGAACCTTCCAATCCTACAGAAAAGGAGTGTAATTGTGGCCACCAAGCATCCGATACATCATCGCTTTCAATACGTTTTTGGGCATATTTTTTAGCAATGGCCGATGTTACCGAAGAATCCAAGCCCCCTGACAACAGTACTCCATAAGGCACATCACTCATCAATTGTCTGTGTACGGCAGCTTCCAAAGCTTCCTTGATTTTTTCAATACTCGTTTCATTATTCTTTACCGCATCATAATCGGTCCAATCTCTTTTGTACCACTGTACAAATTCGCCATCCTTACTATATAAATAATGCCCCGGAGGAAACAATTCAATTTTAGTACAAATACCTTCAAGTGCTTTCAATTCGGAAGCTACATAAAAAGTTCCGTTGGCATCCCATCCTATATATAAAGGAATGATCCCCATATGGTCACGAGCCACAAAATATTCATCCTTATCTACATCATAAATAGCAAAGGCAAAAATACCGTTTAGCTCATCTACAAAATCAACTCCCCGCTCTTTATAAAGCGCCAAAATAACTTCGCAATCACTTTCAGTTTTAAATTCATAAGTCCCTGTGAACTCCTTACGCAAAGTTCTATGGTTATAAATTTCGCCATTGGCCGCCAACACCAACTTACCATCATCACTCAACAGCGGCTGTTTCCCTGAGGCGGGATCTACAATAGCCAAACGTTCATGCGCCAAAATTGCCTTTTCATTATTAAAGATCCCATTCCAATCTGGTCCGCGATGACGGATCTTTTTAGACATCTCCAATACTTGGGGTCTTAAATCTTCTGCTTTCTGTTTTAAATCGAATGCACATACAATTCCACACATATTAATCAAGTTTTAATTACATGTCAAAGATGTATTTTACATATCATAATAAAAACATAATAACACATTACACTTTCAATTTGAAACTTTTAAAATATTTTTAAATAAAAATCGTTATTTAAAAACAAAGGTTTTAAGCCATTCACATTTCAATTGTCAATTTAAAATGTATGATTTTTCGGAAACTATTTTTACAAATTCTTCTATCTTTAAACAGTCAAAAAAAACATTTTTATGAAAAATAGAATCATCACAACACTTTTACTGGCATTCACCATGTTTTTGTCGCAAGGTATAAATGCTCAAGAATTCAGCGATTTAGACAAAAGTCCAATGGATGCAGCTGCATATCCTACTAGCCATAAAGAAAGCAGCAAGAGCATTAAAGTAATATACAGCCGCCCTCAATTAAAGGGACGCCCACTAAGCAAATTGACTCCTGAAGGCAAAGTTTGGCGTACAGGAGCTAATGAAGCAACTGAGGTTACTTTTTACAAGGACGTTAATTTTGCTGGCAAAGCCATCAAAGCGGGGACTTATTCTTTCTTTACAATCCCTGGCGAGAAACAATGGACTATTATTTTGAATTCCGACACGAATGTTTGGGGAGCATACTCCTATGACGAATCTAAAGATGTTGCCAGAGTTACTGTTCCAGTAAGTAAAGACAATAAAGCATTGGAAGCGTTTTCAATTACTTTTGATAAAGATGCCACCATGTATTTAGGATGGGATACCCTTAGAGTCGCCATCCCAATTGAAGTGAAATAAACTTTTCTACATAGCACAACAAAAAGGCCTTGAAAATTCAAGGCCTTTTTGCTAGGGTATATTTAAGTACTTATGCGTTTGTAAAGACACTTTCCACTTTGGATTCTTCATGACATAATCCACAATTTCTGGAATCATCTTTTCCCGCTTGCTCCACTCTGGCTGTAAGTACAAAATACAATCTTTGTTCACTTGGGCCGCCTGTTCTTCGGCAAAACGGAAATCGTCCATATTATAGACAATTACCTTAAGCTCATTGGCATTTTCATATACTTTTTGTGTTGGAAGCTTCATTTTTTTTGGTGATAAACAAATCCAGTCCCAAGTACCGCTCAACTCATAAGCACCAGATGTTTCAATATGAACTTTCAATCCCCTCTCCTTCAACTGTCTTGTCAACTCAGTCATATCCCAAGTCAATGGCTCTCCACCTGTAACCACAATAGTGTCACTATATTTTGCAGCGTTTTCTACAATCTTTGAAGTTTCGGTAGGCGGATGGATTTCGGCATTCCAACTTTCCTTCACATCGCACCAATGGCACCCAACATCACAACCACCTACACGAATAAAGTAGGCCGCTGTTCCTTTATAAAATCCTTCCCCTTGAATGGTGTAAAACTCCTCCATCAAAGGCAGCATTAGTCCCTTGTCTACCAAGGTCTGTACATCTTGTTTCATAGAGTGCAAAGATAGGTTACTAGTAGAAGTTTCTTGTTAAAATATTGAAAAGATTTTCCAGCGTATTGCTGCAAGATTAGTACTTTTATAAAAATTTTGGGACTATGGGCAAAACGGAAGACTTTCTCAATATCATTCAAGAAGGAAACACTTTTAAAGGAGACTATATCACGGTGGGATCGGCCATGTTGGACGGAAAAACATTACCAAAAGCCTTTGTGAATATCCCTTTAAAAACCATGAACCGCCACGGCCTCATTGCTGGCGCCACGGGAACAGGAAAAACCAAGACCCTGCAAGTGTTGGCCGAAAATTTATCTGAAAAAGGAATACCGGTATTGCTTATGGACATTAAAGGTGACCTTAGTGGTTTAGCCAAACCAAGTCCAGGTCATCCAAAAATTGAAGAACGCCACGAACTCATTGGCCTTCCTTTTGAAAGTAAAGCCTTCCCAGTTGAAGTCCTCACCCTTTCTGAACAGGATGGCGTTCGGCTAAGAGCCACAGTGAGTGAATTTGGCCCTGTGTTAATTTCCCGAATTTTGGATGTCTCCGAAACCCAGGCAGGTATTATCGCAGTTATCTTTAAATACTGTGACGATCACCAATTGCCGCTGTTGGACTTGAAGGATTTCAAAAAGATTCTTCAATATGCTACCGATGAGGGCAAAGAAGAATTTGAAGCTGCCTATGGCCGTATTTCAACCTCTTCCACTGGAGCCATTTTGAGAAAAATTGTGGAACTGGAACAACAAGGAGGCGATTTGTTTTTTGGTGAACGTTCGTTTGATCCGCAAGATTTGTTACGTGTTAATGAAGAAGGCAAAGGGTACATTAACATCATCCGCCTTACAGACATTCAGGACCGACCTAAACTGTTCTCAACCTTTATGTTAAGCCTTTTGGCTGAAATCTATTCAACATTTCCAGAACAAGGCGATGGCGAAAGACCAGAGCTTGTACTATTTATCGATGAGGCCCATCTTATTTTTGATGAAGCCTCCAAAGCCTTGCTCAACCAAATTGAGAGTATCATTAAACTTATCAGAAGTAAAGGTGTCGGGATTTATTTTGTAACGCAAGACCCTACCGATGTGCCAGAATCCGTTTTGGGACAATTAGGCCTTAAAATACAACATGCCCTACGAGCCTTTACAGCCAAAGACCGAAAAGCCATTAAGCTTACCGCTGAAAACTATCCTGAAACAGACTATTACGATACAACGGAAGTCCTGACTTCATTGGGAACAGGAGAAGCCTTGGTTTCTGCATTAGACGAAAAAGGAAGACCAACGCCTTTAGCAGCAACCATGATGCGTGCTCCCATGAGCCGCATGGACATTCTAACCGAAACAGAATTAAGTGAATTACTTTCCAAATCTAATTTGGTCAAAAAATATAATGAGACTGTTGACAGAGAAAGCGCCTATGAACTACTGAACAAAAAGATTGAGATAGCTCAAGCCAAAGAAACTCAAGAAAAAGCCCAACAGGAGCAAAAGGCCTTAGAGAAAGCACAAAGAAAACAAACAACTTCTACCAAGCGCGACAACTCTTTGGATCCCTTAATAAAAGTAGTCACCAGTGCCACATTTATCCGTGGTGTCTTTGGTATACTCAACAAAGTTTTAAAATAAACCTTTAACCTAATATTAATTACAAACCATTTTTAGAGAAATGTACAAATCTATTTTAAGCCTCAGTATTCTATCAATTTTAGCGGTAAGCTGTAAAAAGGAACAAGATCCTTTTGCCATAGAAAAGCAACATGTAGGATTGCTTACCGATTCCACAAAAGTTAAAGATCTCAAAATGATTTTTGCCCAGGATTCCATTGCCCAACCAATTACAGGTGATGAATATATGAGTGGAGGCAGCGATATAGAAATTTTCACAAAAACCGGAGACAAGTTATTGGTATTGACTCCAACTCAAGCATTGGATTCTACCGCCACCATAGAAAGTGTACAGATTATGGATCCGCGTTTCAAAACCGGAAAAAACATTTCTACGGTAAGTACATTTAAGGAAATTCAAGATTCTTATAAAATTACCAGAATCAATAACCTTATCAACACTGTTGTAGTATTTGTTGATGAAATCAATGCCTCGTTTACGATTGACAAAAAAGAATTGCCTGCTAACTTAAGGTTTGACATGAATTTGAAGATTGAAAAATCACAAATTCCAGACAGTGCCAAAGTAAAATACTTTTTCGTACACTGGAACTAGATATGAAATAAAGCAATGAACCCTTTTTTTTCAAAACTACTCGCCGACATTGCGCGCAAACGCTTGGAAACAGACCACAAACCTGTTTCCAAAAAGCAAATTGAGCCAATGGTAACATCCATACGGGTAGAATTGTCACATGCCATCAGGTCCTATTTTTTTATTGCCCTTGGTGTGTTTTCGGCTGGATTTGGATTAAAAGGGTTTTTATTGCCAAATCGCTTCATTGACGGAGGCGCCACGGGTATTTCCCTGTTATTGGAAAATATCACCCACATTGAACTGGGCTATCTTCTTGTCTTGGTCAATGTCCCCTTTTTGATTCTGGGCGCGCTCACATTCAATTTAAAGTTCGCCTTAAAGAGTATTAGCGCAATAGCCTTTTTGGCCTTTGTAGTGCATTTTGTGGAGTATCCTACCATTACCGATGACAAACTGCTCATTGCTGTTTTTGGAGGCTTTTTCCTCGGGTTGGGAATTGGAATGGCTATGCGTGGCGGCAGCGTTATCGACGGAACAGAAGTTTTGGCCATCTATTTAAGCCGAAAGCTATCCATGACCGTTGGCGATGTACTGCTGGTGACCAATATTATTATCTTTTCATTTGGAGCTTATATCCTTTCAATAGAAACGGCACTCTACGCCATCCTCACCTATCTTGCTGCCGCCAAGACTGTTGATTTTGTCGTTGACGGTGTGGAAGAATATGTTGGTGTGACCATTATTTCTGAAAAACATGAAGAAATACGAATCATGCTTATTGAGAAGTTGCGTCGGGCATGTACCATTTACGCTGGAAAAGGCGGTTATGGCCAACACGGAAAAAGCTACGAAAAGGACATTATCTATACAGTAGTAACACGTTTGGAATTGGCTAAATTACACACCGAAACTGATAAGATAGACAAAAACGCTTTCATCATCATGGGAGTTGTCAAGGACATTAAAGGAGGCATGATTAAGAGAAAACCATTAAAATAAAGTCAATGAAAAATTATACCGTCCAAGACAATCCTTTTGTTGTTCCCACCGATGATGGAAAAGTAATTAAGGAACATTTTGGAGTAGCCACCAATGGCGACACCCAATTAAGCATTGCCCATATGGTTGCACCTCCCGGCTGGAGCGAACCGTTCCAAACACCAGAATTTGATGAATATACTTTTATTATAAAAGGTCAAAAGCAATTCATTATTGAAGGAGAAACCATTGTGCTAAAAGCAGGGCAATCCATTAAAATAAACAAGCATACTAGAATACAATACTCCAATCCATTTACAGAACCTTGCGAATACCTTGCTATTTGCAAACCCGCGTTTTCAATGGACTTGGTCAATAGAGAATCATAATGAAAAATACTTTGGTTAAACTTGTGGGCCTAAGTGTGAACACTTCAAGTTTCATCTCGAAATCTTTTGCTGCTGAAAGGGCATTAAGCCTATTTTCAACTCCTTTAAAAGGAAGGCCTAATGAAGAACAATCTGATTTTTTAAACACAGCTTTCAAGGAAGAATTGCAATACAACAACATTCCTATAATGACCTATCGTTGGCTAGGGAAGAAAGAAACGGTTTTATTGGTTCATGGTTGGGAAAGCAATTCGGCACGCTGGAAAAACCTCATCCTAGAATTAAAGTCAAAGGATTACAACATTGTAGCTTTAGATGCTCCAGCGCATGGCAATTCAGGAAGCAAGCGCTTTAATGCCCTCCTCTATGCTGAATTTATACATGTGGTTGCTAAAAAATATAGCCCAAGCATTATTATTGGACATTCGGTTGGAGGGATGGCTTCTGTTTATTTTCAACATACCCACCAGATTTCCTCAATACAAAAAATGATTTTGTTGGGAGCACCTTCCGAGTTTTCCGGAATATTGAATCGTTATGTAGAAATGCTAGGCTACAATAGGCGGGTAACTCACCAACTCAATTCCATTATCAGGGATAGATTTGGCGTTACTCCCAAAGAGTTTTCAACTTCCAAATTCATCTCTAATATCACACCAAAAACACTGATTATCCATGATGAATTGGATAAAATCATTCCTTACCAAGATGCCCTTCTACTTAAAAATGCCTATCACAACAGTAAATTGATCACTACCAATGGTTTTGGCCATTCACTCAACAATGCTACGGTAAGCAATCATATTCATTCTTTTTTAGAGGGTTAAACACTATCTTTGCACCATGGAAGATCAATTGAAACGACTTAATAAATACCTCAGCGAAGTTGGCTATTGCTCAAGAAGGGAAGCCGATAAACTTATTGATGCAGGACGTGTGACCATAAATGGAGAGGTTCCTGAAATGGGTACAAAAGTAGCTCCAACGGACGAGGTGCATGTAGACGGAAAATTAATCAAAAATACCAAGGAGCGTTTTGTATACCTCGCTTTCAACAAACCTGTTGGCATTGTATGTACTACCGATACCCGAGTTGAAAAAAACAATATCATTGACTTTATAAATTACCCTAAACGTATTTTCCCCATAGGAAGATTGGACAAACCCAGTGAAGGACTGATTCTATTGACCGACGATGGAGATATCGTGAACAAAATTTTGAGAGCCAGCAATAATCACGAAAAGGAATATATTGTAACTGTTGACAAACCTATTTCACAAACGTTTGTCGAGCGCATGTCCAACGGTGTTCCTATTCTAGATCAAGTTACCAGAAAATGTAAAGTTGAAAAGTTAGGCAAGTATGAATTTAAGATTGTATTAACCCAAGGGCTCAACCGACAAATACGCCGCATGTGCGAGTATTTGGGTTACGAAGTAAAAACCTTAAAGCGTATAAGAATCATGAATATCAATCTTGATGTACCTCTTGGAGAATACCGTGAACTTACCAAAGAGGAAATGAACGGACTTGAAAAGTTGTTGCAAGGCTCAACCAAAAGCTATACCCCAAAACCACCAACAAGACGCAAAAACCCTTAGATATACATAATAAAAAAAGGAACTCAATGAGCTCCTTTTTTATTATGTATTAGCAAAACTTCTATTTTGCTGCTTGATGTCTTTCTCTTGCCAATAAGGTATTTTTAAGCAACATCGCAATTGTCATAGGTCCTACACCACCTGGAACAGGGGTAATATAACTTGCCTTAGGGCTTACACTCGCAAAATCCACATCACCAGCTAAACGGTAACCTGCCTTTTTAGTCTCATCTGGCACTCGTGTAATCCCTACATCGATAATTACCACGCCATCTTTAACCATATCACCTGTTAGATATTCAGAAATACCAATAGCAGCTACGATAATATCGGCACTACGAGTAATGTCTGCCAAGTTTTTAGTACGACTATGTACCACAGTAACTGTGGCGTCTCCAGCCTTACGCTTTTGGCTCATTAAGATACTCATAGGGCGGCCAACAATATGGCTACGTCCCATAACCACCACATTTTTTCCTGAGGTTTCTATATTATAGCGCTCCAGCAATTCCATAATCCCAAATGGAGTCGCCGGTAAAAAGGTAGGTAAATCCAAAGCCATTCTACCTACGTTTGTTGGGTGGAATCCATCAACATCCTTATCAGGATCGATTGCCATCAATACTTTTTGCTCATCGATATGCTTCGGCAAAGGCAACTGAACGATAAATCCATCAATATCATCATTTGTGTTTAATTCGTGGATTTTTTCCAATAAAACGGCCTCGGTTGTTTCTTCGGGCAAGTCTATCAAAGTTGAATTAAACCCGATTTTCTCACAAGCTTTAACTTTAGCATTCACGTAAGTCATACTCGCACCATCGGTCCCTACTAAAATTGCAGCTAAATGCGGTACTTTTTCACCATTAGCAATCATGCCCTGAACATCAATCGCTATCTCATCTTTAATATCATTGCTGATTTTCTTACCGTCTAAAATTGTCATATTATATAGTTTTCAGTCGCAGTTTTCAGTTTTCAGTTAAAAAACTAATGAACTTCAACTCCGAATTTTTCTGGATTATTAATCATATAATTTATCAATTTCCCAATCTCCATACATTCTTCAGACAATCCAGTATAGTCCTCTTGAGAAATATAGTTACAAGTCAATGCAAAATCTAACCAAGTATGTGTCTCAGAATTCTCCTCATCTGCATCTGTTAACTTACTAATAAAATGTCTAGGATACCTTCTCTTCCTGTAAGCTTCAGACAAATTAGCACAAACCGAACGAGAACTTCTTCTGACTTGATCTGTTAAAGAATATGTTTCCTCTTTTGGAAATGTTTTCGAGATTTCAAAAATTGACATTGCCAAATCAAATGCTTTTTGGTACGCCAATAATTTTTTGAAATCCATATTCTAAAAATTAATACTGTAAACTGTGACTGTTTACTGAATTTATCTCATATTCTTCATGGCCTGCATCATGCGTTTACCGCCACCGCCTTGCATCATCTTCATCATTTTGCTCATTTGGTTAAATTGCTTCAGCAATTGATTAACCTCTTGAACCGATGTTCCAGAACCTTTACCTATACGTTTTTTACGACTGGCATTGATAATTGAAGGGTTAGAACGCTCTTCTGGAGTCATAGAATGAATGATCGCTTCAATTCCTTTAAAGGCATCATCATCGATATCTATATCCTTCATCATTTTACCTGCACCAGGAATCATCCCGATAAGGTCCTTCATATTACCCATTTTCTTGATTTGTTGAATCTGCTTTAGGAAATCATCAAACCCGAACTGGTTCTTTGCAATTTTCTTTTGAAGTTTACGTGCTTCCTGCTCATCAAACTGCTCTTGTGCACGCTCAACCAAGGACACAACGTCTCCCATCCCCAAAATACGGTCGGCCATACGTGAAGGATAGAACACGTCTATGGCTTCCATTTTCTCACCTGTACCAATAAACTTGATTGGTTTATTTACAACAGACTTAATTGAAATAGCAGCTCCACCACGAGTATCCCCGTCTAATTTGGTAAGGATAACCCCATCAAAGTTCAATACATCGTTAAAGGCTTTTGCCGTGTTAACCGCATCTTGACCAGTCATGGAATCTACCACAAACAATGTTTCTTGTGGTTGGATAGCACTATGGATGTTTGAGATTTCGGTCATCATGGCCTCATCTACTGCCAAACGACCCGCGGTATCGATAATTACCACATTAAATCCGTTGGCTTTTGCATGGGCAATACCGGCTTGAGCAATAGCAACCGGATCAGGATTTCCCTTGTCGCTATAAACCTCAACATTAATCTGCTCCCCAACAACGTGCAACTGATCAATCGCCGCTGGACGGTAAACGTCACAGGCAACCAACAATGGACGCTTGGTCTTTTTATTTTTAAGGTAATTTGCTAATTTTCCTGAAAAAGTAGTTTTACCAGACCCCTGCAAACCGGACATTAAAATAACGCTAGGGTTTTCAGATAGATTTATTCCTTCGGCATCACCTCCCATTAACTCGGTCAATTCATCCTTGACCAATTTCACCATTAATTGCCCAGGCTGTAGAGATGTCAATACATCTTGCCCAAGTGCTTTTTCTTTTACACGATTGGTAAATTCTTTGGCTATCTTAAAGTTAACATCGGCATCCAACAACGCACGTCTTACCTCTTTAAGGGTTTCCGCTACATTGACTTCGGTAATACTTCCATGTCCCTTAAGAACGTGTAAGGCCTTATCTAACTTTTCACTTAAATTATTAAACATATTATTCCTGAAATTTTAAGAAGTGCAAAGTTAACAATTTGTAGTATATTAAGGAAGTAAACCTCTTAATTCTAAAAGAAAAAAGGGCTGCTATGGCAGTAGGTATTAAAAAACTTGTACTATTGGGTTATCAAACAAATTAGAAAAGCTGTCAATTCAGGTATTGTCACACAAAATTTCGAAGCCGACTCTTCTTTAATTCTTAAGAAGATTTTTCCATTGGATTGCTTTTTACCTCCCTTTTACATTCCGGCTATGGCTCCACTACTGCCATTTCAATGGTTTCTATTTTATTAATTAATACTTTAAGAGTTGTTGATTGTCTCCAACTTTCCAGTTTTTCTTTTGACAATACACTAATTTCAATTTCCGGGAATGAAAGCTTTAACTCTAAAAATATTTCTAATAATTTCTTGACTCCCCTTATTGGAGTATTATTCATATTGCCAATCATATCATTCAAAAGATAGGCAAGAGCTTGATTGTGCTTTTTTGAAACATTAAAAAGACTAGCCGTTAATAGATCTGTAAATCGCTTAAGTGGTGCATATTCCCCATTCTCCAACTTACCCAAAATTTGACCAACTAATTTGTTATTTATAATGCCATGATTATTTGCTTTAATCCATATTTCTGCAGAAAGTTCTCTAGCCACTTTATCGCTACACAGTAGCCCAGTGGCCAAAAACAAATAGGTTGACTCATGAAAATCATCTCTGTACCATATTTCATATAATCCTTTCAATAAATTTACCATGTTTTTTTTGCTAGTTTCATCAAAAAAAGTAGATTCCCTTAAGTTTTTATGAATGACATGACTTAAAAACATGCTGGAATTATTTGGTGAAAGAAATAAAAATTTCACATCATCATGAGGCTGGATCGGGGTATAATATTTCTGCTTTTTAAAGAGTATATAGTTGTAGATACTACTAACCTCTATCATTTTCTTCCTTTTATTAAATATTCCTACGATTGAAGAGACTATTGATTCAGGCTCCTTTTTCTGAATAGTAAAATCCTTAAGACACAACTCCTTTCTTATCATCATTTTCTGCACATACCTTCTGGTTGCATAATCATAATCTTTATAGAAATGTTCTCTTGGACCGCAATCCCAGTTATACCCACCCATTTCCTTTTGTAAAGAATTTGCAAGAAACTCCTGAAAGTACTTAATGTCAGTATCTATATTTTTGCTCAATACACTTTGAATCCATAACTCCGGCCTCAATATATTAGCTTTTTGAATGTTTAATTGGTTGAAATGATACTTCAAAACGTTTTTAATATCATCATCTACTATGCTTGTGATATTCTCAATAACATCTTGTGAATATTCATTTTTAGGCAGTCTACCAATAGCTATTTGAAAGTCGTATAAGTCAATTGTTTCATTTATTTCTTCATAGGATATAATTCTATCAATCAGGATTTTTGGAGCAATCCAGCATGGGGAATGAGTTGGAGAAGAAAGCAACCCCAAATTCAGACCTCTCTTAATCAAGGATTTAGATTTTATAAATAAGGAATGATGTATTTGATAAATATAGTCTGGAATTGTCTGATGTTCAATCTCTTTCAAATTATTCTCATAATGAGATTTGTAAAAGCGTTCTTTTTTAAGCTTTTTGACTTTTTCTCTTTTAGCCTTTGTAAAACTTGTCAATTCTAAAGGATATTCACTCATCAATATTTCAGCAAAATCATTGATATAACAAGCGGCTTCTGATTCCAAATTTCCAATACGGCTATTCCAGTCAAAATTTAAAGATAGATCTAAAGAACGCTTAAATATTGGTTCTAATTTAGCTACATTATCCTTGTTTAAAAGCAGATAGAGTTTTGGCAAACAACTAAGCAGGAGGTCTATATGATAGACCTCATTATTATCAATAGATTGGCTTACAAAAAAGATTAAATCATCCAATGAGTCCAATTTAGGTACCTCATTTTCTTTTGATATAATTTTGAGTTCTTCTAATTCATGATTTTCTTCTTCGATTTCTTCTGAATCGACAATATATTCATTTAAAACTTCCTTTGATGAATGGAACAGGCTATCAGTATACAAACAAACTTCATCTAGCAGCTCTTGTTTCTGAGGGTTACCGTATTTCGCTATTATTTTGGCAGCTCTCAGTTGTATTTTTTCATCAACATTTATTAAAGCTTCTGCCGCTTTTTTACAAATTGAAATACTTGAAGATTTATTAGTTTTAGCAATTTTCTCCAAAATCATTAAAGTTGAATTAACTACAGATTTTGTTTCAGAGTTTAACAAAATAGAAGCGTTTTCAATGAATACTTCAGATTTAAACTTCTTTTGATTCGCAACTAATTTAAAATACTTTAAAACCGTATTTATTACTTTAGAGTATGGGGAATTTAAAGCAGCTAAAAACTCATTTTGCAAACCTAATATTTCATCTATAGAAGGATTTAGTTTAATTAATAAATCAAAGAACCAACCACTAAGAGTTTTATTAAACCCTTTGGTTGAAGTATAAATAGTTGCTATTAACACCCTTTCCCTATCAAGTCTATTCTCAACGGTTAAATTACTGATAGTATCAATCCAAATATCCCTTCCTCCTTTATAATTTTCAAGGTGTAAATAGTGGTAATAATTATTAATTAAAGATACTTCTTCAAAAAGCAACCATATATGCTCCTCTAAGGTTTCTTTATACTTATAAAGGACTTCTGGCCTGTAAAAACTTCTATTTTTACCATCTTCCTGTTTTCTTTCAATAATACTATCAGGAAGTTTGGCCAATATTAAAGCACGAGATGGGATTAACAGTTCCTTTTTTTTCAAAAGCATCATCTTTTCATAAGACAGCCCCCAATGCAATTCTTCATTAATCAGGTCTCCATACCACTTTGGAGTATACCAAGGGATAATATTATTTAGATAATCATCATTTATAGACAGTTGACTAACATTAAAAAAAACTTTTTTTATATCTGTTTTATTGAAACAAACGTAACACGCTTTGCTCACAAGATCTCTTTTAGCGTCAGAGTGCATAGGCTTTGAAGAATAGGATATCCCCCATTTTGTTTTTTCCTCTATACTATAATGTTCGAAAATTTTTTCTTGAAATTTTTTCAAAAAGGGAACTAGCTCTCTTTTATCCTTTGGTGTTAGATTTTTTAAAAAAGGGATAATGTCTTTTTCCTGAAGTACAATGCCTTCCAATTCTTTTTCAAGCATATTATTTGGTTTTTGCTTTTTTCTTTACAGCTAAAATGTGCTTACAAGCTCCTCTTTCCCCTTGGTTTTTACTAAACCAAGTACAAGTACACTTTTGAAAATCTCCTTTCACAACAACGTAATGTTGAATACCGCTTCCCTCTACTTTAGCTTCTATTTCATTATCCCCTTTTAAGGTAATCAAAACTTTATCTTCTTCTAAAAGCTTTTCCGCTCCCTTAAGCCGAGGATTCAATGATAAAATCCTATCAAGTTTAAAGGGTAATCTTCTATAGAAAAATCCATTTTTTGACAAGTCATAACCCAACAATCCCATAGCAGATAATTTGGTAGATAGCATTTCAACCTTTGAAATGTCTATTCCCTCTTCAAAGGACAACAATGCAGGATTAAACTCTTGATTTGCATAAGAATAATTATCAAACGCTAGTATTAAAGAACTAGGCAAATCTTCTATCAAGGACTCCAACACAGCACCTTCTCCTGAAAACCCCCTCCAAAAATCCCTAGAGACAGAAAAGACAAAATTCAACTCATCAAAGCATAAAATAAAAGTTACCGCCTGCATATCCCTGTGTGGAAATACCTTCAACTCTTTTATTAGAGGTATTAAGGGCTGAAGAAGTTTCAATCTATGAATTCCTCCTATACAAGCGGCATTAGAGGCCTTTAAAGGACTAAATAAATATTTGCTACCACGCTTAATTAAAAAGTAATCTGTCTTTACTTTTCCTGCTGGGATAGTTTTGAAGAGTTGAATAGCCTGAATCTTATTCATGGACAGGGCAAAATCAGACTCAGAAAAGTAGTGTTGAACTGTTGTAAGACCTTTAATCCATTTGCTTGGCAAGGGTACTTTTCTTTCTACAAAACTTTCTCCTCCCTTGTGAAATGCAACCTCTTCCCTACCAATAGATAAAACGAGGTTATCGTTCTTTTTAATTTTTCCCAACTCTGAAATTAAAGGCGTATTGAAGTCTACATTTGTAGTACCATTTTCTAAGAACTCACCCTCTTGTCCATTTTCCAACACATCAACTCTAGCATAGACCCCAGCACAATGAGAAAATCCCTCAAATCGTATTTGATTGTTCCCAGCTGTTACTATGGGGTCTTTTAGCAAAGCCAATTGAAATGGAGATAAATTAAAACTTGATTGAACTGTATTTGACAATGCTATTAGGCATCTTGACAACTCATAAGGGTTATTTAACTTTCCCCAAAAAAAACAAGGTGAATTTCCCCTGTTCACCTCACTGAATTTTGATAGAAGCAGGTTTTCTTTACCTTTTTTCCTTTCTAAACTCGAAGGTGAATTATATTTATAGTTTAATGTTTCTGTCATCCAAATTAAATTTAAGGTCAACTAATGGTCTAGCTGTTATAAGCAATCTCAATTGCTTGTAGTATCTTTTGCAGTTTTTTGTAATTATTAATCATAGTATGGATCCATAAGGCCTGTAGGAAGATAAGGCGTTTTCCTCCAAAATTGCCCTGGATTTATGCTCCCATAAAATTCATTACTGTAAAGGACACTGTTTTCCTTTTGGTCCTTCTTTTTTCTATAAAGTAATTCTGCTCTTAATTTTGTATTGAATTCTCCTTCGTACTTTGGTATTACGAACTCCCAATTATAATTTGGAGGCAGAAATAGAGAATGATAGCTATTGCCACACCAACTACTAGGTAAATATTCAATATCCTTCCATTCCCCATTCTTATTCTGGGCCTGTATTTTCAGATAAAGTCTACTGTCCTGAGCTTTAAAGAAAATAGTATCTTGCGAAGTGTTGGCTACATACATTTTCATACCATCATATTTTTGCCAATATTTCTCCCTTTGGAGAGGATTTACAATCATATTCAACTTACCATTTTTAAATTTAGTAGAGTTGGAAATAAGCTTAAAGTCATTTCCAGAACCACCCCAGCCACCGAAACCAGCCAATTCTTCTTTATAAGGAGATGAGGCATAAAAGTACCCCCTATTCATATAATCGATATTGACCCCTCCATGGGATACCTGTTCTATTTTTTTCTCCCGCCAGACATAGTTTCCCTGTTTATCAATATATCCCATTCGGTCATCCTCCATTACATAAATCAAATCCTCGGTAAATTCAGAAAAGTTAATATCATGAAACTGGGGATTTATAACCTGCCCTGTAGAGATATTCCAAAAACCATAGCGATATGAATATTTATCACTATCAACGCTGATATCTTCCTTAATAAAAACGATTTGACCTCTCCAATACAAATCACGATAACCAAAACCAATATCTTTAGGCTCCACTACATATTTTCCCATCGTATCGATAGCCCCCCATCCCTTTTCTGTTTCCACTAATTGAATTCCATTTTGGAAAAGATATTCTGAGTTGCCACCATAAGTTTCGTAAAGAATTTCCTGATACGGATGTTGATTTAAAATTTGTCCTTTTCGGTTAATCAGGTACCAATCTTCATCTATGGTTTTAACAAATGCCCTATTATTACTAAATGGAGTAATGTCCTCCCAATTATCGTTGCTAAAGATGATATTCCCTTCAGAGTTAATTACCCCCTTGTAACTAAATCGATCATTTGATGACCAAACATCAACTGTGTCAGGATCTACGGAATATATATCCACCGTAGCAAGGCCTTCAGAAAAGTGCCCACTTCCATAATCAAAATGCCATTTCTTAGCTGGAACTACAAATCTTAATTTCCCGCTTGAATCAATAACTCCTTTATGGTCATAATAACCATTTTGACGTTCAACAAACAATTCCACTTTGGCATATCCATTCCTAAACGGGGATATACTCTTATAATCTCCAAAAGGAACAATAATCTCTCCCTTGGAGTTTATAACTCCAGTTTTAGAAGTAGGATTTACCTTATCATTATTTGGATAAGTTTCGTGCTTTCGACTTGAAACAATTGAGAGCTCATCTGAAAAAGGTCGAATTCTTTTGTAAATGGTATCAACAAGAAATTGGCCCTCTCTATTTATTATCCCATAGTTTTCAGCCTTTGTAATTACAATAGAAAAATCATTTGTTCCAAAGCCATGTATTTCAGAAAAGTTGTGTTCAAAGGTTATTTTCCCTTCTAAATTGATATAGTACGGTTTTCCATTAATATAAACTTTGGCTTGTCCTTTCTGAAAAGAATAAGCAACATCGTATTTTGGTTGTATTACAAAATCACCTGTCTGATCAATATAACCATACGTTCCATTAAGTCTAACTGGTGCAAGTCCTTCCGAGAATTGTCCGGCTGAACGAAATTTAGGTTCTACTATGACCTTTCCAAGAGAATCAACATATCCCCAAAGTTCATTTTCAATAATTGGATAGAGTTCTTTTGTCCGCTCATTTACATTTTGAGCGTTTAACTGACAACTTAAGGTCGTGGCTGTCAGAAAAATTGCCAGTATTTGTTTCATTTTTTCTATTAATCGCATCAGTTTAAGTTAGATTACTAACGCGAAGTTGGTTGGTTTAAATATAGTAAAAGGAAAATGACTTTTTAATTTTACAAGTAATTTATAGAAAGAAAATTCCTAAAAAAAATAAATCGCATATTGTATTTTACTTTTCAGAAATAATTATGAGGGGTATAAAAAGCTAAAACAATTAAATTCGAACTTTACGTATAAAAAAAGAGATTGCTATGGCGAGCAACCCCTTTTTACAACCTAAAAACTAAAAAAAACTATCTTACTGACACTCTTTAACGAGGGTCATTTTGCCTCCACCGCCAAATTCGATCAACAGCAATTCCTCTGAAGTACATTGGGCAACCAGCCAATAATTATAAAATGGCTGATCTCCCCCCAAAATATCAAGCTTAACTGTGTTATAATTACTCATTGAGGTAATCCAGGTACCAATTGAAGTTTCTTCTCCCTCCAAAACAACCAATTCCTGATTCTCGTTAAAATATAATTCATAACCTAAAAATTCAGGAGTTGCACCAGTCCCCCAATCCTCAAAATCTATCACTTTCCAATGGCATTCCATTAGATAAGAATCCACTTGCTCTTCAGAACATTCTGAAGTATAACAATTTTCCAAAAGCAAAGTAACTTCAAACACCTCGAAGTCATCTCCTCCTGCTAATTGCACGCGAGCATAAACAGTATATCCATACCCCTCATAAGGAAACTCTCCAGGATTATAGTTGACTACATTTGAAATTGGATTGATAAAGCTTTCAGCATCTACCATAGATACAAAATAGCTTAGCTCAACATTATCTTGATTACAATCTGGGTAGGTAAAATTTAAATTGAAGGTTGTGTAACCGTCAAAATATGGCGTTTCTTCACATTGTGTCAAAATAGTATCTGAAAAACACTCAAAAATGGATTCATTTTCGCAATTTTGCATTAAAGTCAATGCAGTGTCGCCATCCATAAACAACACCCCATCTTCCTCACATTCCAAAAGTTGCCAAACCCCATTATAGGTATCCACCTCATTAAGGTTAATACTTAAAAACAATTCCCCTTCTTCCAAGGTGAGCTCCCAAGTGCCTTCATCGTACACTTCTTCTTCGTTTAACAATGTTAATTGATTATCTGTATTGAACAAAAAGACAGTTGACGAAGGTGGATAGTTATTTAAGGCTGGTATTTGGCTACATTCCATTAGCAACTCCTGTATGGTTTCCAAATTACAATCCGAAGTGTCTTCACATTCTCTTTCCAACACGATGGAAATTTGTGCATCCCCGACTGTTTTCACCAATTCAAAATACTCCTCTCCACAATCCACAACTAACCAATCCCCTCCCAAATCCTCAGAGAAAGCCGTCAAATCCGACAAAGTTACAATCACACCTTGGTCCGACATAGAGGTTTGCCAATTGCCTCCAATAGCTACCGTTGTATCTCCATCCTCAATAGACAAAGTTCCATTTTCATCCAAGTAAATTTTCAATGATTCAAAATCATCTGAACCATTATAGCTTTCTACTTCCCAATAACAAGTTGTTAGGAGTTCATCAACCTCAATTCCGGAACAGGTATCATCATTACAGATTTCAGCAGCATTTTCAATAGTCTCAAGCAGAGCTTCGTTAGAAGCTATTTCAACTTCATCTCCAGTAGGCAATACCATTGTGATTGGAAAATTTATACTAGCTAACAGTTGTGCATCGTTAGACAACTGTAATTCCTGAAGAAATTCATATAGTTCCCAATCACTTTCTAAAGTCACTGTTTCGGTAGCTTGGGAATTGCAATTGTAAATAGAAAATGATATTGGGTAGACAAAATCAATGCAATCAATGACTTCCAAAGCCTCTTCACAGGTTTCAATCCACAGCTCCAATTCCTCATCATTGTTGATCACTATTTCCGAATAGTCATTAAGCAGAATGGTTATTGGATAAAGAAACTCCAAAGTATCATCATCCTCATCAAATTCATCAAAAATCTCCAATATTCCCTGTAAATCTTCCAAGGTATTAACGGTAATAGACGTTTCATTGACTATCACTGTTACAGGCAAATCAACCGACAGGCAGCTAGCATTATCCAAAATATCATCCAGGGTTCCGTCGTTTGCAGAAGTCAACGCCATGACACTTACTAAGGTTGCATCAAAATTCACAACATCTGCCGTATCAGGTTGGTTGGGTGCCACATCTTCCTCTTGACAAGATGTGGCCATGATAAGGGTTAAAAGGCAAAAAAAGGTGTTTCGAAAAAATTGGTTGGTCGGTAATTTCATCGTTAGCAAAATTTATTTTCATTTATAAAACAAGAAGGTACAAAAAATTCCTACCGTTAATATTTATTTTTAATAAGTTTATGGGCTGAAAATCAAACTATGCCCAAACAATTACATGACAACATCTGTGCCGAACACCTGTTTTCGTCGTTGTTTAAGAAATACTCAAAAGATTTACACGATTTTTTGTATTACAAGTTTGGGGACCGTTTGAACCCTAAGGACAAAGTTCAGGATGCCTTTATCAAACTTTGGGAAAATTGTTGTAAAATCCCTCCCAACAAAGCCAAAAGTTTCCTGTTTACTACAGCAAATAATTTGATGCTCAACGAGGCTGCCCATCAAAAAGTAGTCCTCAAGCATCAACAAACAAAACCCAAATCGCATACCTCGATTACCCCTGAATTTTTAATGCAGGAGGAAGAGTATTTAAAAAAACTTGAAAAGGCATTAAGCAACCTAACAGAAGCCCAAAGAGTAGCATTTATGATGAACAGAGTTGAAGGCAAACGCTTTAAAGAAATTGCCAAGATTTTGGGAATTTCCACCAAAGCTGTTGAAAAGCGCATATATGGTGCTCTAAAAAAATTACAAGAAGACATAGAAGGATTTAAATAATACACCTGCCCCAACTATTTCAAGATATCGGGTAGGAAATTGGGAAGACTAATTGTTATATAGGTGTAACGAATACCATGGAAAGAGAAGATTTAATACAGAAATGGCTGGACCACAACCTTAGCGAAGAGGAACATGAGGCTTTTAAAAAGCTTGATGACTACCATGCTTTAACACAGTTGGACCAGTCCATGAAGTACTTTAAGGCTCCCGAATTTAATGTTGGAGAAGCCCAAACCTCGGTATTAAAACGCATCAAGTCCAAAAAGAAAAAGGTTATCAATATGCCATTGGTCATTATGCGAATTGCAGCCATTTTTCTTGTAACGTTTGGTATATATTATTTTTATTCCTCTAGAGATATTACCGTGACAACTTTGGCTGCCGAGAAATCTACCATTTCGCTGCCAGACAAATCACTCGTCACTTTAAACGCCCTAACTTCCCTAGTTTATAACAAAAGACAATGGAAACAAAAAAGAGAAGTGATTCTAGATGGAGAAGCCTTTTTTAAAGTGGCCAAAGGCGCCACCTTTGATGTAAAAACCGATCTTGGCACCGTGACGGTTTACGGAACCCAGTTCAACGTAAAAGAACGTGATAATTATTTTGAAGTCATTTGTTACGAAGGTTTAGTTGGTGTGACCTATAACAACGAACTTACCAAACTCCATCCTGGAGAGCATTTCCTGATAAGAAACGGCAAATATATTGAAACCGATATTACCCAAGTACCCGCTCCTTCATGGATCAACAACGAAAGCTACTTTAAAAGTACACCCTACAGTGAAGTCATTTCAGAGTTTGAAAGACAATATAACGTGACTATCCAACTTCAGGACATAGATACGTCTCAATTATTCACGGGAAGTTTTACTCATAAAAACATGGATGTTGCCTTAAAATCCATTACCTTACCACTCCAATTAAGATTTACTAAAACTGCTAATACCATTACTTTAATACGTGAGTAAAAAGGAAGTTTGTTTTCTTTTCATTTCATTGTTCTTTTTTGGTGTCAATAGTGTTGTAGGGCAACAATCCTTAAAAAACGAACAGCCTCTCATATCTATTTTAAACACCTTAGAAGACCGTTACGACATTCACTTTAGTTATATAGATAAAACGGTTGAAGCCATTTATACTACGCAGCCTCCTGACCACTTATCTCTGGAAGAAGCTTTGGAACTCCTCAAAGTTGAAACCAATTTGGACTTTATTGTCATAGATGCCAAAAGTGTCGTGATTTCAAAGCGCATCAATCCTTTAAGTGAAGTGATTACCCAGAAACTGGAAGAGGTTGTCATCAACAACTTCCTTACCAAAGGGATTTCCAAAAAGAATGATGGAAAAGTTACTATTGAAACACGCAAGTTTGGAATCCTGCCAGGTCTTATTGAACCCGATATTTTGCAGACCATTCAAGCATTGCCAGGAATTATTAGTGTTAATGAAACCGTATCCAACATTAATGTAAGAGGTGGTACCCACGATGAAAACCTTATTTTGTGGGATGGCATCAAGATGTACCAATCTGGACATTTTTTTGGTTTGGTATCGGCTTTCAATCCTTATTTAACCAAATCTGTAGATGTTTCCAAAAACGGAACTAGTGTAAGGTTTGGGGACGGTGTTTCAAGTTTGATCAACATGAAGCAATCCAATAGCCTAGATCAAGATTTTAAAGTTGGCACAGGCTTCAATCTTATCAGTGCCGATGTGTTTTCTAAAATACCTCTTTCAGAAAAAACAGAAATCCAAATAGCCGCAAGACGCTCCATTTCCGATTTAATCATTACACCAACCTACGAACAATATTACAAAAGAGCCTTCCAGGATTCAGACCTTTCGGGAACCGACGAATCGTCCCAAGTCATTCGTAATAATGAGCATTTTTACTTTTACGATATCTCAACCAAATTTTTGTATGACATCAGTGACTCAGACCAATTACGATTTAATTTTTTGACGATTCGAAACAACTTGGATTATGATGAACAGACCAATATCGAAGATACTTTAGAAACCTTGAATAGTAGTCTGGAACAGGACAATCTTGCGTTAGGTTTAGAGTATTTAAAATATTGGAACAGCAAATTTACCACAACCACCCAAGTTTATTGGTCTAATTATGATTTGAACACGACCAATTACGATTTGATAGACGAACAGCGATTGATGCAAAAAAACGCTGTGAGCGACATAGGCATTCGTATAAACGTCACTAACCACGTAGACCAAAATCTTAAAATCTACGGCGGTTACCAGTTCAACGGTGTAATTGTAAAAAATTCGGAAGATGTTCTCAATCCAGAATACCATGATTATTCTAAGGAAATTAACCGCATTCATGCCCTTTATGCCGAAGCGGAATTTACCTCAATCAACAAAAATACCTATGCTCGTATTGGTTTGCGCACTAATATTATTGAAAAGTTAAACGAATTATACACGGAACCCAGACTGTCCGTAAGCCATAAACTCAACAATGCCTTTAGGGCCGAATTCCATGCTGAATTCAAAAGCCAGACCATGGCACAGATTATCGATTTGCAGGATGATTTCTTAGGAATTGAAAAACGCCGTTGGGTACTTTCAAACAACGATAACATCCCAATTATACAAAGCAAACAGGCTTCATTTGGGGTTCATTACAACAAAAACAAATTACTTGTAAGTGCCGAGATATTTGCTAAAAAAGTAGAGGGCATTAACAGTAGAAGTCAAGGATTCCAGAATCAATACCAGTTTCTAAACACGATAGGGTCTTATTTCACCAAGGGCATCGACTTTTTGGTGCATAAACAATTTAAATCTACAAGTGCGTGGTTTAGTTACTCCAACAGTAGCAACGATTATACTTTTGAGGAATTCAATGAAGGGAACGACTTCCCAAACAACCTAAACATCAAACATGCTCTAACCTTTGCAGGAACCTACCAAATGAACAGTCTTAAAGTGGCTCTTGGCGTGAATTGGCATAGTGGCAAACCCATCACTTTACCAGCAAGCATTCAAGATAACTCCAATAATACCATTGAATATAGCGCTCCAAACGGCAGTAACTTAAAGGACTATTTAAGAACCGATCTTTCTGCTAATTACACTTTCAAAACAAGTCAAACATCGCATGCCATTATAGGCATGTCCATATGGAATTTGCTCAACCGCAAAAATGTAGTAAACACCTATTATACGTTGAATGAAGACACCGTTTCTAAGGTAGAAATCAGCTCTCTTGGAATTACGCCCAATGTAAGTTTTAGAGTGAATTTTTAAATTATAAAAACAACTACAGCCTTAAATCTACATGCGCTCTGGCACGTTGATCCCCAAAAGACTGAAAGCGTTTTTAACCACTACTCCAACCATTTTTGACAACTGAACTCTAAAGTTTTTGTCATTGTCATTATCGGCTCCCAGGATAGATACATTTTGGTAGAATGAGTTGAACTCCTTCACCAAATCGTACGTATAATTGGCAATTAATGCAGGACTATGATTGCTAGCTGCGTTTTGCACAACCTCAGGAAACAACTGTAATTGCTTTAATAGCTCTTTCTCCTTGTCATGTAATGAGATGTTTCCATAAGTTCCTTCCAATGCACTTCCTGCCTTCCTCAAAATAGATTGAATTCTCGCATATGTATATTGAATGAAAGGCCCTGTATTCCCTTGGAAATCGATAGATTCTTTTGGATCGAACAAAATTCGTTTTTTAGGATCAACCTTTAAAATGTAATACTTCAAAGCTCCCAAACCAATTGTTTTGTAAAGCTCTATTTTTTCTGCTTCGGTATAACCATCCAATTTCCCTAATTCATCCGAAATTTCTTTGGCTGTCGCGGCCATTTCATCTACCAAATCATCGGCATCTACGACGGTTCCTTCTCTACTTTTCATTTTTCCAGAAGGCAAATCCACCATTCCATAACTTAAGTGGTACAAATTTTTGGCCCAGTCAAACCCCAGTTTTTTCAGAATCAAAAACAACACTTGGAAATGGTAATCCTGTTCGTTACCCACGGTATACACCATTCCGCCAACATCTGGATGATCCTTAATTCGTTGAATGGCGGTACCGATATCTTGGGTCATATAAACTGCAGTACCATCGGCTCTCAGCACCAATTTTTCGTCCAAACCATCTTCAGTCAGGTCACACCAAACAGAACCGTCTTCTTTCTTATAAAACACTCCCGATTTTAATCCTTCAGTTACAAATTCCTTTCCTAATAAGTAGGTTTGGCTTTCATAGTACAAGTGGTCAAAATCAACTCCCAAATTCTTATAAGTGATATCAAAACCATCATACACCCAACCATTCATTTGGGTCCACAGTTCAACGACTTCTTTATCTCCTGCTTCCCATTGACGCAACATATCCTGAGCTTCCAATAAAATAGGCGCCTGTTTTTTGGCTTCTTCCTCAGATAAGCCCTGAACTACTAATTCCAGGATTTCATTTTTATATTCCTGATCGAACTTTACGTAGTAATTCCCAACCAGTTTATCGCCTTTTAAACCTGAGCTTTCAGGTGTTTCACCGTTACCATATCGTTTCCAAGCCAACATACTTTTACAAATGTGGATTCCACGGTCGTTGATAATTTGTGTTTTGTAGACCTTTTTACCTGAAGCCTTCAATATTTCAGAAACACTATATCCTAACAAGTTATTTCTAATATGTCCCAAATGCAGAGGCTTATTGGTATTAGGAGAAGAATACTCCACCATGATTGCCTTGTCATTAGGTTCTGGGGTTACAAAACCGTAATCGGCATTTCCTGAAATAGATGTAAAAAAGTTTAAATAATAAGCATCGTCAATTTCAACATTCAAAAAGCCCTTCACAACATTGTAGGCTTTCACCTCCTCAACATGCTCAACCAGATAGGTTCCAATCTGCTCTCCTATTTGAACAGGATTTCCTTTTACGACACGTAACATAGGAAATACGACCACTGTTATATCTCCTGCAAATTCCTTACGGGTTGCCTGAAATTCTACAGTTTCCAATTCAGCATTAAAAATATCTTTAATTGCTTGTTTTACGTATTTCGATAAAGTGTCTTGAAGGTTCATTTTGCTTATTTTTAAGTGTGCAAAGATAGTACTTTTAACAGTATTTCAATAACAATACCCTAGAACAAACATCTCCATAAGACTTCAATTTCTACGAGGATATCTACAGATTTAATATTTGAAAACAGCCCCATTTTTTGATAACAGCCTTACCTTCTCCAAAGATATGGGTTAAAAAATGTCACAAACCATCAAAAACCTACAATTCAACCACTTACAAAATCATTTAAAAAAATTCAAAATTTAACAGAAACTTCACATAAAATTTGCCAATTCTTTGCATTTCGTCGATACTTTCATTTTTTAGTAGGAGATACCGTTCACTTTATCTAATTTTTTGGCATTAAAACCCAAAAATTAGATTTTTACTTGGCTTTTAAAGATTTTTGAAGGGAGCTATTAATCAAAGTCCCAAATATTGATGATACTTAATATTCAACCCGTAGTAGGATTGTTATTATTGTATTTTGTGTCCTTACTTCACCTCTCCCTCAAGGCAAGTTGGCTTAAAAACAGTATTGCAACAAGTAAAACATTATTTGGAAAATGAAACAGTTAATCACCTTAGCTGCTTTATTTTCTGCCCTTCTTAGTTATTCTCAAACTAGGGAGATAGACAGTCTTACCCTAGAATTAGCCTACCAAAAACAAGATTCTGTAAAGGTTGAAACCTCTTTATTACTAATAAAAAACCTTTACAAGGCCAAGGATTACCAAAAAGCCTCCATGTTTGTTGACCAAACAGAGCGCTTGTCAAAATCGCTTAATTACACCAAAGGCGTTGCCGAGTCGGTTTATTACAAAGCCCTTATCTATTCCGAACGAGGCGACTACTATAACTCCATAGACAGCTTTAACAAATCCAGAAAATTATACCAACAGCTTAACGACACTTTGGGTATTGCCAAAGTGAGCAATTGTATGGGCCTCATCGAAATTAAGCGCGGAAACTATATTGTGGGGTTGGAAAACTCGCTTTCGGCCATCAATATTTTCGAAACCAAAAATCTTAGGGAAGAATTGAGCTCGGCATACAATAATTTGGCTGAAGCCTATTTCAAGACCCAGCAGATAGACAAGGCCATTGAGTTCAACCTTAAAGCCTTAAGCGTTCGCGAACAATTACAGGACAGTATTGGCATTAAAACGTCTACCAAAAATATCGCGCAGCTGTATTCGTTACGAAGAGAGCACCGCAAAGCCATCGAGTACTACGAAAAGGTCATGGAATTACTCAACCCAGAGAAAGACCAAGACCTCAAAGGAGAAATTCTTCCAAGAATTGGGGAAGAATATTTGCGCTTTAAAGATTACGACAAAGCCGCCGACTATTTAGTGGAAGGCCTAAAATTTAACCGTAGAAGAAACAACAAAGAAGGCCTATTGCGATCCCTCAACTCTGTTGGAAAACTCAACCTAACCCAAAACAAAACACGCTTGGCCGAGCGGCAATTGGACGAGGCTTATGCTTTGGCGAAAGATGGCTCAGATAAACTGGAGTTATTAAAAAATTACGAGCTTCACAAGCAACTGGATTCCATGCAAGGGCAATTTCATAACGCTTTCTTCTGGCAAGGGAAATATTATGCCCTCAAGGAGGAACTCGCCAGGCAAAACCAACCCAAAATTCCGGTCAACACAGATGCCATTATAAAAGAAGAAAAGCCGTTAGACTTCTCAAATCAAGAAGAAGCATCCACCATTATTCCTTCACTAACTTCCAAAAATAGCAAGGAAGTTAAAAAGTTGAAACTCATTTCCTATGTATTGGTGGCCGCATTCCTAATAGCCCTTACATTTTTAATGCTGATTTATTTAAGGCGAAAAAGCAGATTGGCCTACACTAAGGAACTTGAAGAAAAGAACAAACAAATACAAATGCAAAACGAGGCCATTTTAGAGCAATCCCTTCACTTGGAAGAAATCAACAAAGTGAAGGATCGTTTGTTTTCTATTGTTTCGCACGACTTAAAAGATTCTGTTTCTTCCATCAAAGGCTTTATCGATCTATTAAAAGAGGACAGCTTATCGAAAGAAGAATTCTACGACCTTATCCCAGAGCTTAGTGAAAATGCCAATAATGCTTCCTTATTATTGTTTAATTTGTTGAACTGGTCAAAATCGCAAATGCAGAACTTGGAACCAAATCCAGAACTGTTCAATATTCAAGAAGTATTCCAGACTAAGATTAGTTTGATTGAACAAAAAGTGGAGCAAAAACGCATTGTATTAATTGACGAATCCCAACGCGACTTTATCTATGCCGATAGAAGCATGGTTGAGATTGTCATTCAAAACCTATTGACCAATGCTGTAAAGTTCAGTAAAGTTGGAGATATCATCACGGTTTCCAACATCGACAGAAATGGCAGATCCTTAATTTGTGTTGAAGATACCGGTGTAGGCATTTCAGAAGAAAACATGGAAAAGCTCTTCAAGAACAATACCTTTACTACAGTTGGTACCAAAAGTGAAAAAGGCACTGGTTTAGGACTTACTATCTGTAAAGAACTGGTAGAGCTGAACAACGGAAAAATTTGGGTAGAAAGCACTCCTAACGTAGGAAGCAAGTTCTTTGTGGAATTACCTAAATCGAAGCCAAATAAGTAAACCTCTAAGCTAAAGCAAAGAGACTTTCAGGCAGGTAAAGTTTGATAGTTTAAACCCCGTTTATTAAGCCAATCTCAACCCAGTACGTGGCAAAAACACTTCCGCCATCATACAACGGGCACTTCCACCACCACAGGTTTCAATAGTTTCAAGTGAACTTGACAAAATAGGACAATGTTTTTCAATTTTAGCAATTTGGTCTTTAGTCAAACTATCATAGGCCGATTGACTCATTACCAAGAAACGCTGATCACCTTCTCCTCTTACCTGCAACATATTGCCAGCAAACTGATGCATTTGGGCTTCAGTTATAGCAATCACTTCTTTGCCATCATTCTTTAGATGTGTAAGCACATTTTTTCGCTCTTTTTTATCATCGATACTGTCCAAACAGATAACTGCAAAGGTTTCAGCCAAACACATCATTACATTGGTGTGATAAATAGGTAAACGCTTCCCGTCCACGGTTTGAAATGCCGTAAATACTACTGGAGTATATTCAAAATCTTCACAAAATTCTATAAACAACTCTTCATCTGCCCTAGGCGAAAGCGCGCAGTAGGCCTTACCGTTTACACGATCCAAGAGCAGACTTCCGGTACCTTCCAAAAACACACCTTCTTCTTCGGCACTGGTATAATCCACAATATTTTCAATGGCAAACCCTTCTTTTTCCAATGTTACAAACACATCCTCACGACGCTCCCTCCTTCTGTTTTCAGCAAACATAGGGTACAAGGCGACATCTCCATTTTCATGAAAACTCACCCAGTTGTTAGGAAAAATAGAATCAGGGGTATCCAGAGAAGGATCGTCGTTTACAATTACTACATTTACCCCAACTGCACGTAACTTCTCAACAAAAGCATCAAATTCGTTTTGAGCCTTTGTATTGATTTCTGCCTGAACTAGATCCAAATCTTCTTGGAAGTAGTTATTTACAGCTGTCTGTTCGTTCATCCTGAAATTCACAGGACGAATCATTAAAATGGTATTTGTAGTTTGTGGCATGATCCAGAAATTTGCAGGCAAATTTAACTTTTTTGATCGAGTATCTTACCCAAAATGTTAAGATTCGTTCCTCAAAAAATTCATCATTACTCGCTGATTGTCTACATAAGGATTTTAATATTGGCGTAGGAATTGGTCATAGCTTTTTCCTGCTCAGCCTGACCCAACCATTTTACTTTGGTTATCCCCTCGTTTTCCTGTGGCTCCAATTTGCCATCATAGGTAGTTTTCATTTCAAACCAATGGGTAATCTTAATTTTATGTTTCCCATTGCGTTTAAAAATATGGTAAGTAATATCCAATGGTTTGATAATTTCAAGTCCTTTAACTCCCGTTTCCTCCTCCACTTCCCTAACAGAAGTTTCCTCTATAGACTCCTTCCCTTCTGCCTTACCTTTGGGCAAATCCCATTTTTTATTGCGATAGATAAACAGTACTTCTTCTTTATCATTCACAACCTTTCCTCCACCAGCAACAACATTGGGCAGTTTCTTGAGAAACTTCTTTAAAAGCTTATCAGGATTTTTATGAATAAGCCTGACCTCCTCCAATGAGGTTGTATTGAGTTCCTTAATTACCTTACTGATATTGACTGTATCCAAAAGGTAATTTTTAAAATTGGTTTCCTCACTAACAACCGTCGTTAATATAATTGGTTTGTCGTTGACAAAGACTTGGTACATTGATAATGCTGATAGTTTAAGCCGTAAAAATATTACTTTTTAATTCATACAGAGGAATTCCATTTTAATTTTATTTAAAATTTTCAAATTTACTTATGCCAAAAATGTGTAGTTTTGTCCTATGATTTTTAATAAACATACCGCCAAAAAAACCGCAGAAGTTTTATTGCAAATCAACGCTATAAAACTTAGCCCAAAAGAACCGTTTACTTGGGCTTCTGGATGGAAATCACCTATTTACTGCGACAATAGAATTATTTTATCCTATCCCCTCATTCGCAACTACATTCGCGAAACCATGGCTAAACAAATTGAAAAGCAATATGGAAAGCCAGATGTTATTGCAGGAGTTGCCACTGGAGCCATTGGAATAGGCATATTGGTTGCCGAATACTTAGGGCTGCCTTTTGTTTATGTAAGACCTGAGGCAAAATCCCACGGGCGCCAAAACCAAATTGAAGGCCACCTTGAAAAAGGACAAAATGTTGTAGTGGTTGAAGATTTAATAAGCACAGGGAAAAGTAGCTTGAATGCTGTAAAAGCACTTAAAAATGCCGATGCTAACGTAAAAGGCATGATTGCCATTTTCACTTATGGCTTTGAAGTTTCCAAACAAAGTTTTGAAGAGGCCGGTATCCAACTACAAACCCTAGGCAACTACGAAAGCTTATTGGACCAAGCCTTAGAAACCAACTATATCACCAAACAGCAACAGGAACTTTTGGCACAATGGAACGCCAATCCTAGCGAATGGAACGCTAATTGATATAGGTATAAAAAAATAAGATATGAATTTAGAATCCCCAAAAGTAATCGTAAATAAATCCCCTCAAGAAACCTTTGATTTCTTATCGGAAGTGAAAAATTTTGAAAAGTTAATGCCAGAAAACATTAGCAAATTTGAAATTTTAGGGGACGACACCTTTTTGTTTGCCTTAAAAGGAATGCCTGAAATAGTCTTGAAAAAGAAAGAAACTGAAGCTCCCAACAAAATTGTTTTAGGAGCCGCTGGAGGCAAAATGGACTTTTCTTTAATCGGAAATATTGAAGAAACTGCGGACAACAAAAGTGAAGTACAGCTAGCCTTTACAGGCGATTTCAACCCTATGATGGCGATGATGGTCAAAGGGCCCATCTCCAAATTCATAGAAACGCTCGTAACCAAAATGACAACAACGCTTTAATACAATAAGGTAATTTCTTTAAGATCGAATGTTTTTAAAACTTCATCTTCCAAAAGAACTTCAAGACTGCCAGAGTTGGTCACACCTTTGATAAAACCAGAAAATAGATGGCCTTCAACATCCTTAAATGTTGAAGGCTTATTTATTCTAAACAATCGCTTCTCGTACAACTTTTTAAGGCTTTTGGTCTGCCCATTTTCCAACATTCCAAAATACAGCTCCATTTTTTGAATTACCAAAGTCAATACTTCATCACGGTCAAAAACATTACCTGCCATTAAACGCATTGACGAAGCTTGAGGCAAATTGACGTATTCAGTTTGGTTTACATTAAGTCCAATTCCAATAATGGTGTATTGAATTTGGTTTTGTTTGATGACATTTTCAATAAGAATTCCAGCTATTTTCTTATTTTCTGACAAAATGTCGTTTGGCCATTTCACTTTGACCCTTTTAAGATTACACTGCCTCAATACATCCGAAACTGCCAAAGCAACTGCAATACTGATAAAAAATTGATCTTCAACTTTCAAAAAAGAAATATCCTTAAACACACTAACAGTAAGGTTTTTGGCTTCTTGCGAAGTCCATTCTGTCCCCATCTGCCCCCTCCCTTGGGTTTGCCTTTCCGTCATCACAACCGTATAATCTTCAAGGTCTTGAGCAGTACTCAACTGCCTTAAATAACTATTTGTAGAATCAATGGCACTAAGTTTGATAATGTGCATTAGGATAATATTTGTTAATTTATAATATTCTTAATAAAAATTAAGGTTCAAAAGAACTAAAAAAATAATAACTTTGCACAAAACTAAATCAATTTAATGGCTAAAAAAAACAGTAATGTAGATCAACTAATAGCAACCATATTAGCTGGTATTGAAGATGTTAAAGGGAAGGAGATTACAATTCTAGATTTAAGAGAAATTGAAAACACTGTCTGTGATTATTTTATTGTTTGCGAAGGAACTTCCAATACCCAGGTAAACGCCATAGTCAATTCCATCCAAAAAAAGGTTAGTAAAACACTCAAGGATAACCCTTGGCATGTCGAAGGTGTCGATAATGCCGAATGGGTACTCATTGATTACGTCAATGTGGTAGTACATGTGTTCCAAAAACAAATTAGGGAATACTACGACATAGAAAGTCTTTGGGGAGACGCAAAAACAACCGTTATAGAAACAAGTTACTAAAAGAGTATTAATGGCTAACGACAAAAAGAACACCAATAAAAAACCAAAATTTAACCTCTATTGGATTTACGGAATCGCAATATTGGGGATTTTAGCAGTTCAACTATTTGCGGGAGGCTTCGGAAGCGAAGCTACCGCCACCACCACACCTCAACAATTCTTGGAATTCCTTAAAGAAGGAGATGTTTCCAAAATTGAAATTATTAATAAAAGGGAGGCCAAGGTTTACCTAACCGACGAAGCACAGAACAAAGAAATTCATAAAAAAACCGTTCCTAACAGTATCTTCCCTACGGTTTCGCCTTTACCGAATTATTCGTTTGAATTTGGTGATTTACAAAACTTTGAAAAAGGTATTAATGAAACTATTAAGAACAATAACCTTAGTACTGAAGTAAAATATAAAACGGAAGAAAACCTTTGGGGTAACTTCCTTATATCTCTTTTACCATTTGTATTGATTATCGCTGTTTGGATATTCATCATGCGTCGTATGTCGTCTGGTGGTGCCGGTGGTGCTGGCGGACAGATTTTCAACATCGGGAAATCAAAAGCTAAACTTTTTGATGAAAAAACAGATGTTAAGACATCCTTTAAAGATGTAGCTGGACTGGAAGGTGCCAAAGAAGAGGTTCAGGAAATTGTAGATTTCCTTAAAAACCCCGAAAAATATACCTCATTAGGAGGAAAAATCCCGAAAGGAGCCTTATTGGTAGGACCTCCAGGTACTGGTAAAACCTTATTGGCAAAAGCTGTTGCCGGTGAAGCCAAAGTACCGTTCTTCTCTTTATCGGGATCGGATTTTGTGGAGATGTTTGTAGGGGTTGGTGCTTCTCGGGTAAGGGATTTGTTTAAGCAAGCAAAAGAAAAATCACCTTCTATCATATTTATTGATGAAATCGATGCCATTGGTAGAGCCCGTGGTAAAAGCAATTTCTCTGGATCTAACGACGAACGTGAAAACACGCTTAACCAGCTTTTGACAGAGATGGATGGTTTTGGAACCAACACCAACGTCATTGTATTGGCCGCTACCAACAGAGCTGATGTTTTGGATAAAGCCCTTATGCGTGCTGGTCGTTTCGACCGTCAGATTTTCGTGGACCTTCCAGACGTAAGGGAACGTAAAGAAATTTTTGAGGTACACTTGAGACCTATCAAGCAATCCGAAAAATTGGATATCGATTTCCTTGCCAAACAAACCCCAGGATTCTCTGGAGCTGATATTGCCAACGTATGTAATGAAGCGGCATTAATTGCGGCTAGAAATGGTAAAAAAGCGGTAGATAAGCAAGACTTTTTGGATGCTGTAGACCGTATCGTTGGAGGATTGGAGAAGAAGAACAAAATCATCACTCCAGAAGAAAAACGCGCCGTGGCTTATCACGAAGCTGGTCATGCCACCATAAGCTGGATGTTGGAACACGCTGCGCCTTTGGTAAAAGTTACTATTGTGCCTCGTGGACAATCACTTGGTGCCGCTTGGTATTTGCCAGAAGAACGCTTGATTGTGCGTCCTGAGCAAATGTTGGACGAGATGTGTGCTGCCTTGGGAGGAAGAGCTGCTGAAAAGGTAATTTTCGACAAGATTTCTACAGGAGCTTTGAGCGATCTTGAAAAAGTGACCAAACAAGCAAGAGCTATGGTTACCATTTACGGACTAAGTGATAAAGTTGGGAATTTAACTTATTACGATTCTTCAGGACAATCAGAATATGGCTTTACAAAACCTTATAGCGAACAAACTGCAGAGTTGATTGATAAAGAGATTTCTGATATTATTGAAGAGCAATATGCTCGTGCTATCAAGATTCTTGAAGAGAACAAAGATAAGCTAACTGAGTTGGCAGAAGTACTTCTTGACAAAGAAGTCATCTTCAAAGATAACCTTGAAAAGATCTTCGGAAAAAGACCTTTTGACAAGGTAGAAGAAGCATAGGAAAAACACCTAATGTTTTTATAAAAAACTTAAATTAACCATGTGTTAGTTTAAGTTTTTTTATATTTGAATTAATACAATACGAATAACCCGGGTTAATAGCAATTCATACATGAGTCTATTTCGTAAAATCTTCGGACTTAAGTCTGATAATGAAGAGGATAACATAAAAAACGAAGAGAGAGGCAAGTACATGCCGGAGATCAAGCTACCTGTAGATGAAAGATTCACTATCAATTTCAAGGCTAATGGTGGTAAATTTCTGTATTGCGAAAACCTCGATGAAATTAGGGAAAGCCTCAGATTGATTTTAAGCGAAAATGATTGGCAAAACGAATCCGTATTGCTGTTGGATGATCGCTTAAAGGAGCTTTTCAAGGGAATGGAATACAAGTCTACCAAAAACCTTTCAGAAGCCACCTACTTTTTATCTACTTGTGAATATCTGATTTCCGACGATGGTTCTTTATTGATTTCTTCTAATCAAATTGCCGAAAAAAAGCTAAAAGAACTACCTCCAAATTTTATAATTTATGCCACTACTAGTCAATTTGTAGAAAATATTGGAGAGGGACTTAGAGGCATAAAAGGTAAAAACAAGGAAAAGATTCCTACCAACATTACTACCATTAAGCACTTTAAGGCGCCTGCAGAAGATAAAGATTTCCTTTCCTACGGAAGTAGTTCAAAAAACTTATATTTGCTACTACTTGAGGATTTGTAGGCACACGTCTTAATTCTTTCTTCTAAGCATTTTAAAAACAATTCATGAAAGAACTTGTTACCAGGACCTTATCGGGTATTTTATATATCAGCTTACTCATGCTATCTCTTTGCTGGAAATCGGCTTTGGCGGTCTTATTTTACCTATTTGGTCTAGTGTGTTTGGCGGAGTTTAAAAAGTTGATTGGACTGGAGAAGTTTCTCCCCTACATCATCTTTACAATTCTTTATTTTGTGTTTGGCTATTGGGTTTCCATTGTGAACTCAAAATCGGGATTCAACGATTCCATCCAAATATTGCATGTCATTACCATCTTTGTACAATTGTTCCTTATCAAGGATTTATTTTCTGAAAAGACCATTCCTCTTTTCAGTTCAAAAAGATATATCATCACGACGTTTTACTTATCCAGTGGTTTTGTCTTTTTGTTTTTAATTGCCAACTACAATCACAATTTCACGCCACTGTTACTTTTGGGAACCTTTATAATTTTGTGGACCAATGATACCTTTGCCTATTTGGTTGGAAAGAATTTCGGAAAGCAAAAACTCTTCGCTAAAGTGTCTCCAAAGAAAACTGTTGAAGGATTTTTGGGAGGATTGTTTTTTTCCTGTGTAGCTAGCTATTTTATTGCTAAATTTACAGATACTTTAGATTTTAACCATTGGCTCGTGCTAGCAATTATAGCAAGTGTTTTTGGCACTTTGGGAGATTTGATAGAGTCTAAGTTTAAAAGACAAGCTAACGTCAAGGATAGCGGCGTAATAATGCCTGGCCATGGTGGGTTATTGGACCGTCTGGACAGTATTATATTTGCGGCACCTTTTATCTATTTATATTTAAGATTTACCTATGTTTCATAAAGAAGGACATAAAATTATTTTCATTACACTGGTTATTGTTGTTGCTCTATTAATGACCATTGATTACACGGTTCAATTACCTTGGCTACGTACAGTTTTAATGCTGGCTGCTTTGGCTTTCCTAATCTTGATTTTACAGTTCTTTAGAAACCCCAAAAGAAATACGGTAGCAAACGAACACCATGCCCTTTCCCCCGTGGATGGTAAAGTGGTGGTTATTGAAGAAGTTTTTGAAAAAGAATTTTTTAATGAAAAGCGTATACAAGTATCCGTTTTCATGTCTCCTATAAATGTTCATGTTACTCGTTACCCAGTTGGAGGTAATGTGGTATACAGCAAATACCATCCTGGAAAATATTTGGTGGCATGGCACCCAAAAGCAAGTGAAGAGAACGAACGGACCACAGTGGTGGTAGACAATCCAAAATTTGGAAACGTGCTTTACCGTCAAATTGCCGGTGCTTTGGCCAAACGTATCGTTAACTATGCCAAGGAAAATGATAAAGCCATACAGGGTGCAGATTCTGGCTTTATAAAATTCGGGTCAAGAGTGGATGTATTTTTACCTTTGGATGCCGATATTAAAGTAAGTTTGAATGACGTTGTGAAAGGAGGCGAAAGTATTTTAGCCGAGATATAATGACACCTGAAGAAGCATTGGATATTGAATTTAAGGAAGCCGTAAAAATGGTTAACAGTTATACGGAACCCTTTCCTGCAGACCTATTGTTACGTCTTTACGCTTACTATAAAAGGGCTACCGATGATTATGGTCGTCCAAGTAGCCGAAAGGCCATTATCAACGCTTTTAAGACCAATGCTCTTTTTCAGGTACAGGCTCAAAATGTCACCAAAGAAGAAGCCAAACGCACCTATATTGAATTGGTTAAAAACTACTTTCTGTATCGTAAATAAGGAACTTATCTTCGTTCCCGTCCTTTTCTCAATTAAGAAAGAAACCTAATCCCGAATCAATGGCATCGTAGAACAGCGTAACAAGCCTTCCTGCTTTGCTATTTCTGCATAAGGCACTTCCTCTACCGTAAAGCCTTGTTCTCTCAACCAAGTGTTTAATCTGGTAAATTTTTTTTCTGAAATCACGACCTTTTCAGAAATGGAAAACACATTACTATACATATTGTACATTTCATCTTTCGTAATTTCAAAAATATTCTCCTTTCCGAAGAAATCCACGAGCCAATTATATTCACTCTCCACCAAAAACCCATTTTTATGGATAATGGCCTTATCCTTTCCTATGGGTTGGAAACAACAATCCAAATGCAAAGCATTTTCCTTGGCATTGGTATTGGATTTACGAAGTTCAAAGGCCTTTACTGTTTTCTCCGGAAACAACTCCTGAAGTGCAATTACGGCGTCCATATTGGTTCTAGCCGTAATGTAATTGGAATAATCTGATCCAGAATAAGTACCAACAAAGATAAACTCTCCGTAAGGCATTACATCTCCTCCCTCCACATGACAATCTTCCGGCAGCGTAATGACATTTTCCGAAGGTATTTGGTCTATTACATGTTGGATGGCTTCTACCTCTCGCTCGCGGTCTGGAAGAATATTGGCTTTAATTAGTTTATCGTCTATAACAAAGGCAATGTCCCGGGCAAAAATTTGATTGTAATCCTTTATGGTTTTTGGGCGAAACACTTTTACATCATACTTTTCAAATACCTTGGCCACGGCGTCCATTTCCTTAATCATATCACCTTCCTTTGGATAAGTGCCCGCTTTGATGTGTTCTATTGATTTAGGATCATAAGCTTCGTCTATAGAAGGGATTGGACCAATACTTTCAGCTGTTCCTAAAACAACGGCTCTTAGACGTGACGTCTCATCATTGACATGTAATTGTAACATAAAGTGTCTCTATTATAAAAAAAAAAACTGCCCAAAAGAGCTTATGCAATTTTAAGGCAGTTTTTTCTATTTATAAAATCTTTTATCTGTCTTTTATATCTTTAAAAGATCTAAGCGTTTCCCCTACATAAACTTGACGAGGACGGCCAATTGGCTCTTTACGCAATCTCATTTCTCTCCATTGGGCAATCCATCCTGGCAGTCTACCCAAAGCAAACATAACCGTAAACATATCTGTTGGGATTCCCATAGCTCTATAAATGATTCCTGAGTAGAAATCTACGTTTGGATACAATTTTCTATCAACAAAATAGTTGTCTTCCAAAGCTTCCTTTTCCAATCCTTTGGCGATATCCAAGATAGGGTCTTCAATTCCTAAATCACCTAAAACTTCATCTGCAGCCTTTTTGATGATCTTGGCTCTAGGATCAAAGTTTTTATACACACGGTGTCCGAATCCCATCAAACGGAATGGATCTTCCTTGTCTTTGGCTTTGCCCATATATTTTTTAGTATCTCCACCGTCGGCCTTGATAGCTTCCAACATTTCCAAAACAGCCTGGTTAGCTCCTCCATGTAGAGGTCCCCAAAGCGCAGAAATACCAGCTGAAAGCGATGCAAATAAACCAGCATGAGATGATCCTACAATTCTTACTGTAGAAGTCGAGCAGTTTTGCTCATGATCGGCATGAAGGATCAACAACTTATCCAAAGCATTGATCAAAATTGGATTTTGAACGTACTCTTCATTAGGCTGCTTGAACAACATTTTTAAAATGTTCTCCACATATCCTAAATTCTTATCTCCATAATCCAATGGCAACCCTAATTTCTTGTGCATGGTCCATGCCACCAATACTGGAAACTTAGCCAAAATTCGAACAATGGCATTGTACATTTCTTCCTCTGAATCTACATTTACCGAAGAAGGGTTAAATGCCGTTAGTGCACTCGTTAAAGATGATAACACTCCCATTGGGTGTGCAGACCTTGGAAAGGCGTCCACAATCTTTTTAATATCATCGTCTACTACTGAATGCTTTTTTATGTCTGAATGGAATTTGTCCAATTGCTCTTGCGTTGGCAATTCTCCAAAAATCAACAAATAAGCTACTTCCAAAAAGTCGGCCTTTTCGGCTAATTCTTCTATAGAATAACCTCTGTACCTCAGAATTCCTTTCTCTCCATCCAAAAATGTAATAGCACTTTCACAAGACCCTGTGTTTTTGTACCCCGGATCAATGGTAATCACTCCATTGGTAGCACTCCGTAAAGTTTTGATATCAATTGCAACTTCATCTTCTGACCCTGTAATTAAAGGAAATTCGTGTTTTTGACCGTTAATTTCTAATATAGCTTTATCTGACATATTTCAATAAAAAGTTTTTTAAATTGTTGTCTTGAAACGACAGCTCCAAATTTATGAAATATCTCACGATTATTAAAGCTTCTCAACAAAGGATTTGACTATTGAAATATTCATAAAATTGATACTTAAAACAGGGTGAGAATTGACGATTTCATAAGTATCTTATTTTCAACAGATAGTCTTTATTCTTGGTAATTTTTCACATTCACTTCCAACTGATATAATTTGTGGTAATATTCCACAACGGAAGATTTCCATGTAAATTTTTGGCTTTTAGCATTTAAGCAAATATCATCCCATTTGGGTTTATCATCAAAAAATACATCCAAAGCCTCTTGGAACACTTTTATAAAATTTTGTGTTTTTTCATCAATAGTAGCACCATCAAAAGCAAAGCCCGTTTTGAAATGCACAACCGTATCTTTCAAGCCTCCGGTATGATGAACCAAGCAGGGTTGCGCATTGCGCATTGCCAACATTTGACTAATGCCACAAGGCTCAAAAAGGCTTGGCATTAGATAAAGATTAGATTCTGTATAGATGGAGTCTATCACCTCTTCGGACTGCCCATTAAAAAAGATAAAGTTTTCATGCTCGTAACTAAGTTTATGAAGCAGTTCTTCATATTCAGGAGCACCGGTTCCCAAAACAGCGTAAATACCATTTACAGCTTTTAATTTCTCCAGTATAGACACCAATAATTCTGGAGAGTTTTTATAAAAGTAGAATTTCTGTTCGGTTAGTCTTGCTACGCTAGCACAAACAAATTTGGCAGGATCCTTAATCAATTTTACAATTTTCTCTCCTGTATGAATGAGAAAATTGGCCTTATACTCCTTTTCTGGTTCTTGGAGCCACTCAAAAATTGCCTGAATGGCATTTACATAAAAGGCTCCATGTGGCACCAGATTAATATTCTTGTAATTGCAGCCATTCAAAATACCAAACAAGCGCTTTTCATCATTTGCTTCCTTTAGAATCCCTTCTAGACCTTCTCCTCCAATAAAATTTGGAAAGTCGCTTGGCTTCATAATATCTTCTTTATAGGAAGGCGATACAGTATGCACCGCATTGGCAAACTTGATTCCCAAAGCCATAAGATTGATGCAATCATGATATCTGGGATCTTTCAAACGATCATAGTCAAACTCAACTTCTGGATAAAAAGCCTTTAGAGAGGACCTACTTCCTTCAAAAGGCCTAATCCCCTGTATTGCCAGGTTATGTATTGAATACACAAATCTAGTGTTATTCAAAAATCCATAAGCAGGGTGATACGCCCTAAGAAATAGCAACAAACTAGAATGCCAATCATGTAGATGCACCACCTCCAAATGCCCAAACACATCTTGCTTTATAGCTTGCGCGACCGCAATACAAAACAAGGAAAACATGCATGCATCCGTATAGAAAGGTTGTTCTGGGTCATTAAAGTAAATGTGGGCAATATTTCCAGACACAATTTCTGGATGATGAATTACGTAATGGCTTATATTTTTGAATTCCTTTTTTGGAGGAACTTTATAGACTTCAGCTATTTCTATTTGGCCACGATAGGAAAAATGTACTTCAGAAATCTTTTCTCCATTTACATGAAGCCTGCTATATGCTGGCGTGATTACATGCGCTCTATCTCCAAATGCTGCAATTTGTCTTGGCACATCCCTTACTACATCACCCATCCCTCCTGCTTTACAGTTTTTGATCGCATCATTTTCGGCTGAAACAAAAAGAAAGTTTGACTGCATGTAAAGAGGTTTAGGGTTGAACTACAGATTTTCTATATTTTATTTTGAAGTGCCAATGCGGAATAGCACGGACTTGGATTTAAGCATTAAATTCCATCATAAATTACTTAAAATAAATTGAGTAATAAAATATTTACATATTATTTCAATATTAAAATTGAAAAAACTGTTCAGTAACAAAAGAGCCTTCTGCTAAGGCAGAAGGCTCTTTTAAAAATATCACTTAAAATTATGGTTATTTCACTTTAAATGCATTTGCTTGTGGATAGTAGGCTACATCTCCCAACTCTTCCTCAATGCGCAACAATTGGTTGTATTTAGCCATACGGTCACTACGTGAAGCAGAACCAGTCTTGATTTGCCCCGTATTTAAGGCTACAGCCAAGTCAGCAATGGTGTTGTCCTCAGTTTCTCCAGAACGGTGGGACATCACAGAAGTATATCCAGCATTGTGAGCCATATTTACAGCTGCAATAGTTTCAGATAGAGTTCCAATTTGGTTTACTTTGATCAAAATAGAGTTTGCAATTCCATTCTCGATACCTTTTGATAAACGCTCTACATTGGTTACATAAAGGTCATCTCCTACCAATTGCACTTTATCTCCGATAAGTTCGGTTAAATACTTCCAACCATCCCAATCGTTTTCATCCATACCATCTTCGATAGAGATAATTGGATATTTAGATACCAATTCTGCAAGATAATTTGCTTGCTCTTCAGAAGTTCTTACCACTCCTTTATCGCCTTCAAATTTAGTGTAGTCGTATTTTCCATCTACATAGAATTCAGCAGAAGCACAGTCCAAAGCAATCATCACTTCGTCACCAAATTTATACCCTGCTTTTTCAACCGCTTTTTGGATAGATTCAATCGCATCTTCTGTACCATCTAAAGTTGGAGCAAATCCTCCTTCGTCTCCTACTGCGGTACTTAGACCTCTATCGTGTAACACTTTTTTCAAGTTGTGGAAAATTTCAGTTCCCATTTGCATAGCGTGCGTAAAGTTTTTAGCCTTTACTGGCATCACCATAAATTCTTGGAATGCGATAGGCGCATCACTGTGAGAACCTCCGTTGATGATGTTCATCATTGGAACTGGCAATGTCTTGGCAGACACACCACCGACATATCTATAAAGTGGCATTCCCAATTCATTGGCAGCGGCTTTAGCAACAGCTAAAGAAACTCCCAAAATGGCATTGGCACCCAATTTAGATTTGTTTGGAGTTCCGTCCAACTCGATCATCATTTTATCGATAACATTTTGTTCAAACACAGAAACACCCAACAATTCTTGAGCGATTACAGAATTAACATTTTCAACGGCTTTAGAAACTCCTTTCCCCATATAAGAATCACCGCCATCTCTAAGCTCTACAGCTTCGTGCTCTCCTGTAGATGCTCCTGATGGTACTGCCGCTCTTCCCATAACTCCGTTTTCTGTTACTACATCAACCTCTACGGTTGGATTCCCTCTTGAATCTAATATTTGTCTTGCGTGAATGTTAATTATAATGCTCATAATACATAGTTTAAGGTTGATTCCTTTTTTCTTATTTTTCTATAACAAATTTACAAAATAGTTACCCAAATATCGGTTACCAAATCATTATTATACATTAATCTTACTACATTGTTTTCGAATAAAAAAAACCTCAAAAAAAAGTGATTTTCTTTGAGGTTTTTCTATTATTTATTTTTGATGTTCTCTATAAATTGATCAAACAAATAAGATGAATCATGAGGACCAGGACTTGCCTCTGGATGGTATTGCACCGAGAAGACATTTTTAGTCTTCATCTTGATTCCTGCCACGGTATCATCATTAAGGTGAACATGGCTAATTTCTATATCTGGATGATTTTCGGTTTCCTCCCTGTTAATGGCAAAACCATGGTTTTGAGAAGTAATTTCTCCTTTACCTGTCTCTAAATTTTTAACTGGATGATTGATCCCTCTATGCCCATTATACATCTTATAGGTAGAAATACCATTGGCCAAAGCGATAACCTGATGTCCCAAACAAATTCCAAATAAAGGAAGGTTTCTATCCATAATCTTTTTAGCTACTGCCTGCGCCTCCTCCAAAGGTTCTGGATCTCCAGGACCGTTAGACAAGAAATAACCATCTGGATTCCATTCGTTCATCTCTTCAAAAGTAGCATTGTATGGAAATACCTTGATGTACGCATCACGTTTTGCAAGATTACGAAGGATATTCTTCTTGATTCCTAGGTCTAAAGCTGCAATTTTATAAGTGGCGTTTTCATCACCGTAGTAATAAGCCTCCTTGGTAGATACTTTTGAGGCCAACTCCAAACCATTCATTTGAGGTACCTTTGCCAATTGCTCTTTTAAACCTTCAATGTTATCAACCTCAGTAGAGATTACGGCATTCATGGCACCGTGTTCTCTAATGTAGCTTACCAAGGCGCGAGTATCCACATCTGAAATAGCCAGCACGTTATTCTTTTCAAAGAAATTTTGCAAAGAATCATCAGCAGCTTCGCGAGAATAATTGAAACTGAAATTTTTGCAGATCAAACCCGAAATTTTGATAGAATCGGATTCTATCTCATCTTCCTTGGTACCATAATTCCCAATATGGGCATTAGTAGCGACCATGATTTGCCCAAAATATGATGGGTCTGTAAAAATTTCTTGATACCCTGTAGTTCCTGTATTGAAACATACTTCGCCAAAAGCAGTTCCTGATTGCCCAATGGATTTTCCATAAAAAATGGTCCCGTCAGATAATAATACTAAAGCTTTGTCTCTTTTATTGTACTTCATTTGTTCGAAAAGTTTTGCAAATTTCCACAAAAAAAAGGACAAACTAAAATGTTAGCGTGTATATTTTAAATTGACAAGGATTTATAGTAAGTTAAAATTTTGCAAACGTCGGAGTCATTGTTGTAATGAAGATTGTTATTCTTTACATAGTTCTTGATTTCGTCTCCTTTGGCCCCCACTAAATCTAATACGGTACTCTTCTTAAGTTTTATTGGTTTTAAAACTTCTTGTTCCTTTGTTTTAATAAAGTAATCTTCATGTTTCACATATTCATCAGGCTTAGTCTTTTGTTGGGTCATGGGGTTAAACGTTCCTTCCTTAATACTTACAGAATATTGTTTTAGCAACATAAATTCACCTGTATCGGCTACAGTTTGATAAAAAGCTTTTTCCTTTGTATTAGGTTTATAATGTTGTGCCAGTTCGACATCATAAATCTTAACCTTCAAAATCTTTTGAGGATTAATAACCAAAACAGAATCCTCTGAGAATTTAGCTTCCAATTGGTCCTTATCGATATTATAATTAAGATTGGATATTTGATATGAAGTTTCCTCCATATAAACCGTTGAAATATTAACCCAACTGTTGAACAAGTAAACACTTCCTTCAATATTAGAATTTTTAGAGCCCGTAGAAACCCAAATACTTCCTCCCTGGGAGAGGTCTCTCCTTAAATCGTTGCTTGTTTGGCCTGTACTAAAGTTTTGTGCAATACCTAAATTACATAATAGTAATATAAACACTAGCTGAATGGTTTTCATAATAAGTTGGTTTTAAGTTTAATCAGTTTAAATATGGCCCAAAAAAAAGGGATAAACAAATTGTTTATCCCTTTTGAACTTAAAATACAAACGTATTTTTTATTCTTCTTCCTCGTTTGAAGTTTTAGTTTCAGCAGCAGCCGGTGCAGGAGCAGCAGCCTTAGATCCACCTCTTCTACTTCTACGGGTAGTTTTCTTTTCTGGTTTCCCAGCGTTGTAGATTTCATTGTAATCAACCAACTCGATCATTGCCATATCAGCGTTATCACCAAGACGGTTACCCAACTTAATAATTCTTGTGTATCCTCCTGGACGATCTCCAATTTTGGCAGCAACATCTCTAAACAACTCAGCAACCGCTTCTTTTTGTCTTAAACGAGCCATAACAATACGTCTGTTGTGCGTAGTGTCTTCTTTTGATTTTGTAATCAAAGGCTCAACAAATTGCTTTAAAGCTTTAGCTTTAGCAACAGTGGTGTTGATACGCTTGTGCTCGATTAAAGAACAAGCCATATTGGCCAACATTGCTTTTCTGTGAGCTGTCTTTCTTCCTAAATGATTAAATTTCTTTCCGTGTCTCATGACATTTGATGTTAACCTTCATCTTGCTCAACCCATGATTGGGGAGCAAACTATGAAGGAATTTGTTTGTTAGTCTTTATCTAATTTGTATTTGCTCAAGTCCATTCCGAAACTCAATCCCTTAACAATTACAAGTTCTTCCAACTCTGTTAAGGACTTTTTACCGAAGTTTCTGAATTTCATCAAATCGTTCTTATTAAAAGAAACCAAATCTCCCAATGTATCAACTTCAGCTGCTTTCAAACAGTTCAATGCTCTTACAGAAAGGTCCATGTCAACCAATTTGGTTTTCAATAACTGTCTCATGTGAAGTGATTCTTCATCATAAGTTTCTGTTTGTGCAATCTCATCCGCCTCAAGGGTAATGCGCTCGTCAGAGAACAACATGAAGTGGTGAATTAGGATTTTAGCAGCTTCTGTTAAAGCATCTTTTGGGTGTATTGATCCATCTGTGATAATTTCGAAAACCAATTTCTCATAATCGGTTTTTTGCTCTACACGATAGTTTTCAATACTATACTTCACATTTTTTATTGGCGTATAAATTGAATCGGTAAATATAGTACCAATTGGAGCAGAAGCTTTTTTGTTTTCCTCAGCAGGTACATATCCTCTACCTTTTTCAATAGTAATTTCCATGTTGATGTTCACCTTAGGATCCAAGTTGCAGATCACAAGATCTTTGTTCAATACTTGGAAACCGGAAATGAACTTTTGAAAATCACCTGCTGTGATTTGCTCTTGTCCAGAAATAGAAATAGAAACAGACTCGTTATCGATTTCATCAATTTGGCGCTTGAAGCGAACCTGCTTTAAGTTCAAAATAATTTCTGTAACATCTTCCACTACTCCCGCGATGGTAGAGAACTCGTGATCTACGGTTTCTATTTTCACAGATGTAATGGCAAATCCTTCCAAAGAAGATAATAACACTCGTCTTAAAGCGTTACCTACTGTCAATCCATATCCTGGTTCTAAAGGTCTAAATTCGAATTTACCTTCAAAATCAGTAGAATCAATCATGATTACTTTGTCAGGCTTCTGAAAATTTAATATTGCCATATTGTGTGTTTTGTTTCTAGTTATTATTTAGAGTATAATTCGACGATGAATTGCTCGTTGATATTTTCTGGAATTTGCACTCTTGCAGGTACTGAAACATAAGTACCTTGCTTGGTTTCGCTATTCCAAGTAATCCACTCATAAACTTCACTAGAATTAGCCAATGAATTTAGAATGGTTTCTAAAGATTTTGATTTTTCTCTTACTGCTACAACATCACCAGCTTTCAATTGGTAAGAAGGAACGTTTACAATTTCTCCGTTTACAGTAATGTGTCTGTGAGAAACCAATTGTCTAGCGCCACTACGAGAAGGGGCAATACCCATTCTGTAAACTACGTTGTCAAGTCTAGACTCACAAAGTTGTAACAATACTTCACCTGTAATACCAGGGGCAGCAGTTGCTCTTTTAAACATGTTTCTGAATTGCTTTTCCAAAATACCATAAGTGTATTTTGCTTTTTGCTTTTCCATCAATTGGATCGCGTATTCAGATTTTTTACCACGACGCTTGTTTACACCGTGTTGACCTGGAGGATAGTTTCTTTTTTCAAAAGCCTTGTCATCTCCATAGATAGCTTCACCGAATTTACGGGCTATCTTAGTTTTAGGACCAGTATATCTTGCCATTTGTTAAAATTAATTTTGGGAGTGTTTATGAATTAAGGTCTTATTCTTATCCTTCGATAAACAGTTTATCTCCCGTTAATACTTGTTTATAAATTTTTCAGCTTGCAAATTTAACAGAAATAATTAATATCAATTGTAAAAACAATTGATATTAATTATAAAATTTCTGAATAAATTAAACTCTTCTTCTTTTTGGAGGTCTACATCCATTGTGTGGTAGTGGAGTAACATCGATAATTTCTGATACTTCAATACCTGAGTTATGGATAGATCTAATAGCAGATTCTCTACCGTTACCAGGTCCTTTTACATAAACCTTCACTTTTTTCAAACCTGCTTCTTTAGCTACACCTGCAGCATCCTCTGCAGCCAATTGCGCAGCATATGGCGTGTTCTTTTTAGAACCACGGAATCCCATTTTACCGGCAGATGACCATGCTATAACATCTCCTTTTTTGTTAGTCAAAGAGATGATGATATTGTTGAAAGAGGCTGCAATATGTGCTTCTCCAATAGAGTCAACAATTACTTTACGCTTTTTAGTTTTAGTATTTGACTTTGCCATGTTACTAATTATTATTTAGTTGCCTTTTTCTTGTTTGCAACTGTTTTTCTTCTACCTTTTCTTGTTCTAGAGTTGTTTTTAGTACGTTGACCTCTTAATGGAAGTCCCGCTCTATGACGAATACCTCTGTAACATCCAATGTCCATTAAACGCTTAATGTTCAATTGAGTTTCAGAACGAAGTTCACCTTCAATAGTAAAGGCTGCAACAGCGTCACGGATGCTTCCGATTTGATCATCTGTCCAGTCTTGTACTTTTGTGCTCTCGTCAACTTTAGCCGTTGCTAAAATTTCTTTCGCTCTACTTCTACCTATTCCATAGATATAAGTTAAAGAGATAACTCCTCTTTTCTGTTTTGGTATGTCTACACCTGCAATTCTTGCCATAATTACCCTTGTCTTTGTTTGAATCTAGGATTCTTTTTGTTAATCACGTAAAGTCTACCTTTTCTGCGCACTAGTTTACAGTCTGCGCTTCTTTTTTTAACTGATGCTCTTACTTTCATCGTATTAGTATCTATAAGTTATTCTAGCCTTAGTTAAATCGTAAGGACTCATTTCTAATTTTACTTTGTCTCCTGGTAATAGTTTGATATAGTGCATACGCATTTTACCAGAAATATGCGCAGTCACAATATGACCATTCTCCAATTCAACTCTAAACATTGCGTTAGACAATGCTTCGATAATTGATCCGTCTTGTTCTATTGCTGCCTGTTTTGCCATAGTATAATATTTTTAAGCTACTGCTTTTCTATTTTTACCGGTTTTCATCAAGCCATCATAGTGTTTGTTCAACAAGTAAGAATTTACCTGTTGCATGGTATCTATTGCAACTCCTACCATAATTAGTAATGATGTCCCTCCAAAAAATAAGGCCCAACCTGCCTGTACATCCATAAGCTTCACAATGATGGCTGGGAACACAGCTATCAAAGCCAAGAATATAGAACCAGGTAAGGTAATTTGCGACATTATCTTATCCAAATATTCTGAAGTTTCTGATCCAGGACGAATCCCTGGAATAAAACCACCACTACGCTTTAAATCGTCTGCCATTTTGTTTGTTGGAACAGTAATAGCAGTATAAAAATATGTAAATACAATGATCAATACTGCAAATACCACGTTATACCAAAATCCGAAGATATCAGAAAACTGGGTTTGCATCCATGTACCTACCGCTCCAGAACCAAATGATTTTCCAATTAAACTTGGCACGAACATAATAGCCTGTGCAAAGATGATTGGCATTACACCTGAAGCATTCAATTTTAAAGGTAAAAATTGTCTGGAACCAAAAACATTCTTTTCGTATCCACCAGTAGCGGTACGTCTAGCATACTCAACAGCAACTTTACGCACACCCATAACTAACATGATAGATCCTAAAATGATCAACAACCAAATTACAAGCTCGATCAAAATCATGATCAAACCACCGTTTGATTGTGTTACCCTTGCAGCATATTCCTGCAAGAAGTTTTGTGGTAACTTAGCAATAATACCTACCATAATCAATAATGAAATACCATTACCAATTCCTTTGTCGGTGATTTTTTCACCCAACCACATTGCGAAAACAGTTCCTGTAACCAAAATGATTATTGATGAAAAATAGAACATCCCTCCTGTACCCAATAAAAAGGCTTCTTGAGGAATACCCAAAGTAGGTAAACTTGCCAAATATCCAGGTGCTTGAACCAAACAGATACCAATGGTCAACCAACGGGTGATCTGATTGATTTTCTTACGTCCACTTTCTCCTTCCTTTTGTAGTTTTTGAAGATAAGGAATTGCAATTCCCATCAACTGCACTACAATGGAAGCAGAGATATATGGCATAATACCCAATGCAAAAACAGAGGCATTAGCAAATGCTCCTCCGGTAAATGCATTTAATAATCCAAGTAGTCCGTCATCAGTACTGTCTGCCAAACCTCCTAATTGAGAAGCATCAATACCCGGCAATACTACTTGTGCACCAAAACGATAAACCAAAAGCAGGCCGAGCGTAAGCACGATCCTGTCTTTTAGTTCCGTTATTTTCCAAACATTTTTTAAAGTGTCTATAAATTTCATACTCTAATTGGTCTTATAAAGTTACGGCTTCTCCACCTGCAGCTTCAATTGCAGCTTTTGCTGAAGCAGTAAATTTATGAGCAGATACTTTTAGTTTAGATTTCAATTCTCCACGACCTAGGATTTTCACCAAATCGTTTTTACCAGCCAAACGCAGTTCAACCAATGTATTAAAATCAACAGTATCCTTCACTTTCTTATCATCAACCAACTGTTGTAATGTATCTAGGTTTACACCTTGGTACTCTACACGGTTAATATTAGTAAATCCAAATTTAGGTACACGTCTTTGAAGTGGCATCTGCCCACCTTCAAAACCAACTTTCTTAGAATATCCAGAGCGAGACTTAGCTCCTTTGTGACCACGTGTAGCGGTACCACCTTTACCAGAACCTTGTCCTCTACCTACTCTCTTACCTTGATTTTTAACTGAGCCTTCAGCTGGTTTTAAATTACTTAAGTCCATTTCTATGCTGTATTATTTTGTTTCCTCAACAGAAACTAAATGTTTAACTTTATTCACCATACCAACGATGTTTGGAGTGGCATCATGTTCTACAACCTGACCGATTTTCTTCAAACCTAAAGCTTCCAAAGTTCTTTTTTGGTTTTGCGTACGGTTGATTGCGCTTTTTACTTTTGTTACTCTAATTTTAGCCATCGTCCTATAAATTAACCGTTAAATACTTTTTCAAGAGAAATTCCTCTATCCCTAGCAACAGATTCTGCGCTTCTCAATTGTAACAAAGCATCGAAAGTTGCTTTTACAACGTTGTGTGGGTTAGAAGATCCTTGAGATTTAGACAATACATCATGTACTCCAACTGCTTCCAAAACTGTTCTCACAGCTCCACCAGCAATTACCCCGGTACCAGGAGCTGCAGGAATAATGTTTACTCTAGCACCACCATATTTACCTTTTTGTTCGTGAGGTAAAGTTCCTTTGATGATTGGAATTTTCACCAAGTTCTTCTTAGCATCTTCTACAGCTTTCGCGATAGCAGTAGCAACGTCCTTAGACTTCCCTAAACCGTGTCCTACTACACCAGCTTCATCTCCAACTACTACGATAGCTGAAAAACCGAATGCTCTACCTCCTTTTGTTACTTTAGTAACCCTTTGTACACCAACTAAACGATCTTTAAGATCTAATCCACCTGGTTTTACCAATTCTGCGTTTTTATATTTTTGATACATAATTTCTTAGAATTTTAGTCCTGCTTCTCTAGCACCTTCTGCCAATGATTTAACTCTTCCGTGATATTTATATCCTCCTCTATCAAAAGAAATAGTATCAACACCTGCCTTAAGGGCCTTTTCTGCGATTGCTTTACCTACCAAGGCAGCAATTTCAGTTTTGTTCCCTGTTGCAGCGCTAATGTCTTTATCTCTTGAAGATGCAGAACTGATAGTTGTACCAGTTACATCGTTTATAAGTTGAGCATAAATTTCTTTATTGCTTCTATACACAGCCAATCGTGGTCTAGCTTCAGTTCCTGAAACTATTTTACGGATTCTGCTTTTTATTCTTAGTCTTCTCTGATTCTTTGTTAATGCCATAACTTAACTATTAAGCTGATTTACCTGCTTTTCTTCTTAATTCTTCACCAACAAACTTGATACCTTTTCCTTTGTAAGGTTCTGGTTTTCTGAAACTACGGATCTTCGCAGCTACTTGTCCTACCAACTGTTTGTCGTGAGAGGTTAATTTAACGATTGGATTCTTTCCTTTTTCAGATATGGTCTCAACTTTAACTTCAGGAGCTAAATCTAATATAATATTATGAGAAAAACCTAATGCTAAATCCAATTTTTGCCCTTGGTTAGATGCTCTATAACCAACACCTACCAACTCTAGTTCCTTGGTCCATCCTTCAGATACACCCTTAATCATATTGTTAATCAAGGCTCTATAAAGTCCGTGTTTTGCTCTTACGTCCTTTTTATCTGAGGCACGCTCAACGATAACGTTTCCTTCTTCTACTTTAATTTCTACACCAGAAAATTCTTGAGTTAATTCACCTAATTTACCTTTTACAGTAATTACATTGTCTTTAACTTCAACTGTAACTCCTCCTGGGATAGCTACTGGGTTTTTACCTATTCTTGACATGTCTTTTCTGTTTTATAAATTAGTAAACGTAACACAATAATTCTCCACCAACGTTTTGTTGTTGCGCTTGCTTTCCGGTTAACACCCCGTGAGATGTAGACACAATTGCAATTCCAAGACCATTAAGGATTCTTGGCATTTCATTGGAGCTTGCATATTTACGTAAACCTGGTTTACTGATTCTTTGAATCTTCTTGATTACAGGCTCTTTTGTTTCTTTGTTGTACTTAAGGGCAATTTTAATAGTCCCTTGTACTGAAGAATCATCAAACTTGTAACTTAAAATATATCCTTGGTCGAATAATATTTTAGTAATTTCTTTTTTCAGATTGGATGCTGGAATCTCAACCACTCTGTGGTTGGCTTTCACGGCATTTCTAATTCTTGTTAGATAATCTGCGATAGGATCTGTATACATCTATATTAATTTTCGGTTTTGGTTTTCGGAGCCGATTTTCGGCTCCGAACTTCAAACCAGTTTATAATTATTTTTTACCAGCTAGCTTTTTTCACTCCTGGAATAAGTCCTTTATTTGCCATTTCACGCAACATTACACGTGAAATTCCAAATGTACGAACATACCCTTTTGGTCTTCCTGTAAGTTTACATCTATTGTGCATACGTACCGGAGAAGCATTTTTAGGCAACTTCTGTAATGCTTCGTAATCTCCAGCTTCTTTTAAAGCTTTACGTTTCTCAGCATACTTAGCTACTGTTTTTGCTCTTTTTACCTCACGGGCTTTCATTGATTCTTTAGCCATATCTTAATTCTTTTGAAAAGGTAATCCTAATTCAGTTAATAACGAATGTGCTTCCTTATCAGTCTCTGCAGACGTTACAAAGGTAATGTCCATTCCTGATATTTTGTTGATTTTGTCAATATCAATTTCTGGGAAAATGATTTGCTCGGTAATACCTAAGTTGTAGTTACCTCTACCATCAAATCCAGTAGCTTTGATACCACCAAAATCTCTTACACGTGGTAAAGCCGAAGTAATCAAACGATCTAAGAATTCGTACATTCTCTCTCCTCTCAAGGTTACGCGGGCACCAATTGGCATTCCTTTACGTAATTTGAAAGATGCTACGTCCTTTTTAGAAAGGGTAGCTACGGCCTTTTGTCCAGAGATCTTAGTTAATTCTTCAACTGCATGATCGATTAATTTCTTATCGGCAACCGCAGCCCCAACTCCTCTAGATAAGATGATCTTTTCTAGTTTAGGAACCTGCATTACGTTTTGATAACCGAATTCTTCTGTAAGAGCTGAAACGATTCTGTCTCTGTACTCTTGTTTTAATCTTGGAGTATAAGTCATAACTACTATATTACTTCATTAGATTTTTTGGCAAATCTTACTTTTTTATCACCTTCCATTTTGTACCCTACTCTAGTAGTTTCTCCTTTAGAATTCATCAAAGACAAATTTGAGATATGGATTGGTGCTTCTTTCTCTACGATACCACCTTGAGGATTTTGTGCGCTTGGCTTTGTGTGCTTCTTCACAATGTTTACTCCTTCTACGATGGCCTTGTTCTTATCTACAAATACTTTAAGTACTTTACCTTCCGATCCTTTGTTGTCTCCGGCAATTACTTTTACGGTATCTCCTGATTTTATTTTAAGCTTTGTCATCTTGGTTTAGTCATTAAAGCACTTCAGGTGCCAATGATACAATTTTCATGAATTGTTTATCACGAAGTTCTCTAGCAACAGGTCCAAATACACGTGTACCTCTCATCTCACCTTGAGCATTCAAAAGCACACAAGCGTTGTCGTCGAATCTAATATAAGATCCGTCTGGGCGTCTTACTTCTTTTACGGTACGTACAACAACGGCAGTAGAAACTGCACCTTTTTTTACGTTTCCGTTAGGAGTTGCATCTTTTACAGAAACAACAATTTTATCTCCAATAGAAGCATATCGCTTCTTAGTACCACCTAGAACACGTATTGTCAATACTTCTTTTGCTCCAGTGTTATCGGCTACTTTTAATCTTGATTCTTGTTGTACCATAATTACTTCGCTCTTTCAATTATTTCTACTAATCTCCAACATTTGGATTTACTCATAGGTCGTGTTTCCATGATCTTTACAGTATCTCCAATGTTACAGTCGTTTGTTTCATCGTGTGCAACGTATTTTTTCGTTTTCAACACGAATTTTCCATACATAGGGTGTTTTACTTTCTTAACCTCAGAAACCACAATGGATTTCTGCATTTTGTTACTTGTAACAACTCCTATACGTTCTTTTCTTAAGTTTCTTTTTTCCATCTTTCAGCAGAATACAGTTATTGTAGTTCTCTTTTAGTTAATTCAGTCTCAATTCTTGCTATTGAACGTCTTACAGAACGCAATTGAATTGGATTTTCTAAAGGAGATATTGCATGAGCCATTTTCAGGTCTGCATAACTCTTTTTGGTCACACCAAGTTGTTCTTGTAACTCGGCTGTAGATAGCTGTTTAATTTCTGATTGCTTCATAATACATTCATTCTTATTGAGCTTCGTCGTAGTCTCGAGCTATAATAAACTTAGTTTTAACTGGAAGTTTTTGAGCTGCCAAACGTAACGCTTCTTTTGCGATTTCTAATGGCACACCTGTAACTTCAAATAATACTCTACCTGGTTTAACAACAGCAGCCCAGTATTCAACAGCACCTTTACCTTTACCCATACGTACTTCAAGAGGCTTCTTTGTGATAGGCTTGTCTGGAAAAATTTTAATCCAAAGTTGCCCTTCTCTTTTCATATAACGAGTTGCAGCAATACGAGCAGCTTCGATTTGACGCGCAGTAATAAATTGAGAGTCAAGTGATTTTATACCAAACATTCCATTTGAAAGTACATGCCCTCTTCCGGCATTTCCTTTCATGCGACCTTTCTGTTGCTTACGAAACTTTGTTTTCTTTGGTTGTAACATCTTCTTTTACTTTTTAAATTACTTTCTTCGTCGAGATTTGTTATTACCTCCACGTCCTCCTTTTCCTTGCTTTTTGGATAAACCAACTAGCGGAGAAAGTTCTCTTTTACCATATACCTCACCTTTCATGATCCATACTTTAACTCCCAATCTACCGTAAGTAGTGTGGGCTTCAACCAAAGCATAGTCAATATCGGCTCTAAATGTAGATAATGGAATACGACCTTCCTTGTAGTGCTCAGAACGCGCCATCTCAGCTCCGTTCAAACGTCCACTGATCTGTACTTTAATTCCTTCTGCATTCATACGCATCGCAGCCGCGATAGCCATTTTAATTGCACGTCTGTAAGAGATACGGTTCTCAATTTGACGGGCAATACTTGATGCTACCAAATATGCGTCAAGTTCTGGTCTCTTTATTTCAAAGATGTTTAATTGAACTTCCTTGTTTGTAATCTTTTTAAGCTCTTCTTTCAACTTGTCTACCTCTTGACCACCTTTACCGATAATGATACCAGGTCTGGCAGTAGTGATAGTAACGGTTACAAGTTTAAGCGTACGCTCAATAATTACTCTAGACACACTAGCTTTAGATAAACGAGCGTGAACATATTTTCTAATCTTATCGTCTTCAGCAAGCTTGTCTCCATAGTCATTGCCTCCGTACCAGTTAGACTCCCATCCTCTGATGATTCCTAAGCGATTTCCGATTGGATTTGTTTTTTGTCCCATATCTCTATCTTAGCTTTGTGTATTGTTATTTAATGCTCCAATCACAACTGTTACGTGGTTAGAACGTTTTCTAATTCTGTGTGCTCGACCTTGAGGCGCTGGACGCAATCTTTTCAACATTGTTCCACCGTCTACTCTGATCTCTTTTACAAATAAGTTAGCTTCTTCGATGTTAGCATCTTCGTTCTTAGCTTGCCAGTTAGCGATTGCTGAAAGTACAAGTTTCTCTAAACGACGTGATGCCTCTTTCGAGCTAAATCTAAGGATCTGAAGAGCTTTTTCAGCTTTTTGACCTCTTACCAAATCAGCTACTAAACGCATTTTTCTTGGTGAGGTAGGACAGTTGTTCAATTTTGCAAACGCAATTTGCTTTCTGTCTTCTTTCATAGCCTCTGCCATCTGTTTTTTACGACTTCCCATAGCTCTTCTTATTTTTTACCTTTATTTTTTGCACCTGCATGCCCTCTAAAAGAACGTGTTGGTGAAAATTCTCCTAATTTATGACCTACCATGTTTTCTGTTACGTAAACTGGTACAAACTGACGACCGTTGTGCACTGCAATAGTTTGTCCTACGAAGTCTGGAGTAATCATAGAAGCTCTAGACCAAGTTTTGATAACTGTCTTCTTGCCAGACTCAACATTTTGTTGAACTTTTCTATCTAATTTATAATGAACGTAAGGTCCTTTTTTTAATGATCTTGCCATGTCCTATTATTTCTTTCTACGTTCTACAATATATTTATTACTCGCTTTTGTTTTAGAACGGGTTCTGTAACCTTTAGCAGGTAAACCTTTTCTAGAACGTGGGTGTCCTCCAGATGAACGACCTTCACCACCACCCATTGGGTGATCAACAGGGTTCATTACTACGGCTCTTGTTCTTGGTCTTCTACCCAACCATCTGCTTCTACCTGCTTTACCAGATACGATCAACTGGTGGTCTGAGTTAGAAACGGCTCCAATAGTTGCCATACAAGTTACAAGTACCAATCTGGTTTCACCTGATGGTAATTTAACGGTAGCAAATTTACCGTCTCTTGCCATCAATTGAGCAAATGCCCCTGCACTACGAGCCATAACAGCCCCTTGTCCTGGGTGCAACTCAATACATGAAATAATAGTACCTAAAGGTATTTCGCTTAAAGGCATTGCGTTTCCAATTTCTGGAGCTACTCCTGAGGCACCAGATACAACGTTTTGTCCAACCTGTAAACCATTTTGGGCAATGATGTATCTCTTTTCACCATCTTGGTAGTTCAACAACGCGATAAAAGCTGTTCTGTTTGGATCGTACTCGATAGTTTTAACCTCGGCAGGGATTCCTGCTTTGTTTCTTTTGAAATCGATGATACGATACTTCTTTTTGTGACCACCACCAATGTAGCGCATGGTCATTTTTCCTTGACTGTTTCTACCACCAGATCTTTTTTTCGGAGCAAGCAAGCTTTTCTCCGGCTTATCAGTAGTAATGGCGTCAAATCCATTAACTACTCTAAAACGCTGAGCTGATGTAATCGGTTTTAATTTTCTTACTGACATTTTCGTCTAATTACATGTTACTGTATAAATCAATAGTCTCACCTTCCGCCAGTTGTACAAATGCCTTTTTAATAGCATTTGTTTTACCATGTTGAATACCTGTTTTTGTATAACGGGTTCTTCTATCTGGACGGACATTTATAGTACGAACTTTTTCAACAGAAACGCCATAAGCAGCTTCTACTGCTTTTTTAATTTCTACCTTGTTCGCCTTTGTGCTCACTTCAAAGCTAAAGCAGTTGTTCAACTCACCCTGAGTTGTTGCTTTTTCGGTGATAATAGGTTTAATTAAGATACTCATGACTTTCCTTATTTACTTAAATTCGTTTCAATTCCCTCTAGAGCCCCCTCTAAAAGGACTACTTTATTTGCATTCAAAATTTTATAAGTATTTAATTCTGAAGCAGTTACAACTTCAGACCCTTTAAAATTGCGCGATGACAAATATACATTATTATTTGACGCTCCCAACACAAACAAAGATTTTTTGTCTTGAATATCAAGGGCTTTCAATACCGCTGTGAAGTTCTTGGTTTTTGGAGTGTCAAAATTAAAGTCTTCCAAAACTACGATTGACTTGTCATTTGCCTTAATGCTCAAGGCAGATTTACGTGCCAAACGCTTAAGGTTTTTGTTCAATTTGATTCCGTAGTTTCTAGGTCTTGGACCAAACATACGTCCACCACCTTTAAATACTCCAGACTTGATACTTCCCGCACGGGCTGTACCAGTTCCTTTCTGCTTTTTAATCTTACGAGTACTTCCAGAAATTTCAGCTCTTTCCTTAGCCTTGTGCGTACCTTGACGTTGGTTAGCCAAATATTGCTTCACGTCTAAGTATACAGCATGATTGTTAGGCTCTATAGCAAACACATCCTTAGAAAGCTCTGCTTGTCTACCTGTGTCTTTTCCGTTTATATCTAAAACTGCTACTTTCATTATTTCTCAATGATTACATAAGAGTTTTTGTGCCCAGGAACACATCCTTTAACAACAAGAAGGTTCTTTTCTGGAACTACTTTGTAAACTCTTAAATTTTCAACTTTCACTTTTTCACCGCCCATTCTTCCGGCCATCTTCATTCCTTTGAATACTCTCGCAGGATAAGAAGCTGCACCAATAGAACCAGGAGCTCTTAAACGGTTGTGTTGACCATGCGTAGCTTGACCAACTCCACCAAACCCATGACGTTTTACAACACCTTGGAATCCTTTACCTTTAGATGTACCAGCAATATCCACAAACTCACCCTCTACGAAGTGCTCTACTGTGATTGCATCACCTAATTTGTAATCTCCTTCAAACCCTTGGAATTCAACGACTTTTTTCTTAACAGAAGTACCAGCTTTTTTGGCGTGACCAAGCTCTGCTTTTGTAGCACTTTTTTCTGTCTTGTCATCGAAACCAAGTTGAAGAGCATTATACCCGTCAACCTCTTCGGTTCTGACTTGGGTAACGATACATGGTCCAGCTTCGATTACTGTACATGGAATGTTTTTTCCATTTTCATCAAAAATGCTGGTCATACCGATCTTTTTTCCTATTAACCCAGACATATTTATTAATTATTAAATTGATTACTATTTTGTTTTAAAAAATTCAGGGTCAAAAATACGTTTCAACCCTGAATTGTACTTTTTCCGTTTTTCCTTTGCTCGAAGCTCCGGACATGTGATCAAGAACTTAAATTCTTGATGTGCTTACTTACACCTTGATCTCTACTTCAACTCCACTTGGCAATTCAAGTTTCATTAAAGCGTCGATTGTTTTAGAAGATGAAGAGTAGATATCCAACAATCTCTTGTAAGAGCTTAATTGGAACTGCTCTCTAGACTTCTTGTTTACGTGTGGTGAACGTAATACAGTGAAAATCTTTTTGTGAGTTGGTAATGGAATTGGACCCGTTACCACAGCACCTGTACTTTTTACTGTTTTTACAATCTTGTCAGCTGACTTGTCAACCAAGTTGTGATCGTAAGACTTTAATTTTATTCTGATTTTTTGACTCATTTTCTTAAGATTTAAGCTTCAACTCCTTTTGCTGCCTTAATCACTTCTTCTGCAATGTTCGAAGGAGTTTCAGCGTAATGTGAAAATTCCATAGTAGAGGTTGCTCTACCAGAAGACAAAGTACGTAAAGACGTTACATAACCAAACATTTCAGATAATGGTACGTGCGCTTTTACAACTTTAGATCCTGCTCTATCGCTCATGTCGTTAACCTGTCCACGACGACGGTTAAGGTCACCTACGATATCACCCATGTTTTCTTCTGGAGTTAACACTTCCAATTTCATGATAGGCTCCATGATTACGGCTTTAGCAGCTTTAGCAGCAGCTTTGAAACCAAGTTTAGCAGCCAATTCGAATGATAACTGGTCAGAATCCACATCGTGGTAAGATCCATCTGTCAAGGTAACTTTCATAGCGTCTACTTCGTAACCCGCCAATGGACCGTTTACCATTGCCATCTTAAATCCTTTCTCAATTGAAGGGATAAATTCTTTTGGTACGTTACCACCTTTGATCTCAGAAACGAACTCAAGACCAACTTTACCTTCTTCTGCAGGCTCAAGGGTAAATACGATATCTGCGAATTTACCACGTCCACCAGATTGTTTCTTGTAAACTTCTCTGTGCTGTGCAGTTTGAGTAATAGCCTCTTTGTACTCTACTTGAGGTTGTCCTTGGTTAACTTCAACCTTGAACTCACGCTTCAAACGGTCAACAATAATATCTAAGTGAAGCTCTCCCATTCCAGAAATAATAGTCTGTCCTGAAGCCTCATCAGTTCTTGCAGTAAATGTTGGATCTTCTTCTGCCAATTTAGCCAAGGCCATACCTAACTTATCAACGTCAGCTTTAGTCTTAGGCTCAACAGCGATACCGATTACTGGGTCTGGGAAGTCCATACTTTCCAATACGATTGGCGCTTTTTCGTCAGAAAGGGTATCTCCTGTTTTGATATCCTTAAATCCTACTGCTGCTCCAATATCTCCAGCTTCGATGAAGTCGATCGCATTTTGCTTGTTAGAGTGCATTTGGTAGATACGAGAGATACGCTCTTTCTTACCAGAACGGTTGTTCATTACGTAAGAACCAGCATCCAATCTACCAGAATAAGCACGGAAGAATGCCAAACGACCTACGAAAGGATCGGTAGCAATCTTAAATGCCAAAGCAGCAAACGGTGCATCTACATCTGGCTTACGAGTTACAGTTTCACCTGTATTTGGATCTGTACCTTCAATAGCATCCTTATCTACCGGTGAAGGCAAATAACGACAAACAGCGTCCAATAAGAACTGTACTCCTTTATTCTTGAAAGAAGAACCACAAATCATAGGAATGATCGCTCTGTCCATTACAGCAGCTCTCAATGCAGCGTGCACTTCATCTTCAGTAATAGAATCTTCATCTTCCATGAATTTCTCAAGAAGGTTCTCGTCATAACCAGCTACCTCCTCGATCAATAAAGCTCTGTATTTCTTCACCTCTTCTTGCATGTCTGCAGGAATATCAACAACGTCGAAAGTAGATCCGAAGTTATCATCGTGCCATACAATAGCTCTATTCTTTACAAGGTCTACAATACCTTTAAAGTCTGCTTCGTCACCAATGTTCAATACAATTGGCACAGCATTAGACCCCAACATATCTTTTACTTGTTGACATACAGCCAAAAAGTTAGATCCTTGACGGTCCATTTTGTTAACGAAACCAATTCTAGGTACTTTATAGTTGTCTGCAAGTCTCCAGTTAGTTTCAGATTGTGGCTCAACACCATCAACCGCACTAAACAAGAATACCAATCCGTCCAATACACGTAAAGAACGGTTTACCTCTACTGTAAAATCAACGTGACCAGGAGTATCAATAATATTAAAGTGATATCCTTTAGCATCGGCTGTAGGCTTTCCTTGCTCAGTTGGGAACTGCCAAGTACAAGTAGTTGCAGCAGAAGTAATGGTGATACCTCTTTCCTGCTCTTGCTCCATCCAGTCCATTGTAGCTGCACCATCGTGCACCTCACCAATCTTGTGGGAAACTCCAGTATAAAAAAGAATACGCTCAGTTGTTGTTGTTTTACCAGCATCAATGTGAGCCGCAATTCCTATGTTTCTTGTATATTTTAAATCTCTTTGTGCCATTTTTATTAGAATCTAAAGTGTGAGAATGCTTTGTTAGCCTCTGCCATCTTATGAGTATCAACTCTCTTCTTCACGGCTGCTCCTTCTTCCTTAGCTGCTGCTAAAATCTCAGCTGCCAATTTCTGAGGCATAGATTTTTCATTTCTTTTACGCGCGTAACCAATCAACCACTTCATTGCAGTTGAAATTTTACGGTCTGGACGTATTTGCATAGGGATTTGAAAGGTTGCACCACCAACTCTACGACTACGTACTTCTACGTGAGGCATAACGTTTGATAAAGCATCTTTCCAAATTTCCAACGCTGTTTTCTCATCATCAGCTTTCTTAGACTCTACAATATCAATAGCATCATAGAATATTTTAAAAGCTACAGACTTCTTTCCGTCCCACATCATCATATTAACGAAACGTGTTACCAACTGATCGTTAAAGCGTGGATCTGGTAAAAGCGGTCTTTTTTTCGCTTGTCTTTTTCTCATGTCTTCTTCTTAAAGTTTTTTTAATTACTTCTTAGGGCGTTTTGCACCATACTTAGATCTACGTTGTGTTCTTCCTGATACACCTGCGGTATCCAAAGCTCCACGAACGATGTGATATCTAACACCTGGTAAATCTTTTACCCTTCCGCCTCTAACCAATACTATCGAGTGCTCTTGTAGGTTGTGACCCTCACCACCGATGTATGCGTTAACCTCGTTTCCGTTTGTTAAACGAACCCTTGCTACCTTACGCATTGCTGAGTTAGGTTTCTTAGGTGTTGTAGTATAAACACGAGTACACACACCGCGTCTTTGCGGGCACGAATCCAAAGCAGCCGATTTACTCTTCTTGGTTATTTTGGCTCTTCCTTTTCGTACTAATTGTGAAATTGTTGGCATATATTACTATATAATTTTTATTAAACCCTCTATTTAGAGGGCTGCAAAGGTAGGAATAAAAATGAATTTTTCAAATGTTAAGTAATTAATTTTAAAAAGTTTGGTGAATTATTTTTTGCTCCAGATATTTTAGTTGAATTATTTCCGTTAGCTTTGAAATTAAATTCCGTATGATGCCCGCCTCAAAATTGTTAATGCAATTGGTTTTTTGGATGTTGTTCTGCAACTTCATTAACGCTCAATCACTTCACTTAAACGTTAAGGGTACCAATGAAACGGAAAGCAAAATTATCGACTCGCTCGGGTACAAAAAAAAACTTGAAAACTATAAAGCGATTCAAACCGAGTTGATTTCCCTTCAACAGAAACTCAACAATTTGGGGTATCTAGAATCAAAACTAGAACGACTTCAAAGAGAAACCGACTCTACTTATATCGCCCACCTTCAGTTAAACAACAAATACAACTTTGTACATATATATATTGAAGAGGTTAAAAAGGATTTTTTTAAAAACATAAACCTAAAAACCCTGGACGGCTATTTTATAGTTTCCATTGCCGAACTAGAAACCACCTTGGAAAAGCTCAACAATGAAATTGCAAATTCAGGGGATCCTTTCAACTCCATTCAATTAACCGACCTACAAAAAACCAACGATTCTACTCTGTCTGCAAATCTGAAAATCACTAGCAACAAAATCAGAACCATTGACGGCATCGTTATTAAAGGTTATGAGAAATTCCCCAAATCTTACACCAAGCACTTCTTAAAGATTAAAACATCACAAACCTTTAATCTTTCAAAAATAAAACAGCAAACCAATCTTTTGAATGATTTGCAGTTTGCCAACCAGATTAAGGAGCCTGAAGTTCTATTTACCAAGGACTCCACTACTTTATATTTATACATCGAAAAAAAGAAAGCCAATTCCTTTGATGGCTTTTTGGGTTTTGGCACCAATGCGGAAAATCAAAAATTGGAATTCGATGGTTATTTGGACTTATCACTGATTAACAATCTTAATTATGGAGAATCATTGAAGCTCCTTTACAAAAGTGACGAAAATGAGCAAAGAACCTTTAATGTAGATATTAGTTTACCATATCTATTCAAAAGCCCTTTGGGTGTGAACGGCAGGCTCAATATTTTTAGAAGAGATTCTTCATTTGTAAACGTCACCCAATCTGCCAACATCTTTTATCAAATAAATTCTAGGAACAAACTGGCTATAGGAATTGAAGCAATCAACTCAAGTAATTTACTCAACAGTTCTTCTACAACCTTAATAGATTACAATTCCACTTTTTACCAAATTGACTATAGCTACACCAAGCAACAATATTATGACTCTTTATTCCCTACCAACTTTTTATTTGAGTTTTCAACTGGCCTTGGGAATAGAAATACCGAATCCAACAAGGAAAACCAAACCAACTTTCAACTTAATAGCTTCAAAATTTTCAACCTAAATCATCGCAATAGCATTTATACAAGATTAAATGGCGCTTATTTAAATTCCAATAACTACTTGGAAAATGAACTGTATCGCTTTGGAGGCATCAATTCCATAAGAGGGTTTGAAGAAAACAGCATTTTGGCCAACCTCTTTACGGTGCTTAATACAGAATACAGATACCGCCTTTCCAATAACCTCTACATACATAGCGTTTTGGACGCTTCCTATTTTGAAAACCAATTAAACAGCACCAAAGAAAAACTCTTTGGGATAGGCTTTGGTTTTGGGCTTCTAACCAACACAGGTCTCTTCAGACTAAATTACTCCAACGGAAAGACTGAGAATCAGAAGTTCAAGTTTTCCGACTCCAAAGTCCACATCAGTATTTCTTCTACATTTTAACATATTCTCTGAAGGTCCTTTTTAAATTTTAGTGAAAGTTTATTGTTTTATTAACTTTTTATTAAGATATTGGTGCTGGCTAATTCAAATTAATTTAAATATGAAAACAAAGTTTAGTGGAATTCTAACGCTAATACTGGCGTTTGTCGTGCAGCTAACTTTTGCACAAGAAAAAACAATTTCAGGAACGGTTGCGGATGACACCGGCCTACCGCTTCCTGGAGTTAACATCATCGTAAAAGGAACAACCACAGGAACCCAAACTGATTTTGATGGGAACTACAGCATCACCGCTAAGGCTGGGGACGTTTTAACTTTTACTTACATCGGATTGAAAACCCAAGAAATCACGGTAGGCTCTTCAAACACAATCAACGTTACTATGTTAGAAGACGCTGCAGTTCTAGATGAAGTTGTGGTAACTGCTTTGGGAATCAAAAGAGAAGAAAAAGCACTTGGTTATTCCGTACAAAGTATTAAAGGTGAAGGTATGACCGAAGCGAGGGAAAGCAACATATCAAATGCCATTAGTGGTAAAGTTGCCGGGGTTCAAGTTACAGGTACTTCCGGTAGCGTTGGAGCTTCTTCCCGTATTGTACTAAGGGGTAACTCTTCGATCACTGGTAACAACGAACCTCTTTATGTAGTTGACGGTGTACCAATTGACAACCGTTCATTTGGTAACGCTGGTAGTGGCGGAGGTGTGGATTTACCTAATGGCGCTGCCGATATTAACCCCGACGACATTGAATCTGTAACGGTCCTTAAAGGACCTAACGCAGCTGCACTATACGGACTTCGTGCGGGTAACGGGGTTATTGTAATCACTACAAAAAGTGGTAGCGGCGCTAAGAAATTTGGAATATCAATCAATACCAACGTAACTTTTTCAAATCCATTGTTGCTTCCTGATTACCAAAACTCCTATGGACAGGGTGGAGACCCAAGTTACTTTGAGTTTGTTAATGGTGCCGGTGGAGGTGTTGGAGACGGTGTTGACGAAAGTTGGGGTCCTGCCTTGGATACAGGATTGGAGTTCATTCAATGGAACTCTCAATTATATGGAGGCTCTCCGCTTCCATGGCAGTCATATCCAGACAACGTAAAAGACTTTTTAGATACAGGGGTAAACATTAGCAACAATGTATCTTTAACCACTGATAAGCTGAGACTGTCTATAGGGAACAGTGATGAAAAGGGAATGGTGCCTTTCACTGAATTAAAAAAGACAACCTTTGGTCTTAACGGAACTCTTGATTTAGGCGAACGCTTTACAGCAATGGCTTCCGTTACTTATTTTAACATAGACAGTGACAACCTTCCTATTACAGGATACAATAATGAAAATCCATTCCAGCAGTTCATCTGGTCTGCAAGACAGGTAAACTTTTCCGATTTAAGAGATTGGAGAAATTTCCCATTAGCTCCTGCAGGAACAGCAGCAGAGGGCACTCCTTTGAACTGGAACCACAATTTCCAAAACAACCCTTATTGGGTGTTGGAAACCAACAGAAATACTCTTGAAAAAGACCGTATCATAGGAAATGTGGATTTAAGTTATGAAGTTTTGGATTGGTTAACGGTTGGTGCCAAAGTTGGAATTGATTACTACAACCAATTTGAAACAAGAAGACAAGCCAAAGGAAGTAACAATGCTCCTGATGGTTCTTACTACGAAATTGAAAGACGCTTTGAAGAAATCAACTCTAGCCTTTTAGTGAGCATTAATAAAGACCTAGGAGAGAATTTCAACTTCTCTTTAAATTTAGGTGCTAATAAAATGTCTCAAAAAAACAGTTTGACCTCTGGATATCTTCCAGCATTGGAACTACCAAACCTATACACACTTTCCAACCTTCAAACAGGAGCTACGGCAGGAACAAATGTTAGCCCAACAGGCGCTCAATATTTATTCCCTCAAAGTTCTCAAGAAATAAGCAGTTTGTATGGATATGGACAAATTGGATTTGGAAATTTCGTCTTTATCGATTTTACAGCAAGAAATGACTGGGCAAGTATCCTTCCTGTTGAAAACAACTCCTTCTTTTATCCTTCTGTAAGTGGATCAATTGTACTTACTGATGCTCTAGACATTACTAGCGATGCCGTTAACTTCCTAAAAATTAGAGGTGGTTGGTCAAAGGTTGGTAGTACAGGAGCTTTAGGGCCATATAGACTAAACTCCATTTACAGCTTAGGTAACAATGCTTTTGGAAACCAGGCCTCTGTACCAGACATTCAATGGAATCCAAATTTGAAGGCTGAAACAGTAACGGGAGTGGAAGTTGGTATTGATGGTAAATTCTTCCAAAACAGATTGCGTTTTGGGTTCACCTATTACGACCAAAAATCAGAAGACCTATTAGTACCGATCCAGGTAACAGCTGCAACTGGTTTCACCAATGTGTGGGATAATGTGGCCGATATGACCAATAAAGGATTTGAAGTTCAATTTGGAGCAACTGTAATAGAAACAGAAGATTTTAGTTTCGATATAGACCTCAACTGGGCTACCAATGACAATGAAGTTACGTCTCTTGGAGAATTGGACACTTATATTTTAGGAGGTCAATGGGGACTTAATTTAGAAGCCAGACCGGGATTACCTTACGGAGTTTTGGTTGGTAGAGATTTTGAAAGAACCGAAGACGGTCAAGTAATTTACGAAGATGGTCTTCCTGTAATTGACCAAGACTATAAAGTTTTGGGAGACATTGCTCCAGATTGGACAGGAGGTGCCAACTTTGCCATTAGAATCAAAAACTTTGACCTTTCTACTTTGATCGATGCCAAAATTGGTGGCGATGTACATAGTATGACTTACGCTTGGGGTAGATATGCAGGAACTCTTGAAGAATCTTTGATTGGAAGAGAATCTGGTGTAGTTGGAAACGGTGTTATGTCTGATGGAAACGGAGGATACGTTCCAAACAATGTAGTGGTAGATGCAAAAGTTTTCAACCAAGCAGCCTATAGTAATGACGTAGAATCTAGTTCTATCTTCGATGCTTCCTACGTAAAACTAAGACAAATTACTTTGGGGTATTCCATTCCAAAGAAATTCTTCAAAAACTCCGCTATAGAAGGATTAAAATTCTCTGTTGTGGGAAGAAATCTAGCGATGTTGTATAAGAAAGCACCGCACATCGATCCTGAAACAGGATTTAGTAGTGCCAATGGACAACAGGGCCAAGAATTTGGTCAGTATCCATCAGCGAGAAATATTGGTTTCAACATCAACTTAAAATTCTAAAAAAAAGATTATGAAAAAAATAAAATTCATTATTTGCACCTTCATCACGCTTTCCGTGATTACAGGTTGTACCAAAGATTATGAAGAGCTGAATACAGACCCTAATAACCCTGTAGCAGTTCCTGCTCACCTATTGTTAGGAACTACACAAAGAGTCTACATGAATGTGATGCACGGTGTATTAGGTGGAGCCGGTGGAGACATGGGAGCTGTTTGGGCACAGTTGTGGACAAAGGTTCAATACAACTCTGAAGAGCGTTACATTCCAAGACGTACCGTAATTGACAATATTTGGGATAATGCTTTTGCAAGTGTTATTGCCGAAGCAGACGCTATGGAACAGTTGGCTATAGAAGAAGGCAACACAAACCTTCAAGCCGCCGCAATGATCATGAAAGCAAGTGGATTTCAGTTTTTAACAGAACTATTCGGACCAATCCCGTTTACCGAGGCCATGAACCCATCTATCTTGAAGCCAGTTTATGATGATGAAGCTACCATATATAATGGAATCATAGAAATGTACACAGAGGCTGCTTCAATGCTAGCCAACGGTTCTGGAGAAATAGTTGCTTCTTCTGATTTATTCTACGGAGGAGATGTAACGAAATGGAGAAAACTGGCCAACTCTTTAAAATTTAGAGCTTTGATGAGAATTTCATCCACACAAGATGTTAGTTCAGAATTACAGGCACTTGTAAATGGAGGTTACCTTATGTCATCAAACGCAGATGACGCCCAGGTTAACTACACAGCAACACAACCTGATGCCAACCCAATCTACGAATTGATTGATTTTGGATCTAGATTGGAGTATAAAGTAAATTCTCTTGTTGTGGATAGAATGACAACCTTAAATGATGATCGTTTACCTCTATATGTTGCCCCAGCAGAATCTGATGGAGAATATAGAGGGAAACCAGCAGGTTATGGAGACCTTACCGCTTTACCTAACGAAGGTTTAGGATATACATATGCCAACATTTCTGGACTTGGAGATTTCTATTTAGATCCTGAATTACCCGGAGTATTGATGTCATTTTCGGAACTTAGTTTCTTAATGGCAGAAGCTGCAAATGAAGGCTATATTTCTGGAGGTCTAGATGCTGCCTTGAATTACTATTACACCGGTATCGAAGCGAGTTACGAATTTCATGGCATTAGTCCTTCTTCGTACATTGGACAAGAAGGGTTAGGTTTTGCCAATCAAAATGATGCACGTGAAAAAATTGGCGAAGAAAAGTGGTTAGCACTGTTTGGACAGGGGTTTGAAGCTTGGACAGAATGGAGAAGAACAAATGTTCCTGTTCTAACTCCAGCGGTCGAAGGAGACATCAACCAAATTCCTTCAAGATACTACTACCCAACAACAGAACCATCACTTAATGGAGATAACCATGCTGCAGCAGCTTCTTCGATTGGAGGTGACGAATTGACTTCTTCATTATTTTGGCAATAATAACCTATAAACTTACAAGTATGAAAAATATAAAATTCTTAATATTAATGTTGTTTTCGTTGTCAATGGTTGTGTCCTGTATAGACGACGATAATGACGAATTAACCGGGGGAGCGTCAACTGGAGGTTTAATAACACTTAATAACGCTGCTATTGGTTATGTAGTTGGAAACGGTGCTACTTATACTGCCTCTGGAAGTGTTTACCAGGGCAATACGAAGACTGTAAACATCGACATTTATAAATCTTTTACAAGTTCTGCTACAGGAAATAGTACTGATGAAATCTTATATGATTCGGTTACAATTACAGATACTGAATTAGGGACTAATGCTCCTTTTTCAACATCGTTTACTTATGAAGATTTAATTGAGGGTTTGACATTGGATGGAAGCCCATTACCTACAAGTGATAGCGAACTAAATATTGGGGACTTTTGGACACTTCGCTATGAAGCGACCCTGAGTACTGGAGAAGTTTTTGCTAGTGCTGCAATTACCAAAGTTTCTGTTGGAACGCGTTTTGCTGGTCTTTACCGATGCCTAGAAGCTGAGTACTACAGAATTGGAGTGCTTACTTATACTACCTCGGATTGGCCTTCAGAAACAACCATTGAATCTGTTGACGCAACCACCTATAGAGTTGTAGAATACTTCGGAGCATTTAATGGTAATGAGTGGTACTTCCAAATTGACGAGAACGACAAAATCACCTATCCTGACGAAACTCCTAGTGGAGATGCCCAAACAGGAAACGGACAACCGTTGATTACCTGTGAATCTTCTCCAGCAGATATGAGTAATGTTCCATGTGGGGCAGAAACTAATATTGTAGTAAGAGATGAAGTTAATGGTGAGGATTTACTATATATGTCCTTTGGTTATTATACTTCAGGATCTGGATCAAGAGAATTCTATCAAGTCATGGAAAAAATTGTAGAATAATAAATCAAAAAACATGAAAAATAAATTTATAAAAATATATCTTATGGTCTTTGCTCTTATTGTTACTACAGCTTGTAGCGACGATGATCTAACAGGGCACAGCACCATGGAACCAAGCACCCCAACACTTAGCGTTGCATTGGATTTCGCTAATAACCAAACTTTGGTTGAAGAAGAAACAACTTATGGTTTTACAGTAAGTATAAGTGAGCCTCAAATTGTAAACGTAAGAGTTTATCTTGAGCAAACTGCAGGGGACGCAACTGATGGTGAGGATTTCTCTTTTCCACATAGCGTAACAATTCCTGCGGGGTCAACTTCTGTATCAGATGTAATAGCTATTCATGCCGATGATTTAATTGAAGAAACTGAAACAGCTACAATCAAAATCGGTACAGGTAATGAATCCAACGTTTCTGCTGTAAATGAGCAGGTCGTTACGTTCAATATCCAAAACCTTGTTGAAGGTGATTTAATGATAGGAATGTCTTGGGAAACTGCAACAACGGTTACGGACAATTTCGGAACAGAATTGGGAGCTACGGACGTAGCTGATTTACGCCTATTGATAACTGATGTACCTTACACAGAAATATTAGGAGGTGCAGATGGGGGTAGCTTTGAAACTTACACCATTTCTTCAGACACTCCTGACGGTGATTACTACGTGGTAGCCGATTATTACTCTGCTATGGACATTCCTGTAGATTTAAATCTACATTTGACCTTTGACCAAACAGGAGTTATCAACGGTGAGGAATATAGTTTTGCAGGTGCAATGAATACTGGAAATTCTTGCTCCAGTGTTTACTACATCATGGCTCAAATAACCAAAATGGGAGATAGTTACACAATCACTGAAGTAGGAGAACCTAGCCCTGTTACGGCAGCACCTTTTATTGGAACAGCAACTGTTGTTACGGATGAATGGGCCGATTATTCACCGGGAGATACCATAGAGATTGAAGCTGGTGCCAATGAATACGAATTTTGGATCAGAGCTTACGCCAATCCATACATTGAAAATCCAGATACGGCATATTTTATTGTTACTGTTGATCCTGCTACAGCAAATGTAACACTAATGTCCAATGAAGATTTTCAATATGGCTGTAGTGAGGGAGACGTCACTGGTTCTGGATCGGTAAATGCTTGTGCGGGAACAATAGACCTTGTTTTAGATTTTGGTCTAGGTAACTGTGGTGATTACCCAGGATATGGCTTCTCACTACAATTATAAATTCAGAATAATTCACCAATTATTATAGTTAGTCTTTTAAAACCACCTCATAGAGGTGGTTTTTTTATGAATTGCTCCAACTATTTATTTTATACAATGCATTTTGTGAAACTGCTTTTTCATACCTTTGCCCCAATGGAAAAAGAGACTACTATTTTTGGGATTAGAGCTGTTATTGAAGCTATTAAATCCGGCGAGAACATCGACAAGGTTTTTATTCAAAAAGGACTTCGGGGAGATTTGTTTTCCGAATTGGAACAACTTCTAAAAAAAGAGCGTTTAAATACTTCATATGTCCCTGTTGAAAAGCTCAATAGACTCTCCAAGAAAAACCATCAGGGAGTCATCGCACAAATTGCTCCAATTACCTTCTATGACTTGGAGGAATTGGTAATAGAAGTAATGGAATCAGGCAAAACACCGCTCTTTCTCCTACTCGACCAATTGAGTGATGTCCGTAACTTTGGAGCCATTGTGAGAACAGCAGAATGCACAGGGGTTTCTGGAATCATTATACAAAAAAAAGGAGGGGCGCCTGTAAACGGTGATACCGTAAAAACCAGTGCTGGTGCCATTTTTAAAATGCCTATTTGTAAAGTAGACCACATAAAGGATGCTGTATTCTATATGCAGGCTTCCGGCATCAAAGTGATTGCGGCTACAGAAAAAACAGACCAAACCCTTTACGATGTCTCTTTTACAGAACCTTGTGCCATAATCATGGGTTCTGAAGGCAAAGGGATCAATCCTTCGGTATTGAGTGTCGTGGATGAAAAAGCTAAACTTCCTATTTTGGGAGAGATTGAGTCACTAAACGTTTCCGTGGCATGTGGTGCTTTTTTATATGAAGCTATTCGCCAAAGACGTTAATCCTCTGTGGGGCTTTCTTTAAAATCATAGACAATCTTTACATGACTATCCTTTGAGAGATTTTCTAGAGTTTCTTCAGGTTCATCTTCCTCTTCCTTAAGCTCAATGAAATTACCATTTTCATCAAAATGTTTGAGAAATGGGTCGTCATCCTCGTTATAATCCGGTTGTTGCCACACATAACGTTCCGGCTTTGCAATGGTTTTTCTAAATAGCAGGGCAAATACAAATCCAGTAACTAAACCTGCCAAATGGCCTTCCCAAGACATTCCCCTCTCTCCCGGAAACACATACCAAATCATACTTCCATATAGAAAAACAATCAAAAAGGAAAGTGCCACCAACCTGTAATATTTGGCAAAAACCCCCTTAAAAAAAATAAAGCTTACCAAAACATAAATCAATCCACTAGCACCAATATGGTTTGCTGGCCTACCAATGCACCATGTTATAAAGCCCGACAGTAGAATACCATAAAACAAGACCTTCCATGCTATTTTTCTGTAGAAATAGAACAAGGACATGGACAAGATTAAAAACGGAAGACTGTTGTGGTACAGATGCTTAATATCCGAATGGATAAAGGGACTGAACAGAATACCCCTCAATCCTTTAAAAGTCATGGGATAGACACCAAAGTTTTTAATCCCGTGAAAAAACCGCACCTGAAGCCAAAACACAATCCAAAGTGCCAGTACCATAAATATGGGGTAAGCAACGACTCCCGTTGAATATTTAAACTGTTGAGAATTGTCCATACTTAAATTTAAAATATTCTTGTCAAAATACTAACCATTTCTAGGTTTAATGAAATATTGTCATCTTTTTACTATTCAGTTGAATTGAAAAATTGAATCAAGTCCTCTTTACAAACTTGCCTCTCAATTTTGTAATTTTACCGCTATGAATGAACCTTTAGCAGAACGACTCAGACCCAAGCACCTTAAAGAGTACCTTAGTCAAACCCATTTGGTTGGTGAGCAAGGCGCTCTTGCACAGCAATTGAGAAACGGCGTTATCCCCTCCATGATTTTTTGGGGCCCTCCAGGCACAGGAAAAACTACCTTGGCCAATATTATTGCCAACGAATCAGACCGCCCATTCTATACCTTAAGTGCCATTAGTTCTGGAGTGAAAGATGTACGGGAAGTCATAGAGAAAGCCAAACAAAGCGGAGGATTGTTCACTACCAAAAACCCAATCTTGTTTATTGATGAGATCCACCGGTTCAGTAAATCGCAGCAGGATTCCCTGTTACAGGCTGTAGAAAAAGGCTGGGTAACCCTTATTGGTGCCACTACAGAAAACCCCAGTTTTGAAGTGATTCCCGCACTTATTTCGCGCTGTCAGGTTTATGTATTGAATTCTTTCAGCAAAGAGGATTTAGAAGCGCTTCTTAATAGAGCCATGCATGAAGACACCATTTTATCCTCCAAAAATATCCAACTCAAAGAAACGGAAGCTTTAATTCGGCTTTCAGGTGGTGATGGGCGTAAGCTTCTCAATATTTTTGAACTCATTGTCTCTTCTTTTGGAGAAGATCAGGACATTGTTATTACTAATGACGATGTATTTAAGAAAGTTCAGAACAATACGGTTCGTTATGACAAAACCGGCGAACAGCATTACGACATTATTTCAGCCTTTATAAAATCCATAAGGGGAAGCGATCCCAATGCTGCCGTGTATTGGTTGGCAAGAATGATTGAAGGCGGTGAAGATGTTAAATTCATTGCCCGCCGACTTCTTATTTTGGCCAGTGAAGATATTGGCAATGCCAACCCAACTGCGCTTGTTATTGCCAACAATTCCTTTCAGGCGGTTTCTACAATTGGCTACCCGGAATCGCGTATAATTTTAAGTCAGTGCACTATTTATTTGGCCACCTCCCCTAAAAGTAACGCTTCCTACCAAGCTATAGGCCAAGCTCAGCAACTTGTGAGACAAACAGGCGATTTGTCGGTGCCATTATCCATAAGAAATGCGCCTACCAAACTTATGAAAGAGTTAGGTTACGGTGAAGACTACCAATACGCACATAATTACGAGAACAATTTCGCAGCTCAAGAGTTTATGCCTGAAGAAATTAAAAACACTCGGCTCTACGAGCCCGGCAGCAATGCCAGGGAACAATCTCAACGTGAGTTTCTAAAACAACGTTGGAAAGATAAATACGGGTACTAAAATTTAATATTTAAGGTTTTGGAATTCACCGATGTGCCATCGTTATGGGAATAGTACCAGGTCCCGTTTTCCTTGTACACAATAGCATCGCTACCTTTTACAACAAATACATCCGCTTTGGAAGTTTCCAATAGAACCATAACAACCTTTGGAGTTCTATCTACCAATTGATATCCTTTATCCAAAGCCTGTGCATATAAGGTTTCCGTTTCCCCTACTGCTGATGGAGTAGATTTAACAGTATTGCTCACCGAAGCCGAGGCTGCTACAGTCGTGGTATTTTCTTTTACAGTATTTGAAGTAACCGGAGTAGTCTCTGTTACGGGCACGACTGATTGACTTGCCCCAGACACTGGCTCATATACATAGCCCATATATTGAAAAGTTTCAAAGGCATCCCTTAGGGCCATGGTATATGCTGTATCGTATGATTTTTCCCTAGACTCCCCTACTTGGGATGATTCAATTACCTTACCATCACAATTCTTTAAATCTATCTGCAATTTCGTCTTGAAAAGCCCACCTTTTATTTGCGTAACATTGGCATACAAAGCCAAACACCTGTTAGACTGCAAATCTGCAGGAAGTGTCTCATTGTTGAAAAAAGCCGTAAAACCGTATTTATTGAATAGAAACTTGGTCAATGAATTTAATTGATATTCATCATTTGCCTTTAGAAATTCATATTTCGTTGGAATGATGATATATTTATAATTATTTACGGCATCTTGAGCAAAGCTCCCAAATGCAAACAAGTTGATGGATACCAGTAATAAAAGACGTTTATAAAAGTTCATTGTATTCTTTTTTATGAATTATAAGCTTGCTTAATATAGCCTAAAGATAGTTTTTTAATTGAATAAGATGCGTTACTTGTTTTACAGTTTTCTCTACGTATTCGTTCCTGCAATTGAAAAAAATAGCATCTAAGCCTACTTCCATTGCGCCCTGTACATCTGCTTCAAAACTATCTCCCACCATGATACTCTCTTCTGGTTTAGCCTTGGCTTCATTTAGGGCAAACTCAAAAATCTCCGGATTAGGCTTCTTAACCCCTACCACTTCTGCATTGGTCATGGTCTTGAAAAAATGCCCCATTTTAGAACCATTCATTTTTTTATTTTGGGCTTCCTTAAAACCGTTGGTTATGATATGGAGTTCATAGTTGGGTTTTAAATAATCCAAGATTTCCAAAGCACCTTCATATACGTGATTAAATGTGGTTAAATAGGTAATATAATCTACCGAAATTTGCAAAATAAGTTCATCAGACACATCAAATTCAATGCTATCAAATGTGTCACGCAACCTACCGTAACGCAACTTTTCTTTATCTATCTTTTCATGCCTGTAGAGTTTCCAATAATTACGGTTCACTTTGTTGTACACCAGTAAAAACCTATCCAACGGTGCTTTCAACCCATGAATTTGAAATATTTTCTCAAAAGTCAAGGCAGAATTCCGGTCAAAATCCCAAAGGGTATGATCCAAATCAAAAAATACGTGCTTGATTTTATGAAGCTTCATTTACAGAATCCAAAACAATATTAAACAATTCCCTAAATCCTTTCCATCTATGGTCCTCACTAAACGTATAGTTGTGGAAAATTGGAGTAAATGTACCGTTTACTTTTTGCACACTGTGCATTAACCGCTGCAATTCTTCTTTCTTATCTAAAAATGACTGCTTTTTTAAAAGTGCAAAATCAATACAATGAAAGGAATTAATCTGCAAAGGCGTTTGGATTTCATAATCCAGATCATAAAACTGAAAGGGTGTACAGGTACTGGCCCTAAACCCCAATTCATTAATATACCCCATGGTAAAGTCTTGTTTCACTTCCAATTCTATCAAGCTTCTGTAGGTTTCGGGTAAATTGATTTTTGAAAAAGAATTCCTAGAGGCTTCTAAATTGTAATTGGTAATGGCCTCCATTTTTGCCTTTTCTTTTTTAAGAGCTTCATTATTGTCCAAAGCAAAATAGGAAACCTTGAGCCCTACCTTGCAATAATCTGCAACAGATTTGATAAGGGACATAAACTTCTTCTTGTTTACATTGATATTTTTATCGTAAGTAGAAAAATCCCCTATCAAAAAGAACACAATGAACCTTTCCTTAAATTGTTTTTGTCTGTTGATGATCCATTTGAAGTTATCATAGGGATCACGTTTAAAACCAAACATTACTAAAAAACGGGTGTAGACACTTTTCAGTTTGAAGCGAAACAAATCACTCATAGTTCCTCCTATGGTCCTCAGTAAACCTTTTTGCTTGTAATAATAGGCCATGGGAACGTCTATTACTGGCTGCACCTTATAGCTCCGTTCTGGAAACTGAAACGACTCGAATTGACCTTGAATGACCGCCTTGAATTTATAGGCCCAAATGTCGATAACCGGTTGGTTGAGAAAACCGTTTTTATAGGCCAGACTTTCCTTAGCCACAAACCTTCCATAAGGATCTTTAACATGTGGCAAATATTCCTCATAACGACACAGTAGGTAGAATGCTGCCGCAAAAATATCGAACGGCAGGCTGCTTTTATCACTAGAAGTAAAAAAGCATTTGGTATCCTCCCAATCCATCACATTAATGTCTACATCACTCAAGCCCTGCTCAAACAACAGTTCATGGCTCCTTATGAAAATTTCATTGCCCAAAGGTTGTTTGGTATATGACATCTTAATGTCCTCATGGGCAATAAATTCTTCGATAGTAGTGGTAAAGCCAACAGGAACCCCTAAAATCCTGGTGCAAATATGCTTGAAAGTATAAGTTAGACGCGGGGTTATTTTATGGGTATAGACTAATAGCATAAATAGTATTGGAAGGCCTCAACCGGTGTTGTCAACCAAAAATAAGAAATTCCGAAAGTCCATTGGCAGCATCTTCCCATAAATTTAATTTTATAGAATGCCTTCATCGGCGAAACTAAAATAGGCTCTTTCGGTAATGATTAAATGATCCAGTACTTTAATATCCAAACTAGAACTTGCCTGCTTTAATTTTTGGGTGATTTGTTTATCGGCTTCGCTAGCCACCAAAGTCCCAGAAGGATGGTTGTGAACTAAAATAAGTCCTGTAGCTCCCACCTGAAGTGCCGTTTTTAAAACCAGTCGCACATCCACCAAGGTTCCCGTGATTCCACCTTTACTTAACAAATTTTTCTGAATTACCTTATTTGAATTATTGAGATATAGTATCCAAAACTCTTCATGGGGCAACTCTCCCACAATAGGCTGCATAAGTTCAAACACAGAAGCGCTGGAGAGTATTTTTTGTTTTTCCAAGGCTTCCTCCCCTCTTCGTCGTCTTCCCAATTCCATAGCCGCAACAATACTAATAGCTTTGGCCTCACCAATCCCTTTGAACTCCATAAGCTGAGTGATGCTCAATTTCCCAAGGTCATTTAAATTGTTGTCAACGCTTGCCAAAATACGCTTGCAGAGTTCCACGGCGCTTTCACTTCTGCTTCCAGAACCTATCAAAATAGCAAGTAATTCGGAATCACTCAATACCGATTTTCCTTTATCTCGTAATTTTTCGCGGGGTTGGTCGTCTTGCGACCAGTTTTTAATGGAGAATGATGGTTGGTTATTCTGCATAATAAAACTTAAGGGTTAGTGTTCCTTAAATTTACATAAAGTAAATCAAACTTTAAGGCACAATAAATTTTGACTGACAATCTTTGAAATCCTTTTTATTGTAAATTTACCCGATACCTTTAAACCTTATTATGAAATCCCTTTTTGACACTTCGGCACATACAGAAATTTTAGAGCGCATAGATAACATTCAAGAACATAGCATTCCGCTTTGGGGAGAGATGAATGCTGCCAAAATGTTTGCTCACTGTTGTGGCCCTTTAAAAGTGTCGTTGGGGAAACTTAAACTGAAAAAACCTAATTTTATGATGAAGTTAATGTTGTCATTTTTCAGAAGTTCCCTATACGATGACAAACCCTGGAAAAAAGGGCTGCCAACCACCAAGGAATACAAAATTACCCAAGACACCAATTTCAGCAGCTCCAAAAAAGAACTGATAGACCTCATCAACGAATTCCATGCTAAAAAAGACCAAACCACTTGGCCAGTGCACCCCTATTTTGGTACCTTTACCCCCGAACAGTGGGGCATGATGCAGTATAAACATTTAGATCATCACTTTACACAATTTGGAGTATAACGGTTTATGGCCTATCCTCCAAAAACATATCGGGACAGCTCTTTACCTCATTTGCTTGAAGTGATAAAAGCATACCCCTTGGCCACGGTAATTTCTGTAGAAAACAACCGTCCAATAGTTACTCATATCCCGTTGGTCTATAAAGACGGTAAACTCATTGGCCATTTGGACAAACAAAATCCACAAGCCAAACTTCTAAAAAACAATCAGCCCGTAACCGCTATTTTTTCAGGACCACAGGCCTACATATCGCCCAGCAATTTTGAGTCGGAACAATTACCAACATGGAATTATATTTTTGTTCATATTCAAGGAAATGCCATTGAAATTTCAGATGCAAATGCCATCAAGGACTCCATGGTAGCCATGACCCATTTTTTAGAAGCTCCAGATCACAAATACATTTTGGAACAGGACAATCCAAGGATGGAGCAACTCATTAACTACGTAAGTGGTTTTGAGATAGACATTACCCATTGGGAGGGTAAATTCAAACTGTCACAGGACAAACCCCATCTAGAATTTGTACAGGCCAAAGAAGCGCTTATCACTGAAAACCAAAAGAGCATTCAAGAGTTTTTGGGGAGACTCTTTAAGTGAATGCCCTTTTCAAAAAAATGATTTAAATTATTCCAAATGATAGGAAACCAATCGTCTTTCTATGGCAGGAATGTCTAGAGCTACATGTGATGGCGTATCCTTTACCAAACCTATTCCTTCGGCATAGTAATAGTTAACTTTACCCTTATACATAGTTTCATCTTCATCATACTTCAAATAATACTCCATTTTCAAACATTCAAAACTTCCTGATTCTACATCAACCAAAACAGGGTTTTCATCAACTCGAATATAATAGGAACCAAAACCTTCCAATTCCCTAACCAGAATTTCATCAAAATTGTTGTTTACAAATTTGATACTGTTATCCTGGTCTATAAGTGAGCCTTTATAAGCCCTTAAATATTCAAAGTGCTCTCCGTTGGGATTACAGTAAGTTATCTCTGCATCATTTCCCGTTGTCTTTGTTCTAAACTCAAAATAAGAATCCCCATAAATATGCTTTGTACCAACTATGGATACAGAATCTATAATGCCAGTATCCTCATATGCTTGAGATGTTGTATTATACTTATAATTCTTATAGACCCAAGAATTCCCCTCTTTTAATGCATAAAAGTCTTCAGGCGAAGGACTTGAATCGTCACTCGAACTACAAGACACTAAAAGGAATATTACCACTATTGCGAATACTGTTGCTTTCATATTCATAAACTATTAATTTTTAATTTTATAAGAATCTAATCTTCTAATAATATTTGGTATGGGCTGACTGACAAATGAAACCGTACTCAACACCAAACCAATACCTTCGGCATAATAATAACGATCTAATCCCGGCAATTGTACACCAGAAGCAGTGATTAAGTACATTTCAGAGTTGATACATGTGAATGTTCCTGCTTCAACCGTAAGTTCCGTGGTTCCTTCCACCAAGCGTTCATAAACCGATCCCCAATCCTCTTCCCAAATCAATCGTTCTGAATAATCATTATTTGTAAATTTCACAAAACCATCATCCCGTAAAAGAGTTCCTTCATAGTCCCGCAACAATTCAAAATGTTCTCCATTGGCATTGTAAAGAGCGCTACCAGAGTCATTGCCTGTAGTCCAGGTTCGAAATTTATAATATGTATTACCATAAACTTGCTCCTTACCCACAATACTTACGGAATCCACTACACTAGTCTCTAAATACTCGTCTAGAGAAGGACTATATTGATAGTATTTATAAACCCAAGAGTTTCCAACTTTTAAGGCATAAAAATTGGAGGATTGATTGGAGGATTCATCGTCGCTCGAGTCACAGGCAATAAATAACGCCCAAAAGCATAAACAGAAAAGAATACGTTTCATAATTGATTGGTTAAAGTTGATTAATTAAAAAACGTAGTTGTACTCTATGCTTGTGATTTTATGGTTTACAATTCATTTAACGCAATAATTCCTACAATATTATTGAATTTTAAAATTTCTTATCCAACACTACAAGACCACCAACTACACCATTCATTTTCAATGAACTAAATATTTTTTAAGGGAATAAAATAGTATATTAGCTATGTAAGTCCATGGCCAATATTTATGTTTAAAATTTCCTCGCACACATATAAAACTATTGTATTTCTTGCGCTTCTAATATTTCCTATCCTTACCAACGGACAGATTTTGGATACCGAAATCCCCAATGTAATATCAGATTCCATAAAGACAAAAACGCCAAAGGTCATTCCTCTTACCCATATTATTGAAGGCATTGAGGTTACCAACAAGGAAATCAAGAACATTGACAAAAAGATCAACAAGGACAGAAAGATCACAGAAATAGACTCGATGTTCCCCTTTTATGAAGAGTTTTTGAAAATCCAGAAAGAGGAAGTTGACAAATTTCTAAAAGCCGACCCTAACCGTGAAAAAATTGACAACCTCATCATAAAATGGGAGGGCTATGGCGAATATCTGGAAATATGGCAGTCTGAAATCAACGAATTTGAAGAACGTAACTCCAGGCTTTACGAAACTATTGAACCTGCAGAAACCACTTGGAATTTAACCTACGACAATGCCCTAGAGGAAAATGCCCCGCCCGAAATTTTAAACAATATTGTAGCCATTAGGGACAGCGTTGTAAAACTCAAGGATATCATACTGAAAAACAACAATGACTTTTTGAGTATGGAGGCAAGGATTAATGTGGAATTAAATGAAATTGATGAAGTCATTGAAGAACTGACCTCTTTGAAAGATTCAGAGGTTTACAATTTGTTCTATCAACGACTTGCCCCTATCTGGACAACCTCCTTTAGCAATATTTGGAAACGCTCCGGGACCAAAAATATTGATGCTGTTAGAAAGAGTACTTTGGGTACTTTCGATTTTGTAAAAAACCTTAAAAGATTGCTTCCCCTTTTCCTGTTTTTAGTGGCCTTGATCACACTTCTTATACTCTATTTAAAAAAGGCCTTTACAACATATCCCTTCACGGAAGAGAATGCAGATTTACAACATGCCCAAAGCACTCTCAAGGAACATTATTTGGCAACCATCTTCTTTCTAACATTTCTACTAGCAAGGTTCTACTTTGTACCAGCACCAAAATTGTTTTTGGACATCTTGACGCTTTGCTCTTTGTTCTCGGCCATTGCGTTAGTAAGACCTTTAATGTATAAGCGCTTTAAAAAGCTTATCTATTTTGCCATATTTTTTTATGTGTTCGACTCGATTAAAACCTATGTCTGGTTCAATGCGCAACAGTATAGACTGTATACTTTCATGGAAGCAGTTTTGGCTATGGCAGTTATATTTTCCTTTACCCATCCCTACAGAGAAACCCTCAAAATGAAGATGGAAACTTTTGGAAAATTCCTGTTTCGGTTGACTCCATTAATTTATGTTTTGTGTGGCATCTCCATAATCGCAAACATACTAGGATATATCAACCTAACAGATTTAACTCTAAAAATTAGTACTCGAAGTGGGGTGTTCATCATTTTGTTCTATTCCCTTTTGATTATTTCCAATTCCATTTTCTTAAGTATCATCCATAGGCATTTTAGTGTACAGCCTTCCTTCGATCCTGAACTAAAACTACAAACCGAAAAGAAAGTACTTAAGTTCAATAGAGTTACTGTCATTATCATTTGGGGGTTGGTTTTTCTAAATATGATAGACCAATTAGCTCCTATCCAAACCTATTTTACTGATACCTCCAGCGACCCCTATAAGTTTGGCAACTTGTCCTTCACCCTAAATGAAGTCCTTTCATTTTTAGTGGTGTTGTTCATTTCCTTTGCCCTAACCCGCATTGTATCTTTTCTTATTAATGATGGCCAAGGGATATTAAGAGTTTTCAAATTTCCCAAAGGCATACCAGCGGCCATATCACTTGTGATTAGATATTTGATTATTGGATTTGGAATCATCTTGGCTTTATCATCTCTAGGAATCGACTTGAGCAAATTCAACCTTATGGCCGGCGCCTTAGGTTTAGGGATTGGATTTGGCCTGCAAACAGTGATCTCCAATTTTGTGTCGGGCTTGATCTTGGTATTCGAGCGCCCCATTTTACAGGGAGATACTGTTGAAGTAGACAACCTTTTGGGGACCGTAAACAGGATTGGAGTTAGATCTTCCTCAATTACCACTTTTGAAGGTGCCGAAGTGATAGTGCCTAACAACAACTTAATATCAAACGATCTCATCAACTGGACACTTTCCAACAACACCAAACGTGTAGAAATATTGGTAGGCACTTCTTACAGCTCCGATCCCAATGAAGTACTTAAAATTTTATATGAAGCGGCCAGCAACTATGAAGACACCCTTAAAAATCCACCTCCACAAGCCTTATTTGTAGACTTTGGGGATAATTCACTGAATTTTACACTTCGGTTTTGGGTACACTATGAATTATGGCTTCAGGCAAAAAGTGATGTCTCTATTGAAGTTTATAACCAATTTAAGGAAGCCGACATAGAAATTCCATTCCCACAACGTGACATCCATGTAAAAAATATTCCCGAAATTGTTTCCAATTATAAAACGCCTCCACCCCATGATCCACCTGAAAGCGAAACCAATTTGGACGATACTGAGATTCCGAAAGTGGTGATTCCAATTGAGCACAGAGATCCTGGGCACGATGTGGAGGTAGATGAAGATGAAAGCGAAGAAACAAATGATGAAGAACCAAACTATGATCAAGAACCAAACAATGACAACCAATAAACCCAATAAATCATGAAACAGGTTACTGTATATTCTGCAAAATCAGATGTTAAAGCCATGGCTATAAAAAATTTGTTAGCCGACAACGCTATTTCCTTTACCGAAATTGATAAGAGAGATACCTCTTATGCCAATCTTTTCGGAAATATTGAAATTTCAGTGGATGAAACCGATGTTGAAAAAGCCCAATCTCTTATTGAAGAGCTTCAGTTTGAGGAATAAACTATAAAAAAGAAGTCTATTGGATCTTTGTTATTTCCCCAATAGACTTCTTTTCGCTGAATGAAAATTTAATTTACAACTCCAAGTTCTTTCTTCTAAGTAAAGTTTTAGCATAATCTCTGCTCAAATCATCTCCATAATCTCGATAAGCACGTTGGGCCCACTCCAAAGCCAATTCGGTATCTCCCAACACTTCATAAGCTACAGCAATGTTTAAAGCAGCTCTCCCTGCCGATTTACTTCCAAAATCGTTTACGATATTTTTCCAAATTTCTATGGCATCATCCCACTTGGCAACTTCGGCAGAGCGCCACCCCATTTCAAATTGTCGTTTATCAGCGCCTTTTCCTTTTTTGTACATGTCTCGTTTCACTCTATAATAACTCGGCAAAAACCTAGACACATAATCTTGTCCAGCTGCATAAGCAGTTTCATGAAGTGCATTCAGTGGAGGTAAACCATTTATTAAATTAAAATCCATAAAATAGGTTTGCTGAAAATGGTCTGAAATATTTTGGGTTGCTGGGTCATAAAGCCTCCAATAACTCCGTACATCAATTCGCGCTTGGGTTGGAAACCTAGCGCTAGGTTTTCCCGTGGTAATCACAGCATTTACTTGATCTGCTACCGCGGCCCTCAGAAGATCGGAATTAGAGTCGAAAGTTTCCAAGACCAACAGCATATCGGCATTGGCAGTATTACAGATTTGGGATACCTTCTCCCAACTTAATCTATCAGGCGTTTGACGCGTTCCAGTACCGTACATTCTTAGTGTGTCGGGGATAATAATCTTTAAATGACTTTTATTCTGCAAACCATCGAACACGCCTTTAATAGCCTCATCAGAAGCTAACTTGTCAGAACCCGCTATTTCACCTGTGGTGATAGCTTCAATAGCTTCTGAATTTTTGTCTTCTTCCTTTGTAAGAGAGCGGTTCACTACCACAATATCATTCACATTATCTGGTAACGACACCACTGAAGCTTGCGGATAATTTAAGCGGACATATCCATATTTACTGCATGAAGTTAGGCTAAGCAACACCATTGCAAAGCCTAAAAAGTAGATTTTTTTCATAATAATCGATTTAGTGCCGCTATGCAATTAACAATAAATATGCCATTTTTCGAAGAAAAACTGTACCTACCAAATACAGTTGAAGCTCCAATCCAAGGTTTTACGCTTGGTTTGAAGCTTCAAAATAATTGTTCTTCGAAAAAATATTTCCCTAAAAATCGAACTGGTAAGTTGCTCCTCCAAGAATCTGTAAGCCTTGTACTGGGTAATGCATCCAACGTTCGTAGTCCCGGTTGAACAGGTTATTACCTTTAAGGAAAATAGACAGTTTTTCATTCACCCTATAACCTGCATGTAAGTTGGCATCAAAATAGCCATCAAGCGTTCTGGTTTCTACAATAGGTAATACCAAAGTCCCCTCTTCAAAGAACACATCTTTACGTTCTCCTACATAGAACAAGCTAGCGCCTGCAAACCATTGTTCAGTAATTTGATAATCCGCGAACAAAGAGGCCTTAAGTTCTGGAAGGTTCCATGCCTCATCTTGATTTTTGGTATTATACATAAAATACGCTGCTTTAGCCCCAAGGTTGAAATTTCTATTGATGTCAACGCTAAGCTCCCCTTCAAAAGAAAAGGTTTTAACATCATCATATACCACTCCAAAAGAATTCCCAAATTGGTAATCTTCGGTGGCTTCTCCCAGTACACTGTTCGCTCTAAAAAGCGCTTTGTTTCTGTCTGCCGTATAGTTTCCACTTACACTATAACCTATAGTATGGGTCAATTTTCCTTTTACTCCCAAAGTGGCATTATACTGTTGGTCTGTTGGAACCACCAATAAAGTTGGTGATACAAATGGATTTTCCATTGCGAAATCTTCATAGGTATTTTGTATCAAGCGACCTTCAATACCTCCAAAAGCAATCATTAACTCATCTACCAAACGATAGGATCCTGTAATATTTGGATAGATATACAGTTTATTGTCACCATCTTTTGTATTGTTTAAATACACCAACCCAATCCCCAAATTAAGGGTTAAATCATCCTGTACCAACTGATAGCTAGGCGCCAGTCCAACATTGAAATTCCCATATTCCAATTTGTCTTCAGAATAATAGTTTCTCTCAAAAGCACCGCCCAAATAATCCAAGGTTACTTCTGTTTTAATGGTTTCGTCCATTACAGGAATACCAAAAGTTCCTTTTACCAATAACCGATTTTCACCAGAGCCTTGGTCATCACCGAAATGTCTAAAACGTAAACTAGCCTCTTCTGCTATAGCATCATCAAAAGTAATCTTACCTCCTACATTGGCATTATAAAACGCATGCTTTACATTTAAATCGTTGGCGGTAATTCCATCAAAATAAGGTTGTGGCAATCCATACCAATTATAGGAAAGAAATTTTCCTCCTCCATCAACACGCCAAGTATAATCGCGCTGTCTTTGGGTAAAATTGGCATGAAGGTTAGTATTGGAAAATTTGTCATCCAAAAGCAAACCATCGATGCCTCCTTGAGACGAATGGTGACTAAAATACCCACCAACCGTTTCAGTATTGCTCAATTTATGGTTTAGATACACTTCCCCTAAAATGGTCGTATAGGTCCCCAACCCCAGAGAGGCATAATTATCATACAACTTTACAGATTTGGTCTTAGCCACTGCCTCTGCTTTCCCTTTGGCAGGCGTAAACGTGGACGCCACAGGAATAGAGAAAATATTGTATTTCACCTCCTTTTTGGTAGCTGTGGTTTTATCATCCAAAGTAGGTTCTTCCTTTATTTTAAAGGCATCGGAAATGGTAGGTGTATAAGGCTTTACCACAGTTACCACTTGGGTGTCGATGGTATCATTGGTTTGTTTACGCTCCTGCGCATAGGTTTGACATACGGTTCCCGTAAAGGCCGTAAGTACTATATATTTAAATTGCTTGAACATGAATATCTATTATTTGTTTTGAGGGAAAAATTAGTTGCCTGGTTCTGAAATTACCGATGAATTGGTCTTGGCCTGTTCGGTTTTGATTTTGTTCAATTCCTCTTGGGCTTCTTGCACAACATCATCAAACTCTACAAAATTCTTGGTAACACTTTCCAAAATATAAGTGGCTTGGAAAGCATCATCCAAAGCATAGAAGTTTTTGGCCATGATCACCAAACCTTTAGCACTATAATATTTGTAGCTAGAGTAATCTTTGGCCAACTGTTGAACCGTTGCGTTGGAAGCTTCAAACTGCCCTTCCTTATTTTTGAAATAGGCATTGTAGTAAAGTGCCTCTGCCGCCAAGGAACCTGTTGCTATCTTTTCAACATTGGCATAGGCCGCTTTAGCTTTGGCTTCATCTCCTGTTTTAATAGCCGAACGCGCAATAATAATCTGGGCATCACTTTTCACCTTATTGTCAATTTTGGAATTCGACAATACTTTTTCGGCATAGCTTACTGCTTCGGAATACTTTTCCTGCTTGTAGTACGCATTCATTAAGTTGGATTGCGCATATGTGATATTTTGAGGGTAATCCGCTTCGGTTTCCAAACGCTTCAACAACGGAATGGCCTCATCCAATTGAGAGGTATTCAAATAAATTTCAGAAAGCTTTACCATGGCCTGCTCGGTATATTCATTTTTCGGTTTGTCCACCACATATTCATAATGAGATTGGGCATTTTCTGGTAAATCCTTTTTGGTATACAGTTCTGCCAAATAGAAATGTGATTTCAAGGCGTGGATACCATTAGGAAATTCCGTCAAGTATGTATTGAATTGCTTGATGGCTTTTTCAGAATTATTATCCAAATACTGCTTTTCGGCAGCTAAGTATGAAGTGTTGTCCAACTCGGCATCGGAAACATCAATATAATCTAGAGTTCTTACCCATTCAGCATATTCGTCTACACGTCCCAAATCAATATAAATCAAACGTGCTGTCGCAACCGCCTGCACTGCTTCTTCCGAATTCGGAAAATCTTTGGCAACTGTTTTAAACTTGGTCAAGGCTCTATTGTTGTCATTGGTATTGTAGTAAGACAATCCCTGACGCAATAATGATTTCGAAACGAAAACGGAGTTTTTATATTCTGAATTCAATCGGTCGTACATGGCCATAGCCTTATCGGTTTCACCTGCCTTTACATAAGAATTAGCCAATTCGTACATGGCATCATCACGTAACGAAGATTTAGAATAACTATTGATAAAAGCATTAAGCTCTTGGATTTTTTTAGAACCTTGTCCCAAATAACCATAACTCATCGCCTTCTGGAAAAATGGATAATCCGATTCCAAAACTTTAAGAGCAATCGCCTTATCATAAGCAGCAATGGCATTGCTGTAATCGCTGGACACGAAATAACCGTCACCAAGTCTTAGGTAAGCGTCATTCACCCTTAATTTGTCATCTTTATTTGCATTGATAAATTCTTGAAAATGCTCTGTAGACTTCGGGTAATTTTTCAGTTTGAAATAGGTATAGGCCAAGTTATAGTCTATATGCTCCATTTCTGGCACATTGTTGGCCTCTGCCTGTTGCAAAAATTGCTTAAAGCCAATAAGTGCATCGTTGAAATTATTCAACAAGTAATCTGTTTCCGCTTTCCAGTAAATAGCCCTAGCTGTGAACACGGGATCCTTCGCTTCTTGAGCCGAACTGGAGAACATACCTTTAGCCTCGTTATACTTAGCCTCATTGTACATTTCAATTCCACGGTAAAAAGTCACTTTTTGATACGCTACCCTATTTTCGAAGCTGCGCTTTCCTTTCAAAAGCTCCAAAGCCTCTTCGTAATTTTTTGAAGTAATGTAAGAGTCAATCAATAAGGTCTCCACCTCTTCCTTATAAGCCGTATTAGGATACTTTTCCAAATAACCTGTCAATACCTGTGGTACGGATTGGTACGGATTTCCAATTTCGTAACTGATCTTGGCATAATTCAACCAAGCATCTTCCTGAATTTTCAAATCGAAATCCATTTGAGATGCATTTCTGAAAGCGTTTAATGCTTCCTGCTTTTTATCCAGGTTGATGTAACTTTCCCCTAAATGATAATAGGCATTTTGCGCCACACTGTTTGTTCCGTCTATAATTTTATTAAACTCTGAAATGGCACTTTCAAAATCATTTTGCTTATAATAGGCATAACCCAACTGATAGTAATCTGTATTTGTCCACTTGCCCTTTTTACCCCTATAATCTTTTAAATAAGTAATGGCTTGATCATATTGTCCTAAATTGAAATAACTCTCCCCAATGATTTTGGAAAGGTCGGATACTTCATCACGATTACCTTTTGCCATTTGGGCTTTGGCTAGTTCAATGGCTTTTTCAAAGTTTCCTAATTTGAAATTTAAATCCGCTTGGTAATAGGAAAGTTTTTCTTTGTAACCTTCTTGGTCGCTAACCTGGTCGAAGTATTCATTGGCGGTATCATAATCATCTCCTTCATAGGCCATATAACCAATATAATACTTGGCCTGTGACCCGTATGTTTTTGAATTGACCACACGGTTCAAATACTTTTGGGCTTCCACCTCTTCCTTAGTAGAATACAAGGAATACCCGTAGTTGAAATAGAAACGATCGCGCTCTGTACGCGAAATACTGTTTTCTTCCACACGCTCATACCACTTGCGAGCATACGAATATTTACCGTTGGCGAAATAGTAATCGGCCACATCCAAAAACGCCGTATTGCGCTTGGTACTCGTTGGATAATTGTCCACAAACTGCTGCATTAAAAAATCAGCATTTTTTTGATTTAATCGTACCGCACAATTGGCGATGTAATAGGCACAATCAGATTCCACCTGCTCATTATCGGCCTGGTCCTTAACCTGATCGAACAATGTTTGGGATGCTTGGTACTGTTTGTTGTTGTAAAGTGTGAGGGCTTTTTGGTAATCCACCAAATCGTTGGTGTAAATTGAAGATTCCTGTGCTTGTATATAAACGTTTAGCATCGCAAAGCTTGCTAAAGTGATTATTTTTTTGTGAGCCATTAAGTTCGTTTTTTTGATGTTCAAAGATAAATGAATCCTTATACTATAACGACGGATTTTACGTATAATTATAAACGGATTTATTAAAAATTACATTTACAAAAAGAAGCTAATCCCTTACTTTTTTGAATATTTGCAATTTTCTGTTTGACGAATTCAAGTTGACATTCAGCCTATAGACTTTGCAAAACATAAAATTTGAATTTTGAATTTTAAAACAATACATTTACAACGCTTAAAAAATACCCCACTACAAAATGTCCGAAATGGTTTTACAATTAAAAGACGCCTCTATTTTCCAAGGAGAAAACATGGTGCTCAGCAATGTGAATTTTGAAATGCACAAGGGTGATTTTGTGTATTTAATTGGAAAAACCGGAAGCGGAAAAAGTAGTTTTATGAAAACGCTTTACGGCGATTTGGAACTTACCAAAGGGGAAGGCTCCATCGTGGATTTTGACTTGAGAACGCTAAAGGAAAAGGACATTCCCTTTTTAAGACGTAAACTTGGAATTGTATTTCAGGATTTCAAATTACTACCGGATAGAACCATCAATAGCAATCTGGAATTCGTTTTAAAAGCAACTGGCTGGAAAAACAAAAATGAAATCACCGAACGCATCGAGAAAGTATTGGACAAAGTGGGCATGAAAACCAAGGGATTTAAATTTCCTCATGAACTTTCTGGAGGAGAACAACAACGTATTGCCATTGCAAGAGCCTTATTGAACGAACCAGAACTCATCCTTGCAGATGAGCCAACTGGAAACCTAGATCCTCAAACCAGCATTGAGGTAATGGAAGTGCTGCGTGAAATCAACAAAAATGGCAACACCATCCTTATGGCCACACATGACTATGCCTTGCTTTTAAAATACCCAAGCAAGACCTTAAAATGTGATGAAAATAAAGTGTTTGAAGTGGTGCAGCGTAGAGGGTAGATTTTTTCAATTAAATATCAGAGTTTCTTCAAAATGCTTTCAATACTAATTCCAACATACAATTATAATGTATTACCATTAGTAAAAAGCCTTTCGGAAGAAATTGCATCTCTGTCATTCCCTGTCGAAATCGTCGTTATAGATGATGCTTCCCCTGCCCCTAAAAATAAACAAGAAGATTTCATTCAATTTTTACACGTTAAATTCTTAGCTTTAAATTCCAACCTAGGGAGAAGTAAAGTCAGAAATCTACTTGCCAAACATGCTTCGTTTGACAATCTTATTTTTTTGGATAGCGATACCCTTCCAGTCAACAATGACTTTATTTACAAATATCTTCAGTATTTCAATATTCATAAAGTTATTTTTGGAGGTATCGAGTACACTCAAAATAACAACCCAAAATTTTCATTAAGACATAAATACGGAACAAAAAGGGAAGCAATTCCCCATAACAAAAGACAGACAAGTAAAACCCTTCATTTTACAACTGCCAATTTTGGGATTAAAAAATCGCTTTTCAGCTCCATATTGTTCAACGAAACTCTTTTAGGTTATGGCTATGAAGATATTATATTTTCCAACAGCATAATAAAAAGAGGCTTCAGCATCAAACAAATCAACAATCCTGTTTACCATTTGCAATTGGACAATAATAAGGTCTATCTTGAAAAGATCAAACAGTCTATCAAAAACTTATATATTTACAACCTAAAAAAAAAGGAACCGCCTCTTTCCATTAAAATATTAAAATATTACCACTTTATAGAATTACTACGGATACAACAGCCAATATCCTATGGTTTCTACAAGTTTGAAAAGCTCCTTTTAAAAAACCTGCTCTCAAAAAATCCGAATTTATGGCTTTTTGATATGTACCGTATTGGATATTTCTGCACTTTAAAAAACAAAAATGATTAATATCTCCATCGTCATATCGGTCTATAACAAGGAAGATTATCTAAAGAGCACCATTGAATCCGTACTCAATCAAACCTATCAAAATTTTGAGATTATTGCAGTTAACGATGGTTCTTCAGATAATAGTTTAAATATTCTAAAAGGGTTTTCAGATTCCCGTTTACGCATTATCAACCAAACCAATCAAGGTGCCTCTGCAGCAAGAAACCTAGGGATTAAAGAGAGTAAATATGAATATATAGCACTTCTTGACGGAGATGACTTATGGCTACCAAATTATTTAGCAGAAATGGTTACAAGCATTCAAACATTCCCTAATGAGGCTGTTTTCGCTAGCGCCATTGCCAACACCTATGATGATAAAATAGTCCCCGTATCTTACGCCGTTAAAAATACTAATACCATAAAAATTATTGATTATTTTAAAAACAGTACTTATAACTACTCCCTACTTACCAGTTCAAGTATTATTTTCAAAAAGGAAATCATAAAAAAAACGGGGTGGTACGACACATCGATAGTCTCAGGACAAGATGTTGATTTCTGGATAAAAATAGGCTTAAATTTCCCTGTAGTTTTTATCAATAGAGTGCTCGTGCATTATAGATTTAACGACTATAGCCTGTCTAACACTACTTTTGACCCTAAGTATAAACCTAAATTTAACAATTATACAACCCAAGAAATCAACAATAAACATTTAAAAAAATTCTTAGATGTCAATCGATATTCTTTAGCCCTGATGTGTAAGCTCCATGACTATAACAATGAGTTTTCTGAATACAAGAATGCAATTGATTTAACGAACCTAAAATGGCGCCATCGCATTTTTTTACAAAGTCCTAAATGGTTTTTGAAAATGCTTTTGGATTTAAAATCCTTAAAAAAAGAAAAAGTGTATTACAAAGCCTTAAACCGTAAATAATCATCATAATCCCTAATATATTCAGCTTCCTCAAACTCTGTAGAGGCCAAAACCAAACATACAGCTCCCGCCGAAAAATTTTCCAATTCTCGCCACACTCCTGTAGAAATCAACAATCCCTTATCTGGCTTATTCAACATAATTCTATCCTTTTTTAAACCATCGTCGATCACCACCTCAAAACTCCCGCTTAAGGCCACTAAAAAAGATTCCTGTTTTTTATGTGCGTGTCCTCCTCTGTAAGCATCACTCGGCACATCAAATAAATAGTACACCCTTTTAATTTCAAACGGGATACAATCTTTTTCTATAATAGCAAGGTTGCCCCTTGCATCTTTTATTTTTGGAATTTCAATAATTCTAACACTATTTTCTGTCATAATATTTCTTGTAATAGGGCTTCCCATTTTTTAGATATATTGGCTATAGAAAACTCCTCTACACTGCCTTCTGCATTTTTTTTACAAGCATCATATGCCCCCTTATCCAAAATAAATTTATCCATTGCTTCAGCTAAAGACCTGACATCATGATTGGTTATCAAACTCCCGTTGTACCCATCTTTTAAAACCTCTTTAGAAGATGGTAAATCTACAGATATCACTGGAGTACCTACAGACAAGCTTTCCATAATTACCATAGGAAATCCTTCATATTTACTGGTCAACAAAGTAAATTTCGCTCTTTTTATATAAGGAAATGGATTTTTTGTATAAGGCAAAAATAACACGTGTTGAGATAGCTTCAGATTACGGACCTTTTTCTCTAAGTCATCCTTGTCCACGCCGTCACCCAAAATCACCAACTTAACATTCCTAGACTTAAGCTTGGACAGGTGATAGGCATCTATTAAAAGAGACACATTTTTCACTTTATCTACAAGCCTACCAAAATACAAAACAAACTCATCTTCTATGGAAATATCGTCTTTAGCATCTAATTTGTTGTTAACTACATCTACAGCGTTGTGAATTGTAGATACATTTTGAAGGGCGTATTTCTCTTTTACCTCCCTCGCAATAGATGTACTTACACAAACAAAATGATCCTCGGGTTTAAACATTAACGGCAATGCGTTTTTGCTCTTGGGAAGGTATAAATCCAATTTTGAACTATGAACAAGATAAAGGACCTTGTAATCCTTATAAATTAATCTTTTTATACCTATCTCCTTTAAAAGAACTGGCCTGGATCGGCTATCAATAATAAGATCAAAATGATGTGTATCCAAATAGGCCTTCATGACTTTCAACCTATTGAACCTACCTAACAAGCTATCATTCTCATCCTTTAAAGCCCCAAGATTTAACAATTTACCTTCAAAGGGATAATCAATAGCATTTAAAATAGAGATTATATGAATATCATACCCCAAATTGGACAACATTTTAGAGAGTAATGCCGACGTTCGTTCCGCTCCTCCATTCGCCAACGAGGACACCAATATTGCTATTTTAATATTCTTATTTTGCACAGCCAAACACTATCTTTGACAAAGATATAATTTAAAACACGTGAAGATATTATTAATTGGGGAATATAACCGCTCCCATAAATTCTTAAAGGAAGGCCTAATAAAATTAAACCATGAAGCCATAGTGGTTGGACTCAATGATGGTTTCAAAAAAGTAGACGTGGACCACCTTATAAAATCTTTCCCCAGCAATTGGATGGCAAGAAAAACAAGAACAGCACTATATAAAATCTTCAAGATAGACCTTCATTCCTATTATGTTAAAAGACAAGTATTAAGACTAAAACCTTTACTATCGGGATATGACATCGTCCAGTTTATCAACGAATCTCCTTTTTTGTGTACCCCAAAAGTGGAAAAGGAATTATTTAAATCAATTTCCAGCTGGAACAAGAATATCTTTTTGTCATCATGTGGTTGCGATTACCCCAGCGTAAAATATGCTTATGACAAAAAATTCACCTACTCCATTCTAACACCTTATTTTGAAAACCGAGGTACCCCATTTAACTACAACCATGCCTTAAAATATTTGGAACCAGATTTTGTTGACCTCCATAAATACATTTACAATACCATTAAAGGAGTAGTTTCATACGACCTTGATTATTATCTTCCTTTACAGGACCACCCAAAACACTTGGGGCTCATCCCTCACCCCATAAACGTGGACAAAATTCCCTATTCAAAATTAAACGTTGAAGATAAGATTGTAATTTTCCACGGCATTAACAGAAGTACTTATTTCAAAAAAGGCAATGATATTTTTGAAAAAGCCTTGGCAATAGTCCATAAAAAACATAGAGATCTCATTGAAATAATCACTGTAGAAAGTGTGCCTTACCACATATACATCAAAGCGTTTGATCAAGCTCACATATTGCTTGACCAAGTTTATGCCTACGATCAAGGTTACAATGCCCTTGAGGCTATGGCAAAAGGAAAAGTGGTCTTTACCGGGGCAGAACAAGAATGGCTAGACTATTACGGCTTAGCGGAAGACACCGTTGCCATCAATGCGTTACCTGATCCTAATGCTATTGCCGAAAAACTAGAATGGTTAATCCAAAATCCAAACAAACTAAAATCAATATCCAAAAATGCCCGCAAGTTTGTTGAGGACCACCACCATCACGTTAAATGTGCTAAAGATATCCTTCAAAAATGGTCTACCCAAACCGAGATCACACCCTAGGGAAGCGTAATTCCAAAGAAACCCTAGTTAGGTTATTGTTCTCATTTACGGCTGCCCCGTGGATTAAAAACGGAGAAAATATCAAAGCCTCTCCTTGTTTAGGATTAGGCCTTACCATTTCCATAATGCCATTTTTAGTTTCCAAAATACAAGGTACATAATAGATATTCCCATTTATTTTTGCGCCTTTACTTTCCGTCCTTAAAATCTCATTTTCTGGTAACAGATGACTTTTTGGAAGCACTGGCAATGAGGATTTTTCGTTGCTTCCTTCTACGGGGATCCAAACATTTATAATATCTTCCCAATAACTCAAATAACCATCTCTATGAGGTGGATTAATATCTAAAGATTCAGGCCTACTAATTCTAATTTGGATATGGGATTTCTGCAATTCTTCAACCCAAGAGGTGAGTTTGCACCCCAGAATATTTCCAAAACGCTCTACAAGCAAATTAATGTCGAAATCAAAATCTTCCAGCTCCAGATTTCTTGTAATATTTATCACTTTGTTGTGCATCTCATCGGTTGTAACAACTTCATGGTATCTAGACAAGGAAAACGTCACTTCATCAAAGTCTATGTTGTTTGTCCTAATGGCATTTAAAATATTTTGAGTCACTGATTTTCTTAACTCCTCAAACTCTTCTCCTGTAAAAGCCTTTACCACCGCATACCCAATATCTTTCCAATTCGCTTTGGAGATAGGACTCTTTGATTCTGAATACAAGACTTCCTCTTCTCCCCAGAAAAACGCTCCTTCAACATCAAAACTAAAAGGCTTGTCGTCAATAAGCAGGTTACATTTCTTATTTGGCATTATTAATATAAATTAGTTCCATTAATTCTATTCTGACAGCTTTCCTAAAAGTGGTTTGTAAAAAATTGCCAATAACAATATATAGTACAACAGATAGTCAACAAAATGTGCCATTACCACTCCTTTTAAACCATAAACACTTATTAAATAAATACTCGCAAAATACAATAATGCAACAGAGAAAATTTCACTGAGCATATAACGCCATAGCATTTTTTTTGCCAAAAATTGATAGCTAACTACCATGGAAAGCACTTTTAGAAAATCACCCATAAGCTGCCAAAAAAACAATTCTTCTACCACAACGAATTCTTCGGTAAAGATAACTTTAACGATTAGGTTTCTAAGCAAATAAATAATGACAAGGCCCATACAAAATATGGGCACGATAGTTTTATAAAAATTCCAAACTTCCTTTCTGAACTCCAAATTGGTGTGAATTGAAGCAAAACGCGGTAAAATATACAGCGTCACCAAACTACTGATGAACATTAAATAATAATTGGAAATTCTCCCCATGGCCACCCAATATCCCGCCGATGCTTCTCCTAAATTATCAATGATATGATTTCTTATCAAAACAGATACCATTGGCAATACCGTAGCAGAAAATAAGGCCATGATTGAAAAAGCACTTAAATTTTTAATGCTAGAAAAACTCACTTTTTTAAATGAAATAAAATTAACTCCCTTCCAAAATTTGGAAACACCCAAAAAAGTGATCAAACACAGTACAATTTCAACGGCCGCTATATATATCAAAGCTCCTTCAAGTTGAAATTTCCAAATAAGAATCCCGTTTATAACAACTCCAATAATATGTGAAAAAATGGTGATATAAAGCAGCTTCTTTTGTTTAGACAAGCCGTTTAATATTGAAAACACATATGTTTTCATAGTATAAAAAGGAATGGCAACAGCCAAAGTTCTTATAATATGAACATAGTTGTGCTGTGGTGTAAACAAAGCATCGTTTATGTACTTTGCCTTAAAAAAGCAATAGGCAGCCACAGCCATAGAAGAAAGCAAAAACAAATAAAAGGTCGTTGAGATAGTTTTTCTCAACTCCTTAACATCATCCTTGAACTCCGCTACATACTTAATAATACCATTATAAAGTCCAAGAGTAGAAAAGGCTTGAGTCGAGGTCATAAAATCCCTCAAGTTTCCAACCAGAGCCAAACCACTGGGTCCAACAAAAATGGCAATGAATTTTGAAGTAATAAATCCCGCCAGAACTTTAATAATTATGGCTACAGAATTTAAGGAAGCAATCTTAACAAGATGGTTCCCCTTAAAAAAAGATATTAGTTTCTGCTTCATTTATCCCTGGAATGTCCTCACAAATTATGGTCTTCTTCAGGTTTCTGTTCTCCGTTTTTATCGGCAACAATACCGAAAAGGGAACTTCCAAATATCAACAATATTACTCCGTAATGCATCAAGTAACTGGCAAAATGCCCCATTACGGCACCTTTCACACCAAAGTCATCTATTAAATATACACTGGAAAAATACAGCATCACCACTAAAAACAATTGGATAATGATAAAGTGAGTAAACATTTTCTTGGCCAGAAATTGAAATGCAATGACAAAGGATAGCACCTTGACAAAATCTCCTAACAACTGCCATAAAAACAAGCCTTCTACTGGCTGAAATTCTTCAGAGAAAATGATATTAATCAAAAATGACCTTAAAAAATAAATAGCCACCAATCCTAATCCGAAGATTGGGATTATAGATTTATAAAAACTAAAAACCTCGGCCCGAAACTCCGCTTTATTATCTATTTCACTAAACCTTGGTAAAATATACAGTGACATTAAGGAATTGACGAACATTAAATAATAATCCGAAATCCGGTTCATGGCTTCCCAATAACCGGCTTCCTTCATACCAACTTCATGAATAATATAATTTCGAATTAAAATAGACACCAAAGGCAAAGCAAACGTAGACACTAATGCCATTAAGGTAAAAGGACTGAATTTCTTTAAAATTTCGAAATTGACGTTGGTGATTTTGATAGAGCCTACCAAACTTCTCTGATTCATAAAGCCCACAAAGGTTATCAAGAATATTAAGGAAGGTGCTATCACTGCCGAGATCAGTGCCCCGTCAATGTTGTTTTGGTAGATCAATAAAAGCGTAACTAATAGCCCCAATATTTGCCCAATAATACTAATTACAAGCAGTATTTTAAATTTGGAAAAGCCGTTCATTATTGAAAAACTGAACATATTCAACGAATAGAACGGCAAGGCCAAAGCCATTATTTTAATAATGTATGCGTAATTGTAAATGGGTGAAAATAAAAAGTCATTTATCGTATTTGCATTGTAATAACAAACAAATGCTATGAGCATAGTGGCTATAAATCCAAAATAATAGGCCGAAGACAATGTTTGGCTGAGTTTAAGCGCATCGTTTTTAAACTCCGCGATATACTTTACCAAGCCTTTGTAAAACCCTAAAATAGAAAATGACTGAACCGCACTTAGGAAGTTTCTAATGTTGCCAATAAGTGCCAAACCTTCTACACCAATAAAAATAGCAATTGCTTTGGAGGTAACAATTCCTGCCAAAATCTTGGTAATGATCGTAGCCGAATTTAAATGGGCTACCTTAAATAAAACCTTTGTATTGATATAGTGCAGTAACTTTCTCAATTAGTAGGCATTTAAGATATCAATTACACGGCTCACCTCTTTATCCTCCATAACGGGGCTCATCGGGATACTTATCACTTTTTGATGTATTTGATCGGTTAATGGCAGCGACAAGTTACAAAAATTTATCAAGGCTTTTTGACGATGTGGAGGCGTTGGGTAATGAATCAACCAACCAATACCGCTATCATCTAAATATTCTGAAAAATGATCCCTATTTTCAACCACTACCACAAACACATGGAACACATGATTATCGCTTCCATCGTAAAAAGGCAACTTTATTTTTGAATTGTTGATCTCGGACAAATACCGGCGAGCAACACTTCGACGCCTTTCGTTGTCCCTTTCTAAATTTGGCAGTTTGACATTTAAAAACATGGCCTGCAATTCATCCATTCTGCTGTTATAGCCTACATACCCATTGACATATTTTTGCAGTCCGCCGTAGTTCCTCAAGGCCGAAATACAATTTGCCAACTCCGAATCATTTGTAACCACAGCACCCGCATCCCCCAGAGCTCCTAAATTTTTACTCGGATAAAAGCTAAATCCAGCGGCATCCGACAAATTACCGGCTTTTATACCTTTTGAATTTATTGCACCATGCGCTTGGGCAGCATCCTCGATTACCAACAAATCATTGAGACTAGCTAAAGAATTGATAGCATCCATGTCGGCCAATTGTCCATAAAGATGCACCACGAGAATTGCTTTTGTTTTGGGAGATATATGTTTTTCGATTTCTTCAATTGAAATATTATAAGTATTTCTATCTGGTTCCACAAAAACAGGAGTTAACCCAGCATGCAATACAGACAAAATACTAGCAATATAAGTGTTTGCTGGCACAATAACTTCATCTCCTTCCTTTAGTTTCCCCACTTCTATATAGCCCTTAAAAATCAGAGTGAGCGCATCCAACCCATTCCCAACTCCTACACAGTGTTTCGCACCACAATATTCCGCGAAATTGGTTTCAAACTGTTCAACGCCATTTCCTAAAATATAACAGCCTGTATCCAAAAACTGTTGAAATTCAACTTTGAATTTCTCCTCATATTCGGCATTTATTTTCTGTAGATCTAGGAATTTAATCATGCTAATTTCAAACTATATATTTCCTGAAGATAAAGATCACACCCCAACTCTTCCTTTTGTTTTAAGAGCCCCGGATTATATCCTTGTTCGAAGCTATCATCCATAACGGTTCCCATAGAAAAATGGTGTTTCCCTTTTTCTTGGAAATGTTTTATTAAGTGTATGAACAAATAATCAAATGCCCGTAATTTTTCACCTTCTTTGGTAGTTGCTCCATATTGCGATTTTACGACCAATTCATTCTCAAATATGGTGATTCCAGCCAAAATTCTATCCTCATAAAAAATATCAAATTGCCTAATATTATCAGGAAACCTCTCCCTTAACAGCTGAATCTCTTCTAAACTATGAACGGGTTTTGTTTCAAACCTACTTTGTAAACGTGGCTTTAATACTTCGTTCCAGAACAGAGAAAAGTCAGTGCTTTCTTTAATTACAAACCCCATATCACTATTTCGTTTGTAATGCTTGAGCTTCGTTTTATGAATTAATAACGGGCTAGCATAATCAACGGCCAATACCATAAATGTCTTCACCAAACTGCCGCCTTTATTTTGAAACATAAAAGTCATTTCATTCGCTGCCGATTTGCAATAAAAAGAAGGCAAAGTTTTCACATTAAACTGTTTTATCCCTTGTTTTGACAAAAACTCCAAAATGACACTTATCATCTCGCTTACCTGCTCAAAACCTATATTGGACTCCAAAAGTAATCCTCCAAAGGTCAATCCCTGATGTGAATGCAATACTTCCCCAACCCTATTTCCCGGTAATACAGCTTTAAGAACACTATCTTTAAATACCATAAGGGAAAAATCATGGAACCTATCACTATGATATTCCATAAAATTTCTATGAAATAAAAATGTAGAATTTTTTGCCTTAGCAACAAAAAGGTTCCAAACATCGAAGTCGTTTGGTGTATATAATCTTACAGTAAATTTCAAATCTTTGTTTGGTTAGTTCAAGGGTCCTAAAACTCAAAAATCACGCTTATTACATGACTATTCATAACACTTTTCAAAGATAATATTATTTCGATGCCTTAGATAACGGACCTCTGTAGAATTTAAGTTTTCCTTTTGAAGAATAAATAATAGAAGTTGATAAGCAGAATTGCTGCGTTGGTAACAATAATGGGCCATGCCGTCTGCAACATAAACCCATAAATTACAAACAATGCACACCCAACGGAATTAATAATGCGCAACTTCACCAAATCCTTCATGGTAAAAGACAGTAACAACCCAGCCGAGGCCAAATAACCCACCCATTCCGTAAAGCTCACTCCTAGGAATTCCATAATCTTAAATTGATTGTTTAAGATAGTGAAAAAGTATGTATATAACACTACAACAATGCTTGTCAGCAAACTTATCAAAGAAAGTTCAATTTACCTCTTTATAAACACTGCTTCCCCCTCCTCATCAATATATTGATAAACACCAAAAGAGGCCCCTTCCTTAAGAACCACAAAACTGGTATCAGACTCCAAATTCTCCAAATACTTTGGATTTTCACTAAGATAGGAAAACAGGATCCTAAATAGATTCACATTTGTTTTAAGCTCCTTATCATAATTCATTGCATTCTCAGGCCATTTTACAGCTAGGGCCGTTGAAAAAATAGAATAAATCAAATTTCGGTTAGTTTGCTTTTCCTTACATTCCAACGTATAATCCATTCCAACAAATCCTCCATGGTCCGCCACAATTACAATTAAGGCATTTTCATCATGTGTTTGAATTAACTCTACCATTTCCTTTAGCCAGTCATTGGCAGACTTCAATTTTTCAAGATAGTTCAACCGCTCCTGCTCCTTTCCCAAGGATCGATTTTTGTAAGTTGTAATATGCCCAGGAGCAATTTTTTCTATAAAATAAAAATTAGGCTCATTGGTTTGATTCTGCAAAGCATTTTCTAAATCAGCTTTTAGATCTTTTGTTATCTCAAAACCTCTTGCTAAAAATGACAGTTCATCTTGAGCTATATTGCAAAAATCATATTGTAGTTTTGGTTTGTTAAGTAGTAAATAGGACTTCTCCAAAAGCAAAGACGTGTTATAGCCATTATTTTTAAAAACTGGGACCACAGCGTTTTGTCCTACAATAATATCCCTTGCATTATAAAACTCATTTTCACCTTTTGGCGGGCTGTTGTAATAATGATGTTTCATTGCAAACATCGAAGAGTTGGAACTAAGTGTGGAGAAGTAATTACTTCTAAAACCTTCATAAAGCGTGAAACCATTCTCCTGTAAAAACCCCTCAAACTGGCTATTATCAAAATTATAACAACCTCTTTTAAGCTCTTCAAAATTAGGATAGCCATCTGGTTGAATTACATACACATTTGGTTTTCTTGTAAACTTGACTTCTTCAATATTATCAGGTAAGCTCATCCATGTTTTATCGTAAGAAACATGTCTTTGAATATGCGTTATTAATTTTGGTACTGCCAACAAGATCAATACAAATTGAATGACCAATATTTTCTTGAAATGTTTTTGAAGTAAAAAACCCAACCCCAAAGCGGCCATGGTGACCAAAAGATATCTCTTTTTACCAACACCATAAGAACTTAGTATCATTAGCCCTCCAAAAAGCACAAAATTGAGAACAGGCAAGACATAACCAAAAAATCTTTGCGGTAATACTCTTTTGAAAAACAATAAAGCAATCTGAAAAACAGCAATAGGGACAAAAAGAAACCACAACACAAATTGTAAAAATTGCCCCCAAGAATTTACCAATGAAAAATTATTGTTGTAGTAATAAAGCAAAGGGTACAATCCTGCTCCTAATGCGCTTATTATTGGATATTGTTTATCGTTGGTGGTAAATTCTATTAACCGTTCCCTTAATTTATTTGGCATTCTTTGATTTTAACAAATACATGATTCGATGCGAATTGGCAATCACTTCCTTTCTCTCCAAAGTGAAGTAGTGCATAAACGCCTTTTCAAAATTTTCTTGATTATAAAAATCAAAATGTCCCTTGAATTCAGATTTAGCATTTAACAGTCGTTGCACCCATGAGTCTTCTCTTTTGGGAAATTCAATAATTAGATAGTTGGAAAAAGCAGCAAAAAACTCAGCCGACTTGTTAAATGGCACATTCCCTGAAAGAGATATATGATGTATCACCGCCAAAGCCAAGGTAATATCCGGAGAAAATTCCTGTAGCCTTTCCCTAAATGAAAATCGTTCATCATTATTAAACCCAATAGATGCCGATGGATTTAAAACATCTTGAACAAAAGGAGTCATATAACCTTCCTTGCTCCTTTTAACCTCCCTGTAATTGTTGTCTACTGCGTTGTTATCAATATCACATACCAAAGCCTGCTCCAGCCTAACATCAATTTTTCTAACAAATGTTCCATCATTCCCGCCAACATCTATAAGTGTTTTGGCTTTGTTTTCCTTTACCCAAGCAATCACTATTTTTTCCTTTTGTAGAAAGGCATCACTTGTATAATTGGTTTTGTTATAATAATCACCCCATTCGCTAGCCTCCTTAAGTGTCAACCTCTTAATATATCCGTAAAGACTTTTAATTATTTTTTTTTGAGCAGCTTTGGATAATGTGCCAGACTTAACCTCCCCTTTATAATCTTCACTATGCTTATCTTCATATTTAGATAACAAATGAATGTTTGAGTATAAAAACGGTGAAAGCTTCGTTTTTCCTGGCAACATTGACGATAATATCTTGATAGGAATCCCATCAATAAAACTATGCATCAATTTCAAGGATTGCGCTCCATGATAATGGGCTAAAACCAATGGCCCAAAGAAATGACTAATAAATTGTTTATACGCCCGCCAAGGAGAATTATCTTGATAAAAATCGAAAGACAATGTATCTATAAAAATGGCTTTGCCCTTATGAAAAGTTACATTAAATGCAGTGGCGTCCTTTAGCGAAAAATCATGGTCCAAACAAAATTTCTGCAGCTTTAAGGTTAAAAGAGCTGCTTCCTTATATTGATTGAAACTCCATTCATAGGGATATGTTACAAAAGGAATAAATTCAGGCTGGATAACAACTCCTGTATTGTCTTCCGTAATTTCCTTGTGAGAAATCAACAGCCCTGCTTTGATTAATTTCTGATAAAAACCAGACTCCTTTAATGCTTTATATTGCTTAAAATAAAGAGGAGATATCTGTCTTTTTAAAATATTTCCCTCTGTAAAAACATACCCAGAAGGGTCTCTGAAGGAAGAAGAGTGTTGAATCTTATCTGTCACTATTCTCGGTATTTTCTATATCCTTGTCAGTAACATCTATATCGTCAAAAAGCTCTTCATTTTTATCCTGTGAAAAACCAAAGAGTGATTTGATCTTAAACATCAAATTTTTAGAAAACAAGACAACACCAGCAACTGCAGCAATGACAGCTTGTACAACCATCGCCCCTAAACCAGGATCAAAATATAGAAAATGTACCATTCTTCTTTTTCTGTAAAGATAGGAAACCCGTGAGACCTTTAAAGAAAAAAGCGAAACCTTTAAAGGTTTCGCTTTTTAAAATGATGTTTTGGAACATCTATATGTTAGATATTCTTATTACGCTTACGCTCTACTTCCGTTAATAAAATTTTACGGATACGTAAGTGGTTTGGAGTAACCTCTACATACTCATCCTTTTGGATGTATTCCAAGGCTTCTTCCAAAGAGAATTTAATAGCAGGTACAATTCTAGCTTTATCATCTGCTCCAGCCGAACGTACGTTACTTAATTTTTTGGTCTTGGTAATATTTACTGTCATATCATCTTGACGAGAGTTCTCACCAATTACTTGACCTTCGTAAATATCTTCTCCTGGATCTACAAAAAACTTACCTCTATCCTGTAACTTATCAATCGAGTAAGGGATTGCCTGACCTTTTTCCATAGATACCAAGGATCCATTTTGACGCTCAGGAATACCTCCTTTTAGAGGTTGGTATTCTTTAAAACGGTGCGCCATAATAGCCTCACCAGCCGTAGCTGTCAACAATTGATTACGTAAGCCAATAATACCACGGGATGGCACCATAAACTCAATCACCATACGATCGCCTTTAGCTTCCATACTTAACATTTCACCTTTACGTATGGTTACTAATTCAACCGCCTTACCAGAAACATTTTCAGGTAAATCAATCGTCATCTCTTCTACCGGCTCACATTTCACACCATCAATTTCCTTGATGATTACCTGTGGTTGCCCAATTTGAAGCTCATATCCTTCACGACGCATGGTTTCAATCAAAACAGATAAGTGAAGTACCCCACGACCAAATACCAAAAACTTATCGGCACTATCAGTTTCCTGAACACGTAAGGCCAAGTTTTTCTCCAACTCTTTTGTCAAGCGCTCTTTGATGTGACGAGATGTTACAAACTTTCCGTCTTTTCCGAAGAAAGGAGAATCGTTAATAGTAAACAACATACTCATTGTTGGCTCATCAATGGCGATGGTTTTTAAAGCTTCCGGATTTTCAAAATCGGCAACAGTGTCACCAATTTCAAAACCTTCCAGACCAACGATAGCACAGATATCTCCAGTTTGCACGTGATCTACTTTTACACGTCCAAGACCTTCAAATACATGAAGCTCTTTAATTTTATTTTTAACCACAGTTCCATCACGCTTTACCAACGAAATGTTCTGTCCTGCTTTCAATTCTCCACGAGTCAAACGTCCAATAGCAATACGTCCTGTAAAGCTTGAGAAGTCTAATGAAGTAATCAACATTTGAGTAGTTCCTTGATCAAATTTTGGCTCAGGAATATGCTCGATTACCATATCCAACAATGGCTCGATGTTTTCGGTTTGGTTTTTCCAGTCGTCACTCATCCAGTTGTTTTTCGCCGAACCATAAACGGTTGGGAAATCCAACTGCCACTCTTCCGCTCCAAGTTCAAACATCAGGTCGAATACCTTTTCATGAACTTCTTCTGGCGTACAGTTTTCTTTATCTACTTTATTAACTACCACACAAGGTTTCAATCCAAGGTCAATAGCTTTTTGTAATACAAATCTTGTTTGCGGCATTGGACCTTCAAAGGCATCCACCAACAACAAAACCCCATCGGCCATGTTAAGAACACGCTCTACTTCTCCTCCAAAATCGGCGTGACCAGGAGTGTCAATAATATTGATTTTAGTGTCTTTGTAAGTTACGGACACATTCTTGGAAGTAATGGTGATTCCTCTTTCACGTTCCAAGTCGTTATTATCCAATATAAGATCCCCTGTATTTTCGTTTTCACGAAACAATTGACAGTGGTACATGATCTTATCAACCAAGGTTGTCTTACCGTGGTCTACGTGAGCAATAATTGCTATGTTTTTAATCTTAGCCATAATGACGCCTTATTTTAAGCGTGCAAAGGTACATTAAATTCCTTAGGAAAAATTAATTATCAATAATTATTACAATCCTTTAAAACAAATTTCAAAAGCATTTAACATGCCCTCCCACAAACCAACCAACTAACTGAATGCAAACATCTTAAAAACACTCAATTTAAATTAAAGATTTATTAATTTAGTTAATTCTATGTTAGAATAATCCAAAAACAGGGGTTCTATACGTATATTTATGAGAAGAATGACCTTTAACATTATACTTCACCTACTTATCACCAATAATTAATATACATTTTAGTTAAGATCATTTAAAAATGAATCTAATTCAAAAATATTCCAAATTCATACCCTACCTATATTTCCTGTCGGTAATCGTCTTTTGGTTTACTGATGTCAACCGAAATCTGGGCATTGAAGCCTATCCTATTTTAATTTTTGCTCTGCCTTTTGTTTGGCAACTCATAAAACCAAGTAAGCAACTCAACTTCTCACTGGGCATCACCTTTGTGTGCCTGTCCTCTTATATGATTTGGGCCTACCTTTCAGATTTACTCAATATCATTCAATTTTCAAGCTTTGTGAAAAGGTTTGTCCTTTATGGTGGCCTCTTTGTATTTGCCAATTTTGCCATGTCTCTTTGGATGATTCGAAACAGCATAAAAAAAACCTTTTAAATGCGTATATTTGCCGCTCAATTTTAGAAATTCAAGCAGATGAAACTCAGCGATGTCCCTAACATAAAACACAGCAATTCAAACAATTTCTTTTTATTGGCCGGTCCATGTGCCATTGAAGGCGAAGACATGGCCATGCGCATTGCCGAAAAAGTGGTGGGCATTACCAACAAACTGGAAATCCCTTATGTATTTAAAGGAAGTTTCAAAAAAGCCAATCGTAGTAGAATTGATAGTTTTACAGGGATCGGTGACGAGAAAGCCTTGAAAATTTTACAAAAAGTCTCCCAAGAATTTGGCGTGCCTACAGTTACAGATATCCATGAAGTTTCTGACGCTGCAAAAGCTGCTGAATATGTAGACGTCCTTCAAATTCCAGCCTTTTTGGTAAGACAGACGGATTTGGTTGTGGCGGCCGCCGAAACAGGCAAAGTGGTCAACCTTAAAAAAGGACAATTCATGAGCCCTGAAGCCATGAAACATGCGGTGCAAAAGGTAAAAGATTCAGGAAGTGACAAAGCTTGGATTACCGACCGTGGTACCATGTTTGGTTATCAAGACATGATTGTTGATTTTAGAGGCATCCCTACCATGAAGCAATACGCACCAGTAGTATTGGATGTAACCCACTCTCTTCAACAACCAAACCAAACGGCTGGGGTAACAGGCGGAAGACCTGATATGATTGAAACCATTGCTCGTGCAGGAGTTGTCAATAATGTTGATGGCCTATTTATTGAAACCCATTTTGATCCAGCCAAAGCCAAAAGTGATGGAGCCAATATGTTGCATTTGGACAACTTGGAAAACCTTCTTACCAACCTAGTTGCAATTAGAAAAACAATTAACTCTTTATAACATCCTTTAGGGGAACGCATATTTGCAACATCATGATTCAAATTAGAGAAGCTACCAAAGAAGACATTCCGTTTATTACTGCACTTTTCAGGGATACCATCCAGAATGTTAACAGTAAGGACTATTCTGAAAAACAGATAGAAGTTTGGGCTTCTGGTGCCAATGATATCGAGAAATGGGAAGAACGCATTGAGTCCCTTTATTTCATTGTTGCCGAACAAGATGACACCATCACAGGCTTTGCCTACCTTAAAAACGGTAATTATCTAGACGGACTTTTTGTACACAAGGATTACCAGCGCCAGGGCATTGCCTCTAAACTTTTAAGGGTGATGGAATCTTACGCCATTGGAGAAGGCTTTGAAGAGATGCGCTCCGATGTTAGCAAAACAGCACTCCCCTTTTTCGAGAACCATTATTTTGATGTCATCAAAAAACAGAAGAAACCTTTTAAAGGCATCGTGTTCCAAAACTATTTGGTGAATAAAGCTTTATAAACTTTTGATCATTGATCTCTACTTAGGTCTATTACTATAATCTTTCATTTCTTAAACCTCTAGATTTTTTTTTCAAAAAAACATAGTTCAAAATTGAAATAAATTTATTTACTTTGTTTTTCAAAGTACTTTAATATGGAATCAAAAGATTATCTAAAAGACATTACCGAAATTAAAAACCTAATGAACAAATCCTCGCGATTTATTTCATTAAGCGGCCTCTCTGGAATTCTCGCTGGTATTTACGCCCTAATTGGAGCTAGTGTTGCCTATTGGCTCGTTGCCAATTCCGATAGAGATTATCTAATATTGGATGGTATGATTTTCAAATTGGTGATGTTAGATCTGTTTTTGATTGCCTTTTTAAGCGCAGTTACAGGCGTGATCCTAACCACCAGAAAAGCGAAAAAAGCAGGTGAAAAAATATGGGATGGCGCTTCCAAAAGATTGGTCATAAATTTTTTGATTCCTCTGGTAGTAGGCGGTATCTACATCTTGATAATTTTGGGTCAACAAAAATATGGTCAAACTGGTGCTCTAATGCTTATTTTTTATGGACTGGCATTAATCAACGCGTCAAAGTATAGTATAGGAGATATTCGCTATTTAGGTTTCGCCGAAATAATTTTAGGCTTAATTTGCGCCCTATATCCCGGTTGTGGTTTTTGGCTGTGGGTCATTGGCTTTGGCCTTATGCACATCATTTACGGTACTTGGATGCATTTCAAATATGACAGAGCATAGGTTTTGAGCATTATCAACAACATAAATAAGGTCTTTGACCATAGAATTAGGCTGGGTATTATGTCCATTTTAATGGTCAACGAATACGCCGATTTCAATACCTTAAAAGAACTTCTCGGTGCTACGGACGGGAATCTTGCCAGCCATACGAAGGCTCTGGAAAAGGCAGAATATATAAAGGTGGAAAAGCAATTTATAGGAAGAAAACCTAACACACGCTATTCGGTGACAAAACTTGGCAAAGTCGAATTTCAAAAGCACATCGAAGCCCTTGAAAAATTGATCAATAAACAATAACATATTTTTTTATCAACTTACTTTGAATTTCAAAGTACTTTAAACACTTAACCATGGAACAACTACAAAAACCTCAACCGAACAAATTTGGCAACTGGCTAAAAACCTCTATTACAGCAAGAATGCTCATGGTAGGTTTCTTGGTATTGATTTTATTGATTCCCCTTTCATTTATTGAAAGCCTCATTTTTGAACGTTCCATGCGACAACAGGATGTGGTCAACGAAATCAATGACAAATGGGGAAACCACGTGATGATTTACGGCCCTATTTTAAAACTCCCATACAAAACCTATTCGGAAACAAAAACCTACAACGAACAAACCAAAACCTATTTTACCGAAACGACATCAGAAATAAAATATGCCTATATCTTTCCTGAATCCTTAACATCTGATGTAGATGTCGATTCTAAATCTTTGAACCGAAACAATTATGAGTCGGCCGTCTACACCGCTAACATGGATTTTAATGGGAATTTTCCAATCCCCAACCTTAAAATAAAAGACATCAAGGATGAGGATATCTTGTGGAACAAAGCCACAATTCTTATTAAAACGTCCAATCTAAAGGGCATAAAGAATGAAATGTCCTTAAAATTGAACGACAGCACCTATTCTTTTGAAACCAACTTTAAAAACAATTCTAGAAATAGCTCACAATTGGATGAATTGGAATCTGGATTTTTAAAAGAAACGGATGTTCCAAAATCTGCCAATACCAATTTCAGTTTCCACATGACCTTTAACGGAAGCCAGAACATTCAGCTCATTCCAATTGGAAAAACAACCACCATGCATATGACGTCCAATTGGGCCAACCCTAGTTTTATTGGCAATTTTCTTCCCAACGACGAAACAAAAACCATTACAGACGAAGGTTTTGAAGCCGATTGGAAAATCCTGCATATCAACAGGGCCTTTTCTCAGCAATACTTAAAAAACATACCAGATTTACAGGAATTTGCCTTCGGCACCAAGTTTATCGTCATGGTAGACGAATACCAAAAAAGTGAGCGCTCTGCCAAATATGGCTTCCTTGTCATCGGGTTAACCTTCCTCATTTTCTTCCTCATACAAACCATGAGTAACATTAATATACACCCATTTCAATATTTAATGATTGGTTTGGCACTCACCATGTTTTACACTTTGCTCGTTTCCATTTCGGAACACAGTAATTTCCTAAAAGCTTATTTGGTAGCAGGTATTTCGGTGGTGACTCTTATAACACTGTACTCCAAATCCATACTCAAAACCTTTAAGTTCCCCATTTTTATTGGATTGAGCCTTACTGCGCTTTACACCTTCATCTACGTCATTATTCAATTGGAAAACTATGCGCTTTTGGTTGGCAGCATTGGACTGTTCATCATTTTGGCAACCGTCATGTTTGTATCTAGAAAAATTGATTGGAATAACGGATAATCTTTTCCCCAAAACAACTCCTGTTCCCTTCATCCCATTGAAGGGGCGGGAGTTTAAAACCTACCACATAATGAAAACATACAGAAAACAACTTATCCATTGGCTCTTTGAAATATCAAAGACTATATACACACGAATTTTCAAACATCATGAACCATGGGGCATTACTACAAATCAACTCCTCCAACTTCCGGAAACCTCCTTTGGCAGACACTTGGGCGAATTTTTAAACCAACACGGTTTTGAATTGATTCCAAAAGTAGAACGTCACGATTGCTACCATGTTTTGACAGGATACGGTATTACCGTAGAAGATGAAATAGCTTTACAATATTTAAGCTTTGGCAACGGCAAACAAAGCCCCTATATGTACGGCGCAATTTTGTTGGGCACCCTAATTCTGCCAGATTATTTAGGCTACTATTTAGATTCATATACCATTGGCAAAAAAGCCAATACATTTCATAACTTAGATTTCAAAAAGCTACTGGATATAGACTTAACCATCTTACAGGGCGCATTTTTCCTTAGATCTCATTCACCAATTAAAAACATATGACACTAACATTCCATAAATCATACTTTTTCCTGACGCTGGTTCTATTTGCAGTTGAAACACTCATTGCTACCAACCTAGAAACTGGCTTCATCCGCCATACGTTCGGAGATTTTCTAGTTGTAATCCTCCTGTACTGTTTGGTTAGAAGTTTTACCAAATTGGCCATCTTTCCAACAGCCATATTGGTATTAGCCGTTTCCTATATTATTGAAATATTGCAAGCCTTCCACTTGTTGAAATTGCTGAACTTGGAACACAATACACTCGCCAAATTAATCCTTGGCAACACCTTTAACTATACCGACCTTATGGCCTATTCGCTAGGCATTATCACCGTAATTATTGTTGAATTTAAATTGCTTACCAATGAATAATATTAAATACTTGCTGTTTTCTCGATTCAAGATTATAGTGCTGCCCATAGTGGCGGCCACTTTGAGCATAATCCTCCTCATGGTTCGGATGAAACTCACCTACTCCTTTTACTTTCTGTTTTTGGTCTGGAATCTATTTTTAGCCATAGTGCCTTTTGCGATTTCCACCTATATAAGAAGTCTGAGTCAACTTAACAAATTTGGCACATTTATAGGATTCGGCATTTGGTTACTTTTTGCTCCAAATGCCCCATATATCATCACGGATTTGTTCCACCTCAAAAATAGCAGTCATGATATTCTGTGGTTGGATGTATTGATAGTAAGCTCCTTTTCGTTAACGGGAGTACTCCTGTTTTTCCTTTCCTTATTGGATATAGAATTGATTATGAAACGTTATTGGCAAAGCAAGACCATTTCCCTCTTAATGTTTCCACTATTCTTTGTCATAAGTTTTGGAATGTACTTAGGTCGCTATTTACGCTTCAATTCTTGGGAAATCATACAACATCCTCTTACCATTTTCAATGATATTTGGAGTATTCTTATACAACCAAATCAACACCTCAGCGCATGGACCTTTACCATTAGCTTCGGTATCTTTTTAGGAATAGGTTATTGGCTTTTTAAAAGTATTAGAAATGCCAATTAGTCGGCTCTGTTTTTCTCTTGGATATTTCTAACAATAGAGGTGGCTAATCTTCTAGGCATGATACGTGGAAGTGTTGCCAAAAACTTATTGAATCCACCAGGAATGGCCACAGATTTCCCTTTATTCATCGCTTTATAACCATAGGCAGCAACGTCCTTAGCCGTTGCCATATTAAAGGTGATTTTATTTTCGGAAGTCCCTTCTGAAACTACTTGTTGAAAAGACGTTTTCGTAGGACCAGGACAAAGTGCCGTAACCGTTACTCCAGTTCCCTTTAGCTCATTAGCAATGGCCTCTGAAAAAGACAAAATGTACCCCTTGGTAGCATAATATAATGACATTAAAGGCCCTGGTTGAAAACCTGCTAAAGAGGACAGGTTTAAAATCTTCCCTGATCCTCGAGCCACCATACCTTTTAATATGAGTTTGGTTAAATGCGTTGTAGTAACCACATGAAGGTTCAACATTTTGGCTTCACGGTCCCAATCGGTCGTGGCAAAAGTACCGAACAATCCAAACCCGGCATTGTTTACCAGCACATCTATAGCAGTATCTCCCAGTTCGGCAACAATTTCTTCAGAGATATTGACTTGGCTCAAATCCTTCAGCATCACTCGAACATTGGCATTGTACTTCTTTTCCAACGTTTCTTTTGCCTGCTTTAAATTATCTGCATTGATATCTACCAACACCAAATTATATGTATCCTTTGCAAACAACAATGCCAATTCATATCCCAATCCTGAAGCCCCGCCTGTTATCAATACCGTTTTAGCCATAACTAATAGTTCAATTCAAAAAATAAAGAGCCTCAAAACTACCTAATTTACCCAAACATCCTATGGAAAGTCTTAAAGTTTTTTAAAATCTTCATTTTGACCTCTGTAACCTATTCAAAATTACTTTTTAAATCTAAATCCGAACAATTCCATTATTTTCATTATTCAAAAAACAAAAAATTGACTTTTTAAACTAATTTCAATTTAGCTACTTTTACAGGCTTACTTTAGCAATACCTCAATTACCCCATGAAAAAAATATTATCCATTCTTATTCCTGTATATAATGAGGAGGCAACGATTCTCACTCTACTGGATAAAATTAAGAATGTAACATTGGACAATAACATTTCCAAATCGGTAATCATTATTGATGATTGTTCCAATGACAATACTGAAAATCTTATTGCTCATTATATAAAATCCAACAAAGAATTACCCATAACTTATTTGAAACACCAAAAAAATAAAGGAAAGGGAGCAGCTATTCACACAGGTATTTCAAATGCTAATGGCGATTATATCGTTATTCAAGATGCGGATTTGGAATATGACCCCAATGAATTCAACAATTTATTAAAACCTATAATTTCCGGGTATGCCGACGTTGTTTATGGGTCAAGGTTTATGGGCGGAAATCCGCATAGAGTTTTATTTTTTTGGCATTCGATTGGAAATAAATTTTTGACCTTCTTATCTAATGCCTTTACAAATTTAAATCTAACTGACATGGAAACATGCTACAAGTTATTTAGAGCTGATATCATAAAAAATTTGAAACTCAAAGAAACAAGATTTGGTTTTGAACCAGAAGTTACCGCTAAAATAGCTAGAATTCCTAATATTAGAATCTACGAAATTGGCATATCATACTATGGTAGAACATATGCGGAAGGAAAAAAAATTAACTGGAAAGATGGATTTAGGGCACTATGGTGTATTTTTAAGTACAATATCTTTAAATGAAAACAAAACTAAAATGCATTACCAATAATATCTACTTATTGTTTTCTCCATTATTAATTTTATATTTAATTATTTGTTTAATAAAGCAACAAAATATATTAATTGGTGATGAAGGTAGATATTTAGCCTATGCCCATAATTTGCTTAACGGCACCTATATTGGTTCTTTTAAAGAAGAATCTAACTTTCTATGGAATGGACCAGGCTACCCCCTTTTTTTAACTCCATTCCTATATCTCAAAATTCCCCTTTTGATTCCAAAACTTTTTAATGCACTTTTTATCTATTTCGGAATCATTTACCTTTATAGATCCCTGCTCCTTTTCTTAAATAAAAACAAGGCTCTACTAATTAGTTTGGCATTAGGTCTATATTACCCTCTTTTATTTGAAAGCCTTCCAAGAATTTTAACTGAAGCCATTTCTTTCTTTCTGGTATCTTTTTTCACATATCAATTTATAACTAATTTAAAACTTGGCAGAAGAAAAAACTTTTTTTTGGCATCTATTGCTTTAGGATATTTGGCTCTAACAAAGGTTATTTTCGCCTATGTAATTGTAACAATGTTTATAGTATTGGTGATTCTACTATTTCTAAAACCTAGATTTCACACAAAGGCTCTCAAACAATCTTTAGTTATATTCTTGCTTGGCTTTCTTACAACTCTTCCCTATTTAACCTACACATATAATATCACTGATAAGTTTTTTTATTATGGTAATGCCGGAGGAATGAGCCTATATTGGATGAGCACTCCTTTTGAAGGAGAACTTGGTGATTGGCATTCTTTCAAAACCCTCGACAAAAAGAAGGAAATAGAAGTTAATCATATTGAATTCATAAATTCTATTGACAATTTGCATCCCGTAGCAAAAGATGAAGCGCTGAAAAATAAAGCCATAGAAAACATCATTAATCACAAGGCAAAATATTTTAAAAATTGGATTTCAAATCTAGGTCGTATATTCTTTGGTTATCCACATGACTTCCAAATAACCTCAAATAGAATGCTTTATTATGTGATACCTGATACTCTATTGGTAATATGCTTAATAATGACATTCGTATTAAGCCTTTTAAAATTTAAGGACATAGAATTACCAATTATATTAATTTCTAGTTTTTCCCTAATATATTTAGGAGGCATAAGTTTGTTATCATCTTATCATCGTTTCCTATATCCTATAATGCCCCCTCTTTTAACATGGATTACCTATATTCTAGACAGGTATGTCTCATTAAAAATTAAACTAAAACAACAACACAACATCACTATTTAAAGTTAAATTCCATCCACATAATCCTGCAAATAGCCAAACCTCTCAGTTAACTTACCATTCTGGGTTACCTTTGCTCGCTGCAAGATACCATCTTTATCGGCATTAAAAAACGCAGGCAACACATACTCCAAAAACAAACTTCCAAAACCTTCGCTGGCATCTTTAGGCAATTCGCAAGGCAAATTATCTACTGCCATGACAACGATAGCCTTAGGATCTTTATAATCTATTTCGGTTTCGGTTTGTGGTTCGTAACCATAAATTGGTTCTGCAATGGTAGAAGGTCTGATGGTAGTTCCCACTGGTCCATCGATATCACAACTAATATCGGCCACTACTGAAATATTGAAATCCTCGGATTTAGCATCCTCTCGGGTAAACAAATAAGGTGCACCATCTCCATAAAAATGCCCCGCAATAAAGAAATCGGTGACTTTGGCAAAGCGCATAAAGTTGGATTCATAAGCTTCTGGATGATTGAAGAAGTCCAAATTATCAATCACTTTTCCATCCTTGCGCTTGTTATAATCCAATACATCAATAACACAATACACAGGTTCATCAAAAGTTTGGTCCAAATAGGCCGCTACCTCAACCTGTTTAATATTCATGGCATCCAACATTTCCTTGGCACCTCCTGCCACCTTACCACTTCCTGTAAGCAAGATTTTTATTGGCGGTAAGGCAATAGTATTAAGCTGTGCTATCAAAGCCTGTTGGTCTGCCAAGGTCTCGGCTTTAGGTAAATTCCAAGTATCCTGTTTTAGCCCCCAAGCCCTGAATCCATTATAGGCCCCAACAATGCCCGCATATCTTCCAAAACCTATGAGTCGTGCGCCATTTTCCCTAACAATAGTTTCGTGGTCATAAAGCGTGATGTTTTTTTCCAAAATGGAGCACAGCAAATCCCTGTTGTAAGGTTGCTTCTTAATGGTATGTGAAAAGAAGAAATAGGATTTATTCGGTATCAAGTAATCTACAGGAACTTCCTTTACGCCAATCAACACATCACAATCGCTCACATCGTCAACCACCTCAAATCCTTGACTGCTATATGCCTCATTTGGAAACACCCTAATATTGGAAGCTTCCACTTTAAAAGTGGCATGAGGGAATAACTGACTCGCTTTTTTTAGGGTTTCGGGCGAAAAAACCACACGTCTATCCGGTGGTGATTTACGCTCCTTGATGATGGCAAATTTCATAACAATGAAGCATTTAAGGTAACTGACACATACCACTTTGGTATAATGATTGCACGAAAATAAGTGGAATAGTATGGTTATACAAACTTTTTAATAACTTTGCATCCGCGTTAAGGATTGAGCAATTTGTATGAGCTCTTTTTGGGAGAAGCGCCCAAAAAAGCGAGTTGCGAAAGCCTGCCCCGTAAGGGGAACGCCAACTTCTCGACCAACTCTTGAAGTGACATAACTAATTTGGGGTCGACTGGTTTTGACAGCGAGATTAATTAAACGGTAAGCACGTCGTGTAATGACTTTGAAACACGTTAAAGGCTAGGTCAAACTTTTAAACGGCGAGAATAACTACGCTTTAGCTGCTTAATCTGAATTATAGTAAGATTTGCCTAGGTACACAAGGTGTACAAGCTAAATGTCTCCGGAAAGCCTTGATTGACGGCGTTCCATTTTGAGGCATCGTAAATGTCAATATAGAAGGTAGGGCGCTTTGACCTGCTTTTGAAACTAAAAAAGATAAGTTGTCGCTAGGCTGTCTTTAGCCAGGTTGCAATCGAAAACACAAGAAAAGACTAAGCGTGTAGAAAGCTCTTTAGTTACTTGTTTGGACGAGAGTTCGATTCTCTCCGACTCCACTAAAACATCCCAGACCCTCTGTTTTTACAGGGGGTTTGTTTTTTATTCTTAATTTATTCAGCCATTTTCAAAATTCCCTCCTTACACCTTTTGCAGCAATTAAAAGTTAATAGCAATACAGAAATCAATCCATTCCGGTGTATTAAACACATTACGATTTAAAAATCGATATGCCTGACCATCAGAATATTTTAAAAGAAACAAAGACAAAGCCCATACTTTAAAATTAATTTTCTTTTGACTTATTAAATCATACACTAATAAAGGTAAAGGCAATAATAAAGGCAACACGAAACTAAAGTCCCCTCTTTCCATTCCAAAGGCAACTGGCAAACGAGTAATACCTGCTCCCACCATCAATAAAGTACCATAATAGATGAAGCGTTTGTGTAAAAACGGCCTTTTTCTATTTATAATACCAATAGTTATCATACCTGCAGTATAAAGAAAATCCAATAAATCATTCCCCATTAATCTTCCCCATCTGGTTCTTACTTTTTCATCGGTAAAAAAATTGTCAGGATAACCAAATTTTGAAAGATCAGTAAGAGATATAAATATGGAAGAGATTATCCAAACCAATAAAATTAGAACAGCCCATCTCCCAATTTTAGGATGGTACTTAAACTTATCCCAAAACACAAATTGCGTTTGTGCTATAAACACCAACAGCCAAAGTGTTGCAGAAAGACTATGCATTACCAATAATGGATACACCTCCATATTACCTTCGTCTACCCTTCTAAAAATATTAGGAGTAAAACCTAAGACACAAATAATAAAAAATAGAATAGCCGAAATAGAGAAAAAATAATGCTCAAAAGATTTAATATTGGAGCGAGAGCCAGTTACTGTGTGAGTATTCATGACAATACATTTAAATTGGTTGCACCAACCTTGTTTCACTGAGGCAACTCAAGGTGTTTCTATTGTTTGCCAATTAATTAGAACTGTTTCATATTTTCAGGAAGTCTTATAAATTTACAACAAAAAATCTACTTTTATTATTATCAATATCAACCATAGAATTCTTGTTTATTCAAACTGGTTTAATACATGAACAAACTTTTAAGACCTTTAGAAATTGTTATTTCCATTATTACCCTAGCCTTAGTAATCCTTGCTCTTACAAATATTTGGCCAAACAATCCGTTTATCAAATACAAATTTTTGATAGTCATTTTCTCCATTGCCTATAATAGATCCCTTATAAAAGCCTATAAAAACCGAAACTAGAGCGCGTGTTTGTTGCTCTAGCTGTTTAATGGTAGTATCTTTGCAAAAATTTTTACCAAACAAATATGAAAACAAAACTATTTACAGTAGTTGGCCTATTGTTGAGCGGTATGTCTTTTGCACAGTTGCAAATTTCTGCCAGTGGCGGGTATGCCATTGGAAGTGCTGAAATTAAGTTAGGCGAAAAAGTAAGCACTAGTACAACCGAGAACTCTTATGGAAGCTACGGAGAAGGTGTGAATTTCCAATTAAGAGGTACCTATTTCTTTAACGAACACTTTGGAGCCGATTTAGGTTTTGGATACCTTCATGGGGCAGACCAAACCGTTTCTGAGGTTAATTTACCAAACCTAGAGTTGGACGCTATTGCCAGAGCCCGTGCTTATGGAGCTTCTTTGTCTATGGTTTATAGATTTAGCAATAATATTTACGGACGTTTTGGAGCCTTGATTAAAGTAGGCGGAAAAACTGAAGCTGTTGTGAATCAAAAATCAGTATTCTCATCTGCAGAAGCTACTGCTTTAAACCTTCCGGAAGGGTCTTATTCAGACACCCATTATGTTGAAGATTTCCACGGAAAATTCCCATTGGGATTTGTGGGAGCTCTAGGCTACAAATTTGACGTAAGCCCTAACATTAGTTTGTTTGCTGAAGCGGAATATTACGGTATCAGCTTGAAGCGTAAAGACTCTGAACTTGTTGAATTCAACACCAACATTGTATTGCCTGATGGTACTGTGGCCGTTGAAGGATACTATACTTTGGACAACTTGCCTGCGGGATACTCTAAAGAAACTACCTATGTAGATGAATTGCCAAACGATAATACCGATCCTTCTAGAAAACTAGCACAAAAGGTACCGTATTCATCTTTTGGAATCAACATTGGGATTACCTATACCTTTAAGGCATCCTCTAAAAAACAATAGGTTGTTTTTTAAAAACCTTTTTAAATCTTACCCTCTGTATCTACAGGGGGTATTTTTTTGGTATTAAATGAGGTAGAAATAAAATAGTAAACAGACTCCTAAATTGTGTTGTAAATTCCATAAATAATTTTGAAATTCACATTACCATTTAACTTTTTCACTATGGACGTAAAATTTGAAATTGTACGCATTGGGAGTAAACGAAAGGATTCTGCTGCTGAATTACTTATCCGCCAAAACCTAAATTTTCTAAGGGTTGGCATTCGCCATGTACTGCAAAACTTAGAACCTGCCAATGACAATAGTCGGTTGGATATGGTATTGGTAATTCCTGAGGAAGGTGTGGATGTGAAAATTGTTTTGGACAACCTTGCTTCACCACATATTGCAGAATTATTGAAAACCCGCTACCCTAACAATATTTTTGAAGGCGATTATAAGCTTATTTTGGCCACTAAGGCTTAATAGTACTTTTTAAAAGCTTGTGCTTTTCCTATTTTTGCAGCCTATGAACGATAACTTTACAAATGAGTTTTTTGGCATTGGAATCCAAAACGGAAAAACTCCAGAGAACCTAGGCATGCTATGGCGTTCGGCACAAAACATGGGGGCCAGTTTTATCTTTACCATTGGCAACCGCTATGCCAAACAAGCTTGTGACACCCACAATGCCGTAAAGGCCATGCCTTATTTTCATTATGATACTTTTGAGGATTTTTTCAATAATATGCCTAAAGGTGCTCGTTTGGTTGGTGTAGAACTTACGGAAGATGCCGTGCCATTGGAAACCTTCCACCACCCAAGACGCTGTGTCTACCTCTTGGGAGCCGAAGACCACGGACTTTCCAAAAAGGCTATTGAAAAGGCTCATTTCTTAGTAAAGTTCAACTCCCAGTTAAGTGTGAATGTTTCCGTTGCCGGAAGCATCGTGATGTACGACAGAGGTATTGCCAAACCGAGATCCTAAGTATAGGAGCAATTTTGACTTAGCGTCCGCTGTTAAAATTCCATGTAAATTACTTATATTCACTAAGGCTAAGAGTCCTCCTAATTAGTTCATTTTAGCCTTGCCCCTATTCCAACTAAGTAATATTGTGGATTATGAAACAAATTACACCTTATCTCAACCTTCTAAATTGGGTCTTAATCTTACTATGCTTTACACAGAGCTGTAAACAATTCAAAACCTACGATAAAGAAAGTCTATTGATTGAAGAAAATGATTCTACAATTACAAAAACGGATTTTTCCCAAGCCCAAACAAAGCAATTAGATACTTCTCAAACATTTGATCAACATCTATTTTGTTTCGCTCAAAAATCGGAAGCGGTAAACTATCCAAATGAATACAATTATGAATTCATCCGTCTTGAAAAGGATATAGAAGGAAAAGTTACTGGTCAATTTTATGTGTCCTATTTTGGAAAAGATGAGGCCAAAGGGCATCTAAAAGGTGTTTGGAACAAAGACAAGCAGGCATTTGATGTTACAGCGGAATATTTGGCCGAAGGTGAAACTTACAAAGAACAAAGAACCTATCCCATAAAAGAGGACCATATTTTATTAGGCTATCAAACTGTGGATGGCCAAGAAGCTAGCCTACCTAGAATCAATTGTGATATGTACAATGACTTATTTAAAGAATACCAACAAGGTTTTATAAACCACTTTTTAAATACAACAGATAGAAGCCGACTAAAAAAAGTGATGACTTCCCAAAACCTTGGCTATTCCAAAGAAGATTTGGACCAACTAAAATTCTTGGAAGCCATGGTGGATTTAAACCACGACCCAAGCGACTATGAATATTTACTCTACGTAATGGACCCCATGCTTTGCGGGACAGGAGGCTGCAATTTGTTTATCCTTAACAAATCTGGGGAAGTGCTCTCTGAAATTTCCGTCACCAAACCTCCTATCTATGTTCCTGTAACTTCATTTGAAAATGACCAAAAACAAAAAGGTGAATGGAAAGAGCTTTATGTGTACAGTAAAGGCTATAGGCGTTTGGTTCCTAAAAATGGACAATATCCAACCAATGCTTCTATGGCCCCTGAGATTTTGGAAGCCCAGATATTGAATTTCCCTAACGCCTACAGATTGGTCATGAATTATTTGGATTAACCTATTCGATGCGTTCCATACGCCATTGCCACGTAGCATATTTACTTTTGGCTGTTCCTTCAATAACATTAGGCGCAATCATTTTCCCTGTATATTTTGAAAAGCCATCATTAAATTCCAGAATAACCTCATCCCCATTCTGTTGCCAAATATCATTTTCCTTGGATGTATCGTTTGGATGTGTGGTTTCCAAGATACCATTTTTCGCAAACCTTATTTGGTAGGTCCAATCTGCATCGCTGTATGCCCAAAGGGTTTCTTCAAGGGAAAAATCGACCGCAGTTGTACTTTTTGTAGTTTTACACCCATAAAGCATCGCGCAGGTTACTATCAAAACCAATAATTGTCTCATTTTGAAAATTCTTATTGAAGGCAACAACAAACAGAGGCTTAAAACAAAACCTTTAAATCATCAAGGCTCATCTTCTTTTTCTTCATCCTTTTTAATAGGAATAAGGTTGTCGAAAAATGGCAGTTCAATACCCACAATAAAGCGCCACCTGGTATAGTCCAGTTTTGAAGTTTCATTGGTGGCTCCCAAAAATTCACCCAACAAGTTTAGAGAAGTCGTATATTCAGAAGAACCATTGGCGTATGTACCTCCCAATATGATCCTTCCCCATTTTAAGGAATAATCAAACCCAGCTGCCATATGTAAAAAATCGTCTCCCATATTGAGCAAACTAGCCTGCGAACTGGATAAATCAAAAAAATTCGAACTCTCCTTTTCGGCAGAATAGTCTGTGGAGAAACTTACATAGGCATTTAAATTATGACGAACATAGATTTCTGCCCCAGCTCCAAAATTGACCACCGATTTTAAATCCTGATAAAACTCTGGAGATAGCGTTTCGGTATCGCTGATATCAAATTCCGGCACAGAAAAACGCGAGTAGGAATTTAATCCATTAAACCATTCCACATTCAAATGCAACATACTTCTTCCTATAGGAATACCAGCCCCCACGGCCAAACCAAAAGGTTGCTTGCGTTTGGCATCCAAATCTTTAAATCCCGCTATAACCGATTGGTCACTTCCTGTTCCAACTCCAGAAATAACCTTATTGTAACCGTATCGGCTATTGCTAATGAGTTCCCAATATGGCAAAGTCATGGTCATACCAAAGTCTACGCCCTCACCTCGATAACTCGCGCCTAGTTTCCAAAACAAACCATAAGATTCCTGACTGTAATTGATTTCCTCATTAAAATAAGCCACTTTGTCCTCTCCATACCTTACGGTGTTGCCTAAAGCGGTCCCCCCCGAATTCCGATAAATGGAGAAAAAGCCACTAACTCCAATACTCAAACGATCATTTAGGGATTTGGCCCAGGTAATCCCAACCCACTCATCTTTTACTGCGTTTTTGAGTTTTATTCGTGTAGAATACATCTCATTCCCTTCAACGATATCTACAATATCCGCCTCCTTAAATGGGGTATCATAATTAAGATCTATGCTGTTTCGGAATTTAGAAAATGAGGAATAGGCAAATTGTTCGCCCTTAAATTTAAAGGTCCCTGCCACCATGGATGGAATCCCGTCGAAATTTTTGCTTCGGATAGCGGCATCTTCTGGTCCCACATTGTTATTGAGCCGAATCCTACTATAATCATAGGCCTTGGCGTTAATAGTAAAGGTAGTGTTTTTGGCCAATGCCAAACGCGAAGGGTTGTAATAGGTAAGTCCCAAATCGTTAACACTCCCCGTTACATTACCCAAGAGCAACACCGAACGGTTTCCATAATTTTCAAACTTATAGTTGGTTTCTTGAGCGAGCAATTGCAAGGAACACCCAAAGACCATAAAAACGCATAGAGGTAACTTTAGCTTCATCAACTGCAAAGGACTTAAATTCAACAATCTACTATAAAAATACTACTTTTATTGCTGAAACTTGCACTTCAGAAGCTGAAATACAGCCACTTAAAAATTCACAGTCAACTTATTTCCCTTTAATTTTATTTCAAAATAGTCTTTACAAAGTCTTCTATGGTTCCCACACCATTTTTCTGCAAATGTTTTATAAACGCACTCCCAATGATAGCTCCTTTTGCATAATTTGTTGCTTGAGAAAATGTTTGCTTATTTGAAATTCCAAATCCCACTATTTGAGCATTGTGCAAATGCATTTTGGCAACTCGCTTAAAATAATTGGTTTGTTCCTCTCCAAATCCCTCTTGGCTCCCCGTAACACTGCTACTGCTCACCATATAAATAAACCCATTGGAAATAGAATCGATAAATTTTATACGTTCCTCAGAAGTTTGAGGCGTTATCAAAAACACGTTCAGCAAGCCATGAGCTTCAAACATTTTTTGATAGTCTGCTACATAAACATCTACAGGTAAATCAGGAATGATAAGTCCATCAATTCCAACCTCCTGACATTTTTCACAAAAAGCTTCTACGCCATATTGCAGGATTGGATTGAAATAGCCCATAACTAATAGTGGAATTGAAACTGTCTCCCGAATGTTTTTAAGCTGCTGAAACAAGACCTCTGTGGTCATACCATTTTTTAAAGCTTGAGTAGAACTAGCCTGAATGATTGGCCCGTCCGCTAAAGGATCACTAAAAGGTAAACCAATTTCAATCATATCCACTCCGCTTTGCTCCAAGTTCTGTATGATGGAAATAGTATCGTTAAGAGTCGGAAAACCTGCCGTAAAATAGATAGACAGTAACTTTTCACCTTCTTTGAGCTTTGTTTGAATGCGGTTCATCATATCTTTTATAACTTAAAATACTTGATATAAGTATCGAGATCCTTATCCCCCCTCCCAGACAAACAGAGCACGACAATATCATTGGGATTGAACTGTTTCTTTTCAAAAACTGCCAAAGCATGCGCGCTTTCAATAGCAGGTATAATCCCTTCCAATTGGGCCAATTTCATTCCAGCAGTCATAGCTTCGTTATCTGTAACCGACAAAAACTCGGCCCTTCCCGAAGCAAACAAATGCGCATGCATAGGCCCAACTCCAGGATAATCCAAACCTGCAGAAATAGAATATGGCTCAGTAATCTGGCCATCCTTGGTCTGCATCAATAAGGTTTTGCTTCCATGGATAATTCCCTCTCTTCCCAAAACTGAGGTCGCAGCACTTTCTCCTGAATCAATCCCATGACCTGCCGCTTCAACTGCGATCAACTTTACAGAAGTGTCTTCCAAAAAATGATAGTAAGCGCCTGCTGCATTACTACCACCACCAACACAGGCTACCACATAATCAGGTTTTGAGGTTTGCTCATGTGCCTGCAACTGCTCCTTAATTTCCTCTGAAATCACCGATTGGAACCTCGCCACCATATCCGGATATGGATGTGGTCCTACCACACTTCCGATAATGTAATGGGTATTGACGGGATTGTTGATCCAATCCCGAATCGCTTCATTGGTGGCATCTTTCAAAGTCTTGCTTCCTGATAACGCTGGAACCACGATTGCTCCCAACATTTTCATCCGGGCCACATTGGGTGCTTGCCTCTCAATGTCAATTTCTCCCATGTAGACAATACACTCCAAGCCCATCAAGGCGCAAACCGTAGCGGTTGCTACACCGTGTTGGCCCGCACCTGTTTCGGCAATAATTCGGGTTTTGCCCAAGCGTTTGGCCATCAAAATCTGCCCAATGGTATTATTGATTTTATGAGCCCCCGTATGATTGAGGTCTTCCCTTTTTAAATAGATTTTGGTGTTATACACTTCGGACAATCGCTTAGCGAAGTATAATGGCGAAGGCCTGCCCACATAGTCTTTAAGCAACTGATTGAATTCCTTTTGAAACTCAGGTTCAGCCATTACCTTTAAATAATTCTGCCGTAGTTCCTCTACATTGGGATAGAGCATCTCAGGGATAAAGGCCCCTCCAAACTCCCCATAATATCCTTTGTTATTGACGTTGTAGCTCATTTATAAAGTTTTCTAGTTCATTCACATTCTTATGTCCTGCCGTAATTTCAAACCTACTGTTTACATCAATGGCATAACAATATTTTGCTGCCGAAGATTTGAAAAACCGATTCAATATTGGCACATCTGTTGGTCCTATACCTCCACTCAAAATATAGGGTCTCGTAGAGGGGTAACTCTCCAAAATTTTCCAATTGAACAGCTCTCCATTGCCTCCCGGCAAATCTCCTTTGGTATCAAACAAAAAATAGTCGCTCATGGTTTCAAAAGGTTTGATAATGTCAAAATTGAAATTCCTATCTACACTGAAAACTTTAATAATTTCCACAGATGAATCGGATATCTTGTTCAATTCCTTTTTTAAACCATCTATAAACGTTACCGATTCCGCACCATGTAATTGTACTGCTTTCAGTCCGTAATCAGCAACCTTTTTAATGACCTCTTGAATGGAAGCATTTACAAACACCCCCGTCTTTTTAATAGTATCTGAAATTTCAGGAATGTTTCCTTTAAAAAACCGACTAGAGCCTTCATAGAAAATGAACCCCAAATAATCTGGTTTCAAAGCAGCTACGGCCTTGATATTATCCGAATACTTCATGCCACATACCTTCAGTTTCATTGCTCCAATTGTTTCATAAATTCAATTGCACTTTCCCCAGGACTGCTTGTTTTCATAAAGTTTTCCCCAATCAAGAACCCCGAAAACCCATAGTCCCTTAATGCTTTGATAGCCTCCACATTACTGATACCACTTTCCGACACCTTTACAAATTCATCGGGAATTCGAGCACTTAACTCTTTACTCGTTTCCAAACTCACCTCGAAAGACTTTAGATTGCGGTTGTTGACTCCCAATAAATCCAAACTGGGCATTAGGGATTTTTGAAGTTCTTCATGGTTATGGACTTCCAACAACACTTCCAATCCTAAACTTTTTGCCAATTCAGAAAATTGCCTAATTTCTTCTGAACTCAGCACTGCAGCAATAAGTAAGATCACATCTGCACCGTAAGCTTTGGACTCCACTATTTGGTATTCATCTATTATAAATTCCTTTCGCAATAATGGCAATCCACAACTGGATCTAGCAAGAAGCAAATCATCGAGGGAACCTCCAAAATACTTTCCATCTGTCAATACCGACATTCCACAAGCCCCGGCCTTTTCATAGCCTTTGGCCACATCAAACACATTCGCATCTTGATTGATGACTGCTTTGGAAGGCGACCGCCGCTTATATTCGGCAATAATACCCGAAGCACTATTTTTCAGCCGTTCACACATGGAAACTGTAGCTCTGCCAAACAGTACAGATTGCTCCAATTGAGAAAAAGGAATGAGTCCTTTTCGGAATTGTACTTCTTGTCTTTTGTCGTTGATAATTCGTTGTAAAATATCCATAGCTACTGACTTAAATCCCACAACAGGTTAAAACGCTTTAGGGCTTCACCACTCTCCAAGGATTCTTTGGCCATTCCATAACTTGTTTCCAAATCGGTGCCCTTTACCGTCGCGATGGCCATAGCAGCATTGGCACATACCACACTGTTTTGTGCCTCGGTACCCTGACCTTGCAAAATATGCATGAATATTTTCGCAGAAGATTCCACAGAACCACCTCCGTGAATAGACTCTGAAGTTAAGGTTTGAACCCCAAACGATTCTGGAGTCACCATAAATTCAGCGTCCCTTTGCACCACTTTCGCCCTTCCGGTTAAGGAAATTTCGTCATAACCATCCAATGCATGAACGATACTATATACTTTATCTGAACCTTCGTATAAATAACTATACAAACGCAATAATTCCAGATTAAACACCCCAACCGCTTGGTATTTAGGTTTTGCCGGATTCACCATAGGACCAAGCATATTGAAAAACGTCTTTACTCCCAATTCCTTCCTAATCGGCGCCACATTTTTCATGGCAGGATGGAATAAGGGTGCATGCAAAATGCAAATGCCCGTTTTGTCCAAACTTCGTTTTAGAAAGTTTCTTTTATTACTGAATTTGATACCTAAATGTTCCAACACATTGGAAGAGCCACTCGCCGAAGACACTCCATAATTACCATGCTTGGCTACATTTACCCCTGCTCCTGCCGTTACAAAAGAAGCCAAGGTTGAAATATTAAACGTATGCTTACCATCGCCACCAGTACCACATAAATCTATAGCATCATAACCATCCAAATCCACATGGATGCACAGTTCCAAAAGAGCATCCCTAAATCCCTTCAATTCTTCCACCGTGATTCCGCGCATCATATAAATGGTGACAAAAGAGGCAATTTGGCTGTTGTTATATTCTCCCTTGGAAATATTCACCAAAACCTCTTTGGCTTCCTCGCTTGAGATGTACTCCTGATTGATAAGTCTGTTTAATATTTCTTTCATGTGCTTAAATCTTTTGTTGGAACTTGTTTTTTCTTTTAAAACCTATTCTTTGATCCAATTTTCCAACATTTGTTTTCCTTGAGGCGTCAAAACAGATTCAGGATGGAACTGCACCCCTTTTACATCGTACACTTTATGACGCAAAGACATCACCTGCCCATTACTATCATAAGAGGTTGCTTCTAAACTATCCGGCAAGTTTGGAGCCACCACCCAAGAATGGTAACGCCCAACCTCAATGGTTTTGTCCAATCCCTCAAAAAGTTGTTCATTATCCACACAAATGGTCACTTGCGTTGAGACGCCGTGAAACACGGTTTCCAAATTGATCAAACTTCCGCCAAAAACTTCGCCGATGGCCTGTTGCCCCAAGCACACCCCAAGAATACTTTTGCTTGGTGCATACTTTTGGATGATTGGCTTTAATAAACCGGCCTCATCAGGAATTCCCGGCCCTGGAGACAACAATATTTTATCGAAAGGGGCAACATCTTCCAAACTAAGTTGGTCATTTCGTATTACCGTTACCTCACAATCCAAGTCTTCCAAATAATGGACAAGGTTGTAGGTAAAGCTGTCATAATTGTCAATGACTAAAATCTTTTTCATTTCTCTATTCGTTAATTCTGAATATGTTTTTAATTCTTATATGTTTTCTGCAAGTTCAAGCGCCTTGTTTAAAGCACCCAACTTGTTATAAACTTCCTGTAATTCGGTTTCTGGAACCGATTTGGAAACCAGTCCCGCACCTGCTTGCCAATGCAATACATGATCCTTGCTCACAAAGGTGCGAATCATAATGGCATGGTTAAAATTCCCTTCAAAATCCATAAACCCAATGGCACCGCCGTAAAACTCCCTACTTGTTTTTTCGTATTTCTCAATCAACTGCATGGCCATATGCTTTGGTGCTCCCGTAAGCGTCCCTGCGGGAAAGGTATCTGCCACAATCTGCATGGTTTGGGTATAGGCGTGCTTTTCGCCAATAACCTTACTTACCAAATGGATGACATGTGAGAAAAACTGAATTTCCCTATAAGTTTCCACCTTTACATCACTTCCATGGCGACTCAAATCATTGCGCGCCAAATCTACAAGCATGACGTGCTCACTATTTTCCTTGATATCATTGGCCAATTGTCTTGCCAATTGGGCGTCTTCCTCATCATTTCCAGTTCTCTTAAAGGTACCTGCAATGGGATGAATTTCCGTCCGACCATCCTTGACTACCAAGTGTGCCTCGGGCGAACTTCCAAAGATTTTAAAATTTCCATAGTCAAAATAAAACAAATATGGAGAAGGATTAATGCTTCGCAACGCCCTGTAAACATTGAATTCATCTCCCCTAAAATGTTGGGAAAATTTTTTGGACAGCACCAATTGAAACACATCTCCCCTAGCGCAATGCTGTTTTGCCAACTCCACATTGGCCATATATTCTTCGTCGGAAAGATTGGATGCTGGTTCTCCTTCTTTGGAAAAATTGAATACTGTATAGTTTTTGGATTGTATGAGTTGATGGATTTCATCAATATTATTTTCAGCCTCGAAACAATGGGCAAAAATATAGGCCTCATTTTTATAGTGGTTAATAGCGATGATATTTTGATATACAGCATAAAAAATATCGGGAATTCCCAAACAATCGTCCTTTTTGGAAATCTCGATATCTTCAAAAAACCTAACCGCATCATAGCCCATATATCCAAACACCCCATTATTGATAAACTTGAACTCCCGGTTTGAATGCACCTTGAAACGATGCGTGAACTTATGAATCTTCTCTATCACCTCATTGCTCTGCTTGATTTTATTAACCAAAACACTCCCGTCTGGAAAGGTGTGTGTTATGACATTATCCTGAACTTTAAAAGTAGCAATAGGATTACAGCAGATATAAGAAAAACTGTTGTCGCTTGCATGGTAATCGCTACTTTCCAACAAAATACTATTGGGATATTGATCCCGTATTTTGAGATACACAGATACTGGAGTAATGGTATCTGCCAGGATTTTCTTGTAGTGGGTATAGAGACTAAAGGTTTTCATAATATTGGATAATTCATGATATAAAAAAAGGCCTGTCGTGAACGACAAGCCTTGATATTGTGTTTTAAATATACAAAAGGGTCTAATTCACGAAAACTGCATTTCGGGAACTCCACCACCATGTATTATTTAAAATTGTTTGCATTGTTTGTTATTGAATTTCAAAGATATAAATGTTCTCTTGTTTTTCAAATTTTTTATCAAAAAAAGTAATTCACGGGGAAAGAACAGTCTACAGACCACCGCTACTTGCCCTTAATTTTTTGTTAAAAAATTAGTTCCTATAAATGCTCTTTATAACTTTAGCTAATGAAAAAGATTTTAATTTTTATTGTCCTATTGGGCATGTTCTCTTGCCAAAACAGCAAATCCAAGGAACCAATTGCTGAGAACACTACGGCAGAGGAAAAGCCATATACTTTAGAAGTCCATAATTTTGAAGGCATTCAACCTTACCTCACTACCAATGACTATAAAACCTATGTGGTGAACTTTTGGGCTACTTGGTGCGCTCCCTGTGTAAAAGAACTCCCCTATTTTGAACAATTGAGAACTAACTTTAAAGACAAGAATGTGGAAGTCATTTTAATAAGCCTTGATTTTCCGAATCAATACGAATCGAAATTGATCCCTTTTATTGAAAAGAACAAATTACAGTCTAAAGTTGTCGCTTTAAACGATCCAGATTCCAACTCTTGGATTCCAAAAGTAAGCGACGCTTGGACTGGTGCCTTGCCCGCCACTTTAATCTTTAACGCCAAGGATCGTAAGTTTTTTGAAAAATCATTTGATTATACCGAATTAGAAACCGAACTTCAACACTTTATAAACTAATTATTATGAAAACAATGAAACTTTTATTTGCCTTTGTTGCCGTTTTATCCCTTTCGGCCTTTACCTCTGTTACAACAGAGCCAGGGTATAGCGTGGGAGACATGGCAACAGATTTTAAACTGGAAAATATTGACGGACGAATGATCTCCCTGTCCGATTACAACAATACCAAAGGATTTATCGTAGTCTTTACGTGTAATACCTGTCCATATGCGGTTGCCTACGAGGACCGCATCAATGACCTGAACAAAAAATACGCCCAAAAGGGATATCCTGTTATCGCTATCATGCCTAACAATACCGATATCAAACCTGGAGATAATTTGGAAGCCATGAAGGTTAGAGCCCAAGAAAAAGGCTTTACATTTCCTTATTTAATTGATAAAAATCAAGAAATCTTCCCTCAATATGGAGCTACCAAGACCCCTCATGTATATGTGCTTCAAAAAACCGACAAAGGAAATCAAGTAAAATATATTGGTGCCATAGATGACAACTATCAAGATGCGTCTGCCGTTACCACCAAATATGTAGAAAATGCAGTTGATGCTCTTTTACAAGGAAAAGACATCAAGGAGCCGCACACCAAAGCTATTGGATGCTCTATCAAGATTTAATACCTAACATCCTTAAAAATAAGAATCCGGAGTGTAACACTTCGGATTTTTTTTCGTCTATATGGTAAAGAAAAGTTAATTTTGTAGTTCTAAAAATACAAAAGAATGGCAGATTTAACACAAGAAGAATGGGCTGAACAGCTATCCCAAGACAATAACGCTGTGGTATTGGACGTTAGAACCCAAGACGAGGTTGATGAAGAAGGGATTATCCCAAATGCGATACATATTGACATCTACAAAGGCCAAGGATTTATTTATGAATTGGAAAACTTGGACAAAAGTAAAAGCTATTATGTGTATTGCCGATCTGGAAACCGAAGTGGCCAAGCTTGCGCCATCATGAACCAGTTGGGGTTTGAAAAAACCAACAATCTGTTGGGTGGCTTCAGCGAATGGGCTGGAGATGTGACGTCCGTCTAAATTTAAATAAATATGAAACATGTTCTAATTATCTTAAGCTTAGCCTTGATGGTACTTTCCACAGGATGTGGGTTGGACTCCAAAGGAGACACAGACATCAAACTGGTGACTCCCGAGGAAATGCAAACGCTTATAGAATTAGAAGATGTTCAACTTATTGATGTACGCACTCCCGAAGAACATGAAGAAGGGTATATTCCAGAATCCCAAAATATAGATTACAACTCCCCCACTTTTGAAGAGGACATTTCAAAACTGGACAAGACCAAACCTGTGATTCTCTATTGTAAATCTGGTAGACGAAGCGCCAAGTGCTCCAAAAAACTTAAGGAAGCTGGATTTGTAAAAATCTATGACTTGGATGGCGGGTTTTCCAAATGGAAACACGACGGGTTGGACATTGATATAAAGTCATAAAAAACACACTTAAAACAATCAAAAGGCCGAACAACGCAGTTCGGCTTTTTTTGTTGTATATAAGTTCATTTTAAGGCTAATTTTAAGAGTCCTTTGTGTGTTTATAAGATAAGTTCTTTTAAATTTGCCGACAACCTTATAAATATCTGTAAAAACCGATGTCTTTTTGCAGATTTTTTAAAATTATGTTACCTAATGAACAAATTTTTAGCAAGCTTATTTTTTCTGGTACTGTCCATTACCGCTACCAATGCACAAGTACTTGAACCCGTAAAATGGTCTACCGCTGTTGAAAAAATTTCCGAAACCGAGTATTATTTAGTCTCAAAAGCCACCATTGACAAAGGATGGCACCTATACTCTCAAAACGTTCCGGACAACGGTCCCATTCCTACAACATTTTCATACAACAAAACCACCAATTTTGAACTTGTCAATGAAACTTTGGAAGAAGAAGGTCATATTGTAGATGATCCTGTCTTTCAAATGAAAATCAAGTTTTTTGAAGATCATGCCGAATTTAGACAACGCATCAAAGTTCTAAATGCCGAATTGTCCTTGGTAAAAGGTGAAGTAGAATTTATGGTATGTGACGACGAGCGTTGCTTGCCCCCAAACTTCTTAGATCTTACTTTCGACCTAACAAAAAGTACTGCCGCTGCTGCAGACGAAGGCGCCATTTTCAGCAAAACAGAAGAAAACACGGCGTCTACGGCATCTAACATTATTGAACCCGTTAAATGGAGTACAACAGTTGAGAAAGTTACCGAAGACGAATACAACTTGGTTTCTAAGGCTACTATCGATAATGGATGGCATTTGTACTCACAAAAAGTACCAGAAAATGGTCCAATCGCGACTACATTTATTTACAATGAAGATGCCACTTACCAAATTGTTGGCAATACTGTGGAGGCGGATGGCCACACGGTAAACGACCCTGTTTTCAACATGGAAATTAAATTCTTTGAAAATGCTACCGAATTCAGGCAGCGTATCAAAGTATTGGACAACACTCTAAAAACCGTAACTGGGGAAGTAGAGTTTATGGCCTGCAACAACACACAGTGTACAGCACCTACCTATATAGATTTAAATTTCGACTTATCAAAAAGTACAGTTGCTTCAGCAGACAACTCTGCTAATATAAGCGAGTCATCCAACGAAGAGGAAAAAGGTCTTTTGGGAATTTTCTTTGTAGCCTTCCTTTCTGGCTTTGCAGCCTTATTGACCCCTTGCGTATTCCCTATGATTCCGATGACCGTAAGTTTCTTTACCAAACAAAGTAAAAGCAAAGCTGCAGGTATTAGAAATGCTGTTATTTATGGTGTTTCAATCATTGTGATATATGTACTTTTAGGGATTTTAGTAAGTTTAATATTTGGAGCTGATGCCCTGAATGCCCTATCCACAAACGTGTGGTTCAACCTTATATTCTTTATCTTATTACTAGTCTTTGCAGCATCCTTTTTGGGCGCTTTCGAAATATTGCTACCTAACTCATGGGCCAATAAAGTAGATTCCCAAGCTGATAGGGGAGGCATGATCGGTATCTTTTTTATGGCCTTAGCCTTGGCTATCGTTTCGTTCTCTTGTACAGGACCAATTGTTGGAACCCTATTAGTACAAGCAGCAGCTGGAGGCAGTCAAGTAGGTCCAATTGTTGGAATGTTAGGATTCTCTCTGGCAATAGCCTTACCTTTTGCCTTGTTTGCAGCATTCCCTGGATGGTTAAACTCATTGCCTAAATCAGGAGGTTGGTTAAATACGGTTAAGGTTGTTTTAGGATTTTTAGAATTAGCCCTTGCGTTCAAATTCTTATCCAATGCCGACTTGGTACTGCAAACACACTTCTTGGAGCGTGAAGTATTTATCGCTATTTGGATTGCTATTTTCGGAGCTTTAGCTTTTTATCTCTTTGGAAAAATCCAATTGCCTCACGATTCGCCTATTTCACATATTTCTGTTGGCCGATTGAGCTTAGGACTTTTAGTATTATCGTTTACGATTTATATGATTCCTGGGCTTTGGGGAGCACCTTTAAATTTAATCAGTGCTTTTCCTCCTCCATTAGATTATAGTGAGTCTCCATACGGTGTTGGAAATTCAAAAGGCGGTGGAGCAGCTTCCGCTAGCCACGAGGACCTTCCTGATGGCGCCCATTTATTGGCTCCTCACCAAATTTTGGCCTTTAACGATTATGACAAAGGATTGGCTTATGCCAAAGAAGTTGGCAAACCGGTAATGCTTGACTTTACGGGATGGGCTTGTGTAAATTGCCGTAAAATGGAACAAAATGTTTGGGTGAAAGACAACATCTTAAACATATTGAAAAACGATGTGGTGCTGATTTCATTATACGTTGATGACAAACGTCCGCTTCCTGAAGGTGAAGTGATGGAATCGCAATTGAAACCAGGAAAACAGTTAAAGTATATTGGTCAAAAGTGGAGCGAATTCCAAACCATTAAATACAAAACCAATACACAACCGTTTTATGTGTTGATGGATCACAACGGAGACAATTTAAACACGCCTGTTGGTTACACTCCCGACGCCGAAGAATACCATACTTGGTTAGAAAATGGTTTGAACAATTTCAAAACCGAATAACAACAAAAAAACCTCCCAATTGGGAGGTTTTTTTATGCCTTTTATTTAGCAACTAGCTCATAACTCTGCTTCGCAATTTCCAGCTCTTCGTTGGTAGGGATAACCAGTACTTTCACTCTAGAATCTTCAATGCTTATGTCTCTTGCATCTTTAGACCTTATAGAGTTTAGTTCAGTATTCAATTGAATTCCTAAAAAGTCCATATCCTCACAAACTAAGCCTCTTAGCACATCACTGTTCTCCCCAATTCCAGCAGTAAACACAATAGCGTCCAAACCATTCAGTGCTGCAGCATAAGCTCCAATAAACTTTTTAATGCGGTAGGCATTCATCTCTAAAGCCAACAAACAATCCTTATTGCCATTACCCGCTTCCGCTTCAATCTCCCTTAGATCACTAAATCCAGTTAAGCCCAGCATTCCACTCTTTTTGGATAAGATGTCTGACATTTCTTCCTTAGAATAGCCATACTTGTTCATAAGATAAAAAATAACCGTTTGATCTATCGCTCCACTTCGGGTTCCCATTATTAAGCCTTCATTGGGTCCAAAGCCTAGGGTGTGATCCAAGCTTTTTCCTTCATGTACGGCTGTCATACTACAACCATTCCCTAAATGGATGGTAATGACCTTTGCGCTAGGTTTTCCTAAAAATTCCACCGCTTCTTCTGAAACATATTTGTGGGAAATTCCATGGAATCCATACACACGAATGCCTTGATCCAAATACTTGTTCTCAATGGCATACTTGTATACTTTTTTAGGTAACGACTGGTGAAAGGCCGTATCGAATACCGCCACTTGTTTGGCATTTGGAAAAATACGCTCCGCGACCAAAACCCCTTCATAATTAGGAGGATTGTGCAAAGGTGCCAAGGAAAACAAGCTTTTGATTTTGTGTTTCACCTTCTCATCAATTTCAATGGTATCCGAAAAATCCTTTCCACCATGCACAATACGGTGCCCTACAATATCAATTTCATCTACGTTTGAAATTACCCCTTTTTTAGGGTCCATAAGTAATTTGGCAACTTCGGACAAACCAAAGGCATGATCTGCCACCGGAATGTTTAAAGTAATCCCTTCATTACCTTTTTTATAAACAATTGCGCCTATGTCCAAACCTATGCGTTCCACCAATCCAGAGGCAACGACTGTTTCTGAAGGCATTTCAATCAATTGGAATTTAATAGAAGAACTTCCTGAATTTATTACAAGTGTTTTCATACAAAAATCTAAAGTTTATAGGCCCTGAGCCTGTATCGCGGTTAATACTACGGTGTTGAACACATCATCGATGGTACAGCCTCTACTTAAATCATTAACGGGTTTGTTAAGCCCTTGCAACATCGGTCCAATAGCCAAAGCGCCTGTTTCACGCTGCACAGCTTTATAGGTATTGTTTCCTGTGTTCAAATCTGGAAAAATCAATACGGTAGCCTGTCCCGCCACGTCGGAATCTGGCATTTTGCTTTTTCCAATCACCGGATCTACAGCTGCATCATATTGAATTGGCCCTTCCACTTTTAAATCGGGGCACTGTTGTTTTACAATTTGGGTTGCTTCTCTTACTACCTCAACATCTTCCCCTTTTCCAGAAGACCCAGAGGAATAGGATAACATAGCTACTTTTGGCTCAATACCAAAGGCCTCACTACTTCTCGCTGAAGAAATGGCAATTTCGGCCAATTGTTCGGCATTTGGGTTCGGGTTAATGGCACAGTCCCCAAAAATAGATACTCTATCGTCCAGACACATAAAGAAAATAGATGATACAATAGAGCAGCCCGGTTTGGTTTTAATAAACTGAAGCGCTGGACGAATGGTATGTTGCGTAGTGTGAATAGCTCCTGAAACCATGCCATCGGCATCCCCTTTGTAAATCATCATGGTGCCGAAATAGGACAGGTCGCACATCATGTCCCTGGCCATATCCATGTTTACATTTTTATGTTTGCGCAGTTCGTAAAAGGTTTCCACATACTCATCAAACTTCTCATATTTGGCAGGTTCAATAATCTGGATTTTGGAAGCGTCCATGTTCAATCCCAACTCATCGATCTTGGTTTTGATTTCCTTTTTGTTACCCAACAATACCAAGTCTACCAAATCCAATAATGAGAGTCTAGCAGCCGCCGTAAGGATACGTGAATCTGTAGCCTCTGGAAGTACAATACATTTTTTCTCCTTCCTAGCCTTCTGAATCAATTTATACTGAAACATTCGAGGTGTCATCACCTTGGTTTCGAAAGCCGTCAATTTCTCGAATATGTCATCTATAGCAACATTTTTTTGGAAGGTAGCTATCGAGGTTAGTATTTTCTCTTTGCTTTCGGCATAAATATTAGATTTAATGCTACCTATTCTTTGGGTCACCTCAAAAGTACCTTTGTTCACAGACACGATAGGCACCACATTGGAAAGTCCATCGATCAATTTTAAAATAGGCTCTTCTGGCATCAAACCACCTGTAAGAACGATTCCAGAAATATTTGGATAGTTACTCGACAAATGGGCCTGTAAGGATCCCAAAATCAAATCGGCACGGTCCCCTGGCATAATCAGCAAACTTCCCTCTTTAATATGTGTCAGGAAATTGCGAAGCTGCATAGCTCCCACGGCAAAATTCCCCGATTGGTTGCCCATATGCTCCCCTCCAAACAACACCTTTCCTTCCAAGGCATCTGTAATTTCGGTTAAGGTTGGAAATGCTAAAGTATCCACCAACGGGATGGTAAGCACCTCCACTTCCTCCGGAATAAATGACTTGATAGATTTTTGAAGTAAAGTGGCATTTTTAGATTGGATTTTATTAGCTATCAAGGCCAAAATTTCCACATCTTGACTCTTAAAAGTTTTATAGGCCATTTCTAAACTGCCAATAAACTTCTCTAACGTTTTCCCTACCCCACTGCTCACAATTACGGTAGGCAAACCCAGGTTTTTAGCAATATTAACGTTCCAGTCAAATTCAAACACACTGCCTTCTCCAACAAAATCGCTACCTTCTACCAACACAAAATCATATTGGTCTTCGAGTTCCTTGTACTTCTTGATAATGATATCCAAGGACTCGCCTATTTTCCCAGCATTTCGGTTCTGAATGATCTCTTGACGGGTTAAGGCGTAGGCATCTTCATAAGGGATGTCTAAATTAAAATATGTAAGAATTGTATCTATATGGTTGTCCTTAACACCCTCCTCCTGATTACTTATAATGGGTCTGAAATATGCTACTTTTGGAGTTTTTCCTAAAAGCGCCTGCATAAGTCCCAAGGACACGATTGACTTACCACTATTGGTCTCCAAGGTTGCAATATAAAGTCCTTTGTTCATGGTTGTTTACTTTTGGTTAGTAATTTAAAGAATCGCATAACTGAGATTCCTTGTTATTTTATGAATTGAAATCTTTAAGATCAATATTGTAAAAGATTTCGTGTTATTTACCAATATCTTTTAGTGCAATTTGGCTTTGTAGCTGTTTTTGGTAATTGGGGTGCGAATTTACATGAACTACTTTATTACCTCCCATTCTATTGAATACTCCGGCTAAATTGAGCCCACCTGACTCAAAACCTAATTTAAACACCTGTAATAAAAATAGTTAACTACGAATTTAAGGATTATTTTCCAATCCAAAACCCAAAGATGGGTGACACTACAATTAAATTTAAAAGATTGTTGGCTCTTTTTAAATTGATTAAAAACAAAGGCCCCATTTAGTATTTTAAATGAGGCCTTATCCATCAATCAACACTAACTTAATACAACATATTAAGCAGCTCTTTTATAATTTAGAAGCTAATTACGGCTTCCATCATTAGTCCATCGAATTGACCATCGTGTAAGATGTTATCTGTTGCATAACCGTCATATGTTTGGTTAACATACTCCGCTTTTACAAGAATGTTGTTTGTCATGAACCAACCTGCTGCAAAGTTGAATCTTGAAATTTCAACATCATCTCCACTTCTGTCTTCAGCATCTACCATGTTGTAACGTCCACCTACGTAGAAGTTTTCTTTGCTACCGAATCTGTAGATTAACTCTCCAGCGTATTGGTTAGCGCTTCTTCTATCAGCTTCTGAATTACGTCTACCGTTTGCAACCTCAACAGTTCCAAAGAACTCCAAACCTCTATATTTTACGAATGGATTGATCATAAAAGCTGTTACTTTGTTCCCAAAGTTAGGGTTGTAACGTCCAGATCTGAAGTTGTCATCAGCTCCTTCTGCTTGCATTACGTGGTAGTATCTAGATCCTGTACGGTCTGCACTGTATAGGTAAGAACTTGCAACGCTACCGGTGTTGTAAAGAGATCCTGTTAAACGTAATCTCAAATCGTCAGTAACTTGGTTGTCATATCCCAATTTAGCTAAGAAAGAAGCTCCGTTGGCATCATTTTTCACTGTAGATTGGTTCAATTTACCGTTAGAGAATCCAACCATTCCAATGAAACCACTGTTTCTGTAGTAAAGTTCAGCACCAACTTCTGTAGTGAAAGCGTCCATGATCAAGTTTCCAACAAATGGGTTGTAGATAGCTTGCGCGTTATCACTTCTTCTAAAGTGAGCATCCCCATAGTTGTTCTCCATGTGCCCAATTCTAACGGTAGTGTGTTTCATGAAGTCTTCCAAAAGTCCTTCTTTGATGAAGTCTAATTTGTCAATTTGGAAGTATCCTCCTTTTACATATGGTTCTGGGTGGTGTCTAGAACTTAAATAAGTTCTTAAGTGCATACGTACCCCATCTGCTAGTGCTACGTCCAAATCTAAGTTTGCTGTAGCCAGGTTAAAGTTGCTTCCCAACTCCGCTAGAGCCAAGGCATTTCCGTCTACATCTACTCCTGAAGCTTCATGATCCAAAGCTTGGAATTGCAAAGCGAATGATCCACCTACTCTTACTCTAATACCGTCAAAAGTTGAAATGGTATCTTTTGGAGATTCAAATACGTTAATACCTGCTTTATCTGGTTCTCTATAATTGTCTAAACTTCTATTATTTTTTTGGGCAAAACCGTTAAGTCCTCCGATTAACATTACTGCCACTACTGAATTTGTAAAAATTGATTTCATGTTTTAAATTTTTTTGCGTTAGATTTTGTTGTTTTTATTTAGTTTATCATGATGGTATTAAATTCTATGGTAAGCGCATCTCCAGTGGTCACTGCACCAAACATTGCTGTTGGAGGTTCAACTTTAAAGTCGGTCATTTTAAGATCCTTACTTCCTTTAAGCGTTGCTTGATTTCCTTTTAGAGTTAACTCGAAATCCAAGGTCACTTTATTGGTGGCTCCTGAAATGGTCAAGTTTCCTTCGGCGGCCACTTTGTATTTTCCATTTCCTAGATCCTGAACACTTTTGGTGTTTAAAAGCTCAAAAGTGATGTACTTATATTTTCCAGTGTTTAAGGCTTTATAAGTGTTCTTGTCCATTGCAGACTTTCCACTCTTCAAGCTTTCTGCCTCGATTTCAATTTTAAGACTATTGATTGTAAGGCCATCTGTTGTTGCAATGTCCAAACTCCCTTTTTGAGTTTCTGCAGTCTCCTCCCAATCGTGCAAGCTTGAGGTTCCCTTCACTACCAATGTAGAACTTTGGTTGTTCAACTTGAACTGTTGTGCGAAAGAGGCCGTAGACGAAATGAACAGAAGTGCCAATACACTAAGAGCGATGTTCATTTTGTTAAGCGTTTTCATATCCGTTTTGTTTTTAATTATGGTACAAAGATGCAACCGATGTAAGAATTAAAATATGACGATAATCATACACCGACATAAAACACTGACAATAAATCATTTAATGTGTGTAAAATTTTTACTACAAGGGTCTGCAAGAATGGAAAATTCTTTTGAATTAAAAAGGAAGAAATAAAAAAATCGCCCAAAGGCGATTTTCATTTAAATAGTCATGGAAAATATAGGTTTTCCAGAGCTCCTTTTTTGGAGTTTGACATCAAAAGCCATGCACACATTCCGTACAAATGGCACTCCTTTTTCTGTAATCCTAATAGCGTGATCCCCTATTTCTATAAGGCCGTCTTGTTTCATTTCTTCCAGTTGCGAAACCACTTCTGGCAAACTCTCAAAGTATGTCCCCTCATTTTCCCAAGACGTTTTGAATTGACACATCAATCCTAAAATATGTTTTCTGATGATTAAATCTTCCTCATTTAATATGTGACCTCTAAATACAGGAATCAATCCTTCATCTATCAATTGTTTGTAGGTCTCAATATCTTTGGCATTTTGGGCAAAGGCATACCAGCTATCTCCAATAGCCGAAACTCCCAAACCAATCATCATTTGGGTCTTTGAAGCCGTATAGCCCATAAAGTTCCTATGCAACTGGTCAGTTTTCATGGCAGTATACATAGAATCTGTAGGCAACGCAAAATGGTCCATACCAATCTCCATATAACCTACCTGCTCCAACAAGGCTTTTCCGTTTTCGTATTGTTGGCGTCTACTTTCTGCCGAAGGCAAATCCTGTTCGTTAAACCCTCTTTGACCATTACCTTTTATCCAGGGCGTGTGGGCATAGCCATAAAATGCAATACGGTCGGGTTTTAATTCTTTGGTGTAAGCTATGGTTGTTTCAATATGTTCCATTTCCTGGAATGGCAAACCAAAGATGATATCATGCCCAACGGAAGTATAGCCAATAGCCCTAGCCGTTTCTGTTACTCTTTTTACATTTTCAAAAGGTTGTACACGATGAATGGCCTTTTGCACCTTTTCATTATAGTCTTGAACTCCAAAACTCACTCTTCTGAAGCCCAAATCATACAAAGTCTGTAAGTGTGCTTCTGTAGTATTATTAGGGTGTCCTTCAAAACTGAACTCGTAACCTTTGGCCAAATCAGCCTTTTTTAGAATACCCTGAATAAGTTCACTTAAATGTTCTGGAGAGAAAAACGTAGGGGTTCCACCTCCTAAATGCAATTCCTTAATGCTTGGCTTTTCTGGCAAAATTTCACAATACAAATCCCATTCGCGCAGCACATAGTCTATATATGGTTTTTCTACCTCATGCCGTTTGGTAATGCGCTTGTTGCAACCACAAAAGGTACATAAGCTTTCACAATAAGGAAGGTGAATATAAAGACTAATACCTTCTTCCTTACTCTCAACAAAGGATGTTTTTAGGGAGGCTTTCCATTGTTCCAAAGAAAAAGAATCTACATCCCAAAACGGAACCGTTGGGTAACTGGTATATCTAGGTCCAGGAACGTTATATTTATTGACTAGGTTACAATTCATTTACACTATAATTTTTGCCAAAAATAAAATGTATGCCATCATTTGCATATGACATATATCAGTTTAAAAACCAACCATCTCCAAGGGAGACGATTGGTTTTCACGCTATAGAAAAGCTATTTGGTTGGCCGGTGTTCGTGGAACACCAAAAAAGGAATATTCGTTAAATAGGTTAGTTTCTTAACGCTTGGTTGAAACAACAAGCGTTGCATATAATTTAGATTTTTTGCTACCAAGGCAATTAGATCTACCCCCTGATCTTCCACAAAACATTGTATAGCTGCTTCTAGCTTTTTATCATTGAAGAAGTTAAAACTATGATGGAAATATCTCAAAAAAGCCTCCAAGTAGGTTTTATTTTTCACTTGATCTGGGAACAATTCGCTGTCTTTTTTGCACACATGCAACACTCTAAAATTGGTATCGAAACGCTTTAATATAGCTTCAATAGACTTCAAGGTATCATCATGGTAAATCATGGAAAAATCTGTAGGAAACACAATTTCCTTACAATCCTTAAACTTGGCATGTTCTGGCACTACCAATGCATTACACTTTACCTTGGTAATTATTTCATGGGTATGAGTTCCTATCCCTGCGTTCTTAAATTCATTGGCGCCTTTGGTGCCAATAACTATAACATCTATTTTGAGTTTTTTGACTTGACTCCTAATGGATTCCACAAAAAAGTTATAGTCCGTCAAAATGTGAAATTTAAAATGATGCCCTTCCGGCAACTCTTGTTCCAAAGTTTGTTGCAATTGCTCCAACTTTGCAAGGGTTTCTTCCTGGATTTTGGAAAGCTCCGTATCCGACAAATTGGACATACCATTTTTCAACACAATTATATGCAGCAAATAGAACTCACAAGCCTCCCCTTCATAAAACTTAAGGGCGTATCTTATGGAGTTCAATGAATTTTCTGAAAAATCTGTTGGTAATAGTATATTTTTCATTGTTCACACTTTCTTACACAAAAGTAATTTGAAAGTGCTTTCAAAAATATGATTTAAATCATACCAATTAATGAAACCAATACTAGTGCATGTCCTGAAGCCTTTCCAGATCTAGGATGCGAATGTTTTTACCTTTAATTTCAATAATACCTTGCTTCTTAAAATTGGAAAGCGTTCTAATTAAAGTTTCCGGGGCGATACCCGCCACACTGGCCAAATCACTACGGGAAATTGTAATGGCCTTATTGGTATCGTGATTGAGTTTTTCGGCAAATTTAATAATGGTAGAAGCGGTCTTTTTATTTACAGAACTATAGGCCATTTGCAAAAGCTGATCCTTAATTCCTAAAATATCGTTGGTGAGCAACTGCATTAATTCCAAGGCTATTTTATGGTTGTGGTCCAATAAATCTTTTAAAGTCTTCTTTGAAATGCAAGCCACCTCGGTATCCACTATGGCCGTTGCTGTTTCCTGGTACGGTCTATCCTGTGAGAAGGAGGCATAGCCAAACAGATCATCTTCGTTATACAGCGACGTTGTAAGATCTTTGCCAAGCTCGTCCAACTTGTGACTTTTTACAGAGCCCTTGGTTATTAAATAAATGTAATTGGAGTTTTGTCCTTCTTCATAAATAGTATCCCCTTTTTGAAAACATAGCACTTCTCCATTGTCATCAAAAAAGTTTTTAAGGTCGTTCAGGGTTTCCAATTCGTCCTCATTGGTTTCCGCTTCGGTTATGACAGGAGCAACCCTTTGGTCCTTTAAAATTTCGGATTTTGCCAATCTACTTTCAATGGCATTGATAAGTTCGTCTTCCTGGAACGGCTTGGGGATATAATCATCGGCTCCCAATTCCATCCCTCTTCTAACGTCTTTACGCTCGGTTTTGGCCGATAAAAATATGAAGGGAATATACTTTGTTTCCTCGTCTTTAGACAAAGCTTCCAAAACGCCATAACCATCAAGTTCTGGCATCATAATATCGCATATCACAATGTTTGGAAGGTCGTCCTTTATGTGTTCAATTGCCTGTTTACCATTAGGAGCCGTATTAACCGTATACCCTGAAAGTTCCAGTAATTCGGCGGTATTTTCCCTAAGCATGGTATCATCTTCAATCAACAGTATTTTCTTCATATTTTATTTTATTTGGGATAGACATTACAAAAGTAGTCCCTTGATTTTCTCGGCTGTCAAAGGTAAGGTTCCCTCCTAAATTTTTCAAGTGACTTTTTACAATATTTAGCCCAATTCCTGTCCCTTCTACCAAAAGCACGTTTTCTGCCCTAAAATAACGTTTGAATATGTTTTTCTGGTCTTTTTTGGGAATTCCAACACCTTCATCAATCACCTTAAATATAGTATTGTCCTTCTTTTGCTTGATGACGATTTTAATGGTTGAATTCTCAGGAGAATATTTGATCGCGTTACGCACCAAATTGGATAACCCCAATTCTACAATTTTCTCATCTTGGGTCAAACTAATATCATCAATATCTTCTGGGTAAATAATGTTTTGCCCTTCTTTCAACAGCATATTGGCATCATAAACCACCTCGTTGACAACTTTACTCAATTTAAAAGTACTTACTTGATAGCTGATATTCCCGGTTTCCAACTTTTCGATGGAAAGGAAGTCTGTAAGAATGTTATTGAGGTAATGTACCTTATTGGTAATGTTGCCTATTTGCTTATCGCGTTTTTCCTGTTGTTCGGCCAATTTATATTTGCCCAAAAGCATGGTAGAAGTTAAAATACCACTAAGAGGAGTTTTGAATTCATGAGACACCAAGGACAGGAATTTAGTCTTTAAATCGTTGAGTTCCTTTTCTTTTTTAAGGGCCTTTTTCACCTTGCGCTCTGCTTCAAGGCGCTTCTCATTTTCCTTCCTAAGCTCCATGTTCAACTCTTTGAGTTCTTCCACAGACTCACTCAAGGCTTGGGTTCTTTTAACCACCTTTTGCTCCAATTCGGCATTCAAATCCAGGATTTCCTTTTCGTGTTGTTTTCTAATGGAAATATCACTGATAATAGCCATCACAATCTTTTCCCCCTGAAGCTCAACAATGTTCAAACCAATTTCTACAGGGAAGAGCTCACCATCCTTTCGCAGTGCAAACAAATCCAAACCTTTGCCCATTTGGCGGGATCGATCTTCGGAAATGAACATGCTCACTTTTTTTTCATGACCGTCTTGATTCTTCTTGGGAATTAAGATAGATAAAGGTTGCTGCAAAAGCTCGTCATGCTCGTACCCAAACATCCGCTCGGCAGAAGAGTTGGTAGCAACTATGGTATGATTTTGATTTACAACAACTACCCCTTCGGAAACAGATTCAAAAAGGAGCTGAAAAACATCATTTTCTCTTTTAAGCATGGTAAGAATTTGAAACAACTAATGTACGAAAGAGTTTTGAAGAAGCTCCCTGATATTGCAATTAAGTTGTCCAAATAACGTACAAAAAAAAGACCTTTTTAAAAGGCCTTTTATAACGTCTTGAATATTCTATTTTTAGAATGGTTCGTATTTAAATTTTTGCCCTCCAACAGACACTTCGGCCATCAAACCTCCTTTCGTATGGGTAAACACCGCTACACCATCCTTGTATTTAACATCCAAACTTTTGCCTTCTTTCAAAGCTGTTGCTGAAATACCGGCGTCGAATTCAAATTTACTTTCCTTGAACTTATCAACTTCTTCTTTGGTTTCAAAAAAGATCACCTCTATCAAGGCCTGCCCACCAATTTGGGCACCCACACTTATTTCCTTCACACTTGCCATACCTTTTTTATGGCCATATTCATAAAGTACACCATTACCGGAAGCTCCCCCAATAATAAGTCCTCCTTTCCCTACATTGGGAAACACCACACAACCAGCCGATTTATCGAAATACTCCCGTAATCCCGGATTGACTTCCAATAAGGTTGCAACAGCCTTATCGGCTTCCTCGATTATTTTTTGGTCTTTACTAGATTGTGCGGACAGTGTCAACGCAAAATTCCCTACAAAAAGGAATACCATTAATTTTTTAAAATGTCTCATAGTCTTTTTACGGATTAAATAATTAATTAATAGATAGTTAAATTACCAAAAAGCAATGAATTTCTGAAATTGACAGCATTATATTTTTAACAAACCTTCTCTGTCACAAACAGTTGCAAAAACCAGCCTCTTTCCTGTCTAAAATCCACTCTAAAAACCATAGATATTTAGTACTTTTAAAGTGTCTAATTAACATTTAAAATGAAAAAATTAACCCTACTACTTATTGCAATTATAAGCGTGTCCTGTTCCAAAAAGGAAACGCTAAAATTATTATCCAACCCCTCAAATACCTTATCTGTTGAAGTTGGACTGAATACTCACAAACAGCCTTATTACCTAGTTTATGACAAGACCGAATTAGTGATTGACTCTTCAAGTTTAGGACTTGTACGCGAGGATGCCAACTTTTTTAACAACATGACTTTAAAAGGCATTTCTGAAGCAAAAAAAGTTTCGGATAAGTATAGCATGCTTCACGGCAAGCAAAAACACATGAGTTATGAGGCCAACCAATACACCGTTGACCTTGAAAACGAAAATGGACAACCTATGCAGATTGTCTTCAACCTTTCAGATGATGGGATTGCCTTTAAATATGTGTTCCCAAATACATCTGAAGACATCAAAAAAATCACAGAAGAACTGACTACTTACAACTTCCCAACGTCAGCCAAAGCTTGGGTACAACCTATGTCCAAAGCAAAAACTGGCTGGAGCAGCACCAATCCTTCCTACGAAGAACACTACTATCAAAATGTAGATATCAACACCAAATCGGAGATTGGTGAAGGCTGGGTATACCCTGCGCTTTTCAACAGCAATAATACTTGGGTATTGATTTCTGAGACTGCTTTGGAACCAAATTACTGCGGAACTCATTTACAATATAAGGACGATAAAAAGTCGCTGCAGGTGGTATTTCCACAAAAGGAAGAGTTCTTCCCAGGCGGTGCCCTCAACCCAGAATCCAAATTACCTTGGGAAACACCTTGGCGCATCCTCGCCATTGGTGATCTTGCTACGGTTACCGAAAGTACTTTGGGAACCGACCTTGCCAAGCCTGCCATGGATATGGACACGTCCTTTATAAAAGGAGGACTTGCCTCTTGGAGCTGGGTTTTGTTGAAAGATGATTTTATCACCTATGAAACTACCAAAAAATTCATCGATTATTCAGCCTCTATGAACTGGCCTTACTGCCTTATCGATGTGAATTGGGATCAAAAAATAGGCAACGAAAAAATCAAGGAATTAGCCGAATATGCCAATTCTAAAGGTGTTAAAATATTGGTTTGGTACAATTCATCAGGAGATTGGAATGAGACGCCGTACACACCAAAAAGCAAGTTACTTACTCATGACAACCGTACAGTTGAATTTCAAAAATTGGTGGATTTAGGAGTTTCTGGTGTTAAGATTGATTTCTTTGGAGGGGACGGCCAATCCATGATTGCGTATTACCACGACATTCTTAAAGATGCCGCTCAATACAAGCTTTTGGTAAACTTCCACGGTTGTACACTGCCTAGAGGTTGGCAACGCACCTATCCTCACTTAATGACGATGGAATCTATTATGGGAGAAGAATTTATAACCTTCGAGCAAAAAAACGCCGATTTACAGCCTAACCACTGTACCATGTTACCTTTTACCAGAAATGTGTTTGACCCAATGGACTTTACCCCAATGGTATTGGATTCTATTACCAACATCAACAGAAAAACCACGAACACTTTTGAGTTGGCATTGCCTATTCTGTTTACTTCTGGGGTACAACATATGGCAGAAATCCCTGAAGGCATGAAAAAGCAACCAGACTATATCGTAGATTTTTTAAAAGATATACCTGTAAATTGGGACAGCAGTAAGTTTGTATCAGGTTTTCCTGGAAAAGATGTGGTAATGGCCAGAAAACACAATGGCAATTGGTATGTAGTAGGTATCAATGGTGAAGACAAAGCCAAAACTTTAGAAATGGATCTTTCCTTTATTGGTGAAGGTAACGGAACCATGATTGCAGATGAAGACGATAAATTTGTATTGGAACCTGTAAATGCTGCTACTGTAAAAACTGTAGAAGTACAACCTTATGGTGGGTTTGTAATGAAGTTTTAATCTCATCATCACATATAAAAAAAGCGGGCTTTGGCCCGCTTTTTTTATATCATATTTTATGGATTATTTTCCATTAAAGAATATCATCACTCCAACAACAATAACCACAACTAAGATTGATATGGCAATATCCACCCAGCTATAACTATTTTTATTGTTTGCTTTTTCTTCTTCAGAAATTGTAGAGAACGTAAGGTTGGCCACTTTTTCTTCTGAAGGTGCTTTGGTCAAGAAACTTACTGTGATGATTAATAATACACAGAATAAGAAGAACCATGCACCAAAGGTCAAGAAGTTCATATTACCTAAGAAGAATAATACCCCATTTGGATCCATAGAACCTTTTACCAATTCCAGTACAATTCTAATGGCTGCTACTATCAATCCTACAACTAAAGTAACATAAGCTCCCGTTCCGTTGATTCTCTTTGAGAAGATTCCCAGTAAGAATACCGCCGTAATTGGAGGCGCGATATAGGACTGTACACTCTGTAGATATTCATATAATACCCCAGAAATGTTGGCCATAATAGGAATCCAAATAATTCCGATAATTACGATAAATACCGTTGCAATTTGTCCTGTTTTCACTAATTTCTTTTCAGGTGTATTCGGTCTTAATTTCTTATAGATATCCACCGTAAACAAAGTAGAACAGGAATTGAACACCGATGCCAAAGAACTCATCAATGCTGCTAAAAGACCTGCTGCTACCAATCCTCTTAAACCAGAAGGCAACAAGTTACTCATCAATACAGGAAATGCCTGGTCTGGACTATCCCAATGTAACTCTCCTCTCATTTTTAATGCTAAAGCTATAATCCCAGGAACCAAGAACAAGAATACAGGAAGTAGCTTCAATAAAGCTCCAAAAATAGTTCCTCGTCTACCTTCCTTAATGTTTTTAGCTGTCAAGGTTCTTTGTACAATATATTGGTCGGTACACCAATACCAAATCCCTACAATGGTACTTGTAATAAACAAGGTTGGCCAAGGGAAATCAGGATCTGTAGCTGGTCTCCACATGTTCAAGTACTCAGGAGATACCGTTTCGGCCATACTCTCCCAACCACCTACGTGGTCCAAACCAATAAAGGTCAATGCCGCAGCACCAATCACCAAGACGATAGCTTGCAAGGTTTCAGTGTAAACTACAGCACGCATTCCACCTACAACCGTATACAATCCTGTTAAGATTACCGTAGCCAAAGCTCCCGTCCAGAAATCAATTCCCAATAAAGCAGACACTACCACACCTCCTGCGTAAATGGTTACCGAAATTTTGGTAAGTACATAGGCTGCAATAGAGAAAATGGACAAGATCCAACGTGAACGTGCATCAAAACGTTTTTCCAAGAACTCAGGCATGGTAAACACACCACTTCTGGCATAAAAGGGCAAGAATACCCAACCGAGAATCAATACCACCCAGGCCTGAATCTCGTAAATAAGCATTGGCAATTTGTTTCCGGCTCCGGCTCCTGCCAATCCCACAACGTGCTCTGACCCGATATTGGAGGCAAAAATAGAGGCTCCAACCACAAACCATCCCACATTTCTTCCTGCAAGGAAATAGTCTTCTGTATTATTTTGTTTTTTTCTGATGATCCAAACGGCAATTCCTACCAACACCAGAAAATATACCCCAATAAAAATCCAATCTAAAGTATCTAAAGTCTTCATCTGCTCTTAATTATTTAGTTGAAAATTTATAAATGGTCGTTGTTGTATACGTTTCTTTTGGTTGTAAAACCGTAGAAGGAAACTCTGGTTGATTTGGAGAATCTGGATAATGTTGTGTTTCTAAACAAAATCCTGTTCTTTGACCATAAGTACCCCCATTTGGCATAGGCAATGTGCCATCCAAAAAGTTTCCGGTGTAGAATTGCATTCCAGGTTGATCTGTAAATACTTCCATAAAACGCCCGCTTGTAGCATCAAAAGCAGAACCTACTTTTCTTAAGCTTCCTGCTTCTCCGTTCAATATCCAACAATGATCGTAACCTTTTCCTAAAATCAATTGCTCATTATCAGCTTCAATATCTCTTCCAATAGTTTTTACAGTTCTGAAATCGAATGGTGTTCCTTCCACGCTTCCGATTTCCCCTGTTGGAATCAAGGTAGCATCTACTGGTAAAAATGCATCGGCATCCAATACTACTTCATGGTCTAAAATAGATTTTGAAAAATCTCCCGATAAGTTAAAATAACTGTGCTGGGTTAAATTCACCACCGTAGTTTTGTTGGTAGTGGCTTTATATGAAACCTTCAACTCATTGTCTTTGGTCAACACATACGTTACGGTCACGTTCAAATCTCCTGGATAACCTTCTTCGCCATCTTTGCTCAAATAATTCAATCTTAAGGTTGAATCCTCTTCGCCTTCGATAGCTTCAGCTTTCCAAACTACACGATCATAACCGTCTACACCACCGTGCAAATGATTAGGGCCATCGTTGATTGCCAAGGCATATTCCTTGTCTTCCAAAGTAAATTTTCCTTTAGCAATTCGGTTTCCGTAACGCCCAATCAACGCACCAAAGAATGGGTTGTCAGCCAAGTAATCCTCTAACTTATCAAACCCAAGTATGACATTCTCAAACGCTCCTTGCTTATTAGGTACTTTAAGGGAAGTAATCCTTCCGCCATAAGTTATTACCTGCATTTCTACCCCGTTATGGTTCTTCAAGGTGAATTTCTCCACCTCTTGACCATCTGGCATCGTGCCAAATAGTTCCTTATCAATTGTTAATTTCTCTTTCACTGGAATTGTTGTTTCTGATTCTTCCTTTTTGTCTTTTTTACACTGAATATTACTCAAGGTTAACAGCAACATTAGTGCATAAAACAAGGAACGTTTTAGAATCTTCATGTTTAATTAATTTTAGTTAGTCCTAACCTACTATTATCTATAGTAGGCCTCATTGGTATGTATGGTATTTTTAAAATCCCTGATGGTTGTGTGTTCATCAATCACCAAAGATTCTATGCCCGCAATTTCGGCAAAATCTTCCAATTGCTCAACCGATACATTTTCACTGTAACAAGTGTGGTGTGCTCCACCTCCCAAAATCCAAGCAGTACATGCAGTTTCGAAATCAGGTAGTGGTTTCCACATAATTCTTGCTACCGGCAATTTAGGCAAGGCTTCTTTTACTTCTTCTCCAACTGTTTTGTTGATCAACAATCTGAAACGGTTTCCAAAGTCCATTAAACCAGCAACCAAAGAATCTCCAGCTCTACCATTAAATACCAAACGTACAGGATCTGCTTTTCCTCCAATTCCTAAAGGATGTACTTCACAAGAAGGTTTTGAAGCCGCCAAAACCGGATCAACTTCCAACATGTGCGATCCTAAAATTCTAGGTTCTTTAGGGTCTAAGTGATAGGTGTAATCTTCCATAAAGGCATTTCCACCTTCCAATCCAGCTCCCATAACCTTCATAGCACGTACCAAAGCAGCCGTTTTCCAGTCACCTTCTCCTGCAAAAGAATATCCCTTTTGCATCAAACGTTGTACAGCGATACCTGGCAATTGAACCATGCCATGTAAATCTTCAAACGTATCGGTGAAGCCTTTAAACCCTCCATCAACCAAGAACTTCTCAAGTCCTAATTCAATGCGAGCCGCTTCAATTAAAGACTGTCTGTTCTCTCCGCCTTCCAATAAGGAATCAGCCATGTTATAAGAACTTTCATATTCCTTAACCAATTCAGCAATAGCCTCGTCAGACACTCCATTGATAACTTCTACTAAATCACCAACAGCATAGGTATTCACTGAAAAACCAAATTTGGTTTCAGCCTCTACTTTATCTCCATCGGTTACGGCAACAAAACGCATATTGTCTCCAAAACGAGCAAACTTAGCACCTTGCCAATCGTCCCATCCTGCAGCGACACGTGTCCAATCTCCAATTTTCTTTTGTACAGATTCTTGAGACCAGTGTCCAACAACTACTTTTCTATTTTTACGTAATCTGCTCACCATAAATCCAAACTCACGGTCACCGTGGGCCGCTTGGTTTAAGTTCATAAAATCCATATCGATGGAATCCCAAGGAATGTCTCTATTGAATTGCGTATGTAAGTGACACAAAGGTTTTTGAAGGGCAGTTAACCCACGAATCCACATTTTAGCAGGTGAAAACGTGTGCATCCAAGTAATGATCCCGATACAGTTCGCCTCTTGATTAGCTGCGGTTAAAGTTTCGTAAATTTCTTCAGTAGTCTTTACCGTTGGCTTGAAAACTACTTTTACAGGAATTTGTTGGGATGCATTTAAGGCTTCAACAATTTCCGAAGAGTTTTTGGCCACTTGCTCCAATGTTTCTGGCCCATATAGATGTTGGCTCCCTGTAATGAACCAAACTTCCTTTTGTGATATATCAATCATAATTGTGTGTATTAATTATTGACCGTAATAGGCATTTTTACCGTGCTTACGCTCGTAGTGTTTTTTTATTAATGAATCTTTTAATCTTGGTGCGCTTGGGTTGATTTGAAGTGTTAAATAGGCCATTTCTGCCACCACTTCCAGAACCTTACTGTTATACACTGCCTTTGCAGCATCTTTACCCCAAGTAAATGGACCATGGTTTCCAATAAGTACCATTTCCACTTCTTTATGCGAAATGTTCTTATCCTTGAAACAGTTCAAAATTTGAATTCCCGTGTTGTGCTCATAATTCCCTTCAATAAGGTCGTCGCTCATAGGTGGTGCACAAGGAATATCGGCTGTTAAATGATCGGCGTGGGTGGTTCCAAAAATAGGAATGTCTCTTTGCGCCTGTGCCCATGACACCGAATAGGTAGCATGTGTATGGGCAATGCCACCGATGTCATCCCAATTTTTATACAAGAAGGAATGTGTTTTGGTATCGGAAGAAGGTCTCATTGTTCCTTCCACAATATTGTTGTCGTAATCCAAGATCACAATATCTTCAGGCTTCAAAATTTCATACGGCACCCCGCTTGGCTTAATGGCAAATACGCCATTGGCTCTGTCTACAGCACTTACATTCCCGAAAGTGTACACTACAAGGTTCAAGGCATTCAATTGCATGTTTGCCTCGTAACATTCTTCTTTTAAAGATTTGTACTTAGAACTCATTACTTTTTGGATTTAATGTTAGTTTCAACAAAGGTCGCCAATGTTTTGTAGGCCTCCATATAATTGGCATACACCTTCACTTGTTCTGTTTGCGGGAAATATTCTGCTTCAAAGTCACTTCCCATGACTTTACTAGCTTCAATTACGTTTGGATATAAACCTGCAGCTACAGCAGCATAAATGGCAGCCCCCAAAGCTGGTGCTTGGTCTGATTCGGCCACTTTAATAGGCATATTCAAAACGTTGGCCAAAGTTTGCATGATGAAAGGCGACTTTCTTGCCACGCCTCCAATTCCGATAACAGATTCTATTTTTACGCCTTCGCTCTCAAAACGATCCACGATCATTTTGGAACCAAAACAAATAGAATTCACCAAAGCCTTGAAGATATGAGGCGCTTTTGTTCCCAAGGAAATTCCAGAGATGGCACTTTTCAACTCTTGGTTGGCATCTGGAGTTCTTCTTCCGTTTACCCAATCCAATGCAATTGGAATGGCTTCTGAAATTGGAATTCTCTCCGCCTGTTCTGCTAAAGTACGAATGAACTTAGCTTCAATTTCATCCTTTAGGGATTGTTTTTGCTCATCGTTCAACATTTTTGAAGTCATGACCAAATTATCTATAGGCCAAGACAACACATCTTTGAACCAAGCCAACACATCCCCAAAAGCAGACTGACCAGCTTCCAAACCAATCATGCCTGGAATTACCGAACCATCTACTTGTCCACAAATTCCTTTTACACAGTTATCCCCAATCACTTCACGAGGTGATACCATGATATCGCAAGTAGAGGTTCCCATAACGCGTACCAACGCATTATTGTCAACCTTAGCTCCCACCGCACCAGAGTGTGCATCGAAAGTACCCACAGCAATTACTGTTTTAGTTGACAGACCTAATTTAGCGGCCCACTCTTCATTAAGGTGACCAGCAATATCGTCGGACGTAAAGGTTTCTGTATATAAATTATCTTTTAAATCGGCTAAATATGGATCCAATTGCCCTAAGAATTCCTTAGCAGGCAATCCTCCCCAACTCTCATGCCACATCGCTTTATGCCCTGCGGCACAACGGCTTCTTTTAAACGTATTTAAATCTTTGTTATCGGCCAGTAAGTAAGTGATATAGTCACAATGCTCCATCCAAGTGTAAGCCTGCTCTTTTACTGCCTTATCTTCTCTGGCGATATGTAATATTTTTGCCCAGAACCATTCAGAAGAGTAAATACCTCCTTCAAATTTGGTATAGTCTTCACCTCCCCAAGTTCTGGCCAATTCATTAATTTCGTTGGCTTCGTTAACAGAGGTATGATCTTTCCAAAGTACCATCATGGCATTTGGATTTTCTGCGAACCCATCAACCAATGCCAATGGCGTTCCCTCGGCTGTTAAAGGCATAGGTGACGACCCTGTAGTATCGATACAAATTCCAACTACAGCTTCTGGCTTCACGTCACTTTGCTGCATTACAGAAGTAATGGTATGTTCCAACCCTTCTATATGATCCAAAGGGTGCTGCCTAAACTGATTAATTCCTGCATTACAATATTTTTGTTCCTTCCATCGTGGATACCAAAATACTTCTGAAGCCAATTCGGCCCCGTTTTGTGTATCAATCAAGACCGCACGAACAGAATCCGATCCATAATCTAATCCTATAACATATGTTTTCATCTTAACTTGTTTAGTTGTTTGTATACAAAGATACGCTTTACATTAAAATAAGTGTATTTTATACACTTTTAAATTTTAGTTTTAACACATTCAAAGAACTAGGCTCTAATTCTATTTCAAGTTGCCCGTTCTTCAATTCAATTTCATCAATTTTTGGGCTTATTGATTTTGGTGATTTAAAGGAATTACTTTGTGTTCTATCCTCATTTTGAAGAACAATCACAGTTCCTTTTTCTTCTAAAGTAGCGTCACCCATATTTAGAGAAATACGCTTCCCCTCTTCTGCTGTATTCACCAATTTCACTATCAGCTCATTTGTGTTGACATCCTTTACCACCGAAGCATACAATTGTTCTTGGCCAATTAGTGGTTGCCCATCCTTGGTAATTTTTAACAAATCTGTTCCAGGATTATTGGCATACAGCTTTTGCACATAATAATTGGGCGTTCCATAAGTTTCCAAATTGTTAAACCAAATCATATCTGGAGCCCATTGAAATGCATCAATATGCGCCATCAAAGGAGCATAAGATGTTAATTGCACCACATCGGCATTGCGTTCCAATCCTGTCATGAATGCCGCTTCAGAAAGTGCTGCCAACCAATTATTCTCTTTAGGACCGTCTTCCACGTCTTTGGGATGTGCGGCATACTCTCCAGCAAAGACTTTTGGGCCATTTCGGTCATAACTGTCATATCTGTTGGCGTTTTCCAAAAACCATTCTGGAGAACGATAATAATGCTCATCTACAATCTCGGCATTCATTTTCTTGAGTTCCTCCCAACCATATTCAAATTGGTCTCCATCTGGAAATGGTCCACTACCAGATACTATGATAATCTCAGGATATTTAGCTTTTATAGCCTTATGAAACACCTTGTAACGCTCAATATAAGCGGGGCCCCATTGCTCATTCCCTACCCCTAAATATTTTAAGTTGAAAGGCTCAGGGTGCCCCATGTCGGAACGTAGTTTTCCCCAAGTTGTAGAAGTACTTCCGTTGGCAAATTCTATTAAATCCAAAGCATCTTGAACATAAGGGTCCAAACCATCTATAGGAACCAACTCACCTGTGTTAAACTGACAAGCAATTCCGCAACTCAAAATAGGAAGTGGCTCAGCACCTAAATCTTCCGATAGCTGGAAATATTCAAAAAAGCCAACACCGAAACTTTGGTAATAATCTGGAGCTGGTTTATGCGCAAACTCAGTATTCCAACGGTTCACCAAAATTTCTCTATCCTCTATATCTCCTACAGTTTTTTTCCATTGGTAGCGTCGTTCCAAAGTTCTTCCTTCAACAATACAGCCGCCAGGAAACCTTAAAAATCCAGGATTTAAGCCATCCAACAACTCAACGATATCCTTTCGTAATCCTTTCTTTCTACCTTTCCAAGTATCTTCGGGAAATAAGGATATCATATCCAAATCAATAACCCCAGTACCTTCAAAAGTGATTTTAAGCTGGGCGTTCATTTGGGTTTGATTGGCCATTAATTGTCCTTCATAATTTGTCCAAGAAGTTCCTTTTGCCGCAATGACAGATTCTCCTAAAACTTGGTTTAGTGAATCTATAAACTGAAACCGAATTTTTTGAATATCCCCACTTACCTTTTTTGCATCTAAAGTCAGGTTGTATTGGGCATCCTTTTTAATCCCCATACCTCTAAACCCTTCATTGAGCAATTCGTATTTTGGCCCTTTTACCTCAACACGAGCATAGGTTTGATTAGCATTTTCACCTGTATATTTTACAGGACTTAAATACCCTGATTCCGTATTATGACTATGTGTATTACTATTAGGCTCCTTCCAGCCCATTTTTGGATTTAAAAACTCAAACGACCGGTTTTTTACCATTTCGGCATAAAGGCCTCCATCGGCAGCAAAGTTGATGTCCTCAAAAAAGATACCGTACATCGTAGGTTGAATTTTGACACCTGTATCATTTAAATCCACCACTAGTTGTGTAATTTCCTTTGAAGCAATATTTGATTCGAGAATAGACCTATCCTCTACTACCTCCTTGCATCCAAAGAAATTACAAGTTGCCAAGGCAACAAAAACTACTGGTTTTAAAACTGTTTTTTTCATTTAAAAGCTTGCAAATAATTTATGCATCAAAATTCAATAAATTTTATGCCAACCATGGATGGTAATCGTTCATCCTAGTGACACTATTCAACCAAAAGTCAAAATTTAATACAATTCAAAAAGCGGCTTTCCATTGTCGTCATAACTCACCTCCAACATTCTAGCATGTCGGTTTGGATCATATAATGGATCAGCAACAATCTCCTCCAAAGGTCTCGTATCAGTTTTCGGAACCACTGTAGGATCGCCAACGGCATTTTCATAATCCCTGGCGTGATAGATGCACAGCGGCGTTGTATCATCTTCTGCCACGGTAAAGCAATTATGTCCGGGACCAAAAATTTTCTTGTCGTAATTGGTTTCCAATACCGGGTATCTGGTTTTGGTCCATGAATTTCTATCCAATAAATCAGCAGTTTCATCGGCTTCCATATAACCCATACAATAACAGGCGCCAGTAGCACTAGCCGAAAAGGTGATAAATATTTTACCGTTGTGCTTTAAAACCGCTGGTCCTTCGTTCACCCAAAAGCCAATACGCTCCCAATCGTAATCTGGCGTGGTCAGCATGAACTGCGTTGTTTTAAGTTTGATTGGCGATTCCATTTCTGCCAAATACAAATTGGACGCCGCAAATTGACCTCCTGTTTTTTCAGCCCAACAGAAATAACGCTTACCATTATTTTCAAACACGGTACCATCCAATGAAAAGTCGATGAATGATTTCTCGTCACAATCAGCCGCTTGCATCATCCCCAATTCAATCCATTCATCCTTAAGAGGGTCTTGACCTGTACATTCCAAAACATAAGGTCGCAATGCCCAGATATCCTCTTCTTCACTGGCCGCAAAATACACATACCATTTCCCATCCAAATAATGAACCTCAGGCGCCCAAATATGACGGCTCATTGGTCCACTTTCATGCTTGAACCAAACATCAAAGGTTTCTGCATTCTGCAATTCAGCAATAGTTTTCGCTCTTCTAAGTTCAATACGATCATAGGTTGGCACAGACCCCGTAAAATAGTAATAACCATCCGTGTGCTTATAGATAAACGGGTCGGCACGTTGTTCTACAATCGGAGCATTTTTTTCAGAACTCTCCATCTTCATTGTTATATATTTAATTTCTTTTTAATTGTTTCGTAATATGAATCGGTGATTTTATAGCGGAACATCATACCTCCCATAATGACATGGAAGATTCCTGGAATTACCGTCAGCATCAAGGCGATTCCCCAAAGGGCGAATTCCGTTTGAGATTCTGCTTTTGGTACATATTCGAAGAAATCCAACATATACCCTACCGCAGCTCCGGCGATTCCCATTCCTAATTTTTGAGCGAAGGAAATTCCTCCAAAGGCCAAACCAGATACACGTTTACCAGATTCGGCATGCCCATAATCCACTGCTTCTGCAATAGCCGACCAAAATACAGGTGCATGTAAATCGACTACAAAAGACAAGATGAAATACAGTACATAAGCCATTACAAGGTTCCCTGGCTGTACTACCAATAGCATAATAAGACTAATCACCCCCACCGCAATTTGGGACCATTTAAATAATTTTACTTTACAGTATTTTTTTGTGATAAACGTAGAAGCTGGCATTGCCAAAATCGCCGCCGCGACACCTGTTGCCATAAATGACGATTGCACACTAGCATCACCACCCAGGAAATATTTAGCATAAAAAATGGCTACTGAATTACGGATTACATACCCCACAGTACCGAAGAAACATACTCCAAATAAAAGCGTCCACTGACCATTTTTCAACAGTATCTGAAACTGCTCTTTCAAAGGTTTGTCTTCTACCACATGTTCTACACGTTCTCTAGTGGTAAAGAAGCTAAACAAGAACAAAAGGGTTCCCAACAGCGCCATTAACCCCATGGCCAATTGATAGCCTCTACCCAAATCGTCTTTTCCAAACTTCTCCGCCAAAATAGGCACGACGATAGACACCAAGAAGGCCGCAACCTTTGCAAAGAACAATCGGTAACCATTAGCCGACAAACGTTCCTGAGGGTCACTGGTCAATACCCCAATTAAAGAGATATACGGAATTGTTACCGAAGTAAACATAATCGTCACAAATATGTACGTGATGTAGGCATAGATCATTTTACCAGCATAATCAAAATCAGGTGTTGTAAAGGTTAGAAACACCGAAATCCCAAAAGGTACCGCCAAGAACAAAAAGTAATGCCTGTAGCGTCCCCATTTAGTCGTAAACTTATCGGTGATCAATCCCATTAAAGGGTCGGTAACGGCATCAATTAATCGTACCAATAAAAACAATAAGGCCATGTCCTTAGGCTTCAACCCAAACACATCGGTATAAAAGAAGGTAATGATAAGGAACATGGAAGATATCACAACGTTTACCGCTGCGTCTCCAGAGCCATATCCAATTTTTTCTAGTAGGCTTAATTTTTGATTTTCTGATTTCATATGGTCTTTTTCAAAATGCTATTTCTAGCAGTGAGGGACAATTTTCATTGAACTCTATTAGCAATTATTTTTTATTTTTCTTTTTACTTCTCTGATTGTGAAGCCGAAATACGCATTAAACGTACCCCATAAATCCCTGCGGTGGTCGAATTTTCATCGGCTTGAAAACGCACCTCCAAAAGTTCGTTGTCTTTCACAAGACTTTCTGGAAGCTCATAATCCACTTCAAAAAACGTATTGCCTTTATTTCCTGTTAGTTTAGTATTGGCAATAGTCTGTCCATTCACACTAATCTTAAAATTCCTATTAGCGTCCAACCCAAAATAGGTGATGCGTAAGGCTTTGGCTTCAGCCTCCTTATTTTTCAGCTCGTAACTAAACCAACCTGATGCATCGCGCCAGTGACGGTTTTGGTTCACTCCAGAATTGGAACGCTCTGATTTAAAACCATGATCTGACTCCGGTTGCTGTTCTCCAGGTGCGACATAGTCCAAAGTGATGGAACGCAAATAGGCTTCGGCTTTCTCCTTTTCAGCCAACTCCTGTTGCATTTGCTCTAGGCCTTCAGGTGTTTCATTTTTTAAATAAATAGCATAGCGCTTTTCATGGATTTTATAAAATGGCTGAAGAACCAAATCCTTATAGGCTTCAGGATAAACAAGGCCTTCCACTGTAAATTGAAGCGGCTTTCCTTGAACCGGATTTATTTTCGATAGGATATTCTCTCCTTTTTTTGCTAAAAACATTGGGGCTTCCGTCATTGGTAAAAACGGGCCATGGGCAATATGGCCTCCACGACTATCATCGGCAAACAAACCATCTTGATGGTCCTCTCCCGTTACCGCAGCCAATACAATAGGCCCATATTTTACAGACACATAACCTGACTGATCAGGGATTTGCTCCAAACTTAAATGCATCGGCAATTCCATGGTGATGCGGTCACCTGATTTCCATTTTCTATAAATTGGAATATAAGAACCAGGAGTTCCTTCAACCTCCATAGATTTTCCATTCACCGAAATCTTTAAAGCTCCAGCTGCCACCCATTGCGGATATCGCAACATCAAGGTAGCTTTTCTTGCTTTTTTACTCTCCCAAAGCAAAGTTGTAGAACCTTCCTCCGGAAAGTTGGTTTCTTGTGTAATGTTAGCCTGTTGCGCTTCCCAATTTACTTTGGAAGGCATGAAAAGATTCACGTAAAGTGTATCTTCGGTTTTGGCATAAATCAGTTCATTGTATTTAGTATGATTTTCCATTCCAGAGCCCACACAACACCAAAAACTGGTTTCCGGTTGCGAGTACACGCGGTAATGCCCCGGACGCATTGGTGTGAAATACACAAAACCTCCCTTAGGATTTTGAGAGGACAAAATATGATTGTAAAGACCTCGTTCGTAAAAATCGATATACGCTTCGTTGGCGGTATCCTCAAACAAAAGCTTGCTCAACTTTAGCATATTGTAGGTGTTACAGGTCTCAGGTCCCTCTTGACTACTTAGCACATCGCTAAAATCATCGATTGGGTTAAAATGTTCCCGAACACTGTTCCCGCCTATGCTTAGAGTGCGCTCCTTAGTAACATTGTTGTAAAAGTTGAAAGCTGCATCATGGTAAGTAGCGTCATGATCTAACTGTGAAATACGCTCGAACCCTATAAATTTTGGAATCTGCGTATTGGCATGCATGCCTGTTAAAATATCTTTGTTTTCTGCCAGTGGCTCTAACAAGGCTTTTTCTGAAAAGCGCTTTGCCAACTGCAAATATTTTGTTTCCCCTGTAATGTGGTACAGCTCTGCGAAAACTTCATTCAATCCCCCATGTTCGGAACGCAACACATCTTGTACCTGCGCCTCAGATAGGTTTTTGGTAACTCCAATAAACCAATCGGTCAAATCTATCAACATGGTTTTGGCTTGAGGTTTTTGGGCATATACCCAAGCATCCTTTAAGCCTGCAAAGGTTTTATGGATGTTATAAAGTGGGACCCATTTATCGTTCAAACTGAAACTTCCTGCATTGATGTGTCCATTTTCAATTTCGGACCATAGGGCTTTACTGCCTGGGATTCCACCAATGTACCCATTGCCGTTTGCCTGTTGTACATTGTGCAATTCGAACAGCACATAATCTATCAATTCGTTGGCTTTTGCGTCATTTGTGGAGGCGTAATACATGGACAAAGCCGACAAATAATGCCCGAAGGTATGGCCATCCAATCCTGTATTTTCCCAATTGGTATAAGATGGCGCTTTAGGCTCCAAACCTGCTTCCCTAAGAAATGGCGACAGCAATCTATCTGGGTTTAACTGTTGTATATAATTAAAATCAGTTTCTGCGGCTTCCTTAAATACACCGGAAGTCACAGAAACTTGATTTAAGGGGAATAGGTTTACCGCTTCTTGTGCCGTAGCAGTAAGCGTGCAAATAATTCCCAAACTTGCTATTAATGATTTCATGTTAATCTAGTACATTGTCTTTTAGACTTGGCCATAAATTGGCATCCCATTGCAATTCAGAAACTCGAAGTTTAGGCAAACCTTTATCAGAGGCATCATAACCATGGAAGAAAATATAATCCTTGCCATTGAAGGCATACACACTATTATGCCCGGCGCCATACCACTTCTCATTGCCTTCAAGCACCAAAGTTCCGCCTCCTTCATTTAAGGACTTACCGTCTCTATCTACATAAGGCCCCGTCACTGTTTTGGAGCGTCCAACCACCACTTTATAGGTGCTGTTTTCTCCGCGACAGCAATAGTCCCAAGACAGGAACTGATAGTAATAATCCCCTTTTTTGAAAATGAACGGACCTTCCAAAGCGGCATCGCCTGCATCAGCATCTTCTTTTTCAAATGAACGCTCGCGACGCGCAATGGTATACCATTCTTCAGGTTCTGCAAGTGATTTTAAATCTTGTGCCATTTTCACCATTTTGAGCCCTCCCCAAAACGACCCAAAAGCCATCCAAGGCGTTCCTTGTTCGTCAAAGATTAAATTAGGGTCAATGGCATTCCAATAATCCCTATTTGGTACAGACTGAATGACAATTCCTTGATCTTCCCATTTGTAATTTTTATCCTTAGGATTTAAGGTCGTATTTGTTACCAAACCTATTGCGGACGTATTTTTTCCAAAAGCAGAAATGGAATAATACAAATAGTAGGTACCCTTGTGCAATGTAATATCTGGCGCCCAAATATGTCCATTGAATCCAGGCGCTACCTCTTTAGCCCATTTTGGATTTACAGCAAATACAGGATCGGCCTGCGTCCATATTTTTAAATCCTTGGACGTAAAACTGGTAATACCAGGCCCGGTACAGAACAGATAATAGGTATCTCCTTGCTTGGCTATGACAGGATCATGGGTAATGGGCTTATCTGTTTGGGCCAATACCGCCATCCCTGTCAACAAAGCAAAGACTGCTACAGATTGCTTTATAAATTTCATAACTCTATTTTTGAATTCCTTCGGAAGTCATTATTACACGTTGCAGCGTGCCATCTTGATTATAGTTTAGCTCATCGATACACACCGATCTTCTAAAGCTTCCTCCGTTAGGATTGATTCCTCCCGTATGGTAGATGAAATAATCCTTTCCTTTATACTCTATAATCGCTTGGTGGTTGGTATTGCTATTACCTGCCAACTCATTTAAGATTCCTTTGTATTCCCATGGTCCAGTAACTGACTTACTCATTGCATACACAATTTTTTCCGGGAATTCAGAGGCGTACGATAAATAATACCAATCGCCTTTTTTATGAATCCAAGGTGCTTCGGTAAACTTAGGCACATCAATCACGTGGATTGGCCCGTCAAGTTCCACCATATTCTCCTTTAATTTGGCATACTTACAAACGGTATTTCCCCAAAATAAATAAGCCTGACCGTCATCATCGATAATTACCGACGGATCAATATCATCCCAAGAAATATCTGAATGCCTTGTCATATCGTTGGTCACCAAAGCTTTTCCTAGGGCATCCTTAAAAGGTCCTATAGGAGAATCGGCCACTGCCACTCCAACCGCTTTTCCTGGATGGGTATCATCATGTTCTACAGTAACATACCAATAGAATTTTCCGTTACGTTCGATTACCTGAGCAGCCCAAGCATCGCCTTTGGCCCATTTAAAATCTGAAGGTTTTAATGGTACCGGATGCTCCTGCCAATCTACCATATTCGTAGATGAATACACCAACCATTCATTCATTCTATAGAAATGAAAATCGTTTGGCGCTTCATCATGGCCAGCATATAAATACACCGTTCCATCGTGCACCAAAGCAGCAGGATCTGCTGTAAACTTATCTTTAATAATTGGGTTATTGATTTGTAATGGTGCTTTTGCAACCTCTTTTTCAGAAGGTGTCACCTCAGCAATTTCCACAGTATTATTCTGTTCTTTGCATGACATGAACAAGGCCACTCCCAAGGTCAATGCTATACTATATTTCATCTGTTCGATTTTATTTCAATTGTCAGATGGAACTTTATATGATTTTTGATACTTCATCAGTTGGTTAAGCATCTAAAAATTCATAGTCGTTTCATCATTATTTAATTTATTTTTTTTGCCCAAATAGGCTTTCCATCAACGGTTAAACCGGAATATGAAATGGTCACCCCTCTTGGAGAGGCCTCCCAATCCCACGCATCGAATAACTTACACTCATTATCATTTATAGTAAGTGTATTAGTATCTGTATCCAAGCTCCATGTTCCTGAAACAGCGCCAGACAAAGTTCCATTGCTGTTAAACACGATGGTTTCTGACGTTTGCATTACCTGATATTGATAGTCCATTGTTATTTGTTCCCAAATTCCAGAAATGTCCTCGGCAGTAATTTCGGTTTCAGGAACGGCGGCATATCTTTCAGGAGCTACCACTGGCCATCCATCTGAAGTCCACTTTAGCTCCCTAACATGCCCCATCATCACAGCATTGGATACATTGATTCCAGGAACCCCTTCTGGCAATCTCCCTTGAGAGGAGAAATACCACTTTTGAGTAGCTTCGTCCTGAAATACGGTACAGTGTGAAATTCCAACCCATCCGGTATGATTGTTGAACTGATAAGGATGTGTTAACATTGGCCAACACTCAGCACCCTCGGATACATTCTGATTATCGATACCGAAATAAGGCCCCGTGATACTGGTAGCTCTAGCGACTCTTGTGTTGTATGCTTTAGACAGTTCGTCGTAAGCCAAAAACAGGTAATAATATCCCGTATCTGGATTGTAAATGATTTCAGCTCCTTCGGTTCCTTGCCATCTATTGGTATTTAAATTTCCACGCCCTGCTATTCTCATGCCATGATCCTCAACGGTGTCCAACTGAAATGGTTTCCCCGTAGCAGGATCTAATTGCACAGCTGCAATTCCAGTCATCCAAGAACCATAGACCAACCAATGTTCCCCTCCTGGAGTTACAATATAACTAGGGTCGATACCATTAAACTTGTAATAAGAACTCCAATCGTTGCAACTCGTTCTATAACGATCTTCAATTCCATCAGGAATGGCAGTTACTACCATACCTTTATCTTCCCATTGGTTTGAGGCTAAATCGGTAGTTTCCATCAACCCAATATAAGGACGCTCACCCCATGAGGCACATGGATCGGTTCCCTCAATTAATTCATCTACTACTATGCTATAGTACATTCTGTAAACGCCATTCACATTTTTCACACATGGTGCCCAATAGCCATAGTTGGGATTATCAATTTCAGGCAATCCCATTTGAACTCTTTTGGTATTCATGGAATCCTTCACCCACGCAGGCGCATTATCCATAGTGCTTCCCAAATATTCCCAATTCACCAAATCGGTAGAACGTCGACCATGAAAATGGCCATGTCCATCATGGGCATTTCCGTAGGACGCGTCGGTTTGGTACATGTAAAAATAATTGTCTTGCTTTACTACTGTTGGATCATGCACATTGGCCAAGTTCCAATTGCTTCTATTGGACCACGAGGAAATAGGCGTGTAATTATCAGAGTAAGTTGGACCATCAAAGGTATTGCCTATTGGGTCATCATCTGTAGGATCTACCCCTCCTCCGGGATCTTCTGTGGTGCTGTCATCTTTGGAACAGCCATAGGCCGTTCCTAAGATCAACAGTATCATAAATATTCTTTTAATAGTTATCATGACTCTATATTATTTTGCTTCCAATACTACTACAGATAAAGCAGGAACCGTTATCTGAAGCTTCCCTTTCTTCAATTTGAAATCCTTAAATGCTACTGGAGCAATTTTATTAGGATTGTCAAAAGAGTTATAATCGTGTACATCGGAAGAGGTCAATACCATACCGGATACATTTTTAATCTTCAATGCATCAACATCAATACTGATCGTATGTTCTTTTGTAGGATCAATGTTCACCAAAGAAATGTGCTTTTCATTTGCTTCATTATACGATGCTGAAATAGAAACAGCTGGCAATGATTGTCCATCCAAAGTATATTGCGGCGATGTAAATGATACAGGAATCAACGTAGCATCTTGGTGTACATTGTACATTTTCATAACGTGGTAGGTTGGAGTCAATAGCATCTTGTTACCTTCCGTTAAGATAACTGCTTGCAATACATTTACAGTCTGTGCAAGGTTGGCCACCTTTACTCTATCGGCCCAGTTATTGAAGATATTCAAGGTTACCCCAGCAATCATGGCGTCACGCATCGTATTTTGTTGGTACAATACACCTTTATCTTTGGCTTCACCATCATACCAGCCTCCCCATTCGTCAACGACCAAGGCAATTTCATGTTCGGCATCATACTTATCCATGATAGCAGTATGCTTCGTTATTAGCTCGTCCATTTTTATGGCCTCTTGCATAATTTTGAAGTATTGTGCATCTGTAAAGGATTTGTCCGGCCCTTTATCTCCCCAATCCAACACACAATAGTGGTGCAATGCCACACCATCAATTAAGTTCTTTGGAATATCTCTCATCAACACTTCAGTCCAATGGTAATCTTCGCTGTTAGCTCCAGAAGCCACTCTAAACAACGCGTTGCTATTGGTCCAATCGGTCATGAAGGTTGCATACTTTCTATACACATCTGCATAGTATTCTGGGCGCATGTTACCACCACAACCCCACATTTCATTTCCTACACCCCAAATTCTAACATTCCATGGTTTTTCACGACCATTTTCACGTCTTAATTTAGCCATAGGGCTGATACCGTCATGGTTTACATATTGTAACCACTCAGCAAATTCTTGAACCGTTCCACTACCTACATTGGCAGCCAAATATGGTTCAGCGTTTAAAGCTTCACATAAATTAAGAAAGTCGTGAGTTCCAAAACTGTTATCTTCGGTAGACCCTCCCCACCATTGGTTCACAATCGTAGGTCTATCTTCTTTAGGTCCAATTCCATCTTTCCAGTGATAGGTATCTGCAAAACAGCCTCCAGGCCATCTAAGGTTAGGCACTTGCAACTCCTTAAGGGCTTCGATAATATCATTTCTTACCCCATTGGTATTTGGGATGGAGCTGTCTTCTCCCACATAAAAACCATCATAGATACAACGCCCTAAATGCTCTGCAAAATGCCCATAAATATGTTTACTGATTTGAGGAGCGTCCTCTTGTTTTGTAAGTTTTACTTCTACCGTATTTTGTGCACTAAGGGATTGCCCTAAACACAAAAATACAGCGATTAACAAAGTTGTAATGCTGTTCTTTTTCATATCATTTATTTTTTAAAGAAAGGCCGCGCGACCAGCGCGACCTTTCGTAACTGAAGACTAATTCAAAATTAACAAATATTAATATCCTGCATTTTGACCTATGGTCATTAACGGGTTATTATCCATTTCAGATTGTGGAATTGGGAAATATTCTCTTCCAGACACATAACTATTAAATTCTGGATCTCTAGATTTCAACCATTCCAATTTCGCTGAATCCTCAAGCCATCCCCAACGACGGATATCGTCGAAACGGTGCCCTTCCAAAGGAAACTCCAAGAAACGTTCGTGTGCAATTTGGTCGCGCATTTGCTGTTGGCTCATGCCTGGACTTACAGTTGCCAAATCAGGCAAATTTACACGGTCTCTTACTTGTTGGATATAAGGATACGCTGCATCGGTTTGTCCCAATTCATTCAAACACTCGGCATACATCAACAACACATCGGCATAACGCATGATACGCTCGTTGATTCCTGATCTCCAATCGTATTCATCAGGTCTGCTTCCATCTGAATTTTGATATTTGGCACAGTAAATTTCATTTAAGAAAGATTCATTTCCTGCATAGTGCACTGCAAATTCCACACCATACAACATCATTCCTGGTTTGTTGTAGAACATCGTTGCATCCAATCTTGGATCAACCTCACCATCTACTGTCAATTCCTCTTGGTACTCATTAAATAAAGTCCAGGTTGGCTGTGCATCTGTAAATCCAAAGGTAGGCGGTCCATAAGTAATGGCTCTTGCAGAAGTTTTCCCCCAACCAGATGCTGGTGCACCTCCCCATGAAAGATCTACACCTCCAACATCTCTGTTGAATTGTACTTCAAAAATGGATTCCACATTGTTTTCATTCACCTCTGTGAAGTTATCACTATAATCCGGTACTAAATCATAAACACCAAATCCAATAACTTGTTCAAAGGCTGTTTTTGCTTCTGCAAATTCTTGGTTAAACAAGTGTGCTTTTCCTAAGTAGGCCAAAGCAGCCCCTTTAGTGGCACGCCCTTTTTGACCTTGATCTGGCCCAGATACATCATCATAAGACACTGGTAACAAACTGGCCGCCATTTCCAAATCGGACTTCACCTGTGCCCAACCTTCTTCTTGTGATTTTTGCTCATGGTAAACTTGAGTACTTGTTAAAGGTAGTGGTACATTTTTAAACATGTTCACGGCATGGAAAAAATATAGACCTCTCATAAAATAGGCTTGCCCTAAAATTCTATCTTTTAAAGCTGTATCTTCCATTTCAATTCCAGGTACATTCTCCAAAACTTGATTAGCCCTGTAGATACCTTGGTAATACATTTCAAAGGCCCAACCATAAATAGCTGGATCCGCGACACTACTATTAAATTTCCCAACATTTGCCATAGCTGCCCATGGAGAGTTACTTCTTGTTCCGTCACCCTTCAAATCCAATAATAAAGGAGTACTTCTCATATAGGTTCCATCGTTCAATAAGGCACCGTAAACAGCATTTACTCCTTTTAGGGCGTCATCGCCATTTTCCCAAAAGGAATCGGCAGTTTCAAAATTTGGATCTACCTGATTAAGATCCTCGTCGCTTACACAACTGGTAGCCAACACTGAGGTTGCTACTGCTATTGAATAAAATATATTTCTGGTTTTCATAATTTCAATTGTTTTCTAATTAAAAGTCTACCTGCACTCCTAAAGCCAAGGTTCTTGGGTTAGGGAAAGATCCAAATTCCGTTCCTCTATTAAACAAACCATCACTGATAAAATCAGGGTCATAACCATTATACCCAGTAATTACAAATAGGTTCTGCCCAGAAGCAAACACTCTCGCTCTTGTAAACACATTAGTTTCCAAAGGGATATTAAATCCTAGCTCCAAACTTTGTAGTCTTACAAAGTCTCCATCTTCAATAAATCTATCAGAGGCTCTGTTGTTGGCATTTGGATCCCCAATTACAGGTCTAGGGATGTTGGTATTAGTATTGTCTGGTGACCAATAATTTAGCATATCAGTATGGCTATTTCCTAAATCTCCAGCCATTAATGCTTGGTAAGTGGCGTTATAAATTTTGTGTCCAGCCGCTCCTGTGAAGAAACAAGAAAGGTCTATGTTTTTATAACGAGCACTCAAATTCAAACCAAAGTTAACTTTTGGAATTACAGTTCCTTTGAAGGTTCTATCATCATCTGTAATAAAGCCATCTCCATTAATATCTCTAAACTTCACATCCCCAGGGGCAGTATTTCCTGTTTGGTAGGCATGGTTATCGATTTCCTCTTGAGATTGAAAAATTCCTTCCGCCTCATACACGTAAATTTCACCGGCAGAACGTCCTACTTCCGTTCTTCCTACACCAACGGTAATAGGAGTATCATCCGTTCCAATTTTCTTAACCTCATTTTTCAAAGTACCAAGGTTAGCAGAAATGTTATAGCTAAAATCTTCTTTGCTATCAGCCCAGCTTAACGTAAATTCCATACCGGTATTTTGTACCGTTCCTGCATTGGTTGTCAATACAATTGGGAATGATCCTGAAGAATAAGGAATTGGCACATCAGCTAACAAATCGGTTGATTGCTTTTTAAAGTACTCTGCAGTAAACTGTAATCTGTTATTAAACATTCCGAATTCTGCCGCTACGTTCGTAGACTCGGTATCCTCCCACTTAATGTCTGGATCTACGATATCTATTACTATTGACCCAGGAGCTAATTCACTTCCAAATAAATAGCTAGCAAACGGATTGATGTTTAATGCAAATTCATATAAACCAATAGTGTTATTTCCTAACTGTCCGTAACCTCCACGGATTTTAAGAGTATTCCACCATTCTGGCAAGTTAATATCATTGTGAACCTTCCAAGCTCCAGACACAGAGAAGTAGTTACCAGTATTGTTTTGAGGTGCAAATTTTGAAGATTTATCTTGACGGAAATTCGCCTCCAATAAATATCTATCGTCGAATGAGTAATCAAAACGTCCAATATATGACTTATATGTCTCAGCGGACTCATATTCAGAGGCATTTCTATTGTCGGCATATTCTAAATGTGCAATTTCACCAGGCTCAAAACCAACCCCTCTTGCAATTAGATTATATAAATCGTTACGCTCTTGAATCATACCTCCCAACACATTGAAATTGTGCTTCTCAGCTAAAGTGAACTCATAAGTTAACAAATTATTGATAATCGTCCTAGTTGTATGTCCACTAGTTACGTCTAATGCAGATTCTTCATTTGTAGTTACATAATACCATCCCAAGTCACTTGGTGGATTGAAATATCTAGTATCCCAATTGGTACGGTCACCACTAACATTCAATCTGTATTTTAAGCCTTTCAAGATTTCGTACTCTCCCCAAATGTTTCCTACAAAACGGTTACGTTTGTTTTCATTGGTAATTAAATTATTGTATCCAATTACGTTTAGAGAGATGGCACGTTGTGCGATACCATCGGTTCCGCCGTATCCACCCAATCTGTTTTCATCGTAAACCGGCATGGTTGGGACAGCTGTCAATAAATTAATAATGGAGCTTGTTCCCGCTAAATACTCGTTGAAGTTTTCCTTATCCGATAAAGAGTAAGCTACTTTCGCGCCGTATTTAAAACGTCCTTTTTCACCATTTAAATTGATATTGGTTGAGTAACGCTCATAAGCTTGAGGTGTTTCGAAGTAACTCGTATTTTTAAAGTAGTCTAAGTTTACATTATAGCTCAAAGCTTCAGCTCCACCATTAAAGGCTAAAGTGTGGTTTTCCAAAACCCCAGTTCTAAAAGCCTCATCCTGCCAATCGGTATCCACGTCGTCAATGAACAAATCGTTGTCTGGATACACCCCTGGAGAAGTAGCAACACCCAATCCTTGCGCATTGGCATTGGTCTCAGCAACTCTCACAAGCTCTTGATACTGCTCTCTATTAGCGAGGTCATACCATCTGTTTTTGGCTACATTTTGGAAACCTAAGGTTGTTTTATAGCTAATATCCAATTTTCCTTCCTTACCTTTTTTGGTGGTGATGATCACAACCCCGTTAGCCCCACGAGCACCGTAGATAGCTGCAGAAGAGGCATCTTTCAAAATCTGGATAGATTCTATATCTCCAGTGGCGAAATCATAAGGATTATCAACAATTACTCCATCGATAACGAACAAAGGGTTGTTATTCCTAAAGGAAGTAATCCCCCTAATCTTGATGTTTACAAACCCACCAGGCTCTCCTGAAGATTGCACAGTCACCCCAGGCGCTTGCCCTTGGATCATTTTGGCAACATCATAAGTAATGGTCTTTTTAGCATCCTCTACGTCAACCACACTCACCGATCCTGTTAAGTTTTCTTTCTTTTTAGCACCATACCCTACTACAACGATTTCGTCTAGGGCTGCAACATCTTCTTCCATGGACACATTAATAACGGACTGGTCAGCTACCGTTACCTCCTTTTGTTTGTATCCTACGAAAGTAAATACCAAAACGTCACCCGTAGATGCCGTAATAGAATAATTTCCGTCAAAATCTGCCGCAGTACCGTTGGAAGTTCCCTTCACAACAATATTAACCCCGGGAAGCGTCATTCCGTCTCCGGCAGAAGTCACTGTTCCTGTAATGGTTTTTTGTTGGGCAAAACCAGTTGCCGACAACAGCACCATAATCATTACATAAAAACACTTTGGAACCTTAAGTGTCAAATGATTACCAAGTGAAAATTTGGTCGCTATCATATTAGAATAATTTAGAATTAGTTTTAAAATTTAGCTATAAGTGTCAATTATACACTTCCAAAGGAATTAAAGTTTTTTCACATAAGCAAGTTTTTTTATGATTTTTTTAAGAATTACATATTTTACTCTTATATTTATTACCGAATTAATAATTGTGTTTTTTACATTTATTAATTTCAGTTTAAATTGATTAATTGATATTTTTTTAATAAAGTTGCCTTGGCAATGCTCAAATAATTTTAAATGCTCAATAACTATAGTAAAGAAGACAAAGTTCTTTTAGCAGTCGACTGCATCATTTTTGGATTTGATAAAGACAAGCTAAAGATCTTGCTCATTAAGAGGGATTTTGAGCCCGAAAAAGGAAAATGGTCGCTTATTGGAGGGTTCTTAAAAAAGGAAGAAAACTTGGATGACGCCGCCAACAGAGTCTTGGAACACCTTACCGGGCTTGACGAAGTCTATCTGGAACAATTTTTCACCTATAGTGAAGTGGATCGTGACCCCGAGGAACGCACCATTTCGGTAGCTTATTATGCCTTGATCAATATTGAAGACCATGATGAAGAACTCATAGAACAATATTCAGCAAAATGGTTTAGCATTGATAAAATCCCAAACCTAATTTTTGACCACAACGAAATGGTGGACCAAGCCATTAAGCGTCTACAATACAGAGCCTCTACCAAACCTATCGGATTTGAACTCCTACCGGAAAAGTTTACCATGAGACAACTGCAAAAACTCTATGAATCTATTTTGGACACAGATTTGGACAAGCGAAATTTCATCAGTAAAATCAACGCCTTGGATATCTTGATCAAATTGGATGAAAAGGACATGGAGTCCTCCAGAAAAGGCTCTTACCTCCATAGGTTCGACAAAGAAAAATACGACAAGAAAACTCATGAGGGTTTCATTTTTAAGATCTAAAACAAAAAAAGGAGGCTTACAGCCTCCTTTTTTTTTATCCCATCCCACGTCTCACAAAAACCACCAACACAATATATACCAAATATTTACGTTAAAAACATACTAATTACCTACTCCTGTTTTCTATTCCGCTAGAAGCCCTTAAAGACCTTACAAAAAGTTGTTTACATTGCTAAACCCTTAAAATAGATCTAACTCCAAAAGGCTCATGTAAAACACAATCATAATTGAAGTGCCCATTAGCTTTTCAACAATAGAATCATTTCTATTGTTGATTCCCCTCCAACCTCTCTAGCTATATCTTCAACGATTATGTTTTTCAACTTAGAACTTTAATAGAATCTAATATAAAATTTAAGGCCATGAAAAAAGTACTGCTATTAATTGCACTCCTCGCTAGCTTTATAGCTTGTAGTGACGACGACGATGCTTCTATCCCATCCAACACTATTCCGGATGATCTGCCAGATGTTTCTCAGGTAACTTTCACCTCTCCAACAACTATTACAAACAATTATTTTGGACCGCAAGACGTTGGAACCATCTATGTTTATGAAGCCGGTGATATTGGCGAGGATCCCGAAGAGGAAATTAGAATAGAAATAAGAGCCTCCACCAAAACCGTGATGGGAGTACCTTGCTTTATCCAACATGATGTAGTTTATATAGATGATGTTCTTATTGAAGATACAGATGATTGGATAGCCCAGGATGATGAAGGCAACCTGTGGTATTTTGGGGAATTTGTAGAAAACTATGACGAAGAAGGAAATTTTGAAGACAATGATGGCTCCTGGGAAGCGGGAATTGACGATGCACTACCCGGCTATTGGCTCCCTTTCGAACCTAGTATTGGACAAACCTATCTCCAGGAATATTGGGAAGACGAGGCCGAAGATTACGCGGAGGTCATCAGTACTGATGAAACCGTAACCATCGATTTGGGAACCTACCAAAACTGCCTAATGACCAAAGACATCAATCCCTTCGAGGGCAATGAATACGAACTAAAATATTATGCTCCAGGGATTGGTTTAATCAAAGAGGAAAAGTACGAAGGTGGGGTATTGGTAGAAATTGCACAACTTATAGAAATCATAGAATAAGACAGCATTTATGACCCAATACAATTTATTAAAAATTTATCCCAATAGCACCTTGGCACCCACATAGCAACAACTAGCAATACGTGGGTGTCTTTTTATACAAATAGTAAGTCTACTGATACCATAAAAAACCCGTAGTTTTGTAGGACAACAGGGCTTAAAAGAGATATAGCCAAGTTGCAAAATAAACCTCTCACCCGAAATTAAATGAAAATCAAAAATCGATTAGCCCCATACCACCTGATAAGTTTCAGCTTAATAGTTAGCCTTATCTCCTGCAAAACGGAAAACAAAAAACCTCAGCAATCAGAAACTAACTGGGCTGAGCAGCATTTGGAAATGGCAGCCAACAATTACAAAACCCTTTCCAAAAACGTTCCTGTCAACCAATTTCCCACTACTTATACCAACGATACTCTTAGATTTAGTGACTCCGGTTGGTGGTGCAGTGGTTTTTACCCAGGTACTTTGGTGTATTTATTTGAAGGTACTCAAGATTCCATGTTTCTTAAAACAGCCGAAACAAAATTGACAGAACTTGAAAAAGAACAATACAATATCACCACCCACGATTTAGGATTTATGATGTTCTGCAGTTTTGGCAATGCTTATCAAGTAACGCACAATCCTGAATATGCCGAAATCCTCAAAAATGCATCACAATCCATAAGCTCTCGTTTCAATCCAAAAACGGGAACTATCCGCTCTTGGGATCCCGCACCGTGGAATGACAAATGGGAATACCCTGTAATCATTGACAATATGATGAACTTGGAAATGCTTCTTTGGGCAGGGAAACATTTCACCAACGATCAATTTACCGAAGTAGCCTTAACACATGCCGATACTACCCTAAAAAACCATTTCCGTAAAGATTTTAGCAGTTACCATGTTGTCTCCTACGATACCATTTCAGGAAATGTTGAAATGAAAAATACCGATCAAGGCTATGCCGATGAATCTTCTTGGGCACGAGGACAAGCCTGGGGATTGTATGGCTACACCACCATGTACCGATATACCAAAGACCAAAAGTATTTAGAACATGCCATGGGTATTGCTGACTTTATTGTGAACCACCCCAACCTTCCTGAAGATAAAATTCCGTATTGGGATTTTGACGCTCCCAATATTCCAAATGCCAAAAGAGACGCCTCGGCTGCGGCTATCATGGCTTCTGCCTTTTTAGAACTCAAAAACTACGCTTCGCAAGACAAAGCCAAAATCTACTTCAACACTGGCGAACAAATGCTCAAAAGCCTTTCTTCTCCTGAATATTTTGCATCTCAAGGTGAACAAGGCGGCTTTATCATCAAACATTGTGTTGGGAATATGCCTGATAATACCGAAGTTGACGTTCCCCTCTCCTATTCCGACTATTATTACGTGGAAGCTCTTTTAAGATATTTAAACAAAATAGAACCCATCAATTAGACATCAGGTAATCATGTTAAAACATACGTTTTCCTATCTTTTACTTTTTCTTCTAGCGGCTTCTTGCCACAAAACTTCGTTCCAAAAACCTTTAGAAACCAACATCTCGAAGGTTGGTGAAGGATGGGCCAAAAATTCTATCAACACGGTTATTTTTAGAAAAAATTCTTTAGTAACGCACAACAAACACCAGTACATTGCTTACTATAATCCAGAAGGCCATGTGGTATTGGGAAAAAGACTCCTAAAATCCAGCCAATGGGAAACCTTCGTCACTCCTTACACTGCCCATGTAGAAGATGCCCATAACTCCATCAGCATTATGGTGGATGGTGATGGCTTTTTACATGTGGCTTGGGGCAACCACAACAATCAGCTTAACTATGCGAAAAGCCTACATCCCAATTCTTTGGAACTTGGCAAGAAAAAACCAATGTTAAGAGATAAAGAGCAACAGGTCAGTTACCCTGAATTCTACGCCTTACAAGATGGCAACCTCCTTTTTTTCTATAGAGATGGAGGTTCAGGGAACGGCAATCTTGTCATCAACTATTACAACACCCAAACTCAAACTTGGCACAGGGTACAGGATAATCTGATAGATGGAGAAGGTTTAAGAAATGCCTATTGGCAGGCCTATGTAGACAAAAATGACCAAATTCATATTTCCTGGGTTTGGAGAGAAAGTCCCGATGTCGCTAGCAATCACGATTTGGCTTACGCAACTTCCAAAGATGGTGGCAAAACCTGGCAAAAATCGACAGGAGAAATTTACCAACTTCCTATTACAGAAAGTTCTGCTGAAGTGATCGAAAACATTCCTCAAAACAGCGAGCTTATCAACCAAACTTCCATGACCTCAGACAAGCATGGCAATCCTTTCATTGTTAGTTATTGGCGTGAAGCAGATAGCGAGATTCCGCAATTCCATCTCATCTACAAAACAGACCAATGGCAAACTGTCGATTTAGGTTTCAGAAAAACACCTTTTAGTTTAAGCGGACTAGGCACGAAATCCATCCCTATTTCCAGACCTCAAATAGTAGCAACCGACTCTAAAGACATCATTGTTGTATTCAGGGATGAAGAGCGCGGTAGCAAAGTATCCATTGCCTATAACACATTTCCATTTGATACCACCTGGAAAATTTTGGATGTAACAGAGGACTCTTACGAAGCTTGGGAACCAACTTTAGACACGGAACTTTGGAAAAGTTCAAAAACACTGAGTTTGTTTTTACAAAAAACCTATCAAGTAGACGGAGAAGGCTTATCCAACATTCAGGAAAGTGATGTTGAGGTTTTAGACTGGCAACCTTAAAAAATAAAACGGTGAGAATCATATTTACACTAATAGCACTCCTTTTAACAGCGAATTTCACTAGACTAAATGCCCAAAGCAACCAAAAGACAGCGGCTGTTTTTCAAATTGACCAACCTGATTACAGTCAGAGTCCCTATACCGGAATGACCAAACAACACTGGAGAGATGCCGCATTATACATATTGGAAGGCGCCTTTTCATACATCAATTCCTATGAAGACCCGATGAAGTTCCCCAAATTACCAGGTAAAAGCTACCCGCATAACGAAGACCAGGTACCAACGGAAAAGCTAGAAGGCTTATGCCGTACGTTGTTTGTAGCAGCACCACTTTTAAAGGAAAATCCCTCCTTACAGGTTAATGGCCTTGATGTAGCAAAATACTACCGCCTTCAAATTTTAAATTTACTGGATCCTTCTAAGGCCTCCTATATTCCACCTAGAACCCAAGATCAGGGCCCCTCTCAAATTCTCGTTGAATTTGGAGCGCTGGCCATTTCACTTTTTGTAGCACCGGAGGCCATTTGGGAACCATTGTCCCAAGAGCAAAAAAACACCTTAGCCTATACCATGCTTAGCTATGGGAATGGACCAACTGTACCTTCCAACTGGAGGTTTTTCAACATTTTTGTAATGAGTTTTTTCAAAGATCAAGGATACCCCATAAACGAGGAATTATTAACCGAATATTTAAATCTATCCCTAGATCAATACCGTGCGGATGGTTGGTATAATGACGCTCCTGCCTATGATTATTACAGTATGTGGGCCTTTCAGCTTTACGGTATTTTATGGTCTGAATTTTACGGACAGAAGTACCTTCCAGAGATTGCAGCAAAGTTCACCAGCAATTTTTCAGACATGACCGATAATTATCCTTATCTGTTTTCAGAAAATGGTGAAATGATCATGTATGGCAGAAGCATCAGCTACCGGTTTGCGTCTATTAGCCCGCTACCCTTTTTCGGAACCTTGGAAAATGAAGACATTAATTATGGTTGGATGCGCAGAATCTCCTCAGGCGTGCTAATGCAGTTTTTGTTCAACCCAGAATTTCTGGAAGACGAAGTTCCTACTTTAGGCTTTTATGGACATTTTGAACCTGCCGTTCAAAATTACAGCTGTCGCGGCAGTGTGTATTGGATGGGCAAGGCCTTTCTTGGGCTGCTCATTCCTGATAACAATCCATTTTGGACTGCCATAGAAAACAACGGCCCTTGGGAAACCGATTTCAAAAAAGATACGGTTTACAATAAATTTCAAGAAAAGTCGAACCTCTTAATTACAGATTACCCCAATATTGGTGCTTCAGAAATACGTGCTTGGTGCCATGAAAAGGTAGCGGATGATTGGCAAAAATTCCGCTCTTCGGAAAATTACAATAAACTCTCCTACAACAGTGCCTTTCCTTGGCAAGCGGATGGAAAAAATGGAGAAATCTCCATGAACTACGCCATCAAAAACCAAAAAAATGAATGGGAAGTATTTAGACTTTACGATTTCAAAAAGTTTGAAAACGGCATTTACTATCGAGATGCAGTTTTGGAAACCGATGATACCGTTACCATGCAATTGGCCGACATTCCTTTACCAAATGGCATACTGCGTGTAGACCTTAACACAACCAGCAAACCATTGGAAATGCGTTTGGGACATTACGCCCTTCCTAAATTGGAACAGGAAATCAAATACTCAAGGAAACGCATTGATGGCCACGACATTTTGATTATGGATAATGGCGCCTACCAACTTGCCATGGTCATACTGAGTGGTTGGGACAACTTAGAATTTGTTGAAACCACAGGATTGCATCCTGTTTCCATAGAAAGTAGTGTTTTAAATGCCATTGCTCAATACTCGCCAAAAAAAGACAGCGTTTTTGCCACTTTGATGCTTTGGAAAGCATCCGATGAATCTTGGAGTAAAGAGGATTTAGTTCCTGTTAAAAATCTAAAATTGAAAAATGACCAGATCATTATCAAAATGAAAGATGGCAGCACCAAAACCTGTAAATTTTCAAATTGAGTTAATCAATACTAAGCGTATTATTAAATTCATGGGCGCCTATATCTTGTGATTCTCCAGACAAGGAAGTGTTTCCAAAATAATCATAATCCCCTATATTGTAGTCTAGATTGACACCAGCATCGATAAGCGGTGAACTCGATTCTAATTTATAATTGACCAAGTTAGGATTCTCGTAATAATTCCCTTGAAAGGATATATTATCATCACAATTGACTCCTCCACTCAGGATGTTATTTTTCACATAAACCACATCTGGATCCCAACTATTTATAGTTTTAAAAGCCAATTTATTATCCTGAACGACGGTGTTGTTATAAAAGAATATATCTGACACCGAGTTTTTACTACTCATATTAAACAAAAACAAACTTCCGCTATAACCATTGGCATCGTTATCCGATATATTATAGCGCACAGTGATGTTGGACAATGGTCGCGCCCCGCTGAACTGCCCCACCTGAAATCCAGCTCCATGGTTATCATGAGAGTAATTATACTGCATGATGCCATTCACCACGCCTCCATCCAAATCAAAGCCTGCAGCATCACAACCCTGTGTTTGGATATTATAAGCCTCGCAGTATTCAATAGCCACATCTTTAGCATCCCAATACCAAATACCGCAATTCCCACCACAATGTGTATTATTGTAACCACTATCGTAAACCACACAGTTGCTTATGGATGAAAATTGCACGTCTGATAATACAATACCATTCCCTGAATGACTCCACTGATTATCCCAGCCACTGATATTGTAAACCGTACACCCCTGAACATAAATATGTTCATGCGAATACCCTGCTTTATTTTGATTGAAATACCCTTTGGATAGTATACCGCTATCCATACAGTCAAAAATCGTACAATTAAGAATACTCACATCCGAGAAGCCTGAAGTATCGTTAACACCTTCTATTGCAATTCCGCCATAAGCCCCACTGACATTTAAATTGGAAAATTGAAATCCCTGCAGTTTGGTAGCTCCATCCAAAGTACTATATAGATTTACACCATTCCGAGGAAACTCTCCTTCTGACACTTGTGGAATGACGACATCAACATCAGTAACGTTAAAACCAGATGTGTTCACAAAATCCATCCCTTCAAAAACAGCCACACCTTCTCCATAGGATGAAATCGTTATTCTATTATTGGAATCCCCTCCATCGTTAGCATCGAAAGCAATACTTTGATAGGTATGTCCGCCGTCAAACAGAATTGTATATCCCGGAAGGAAATCCTCACTATTCACCTTAGTACTAGTCTGCCAGGCTGTATCCGGCGAAAGTCCATCATTGGCATCGTTACCATTTGGAGATACGTAGAAGATATTCGTATTTTCAATTGAGTAAGACTGTTCTTCGGTGGTTGTACATCCAAAAACCATCAACAACAGCACAATTATTCCAAATTCCTTTGCACAAGCCAAAGCAGTTCTCAACTTTGACAACAAAATTTTTTGAATTTGAAAACGGTTTAATTTGGGGCAAATCGTATTCACTTTCGTTTAGTTATGTCGCTTTTATTCAAACACAACTATCTAATGACTAAACCCGCCAAACCACTTTGTAGGTATTTTTGAAGCAGTAGTAAAACAGGGGCTCAAAAAACCAGCTTGAAGCTCAAAATTCAGATTGAATTCCTACAACTTTTAGCGTCATTTCGAACTCCAATAAATGATTAGAAAATTGCTATTTGAACAAAAAATTCGAGCAAATATATCAATCTTTTTTTATCTAAAAAGTTCTGAAGAAACCCCTTACTTAAAACTACAGAATCAAGCTATTAAGCAATACAAAACGTATAAAATTTCGCACTAAAAAAGGTGCTTAAAAATCCTAAATTAGACTTCTAAGCACCTGCTTTTATTTTATCTCTATTGATTATTTACTCCACAATTCTGTCCTGTTGGATCAAGTTCAAAATTTTATGGTACAACTCATTGTTTTCATAAATACCTCCAAAATTTTCAGCACCTTTTCCGTAGGCCAATACGGGCACCATAGTTCCAGAATGCCCCCCCGTAGAAAAGGTAGGCGTTACTGAATTATAATCACCATCATTGGATGACAATGTAAATCCTCCCGTTTCATGGTCGGCAGTCATCAAAACTAAGGTATTTCCATCTTTCTTGGCAAAATCAAGCACTGCTCCTATCACATTGTCAAAATCATTCATTTCTTCAATCAGGTATTCTGCATTATTGCTATGTCCTCCCCAATCAATTTGTGAGCCTTCCACCATTAAAAAGAATCCTCCGGTGGTTTGCGACAAATAACTCAAGGCCCTTTCTGTTCCATCCTGTAAAAAGTCACCTCTTCCTTCGGTCATGGTAGGCATTCCATCTTCAGCCAACAAATACCCATATTTGCGGTTCTTTTTAAGTTTTTTGTCTCCTAATTGCACGGTATCCATTTCAAAACCCTTCTTTTCCAACGCAGCTACATAATCCGCCCCATCTTTTCTCTTATTAAAGAATTTCAAACCTCCAGCTGCAAAAAAGTCAATATTGGAAGTTGGCAATTGCGCTGCAATGGCTTCATCAAATTTTCGGCTTGATACATGGGCAAAGAAAGAGGCTGGCGTAGCATGGGTAATTGAAGACGTGGCTACCAAACCATTTTTATAGCCCATTTTAGAAAGTACTTCAGTCATATTTTCGACCGCCGTGGTATCCTGTAATACGCCAATAGCACCATTATAGGTTTTCACCCCACATGCATAAGCTGTCGCCCCAGCAGCAGAGTCCGTAATTAAATGCGAACTCGACGAGGTCTTTAACAAGCCAACATGTTCAAAATTTGGAAGGTTTATGCTATCCTTTTTGAAATAAAACACTGATGACATTTGGGACAATCCCATACCGTCTCCTATCAGCAAAATAACATTTAAAGGCTTGTTGGTTTCCTTTACTGTTTTTGTTTCTGACTTCTGGCTATATCCAAAACCAATTGTCAAGAAAGCCATCACACTTAAAATTAATTTCATTCTATGTTTTTCTATTTAGGTTTAATGTTTCTGATTTGTAATCCAATCTCAAAAGAGCCCATTAAATATTGGAGTTAACTTTTATTTTTACTTTGACTGAAGCACAAGTTGCAAAAGTAAGAAAAACCAAAGGCCTTGTATTTTAAGAAAATGTAAAGCATAGTTAAAGAAATCCCAAAAACCCTACTTTTTAATTAAGTTACCTAAACACTACCAAGAGGTACACGAGCATAATTATAGCAATGTTAAATCTAAGTCAACAAAAAACCGGCAATCACATGAAGCAATTACCGGTTTAAACTAATTCAACAATATAACATAAAAATCAACTAACTCTTTATCTGTAACTTTAAAGACTTACCTTCCATATTTTCTCCTAGTTCTGGTTTGTTTAAAATCTCCAACACAGTAGGAGCAATTTGGTTACTGAATAAACGCTCTTCCGAAGATACTTCTCCCAAAACTTCTACTCCCTGACCAAAAACAATCATCCAAACTTGATCGGCTCCATTTATCTTTCTACCGTGATTTCTCCAATCATCAATAGGCTTCTCACCACGACCGTGATCGGTAGAAATAATAAACACCGTATTGTCTTTATAAAAGTCATCTTGCTGGGTAAAATCATACAATTTCTTGATCAATCCATCGGTATTTCTAGCAGCCTTTAAATAAGAGTCATATTCCCCATCATGGGCAAAATCATCGGTTTCCCCAAATGCTACATACACCACTTCTGGATGCTTCCGTTTCATATACTCTATGGCATAGCCTGCCGTAAAGGCATCTAATCGTACCGAATTCCATGGCGATGGCACCTCTGGCTGAAGTTCATTCAAAAACAATTCTTTTTGCGATAAACTATCGCCTTTTGCAGTTTTAAAACCGGCATTTACAGGAATCCCCGAACGCTCTTCATTAATGATATAAGGAAATACATCCCAGCTACCGAACGCCGCAATTTTGCCTTTATAGTCCGACGTATTTTGAAGTCTTTCCAAGAACGTCACGTTTGGATTGTTTATTTTCTCGTTACTTGTGATGCGCTCATCATCGGCTTTTCCTGTTAAGATTTCATTGTATCCCGGATACGAAAACCACATATTATTGGTTAAATTCACATAACTCCCCAAGTTTCTATTGCCGTGGATTTGTCCCATTTTAATAACTTCTCCCCAAACAAAAGGCATTAAGATTGCTCTTCTTTCCTGAGGGTTTTCTCTCCAAAATTCAGTTTTTAATCTTTTGGGATTATCTACATATTTTTTGTTCTCCACCAATTTGGCATCGGCACCAGAAAACAACTCCTGCCAACGTAATCCGTCTACAGTAATGGCAACAACTTTTGAAGTTTCGGCTTTTGTTTGGGCCTTTATTGCGTTCATTGACAGTAGCAACACCCCTACTGATAATAGTATTCTTTTCATCAATTTAATATTTATTGTTTTGTTTCAAATGATAATACTTGCGACCATTCACTCCAGTTCAATTTTTGATCCCTATCCCTTGCCCGCCAATAATAGGTCGTGTTAGGTTTTAGTCTATTGGTTTTCTCATCGGTTAAATCATCTCCTTTCTGGCGATCTTCTAAATAATACCAGTTTTCAAACTGCTTCCAGCTATCAAAAACAGGCTTTTCAAAACTCTCATATTCTGATACCTGCCAATGCGATGCCGCATGAAACGCATCCTTAAACTCGCTTTCAAAAGGGCCTGCTTTCAACACAACCCCTTGAATAGATTCCTGTGCATTAGGAGAAATCGCTACCGGAGCTTTTGGCTTTCTTTCCTTTCGCCAAACCGTAATGCTATCCGTTAGCGCATTGTCTTTGGTTCCTACAATATTGTTTCCTCGACTGATTCTCTTTATGGTGAATTTTGGGTTATGATGATCTCCATCTACCTCTACCATAACAAACCCATATTCATCCTGGGTTACAGTGAATTCATTGTAATCGCGACCTTCGTACTCTCCCCAGTTATCAATGGCGCCTCCAGCCGATGCAACATTGATCCACAAATGCTTGTGCTCTTTGGATTGTCCTCTGGAATATCCGTGTGTATGCCCAAAAAAATGAATACTTGGCTTTCCTGTTTTGGTTGAGAAATCTTCCAGCATTTTCACCACCTTCCCACTGAAATCAGTTTCCCCGGGAATCCATAATTCCGATTTATGGGGATGGTGCATTTGAGCAAAAACAAAATCGATATCTTCATTGTTTGCAGTGTCTTCCAACAGTTGTCTCAACCACTCGTATTGGTGTTTGCTATCCCTGTAACCATCGTTGGAATTTAAACCGATAACGCGTGTATTTCCATAGTCTTTATACCACCAATGCTCGGAATAGGCAGGCGTTCCATTTTCCGGAAGGCTGAAATATTTAAAGTAAAACACCGAGTTGTTTTCATGGTTTCCTATAGCAGGATATACAGGCACTTCGGAAAACAACTTTTCTCCCGGTTTGAAGAAATCGTTTTGCCATTGGCCATATTTCGTACCGTCCTGCACCAAATCACCCGGGATTAAGACCATTGCCAAATTTTCTGGCAATTCACCTTCAAAAGCCTTATCCAAATATTGTAAAATTCCCTCATTAACCACTTCCAAAAACTTATCGGGATGATTGTGGTCCTTTTGCATATCGCTCATGGCCACAATATTGAAAGACTCTTGATCTGAGGCAAAAGGAGGCGTTTTAAATTGATAAATATCCGAGACCAATTTCCCCGTTCTCACGCGGTAATAATACTCTGTGAAACGTTTCAATCCTTCCAATTTCACGGTATGTAACCTTGACTTTCCGAAGTCTACATTTTCAGCATTACCTATTGATTTCTTGCCCAGTTTAGGTGTTGGCCCGTATTCTACAATACTTTCTTCACCTTGACTGGTTTCCCACATAATCTTGATGGAACTTGGTTCTGCATCCTGAAGATATGGCTGAACCAAAAACGTCGTCTTTTCACTTTGTGAGAAAACTGAATGTAAACTTATAAATGCGATTACCGCTAATCCTATTTTTTTCATGTTATTGATTTCCATTTACAATGGTTAAACTTGTATCTAATATGTGCAATGCTTTATCCAAATCTTCTCTTGAGATGGTCAAAGCTGGCGACAACTGCAAGACGTTACCCGAGGACACTTTAAAACTCAGTCCTTGTTTTAAGCATTCGTACATGACTTGCTCAGCTTGTTCAACAGCTTTTTCTTTGGTGATTCTATCTTTTACCAACTCAATTCCCCAAAGCATTCCCAAGCCTCTCACATCACCAATGATATCATGTTTCTTTTTGAGTGATGACAGAGCAGTTTCTAAATATGTTTCGTCTTGATGAACTTTTTCCAAAAGGCCTCCATTTTGTAAAAGCTCAATAGTGGTCAAACCTGCTACAGAGCCCAAAGGACTTTTTTCATGAGTATAATGGCCTAAGGAAATATCTCCAAAGACATTGTAATCGTCTCTAGTAATAATGGCCGCCTGAGGGACAATGCCCCCACCCAATCCTTTGCCAATGCACAAAATATCTGGCTCAATGCCAAAATGCTCGAAGGCAAACATCTTCCCTGTTCTACCTAAGGCAATTGGAATTTCATCCAAGACCAGCAGTACGCCATAGGTATCGCAAAGTTTTCGGGCTTCTTGCCAAAAATGCTTTGATGGGATTTGCACATCGGTATTTCTGATGGTCTCGGCAATAAACACTCCTATGTCATTCTCTTTTGAAAACACATATTCCAAATACTCCAAGCATTTGTCTTCGTTGTTTTCAAAAATACCCCGATAGGTCACCGGTGGAGGAATACGTTCCACGCCCGGCATTAAAGGCCCCATATATTCCCTAAAAACGGATTCTCCCCCTACACTAATGGCATCCAAGGAAGCACCATGAAAGGAATCCCAAAACGAGACCACTTTAAACTTTTTAGTTATGGCGCGTCCCAACTTTAGGGCAATCCCAACAGCAGAACTTCCATTAGGGGTTAAGAGCACTCTGTTTAAATTGGAAGGTGTCAAGAAAGCTAACTTTTCAGCGAAATTGATGGCGGGCTCGTTGGTAAATCGTCTAGGCGAAAATGACAATGTTTGCAGCTGTTTGATCAAATTTTCAACAAGCTGCGGATTTCCATATCCTATTTGATGCACGTTATTACCGTGAAAATCCAAATAGGTTTTCCCTGAAATATTTTCAAATGAAGGTCCTTCACAGGCTTTTAAAACGTCTAAACATGGCGTAGACATGGACTGATGCAAAAAATAACGCGCATCCTTTTCCAACAACTCGGCAGTCCTTTCATCTACTTCTGTTTTCAACCAAGATTCTCGAGCGGGAGTCATGTTGATATCCCCCTCGGTTCTTTTGTTCAGGGAAGTACTATCTTGATTCATATGGTCCAAATTGTTTTAGCAACTCACGTGTTTGGGTAGCATCATTCAACACAAAAACTTTATAAGCATCTCCACCCTTTTCCACTCGCACTACCACATGTCCGTTTTGACTTTTGTATTGATCCAACTTCCCTCCAATAACATCTCTATTGGCCTGGAGCATAGTGGTAGAAAACACATCTCTTTTACCAGGATATATTTTTTCCGATAGAATTCTTCGTAGTACACCATCCCCAGGATGATCTGAGGACCAATTTTGCTGTACCCAAACTCTTGGACGAATCGTTCTTACATAATAGGCATTTTGCGAATCCCTATTCCCGTGATGGTTTAAGGTAGCTACATCTACAGCTCCAACCACAGGCGCAATGTTAGATTCCAAACTATTGAAATTAGTGCCGCCCAATTCATCAATTCCATTCACATCGCCTCCTGTGAAATAGTCAAATTTTCCATAGGTAATTTTAATACAGGTGCTTAACGGATTTTCACCTGGATAGTCACCTTCCTTGAATAAATCAAAAGTAAAATTATTCTCTCCCGTCCAGATTTGACCATTTACGGCCACATTCCGGACATGAAATTCAGGATAATTCTCAGGCGCATATAACAATTGAATTTGATGCTTCTCTCCCGCTTTTAGGGTTTCGTGAACCAATCCGTTGGTTTTATTCTGAAAGTCTATAAACTTCCAATATTCCTTTAAGGTCGCCATCATTTTATAGGAATCATTGATGAAACGCTCCTGCGACTGCACCTTTTTATCCCTTAGATTGATAGGAAACTCACTCCCTCGATCAATGAGTGTTTTTATGGACATCAAGGTTCCCACTTCCATAATCCCCGTAAGCTGATAGCCCCCAGGAGCCAGTGTTCTCAATGAATCGGCTTCCCCAAAATGGTCATCGTGATAATGAGTAATTAGGGCATAATCCAAATGCTGGGATTTGCTTTTCGGAGCAAATTGACGGATGTAATCCACAATCCATTCCGGAGCTGATTTGGTATTGTTAGGTTTCAGTACTTCATTCCTTGCAGACAAGGTCCTTGGATGGGTTTCGGATGTATCCCCAGCATCGATCAGCAGAGTTGTACCATCCGGCATTATGACGAAGCAAGCATCACCACGCCCCGTGTTGATGTGGTGAATTTCCATTACTCCTTCTTCCCAAGAAGGATAGCCTTCCTGGGAGAAAAGAAGTAAACTAGACAAAAAACCACACAATAAAAGCTTGTATTTCTTTTTAAAAATCATGTTTATTTTAAAATTGTAGCAGGAATGATTTGTTTGGTCATGGTTTTGGTTTGATAGGACACATCCAACCAACTTCCGCCACCGCCGTTAAACCAAACCACCTCTAAAGGATATACTCCAGGTTTCAGGGTTATTTTTCCGCCTTTTTCTTTGACACCATGGTCGCCATCATTATCAACCACCATTTCATTGTTCACCTTTAAATAACTTCCGTCATCAGATCTTGTATAAAAACTGTATTCATCTTCCTTTTCAACAACCATTTGAGTAGAGAACCTTACTACGGTGTTTTCCTTGATTTTAGCCTCTATTTCATCCGAAGTAATTTCAAAACAAAGCCCAGTTTCATTGGCTTTTTGATTCCCTAAGAATGGAATGCTCGTCAAGTCATTCATATAAAATATGTCATAGGAAACCGTAGGCTTGGCATTGGCAGGAATGATTCTAAAAAATGCTTCGGTTACTGTACTGGCCACGGCACCTTCATTAAAAACCGCACTTTTCACCACGGTATTTTCAGTAACTTTAAAAGGTTCTTTGTAAAGCTCTGAAGATGCATTTGGCATGCTGCCATCCAATGTGTAACGCATTTCTCCGCTTCCATTGATGACAACTTCTGCTTCATCCTTGAACATACCCCCTGCTCTTTTATAAGTGTCGAAATTTGGGAAAATAACTGGTGCTACAAATCGCTTTGCAATAGGATAGGCATCTACCTCATCAAAACCAACAAAGGCATTTTTTACAGGACGCCCAATACAAGCCATTGGCAATTTTACGCCCAGAGCAAAGGCCACCGTAGCTGCATTGTCATATTGGTACACAGGGTATTCAAGGGTTACACCCTTTTTAACAGATTTTCCCCAAACGATAAATGGGATTTCCATTTCCTGCAGCGTTTCTCCTCCATGGCCATTCCCCAAACCACCATGGTCCGAACTAATTATAACTATTGTATCGTCTGCCATTGGAGACGATTTGATAGCCTCCATAACCTCTCCCAACAAGGCATCTGCTTTCTCTACAGATTTGTAATACTCTGTGGCACCATGTCCATATTCATGCCCAGCATGGTCTACGTGGTCAAAATGAACAAAAGTAAATGTGGGCTGTTGTTCTGAAATATATTGTATTGCCGCCTTAGCGGTCTCATCTTCACCTTTAGGATTGACGTCAAAGTCAACGGCATCTTTTTCAAACAAACGCCCGAAACCTCCCCAATCGTAAATGGCACCGATTTCGGCATTAGGTATTTGCTTGTCAATGTCATGAAATATGGTTGGAAAAAGGAAGTCTTCACTTTTAACAACCGTAGGCATTACAAAATTGTTCTTTTCCCAATTGTTGGATGTTATACCGTGTTGCTCCGGACCGGCCGCCATTATCATAGATGCCCAATTGGTACTGGAACTGGAAGGCAGCACCGATCTTGCCTGCATTGAAGACGCTCCTTCGCTTATAATTTTATCAAAATTTGGGGTTTGTGCTTTTTCAATCCCATCTGGGCTTAAGCCATCAAAACCAATTACCACTACATGCTTTACAGGAACAAACTCCTGTGTCTTTTCTGAAACACAAGACCACAGGGAACAAATCCCTATGGTCATGCTTAAAATTTTAGTAAACTTCATGCTATTCTTAAAACCTAATTATTATCTACTACATCCCACCAAAGACGCACATTGATATCATCGCCTCCCATGTGGTTCACTGCGTTTTGATAATTGGCATTATTGGTAGATTTCACATCATTTGGATACATAAAGCGCACCGGAACTTTACCTCCATTGGTAGCACTAGGACCAGGAACTACTTCTGGCATCGCTGTACGTCTCCAGTCCGACCAACCTTCAATACCGGTGTAGAACAACCCAAACCACTTTTGTAAAGCGATCAACTCCAATTTCTCTTCTGTAGATCCTGTATAAAGAACACCAGTCTGCCCTAGGTAAGCGTCAAGATCTGTGTTGGCCATCGCGTTTGCAATTTCGGTCCACTCTGCCACTCTCTCCGTATAATATTCGAAAGATGCCACAATTCCATTTTCGTAGTAGTTTTGTGCAGTATCACCCGCAGAAATCAAGCCTCTTTCTTTAGCTTCTGCTAAAATGAAAGCCAATTCAGAATAGCTCATCAAAATAGTTTGAGCAGCAGTTGCGGAAGCCATTTCTGTATTACAAGCTCTACATGCCAATAGGATTCCCATTCTTGAAATATAGTTAGAACCAGACTCTTCAGGGTTTCCTGATGGGCTATAAGACAAGGCTGCCTCGTCGTCCAATCCATTTGGCATCCCTACATAATCATCCCAGTTATCAGAGTAAATCCCTGCACCAGAAGCCGAGGTTGGCTGAGCAAACACTTTTAAACGGGTATCGTTAAATGCTTTTAAACGAGTTTCCAAAGTTTCACTTAAGCGCACCTCATCAAAACTTCCTGAACGCGTGGTGTATTTTGGCTGTGGGTTATCGGTATTCCATTGGATAACCGCCATGTCTTCATTCCCTCCGAAAATAGGATATTGGGAAGGGTTAGAAACAATCTGCTGCATTTCCTGCTGTGCTCTTGCTTGATCCACATCACTAATGCGCATTAACAAACGTAAACGCAAGGAGTTGGCAAACTTCCGCCACATTCCAACGTTTCCACCATAGATAATATCCCCGGAAATATTTGTAGCGTTGGCCAAAGCTTCATTGGCGAGTAACAAGTCGTTTAGCATGCCGTCATAGATTTCACTTTGATAAGAAAAATCAGGCGTGATGTTATTGTCTCTAAGCCCCATGATGGCATTGGCGTAAGGTACATCTCCATAAGCATCTGTGGCATAGGAATAGATGAAGGATTTCAACACCAAACCAACACCATAATACCCTTGCATGTTTTCATTATCCTGAGACACATTGATCACGTTCATCACATCCCTCATACTGTCGTATACAAAGTTGTAAGGATTGGAAGTTGCATTCCAGATGTAGCGGTCCTGATCCGTAAACTGTAAACGAGCGGCGTACTGTACGGTTGTAAAACCTTCTTCCCAAGCCTTACCTCCCCAGTTATACCCCAATTCGCGCATAATCCCAGGAATCAAGTATTCCGGTGAAGCCGATCCTGGATAATTTGGATTGGTGTTTACTTCTTCAAAATCTTTTGTGCAAGACAGTGTTGTAGCCAACACGCCTCCTAACAGCACTAGTTTTTTGGTTTTATATAAATTTAATTTCATGAGTGACAATTTTTAAAAATCGATATTTATGTTGAATGTGAATGTTCTGGTACTTGGCAAAGACATGTTCTCAATACCAGGCTGTAAAGTTCCTCCTGAAACCGCAACAGTTTCTGGATCAAAGTGTGGGTTATCTGTCCACAACACCAAATTGCGACCAGTTAATGAGAAGCGTACGTTTTCTGCGAAGATTCTATCAGTGAAAGAGTTTGGCAAGCTGTAGCCCAAAGTTACCTCTCTTAACTTCGTGTAAGACGCATCATATTTTGCAGCCTCTACGTTACTACGGTCATAGTAGCTGTAGTTCCAAGTTCTCGCGTTTACGTTAACAGTATTTGGCTCGTATACTCCAGGAGACACTTCTACCACACCATCACCTACAATACCAGTTTCTCTACCCACCAAGGTTTCTTTCAACTGACCTGCAGTACTTGCAATGGTTTTTGTTCTAGACACTACAATACCACCTTCTCTAATGTCAAACAAGAATCCAAAATCGAAGTTTTTGTATTTGAAAGAGTTTTGGATACCCAACGTAAAGTCTGGAGCATAATCCCCTTGGTATTCCAAATCACCCGTTTTTAATGGCAATCCATCTGAACCGTAAATGATTTCTCCGTAATAAGGGCTGTTTTTATCTTCAACTCTTTGGAATCCGATACCATAAATAGCACTTACAGAACCTCCTTCACGCGCTTGGATATAAGCACCGTTTCTGCTGGTCAAGGTGTAGTTTACACCACCCAAATCGGTAACCTCACTTTTGTTTTTCGCAAAATTGAACATGGCATTCCAAGTGAAATCATCCGTCACTACTGGCTTGATGTTCAACATAGCCTCGATACCATAATTTTTCACCTCACCAGCATTAATCAGCTTGCTTGTATATCCACTAGCGATATCGGTATCAATTCCAATAATCTGGTTTTTGGTCGTACTGCTGTAGTAAGTGGCATCAAGATTCAATCTACCACCGAAGAAACGCAAATCGGCACCAAATTCATAAGAGGAAGTCAACTCCGGCTTTAAGTTGGCATTTGGAAGTGCAGAAGATTCCGTTAACACAGGATATGATCCAAAAGCAGATTCATTATTGAAGTAACTGCTCAATTTATATGGATTGGTATCGTTACCAACCTCAGCATAAGCGGCACGTACTTTTGCAAAAGTTACAAACTTAGGCATGGTTACCATTTCGCTAAGAATCGCACTTAAAGTAGCCGACGGGTAGAAATAAGAATTGTTGCTTGTTGGTAGCGTACTTGACCAGTCATTTCTACCAGTAATATCCAAGAACAACTTGTCATCGTATGCAAAACGTGCAAACCCATACAAACTGTTGATTCGCTTCTCATAATCAGAAACCGTAACGGCCAAAGGCGATCTTGCATTATTGAATGAATACACCCCAGGGTTGATCAATTGATCGGCTACAGTTTGTTGGTAATCCTGCTTTTGTTTCATTTGGTTTCCACCTGCAGAAAGGCTGAAATCCCATTTATCATTAAAAGTTTTGTTGTAGCTCAACAAGAAATCGGAGTTGATTTCTTCAAAAAACACATTGTCCTCTCTGTAATACCCCAATGGGAAACGCTGTGTACTGAACGCTCTTTTCTTCATACGAAGATCACGGTAAAAATCTCTACCTGTACGTACCATTAAGCTCAACTCATCGGTGATTTGGTAGTTCAAATTGATGTTACCATATACTCTGTCCTTGTCTTGAGCATTGGTGTTTTCGTATACATTGAAATATGGGTTGTCATGGTAATTATAGTTGTAATTGAATTGTTGGATTCCTTCCAATCCATCCATCCAATAATCTCTTAAACTGGCAGTATTGATCTGACGTCCGTACCATGTCCATAAATACATTACGTTTTCTGTACCATAACTTAAAGAAGGACGGTTACCACTGTCACTTTTCACATAGTTTACATTGGAATTCAATGTAACTTGATCTGTCAAGTTGATAGAGGCTGCCATGTTCACTGTATGTCTTTTTAAATCGGTGTTAGGCACAACCCCTGTTTGATCGAAGTTTTGATAAGAAAAACGTACGCTTCCCATCTCACCTGATTTTGACACAGACAAGCTGTTGGTGTAGGTATATCCTGTTTCGAAGAAATCCTTCACATTGTCAGGCTGGGACACCCATGCCGTAGGAATGATAGCTGCAGAACTATTCAAGTCACCTCCGCGAGTCCCATCCTCTCTCGGAGAATCAAACTGAGCTATCATTAAACCAGAATCCAATCTTGGCCCCCAGCTTTCATCTACACCATCGGCGATTCCGCCACCACTTCCATCAACAAACTCAAACATCATGTTATTACCTTGCCCATATTCATTTTGAAAATCTGGCAACGTAAAAATGTTATCAATACTTACCGCACTGTTTACATTTACCTGTAGCTTTCCTCTTTTTCCTTTTTTGGTCGTAATAATGATAGCCCCATTGGCTGCTCTAGATCCATACAAAGCAGCTGCCGCAGGTCCTTTTAAGACATTGATAGATTCGATGTTATCTGGGTTGATCTCGGCAGCCCCATTACCGTAATCCACATCCTGAGTACCAGAACCCGTAGATCCCACTATTTGGTTACTAATTGGTGTACCATCTATAACGAACAATGGCGAGTTGGCATTCATATTTAAAGAGGCATTCCCTCTAATGGTAATATTGGCAGAACCACCAATGCCAGAAGACCCGTTGGTAACGGTCATACCGGCAACCTTACCAGACATGCTGTTTAAAAAGTTAGGTTCTTTTGATTGGGTGAGCTCTTCGGAATCTACTTCCTGAGAGGCATATCCCAAAGATTTTTTCTCTCTTTCAATCCCTAAAGCTGTTACTACAACTTCATCCAACATAGCCGCATCCGGCTCTAACACAAAAATGGTTTCAGTTGTATCCTCAACATTTACCTCCATTTTTTTGTACCCCATATAGGAAATCACCATCACCTTGTGTCCCTCTGGCAATACAATAGAAAATTCCCCATCAAAATTGGTAGAACTTCCTATATTAGTTCCTTTAACCTGCACGGTAGCTCCGGGCAATGGCATTTGATTTTCGTCCTGCACCACACCATTAAATGATGTTTGTGCAAAACCTAATACACTCATAAAAAGCGTAAAGATTAATACTAGCTGTGTTTTGTTCATTTTAGATAGTTTGAATTTATTTGTTTACAAATATTAAACTGCCAAGTAAACTTAACCTCTTTTCAAAATGAAGAAAACATTTATAAAACCTTAATTTTGTTAAACAATTGTTAAGGGCTAAATTTTACAAATAGTAAAAAAGATAAGAACCCTATTCTATTAAATAAAAATGTATTTTTAACCAAAAAGAACGAAATGACAGATTATTTAGTTGGTATTGGGAAGCATATTAAAGAAGTAAGGAAATCCAACAAACAGAATATTAGCGACATAGCGCAACTGGCAGAGGTGAGCAACGGACTTATTTCCAGAATTGAAAACGGAAGAACCATCCCTTCCCTGCCCGTTTTATTGAATATCATCAATGCTCTCAACGTGGAAGTTGCCGAATTTTTCAAGGGCATCCCCCAAACGAGCAATTCTAATTTTATAATTTCCAGAAAGGAAGACAATACGGTTATTGAAAAAGAAGATGAGGCTGTTGGCTTCACCTATAAACATATTTTCAGTAAACAGATTTCCTCTTTAGGTTTTGAAACCGTTCTCCTGGAAGTAGCTCCCAATTCAAAACGGGAAAAAGTAACTACAGATGCTTTTGAGTTTAAATATATTCTCTCTGGAGAGTGTTCCTATATAATAGGTGAAGAAGAAGTGTTGCTTAAAGAAGGGGATTCTTTATTTTTTGACGGAAGAATTCCGCACGTACCCATCAACAGAGGAGCTGAAACATCAAAAATGTTGGTTATTTACTTTTTTGTATAATAGCAAATAACCAACATCGATTACTATTTTAGAAGAATTCCTCTTAGTTCCGATAAAGATTCCAGCACAAAATCAGGATTGGCCGATGCCAATTGTTTTGCCGTATGCGCTCCAGTGGTCACTCCAACCGTTAAACCACAATCTGCATTTTTGCCCTCTTCAATATCGATAATGGAATCTCCAGCTTTCAATACTTTTGAAGGTTCAGTGATATTGGTTTGCTTCATGGCTTCAAAAATCATATCTGGGTTTGGCCTACCATTTTCCACATCATCGGCCGTAACCAAGGTATCGTAATGCACCCCCAAATCCCATTTCATTTTACCCAACAACAACTGAGCTGTTGCCTTATCATACCCTGTATTCAAGACCACCTTTACATTGGCATGTTTTAAATCCTGGATTAATTCCTCCACACCATCATAACTTGCCACTTCTAAAGCTTTATAGGCTTCCGCCAACAACACTTTGAATTTCTCAAAGATTCCATTAGACTTCACCTCAAAATCCTCTATCCCGATTTCTTCCAAAATATCTTTAATAGCTTGATGCTTCTCTTTCCCGGCTCCAAATTCTAAAACAAAATCCAAAGTCACATCAAACCCTTCATTGTTGATAACTTGCTGCAATGTTTTGTACACCACATTACCCTCATCTACCACAGTTCCAGCCATATCAAAAATGACCAATTCTATATTCTGCATATTTAAAAATTAAAAATTGTATTAATATTATGTTTTGAAAACCCAGCACTACCTGTCATTCCCTTACCACCAATACCTGTAACAACATGAATGTTTTCTCCAATGGTATTTTGATAGATATCTGAGGTTTTGCATTGGGAGTACATCCCAAACCAACGGTGCTGAATTTCATAATTTGGCAGGTCTATAATTTTCTTTGCTTCCTGGATAATGAAGTTGTCTATATCCATGTTCAAATCAAACCCAAGATCATCCATATTGGCAGCATCGGCATATTCATGGGAATCCCCAATAATCACCGATCCATCCATAGCCTGCTTGAACAAAACATGAACGCCCCATTTCTTTTCTAAAGCATCTTTATCCTCTTTGGCCTTTATTTCTTTATAAGATTTACATTCCTCAAAGCCTTCATAACGCCTAATGGAAAGCCCTGTTAACACCGAACCTTTCAATGTGTAATTGGCTTGCGGCTTGGTTGACATCATTTGCAATTTAGATACTACCAAATCACTTTCAGCAAACATTTTAGGATATAAGGTTTGAAAATCGCTCCCGTTACAAATAATCACTTTGGAAGCAGTAAAAATTTCATTTGTAGACGTCCTCAACTTAACTTCCCCATTGACTTCTTCACAGGTAACAACCTTCGACTTAAAGAAAATGTCCATGCCCTCAGATTTCAAAAAGGCATGAAGTCTATTGATCATTGTTAATGGCTCTACGGTAACTTCTTCCGGAAAGAACAATCCTGCTTGCACATAATCGCTTCTAAGTCCACTGTAATTGGTCAAGCATTGCCCCTTTGTCAAAAGTTTTGAGCTGTATTGATTGGCTTTATTAATTTCCGACAGCTCTTCAATTAAAGCTACCTCTTCATCATTTGATGCCAGATATACCGAACCGTTTTGGCGTATGGAAATATCAAACTTCGATTGGATATCCTTGTAAATCTCTAGACTTTCCCTTCCAAAGTTTTGCCATTTTGTATTCATTCCAGAGGGCACCACCTGGCCAAAATTTCTAACCGTTGCCCCTTGTGGAAATTGATCTTTTTCCAGTATGGCAACCTTCAATCCTTTTCGTTTTGCATGGTAAGCATGGAATGTCCCCAACACACCACCGCCAACAATAATTACATCGTATTTTGTATTCATGATTTATAGTACAGCTTGTAATTCTGCTTGAGAACTACTTTCGTTTCTTTTATATTTTTTTCTGAAGTACACCAGGGAAGCAATAGAAATGACACCTCCCAAAACAGCTATGAAATAGGTCCCTTTAATAAAAAAGCTGAGCCAAGAAATGGAGCTCTGTCCAAAATTCTTATACAGCAAAACGCTCATACTTCCCAAATACCCAAAGGCATCAGCGATATAAATTAAAAAGCCCGCATTTCCCTTAATGCGAAAGGTAGCAATCATCCTATCAAAGAAAATGCAGTTAAAGGGCACATAACATATGTAAAGTCCAAACCCAACGGCCACCATCCAAAAGACAGGAGAAAGCAAGTTCATTTGAAATAAAAAGGTGGCAAGCCCAATGGAAATGGCCCCAAAAATCAATGCATAATGATAGGACACAAATGCCGTAAAATTATGTTTCATGACACCTATCCTTCCCATAATTACCAATACCAATATGGCAATGGGAATTTCAGTGATGGTATACACCGAAGTATTGTTTTCAAACCCTAAGGCATCCCAAATTTCCCTTGAAAAATTGTCTCTAAAATCCCTAAAAGCTGTTAGAAACACATAAAACAGCACCAATAGAATGATAGGCAGTAAAAACGTCCTGAATACCCTTTTTCGGTCATCGGACGTCATGATAAAGCGCTCCGACCTCAACTCTTTATCTTCCTGAATTGGACTTGGCAACCCATTCAACAACACAGCAAACAAGCTAAACGGCACCACAAAAATTGCCCCGGTTATGGCCGGCATCCAAAATTGAGACACTTGAAGATGATCCATCACCAACAACCCAATAGACTTCACCGCCCCACTGGACACAATAAAACTGGAACACAGAATAACGCCAAGCAGTTCAGACAACTTTCGACCTTCCAAATATGAAAAGACAACACCCCAAACCATCCCCAAGGAGAGGCCGTTTAAAAACATAAAAATGAAATTATAAGGCGCTGCTACCAATCCAAAACAAAGCAAAGAGGCTTCGGCAAACAAGATCATCCCCAACAGATATAAAATACGCTTATCGGTTTTGAGTTCAGAGATTAATTTGATCCCCAAAAACTTAGCAATCATATACCCCAACACCTGAGCGATGATCAAAATAATTTTATAATCCACACCCCACAACGAAAGGCCCTCAAAAGTAGCCACTGTAAAAGGCTTCCTAAACGCATACATACAAAAATAGGCCCCGAACGAAGCAAAGGAACCATTTAATAAAAACCGAAAATCTGTTTTGGATAACCTCACAACAAAAATTACTATTAGTAAATATTACTCAGCAATAGTATCTAAATATTTACTATTAGTAAACTTTTAAAGGTTATATGATTGTTACGTAAAATTTAAGAAACCGAAGAAGTCCCAATAAAAAAGCTCCCTAAATCTTGAGATTCAAGGAGCTTTCCAAAAGTTACAACAACACTATTTCTATACTTTTCAATCTTCCGCTTTTCCGAAAAGATATCCGTAAGGCGTCCCTACAAATAAAGCACCGCCAACAATATTACCCAAGGTGGCCGGAATTAAATTGGACGTAAAAAAAGTGCTCCAAGTAATATCGGCACCTTCAAAAATAGCCAATGGAATGAAATACATATTGGCAATACTGTGCTCAAAGCCCATAGTGACAAAGGCCATAACAGGAATCCAGATGGCCACGATTTTCCCTATGGTATGTTTGGCCGCAATCCCTTGCCAAATGGCCAGACACACCAACCAATTCGCCCCTATGCCTTTAATAAAGGTGACCAAAAAAGAGTGGCTGGTTTTACCCTCTGCAATTTTATGAACCATATCTATATATGGACCGTTGCTTACCAAATGCGTTACATGGGTAATAACATACGCTAAAAAAAGTGCCCCAACAAAATTACCAATGTAGACCAAGCCCCAATTCTTCAACATGGCATAAACCCGTTGGCGTTTAGTTAAAATATTCGGAATAAAATAGGCATTGTTACCCGTAAAAAGTTCGGCGCCTACAATAACCACTAAAATGAGGCCAATTGGGAATGCCGCCCCAAACAGGAACCTCGCCAATCCAGGATTGCTAGCTGCTATTCCGGGAGAACCTCCAGAAACAATAATTGACAATAGTCCTCCAAAAGCCACATAGGCTCCCGCCAAAAATGCCAGAATCAATGTTTTGCTTACCGTATAGCCTTCTTTGTTCAAGGCTATTTCATTTATGATTTTTATCCCTTCTTTAGGTGAATTCATAAAACATATTCAATAATGGTTAGTTAATCAGTTCGTTTTAGTTTAGTTCACTTTAACTTCTTTAAAGTAGTCCTTCAGAATAGCTACAGCTGCGTCAATCTCTTCTTGGGTATTCTCTCTGGCATCTTTAAGCTCATACACCCAACCTAAAGCTTCCCATTTGTGGATTCCCAATTTATGGTAAGGCTGCAGTTCTATTTTCTCGATGGTTTTATACGCTTTAAAATAGTCTCCCAAAGCGTGAAGTAATTCAGGAGTATTGGTAATTCCAGGAATCAATACATAGCGCAACCACATAGCTTTGCCTGATTGCTCTCGGTGTTTCGCAAAGTTAAAAGTGGTTTCCTTGTTTTTTGCTCCCGCCAAGGTTCGAAAGCCTTCTTCGGTCATGTGCTTGATATCGAGCATTACCAAATCGGCATAATCATCCAGAAGTTCCATGGTAGGGTGATTCAATAATCGCCCATTGGTATCCACATTGGTATGGATCCCCTCTTCTTTTAAGCGTTTAAAAAACGGAATTAAAGCTTTGGCCTGTAACAGTGGTTCGCCACCAGAAACGGTCACACCGCCCAGATCCCCAAAATAAGGTTTCATACGAATGGCCCGTTGCACTAAATCTTCAATCTGGTATTCAGAACCGCCTTGGGTATCTATGGTATCTGGATTGTGGCAATACTGGCATTTTAGTTTACAACCCTGCAAGAATATTACCAATCGTATTCCTGGTCCATCATGAGTTCCAAAAGACTCTATAGAATGTACGCTTAAGGTAGCATCTGGAGTTTTCATAATTGATAGGATTTAAGAATTAAAAAAAAAGAGGCATCCAAAAAATGTATCACACCTTTTAGAATGTTCGTACCATTTTTTGAACACCTCAGAACTTAACCAGCAGAGTTATTGTTACATAGATTGGTGGAAAGAACGGGAAATGACTTCCATCTGTTGCTCTCTTGTCAATCTAATAAAGTTTACCGCGTATCCAGAAACACGTATGGTTAATTGTGGGTGATTTTCTGGATGCTCCATTGCGTCTAGCAACGTATCTTTATCTAATACATTCACATTTAAGTGCTGCGCTCCGTTGGCAAAATATCCCGTTAAGGTTGCTGCCAAGTTGTTGATACGCTCCTCTTCAGTTGCTCCAAGAGATTTAGGAACGATAGAGAAGGTATTGGACACACCGTCCTGTGAATCTTTATAATCTATTTTCGCTACGGAATTCAAGGATGCAATGGCTCCATTGGTATCACGTCCGTGCATTGGGTTGGCCCCTGGTGCAAATGCTACACCTTTTGCTCTACCATCGGGGGTTGCTCCCGTTTTCTTACCGTACACCACATTAGAAGTAATGGTCAATACAGACATTGTGGATTCTGCATTTTTGTACACTTTCAACTGTTTCAATTCATCGTTGAAATCTTGCACCGCATCGTGAGCAAACACATCCACTCTATCATCGTCGTTTCCATATTTAGGGAACTCCCCTTCAATTTCGAAATCAACGGTCAAACCTTCTTCGTTTCTAATTGGTTTTACTTTGGCATATTTAATAGCCGATAATGAATCTGCTACAATTGAAAGCCCTGCAATACCATAAGCGATATTGATATCTGGATTGGTATCAATTAAGGCCATTTGCGCTTTTTCATAATAGTATTTGTCGTGCATGTAGTGGATAATGTTCATAGAATCATTGTACACACGTGCTACTTCTTTCATGGCTACTTTAAAGTTTGCCATGACTTTATCAATGTTCAAATACTCATCTGTATCTTGCTCGATGCCATCCACCATTAAGGTTCCGGTTTCCTCACAACGACCACCATTTAAGGCCAACAATAAAGTTTTTGCCAAGTTGGTACGTGCACCAAAGAATTGGATTTGTTTTCCTAATTCCTGGTAAGACACACAACAAGCGATACCGTAATCGTCAGACCCACGTAAATCACGCATTAAGTCGTCATTTTCAAATTGAATTGAAGAGGTATCGATAGCCACCTTAGCACAGAATTTTCTAAAGTTCTCTGGCAATGCTGGCGACCATAACACAGTAATATTAGGTTCTGGCGATGGGCCTAAGTTGTATAGGGTATGTAAGAAACGGAAAGCTGTTTTGGTTACTTTAGTACGTCCGTCCTGCAACATTCCTCCAATGGCTTCAGTTACCCAAGTTGGATCTCCCGCAAAGATTTCATCGTAAGCCGACATTCTTAAGTGACGTACCATACGCAATTTCATTACGAACTGGTCGATATACTCCTGCGCTTCGGTTTCAGTAATAAGCCCTGCATTCAAATCTCTTTCAATATAAATATCCAAGAAAGTAGAAACGTTCCCCAAAGACATGGCAGCTCCATCCTGCTCTTTTACAGCAGCCAAGTAAGCCATATACGTCCATTGCACCGCTTCCCTTGCATTTTCAGCAGGACGACTTAAATCCAAACCATAGGCCTGCCCCATGGCGATCATATCCTTTAAAGCCTTGATTTGCTCAGAAACTTCTTCTCTCAAACGAATTACCGCATCGGTCATTGGCCCTCCAATCTTGGCCAAATCCTCTTTTTTAGCTGCAATTAAAGCATCAATTCCATATAAGGCCACTCTACGGTAATCCCCGATAATTCGACCGCGGGCATAGTTGTCTGGCAATCCTGTTAAAAGCCCTAAAGATCTGTATTTTCTAATTTCATCGTTATAGGCATCAAAAACACCATCGTTATGGGTTTTTACATACTTAGAAAACAATTCGTCAATTTGATTTGCAGGTTTTAAGCCATGCTCTTCCAAGGCTTTTTGCACCACTTTATAGCCACCAAAAGGCTTCATGGCACGTTTCAATAGGGCATCTGTTTGCAATCCAACGATTACTTCATTGTCTTTGTCTATATATCCCGCTCCAAAGTTTGCAATACCAGAAATGGTATCCACATCTACGGAGTGCAACCCATTTTTTTGTCTTTCAATTTTAGTAGCTTCCTTACAAACTTCCCAAAGTTTTTGGGTGCGCTCGCTTGGTCCCACCAAAAATTCGCTGGTACCATAATAAGGTGTAAGATTTTTAATTACGAAATCACGTACGTTAATTGCCTTGGTCCAAGCTCCATTTTGGAATTGTTTAGTTCCTTGGTCTTCTTTTTTTAACTCTGCTACGTTCATATTATATCTATTTATGTTGTTTTTGCCTTAACTGGTTTGTTATGAGGCAAATTTCGGGACATAGGGAAGCTTAAAATATGATAAAAAGCAGTTTTTGAATAATTCACAAGAATGCAATTTTACCCCCTAAAAAATACCATTCCTGCACAAAAAATCGGTTCTTGCCTCAACTTTGTCAATCCGTTCAAGCTCTGATTAATTTTTTTGAAAAAATGCGCTTTTTCATTTAAGAAAATTTAAGAGTTTTTCTGTCAGATTCTCTCATAATTTACACCTATCGTGTTGCAATCGGCAACATTTTTTGTATTTCAATCGAATTTCACACCTCTAATTTTCAATTGCTTAACCCTCCAATTTTGACAAATCCGTGAAATCCAACATGAAACCACACCTCTTGTAGGAATAATTTTTAAATTTGAGAGAACCAATCTTTTGGAAATAAAGGTCATGGTGTTTGTTACAACTATTGCTAATCTATGTGTTACCAAGTTAGATTTGAAAAACATGCAAAATGAAACATATAAATAAATACAAAATACTGGACACTACTTAGTTTTGTTTGTTTATCAATTCTGCGAACTCAACATCATTACCAAACTGTATTCCTGTCTGAGTTTGTTTAATTTCTTTAAAAGCATTAAGACGATGGATTTAAACCAAATTACTGTTCCTTCATTAGATATAAGCCAATCAATTCCATTTTATGAAAAATTAGGCTTGAAACTGATCGTAAAATCCTTACCACATTATGCCAGATTTGAATGTCCCAACGGAAATTCAACCTTCTCAATTCACCAAACCGATTCACTCCCAAAAGGAGAAGGTATTTATGTATATTTTGAATGCAAGGATCTGGACAAACGAGTAAAAGCTTTGAAACATAAAGGAATTACATTTGACCAAGAACCAACAGATCAAACTTGGCTTTGGAGGGAAGCCAAATTAAAAGATGTAGACGGCAACCAACTCATATTATTTTATGCTGGAGAAAACAGACTGAACCCGCCTTGGCGAATTAAAAACCAATAACCATCTATTTGCACTGAAATTTTTCAGTAGGAAAAAACTTTCCTTTTTACTATATTAGTATCATGGGATTAAATTTCATCATATTTAACCTATAGACATATAGTACGAAACCATTAAAGCCAATGACTAAAAAATACCCTTCAAAGGTATCCTATGGATTACTGTTGTTCATTTTCTTGATCTTCTATGGACCATTGATTCCCAACCTGATTGAGAATCCAATAAATGGAAAAACCCTTGTCGTCGTCGGATTGTTATCCCTGGTCTTTGCCTTTATTGTTCACCCTTTTCTTAAAACGAAATATATTATTCGCAATAAACAACTCGATATAAAATTCGGAATGTTTTCATATCAACCAATTGATATCAGAAACATCAAGGAAATCTCCAAGACTACTAGTAAACTATCCTCACCTGCCCCCTCTTTTGATCGCATAGAAATAAAATATGGTCAGTTTGAGGAAGTCATTATTTCACCAAAAGACCAAATGAATTTTGTAAAGGATTTAACCGAAATAAATCCAAATATTAAAACCAATATTGTGGAACCCTAAGCAATTGCCATTAACAAAATCCACATAACATCTTCGATACAGCTCTCAAACATACTTTTGTAAACCTTCCATAGTTACTTCATTCCCCAGTTAGAACAAGTCTAATAAACTTGGGTCCCGAGTTGTATTATACGCCCAAGCAGGGCCCAATTGGCATAGCTACTGCACCGCACACCGAACAAACAACGTAAAGAATTAAAAAACAGAGAATTACAGTTTTTTCATTAACTTTATCAGGCACATTCACCCATCTCATTTTCCTTGACCTCCTCTTAACAATTTTAAATCTATTACTATGAAAAAAATGTCATTAGTTCTCGGTCTGCTGTTTTTTATAGCACTTTACAACTGCAAGCAAAATGAGAAAAAGGAAAGTATGGACACCCCTAAGGAAACTACAGTCATGGCTTCGGAAGTTTCGGAGATAAAAATAAATCCCAACAAGGACGCCTATTTTGGTAACCTCCACGTTCATACAAGCTGGTCCTTCGATGGATACACCAATGGGTCTGTAACCAGTCCGGACGATGCCTATCGTTGGGCTAAAGGCGAAGCCATTCCCGGCGGTGGCGGCGGTGGGGATTTACAGATAAAAGTACCTTTGGACTGGTACGCTGTTTCCGATCACGCCGAATACATGGGGGTCTTTAAAAAAATGGAAGACCCAGAAAGCCCATTCAGTAAACTCCCAATCGCAGAAAAGGTAACCTCCGATGATGCATCGGTAGCTTTCGCAGCTTTCGCAGAGGTGCTGGATGGCATGAATAAGGGAGTTCCCCAAGACGAATTGAACGATCCCACATTAGCCAAGTCCCTATGGAAAGAAATCATTACTATTGGCGACAAGCACAATGACCCGGGAAAGTTCACAACATTTTCAGCCTTTGAATGGACCTCTGCACCAAACAACCGGAATCTGCACAGGGTGGTCCTTTTTGGCAATAACACCAACATCCCAAACCTGCCCTACTCTGTATTCGACTCCCCAAAACCTGAAGACCTTTGGACCTACATGGAAAATGCAAGAAAAAATGGCGCGACCCTATTGGCCGTACCCCATAATGGCAATGCCAGTGACGGTATGATGTTTGAGCTGGTAGATTCCGAAGACAATGCCATTACCAAGGCCTACAGTGAAAGCCGAATGAGAAATGAGCCATTATACGAAATTACGCAGATCAAGGGGACCTCTGAAGCGCACCCAGACCTGAGCCCCAATGATGAATTTGCCAATTTCGAACTATGGGACTACACCCTTTCTGCCATTACGGAGCGTCCAAAAAACAGAAAAGGGAGCTACCTAAGAGAAGCCTACAAAGATGGATTGAAACTGGACAGTGAAGGCGCCGGAAATCCTTTCAAATATGGTGTTATTGGAGATTCCGACACCCATAACTCGGCATCTAGTGTCGAAGAAGATAATTATACAGGAAAGTTTGGTATGGAAAACAATCCGGAACACCGCCTTGAAGGGATTCCAGGAAATAAGGAAGCCAGCAACCAGCAAATACGCGAATTTAGCTCAGGCGGATTGGCAGGTGTCTGGGCCGAATCGAATACCAGAGCTTCCATTTTTGAAGCCCTGAAAAGAAAAGAGACTTTTGGAACTTCAGGGCCACGTATGAAAGTGAGGTTTTTTGGAGGCTACAATTATGCTGAAGACCTATTAGGCCAAAATAATTGGCTCCAAACCGCCTATGGAAGCGGGATCCCAATGGGAAGCGAATTAGAGCCCTCAACTGGAAAAGCGCCATCTTTTGTCATACAGGCAGTAAAAGAAGTCAATGGAGCTAACCTAGACCGAATTCAGATTATCAAAGGTTGGGTTGACGCCAGTGGTAAAACCCATGAAAAAATCTACAATGTTGCTATGTCGGGTGATCGAAAAGTTGATGCCAATGGTAAGGTGGCAGCAGTTGGCAATACAGTAGATATCAAAAATGCTTCCTATACCAACGACATTGGGGCCACGGAATTGAAAACCGTTTGGACGGACCCCGATTTTAATGCTCAGCAATACGCTTTTTATTATGTACGGGTATTGGAAATTCCAACGCCCAGATGGAGCACCTATGATGCCAAAACATTAGGGATCGCCCCACGAAAAGACCTTCCTGCAAGCATTCAGGAACGCGCTTGGAGCAGTCCAATTTGGTATTCCCCAAAATAATGGAATGACTTAATGGGAGATAGATTTTTGTTATTACCAAATAATTAAATGAAATGATCAAGCCTAAATTTCCGAAGTAAATTCATTAACTTTAAGGATGTTACAAAATATCATAAAATTATAACATTCTAAATTCAATAATATGAAAGAAAATTCAAATTCATCAGGTGGTAAATGCCCGTTTGTACACGGCGCCAACACCGGAGTGAAAGATTCAGTTATGGAATGGTGGCCTAACTCATTAAACTTAGACATTCTAAGTCAGCATGACACAAAGGTGAATCCACTTGGAGAAGATTTTAATTATCAGGAAGCTTTAAAATCACTCGATGTAGAAGCTCTAAAGAAAGATGTAACCGATTTAATGACCGATTCCCAAGATTGGTGGCCTGCCGACTGGGGGCACTATGGAGGCTTGATGATCCGTATGGCATGGCATGCCGCGGGATCTTACAGAATAGCCGATGGTAGAGGCGGTGGAGGAACCGGAAATCAGCGTTTCGCACCGCTTAATTCTTGGCCCGACAATGTAAGCTTGGATAAGGCGAGACGTTTGCTTTGGCCTATCAAGAAAAAATATGGCAACAAAGTAAGCTGGGCCGATCTAATCATTTTGGCAGGAACCATCGCTTATGAAAGCATGGGATTAAAAACCTATGGGTTTGCATTTGGTCGCGAAGATATTTGGGCCCCCGAGAAAGACACCTATTGGGGGGCAGAAAAGGAATGGCTGGCACCTAGTGACGAACGTTATGGTGATGTTGGTCAACCAGAAACCATGGAAAATCCATTGGCAGCTGTACAAATGGGATTGATCTACGTGAACCCTGAAGGTGTTAACGGTAAGCCCGACCCTATAAAAACAGGAGCTCAAGTACGTGAAACCTTCAAGCGTATGGCCATGAATGATGAGGAAACCGTAGCGCTTACAGCAGGTGGACATACCGTTGGGAAAACCCACGGGAATGGAGATGCCAGTATTTTGGGACCAGATCCAGAAACAGCTCCTGTTGAAGCCCAAGGTTTTGGATGGGCCAACCCAACACGAACTGGCGTAGGAAAAGATTCTGTAACCAGTGGATTGGAAGGCGCTTGGACGACCTACCCTACAAAATGGGACAATGGTTTCTTTGAAATGCTGTTTAACCACGAATGGGAACTGCGCAAAAGTCCTGCCGGTGCTTGGCAATGGGAACCGGTAAGTATCAAAGAAGAAGATATGCCTGTGGATGTAGAAGACATGACCACCAGACATAACCCAATGATGACTGATGCCGACATGTCCATGAAAATGGATCCTATCTACAGAGAAATTTCGTTAAAATTTAAAGACGATTTTGAAGGCTTTTCCGATGCTTTTGCCAGAGCTTGGTTCAAGTTGACACACCGTGACATGGGACCAAAAGATCGTTGGTTTGGACCAGACGTCCCTTCCGAGGATTTAATTTGGCAGGATCCTGTTCCAAAAGGAAAAACCGATTATGATGTAGCTGCTGTAAAAGCTAAAATTGCCGCTTCGGGATTGAGCATTCCTGAAATGGTTTCAACCGCTTGGGACAGTGCAAGAACCTATAGAGGGTCTGATTTTAGAGGTGGTGCCAATGGAGCACGTATTCGTTTAGCTCCTCAAAAGGATTGGCAAGGAAACGAACCTGAAAGATTGGCCAAGGTTTTATCGATATTGGAACCAATTGCGACTGAATTTGGAATTAGCATTGCCGATACCATTGTATTGGCAGGTAATGTTGGGGTTGAAAAAGCGATTAAAAATGCCGGTATGGACATCACAATACCGTTTGCTCCAGGCCGCGGGGATGCCTCGCAGGAGATGACCGATGTGGATTCCTTTGAGCCACTCGAACCTTTAGCTGACGGATTTAGAAACTGGCAGAAAAAGGACTATGTGGTCAGTTCAGAAGAAATGTTGTTGGACCGAGCCCAACTGATGGGACTAACCGCACCTGAAATGACCGTATTATTAGGTGGTATGCGTGTTATGGGAACCAACTACGGAGGCACCAAACATGGGGTATTCACCGATAATGTAGGTGCTCTGACCAACGATTTCTTTGTAAACCTAACCGATATGGCCTACACATGGAAGCCTATTGGCAATAATGTTTACGACATATGTGATCGCAAATCTGGAGTGACCAAATGGACAGCAACGAGAATCGACTTGGTATTTGGTTCCAATTCCATTTTAAGAGCCTATGCCGAAGTGTATGCTCAGGATGATAGCAAAGAAAAGTTTGTAAAAGACTTTGTGAATGCCTGGGTAAAAGTTATGAATGCCGATCGTTTTGATCTATAAACCAATAACAAAATCAACAATTAAATATAAAAGCCGCTTTCTTCAGAAAGTGGCTTTTTTTTTGATATTACACCCTAGGAGTACCAACATAATTAAAACCGGAAACACCAGATCGCTCTTTTACCTCAGTCAAATTTCATAGCAAACCAACTTTCGCAAAAACTAAAGGTCATTTAACAAACTCTCAACAAAAAATAAAATATCGTAAAAAGACAGAAATTGCTTTTTAACTCCATCGAATTTATCATTTGCATAGTTACTAGAATTGAGGCTTTTATCATTAATAATCTTTTAAAGTAAGAGATATGGACTCCAAACAATCTGTCCCTTTACATCTTCTCAGAAAATCTCTGATTCTCAAAAAAAGTTAGTTTTCTTCACTACCTTTAACATAAGTAATCACCACAATACTTACAGCCCCACTTACACCTTAAACACTTATAAATATGCAGCTTTAAAATGAAACTGAAAAAATATGCATCATGGGGCCTGCTAAGCCTGCTCTTGATCACCATCATTGCAGGCACCTTTGTGTCGTTAAGAGTCAAGTCGCAGGTCAAGGAACTCTTCAAAATGAATAAGCATTTACAGGAAGAGGGCTATTATATGGGCGAATTTGAGTTTCATATGGTTGGTTTTGGCTATTTGATTGGCAAAGGCCATTATTTGGAAGCCCTTAAAGGTGTTTCGAAATACCATGCCTTCTTGAGCAATAAAGAGAACCTTATAAAAATACCCAACTTTAAGAGCAAGCAGGACGAAATTGACTTTTATCTCAACCTTCAAAATCCAGAAACCGGGGCCTTTATGGACAGTTCCGCGCCGTTTTGCACCTACTTTTCCAACACCGAAAATATGGTAATGCATTTGGAAGCCTTGCAAGATTCCACAAGCAAACCGTTACAACTGAAATATCCCCTCTCCTTTCTCGATAACATCAACACGCCCCAAAAACTGGAAGCTTACCTCAACGACATTTCCTATATGAACCGATTGGGATCCAAATTCCCCCAAACCTCGTTTCATTTTGCTCGGGACATGTTCAGTAATATAGAGCCCGATAATGTTATTGAAAGAAACAACTTGTACCACTTTACTCCCGAATGGAAACAAACCATTTTACAATGGATGTACAATTTTCAGGATGCAGAAACCGGCCTATGGGGCCCAAAACACACAAAAACCAAGGAATTATTGAAATTTGATATCAACAACAGCTATTCCATTGTAAAGAAATTTCGGGACACCAATGGAGAGGATATCTACGAGGAATTTCCCCTGCGATACGGTGACAAACTGTTTAGGGCGACCCTTGAAGGGCTGAAAGTCCCCATGCCGGCGGATGATGAATTGGAATGGGTGCACGAGTGGAATTTGAACCAGGCCAAAGGGATTAAAATGCTCCTGGCCTGTTTATGGAAAGATGCCTCTGATGAAGACCGAAAAGCTGCAAAAGACATCATTGCCAACTTCATCAAGGTGAGCTTCGACAAATATTATGTGGCTGATGAAGGTGCCTTTAGTTACTATCCCAACTCTGCACATGCCACAGTAGATGGCATGAACAACATGATCTTGAAAAGAATAGGCGCCCTTTCCTATGCGCGACAAAAACGCTATTGGGGTGCTGCGGAAGCAAATGCCAAAGCATTGGAACCCCTCACGGTGGACACTTTGGCAGAAAATGACCTTGAGGAGATTTCAAACATCCCAGACATCAACTCTTGGCGGATTTATTGCAGCCAACCCGATTTCAAAAAGCTTTATAACCATGTTTCTGTGGTGTATTATCCAACCAACACCAAGGTTTTGGACATTACAGAACTTGTCCCCAACATCATTCAATGGACAGAAACCTCAACCCTTTCCACTGGCAACTGGAAGTCGATGGCAGATATTACAAACGAATACAGCTCCTACCACATCCAAAAGCCACTTATTTACCGTGAAAAGGTCCCGTATGAAGACCTCAATCAACTTCTTGAAGCAACTTCGGAGCTGTATATTATTGGATTTGACATTCTGCAAATTCCCCGGTTTATCCAAAGAATTACAAAAGAGAACAAAACAAATACCTTATGAGAATTGCCTTTGTCATCTTCATTCTACTCCACGCACTTATCCATTTATTCGGATTTGTCAAAGCTTTTGGATTGGCTGAATTAAAAGAGCTCACGTTGCCCATTTCAAAAACTGCGGGCATTGTTTGGTTACTGGCAGCAGTTCTGTTATTCATTTACGGTATCCTGTACTTCACAAATACCAAGTACCATTGGATTTTTGGAATCATCGCAATAATTATTTCCCAAGGATTGATTGTCTACTTTTGGAAAGACGCCAAGTTTGGCAGCATCCCCAATGCTATCATCTTAGTGGTGGCTTTTGTGAGTTTGGGGTCGGTTTTGCTAAAAGGTCAATTTACTTCCAAGGTGCAACATGATTTTTCAGAGAACAATAGCTTTCCAACCGATATCTTGACTGAAAAAGACATCGCACACCTCCCCAATCCTGTGCAGGACTATTTGCGACACACCAAATCTGTTGGGCAGGAAAAAGTAAAGAACTTTAGGGCCGAGTTTGTGGGCATGCTGCATTCCAAACCAAATGACGAGGGCATGAAAGTGCAATCCGTGCAGTATAATTTTTACGAAAACCCCTCCCGCTATTTTTACATTTCCGCTACGAAGATGGGCTTACCGGCCACTGCCCTGCATTTGTACCAAAATGAAACCGCTACTTTTCAAGTAAAGTTGCTCAACTGGATTACTATGGTGGATGCCAAAGGCGAGCAAATGAATCAAGGGGAAACGGTTACCTTATTTAACGACATGTGCTTGATTGCACCTGCAACGCTTATTGACCCCGGAATACGTTGGGAAGCTATTAGCGATACGGTAGCCAAAGCAACCTTCACCAATGGGACCATCTCTATAAGTGCCAAATTATACTTCAACAAAAACCATGAACTGGTAAATTTCATCAGTTATGACCGCTACGAAACAGATGGTAAAACCTATCATAACTATCCGTGGTCTACCCCTGTAAAAGACTATAAAATGATCAATGGCTATTTGCTGCCAAGCCAAGGAAGTATGATATACCATAAGCCCGAGGGAGAGTTCACCTATGGGAAACTAAGCTATAAAAGCGTTACCTATAATGTCACAGAAATGCAGGACTGAACTCTTTAAACAAGACTAAAAACAACCACAGCGAACCTTGCAATCCACAACACCTTAGAAAAAACAGTATTTTTAATTTAACCACAAAAGCAAATATGTAACTTTACCCAAAAATAAAAATCAACAACTATAGAATGGGCCTAAACAGAATAGTAATTAGCCTTATGTTGTAAGCAATTCAAGGACAATGAAATTTAAAGAATTACTAATCTTTTCAGTACTCAGTTTTCTTATCGTATTATCTAGTCAAAATATTGGCCTATTTTGGGACAATGTTCTTTGTGGCTCTAAAATAGGTACTTATTTATATCAAAACGGTATATTCCAATGGGCTACTATTCCACTTGAAATCGATAATGGACACCCTCCTTTTTTAGGAACTTTATTAGCTAGCGGCTGGACAATATTTGGAAGGTCCTTGGCGACTTCTCATTGGATGATGTACCCCTTTATTTTAGGTTTATTATGTCAAATATATTTTTTTATTGATTTTTTCATCAAAGAAAAACAATTCAAAATAGCTGCTTTTTTATTATTGCTTGCAGATCCAACCTTATTATCTCAACTGGTATTGGTAAACCCTGAAGTTATTCAAACGTTCTTCTTTTTTCTAGCTTTAAATTCCATATTAAGGGACAATGTCCTTTTTAAAATAATCGGTTTATCATTTTTGGGAATAGTTACCTTTAGAGGGATGATGCTTTGTGCCGGATTATTTATTGTTGACTTATTAATTTTTACAATAGTAAAGAAACAAAAGCTTAGAAATTTCATCTCAAAAAAAACTGTTTTATCCTATTTAATTTCAGCACTACCAGCTTTCATCTATTTAATTTGGAGATTGACTGTAAAAGGATGGTTGATATCTCACCCGTTGGAAATATGGGGAAGCGCCTTGGAATTTTCCTCCCTTAAAGATTTTTTAAAAAATTTGGGGAAAAATATCCTTGTATTAGGATTTCAGTTTTCTGATTTCGGTAGGATTGGGTTATTATTATTTATAATGTTCACGCTCTATCTAAAAAGAAAACAAATACAGTGGAAGAATTATAGTTCTTTATTGATCATTTCCATTTTCTCTACTTTTATTATCTATGGCGCTAGTTTAGCTATTAAAAACACCATGGGGCATAGATACTATTTGGTTTCCTACCTTTCTTTATCCCTTTTAGCATTTATACTCATCAAAGCATATAAACACAAAAAAATTATTTTCGCAGTTTTACTAACGAACCTATTTTTAGGCAACTTTATTGTTTATTCAGATTCCTTCGCACAAGGATGGGACTCTTCTTTGGCTCATTTACCCTATTGGAACCTTAGAAAAAGCGCCATTAACTATATGGATGAAACCAAAATTGATATTAACCAAACGGCGTCTTTTTTTCCAAATAATACTTCCATCGACAATGTTGACTTAAATGGAGATAATCGCTATTTTAAGGGCTTTTCTGGAAATGAAATGTATGTTTTCTATTCGAATGTGTACAATTTGAGTGATTATGAATTAGACATACTACATAAGAATTATTCGGTCCTAAAATCTTTTGAAAAAAATAATGTTAGGGTTGATTTAATGATTAGGACGAATAAAATAACACAAAACAATTCTCATAAGTAGTAATACTAAAACTTAGCCGTATCCTATAGTCTATAATTAGGCTTCCTTTGCATATAGCCAAAGCAACCTTCACCAACGGAACCATCACCATAAGTGCAGAGTTATACTTCAACAAAAACCATGAACTGGTAAATTTCATCAGTTATGACCGCTACGAAACCAATGGTAACACCTATCATAACTTTCCTTGGTCTACCCCTGTAAAGGACTATAAAATGCTGAATGGTTATTTGCTGCCAAGCCAAGGAAGCATGATATACCACAAGTCCGAGGGCGAGTTCACCTATGGGGAACTAACCTATAAAAGCGTCACCTATAATGTCACAGAAATGCAGGACTGGGTTTTCTAGACACAACCAAAGGCAACCACAGGACGCATACAATACACCTCAACGTACAAAAGACAGTATTTTCATATTAATTATACTGGTAAATACCTATCTTTAAGAAAATAACAAACCGTGTAGATATAATGGGTATATACACCATGATGCTTGGTCTATGTGACGTACCATAAAAAATAATCGAATGCTAAAAACTAGCTATCACTTAATGCTTGTAGCAGCCTTATTCATTCTCGGATGTCAGAATAATACTGACCATCAAAAGGATATTTCATCTGAGATGGATAAATACAGTCCAGAGCAATATGTAAAAATCTCGCATCCAGATTGGAGTAAAAATGCGGCCATTTACCAACTAAATACTCGTCAGTTCTCTCAAGAGGGAACTTTTAGAGCAGCCGAAAAAGAGTTACCACGCTTAAAAGAACTGGGCATAGATATCATTTGGCTTATGCCCATTCATGAAATTGGCCGAAAAAACCGCAAGGGCACATTGGGCAGTCCTTATTCCGTGAAAGACTATTATAGTGTGAATCCCGAATTTGGCTCTTTGGACGACCTAAAACATTTCGTTGAAGCTGCTCATGACCAGGGCATGTATATAATTTTGGATTGGGTGGCCAATCATACCGCATGGGACAATATTCTGGTGGAAAAGCATCCTGATTGGTACGACAAAGATTACAAGGGGGATTTTAGGCCAACGCCATGGTGGGATTGGTCCGATATCATCGACTTGGATTTTAATAATCCCGGTGTTCGGGAATATATGACGGAGGCAATGAAATACTGGGTTAAGGAAGCAAATATTGATGGATACAGATGTGATGTGGCAGGTTTTGTTCCGGTTGATTTTTGGAACAATGTTCGTACAGAGCTTGATGCCATTAAACCTGTTTTCATGCTCGCTGAATGGGAATCACGAGACTTACATGCTGAGGCCTTTGATATGACCTACGCTTGGAGTTGGAACGAAACAGTACATAAAATCTGTAAAGGACAGGCAAACATAAACGGGTTGTATATATATTATTCTTGGAATGAAAGTGCCTTTCCTAAAAATTCTTACCGTATGACATTTGTGAGCAATCACGATAAAAATGCCTGGGAAGGAACCATGTGGGAACAATTTGGAGAAGGTCTTGATGCCGCTATCGTTTTATCAGTCGTTGGGGAAGGCATGCCATTAATTTACAACGGACAAGAAGCAGGGAATACAAAAAGATTGGAGTTTTTTGAAAAAGACCCTATCGTTTGGAAAGAACACTACATCAGCGACTTATACAAATCTCTTTTTGCTTTATTGAAAGAGAACACTGCTCTATGGCATGGAGCATTGGGAGCTACAATGGTAAAAGTTCCAAATTCGTCGGAGAGTGAACTATTAAGTTTTGTTAGACAGAATGATAAGGATAAAGTTTTTGCATTGTTCAACTTCTCCGATAAAGAACAAAATGCCTCTTTTAAGGAACAGCTCTACCATGGCAAGTACATAGATTTCTCAACGAATGAAGAGGTTCACTTGGATGAAGATTTTAAGTTAGTGCTAAAGCCCTGGGAATACAAGGTCTATGTGAAGAAGTAAAAATAACATAGTGCTCAAAAATGGCTATAAATAATTGCTTTTCATCACCTATTTCTGAACATACGTATGGATTTTGCTTGTATCAGTTTTATGTGTAATTTCAAATTTAAACGCTAAACAAAGGAACTACTAATAGTCAAACATTTGGAGACCAATTTAAAAAAATGAGAAAAATAGTATCTCTGTTTCTAATTTTAATAACTTTAACAAGTTGCTATTTCGGCGCAAATGAATCTGGAGGAAAAATAACTGATGACTTCTATTTGATTGGTTGGGATCAAAGGGATTGGCACATTGTATATAGCTTGAATGACAAAATATATGAACCAGAGAAAATAATTGTTCAGCACGATGTATTTGCTATCGGGAACAACAAGGACTTTATAATAGCCAAACAACACCCCTGTGCAAACACCTTGCCCCACCTAATTGACTTTGACAGCCTCAAACCAAATAAAACAGTTACTAACTACTACATTATAAAAATTATGGAAGGGAACAACAACTACGAACTACATAAATTTGGCAATGAAAATGACTTTATAAAAGGTAGAACAAACCTTGGTGTTCCCGAAAATTTAGGATACCGGTTTATTGATAAAAATTTAAAATAAAAACATATGATTATTGGTTTACTTATTAGATTACTAACTTTTCCAGGCGTAATTTTAGACGCGTATTTCAATAAAATAACTTGCAATTATTTAAAGATAGAATTACTTCAGGTTAACTATTTTACTATAACCGGAGAAGAACTCCCCGTAGTCCATGAAATCCCAGAAGAATATTCAAAAACATTCGGAATTGCAGTGCTCCCCTTTACAATCATGTCATTAATTTCTTTGCTATTATTTTATGTGGGTTTAGAATTATTTCCAAACTCAGATTTTCTATTTGTATGGCTGGGTGTTTCGATTGCTGCCCATTCGTTTCCCAATACTACTATGGGAGACCTTTTGTGGAGCAATAGCTTAAAGGAAGTAAAAAAAGGAAATTATATAGCCTTAATAGGAATCCCCTTAGTAATAATCATATATATAGCCAGAATACTGCATTACTTTTGGCTTGACATTATATACGGATTTCTACTGTACTATTTGGTAAAAGGAGAATCAATTATTTAAAATAATATGGTAACATGCAACCATATAACAGACATTGCTTTGGATATTCACCTACCGAAACCATATACAAACCGCTAGACACACCTGAACAACTAATTTAAATAGGGTTTCTAATCTAAAAAAACGCTATGGCAAAATTTAAGATTGATTTTAAAATTGATTGGAAATCAAAACTTATCGATTTATTGATTGTTATTATTGGTATAACTATAGCTTTTAAACTGAACAATTGGAATGATTCCTTTAAAACAGAATTGGAAGCAAAGGGCTACATTGAGAGTTTTTATGAAGAAAACAAAACCAATTATGAAAGTCTTGTTTCTGCCATAGATTTTGCAAATTCTAATAAAAGGGACATAGACACCCTAAAAAATATGTTGTTATCTGGAACCTACTCAGATACACGGATCAAATCGCTAAGTGCAAGCATGATGACATTGGCCGATTTCAATCCTTCAACAACAACCATGGAGAACATTACAGCATCGGGGGAGTTTGATATGATAACGGATATCGACCTTAGAAAAGATATCATAAGCACCTATAAATCCTATAAAACAAGTACGAAACTTGAAGGTTTAATAGCCGACTATGTCAACGAATATGTAACCCCATTTTTTTTCGAAAATGTTCGATTTAGGGATTTTGAATCGATTAACGCCGACTTTAGTAAAGACCCTCATTTTGAAAATATTGTTTTAGGATATGAAGTGTTACTCAACCAACAAATTAGTGGATATAAAAGTAATTTGGAGAAACAAAAAGTACTTGATGACAGGTTAACTACCGCTAACAATAGGTTTAAGCAATAGCTGTTTTTGGTGGGTTTACGAACCTCAGTAGCTTGAATCACACACGCCAAACCAACCGATTTGATGATTTACAAAGAGCTAACTTTTGCTAAGTTGCAACCTAGTATAAAACTGACAGAAATCTCATAACAGCCATCCTCGGTCTACTCAATAAAAAGACTATAAAATGCTAAATGGCTATTTGCTGCCAAGCCAAGGAAGCATGATATACCACCAGCCCGAGGGCGATTTTACCTATGGAATATTAACCTACAAAAGCGTTACCTATAATGTCACGGAACTAAAAGACTAAGTATTTTAAACAACATCAAGAACAACCACGGCAAACCTTGAAATATACCTCAGCCTACAAAAGACAGTTTTTTCATACTAATTTTAAAGAAAACCCCTATTTTTAAGCAAAATAACCAACCTTGCTGATATCATGGGTATAAAACCATGGTGTTTAGCCCTTTGTTGGCAGCAATTTAAAAAACGAGATATGAAAACAATACTAACATTTATTGGAACAATATTATTGGCCAATTCAATTTATGGACATACTTGTTCAACTAAAGAAGTGAAATGCCCAATTGACAAAGAAAAGGTTGAATTCTGTGTTACGATGAGTATGACGACTTTTGGGACATTGTATGACTTTCAAAAGCAAGGAGCAATTGGTAATCATTACGAAGAGTTAATCAATGCTTGTCCTAAATGTCATTATTCAGGATATGTTTCGGATTTTGACACAACTTTTTCTAAAGAAAGACAGGAAGAAATTAAAGGCTTTTTATCTCAATATGATGATATGCTCATAGACGATTCCAAAGAGTGCTTGATAGCGGGTGAACTTAAGGAGTTCTTGGAAGAAACAAATGACGAAATTTCTAATTGCTACCTAATCGGAAGTTACCTTCTAAGATTGGACTCGACAAGTATTGACTTAAGAATTGACTTCCAAAATAAAACGAAAAAATATTTGATACAGGCATTAGAGCAAAATGAATATGAAGACTCTTCGACAATTGCTACAATTAATTATCTGATTGGCGAAATGTGCAGAAGAACAAAACATTTTCAAGATGCTGTGACATATTATGAAAAGGCGATTAATGATATAAACAAAAAAGATTGGGTAGAAGAAGTCGCAATTAAGCAGAAAGAACTTGCAATTGAGAAAGATGATAACAATGAAATATAAAAAGCCAGCTGCCAACAAAACCTATACGCAATGCCCTTCAGGACACTGCGTATAGCCAAACCGTTGGCATTCATTAAATTCAAACATTAACCAATGGCAAAAATCTTTAGAAGAATAAGACAAAATATGATTCGGGATAATAAGGTCATCAAATATCTTCTTTATGCTATTGGAGAAATTATACTAGTAGTTATTGGAATTTTAATTGCCCTAAGTATAAATAATTCGAACGAATTAAAAAAAACACGAGAAGCAGAGAAAGTCTATCTAAAAGAAATAAAGAGTGATTTAATTCAAGATACATTATTGTTGTCTCAAGTAATTAAAGACCACAAATGGCGAATTGCTCAATTAATGTCTCAAGACACAACTATTGACTTTATATTCGAGGAAATTATTGGTAAGCTACCCAAAGTAGAAGGAGTATCTGAATTAGAATATATTTTCTTTACAGACAGAAAATTTCGACCAAAAATTGGAACTTATAATTCAATGATATCTGAAGGGAAATCAAACATAATAAGCAATCGTGAGCTATTTAATAATATTCAAAATATCTATGAATTAGAGGTCCAAAATATCATAGCTATTGGTGAAGATGTGTTGGATCGTTCTACAGAGTTAAGAAATAAATATGCATATGAAATAAAATATGGTGATTTTGGTTCTCCGATTACAATTACAGATAAACGAATATTAGCTGATATTTATATTTCATCTAGACAACTTAATTATTATACAAGGCAATCAGTCCTTTTAAAAAAAAGTATTACAAAATTAATCGAGCAAATAGAAAACGAATACAATTCTTTAGAATAGAGTAACGCAAGACTAACTTAAGACGTATATTCTTCTATGCCTATTACTAACCCATAGTAATTGTAACGAATTTATGTCTAGCACGTCATATTGTACTAAAGACCAAAAAATGAAAAATCCAATTCTAATATTATTTGCATTAGTATTACTTAGTGCCTGTAATGACTCAACTAAATCCAGCACTACCAACCAACCAACGTTAACTGATTATCAGGTTGGTGAGAAATGGGTATGGAAATATAAAGGTGTGACTACTGAAGGAGAAGTTCGCTCAGATGGAACAGATACAAGAGAAATCATAAGTTTTGACGGAGCCCTAGGTATGACTATTGGAAAAGATACTATTCCCGTTACCGAAATCGTTAAACCAGATGTAAGCGAAACACCGAAATACGACTGGCCTCTCGAAGTGGGTAAAAAATGGAAATATGAAAACAGTTGGACAAGTCAAGATGGAACTACTGGAAACCAAAGTCAGAATGCCGAAGTACTATCATACCAAGAAGAAACAGTAGAAGCGGGAACATTTATGGCCTACACAATACAATACGCGGGGAAAACTACCAATTCTAGAGGATATAGCGCAAATGAAACAGAAGTTTGGTTATATGCACCTGCTGTAAAAAACTTCATAAAACTCACTCAAAATCAAGGTGATTTTCACTATGTGGAGGAATTGATCGAATATTCAAAACCAAAATAAAAAAAGAAACTCAACAATGGCTACAAGTAATTGCTTGTTCTCGCCTAATTGCTTATTTCAAAATACGTAGACCCACATTCAAATATGCCCTGCTTTTTACGTCCAAATCCAGTTCGGTATTAAGGTCGTCATCTTGCACCTGAAATACATTCCTAACGGCAATACCCCCTCCTGTATTCACGTAAAGATCGCCTATAAGCTTGAATTGAAACTCTGGCCCCAAGGTGATTCTGGAATAGGACAGCCTGTTTAAATCCAAAGCAGAGATTATGTCATCAAAATGCACATTGTACAAATTACCATACACCGCAGCCTTAAACCCCAATCGGTACTTGTCATTGAACACATAGTATTGACTTGCATAGGCAGGCAAAATCACCGAGGTTAACCACTTCTCTTTTTTATAAGTAAGACTCACAAGCGGAATGATGGTTAAATTTCCAAAACGGCTGGTATAGGCCAATCCAAAACCATACTGAAAATTTTGGCTTGCCCTTTTGGTAGCCATGGCCGACACCTGGAAGATAAAATCGTCGGAATTCAAACGTCTATGAAAATCGGAAGCTATGGTAGGCATGGCATTAAACACAAGCCTCCAACGTTTGGGCAGCACACTAATAAGCCCTATAGACAATTGAATAGAATGATAGCTCTCTTGGATATCCAAGGCACTTTGGTCGAACGTTGTATGATAATTGAATAAGGTATAGTTGATACTGTTGAACAAATAGGTCTTTTTTTCCTTTAAGGGAAAGGCGATTTGCATGGTCAAGCGTTGCTCGTTTATTTCCATTTCGCCCCTATCGGTATCGGTATTAAAACTTGTTTTGGGGTAGTTGAAATGGTCCAAGGTTAACAATGGAAACTTATGGAATTGCTTATATACGGTAGAATCCTGTGTACTTTCTTGGGCCGTAACAGTTAGCGTGAATAGCACTAACAAACATAAGGTAAGGTGTAGATTGAGGTGTTGTGGGGTGAATGTCATTCTCTGTTTCGTAGGTATTACAATTTAAACATAGCTGCAGCTTGCTGGCTCAGGTATGTTGCCATGAGTCATTTTATTTAAAATGGTGATAGGATTAGGCTATTTCGGAACATTCAAAACCGTTGGAGGTCAGACATTGAATCACAAGGTCCGAAACCATGCGGTTACCGCTCAAGCGCAAGATGTTATCACAGTCTTCCAAGTCAAAATTGATCATAAAATCAGGAATAATGGCCTGTAAGTGTGTAATGACCTGTTGCGCTACATGTTCATTGTTCACATTCGTTTTATAGATGGTAACGTCCATATGGGTGTAAATTGTATAGTTTTTAAAAATTGAATTGATATAAAACCGAACGGTTGGTATCCTTCTGGTTCAAAAGAAATTTAATCCTTACTGATACTTTTATAAATAGCTTGAAATTGTTCTTTCATCTGCTCTAAAGCTTCATCGGCCTGCGATCTCGAAAAATAATAGACGCCAATGCCATAGTTTTGAAACAGGAACAGTTTGGCCATTTGTTCGTCGGTGAGCGGTGTGGCTATTTCTCCGCTGGCCTTGGCCTTGGCAATAACCGTTTTCCAAAGCTCCAATTCTTCTTCATGAATTTGAGTTTGCCGTTCCTTAAAACCGTCCAAAAGCTTTATGGCATCAAACACCAAGGCATAATGGTTGGCCTTTAACACCTCTTTAGAGGCTCCACTCTCTTCCCTGTATTTCATGATCCGCTTTTCCAATACGTCTATATAAGCGCTGTAGAATTCTTTAAGCGTTCCTTCTGAAAAGGCAGCCAATTCTTCAACTTTTGTGCGTTGAATAAAGACATTCACTACCTCTTCGAAGACCTTTTCCTTACTACTGAAATAATGATAGAATCCCCCTTTCGAGAGGCCTGTAGCCTTGACAATATCCTGCATGGTTACCTCATTATAACTTTTGCTGATAAAGAGGTTAAAGGCAGTTTTGACTATTAAATCTTTTGAATCACTCATAAATAAACCGACCGTTTGGTCGGTAAAAGTAATTCATTTTTTTGGATAGACAAAAAACCGCTCCTTTTTAACAAAATATCTCTTCCTAATTTACATACACATACAAGATCAATAGTCCTTCCCTCCAAACAAATCAAAGAATACCCCTACAAAAGCGTCGCCAATAATGTAACGGAAAGAGAACTAAGCCTTTTAAACAATACCATTTAATACTACATACAAACGCTACAATACGGTAAAACTTACAAAAGAAAGCATTTTCATAGCTGATATTCAGATAAATACGTATATTTATTCATAATAACTACCTAGCTAAAAATCGACCTAAACATAATATGCCTAGTCCTGTATTAGCAACCATTAAAACACCACATAATGAAATCAAAAATCTTCTTAATCCTGATCAGCTTTTTGGCATTCACCTCTTGCCAAAGCCAAACAGATTCCAACAAAGCGACTAATAAAGAAGCTGTAAAAGCAAATGGGCCATTGGATCGTACCATCTTACCTTTAACACCACCCGAATATGAAAAATCCACCGTACTAGATGCTAGAAATGCCACGGCACCCGAACCTTGGTCTTTAAAAGCCCCTGAAGGTGCTCCAAATGTAGTAATCGTACTCATTGATGATATGGGTTTTGGTCATAGCAGTGCTTTTGGTGGCCTTATCAATATGCCAACGGCTAACACCTTGGCTGAAGAAGGCATACAATTCAATCGGTTTCATACAACTGCCATATGTTCAGCTACGCGAGCTGCCCTGTTAAGCGGCCGCAATCACCACAGCAATAATATGGGTAGTATTACGGAAACAGCCACATCCTTTCCAGGAAATACAGGTATCATTCCTCAAAGTTGCGCAACAGTTGCAGAAATCCTGATGCTAAATGGCTATAACACTGCCCAGTTTGGTAAAAATCATGAAACAGCTTCTTGGGAAGTTAGTACTTCTGGTCCTTTTACCCGTTGGCCTGTATACAAAGGCTTTGAAAAATTTTGGGGCTTTATGGGAGGGGAAACCAATCAATTTTATCCAGCCGTTTATGACGGTACTACTAAGATAGAAGTCGATTCGGAAGACCCGGACTACCATTTTACCGAAGATATGACGGATCAGGCCATTGGCTGGATGAGAGCTCAAAAATCATTAACGCCTGATAAACCATTTTTCATGTACTATGCTCCCGGAGCTACACATGCACCTCACCATCCGCCAGCTTCATACATTGACAAATACAAAGGACAATTCGATGAAGGATGGGATGCGTATCGTGAAAAAACCCTCGCTCGTCAAATAGAAATGGGCGTTGTACCTAAAGGCACAAAACTAGCTCCGATGCCAGAATACATCAAACCATGGAACACCTTAAGTGATGTAGAGAAGAAAATATTCTCCAGACAAATGGAAATCTTTGCGGCTTTTGCTGAACACACAGATGACCAAGTAGGAAGACTTTACGACGCCATTAAAGAACAGGGAATTGCTGAAAACACGCTCTTCATATATATGCTAGGAGATAATGGAGCAAGTCCTGAAGGTGTTGCTAATGGACTTCTAAATGAGAATACGTATTTCAATGGTGTGGAAGAATCTTTGGATTTTGTTGCTTCAAATCTTGAAAAATTAGGAACCAGACAGGCATTTAGCCATTTCGCAGCGGGTTGGGCAGTTGCCGGTAATACACCATTTCAATGGACCAAAAGGGTTGCTAGTAACTTTGGAGGTACGCGTAACGGAATGATCGTTGTTTGGCCTGGTAAGTTGAACCAAGTTGATGTGGTTCGTGACCAGTTTAGTCATGTCATAGACATTGTACCAACTATATTAGAAGCGGCCAATGTGCCAGAACCCACTAGTGTAAATGGGGTTAAACAAAAACCAATTGAAGGTGTTAGTATGCTGAAAACATTTACAGACCCTAAAACACCAGAGTTTCACACCACTCAGTATTTCGAAATGGTAGGAAATCGTGCCATTTATAAAGATGGTTGGGTTGCCGCAACGATACATATTGAACCTTGGGCAAATGAACCAAGAGCAACACTTGAAAACGACACTTGGGAACTTTATAATGTAGAGGAGGACTTTAGTGAAAGTAATGATCTTTCCAAAGAAATGCCTGAAAAAGTAAAAGAATTACAGGAGGTATTTTTAACTGAAGCTACAAAATACAGTGTGTTACCAATTGATGACAGAAGTACAGAAAGACTTGATGCCAAAAGAGCTGGAAGGCCAGATTTAATGGGATCTCGAAAATCACTTACCGTTTACGATGGTATGTACCGTATGATGGAAAACGCATTTATAAATGTAAAAAATACCAGCAGCACCTATACTACAGAGGTAGAAGTAAAAAAAGGCGCTAACGGAGTCATTTTTGCCATGGCAGGACGATTTGGTGGCTATAGTTTATATATGATGGATGGAAAACCTGCCTTTACATATAACTGGGTAGGAAAAGAGCAATATCATGTTGTGAGCTCGAAAGCACTCCAACCTGGAAAACATACCATCAAGTATGATTTTGCCTATGATGGTGGTGGTATTGGTAAAGGTGGTTTAATGACTATTTATGTAGATGGTGGTAAAGTAGCGGAAGGTCGCATAAAGAATACGAACGGTAACATGTTCTCTTTGGATGAAGGTGCCGATGTTGGCTTTGATGAAGGAACCAATGTGAGTGATAATTATAGCGTTAATGTAAATGAAAATCGTTTCACTGGAAAGATAAATTATGTTAAAATAGATATAGAGTAAACGGTTATCAACATTGCATATGGCCTGTGGCAGGTGGACATCCTTAATCCAAGGGATAAACATTTTGCTCGGCGTAGTTTTCAGCAGAAAATTACGCAGTACGGATCTGCCGCAAGCCATGTGTAAAACCGTTAGCAATTAAACCAGCACTGTTCGGGTCTATTCAATACCTTAACGCAACAAATCTAAATTTATAGATTTCTGAAAATGAGTTCAAAACATGGACGTTCCGAATTTTTGGCCAGCTCCTATAAGCTAGGACAAAAGTCTTGCATTGATTCTCGACAAACCTGCAAATTTTAAACTAGGTGAATAGGAAATATATGCTTCCATTTATGCATATGGACTTTCTGGAAAGGCTCCAGATTATCAGTGTTTTGTAAAGAATAAGACACCTACTCAGCACCACTAAGCTTGCCTCCTTCCCACTTGGAACATCATTAGCAAAGACGTAAGTCGGTTTTCTTTAATTATCTTTGGACCAAATTCCCCTACAACGAACCATTGCATCTTGTTGAACCAAGACCAGCCATTTATTTAACATGAAGACAAAAGCACCTAGTACAATTTCATACCCACTTATGGTACCAACTGAATGGTATCAGTTTTTGGAACACCAACATCTAGGCAGCATTGATCAGGAAACATTTGTCTTCGATCCAAGCATTGGGCAAGGGCATTTGCAGTATATGGAATTCCAAAAAGGGTTTTGGGCACAACAGATGAATTTTACGCTAAAGGATCCTTTTGACATTACACAAACTGCCGGCACAACCAACGACCTTTTTATTGTTAGCTTTTATCTTACCAAAGCCCCCATCAGCCAACAGATAGATGAAAAAAAGTTCGAATTTAATTTCGACAGTATCAGTATAATGCTAAGTTCGTCGGCCTCCATTAGCCTATACCACATTCCTGCCAATGAAGAGGTAAAGATATTTCAGATAGGATTTACTAGAGATTGGCTGCTGGCCAATGCCTTCGAGGACAGCAATCCAAATTTGAAACGTTTATTTGTGAGTGACGACCCTATATACATGGCCGAAAATTTGGATTACCAGTTTAAATATTTGGTAAAAGAAATGGACTTGCTCAGTTCCAATCGCTTGTTGCTGTTTTCCGGGTCTCTACAGCTTCTCAATACCTTATTTACGAAATTCGAGAACCGGCAGTTGAACAGCTCCCAACATTCCAATATTCACCATAATGATTTGGAAAGTTTATTACAGGTGCGCACTTTAATGGATGAAAACCCCTTGCAACCAATTAGTTTGGATGAACTTGCGCAACAGTCTGGGATGAGCCTGTCCAAATTCAAGCGTTATTTTAAACAGGTCTATGGGCTTAGTCCTTACCAATATCACCTGCAGAACAAATTGGCGGTTGGTTTGGATCGACTGCATCAAAACTACTCCGTTTCGGAAGTTGCTTTTCTATTGGGCTATAACAACCTCAGCCATTTTTCAAAAGCATTTAAAAAGCATTACGGTTTTCTACCTAGCAACGTACAAAAAGACTCCTGATACCCAAATTTAAAATTGGCCCAAACACTAATTGAATGGGCCTTTTGATAACATTTTTTCAAAAAAAATTAGGCGTTTGGATTGAATGCCTTTGCCATAATTACGGTATTGTCTTTGGTAGAATTGATTCTAAATGGACGAACCGCTTGGTATTCCTCACTGTTGAAACATTCCATGGCCATCTCTTGTGAAGGGAACTTAATAATGGCATGCATCATTTTCTTTTCACCCTCTATGGCTAGTGCTTCGGTATCGGACACCAACAACTCACCTCCGTATTGTTGCAAAATTTCCAATACTGCGGGTGGATATTTTTGAAAGGTTTCAAAATCTACGATATCGTAACTGATGATAAAATAGGTTTCCATGATATTTGCTTTTGGTTTTATAGTTATGTGTAATGAATTTTAAATTATGCTTCGTTCAGTAACGCTTTGGAGCTCACAATGCCCAGCTCATTGGCCGCTTTAGGTCCATCTCCTGAAATCAATTTTCTATCAACAATTACTTTGCCATTCATAGTCTTGTTGACAATCTTAATGCCTAGACTGTTTAATTTCTCCCCATAGAACCAAGGCATGCCTCCTGGCAAATACCCCGTAGCCGGCAGCAGTTTGTCCATACCATCCGGACAAGCAGCAATAGTATAGCCACTGTAGGGAGAGCTATCCCCGGTTGATAACAAAGCCGAGGGCCCGTGACAAATGGTAATGAAGTGTTTGTTGTGTTTGGCCGTCCAATTAATGAGCTTTTCAACAGCCCCACTGAATGGCAGATCTGCAATAACACCATGGCCTCCCGGAAAATAAACAGCGCAGTAAGGACTACGGTCATTCAACTGACCAACCAATTCCCAAAGATTTAATGGCTTTTCAAGCTTCGATTTGTATGTACCATAAAGCGCCATCACCGCCTCATCTTCTGTAGGCATGGCCCAATGTTCCAACGCCATAGCATCACCAGTGGGTGTTGCAATATCGATGGCAAAGCCAGCTGCCTCCCAGTGTAACATGGGTATAAATAACTCAAAAGGATGGTTGCCCGTTTGAAACAATGTTCCGTTTGCCATTTTGAGCAATTCGGTTTCTGTTCCAACTATCAAAATCTTCTTTGAGGAATCCTGATTTCTATTTTCAAAATTATAGGGTGTATAATCCGTCTTTTTATCAACGGCCAGTTTCAATGCAAGTTTAGAAGGCGAATATGTATTCTCCAATTCTTCATAGGGTGCTACGCCAAATATTTGCTTGATACAATTCATAGGGTTTGGTTCGTCGGTTTTTAAGTATCGCTACCTATTAGTATGCAATGATAACACCATTGCACTTGGAACAATTACCCCTAAAAGGCCAAGAATTAATGGAAAAAGGTTTTTTAAAATCCCAAACCAGTGTACCCAAGCACATTGTAAATGCAAGTTTGGTAATCTTTGAATGCCCCCTTTACAACAAACTTTTAGGCATCTTATTAAACGAAAGACAGACCAATTAAATAATGTGAAGACAAAAGTGCCTAGTACTCCATTTCCAGTACCAACTAACACACTCAATTACTTAATGTAAAATAACAGAAGTTAAAAGCAATTTGGTACAGCCCAACAAACTGCCCAAGCAACCAAAAGTTATTTAATTAAAAAATTAGTCAATTAATCATTGAACAATGTTATGCTATTATTAATGATATACAACTTTTGTTGCAATGACTCTATGACTGTATTGAAATTAAAAAACCTACAGAAATCTGCAGGTTTCTTTTACTGATTTAGTATTTTAAATTATCAGAACTTATTTGAACAAAATTCCAAAGCAATAGCTAAACGTTCAAACATATTTGTATGATGTCCTCCTTCGTAGGTTTCGAAAGTATAATCAATGTTATAGAAATTTAACTTTTCTACGATATAGGGATGTGTTAGATTAGTGCCAAGTTCATCATAGATCCCCACATCAAAATAGATTCCGTTTAAAGAATTGAAATTGTCATAATATATATCCAACATAGAAAAAACATCCTGTTGGTGCCAACGATCCATTACTTCCATGACTGGATGAACAGATCCGTATTCATCAAACTCAAAAGGCAAATCTACATAATAAGGTGGGTTATTAAGATTTGGCGACCAAGCAGCACTCATTGCATACATGGCACTAGTTAAAAATTTACTTGAATCTGGCCCCGTAAAACCATTTGGATTTTCTTGTTCAATAACAGCAGCAAATTCCAACAAGGCATCTACTAACAACAAACCACTATGGCTGCCAACAACTCCAAAAATATCGGGATGTAGCATACCAAATTTAAATGCAGCATAGCCGCCTTGGGAATGTCCCACTACGGCACGACCGGTTGGGTTAGCTATAGTACTATAATTTTTGTCCATATAACTAACAAGATCATCGACAATAAAATCCTCAAAATTGCCATTCAGTATGGAATTAGTGTAAAAACTAAATCCGTAGGGTTCTGTAGCTGCATTAGGCATAACAATAATCATGGGCTCGATAAGACCATTACTAATTAGGCTATCTATCCAAAGCCTAAATCCTTCTTCTGGAAAATCTGGGTATTCATTACTAAACAGGTATGGATTATTAATCCATTCGTCCCAAACACTTTCATCTATAAATGATTTTTCAGAAAAAGGGAACCCATGTAATAAATATACAACAGGATATTCTTTAGTGCCATTTTTTTTATATCCTGGTGGAGTATAAATCTGCAATTTTCTAACATAAGAATTTCCTATAAAATTTCCATACAGTGCTTCACTCTCCAAGACCCTATTTTGAAGTTTACTCTTCTCAATTTTTCTATAGGAATCCTCAGTCTGCACGTTGTCAAAATCTGAATTGACAGGTTCTGTCTCACAGTTTAAAAAAGCCATTAGTACCAAAAGCACTAAGGCAAAAGGTGTTAATTTTTTCATGACATTACTATTTAATCTGTTATTTTGGTATCCAACAGAGCATTATCCTCTTTCCTTAAACATAGATTTTCTGGTCTATTGAGCTCTGTAAATTGTCAGGAATTAAATTAATCAAGATTCGGCAATCTAGATTTTCTTATAGTACCAAATTATTGCCTATTTGTGCCATTAGAATAGAAGCTTGGCCAAATATCTCAGTGAAGTGTGCTGGGACTAAACCCATATTTTTTTGTAAACACTCTACTAAAATGGGAAAGGTTTTTAAAACCAGTTCTAAAAGCTACCTCAGAGACATTCATATCACTAGAAATAAGTAATTCTTTTGCTTTTTTTAGTTTAAGGGTCATTATAAATTGGTGGACAGTTGTATTTGTGAGCGAAGAAAATTTTCGATATAACTGGGAACGGCTCATAGACATATTACTGCACAATTGATTTACACCAAAACTTTCATCTCCAAGATGTTCTTCCAGGATGTGTCTTACCTTCCTAATAAACTCATGTTCTCTGGATTTGCTCTTATTTAATGGGGCACTCAAATAATTTTCTGTTGCTATGGTATTATAGTGTTTTTGTAAAGATTTTCGAAGAGCAATTAGTTTTTCAATCCTAACAAAAAGCTCTTCATTATTAAATGGTTTAGTTAGGTAAACATCTGCTCCCGCATCTAGTCCTTCCAATTTAGACCTTTGGTCGGCCAACGCTGTTAATAATATTATTGGGATGTGACTGGTTCTAATATCATCTTTTAATAGATGGCACAAATTAAATCCATCTAAATCTTGCATCACATCGCTTATGATTAAATCAGGAATCACCTTGAGCGCTTTTTTATAACCTTCAATACCACTATTGGCCATAATAACATGATAATCATTTGAAAGCAAATTCTCTAAATAATTTCCTAAATCCAAGCTATCTTGAATAATCAGTAGATTGAGCAATTCACTATTCACAGTCCTCATTTTATCACCCTTAACACTATTCGCTATAGGTAATTGCATTGGGTGTTTCCTATTTAAATATCCAACATTAAAATGCATTTTATCACGCTCAAGGGTAATTGGAAGCTGAACAATAAAAGTCGTCCCCATACCTACTTCCCCCTCCACATTGATTTTCCCCGCCATAGCATCCACAAACTCATTGACCACTGCAAGTCCCAACCCAGCACCTTCCCGCAGGTCCTCTAAGTCATTGTCTACTTGATACAATTTGTCGACAATATTTTTTTGTTGATCCAGCGGAATCCCCGAACTGTTATCTTGTATTTTTAATTCCAAACACTTTTCATTCGCAATCTCTTTACTAGTAATTGATATTTTAATTACACCATTCCTTGGAGTACCTTTAATTGCGCTGAACAAAAGGTTCGATATAATACCCTTTATCTTATCAGGATCGAAATCCATTATAATCTCATCGGGACTAGATTTAAATTTTAGAAAAATATTTTTTGCTTTAGCCAAGGATTGAAAAGAACAGGTAAGATATTGAAGGTATACAACAATGTCCTCTTGAACTAAGTTCAAGGACATGGCTTTGGCTTCTAACTTAGATACCTTGAGCAACCTATTGGAAAGTTTTATAAGATTATTAGTATTTCTACTGATAGTTTCATGACCTTTATAAAGCCAATTTTCAGGATCCTTCAGTATTTGATCCATCATCCCGGAGATTATACTTAAAGGGGTTCTAAATTCGTGTGAGATATGCTTAAAGAATTTTGTTTTTAAATCATCTAATTCCCTAACCCTGATTATTTCTGTTTTTTTGGCCTTTTCAAGTTCTCTGACAAAATACAAAAGGGTTAAAAATATAAATGAAGCACCAATTAGAAAACCTAAAATATGTCCTGTAAAAAGAAGATCCTCAAAAGTATGTGGATTTGATAAAGTCGCCAACAACATACCAATGATATAAATTAAGAAAATCAAAGTTGCTCTTTTCTTATTTGGGAAAATTAGCGCGAACATCGGACCTAAAAACCCCACATACACTAGAGTTCCTGTGAACAACATTCCTCCCATAAAATAAACTTTTAAAGAAGTAAGAACGACTATTATTATTTGACTAAAGAAGCTATAATTTTCTATATGTTTTTTGTAAAAATGGAAGATTAAAAGTGGTACGAATAGACAAATTATGAAGATTATATTCAAAAGGAATACTGCTGCTCCATAATTATTTCCAATTAAATAGGCCGCTAAAAGCAATACAGGCAACCCAAAAAAATTGAAAATATACCAAATTTTTTTTAATAAAACAGTTTCCTTATCATCACCCGGGTAGCAGAGATATTCGTTGAACTTAGCATTCAATTTATCAATTATGTTTCTAAAAGAGTTAATGCCAAGGTATTTTAATTTTAAACTTTTAAAGATAAGAAGTTATTAAAAAAGCAACAATGATAAATGTCAACTATTCATCCAAAACTCCGTTTTAATGTGTAATTCCAATTACAGATAAATGGGGTTTTTCGGATGTAAAAAATTATGATTCATAAATTCCATACAAACCAGACATTATACTGCCAAAACTATAAAATAACTTTACCTATCTTTAAAGGATTAACTCCCCACCTCGGAGCAACTTTTTCAAACTTTCTAAACCCATTAGCATAACAAATGGATGTAGTAAACTATAACAAAGCGGCCTGGGACCATTACGTTGATAAAAAAGACCGCTGGACCATTCCCGTATCTGAACAAGCATTGGTGGCTGCCAAAAATGGCAACTGGAATATCGTGTTGACGCCTACAAAGCCGGTTCCCCACAATTGGTTTCCCGATCTGAAGGATTTAAAAATTTTGGGACTGGCCTCAGGAGGTGGACAACAGGGGCCTATTCTGGCAGCTTTAGGAGCCAATGTTACAATTTTTGACAACTCGGAAAAGCAATTGCAACAAGACAAAACCTTGAGCGATAAATTTAGCCTAGGTATAAAAACAGTACAAGGGGATATGAAAGACCTTTCCATTTTTGAAGACAATTCATTCGGCTTAATTTTCAATCCCTGTTCGGTGCTTTTTGTAGACAATGTGTTACCCGTTTGGAAGGAATGCTTCCGGGTTTTAAAACCTAATGGCGTTTTAATGACGGGACTCATCAATCCTATGTCATTTCAGTTGGACGAAGATAATTTGCAACTCATTTACAAGCAGCCTTACTCCGACTTACATTCTTTACCCAAGGAAAAACTGGAAGCATTGAAAGCAAATAAGGACCCCTTGGTATTTGGCCATAGCTTAACCGATCAAATAAACGGACAATTGGAGGCGGGATTTAACTTGACAAATATGTATGAAGGCAATTGGGGCGGAGAAAGCAAAATGGATGATTTTTTTCCTGCGTTTATAGCTACTAGGGCTATAAAACCACTTTAATAAGGATATACTTCCCTTAACACATAACCTGTCTATTATTTAGTACCTTTATAGTTTAAACTTTAAAGACCTCCTGTTTTGGATAAGCCAAGAAAACCCTCTAAATTATTTTTACGTTTTATAAAACATGTCAATACCATCAGAGACCATTCAAGGCATGACAATGTGTTGATTAACACATCGCTGTACAGGCACTTCTCTGAAGAGGATATTGAGATCAATATAGATAACTTGACAGAGGAATCTAATCTTGCCATAGAACATGGCTATTTGTATCCGGACTTAACCCCCAATTTCAAGGTAAAAGATAAGGCCATCCCGGATGCAGGAATCGACATGAAAGTACTTGGTAAATCCTTGAAAAAAATAATTGATTTTATTGATATTGGGGCCCCTGTAGGCTTTATGAAATATTACCAAGATTATTTTGAAGCGCCTTTTGACAAAACAAATAAGCAGTTTTGGGAAGAGGTTTTTAAAATGAAAATCCAAGATTAAAAACCCAACAAAAAAACTTAAAATCCCTAGCATTACATGGCCTTGTAAACTCATTCCCATTTCAACTAATGACCTCCACTGGATTTAAAACTTAAACCGCTCTTTACTTCTCCTTGTAATATTAACACCAGACTATTTTGATTGAATTCCCGGATCTTCTTCCGAATTTAGTTTTGACTTTGTCCATACAACCCTAAATTCAATGTTGCTTTATTGTTTCTTTTAAGTTAAATTTACATTAACCAGCCCCATCGGTGTGGATATGGAAGCGCAATATCTAATCAACAAATTCATTCCTGAACTTCCTTACTATCGGGAAACCGAAACTTTGGAATATATCCCTGAAACCAGTTCAGATGATTACAAATGCTATCGTTTTACCTATAGAAGCCACAATCAGGAATTGATATCCCTTTTGGTTGAATTTGACCTAAAACGTGAAAAAGTCTCTTTTGGTCTATGGGGCAGCAGCACCATGGAAACCCACAAATTGAATTTATAAACTCCAACTCTTTAAACAAATACAAAGTCAATATTCAACCTCCTTCACAAAAAAAAAGCACCCTGCAAAGAACAGGGTGCTTTTGGATTCAAAAAAACAAAATCAAAAAGACAAGCTATCCAACGTTAGTTCTTCAGGAACTGAACAAAAACGTTTTGCTGCCCTTTATTCAACTTTAGAAAATATAATCCTTGAGAGTAGGAGCTCACGTTGATACTTAAATCTTCCTCTGAACTTATCTCCTCATGTCGTATATTTTGCCCAAGTGCATTGTATATTTCATAAGAATCTGGTAGCTCATGGGCACCTAGCTTCACTATCAATATATCGCTGGTTGGATTGGGATAAACTTTCATTCCTGCCTCAACAAAATAGTCGGCACTCCCAAGCGTTTCATATTGAATGGTTACAGATTCCATATCCTCAAAGTCTCCTCCCTCTACCAAAATACTTCCTTCCTCATCTGTTAATACGTAGGAGCCTTCTCCATAGGTACAACAAATACCATCACCATAGGTATCGTTAATTGAAAACAAGTAGCAGTCTTCATTACCCAACTCAAAGGTTTCGGTAAAAACCGCTCCGGAATTTCCATCGGTATAGGGCCCACCAGAATACAATACAACACCTTCGCCATCTTGAAGGGACCAAGTCGTTTCAGAACCAAAAACATCCAAAGTCAAAGTCAGGTTAATTTGGGAAGCGGCTACCTGCAATGCATCACTCACATTAAAACAAGTACTATCACTATCGTTACACGTACGGGCATTCAGTTCATTTGCCACCGAAACATAAAAGGTATGATCTCCTGCGGTTGTCTCCATAGGTTCCAAAGCCACTTGCACACTAGATTGAGGGTCCAAACTTCCAGACCAACTAAATGTAATTGGGGTTGTATCATCAATATAGCATTGAAAGGTGGCTGTCGTTAATGTTTGAGTACCATAATTGGAAAGCCTTACTATAGGCGTAATGGACGCGCCACAACCAATTTGCAATTCATCAATGGCCACACTAGGGTCTGATGCTACCTCCAATGGCGCACTCAAAGCTGGGGAATCCTCCAAAGAAGCCCTATTGGTTGAAGCACTCAACACGGCAAGGATTCTGGCTTTTTGGTCATTGGTAAACACATTCATACATTCATCGTTGGTATAATCCATAAAATTTTCAACCATATCATAACTATCGCAAGAATAGTTACTCTCTGGACAGCCGTAGTTGGCCGTTTCTACCGCCGGAGTATCGTCACAATAATCCTCATCGTCACATGCTCCTTGAAAAGTATGATAAAGGCCTAAAAAATGCCCAACCTCATGGGTCATTGTTCTTCCTTTGTCGTATGGAGCAATAAGAGCGAAGGTACCATCATCATAATCGGAACTTCCAAAGGTGGTGTAATTGGAAGCGACACCATCTGTACTGGCCGTCCCTCCAGGAAATTGGGCATAGCCCAAGATACCATCCAAATCATCAATAAATTTTGCTGACCACATGTTTAAGTAGTTTGCCGGATCCCAATAGGTTTGTGTCTTTTGGCTCTGCATGTCGCTATACCCTACGCCATCCATACAAATATTTACCCTGTCTATTCCATTGGTTGGGCATCCTTCCGGCGTTTGCTGTGCTAAGACAAATTCCACCTCCACATCGGCGCCATCTTCGTGGGTATTATAGCCTGGGGTCCCCATCAAACGGCGGTAATCTTCATTAAGCACCGTAATTTGCGATAGCACCTGAGCCTCCGTAATATTTGGACCGACTCCAATGGTCTCGCCATTATGCAATACATGAACGACCACCGGGATGACAATAATATCGTCTGTAGCGGCACTGTTCCGTTGCGATTTTATATCCTTTAATGTTTGCTCAAGCTTGTTTTCAAAGCTTTTACTCCCCATCATATTGGGATGTTCATTGCGAAGAATGGTATTATATTCATCGGAATAACATCTCACAACGGAATTAGGCTGCAGATGAGATGATTTTTTCATTACTGGACTATGTTGAGCCCAACCTTGCATACACAAGGCCAAGCAAAAACATAAGGATGCTAGATAAAGTTTGTTCATAATATTGTTGATGTGTTAAAATTAAACGTAACTAAAACCCCCGCTACTTGTACTTTCTCTTTTGATACCAAATATCGGATAAGGACAATCCAATATGGATTGTGTTTAAGTTCTCCTGAATTACCGAACTACTGGCAGCGCCAGAGGTAAAACGTCGAGCATAGGAAATGTTCAAAGAAGAAAAATTACGCCCCAAAGGAATGCCAACACCTAAAGACCCCTCAAAATTATCGGTTCTCATATCATCGATCATCAAATACCCCGAATCGTATTTCACACCGGACCTAAAACTAAAGTACTCCCAATACTTCTTGGGATCGGAAATTTTATACTGCATCCCAAAACTATAAACGCTTTGATCCACAAAGGTTCCAAGTTGATCTTTTTGATTGGTGGCATCCCAAAACTTATGGTTGAAATCCAGATTAAACAAAAAGTTCGATTTAAAAGCATATGTGAATCCTCCCCCTACATGCCACGGCATGTAAAAATTGCTAGCGCCAACATCATTTTCATCTTCAACAACACTTGAAATGCCATCCGTGGTTTTATAAACATCAATGTTTTTCTTTGCACCTACCCTCGTAGGAAGGTTAACAATAGTTCCAAAGGTCAAGTTCTTAGTGATATTCGCTGTCCCACCAAATCCCAACTTGACACCATTATAGTAATAGTCCTCCTCGATCGCCAATTCCGATAAAGTGGTCGCCGAATACTGGGATTGCTCTATCTTTCCAAACAAGTAGGAAGCTGTAAGCCCTAAATTAAATTTGGCACCTATTTGATAACCGTAACTCAATTTAAGTTCATTGATACCGCCTGAACCGATAAAAATATTTTGGTATTCCGCATTGGCACCTTCCACGGCCAAAGGTTCGCTGATAAAAGAATAGCCCACAGAAGTTGCAGGAAGCAGCGACAAACTGATTCCAGATTTTTTGTTCAACTTGGTGGCCAAGGCAAAATGAGACAAATTAGATTGAAGAAACGTTTTACTATTCCCGGAATTTGAAAGTTTGTTGACAGACACATTGATCCCTGCATCCAAAATGAAAATATCATCATACAGCGTACTAAGCGTAGCTGGGTTTAAATCGTTAACAAAATAGGGATTGTTCCAGGCCAGTCCACTTTGCGACATACTTGGTGCCAACCCAATACTGTTGGGGTTGTAATATCCCAAGCCATATATGGAATAAGGGGACCCGTTGGAGGAACTGGATTGAGAATATAAAGACATGGATGCTAAAAACACTAGCAAAAATGCCCCGTATAACTTATAGGTTTTAATTTTCAACATCATAAACGGCATAAACAATTTTTAATTTGGGACGGTATTCAGAGTCGGGATCATCAGTAATTATCATCCTGTCCACCATCGCATTGAACAGCTCAGGATAAAAGGCCAGCCCCTCATTGGTATCCTGAATGTCAGGATTGAGAATGTCATCGATATAGCCATCCAATGGCACTTTATAGGAAGTCAGCTCAAACTCCGATGCGCCTTCAACCCGTTTGGCATAGATATAGTCTTCACCATTATCCAGTTGAGAGGTGATGTTATTCTTCCCTCTAATTTTTGACACGATTAAAGAATCCTGCAGATGGAATGGTTCGGGATACGTTCCCCATTCGGGGGTAAATATTAAATCTGCACTCAAAACAGTTCCCTTTACAGGTAAATTGTAAAGATCCTTCAGGGTTGGAAAATCAATCCTAAAAGTATAGCCTGATCCCGATTGCATGACCCCTTGGTACGCACATTCGGAGGTTGCGATACTCAGGTCTTGATCTGTCATTTGCGTCAAGCAGTCACTACTATTGGTAGAGGAAATTTTATTATACGAAGAGACATCGCTTTGGCTCAATTTAAGATCGAAAGTATCCGACTCCTCCCCAACCTCTCCGCCTTGGGAATAGTAAAATCGCAAATAGGTATCCTCTGTACTCTTGGAAATACCTATGATACAGGCATCATCTTCGAGTGATGGCTGCAGGGTAATCCCTTTAAAGACTTCCTCAAAATCGGAGAACTCATCTACTTGGTTGGCTTCAATGGCATTAAAAATGGCAAGTCCAAAACTATTTGGCAGGCTTATATGCATAGAATCCGCAGACATGGGCCTAGGTGCAATAGTCACCTGTTCGACTAATATTTGGTTGTAAGCAATAGAACTGGTATTGTAGAAATCGTCATTTGCCGGTTTCACCTTTTCCATGACTTTGTGGATATTCAATGTAATGGGCTGCAGGGTATCACCATAGTAATAGGTATCGTAGCCTAAAATCAAAGCCACACTATCCAAGGTAGAACCATCCTCTATATAGTAACTGGTAGGGTACATCTGAAAGAAAGGCTCGGCGCGTACCGTTCCAAAATACTCATCCTCGTACTGGCCCAACAGCAACCGATCTGTGCCCGAAGTAACAATACTGTCAATCTTGAAATTGGATATCTTGACGGTAAAGGTATCAATGGCCATTATTTTGGTTCCGACCTCCAGATAATCACCATCCACAAGAAAATAATCCCCTTCATAAGGTGATGAACACGCTCCCAAGGTCAACACTACAATGAGTATGCTGAGAAAAGACTTCATAGCTACATTTTTTTAGATATGAAGCAAATAAAAAGGATTTTGGAAGTCAAAATTGTCAAGACTATACACACCAAGGTTTTTTATCTATGTAAACCGAAATTCTCACTACGACTCCTTAAAACTTGGTTTATAGATAAAACAGTCTGCTTTAACTGTGAGATTCCCCTGTTTGTATATTATATATAAAAGAAAAGAAAGTTGCAATCTACGTTTGCGACGATGAAAAAGAGAACATTAATTACGCTTTGCATTTTTTGCTGTGCCAACATTATTCACAGCCAAATCACGGAAGCCCCCAAAAACAATGAATTGTCGGGAGACCTCAGCTATGAAATCATTCCAAGTTTAGGCGACCAACAACTTACAATTATTGGAGGTGAAGTTGACCAGACCATTGGAATTGGCGCATCGTCTCTAAACTTTGGTTTGGGATATTACAATTACGGCTTCATCTTTAACAGTGTTGCGAAAGACGAATCTCTAGTAAATGCCTTTGAACAAAACCACCTGATTTCACTCCATGCAGGTTACGGCTTATCATTTGGGAACCAATGGCATTGGCAATTATCTCTTAGCCCAACGTTTTCTAGCACTTTAAATGATTCCCCTTCATTGGAAGATGTAATTTTCAATTCCAAAAGTACCATCTCAAAAAGGCTAACATCTACAGGCGGCCAAATCGAATTTGGTCTGGGCTACGGAACTCTCTTTGGTGCGCCTAGCCTCTACCCAATCATTTCATACAACAGTGCTTTAGGAACAAAATGGCACTATCAAATTGGGTTTCCAGAAAGCTTTATCAAGTATAAACCTTCTTGGAAAAACGAATGGTCTTTTTCAGCACAACAGGACGGGGATTATATAAATAATCCAAGACCCTCCAATTTTTCCAGTAACGAAGAGGCAATAGCGAACAGCAAACTGGAATATCGAAGTACAAAATTTGAGCTGAACTATTCAACCGCCTTGCACGAATGCTACCGTGCATACATAGGTCTAGGATATTATACAAATACAAGCTTGGAAATAAACTCCCCAAATGGGAAGTTACTGTATCCGCTTAACAGCGACAACTCCTTTTCCATCAATTTTGGGATAAAGTTTCAATTGGACAATAACATAAAAACTAAAGAAAAATGACAGATTTATTCAAATTAAAATTCCGCAATGAAGCTATTAAAATGATAGCCATTTCTCTGGCCTGCCTTACCATGGGCTGCAGTTCAGATGATGACGATGATGACGATTATGGAGACTGGGTTGAAGTTTCCGTTTTTGACGGTGTCCCTAGAAGCAATGCCGTGGCTTTCACGATAGACAACAAAGGTTACATGGGTACCGGTTACGATGGAGATGATTACCTGAACGATTTTTGGGCCTATGATTTTGATGGCAACTATTGGTATCAGTTGTCAGACCTTCCTGGAGTAGCCAGAAGTTATGCCGTGGCCTTCGACGCCAATAACAAGGGCTATGTTGGTTTGGGATATGACGGTGAAACCAATGACGAACTAGGCGATTTTTACAGCTACGACCCACAGGCAAATACTTGGACGGCCATTGCCGATTTTGGTGGCGGTACCAGACGTGGCGCTGTGGCATTCAGCTCTGAAACTGCAGGCTATGTTGGTACAGGATACGATGGACAAAATGACAAAAAAGACTTTTGGAAATACGACCCTTCAGCCGACACTTGGACGCTTCAAACCGGGTTTGGAGGAGAAAAACGTCGCGAAGCTTCTACCTTTAAAATTGATAATACGGTGTACCTAGGAACTGGGGTTTCCAACGGACTTTTCCAAACAGACTTTTGGGCCTTCGATTTGGACACCGAAACATGGACACAGTTGGAGGATTTGGATGAAGATGATGATTACAGCATCGTAAGAAACAATGGCGTTGGGTTCTCAATGAATGGCAAAGGCTATTTCGGATTGGGCGTGTACAGTTCGTATGTAGACAACGCCATTTGGGAATATGACCCACTAAGTGACAGCTGGGAAGAAAAAGGAGACTTTGAAGGTGTTGCACGACAAGGATCCATAGCGTTTAGCAATGGTAGCAGAGCCTTTGTTGCCTTAGGAAAAACAGGCAGCCTCTATTTGGATGACAATTACGAATTCTTCCCTAACGAGGTAAAGGATACAGATGATTAATAAAACTACATAACTCCCAAAGGGTTAAAGTGATTAGGTTATCGCTTTAAACCTTTGGGATTCAAAAAGCAAACAAATGAAGCATCTAAATTTCAAAAATATGGCGACAGCTTTGGTTTTGGCAACAACACTAAGCCTTTTGGCCATTTATGCAATTGACCTTCAACAACATTCTCCCGTTGAAAAAGAAGAATACCGCGTAGTTACTCAAAAAAGTGAACAAGGGGGATGGACCTATAACATCTACCACTCGCAACAACTGCTTATCAAACAGGAATACGTTCCTGCCATAGATGGAAAGTTTCAGTTTTCTACCCAAAAGGATGCCGAAAAAGCAGGCTCAAAAGTAATGGAACGGCTGAGCAAAGGCCATAATCCTTCGCTGAGCCCAAAGGACTTTAACGAGAACAATATCCAATTAGTGAAGGTCCCGTAAATATTCATTTTAATACAAATCAGAAGTACGTTGAAAAATGAAAATCAATTGCATCATCATAGAAAACAACACCAAGTATTTAAACATCCTTAAGCGGCTTTGCTACGAAAATGAGGATTTAAACTGGATAGGGAGTTTTGCAGATCCTTTAGAAGCTATCGATACCATAAATACACTAAAAACGGTACTGATATTTTGCAACATAGGGCTTCTGGAAGCAGAACCAATAAAGTTTACACAACACTTAAAGGGCCATCCAATGTTTGTGTTCCGTACCAAGGCCAATGCGTCCCTAACCCGCATTAAAGGATTAAAAACCATAGAGTCAATACAAGGTTCCATCACAGCACAAACCATAAAAAGCATTACAAAAAGAGCCTTAAAAATTTTGGACTTCAGTGCCTTAATGGAAACCAACATATTCCCCACCGATGGCACTTCTATAACATCTCCCAAGGCTATTATGGTGAAATATGGCCATGAGGCCTACCAGGTAAGCATCGACGATATTACGTATATACAAGGCATGCAGGGCGCTTTACGAATTCACCTAACAAATACCCCGCCCGTCAGGACCCTAATGAAAATTACCGCACTTGAAGAAAAACTGGACGCAGCAAAATTTGTCAGGATACACCCAAGTTTTTTGGTAAACATTACAAGAATAACGGCCATACAGAAAAAGAAGGTCAAACTGAATGATATCTACCTTCCTGTTAGCGACAGTTTTAAACCCACTTTACTGGACAGAATAGGTCAATTTGAGTAACATCCAGCAAAACATTTTAGTCCTTAAATACCATGGAAACGTCTAGTAAAACTTCGCATATATCTATTTGGCTTTCAAAACATTATAATTCTATTGAATTTTACACTCAAGAAAGCATCTCATAAAATGAAAGTATATTTTTCAATACTAATCGCACTCCTTACAACTATTGGTCAGGCACAGGAACATGCTCAAGAGATCGTTAAAAAATGGAGCCTCGAAGAATGCATCGCTTATGCTACCACCCATAATATAACGGTGAAGGATGCACTATACAGTCAAGACAAGGCACAATTGAACTACGACCAGTCCAAATACAACAAACTTCCCAATGTAACAGGCAGTGCATCCCAAACCCTATCCAACGGAAATAGCATTGACCCCATTACTAGCGATTATGTCACGCAGCAAATCCACTCCTCAAGTTTTGGAATCAACTCCTCCCTGACAGTCTACGAAGGCAGCAAACTCAATAAACAGCAAAAGCAACAACAATTGATTTTTAAGCAAAATACCCTGTATGTGGAAGAGACCCAAAACAATATCACACTTCAGGTTACGGAGGCTTATTTACAGGCACTGTACATGCAGGAAGGCATTACCATAGCCGAAAACAACTTGGAAGCTTCACAGCAAGAAGCCACATTGGCCAAGGCCAAACTTGATGCGGGGAGCATTCCTATGCAAGATTACACCGATGCCACTTCCCAAGCTGCCACAAAAAAATACGATTTGATTACGGCGAAAAACAACTATGCCCAGCAAATTACAACCCTAAAACAGCTTTTGGAACTGGACCCGGAAACTGAATTTGCCATAGAGACACCAGACCATATCAACGAGATGGTAGAAACACAATTGGACAAAATAGGAGTATACAAAAAGGCTTTGAGCATCCTTCCTGAAATAAAAGCCACGGAATTGAGCAAAGCCATAAGCGAAAAGGATATTGAGATTGCCAAAAGTGACAACCTCCCATCCCTCTATTTAAATGGAAGTTTGGGGTCTGGATTTACCAGCACCCAGGAATTGAATTTCGTTGACCAAATCAATGTCAACTTTAACCAAAGAATCGGGCTGTCACTTAACATCCCTATATTCAATAAAAACCAAACCAAAGCCGAAATTAAACTGGCTAAAATCAATGCCGAGCAATCCGACTTGGAATTGCAAAATGCCAAAAAGGATTTGTACAAAAAAGTAGATACTGCTTGGCAAAACTCCATAGCCTCACAGGAACAATTGTTAGCCGCTAGCGCTGCAAAGGATGCCGCGGAGGAATCCTATAAACTGGCCAAAAAGAAGTTTGAATTGAACGCACTAAACACCTCAGACCTCGTAGTTAGTCAAAACAATTATACCAATGCCCAGCTCGATTATATCAAAGCCAAGTATTTGAACATTTTGTATTACCAACTCCTGCAATTTTACCAGGGAAATACCATTGAAATTTAAAACGATGAACAACAAAACTTTAAAAATAATCGCAATCACTATAGGAATTATAGGAGCCTCCGCTCTAGGCTATAGTTTTTTAAGCAGCAGTAAAACCTCTAAGGTAGAAGTTAAAGCGGTGGCTATTTCCAAAGGAGATGTCATTACCACAGTCACTGCCACCGGAACGGTTGCGCCTATTACCCAAGTAGAAGTAGGAACACAAGTTTCGGGGGTTGTAGAGAAGATTTATGTAGATTATAACAGTGAAGTAACCGAAGGACAACTCATCGCCGAATTGGACAAAACCAACCTGAAAGCTGCCGTGGTGCAGAGCAGAGCACTTTACGACAATGCCCTTAATGAAAAGAACTATTTACAGACCATCTTTGACCGTCAAAAGCTACTTTACGACAGCAAGGTGATAAGTAAATCCGATTACGACGAAGCCCTCTATAAACTCAATACGGCAAACAGTACAGTAACACAGCGTCAATCTGAATTGAACCGTGCCCAAACCGATCTTGGTTTCGCCAACATCTATTCGCCTATTGATGGCGTGGTTTTGTCCCGCGATGTAGACGAAGGACAAACCGTAGCGGCCAGTTATAGTACCCCAACCCTATTTACCATTGCCAAAAACCTTGAAGAAATGCAGGTAGAGGCCAATGTAGATGAAGCCGATATAGGACAAGTCAAAGAAGGCCAAAGCGTGACCTTCACCGTCGATGCCTATCAAGATGACACCTTTAAGGGCGTCGTGACACAGGTACGTTTAAACCCGACCACCACTTCAAATGTGGTCACCTATACCGTGGTCATCAGGGCCAATAACCCTTATTTTAAATTGAAACCAGGTCTAACGGCTTCGGTTTCCATTTACACCTTGGAACTTAAAGATGTGCTTACCGCCGAAGCAAAAGCTATCAACTTCAAGCCGAATATGGAAATTCTTCACCGCTTCCAGGAAGAAAACAACATTGAGAAGGCAGCGCCTCAGGGACCACCACCAGCTGACACCGAAGGCACCATGGTTTGGGTCTATAAACCCAATGGAGATATAGTACCTACCGCAATAACCTTGGGAGCCAGTGACGGGATACATGTTCAAATCTTGGAAGGCCTTGAGCCTGGAGACAATTTGGTATACAGTTTAAAAGCCACAGGGTTAACAGAAGACGCGGCTCCAATGCCAGAAGAAAACAGCAGCCCATTTATGCCGAAACCTCCGGGAAAGAAAAAATAAATACCCAATGACATGGAAACATTTGTAGAAACCAAGGTTAAAACCGATACCCGTAACATGCAGAAAAGAATCATTGAAATAGAAGACTTGAAAAGAAGTTTTGTGATGGGTAACGAGGTAGTTCATGCCTTAAAAGGCATCTCTTTCGATATTAAGGAAGGGGAATTTGTGACCATTATGGGTTCCAGTGGATCTGGCAAAAGTACCATGTTAAATATATTGGGCTGTTTGGACAAACCATCTGCGGGCGATTACGCGCTAGATGGTATGCTCACAAACGAAATGAGCAAAAACCAATTGGCCAAAATCAGGAATCACAAGATTGGATTTATATTTCAATCATATAATTTATTGGCTCGAACCACTGCTTTAGAAAATGTGGAATTACCCCTCATGTACAACAGCTCGGTTTCCAGTACCGAACGAAAAGAAAGCGCCATTTCGGCCTTAAAAAAAGTGGGGCTGCAGGAGCGCATGTACCATACGCCAGCCCAATTGTCGGGAGGGCAACAACAGCGGGTGGCCATTGCAAGAGCGTTGGTCAACAACCCTGTGGTGATATTGGCAGACGAAGCTACCGGTAATTTAGACACAAGAACGTCCTATGAAATCATGGCCCTTTTTCAAGACCTGAACCGTCAAGGAAAAACCATCGTTTTTGTAACCCACGAACCAGATATTGCAGAGTTCAGTCAACGCACAATCGTCTTAAAAGACGGAAAAATTATAAAGGACGCCTTAAACAGTAATGTGAAGGACGCCAGAGAAATGTTATCGCTTTTGCCAAAAGAAGACCATGAAACAGTGTAAAGCAGTTAGAGGCAGGAGTATGAAAACAATTCGTAAACAAAAAAAATTGTAAGGTGAAGCTATTTAATTTATTAAAAATTGCATGGAAAGCAATCATCCTAAATAAGGTTAGAACCTTTTTAACCATGCTAGGAATTGTTATTGGCGTAGCCTCTGTAATTGCCATGTTGGCAATTGGGGAAGGTTCCAGCCAAAGCATTAAAAGTCAAATTGCAAAAATGGGCTCAAACATGATTACCATCAGACCAGGCTCAGAAATGCGCGGAGGGGTACGAATGGATCCAGGACAAATGCAAACCCTGACTTTAAAAGACTTTCAGAATCTAAAGGACAACAGCACACTCCTCACCTATCTAACCCCCATGGTAGAAGGTAGCGGACAGTCCATAAACGGTACCAATAACTGGCCTACTTCTATCTATGGCGTTTTACCAGAATACCTAGCCGTGAAATCTTGGGAAGTAAAAACAGGAAGCATCTTTACAGAAGCCGAAGTTAAGGCTGCTGCCAAAGTGGTGGTATTGGGACAAACCGTTGTAGACAATTTATTTAGCGAAGGTGTAGACCCCATTGGAAAAGTCATTAGGTTCAACAACATCCCCATGAAAGTAATCGGCGTATTGACTCAAAAAGGGGAAAACACGTTTGGGCAAGATCAGGATAACGTCATCATAGCGCCCTATACCACGGTACAAAAACGTATATTAGCCATAGATTACTTACATTCCATTAGCGCGTCTGCCCTAAGTGAAGAACAGGCTCAAGATGCTGTAGAGGAAATTACAAGCATTTTGAGAAGTTCCCACCAAATTGGCCCTAATGATGACGATGATTTTAACGTATTTTCTATGGAAGAATTGGTTTCCATGTTCAGTTCAACAAACGACATACTTACCATCCTGTTGGTAGCCATAGCAGGCATATCCCTTTTGGTGGGCGGCATCGGCATTATGAATATTATGTACGTATCGGTAAAAGAACGCACCCGTGAAATTGGCTTACGAATGGCCGTAGGCGGACAAGGAAGGGATATCCTCACCCAATTTTTAATTGAGGCCGTTATGATCAGCATTTCAGGAGGCCTTTTGGGAGTGCTTTTAGGCTTGGCCGCTTCGTTTTTTATTGAAAATATTTTAAGTTGGCCAACGGTGATCACCTCTTATTCCGTAGTAATTTCATTTGTGGTATGTGCGGTTACCGGAATATTCTTTGGATGGTACCCCGCAAAAAAGGCAGCCGCTTTAGATCCTATAACAGCTTTGAGATATGAATGATTTCTTTAAAAAATATAAAAACCGAAAAGCTGTAAGCATTATCTCGCATGTATTGGTATGGGGGTTCATCTTCAGCACCCCGTACCTGCTATCGAACTCTTCGGGCCAGAATCAATTTGACAGGGCCATCATGGTTAGGACTTGGCTGCAATTGTCGGTCTTTGCTTCCATCTTCTACCTAAATTATATTTGGCTGATCGATAGGTTACTTTTTAAAAAGAAGGTTTGGCTATTCAGTATGATCAACCTGATTTGCATCATAGCCCTTATTTCCCTTCAATTTCAACTGAACCATTTTGTTTTTGATGGCATGCGGGAGATGCCTCCAATGAAAATGGAGAACATGAAAAATCCTCCTCCAAAAGATTTGTTCTTCTACCTCCAATTCATCACCTATTTGCTGCCTTTGGCATTCGCAATAGCCATAAAGACGACTGAGCGTTGGATGAAAATAGAATTTGAAAAAACCGAAGCCGACAATGTAAAACTCCATTCCGAACTTCAACATTTGCAATACCAGTTGCAGCCCCATTTTTTCTTCAACAGCCTAAACAATATTTATGCCTTGGTAGATACCGCTCCCGAAACGGCAAAAACCAGCCTCCATGGATTGGCAAAACTAATGAGATACCTGCTATATGATACGAAAACCGAATCTGTAAGCCTCTCGCATGAAATCGACTTTATTAAACGTTATATTGAATTGGGGAAAATTAGGATTCCAGAAACTACCAAGGTTAGCTATACCTTTCCTGAGGTTCCCCAAAATATCAAAATAGCTCCCTTATTATTCATTTCTTTAATAGAAAACGCCTTTAAACATGGGGTTTCCGCCAATAAGGAAGGAGACATATCTTTTAACATGGATATTAACAATAATAAGGTTTTGTTTGTCTCAAAAAACCCTAACTTTCCTAAAGAAAAAAGTGACAAAAGTGGTTCTGGTATTGGCTTGGAAAACCTCAAAAAACGACTGGAACTACTCTATCCAGGAAAGCATAGCTTAACCACAGAAATAAAAGACAATACATACACCACAGTTTTGGAGATTGATTTAAACCACTAGGAAATGAGCAGCAACAAACTTACTTGTATTACCGTTGATGACGAACCAATGGCCTTGGGATTGGTAGAAGACTACATTAAAAAAACACCCTTTTTGGAATTACAAGGCAAGTTTGGAAATGCCATCGATGCTCTGGAATTTTTAAACCAAACGACAGTCGACCTTATCTTTCTGGACATCCAAATGCCCGACCTGTCCGGAATGGAACTTTCCAAATTGCTCCCAAAAGAAACAGGGATTATTTTCACCACTGCTTTCGACCAGTATGCTTTGGAAGGTTTTAAAGTAAATGCCATTGACTATCTCCTAAAACCCTTTGATTATGTCGAATTTTTAACGGCAGCCAATAAGGCTAGACTAAGGTTGCAACCTTCAAAAAACCACGACTCCCCCAATAGTCTAATTGAGACTTTACCTCCTCAAAAGGAATTTATTTTTGTAAAATCTGAATACCGGCAGTTGCGTATTGAGCTTAAAAATGTCTTGTATTTTGAAGGCCTAAAGGACTATGTAAAAATCTGGTTGAAAGACACTCCTAAACCCATCCTCACCCTGATGAGTTTAAAATCTTTAGAAGAGGAGTTACCACAAGAAGAATTTATGAGAGTACATAGATCATTTATTGTAGCGCTCAACAATATTGAAACAATCGAACGCAGTCAAATTATTATCAACAACCAACGCATTACCGTTTCGGAGCAATACAAAACAAAATTTCACGAGTTTATCAGTAAGAACTCGCTATAGATCTTCCCGTTAAACTGCATCACTCATACTGATAATTCTGATAAGAAATTAAGCGATGTTTTTTGGTCCCCAATGAGAACACAACATGTCTGGTGCTGCTTTTGTAGGGTTTGGACAACTAGGTGTCGAAAAACGCAAGCAAGTAGCACAACTGGTGTCATCTTTTAAGGCCAGTTTCATATCAAAAGAATCGCAAGTATAATCTTGGTTTACCTTAACGTGGTGCACTGCACATAAATGACTTGCTTCCATATTGGAGCAATGGTCACAGTTATGAGATAATCGAATTGCCATAATCTTAAGAATTAAGTTATATACAAAGATACAATTCAATAGTCCTACAAACAATGCAACATATTGATTTTTAACTATTTAAAATTAAACTCATTTCAAATAACCATTTGTTAGTCAATGGAGTCTCCACCTTAAGTTAATAGCATACCTAATTTATAACAGGATTCCTATGAAATTTGGTTCAACTTATCATCAACCCTCATAACACAGCCCTTTCAAAAAAATGAAAAACGGTTGGTAACAAAGGGGAATTCATCAATTTAAGTTTTGCTTTGCCAGTTATCACTTCGAGTTCCTGACCTAACAGAAAATCCTATAACTTTTGCTATCTTAACATCTAAACACACAAATCCAAAAAGATTTCCCTATCACAAAATCACTAAACAACTCATTGAAAAAAATTTAAAACCAACCAAATGATAGGAATTTTAGTTACAATTGCCGTTTCGTGGATGCTTTTATATCTCATTGAGAAGCAGAGTATACTAGCCTTAGGAATTCTGCCCTTGGCAAAACGGCTGAAACAATTCTCAATGGGGTTTTTAGTCACTGGAATACTTTGTGTTCTTGTACAATATTTTGAGGCTTATTTAAAAGCATCGACTTGGGTTTTAAATGACACCATTACTACCAGAATTGTTTTCAACTCATTTTGGTGGGATTTTAAATCGGTATTGACAGAAGAACTGATGTTTAGAGGTGCCCTACTCTATATTCTCATTCACAAAATAGGTTCAGTAAAAAGTATTTTTGCTTCCGCCATAGCCTTTGGCATTTATCATTGGTTCTCATACGGTGTGTTAGGAAATGTCTTGGCAATGATTTTAGTGTTTATCGGAACTGGATTAATGGGCTACGCATGGGCTTGGGCCTTTGCCAAAACCAAATCTATAATGCTACCCTTTGGACTTCATTTGGGATGGAATTTAGTTTACAACACCTTATTTTCAAAAGGGCCTTTGGGAGACTTAGTCCTGATTTCTCAAGGAGGCAAGGAATTATCCGATTGGTTTTCACTATTGAATTTTACAACTGGTTTGATTATAGTGCCGCTTTTAGTGCTCATATATGTAACGTATTTTGTAAAAAAGGAATCGGATATCTCAGCAACGATATAAAAACTATTGCTTATAAAGGCATATCTCATTGTTCATGCTTTAGCTGAAAATTCTCGTACTTTTACTTTCTTGATTTATTAACTCGAAAATCCTATTGGATTTTGCTTTCGCAAGTTCCAACTTCGGGCCCATTGCGCGACAGAAAATCCTCTCAGTTTTATTACCTTTACTCCTGCAGCAACTAAAGCAAGTGAATTTTGAAGTGTCACAACCAAAAAAGCCCCTAATCCCAACCATGGAAAACCTTAATAGATATTCACAAAGTGCCTTTAAATATGGTATTATTAGACTGTTGCTATTAATCAACGTATTCCTTTATTCATCTCTATTTCAAAAAATTCAATATTCACTTGAAAGTAATTTTAAAATTTTTGACGAAATTATTGGTGTCTTATCACTAACAACAATTATTATTGGCATTATAGGGTTTATGAAATCAATGAAAGGACTTAAAGAACCTAATACTCCAAAAAAAATCATAGGGTTAATCATCAATTCTGGCATCACTATTCTTTTCATAGTAATGATTATTACAGTCATAGCCAAACTAACAATGTATTTTGATAGCATACAATAACCAGCCTATTCCAAAATGCAAAAGACATTACTGTAAATTTTACTCATTGGAAAACCATGGCATCTTCCAAAGTTACTTTCCTTTCCCTATCTTTAAAACTATCAATTCCACAAAACACTGAAACTAAAATGAACGGCCCTGACAAAAACCTAAAATTTCCCCTTGAAAATTATGATAGACTTTGCTTTTTGAAGAACATTGTCAGAAATCCGAATATCATTGTAGGCGATTACACCTATTATGACGACTTTGAAAATGTTGACAATTTTGAGAGGAACGTCAAATACCTTTTTGATTTTAAAGGCGATAAATTAATAATTGGCAAGTTCTGCATGATTGCTTCTGGGGTATCCTTTATCATGAATGGCGCCAACCATCTCACTAATTCAATTTCATCGTATCCCTTTGCCATTTTCGGAAATGGTTGGGAAAAAGCCATGGAAGGAAAAACATATCCCTATAAAGGCGATGTAATCATTGGAAACGATGTTTGGATTGGGCATAACGCCACAATTATGGCGGGTGTTACCATTGGGGACGGCGCTATTATAGGAGCAAATTCCACAGTAGTTAAAGACGTGGCACCTTACGCTATTGTAGGTGGCAATCCTGCCAAAGAAATAAGAAAACGATTTGACGAAAACACCATAAAGAAGCTTTTGGAATTGCAGTGGTGGCATTGGGACATAGAAAAAATTACTCAGAACATTCAAAAATTGACCTCCAATAACATAGATGAATTATAGATAGGCAACCTTCAAAAGACTTGCAGGCAGTCTATGGGCAAAGTCCTTATTATTTTCAGAAAATCAAATACTTACAAAAAAATCATTGGCTTAATAATCAATTCTGGCATCCTATTCTTTCATAGCAATAATTATTACAGTCATAGCCCCAGACTAACATTGTATTTTCATAGCATCGATTAACCAACCTATTCCAAAATGCAATAGGAATTGCTTTAGATTTCCTTATCGGAAAATCACGAGCAACTTCTAAAGTAAGTTTTCTTACTATATTTACCTCCCAATATACCCAACTCTTAACATGAAAACTGCTGAAAAAATTTTTCTTGTAATTATTCTAATTTTAACTTTCTGTACTTTATTCTTAGGGCATCCATGGACAACATTTCTTTTTATTTTCATAATAATACTTAGTATTTGCTATTCCATAGGCGGGGTTTATTTTTTTAAAAGAAAAAAATCAGATAATAAGAAACTGAATATTTTAGCGGGAGTTATCTTAGGTACTTCATTAGGCACTTTAAGTTATAGTTTATGGATACCAATTTCTATTTCCAGAAAAGTAATTGTTTCTATAAATATTTTATTTGCACTCTCATTATTAGGATTTTGGCTCTATAAAAAAGTAGCATTTAAGGAAAATTTAAAATTTATCCTTTATAGGTCTTTGGCTATAGCCTTGTTAACTTCTTTTTTCACTTTTTCCCACGTTAGTGACAATACTTATAGAATTGTTTTGCAAAGAATGACTGAACCTGAATCTAGTCTTTCTAAAAACCTCCTAATGTTCGAAAAAGTAAATGAATATGAAAATTTCTTAGAAAGTAAAGACTACAAAAATGCCATTCTCTCTGCTAAACAAGGGATAATTTATGGAAAAGAATGGAGAGATTATGATAGGGAATATTATCAGGATTTTTCAGGTTTATATGAATTTTTAGCAGAGGCCTATATCGGTCTTGGAGATTCCCTTTACGATACCAAGGACTATTCTAGTGCTTTAAGAAACTACCAATTAGCTGACAGTGTTTTAACACATAACGAGCATATCCCACAATACCCTAAGGCAACTGAAAGTGACATTTATTGGAACAGATACAATTTATTACTGACCTATAATAAGTTATCTTATCTTGACAGTTATGATACGGAACTTAATTATTTATTAGACAACTATTTTGAAGTAAAGGATTCTGTTGATATAGATTATTACCACCTCCTTGAAAATGCCGCAACCAATCATTATTATAGAAACTGGTATGAAAGTTCTATAGACATCAATAAATCTTGCTTAATCATTTTACAGCAAGATAGCCTAAATAATATTAGGGAATTTAAAAACACCTATATACGCTTGTTAAACAACTATCTATCCACAGATAGCCTAGAACAAACAAAAATAATCCTTAGTAAACTTAAAAATATCTCTTCTAAAGATGATTGCGAATACCTGTTTTATCAAACAGGAATCTTATTTAGAGAAAACATTAAAGAATCCCTTAATTCAGGAATTGAGACTTGTGAGTGTTTCAATAAAAAAGATAATGTTGACAATATTTTCCAATCCAATCTTTTATTGGCATCAATAGAATTAGAGAACTCAAATTATTCAAATTTTGAGAAGCAAATTCAATTATGTAGAGACTTAATTTCAAAGACTACAGCAAAGGCCGCTAATGAAGTTAAATTGGAAGAACTTTTAGGACATTATAATAAACTTAAAGGTCAATATAACAATTCAAAAAAACACTATACTAAAGCCCTCGATTATTATAGAAGTGACGAAAGTGACAAACAACTACTTTTTGAATTGAACATTGCTCAAATAAATGACGAATTAGATATTCCTTACAACAAGGAAAAGATAAATACCGATGTACTAAAGTTCCTCAAAGAATATGAACCAACATACCCCAATATAACACGGATACACAATGAACTTGGCAACATCAATATTAATTATAATGTACCCTTATCAGATTCCTTGTTCAAATACACTATTGAATGTCATCAAAAATTTGACATCAAAAACTCTCCAAAATTAGGTATTGCCTACAATGGACTAGGTTTAAATCAACTAAACGAGAGTAACTATAAAAAAGCTGATTCTCTTTTCCTCCTAGCCAAAAGGCAACTGGATAAATTCTATGGTGAAAAACAAAACTTTAACCAAATTATCACTTTGCTAAATTTAGCGGAATCTAAATTACTTCAAAATGATATCTCTAATTGTAAACAATATTTACAAGAAGCAATTTTGACCAAAAAAAAATGTTTTAATGATGATATTATTGTTTATGATGTAGACATATTAAGGCTTGAAGGCAATTTAATTGAGAATGAAATTAATGGTGACGCTTCTCCAATTGAAAAATATGAACAAGCCATGCTTGTGGCGCTGAACTTTTTTGATGAAAACCACAGTATTATAAACTATCTTAAACAGAAAATAAATGAATAATTTGTGTAATTAGGAGTGGTTGAAATTGAATCGGGCCCTAAAAACACCATTTTGGACTTTACCAAGGCTCTCATCCTACAAGCCGAACACTAACCTAACAACTTAAAAAACAATTATTTACATTTCAAATCACAATGTTTTTCTTTAGATTTTTCATATTTTTATAGGAACTAAAGTACAAAACATGCCTAACCAAAATTACTCCATTGTTCTTTTAGTACTCTTACTTTTTGGCTGCAAACATGAAGCAGAAAAGCCAATGGTATTGGTTACTTCTGTAGACGTGATAAAATTAGAAGCTAAAACGGTCCCTATATACAAGGATTTTGTCGGGCAAGTTTTTGGAATAAAAGACATTCCCATCCGAGCACGTGTGGACGGTTTTTTGGAAGGCATGCATTTTGAAGAAGGTAATCGGGTTGAAAAAGGAGAGCTTCTTTACAGTATCGATTCACAATCTTTTGAAGCCGAAGTTGCCAGGGTTAACAGTGACGTTTCGGCTGCCAAAACCCTATTGGCAAAATCCAACAGCGATTATAACAGAATCAAACCTCTAGCCGACCTGAATGCCGTAAGTAAAAGTGATTTGGATGGCGCCACGGCAAGAAAAGAAGCCGCAGATGCCGAGCTCAAAGCTGCCTTGGCCTCCCTTGAAATAGCAAATATAAATTTAGGGCACTGTAAAATTTATGCCCCCATAAATGGCGTGATTGGAAAAACGCTTGCCACGGAAGGCGAATATGTAGGAAAACAACCTAACCCTATCATTTTAAATACCGTATCGGATATTGATACCGTCAGGGTGCAGTTCTTCCTCTCTGAAGCAGAATACCTAACCTTTATGAAACGCTTGATAGGTACCCATCAAAACACGGATGAAAAGTTCAAAACTATTGCAGACAAGCAAATTTTGGAATTGGTTCTTTCCGATAATTCCATTCATCAATACAAAGGACATCTAGACTTTTTAGACCGTAATATAGACCCAAGTACCGGTTCCATTTTACTCCAAGCCTCATTCCCTAATCCAGACAGACTTATCCGTCCGGGTCAATTCACCAAAGTTAGGGCCTTGGTGAACCAGCGAGAGAATACCATTTTAGTTCCCCAAAAGGCCGTCCAGGAAATTCAAGGACAATACATGGTGTTTGTGGTGGGCAATGATGGTGTCGTGCAAATACGAAATATAGAAGTGTTTAAAAATTATAAGGATTATTACATTGTGGAAAAAGGACTTGAGCCCGGCGAGCAAGTGATAGTTGACGAAGTTCAAAAAGTAAAATCCAAAATGAAAGTTGCCCCCAAATTAGTTCAGTATCAAAGCAAGGTAGAAAACTAATATCAAATTTTATGTCCGACTCCAAGGGTAACTTATTTGTACGTCGACCCGTTTTAGCGATGGTTATCGCCATCATTATTACGTTGGTGGGCGCCATTACCTTAACCGGTCTTCCCGTTGAACAATACCCTAGTTTAAGTCCGCCACAAGTGGTGGTAAGGGCAAAATACCCTGGCGCCAATGCCATTGACATTGAAGAATCGGTAGCAACTCCCCTGGAGCAACAAATAAATGGGGTTGACAATATGCTCTATATGCTGTCCACAAACTCCAACGATGGAACTATGGCCATTAGGGTATCCTTCGATGTGGGAACCGATCCTGATATGAATGCCGTTTTGGTCCAAAATAGAGCTGCGGCAGCCACCGCCCGATTGCCGGAATCTGTCAAACAATTGGGGGTTACCACCAAAAAGGCCATGTCTAATGTGATGATGGTGGTCACACTTTCGTCGAACGGTAGTTTTGACCAAGAATTTTTGGGGAATTATGCTTTAATAAACCTTAGGGATGAACTTCTAAGGCTTCCCGGAGTTGGGGACGTGACCGTTTTTGGATCTGATTATTCCATGCGCATTTGGGTGAAACCCGATAGACTGTCGCAATTGGGAGTTACGGTTCCGGAAATCATGAAGGCCATAAATGAGCAAAACGTATTGGTCCCTGGCGGGCAATTGGGGGCAGAACCCGCCCCTAAAGGCACCGAATTCACGTATACCGTAAGAATGCCTTCTCGATTTAATTCAGAAGAAGAATTTGGAAATATTATTGTTCGCGAAAAACCTGATGGCTCAGAAATAAAAATAAAGGACATTGCGGAAGTAGAATTAGGCATCGAAAAATACAATGCCTTTACCCGCTTAAATAAAGAAGTCTGTACGGTGATTGCCATCTACCAAGCGCCAGGATCCAACGCCCTTGAAGTTGCCAATGGCATAAAAGAAGCGATGGCCTCTATGAGCACAAGATTTCCTGAAGGCATTACCTACGACATTTCCCTAGACACCACCTTGGCCATTACCGCTGGGATTGATGACATTATTGAAACCTTAATAATTGCCTTAATATTGGTAATATTTGTGGTGTTTTTATTTCTGCAAGACTGGCGGGCCACCCTCATTCCCTGTCTGGCAATTCCTGTATCTCTCATAGGTGCTTTTATGTTCTTTCCTTTCCTTGGTTTTACCATCAATGTATTATCGCTGTTAGGATTGGTATTGGCCATTGGTATCGTTGTGGACGATGCCATTATTGTGGTAGAAGCTGTCCAAGTAAATATTGAAAGAGGTATGGCCCCGAAAGAGGCTACTATCGATGCCATGAAAAAAGTAACGGGCCCCGTAATTGCCACCACCTTGATACTGATTGCTATTTTCATACCGGTGGCAGGAATGTCCGGTATTACGGGAAGGCTCTACCAACAGTTTGCTATTACCATTGCATTGTCTGTGATTGTATCATCAGTTAACGCCCTTACGCTATCGCCGGCACTCTGTAGTTTGCTCTTAAAAGAACCTAAACCCTATAAAGGAATCTTAGGGAAACTTTTCGGGGGATTCAATTCTTTTATGAAAAAATCCACCGGAGGCTACATGTCCGTGACCAATGTGGTTACTGGCAAGATCAAACGCGGATTGATATTTATTGGCATTTTGATTGTTGGCATGGGAGTCCTATCAAAATTGGTCCCAATGGGCTTTATCCCTGAAGAGGACATGGGCTACTTTTTTGTCAATATTCAGCTGCCTCCTGCAGCATCCATACAACGCACCAACGACATCACTAGACAAGTGGAAGATTTATTGGTGGCCAAAGAAGACGTGCAATATGTTACCAATGTAACGGGCTACAGTTTGCTGTCCACCTCTTTTTTGAATAACTCTGCCGTGATGTTTGTAAAATTGAAAGATTGGGATGAACGGAGCATTACCGTGAAAGAATTTGTTGAGAATATCAATCTAGAACTCTTAAAAATACCGGGCAGTATCAATTTGGCCTTTGGCCCGCCCCCAATTCCAGGACTGGGAAAAGGATCTGGATTCAGTATTATGATTCAGGATAGAGGCGGTAATACCCCGAAATACCTTTCTGATCAAACCAATATCTTTACGCAAAAAGCCATGGAACGCCCTGAAATAGGAAGGGCCTATACACCATTTAATGCTGCGGTACCGCAACGTTTGTTAGAAGTCAACAAGGAAAAGGCCCTTAAACTAGGTGTCCCATTAAATGAAATTTACGCGACCGTTGGCGCCTATATGGGAGGTACCTATGTTAATGATTTCAATAGATTTGGGCGACTTTACAAGACCTATATACAAGCCAAACCCGAGTACCGCCAGGATGAATCCGGATTATCGAGTTTCTTTTTAAAAAACAACAAAGGAGATATGGTACCAATGTCTACGCTCATTGATATGGAACATATTTCGGGACCAGATTACACCAATCGATTCAACCTTTTCCGGTCAATTGAGGTCTCAGGTGCTGCGGCCTCTGGCTACAGTACATCACAAGCGTTGGACGCTTTGGAAGAAGTTGCCAATGAAGTGTTGCCAAGCGATATAGGCTATTCGTGGAACGGACTTTCCTATCAAGAGAAAAAGGCGTCTGGAGGCTTGCTGCCCATATTGGGATTGTCTATGATTTTTGTCTTTTTAATTCTGGCAGCCCAGTATGAAAGTTGGTCCTTACCCATCAGTGTGTTGGCAGGAACTCCATTTGCTATTTTCGGGGCCTTCCTTGGTTTGTATATTGCCAGGCTCCTATCTCCTTCCTTTGAAAACAATGTATTTGCCCAGGTATCTTTCGTTATGCTCATTGGTATGGCTGCCAAAAATGCCATTCTTATTGTTGAGTTTGCAACGGAAGAATTCCACAATGGAAAGAGCTTATATGATGCCGCCATTATGGCAGCCAAAGAACGCTTTAGACCAATTCTAATGACGGCCTTTGCCTTTATTTTCGGGATATTCCCCTTGGTAATTGCCACTGGGTCTGGTGCTGAAGCTCGAAAAGTAATGGGTATGACCCTATTGGGAGGCATGCTTGTGGCCACCTTCGTTGGGGTATTTCTATATCCAATGCTATTTGTGTTTATAGGCAAACTCTTTGGTTACGAAAAGAAACGATTGAAAAAAGAATCCACGGACACCGCAGGGCATACAAAAGAATGACACACAAACTGATAACATATAGTCTCTTTGTCGCGCTACTTTTAGCCATATATTCCTGTGCCGTAGGACCTAATTTCAAACCTGCAGAAGTTAACGAACCTGTCGATTTCAGATACAACATTCAACAGGACACAGTAATCAACCTAAACTGGTGGGAACTATTTAAGGATCCTGTCCTGGACTCTTTAATCACGACAGCTCTAAACAATAACAGGGACGTTTTAATAGCCAGTAGCAGGATAGAACAAGCCCGTGCCGTACTAGGCGTTAGCAAAGCCGATTTTGGTCCGGCCATAGGGTATTCAGGTAACCTAACCCCTACCAATTACCCTCAATATGTAACGGTTGATGAGGTGACAGGCAACTATTCCTTCCAAGCTTTCCTGAGTTGGGAAATTGATGTTTGGGGCCGTATAAGACGCAGCAATGAATCTGCTCGGGCAAATTTGTTGTCGTTAGCCTATGCAAAAAGAGCCACCCAACTAAGTTTGATTAGCGAAGTTGCCTCCAGTTATTACGATTTGCTGGATTACCGCACCCGATTGGTCATTGCCCAAAACACCTATCAGGTTCGGGATAGCGCCCTGACCATCATCAAATTGCGCTACGAAAAAGGCATCATTCCGTTACTCGATGTCAATCAAGCGGAAGTTCAGAGTGCCACAGCCCAAGTGGCCATTCCTCTGTATCAGCGGCAAATTGCTTATACCGAACACCGTTTAAAATTACTGCTAGGAGATTATCCTGGACCAGTGCCTAGCCCTGCCACGCTTATAGAAAAAAAATTACCTGATTCCCTACCGGCAGGACTCCCCTCAGACCTACTGTTACGGCGTCCCGATATTATTGCTTCCCAATACGACTATTGGTCGCAACATGCCAAAATAGGAGTTGCAGAAGCCTTGCGTTTTCCTACGATAAGCCTCACAGGTGTCTTGGGGTATGGGAGTCCAGAGTTGTCTGATATAATTTCCAATGGGTTGGGTTGGGGAGTCCAAGGCAGTCTTATAGGTCCTCTTTTCCAATGGGGAAAAAACAAAAGAAGAGTTGATATTGAAAGAGAAGGTACCAAGCAGGCACTCTTCTCCTATGAAAACACAGTACTAAATGCCTTTAGGGAAGTAGATGATGCCTTGATTGCTGTGCAAACCCTTAAGGAAGAACTTAAAATAAAAGAGTTCAGATACAAAGCTGCCGAAAGCGCCAGTTATCTGTCCGGTTTGAGATACGACAAAGGGGTTACCAGCTATTTGGAAGTCATCGAAAACCAACGACAGACCTTTGCCGCCAAACTGGAATATTCACAAACCTATAAAGAGGTCTTTTTGGCATACATAACGCTTTATAAAGCCTTAGGAGGTGGTTGGATAAGCGAAAGTGAGCGCGAGGAATACGCAAAAGCATATGAAGAGCAAATGAATTTGGAAGAAAATAGCGTTAGAAGGGACACACTTATCTATAAAGGACAAATACCCAATTTAAAAACACCCAATAAGAATTAATTCAGGGCAATTGAAATGGCAACATACAGAAATAAACTACCTCAGCTTTCTACATCTCTGTTTATGACAGATGGTGGCATTGAAACTGACCTTATTTTTAACAAAGGACAAGATTTACCGGAATTTGCCGCTTTCGATTTACTAAAACACAAAGATGGCAAACAAACCCTAAAAAGTTATTACAAGGACTATCTGGTAATTGCTAAGGATAAATGCAATGGCTTTGTGCTCGAAGCCCCCACGTATAGAGCCAATCCAGATTGGATTATCAAAATAGGATATGCATTGAATGATTTACAAGCAATTCACCACACTGCTACAGAACTTCTTGAAGATTTAAGGAAGGACTTTGAAACCGATAATTTTAAAATTCCCATCAGTATTTGTATTGGCCCTCGAGGCGATGGTTATGTCCCTAGCAAGATCATGAACATCAAAGAAGCAGAGGTATATCATACTTCCCAAATTAAAGCAGCTTCCAACACAAATGCTGACTTTGTTTCCGGCTTTACTTTAAATTACAATGATGAGGCCATTGGAATAGTTAATGCCTCCAAGAAACACAATATCCCTGTGGTTATTTCATATACTGTTGAAACAGATGGAAACCTTCCAAGCGGACAATCCCTAAAAGATGCTATTTTGTCCCTGGATAAAATGACCAACAATTACACTTCCTACTTTATGATAAACTGTGCGCATCCGGAGCATTTTAAAAATATTTTAAACACCGAGGAATCTTGGACCAAACGAATTAAAGGAATTAGAGCAAATGCCTCAAAAAAGAGCCATGCGGAACTGGATGAATCGGAAACCTTGGATATTGGAAATAAAGAAGAACTGGCGAAAGATTATTGTGATTTAAAAACCCTCCTCCCTAATTTAAGTATCATTGGCGGGTGCTGTGGAACCGATTCAACGCATTTAGCCACTATCTGCGATTCATGGTTTAAAATCAATTAAGCCAACAAAGTATTCAAAAAAAAAAAAACGTCAACACTTGAACAAAAGCCCCACTATAAAGAACGTTCAGCTACACACTGAAGTTAGTTGTAAATATGCCACTTCGATTTACACCTTCCAAATCCTTGAGAAACCAAATGATGCAGAATTAGAGTTGATAATAGACTTCCATAACAATTCAGAACTTGCTACAAAAGTGATTGATGACCATAAAGCTGAAATTGAATTATATAAAAAATATAAGGCGTATTACAGTTACGGATTCTATATTGCAAGAAAGAACTAAATAAATGACTGGAATATTCGTAATAATTGCAATTTCTTGGCTTCTACTATACCTCATTGAAAAGCAACATATTTTAGTCCTAGGATTTCTTCCATTAGCCAAGAGGTTCAAACAATTCTTAAGCGGATTTTTAATCACGGCCATCCTCTGTGCGCTCACAGAATTTTTAGAGTCATTTCTTAGATCATCAGATTGGATTATCAATGAAACTATCTCGAATGGAGTGGTACTAAAATCATTTTTGTGGGATTTCAATTCTGTCGTAACCGAAGAACTAATCTTTCGAGGAGCGATGTTATACATACTGATCCACAGAATAGGTCCCCAAAAAAGAATACTGATTTCTTCCATAGCATTTGGAATTTATCATTGGTTCTCCTTTGGCATTTTTGGAAATGTAATGGCAATGAGTTTAGTTTTTATTGGAACCGCATTAATGGGCTGCGCTTGGGCTTTGGCTTTTGCGAAAACAACCTCCATAATGCTCCCAATTGGACTTCACCTAGGATGGAATTCTGTGTACAACACCATATTCTCAAAAGGACCTCTTGGACCTATGGTACTCATTCAAAAAGGCGGAAGCGAATTGACCAATTGGGCATCCTTTTTAAATTTTATAAGCGGCATGGTAATAGTTCCAATTATAGTACTGATATACGTAAAATACTTCGTCAGAAACGAACTGAAAGTCGGGATCAAAACTGCATAAAAGCCACAACAAACTTCTTTTTAACCCTTAGCCGCCTAACAAAAATTAATAGCCTAATTTTTATATTCAGCTAAAATTAAGCCTATCCCCCTTAACCCAATAACATCTTAATTGCCAAAATCAAGTTCCCAAATCATTGTGATCGATTTTATTTATCTTCGTTTTAGAACCTCAACCACTTAAACAGGTTGTAGCCCGAGTACATGAAAATAATACTAACATCCATAGGAACAAGAGGCGACATGGAACCTTTTTTGGCTATTGGTGAAATTCTACAAGACCGAGGGCATAAGGTAATCTGTCTGTTTCCTGAGCAATTTAGGGACCTTGCAGAGGATTCGGGTTTTGAATTTGCCTCCTTGGGCAGTGAGTTCATAGAAATGCTTAACAGTCTCGTTGGACAAACCGTTATGGGAGGCGGAAGGCTTGGTTTGAAAAAACTAAAGGCACTCTTTAAACTTGCTTCAATGCAAAAAAGCATCAACCAAAACATGGTTTTGAAGCAAGAATCCCTCATTGAAAAAGCACAACCTGATAGGATTGTCCATAATGGAAAAGTCATGTATCCTGTCATCTGGGGCCTTGAACACAAGGGCAAACGAATTTTAATTAGTCCTGTCCCCTATTTGCACTACGTAAAAAATCATTCCCATCTGGCATTCCACAAAAACTTTGGGACCACTATCAATAAATTCACCTACGATTTGGCCAATTTCGGTTTGATAAAAACCATATCAAGCTCGCTTAAAAGCTTATCAATTCCAAAGCAGATAAAAACAAGGCAAATTAAAAAGGCTTTGTTTGAAGAAAAAGTGATTTACACGATTTCCCCATCCCTTTTCAAAAGGCCTGAGTATTGGAATGACAACCTTTACGTTTTGGGATATCACGAAAGAAAGAAAACCATAAACTGGGAGCCGTCTGCCGAATTAATATCGTTTTTGCAAAACCATTCCAAAGTAATATTGGTGACCTTTGGAAGTATGATCAACACCAATCCTGAAAAGAAGACCAAGATCATCATGGATATCTTGGAGCGGCATGGCATCCCAACAATTATCAATACAGCTTCGGGAGGCCTTGTGCAACCAAAAACATACAATAAGGACATTTTTCATTTTGTAAACCGCATTCCTTATGATTGGATATTCCCTAAACTGTACGCGGTCATACACCACGGAGGCTCAGGCAGTACACATACGGCCATAAAATACGGGTGCGCCTCCATGATTATTCCGCACATTATTGACCAGTTTGTTTGGAATGAAATTATCCATAAAAAAGATTTGGGGCCCTTGGGAATTAATATCAGCAAGATAAACACCAAAACCCTAGAACCAAAAATCATTGATTTATATACCAATGATTCCTATAAGAAGAATGCTGAAATTTTAAGTAGGGAAATGCAAAATGAATCCTATAAAGCTGAACTTTGCAAAGTCATCGAAGCATAGAAAATGATATTGTTATTTAATGCAACTCTTTAAACTAACCAAATCAACAAAGGAAAATTCACCACAACCTAACCGACACAAAACTAGAAAGATATGCGCAATTTAATTTACACCATTTTGTTTCTTGGCTCTACAATTTTAACGGCCCAAACAATAAACCAAGTCGATATTGATAAGGGATCCATGAGTTATCTCACCAAAGGAGAGGGAGAAATCATACTCTTTATTCATGGTGCCCAGGAGGACTACAGAGTATTTTTACCGCAGGTGGAACTCCTCAGTAAACAATTCAAAGTTGTGACCTACAGCAGAAGGTATAACTTCCCTAACAACAATAACCTCACCGGAACTTATAATGCTGAAACCGAAAGTGAGGATTTAAAGCGTTTAATTGAACAGCTAGGAGGCCCTGTGCACTTGGTAGGACACAGTTACGGAGGACTCATAGCCATTAACTTCGCCCTAAATTATCCCGAATTAACTAAAACTCTAATAGTATCGGAGCCTGCTTTGATTGACTGGTTAAAAACAATGCCTGAATGCAAAACCAGTTACGAGGATGTCCAAGAACACTTAATCAAGGAAACCAGAGAGGCCTTCAAGACTAAAGACACCACAATGGTTATGAAGGAATTGTTTGAGTTCTTTGCGGGAGCAGATCTGCAAGACCAGGTTCCTCCCGAAGTTTTAACCATGCTAAAGGAGAATTTAAGGGAGATAGAAGCCCTTGTGACTTCAGAAAACGGGTTTAGGTCACCTAGCTGTCAATCGCTTAAAAAATTAAGCATCCCTATCATGATCTTTACCTCAAATCACACCTTGCCCTTACTAAAATGTACCAATGTAAAACTTGTAGAGTGCCTCCCCAATGCAACCCATCATTATTTGGAAGCTGCAGGGCACGAAATGTGGCTGACCCACCCAGAAGAATTATCCCAGTACATCTCTGCATTTTTAAAAGATTAAAATTTTCACTGAATGATTGGCCAACCAAGGTTTCAAGCCTCATGTTCTAACTTCCAACTCTAACATATAGCGTTTCAAAATTACTATCGGTCCATTTTATTTTTAGCGTATCATTTACCGAATAAGTAATGGTGCCTTTATGCTTAAGCCCCTTATGAAATACCGTAATTTTATTTTTTTCCAAACTATAAGGATTATAACCTCCTCCATCAGGATCAACCACATTAAAGGATGTTGCCGATATGTGAAAATCCGCAAAGGGAGCGCTTGGATCCTGGGACCAAAGACCAAATACGTTTGTTGTGTCCACTTCTAAATTCCGAAAGACCGTTTTTTTAGGTTGTTTAGTGTATTGAATTTCACTCGTCCCTTTACTAGGTTCAACTGCATAAGTATTGTTCGTGTTGGCATTTTTGCACGAAAAGGCACTTAAGATAAGTGCAGAGAACAGTATGTAGGCAATTTTTTTGTTCGTGTTATTCATAATAATGGTTTGAACCAACGATTATCAATTCTTAAACTTTGCTAGCCAATTGCATAGTTTCCTCCTAAAGCCTCCCCCTTCAATGATTTTATCCCTATGAAGCTTCACAATCAATCTATTCCCCGCCGCATCCAAAAAGCGGTAGGCCACGTAGCAAATTCCATCCTTGTGCTCACTTAGAATGTTGATATAATCAAGACCCAATACCTTTTTGGGGGCTTCGAAGGTTTTTGAAAGGTGTACTGTTATGGTATCCATTATGGTTTTCTGGTGGTCTTCAAAAAAGTGAATGGCGTTTAACTGCTCCTCTTCCATATCGTGCAAAAAACTAACCGCTATGCTGTTAGCATACATATTAGTATAACCGTTGGTCTCTTGGTCGGGTATTACAGCTGTAAACTCCTCATTGAGCTGTCTAAACCCCTTAAGGGCTTCAACCTGTATATAACTGTCATAATCCTGTGTTTGCATAAGTTTTCTCTTGATTTCATCTAATTACTGGTAAAACTAAGGATTCCGTAAATACGTAGAAACACGGATACCGTTCTAAAAAATAACGCCTTAAGTTTACGGAAAATTAATTATTTTGTAGGAATTGTTTCGTTAATTTGAAGCCTAAAAATAATAACCTTCAAAAGACGCACCTACATAAAAACTATATTGACAAACAGTAATCAACTTTTTTAACTATCCATATAATTCTATGAAAAAAGCAACTTTAGTTACTTTATTAGTGCTCTTAGTTTTTGGCTGCTCAAAAAAACAAGATGAAATAATCGAAGAACCCAACTTAGAAACTTTTGAACTTACAACCAATCAATCTACAGCAAAACAACTAGAACTTGTATTAATCAAATCTAATGAAATCAACTTTAACGACGATTCCTATATAGCCTCATTTGGAGACGTTGAAATCGACCTATATAAAACGGAGGATGGCAATCTCATATTTTCTGTTCCAGAAATTAATCCTGGCCCTAGGGAATTAGAATTAATTATTGGAAACAAAATAGGTACTGTCGCTTTTTCTATTGAAGAAAACACAGTTCAAAATCCCGATATGGTAATTGAAGAAGAACTAGTAACACCTTTAAACGCTTTCCAAAGTGACCTATCCGAACTTTTGTTAGATGATTCCTTTTCTCTTGAGACAAAAAATCAACTAAGTTCTGCACAACAGATGATTATTGATTTTTTAGCAAAATTCAATACAATATCTGACGAAGAAAAAGTGGAAGTCGCAAAATTTTACAATGCCAACCCAATATTTACAACAGATTTTTTAAATAGTGCTTCAAGAAACTCTATGGATGGAAATTCAGATTATGACTGCTTTAAAGTGAATTCCCAAAGAGTAGTATTAACAACAGTAACAGTACTAGGTTTTGTTACCGCATTACCACATTTAACTGCAGTTGGGCCTTTTGGCTCTGCTACAGCACTCGTAGGTTTTGTTGCTGGTGTTTATGCTGCGGCTACTATAATCAATGCAGCACGGGAAAAATTAATTAATGATTGCTTTCTCCCTTTTGAACATGCGTTAAGTGACAGTTTTGGGAACTCAAATGATTTTGAGGTAAGTAATGATTCTGATTACAACTTTACCATAACATCTGAACAAAGGCATATAGTTGCCTCTGACTCTGAAAGTTCGAATACCACAGTAGCGTTAACAATTGAAAAACTAAACTTAGTAAAGTACAAATGGGAAACACTAAAAAATGGCATAAACTCGTTAATTACCAATACCTCCAATTGGTTTAACAATTGGTTTGGCAATTCAAGTGCAAACTACGAAGGTATTACATACGATTTCGAGGATACACCTGAGACGTCTGAAGAGCTATCATCAGAAGGCAATAGTGAATTTATATACATTGAAGATTTCCCTTCCGATGTAGATGTTGAATATTCTGTTGCTTCAGACAACTCCATAAATTTAAAGTTTACAGCAGACGAATCAACTTTACCAAGAACAGTTACAGGTATTGTAAAATTTGATGATGGTGATTTTACAACAGAGAATGAATTTAGCGTTACCATAGGAAATTCAAATATTCATCCTGAGTGGGCCTTGGGATCTTGGAAACTATGGACAGCACAAGGATTTGAAGAAGATCTTGGCGATACCGGATGTTTTGATTTGTTAACTAGAACGATAGATGGCCAAGTTTGGTATTTTTACTACTACCCTAACGGTATAGACTATATTGAATTATTTGCAGACGGAACCGTAGAATTTGTAGGAGCTACAAACGGATGCGAAGATATTCCAAGTGAAACTCCAAGTTATTCTACTTGGTCAGTTATCAACAACACTTTAACAATCGACCTGTACTGGCTTGATTTTGAATTAACCAACTTCACGGAAGACACTACTCAATATGAATTTTATTCAAGCCCTGGAGCATTTTATCTGAACTTCTTTCAACGCTAAATACCTAAAGATTTTTAAGTTTTGATAATGATTTTAAAAGCAAACCATGAAAAAAATAATATTTATTATCACTTTACTACTAAGTTCATACAGTTATTCTCAAAAAATAAAGGGAATTAAATATGAGTTTGGACAAAACGAATACAACAATTGGAACCTTACTTTAATTCCAAATGCCTTTGATGGCTACGCCTCAGAAACAACCAAAACCTCAGGGGTATATGGTGTATTACTATGCTATACCATTGCAGACAAACAATATGAAAAGTATATTGATTGTACCAGTGATTTTGTAAAAGAACGTAAAAAAGACATCCACATAGCCATGAGTTCAAGAAGTAGAAGCGATATCAACATTGTTAGAGTTGAGTTCTTCCGAAGAGATTTACCGAGAGAAACTTGGGCCCAAAAAAATTGTTTCTAACCCCCCTATATAATTTTTTAAAATGCTAAAAAAACTACACCAACTATCTTTCCTTTCAGTTTTCATTTTCACATACACCCAAAACATCAAGGCCCAGTGCCCGGAAGCAGAAGCATATGTTCAAAAAGTGCAGGCTGCCGATTCTTGGACCCCAACAGAAAGAGCCAGCAGCGGCAAGAAAATCCAAGCCTGGACTCAATTGGGGTCATGGCATGCCTATAGGTGCGAATGTGAAAATGGTGGTAACTTATCCGACAATGATCTTAGTGGACTTGTTGAGCACTTAAACCTAATAAAAAGCCAGATAGCCTCTAACTATTCAGCCTATGGCAGTGTGCCATCTACTTCTATCTCCGATTGTAAAAAGAAAGGTGCTGCAAGCGCTTCATCCTCTGGGGCAAGAAAAAGTTCTACCCAGCAAAAATTGATGCAGAGCTTTGCCAATTACAACAAGGCCATGAACTTTAAAAAGCAGGGTGAAACCATAGCAAAAGCCTTTGCTAAAGAAGTTGAATACTATAGTCAACTTAATAAAGCTAAAACACCAGAAGATTTATTAGAAAAGTTTAACAATAACATGAATGCTATTGCAGAACTACAAGCTCAAAATAAAGCTGATAATCTTAATCAGATTGGAAATACTATTGAATCCTCATTAAGGGATTTGAACTCAGGAAACCATGAAGGTGCTTTATTTAGTGCACTTTCATTAATAGATCAAGGCGAAGCAAGAAGAAACGCGAAACGTAAAGCAGAGCTATATAAAGCTCAATTAAAACGTGAAGCTAAAGAACAAATGGATGCATTTTATAAAAAAGCATTAGAGCTAAATCAAGAACAAATATCTTCCTTTTACAATTTATCGGCTTATGCAATCAATAAAAATGAAGAAACTAATTACCTATCAAATGCAGAATACCTAGAATGCTATGCTATTGATATGAAGTCTAACTACACCTTTAATAGTACATCATGGCTTACCAATTATTGTGACAAACCGATTGTATCTGAAGTTATAGATAATCCTTATAAAACAAAACTGGATAAATATCAAAATGCTGCTGAAAGAAAAATGAATCTTTACCATAAATACAATAACCCTATTTTCAAAAAAGGTGCCTTAAGAATAGCTGGAGCCATTGCCAATGAGAAACCAAGTGCAGCATCTTATTATCAACTTGGTCATTATGCAGGAACGGAACAGCCACTAGTAGCATTTTTAGCCTTTACCACTTCTAAAGAGCTTAATACTTCTTTTTGGGATGCGACTAAAAACCAAGAATTTTTTGAAGTAGAAAAAAGTTTGGAAAATTATGCTCAGGAAGTAATCGAAGAAAATGAAATTGAAATATTAAAAGAATTTATTCGAAGTGGCATTCATACTAAAATTCAAATAAAGGGATATTCGTTATTAGAATATACCTTACTTATGGATAAACCCGAAATAGCTCAAGTATTTCTGGATGAAACAACCAAACTTTTAAAGCATGATCAAAAGCTCAATAAAGTGAAAGAGTTTATGGCTTTGGCTACTATTTTTGATGCTGAAAAAACATTAGAAAGGTATGTTAACTTTGGCTTTGATCCTTTTACAATTTCTTGGAACAATAAAAATCTAATCCAGTTATCTGTCGATGAAAACTCTTTAAACGTATTTACTTATCTCCTTAAAAAATCTGAAAAAAAAGAGAATATAATTCAGGAGTATCAAAATTCAGAAATCATTTTAGCCTATAAGACAAAGCAACTTGATGAAAGTCAAGAAATCATAAAAAACTTTAACTTAATACAATCTGTAAAATTAAAAAACAATTTAACCCTACATTATTATTATTTAGAAAATAGTCATTTGGTAAAATCACTTGGTGAAAACGATCCCAAATCTATACCCGATTTAATTATTGAATCTTATTTAAGTGAAAATGACATTACCACATTAGTAGACCTAATTGAAATAGATCCATTATTTATCTCTAAAATCCCTTTCAATAAAAAGTTGACTGATGAAATCTACGATGAACAACAATGGAGATTCGCTACAAAAGAAAACACAACAAATGCCTATAAAGAATATCTAATCAATCCTAGAACCAAAAAATATAGAACTGAAATATTACAAAACCTCATAGATATAAAAGAGGTTCCTGTACTTATTCGTGCTAGAAATAAACAAGACAAATATGGGTGTATAGACAGAAAAGGAAACATAGTGATTCCTTTCAAATATGATTTGATGTTGGAATTTAAAAATGGATTGGCAGCAGTTAAAAAAGGTAAGTTCATGGGTTTTATTAATAAAAAAGGAGAGGTAGTTATTCCTATAAAATACCAGGGTGCATTTTCCTTTGAAAACAATTTAGCTTTGGTTCTTGAGAATGACAAGGCATACTCTATTAACAGAAAAGGAGAAAAGATTGCTGAAATTGGAGAGTATTTGAATACAACTTACTGGGGCACAGACCTACTATCTACCACAAAAAATGGAGAACATATATTGACTAATCGCAAAGGAGAAAAGATTGCAGGAGAAGAATTTGAGTATTTTGTTTACGATCCTACTAAAATAATGAAACCCTTCTCAAAAGATTTCGTTCTGGTACAAAGTTCAGAAAACAATAAATTCGGTATAATAAACCATAGTGGTAAAATAATAATACCACCAGTATATGCACAGATATTACCTAATTTTTCGCAAGGTTTATTTTTTGCTCAAAAGAAGGTTGATGGCAAATGGGGTGTTATTGATTCTGAAAACAACGAACTAACTCCATTTATATATGATAGTGCCAATTATATTAGATGGGGTAACTTATTTTCTCCACATAAAGAAGCTTATGTTAATATTGGAAATGACAAAGTAATTATTAAATCAGATGGTACTCAGATTGAATACGCTACTGACTGGGAAGTAAAAGACTATGATGTAAATGACTCTTATGGAACTGAATATAGTGTACCATTCCCCTATTTAGGAGATCATAATTTAATAAAAGGATATTTTAATCATATAAAAAAAATAACCAAACTTCAATGTGAGGCTTCTGTAAAAACTAAAATGAATTGGCAAATCAAAAGTGTGAAATTTGGGATAAATGATGAAGATGGTAGGACAATTATTAAGCCTTCAATGATTCTTATAAATGGTTTTAGTTTTGATTATATAGAAATGGAATTAGATGGTAAACCATTCTTGGTTAATGTAGAAGGAGATCTAGTTGAAAAATCTGAAATTTAAAGTTATAGTAATTAAAAAACGATTTACCAATCAAGTAGACAGCGTAACACTAGAATCCAATTCTACCAGCTGTAGCTCCCATATTGGGCAAACAGGGACTACATGATAACTTTTAAAAATCGAAACATGAAAACCCCATTGTTCTTTTTAGTAGTGATCTTTTTGAGCCTTCAAGCAAAGGCTCAAAAAGATGATACCTTTGAAAACCTTTGGTTTGCTTTAGAACATCCCAAAGAGGTATTTACTTTAGATCTTACGTTTAGCAAAGATGCGCTATAATATATAATACAACATGCAGGATAACCCAAACTGCAAAATTTATCTAGAAAATAAAAATAATGGCAACCATTAACACCCCTATATTGAAAAAAATAAGTTTAATAGCAATTACAATGCTCTTATCAAAAGTAGCATTTGCTCAACCTTACCCCAAAAAAGATATTCTAAAGAAGATAAAAGCCAAGGATCTGATTTGGGGCGATTATTTTGGAGAAGATGCCATACTTGCCAAAATGAAGTCTACCAAAAAGTGGGGGCTTTATAGGGTTGATTCGGGAATGGAGATTGAGGACTTGGAAATTGAAGAAATTGTCTCCCCTAAATTTGATTCGCTTAGTTTCTTTAATTGGGAAGATCGGTTTCAAATTGTAAAACAGGAAAAAAAATATGGTATTTTATTACTGCCTTCTGAAGTGCCTGATGCAATTAACAGAGTAAACTGTAAATACGAAAAATTACTCCATAAAAGAGTAGATGACAGAGATTATGTTCTGTTTCAAAAAAACGGTAAATGGGGTCTTATAGATTGGTTTGACGAATTTGTAATTGTAGATCCCATTTTTGAAACACCAAACGAAGTTCCTTTAGTTTGGATGGAAAATTGGGCGGTAGAAACTTTTAAAAAAGCAAAGCAAAAACTAAAGGCAGATCTAGTGATTTTTGACCCCAATAATGGGGATGGCGTATTGAAGGCTCGCAACAAAAAAACTAAAAAATGGGGTATGTATCAATTTATAGAAGATATGGAGCAAGAGCTTATTCCTATGAAATATGACAGCATTAATTTTTTCCCATTCAACGGAAAGTACACTGCAGTTTACAATAACGGCAAAGTAGGTTTTTATCTTTCTCATTGGAGTTACGATGATAATACAAAACAATCTGTTGAATGCTTATACGAAGACTATAAACGGTTTAATACGGATGGAGTCCCTAAGTTAGCGGTAAAAAAAGATGGAAAATGGGGTTGGGTAGACTGGCTCACAGGAAAAGAGAAAAGCGAGTTTAAATACGAGACAGTTGACGATTTGCCATACCCCTTTTACAAACAAAACCTTTGGTTTGATGAAAATGATTAGTCTTTTTTATATTATAGAAATCACAATAATAAGCAGCACTTAATCTCTTAAGAAGTATTTTTTTTGAATTAAAATAAACCTCTACAATGCAAAAGCACCTAATTATTTTACTTTCCCTTTTAATGGCACAAACGGCTTTTGCAAAATGTAAAGGTGGAGGATTTCAATTTTTCCCGTCGCAAAAGGAAATTAGCATGAGCTCCATGTTTATCATAGAAGGCTATGCTAAAAGTCAAAAGCAAATTCTTGAGTTTAAAGAACAAAAAGTCTTCTTGCTAAGTGAAAACGGAGATTTAGTAGAGTTAAAACTTCAAAAAATCCTAGAAGGGCAGAAAGACCTCACCCAAGCCCTCTTTATACCAGAAAAGCAACTAAGCCCCAACACCATTTACTACCTAAAAAAACCCAACAATACTGGCGAAGATGAGTTTTTCACACAATGGTATCCCGATACAGAAAGGACAGAAAAAGTACATTGGATAACTAGTGAGATTAAAGCAAATGCCCCCTTAGATATAAATCTCAATATTGCATTTGAAAACACAGAAGTCAAACAACTTGGTTGCGGCCCTTCGGTATATGCAATTTTCAGTCTGCAGCTTAATTCAAGTTCCGAAATATGGTTTAAAACGGAAGTTGTCAATCTAACCACACATAGAACTAACACCTACTACATTACAAACAGAAATAACAAACTACTGGTGGGCCATGGCATGTGCGGAGGCGCATTCGAGTTCGATAGATTCAGTAAATATAAGGTTAGGTTTACTCCAATGAATACAGACGGCACCTCCATCCCTCCTACGGATTGGTTTGAATTTGGAAATCCCCATTGGAATGACAACTAAAGAACCTTATTTAGGTTAAAGCATTCATCCCCTTCCCCAAATAGTTAGAAAAAAGTTTACTGAAACCGTACAACTTTCTTTGCTTCGGAATTTCATTTCGGCACCGCAAAATCACTCCTTGATGCTGAAATCCGTTTTTCTTTAGCTATCTTTAATACACAAAACACCGCAATGAGCAGTATGACCAACTGTTGCACAACAGAAAAGAAGAAGCTTAGCTAAAAGTCAGCATATTGTAATTATTGACATCAATGGGATTTTTGCGGGTTTAGGAGTCCCGCTTATTGGCTTTGTAAGCTATTGGTTGTTTTATGTTTATCAACAACGGCATGGAAATACGAATGATACGAAACAATGATTTCCCTATTCAAAAAAAATAGATATAAACTAATTTTCAAAAGTAAGTTAAGCCGCTATTTGGTTTATGCTATTGGTGAAATCCTTTTAATTGTGATTGGAATTCTCATTGCGCTTCAAATCAACAACTGGAACTCCAACAAGCAAAGCCGAAAACAGGAGTTGAAAATTTACCAAAATATAAAAAGCCAGGTTAAAGAGGATTTGAATGAACTGGAAAAAGTGGAGGAAATCAACGCTAATTTTCTTGAAAAGTTCGAAAAAGCCAACAGGTATATTTTAACCAACAACAGACGGGCCATAGACACCTTGGCTTTCTATACCATGGCGCTTTCCCAGTTTTCAGATTTTCAGCGAAGTTCCAATATCTATGAAATATTGGTAAATAGTGGGGATATTAAGATCATGAGAAATGACAGCATCGTGAACAAACTTCAGAAACTGGAAATCTCATATAACTTCATAAACCGGCTAGAAGACATCCATTGGGAGCTAATTACCACAGAACTCTCACCCGAAATTAAAGGCGTGCTAAACTACACCACATTTAAAATAGTAAAGCCTGAAAAACTTTATTCCATTGAAATTCAAAATCTGTTCTTTGAATTCATCAACCTTATGAAGATTAAACGTGACGTTTATCATTCGGTAATTGAGGACTTGAACCATATACTTAAGACAATAGATGAAGAAATAGTCCAATTGCCCTAAGATTATACATTTCACAGCAGCATGTAACCTCCAATTCATCCCATTATTTTATCGAAAAATCACCCCCAGGCACAAAAGTAAGTTTTTCTTTACTTATATTTAAACCAACCAACACCATTAACAATGGCTTCAGAAGTACCATTGTACCACATTAATAACAATCCATAAAACCATATTAATCATGAACAAAATCGTATTTTTAAAAGTTACTCTTTTAGCTCTGTTTTTTTTATCAGGTTGTAAGGAAAAGGAAAAAGAATCAACTCCTGATATCAAAGAGGTTGACCTAATTGCGGAATCATTTCCAAAGGCTCAACAGGAAGTGAAGGCTGTTTTGGATAGTTTATTTGTGAGCATTCAGAATAGAGATATTGATGAACTACTTTCCTATCATATGTATTCTGATAAGTTTACAGAATTTCGGGATCAACTTAAAAGAACGGGGCCTGTGGAAAACGAGGAATATGAGAGAGGCTTAATCAAAAATATTTCTGCGTTTGACTATGACCTTGAAAACCTAAAAATTGACGTTTTTGATAGGGTTGCAATTGTTACTTTCAACGCTAATTTTAGACCAACTATTGGAGAAAATGTGGTACAATTGTGGAGACAAGGAACCCTTGTATTTGTAAAGAATAACGGCGTTTGGAGAATTACACACGAACATCTTTCCCCCTTGGAGGTAGAGGAATCGTAATACATAACCAACTATTACAATGTATCAATCACTGCTTCGGATTTTCATGAAACGAAAGCATAACACACCATTACCACAATTAAAAGCCATTCAATTAGGGTAGTAATCAATTGATATAAAATGAATAAACAGATCAATATTTCAAAAAATGAAAATGAAAATGACTTTTCGGGCAGTCCGGCAAATTCAATTATTCGACTGGTTAATTTTATTGTGGACTCCCTTGTTTGGTTAATCCTATATTTTTCAGTCGCTTATATTTTGGATCTTTATTTTGTCAGGTTTAATTCCTATTTAATCAATTATATATACAGTATATCTTTAGGCTTGATGCTCTTTTTGGTCTATTATTCTGTCCTGGAGTTTTTTTTACATAGAACCTTAGGAAAGTTTTTAACCAGAACTAAAGTCGTTAGTAATTTGGGAGAGGAGATTACCTTCTCAATGATCTTTAAAAGATCAATAGCAAGATTCATCCCGATAGATGTTTTTTACTATTTATTTTCCAAAAAGGGGCTTCACGATAGATTGTCAAATACACTAGTAGTAAAAGCCAACACCCACAATAAACAATAGGAATTAAACAGAATTTCGGAACCAAAATTACAGTATATTTAATCCGAGAATTGAAGGCTATAATGACCGTTATGCTGAATAAAAACTAACTGATGAAAAAAACAATTTTACTTTTAAGTCTTTTACTAATTGCTGGTGCTGCCTTTAGTCAAAAAAAGCCATATGTTATTTATAACTCCAAAGGCAAAAAGGTTAGTTATGAGAAAATGAAGAAAACCCTAGTAAAGCAAGACATAATCTTATTTGGCGAATTACATAATAACCCTATTTCCCATTGGCTTCAATATGAAGTTACATCAGATTTACACAAAACCCGTAAGCTTATTTTGGGAGCTGAAATGATTGAGGCCGACAATCAAGAATTTTTAAATGATTACGTCACTAAAAATATTTCCTATCCAGAATTGGATTCATTGGCAAGATTATGGTCTAATTACAAAACAGATTACGCCCCTTTGGTTGATTTTGCAAAAGAACATCAACTTCAATTTATAGCGACTAATATTCCCAGAAGATATGCCAACTTGGTTTACAAAAAGGGCTTTAATTCATTGGACTCTCTTTCTATAAAAGAAAAAGAATGGATAGCTCCTTTGCCAATTTCTTTTGATAGTGAATTACCAACTTACAAGAAAATACTTGAGGAAATGGGAGCTCATGGCAGTCCTGAATTGGTTAAGGCACAGGCCATGAAAGATGCAACAATGGCACATTTTATTTTGAACAATTACAAAAAAGGCTCCTTGTTTTTACATTACAACGGTGCTTATCATTCTGATTACTATGAGGGAATTTTGTGGTACCTCAAAAAAGAAAAAGAGGATGTTAAATATGCTACCATCTCCACTGTTTCACAGGATGAAGTAGATAAATTACTTAAAACAAATTATGGCAAAGCTGATTTCATTATTTGTGTGGATAGCGATATGACTACAACGTATTAAATAAATTATTGAAAAAAACTAAAAAATAAGAGCTATAGTCCATTTCATCACTCTGCCCTATTTCAAAATATTATCTTTAATCTGCTACAATCCATACTACCAGATCCAGGACAATTTCCCTTAAATGCAGTGCAAAACAACACCTCTGGCGTTATTAAAAGAAATAAATGAGAATCAATTTTAAACTATTACTTCTTGCTGGCATTTTAATTTCGGTCACCTTTGGTTGCTCTATTAAATGGACCGATGCCATAAGCTATGGAAATGTTGTTACTAAAGAATTCAATGAGATTGTTGACATTGAAATTCATAGCAAACTTATCATCGTCCCGGTTACTATAGATGGAAAAGAATATCGTTTCTTATTCGATACGGGGGCACCCTTCAGTATATCCCATAAACTTCTTAAGGAACATAATTTCAAAATTATCAGCAAGGGAAATATTGTCGATAGCGATCATAACAGAACAAAAGTTAATTGGGCTCAAGTGGATTCCATTCTTTTTGCCAACGTTACCTTTCAGGGGCAAACTGCTTTTGTTGGCGACTTTGATGCCAACCCTATCATTACATGTTTGAATATTGACGGTATTATAGGTTCCAATTTAATAAGGCATAGTAACTGGACAATTGATCAAGAACAAAGGACTTTATCCTTGTTCAGCTCCATAAAAAAAGAAGATTTTGAAGAGTGCATTACCCTTCCGTTTAAAACTGATTACCAATACAATATGTTCATTGATATAGATTTTGGCCCATCTAAAGTGAAGAATATCTTGGTAGATTACGGCTCTAATGGTTCTGTCGCTCTAAGCAATGACATATTTACAACACTGAAAAACAGAAATGTTTTTGAAGCTGAATTTTTGGAAACAGGCACCAAACAAAGTGGAATGATTGGAAGCCCTGTTGACCTCAGAAGAGAGCTAACCTATTCGGATGCTGTTAAAATAAATGAACTGGAGCTTAAAAATGTGTTGATCAATACTGGAGAAACAACCTCTATTGGGAATCAATTATTATCAAGATTTAAGGTCACCATTGATTGGACCAATAAAAATCTGTACTTGACGAAACCCGAAAAAGAGATAGAAAGAAATGGTTTACTTGGGTTTAGATTAGGTACTTCAGAGGAAAAGGGCATTTATATATTGTCTGTAATAGAAGAATCAAATGCCTATAAAAATGGTGTAAGACCCAATATGAAGGTTTTAAAAATTGATAGTCTGGACTTTGAAAACGGAAATGGCTTTTGTGATTACGTGGATTATAATCCCGGAAATGAGATCTTCATTCAATTACTGGACTCCCTAAAGAAAAAGCAAGATGTTCATTTTAAGAGAACATATCCCATAAACTAATCATAAAACACCTATATCAAAGTACTTTTAGCCTCGGTTTCCGTATTAAAAAGTATTACACGTTGAAGACGAAGAAGCTCCTAAATTCCCTAAAAATTGTACCGCCAACCTAAGGCAATGTAACAAAACACATACCACTTCGTCTTAATAACAGAGACCAACCTCAAAAACCAAATGCTTAAAAATTTATCGGAACGCAGAGAAGCTTGGAAAACAATCTTTCTATTTCTTGTTCTTGTCGTTGCACTTACTTCACCTTTCCATTATGCTATAGTAAATTTATATCCTTCACGGATATATGTTGGAGCTATAATGTGGTGTCCTGCTATAGCTGCAATCATTACATTAAAAATAAAGAAACGCCCCATTTCTTCCCTAAACTGGAATTGGGGCGATTGGAAATATATTCGACTTTCCTATTTTATTCCTGCCTTATATAGCATCATCACTTATTTACTCATCTGGGTTTTAGGTTTTGGAAGTTTAGCAAATGAGGAAACAATAACAGAATGGGGTAAAGAACTTGGCTTGGTTGGCATAGGGACATTGAGCCCAACACCCATAATATTTATAGCTATCATCTTATTGGGAACTGTTGAAGTCATCAGGTCTGCGGCAACAACTTTAGGAGAAGAGATTGGATGGCGAGGTTTTTTCATTTATGAATTAAGAAAAGTCCTTTCATTCACTGGAGTGTCACTGTTTAGTGGCATGATCTGGGCAACTTGGCATTGGCCCGTAATAGTATATTATGGCAACAATGTAATCCTGGAATTGATAACATTTTATGTTGTAATTATATCAATGTCATTTATGATGACCTACTATACTTTTAAATCTAAAAGTTTATGGCCGGCAGTAATTTTTCACGCAGTAAGCAATGTGTATATTCAAAAGATATTGCCTCCTCTAACAATGAAAATTGAAGGAACGGAACATTGGCTTGGCGAAAACGGGATTATGTTCGCAATGGTTACCTGTGCTTTTGGCATTTACTTTTGGAGAAAAGCAATTAAAGAAAATTTGTAAAAAAAATGATATAAAATGAACAAACACATCACTAATCTACAGAATGAAAATGATTTATCAAAAAGTTCAGTGCATTCAATTATTCGACTAATTAATTATATTGTTGATACCGTTGTCTGGTTAATTCTATATTTTTCGATCGCTTATATTTTTGACCGTTATTTTGTTAGGTTTAATTCTTATGTAGTCAATTATATCTACAGTATTTCTTTAGGCTTAATTCTCTATTTGGTCTACTATGGCGCACTAGAGTTTTATTTTCATAGAACCTTAGGAAAGTTTTTAACGAGAACCAAAGTTACTGATAGAGATGGAGGCGAGATTACATGCTTAACAATCTTTAAAAGAACAATATCAAGATTAATCCCAATCGACATTTTTTACTATCTATTTTCAAAAAAGGGGCTTCATGATAGACTATCAAATACGCTAGTAATTAAAAACTAAGCCAACATTGTATAAATTTTATAGACTACATTTATAGAGCTTATATGGGGATTTAAGTATTAGAAAAAAATGAACAGCTTAACTAAATTCATAAACGGAAAAAATTCGGGCAAAAAAGTTTTAGGACTTTTCATATTAACCAATGCGGTATACGTTTTTATGCTCACTGTTACGATACCTAAAACAATGGAATTCTCAAATGGAATGAAATTATTGGATATGATGCCAATGGGATATGATTTGAATTATGTTAATGAATTATTCAAATCGCTCGGGGAAAATGGACAGAAGTTTTATCTAACTAATCAGATACCTGTGGATATGATTTACCCTCTACTTTTCGGGCTTACCTATTGTTTGCTTTTAGCATTTTTCCTAAAAAAAATAAACAAACTCAACACCCCATTTATTTATATATGCTTTATACCAATAATTGCTGGAATAGCAGATTATTTTGAAAATTTCGGAATTATTGCAATGCTTAAAAACTATCCAGAATTAACAGAGGTTGCCGTAAAAACAACTAGTTCCTTCTCTCTAATAAAAAGTAGTTTGACAAGTGTTTTCTTTATTGTACTAATAACAATGCTAATTATACTTGGAATTAAATTTGTGAGAAGAAATAAAACAAGTGCCAATACTATATAACCGCAACTAACTGTTAAATGGGACATTAAAAACAATATATAAAAATGTTCAAAATAAAAACTTACTCAATATTCATTATTGGTATTTTCATTTCAACTCTTATGGTATCCCCTGAGGCTTTCTCTCAATCGAAAAAAAAACTATTCAAAATCCAATTGAATACCATAATGAAAGTAATTAAAGCTTCTAAATAAGAAAAATGATAAAAAACAAAAAAGCCAAATGGACGGTGCGCACTTTGCTGCTAGTTGGAACTTTAATTTCACTTTATTTTGTTCCATGGCTATTAGTAAAAGCATGGATACTGCCGCTACCCGATACAATTCAGGAACAAGCAGAGGAAGCCATCGATCATGGATTTGACGGAATGATTGTGTATATTGACCAAGCAGGCAAACCACCCCAATATTATACTGCAGGCTGGCATAATCGAGAATCCAAGATACCTGCCAAACCTCAAGCCTTATTTAAAATTGCCAGCATCAGTAAGCTATATGATGCTGTGGCAGTCACCAAACTGGTTAAAGATGGACGTCTTTCTTTGGATAAAACCATCGCTGATTATTTACCTGAACTTGTAGGAAGAATTGAAAATGCCGAGAACATTACTCTTAGACTAATGATACAGCATAGAAGTGGCATCCCAAATTTTACAGACGCCCCAAACTTCTGGGCAGCTCCTACTCAATCCTACGAAGAAAGCCTTGCTCTGATTCTAGACAAACCTGCAAATTTTGAACCTGGTGAAGACTATGAATATTGTAACACAAATTATCTTTTAATCAATAAGATTATGGATGATGCACTTGGCTATAGCAACTTTCAGTTCATACAGGAAGAAATTTTATCCCCCTTGCATCTAAACAGCACTTTTGGTTCTTTAAGTGAAGTAGATATGGACAACGTAATGAGTGGTTACCATGTGGGCCATCCCCATGATTTAAAGGCAGACGAACATGGTATGCTAGCCACCGCAGAAGACGTGGGTACTTTCCTAAGAGCATTGAATGATGTATCATTATTTGAACCGGGAGAACAGGAAATATATGCTTCCATTTATAAATTTGAACATTCCGGTTGGGTCCCAGGTTACCAGAGTTTTGCAAAATACCATAAAGATATTGATGCTGTTATTGTTGAATTCTACAATACAACCGACTCCAAACTGTACAATTGGAACTTATCAGAAATCATTAATAATAGAATATATAAAATATTAAAGAAACAGAAATAAAATGACAGTATTGGTAGTCGGTGCAAGTGGTGCCACAGGAAGACAGCTGGTAAATCAGCTTTTATTACAGGGAAATAAAGTTAAAGTTGTTGTGCGCTCCAAAGAGGGTTTACCTGAATCATGGTACGATAATGAGAATTTACAGATGATTACTGCAAGCATCTTAGATTTAAGTGACCATGAAATGAGTGAGTACACCAAAGATTGTAATGCGGTTGCATCTTGCCTAGGACACAATATGACTTTCAAAGGGATGTATGGCCAACCGAGACAACTTGTAAGAGATACCACGGAACGACTTTGCAATGCTATCAACTCCAATCAACCTCAAGGCCCTGTTAAGTTTGTTTTAATGAACAGTTCTGGAAACAGTAATCGCGATTTAGACGAACCCATTTCATTTGCTCAAAAATGTGTTATTGGACTTCTTAGATTGTTATTGCCGCCCCATGTGGACAATGAGAAAGCAGCCGATTATTTAAGGACACAAATTGCTCAGAAAAATAAGTACATTGAATGGGTTGCTGTTAGACCGGATGGCTTAATAAATGAAGAGGAAGTTTCTGCATATGAGGCCTTTCCTTCACCAATAAGAAGCGCCTTCTTTGATGCAGGTAAGGTTAGTAGAATAAATGTAGGGCATTTTATGTCCGAATTGATCAATAACGATACGCTTTGGAATACATGGAAAGGGCAAATGCCCGTAATTTATTCTAAATCTTGAATAACTTAGATTGAAATAAAAAAACAAGAATGAGTTTAAACATATACTCCTTTATTTTTCCACTAATGGTCTTGACATCTTGTTCAGAAGCGACTAAATTAGATGAAATTAGAATCATTAATAATGACTTGACCGAAGCTAAGTACTCTAAGGATAAAGTGAAAACAATTTCCAAGTATAAACCACTGTATATTGGTAAAATAAAACGGGAGATAACTTTATCAGATTCAATCGATACTGACGAAAGATTTTATAGTTCAGGATTTAATAAATTTAATGATAGTTTGTATTCTCAGATAGAAATTTATGTAGACACCTCAAAGACAATTTCAATGTCATATGAGAACTTTTTTCTATCAAAACCTACCGAGAAACTTAAATCCTTCCCTGTTTTTGTTTCTAATATTTCAAATGACACTACTCTTGTCTCAATAGACAATCTTCCCTTTTACCTTGAGGCTAAACAAGAAGACGGTGAATGGAAAAGAATTCAAAGACAAGAATTTCTCCCTTGCAGCTTTGGATCTCCTCATTATTATTTAGGTCCAAAAGAAATTTTAGTTACTGGTTGCAGAATTTTTAAAGGGGATACTAAAGTAAAACTAAGACTTGCTTTTGATATGTTTACAAATCAAGAACCGTTACTTTCAAATGAATTTCACGGTCATATTTTTAAGGAAATATTGGGCAGCAATTGACGTTCCAAAATGCTGTGCAATCCACATTTCCAAGGTTTTAAAAATTGGTATATGAAAAGAAGGATCATAATACTCATTGTAATTGGAATATTTTCTTGTAATTCAAATAAGAAAATTGATAAGGGAGTAAAAACAGGGAATTTTGTCGGCGTATTTAAATACGGTAACTTTTCCGATGAAATACGTTTTGAAATAGAACAAGATTCTGCCAGTTTCAGTGTGTTTTTCACAAGTTTGGAACAAAATGCCAACCGAATTCCATTACAAAATGTAAAAGCAAACGGCGATTCCATAAATTTTCAATTACAAAGTGATTTTTACACCTACTCCTTCAGAAATTCTTGGACAGAAAACAATACTAAACTTCAAGGATCACTCACGGTTGACACTGTTACAGTGCACTACACACTGGATAAGGAACCTTTAAAAAATAACAATACCCTCAAAAGTGAGGAAATTAGTTTTCAATCTGATGGCCTAAACTTAAAAGGAACGATTTGGTATCCTAATAATGATCATAACCAAAAAGCCCTTATAATCGTAGCTTCCTCAGGCAGTTCAGACCGAAGTGCTTCACGTGCAGAGTCCATACTATTTGCGCAAAGAGGATTTACCACATTTCATTATGACAAAAGAGGTACGGGAAATTCTGAAGGAGATTGGCAAACCGCCACTATGGAAGAACTTCTGCAAGACGACATCAATGCCATCAAATATTTTTCTAAAAGTACAGGAATTCCTCTTGCAACTATAGGAATAAAAGGCAGTAGCCAAGGAGCTGCAAAAATCCCTTACATTTTAAGTGAATTGCAAAATCTAAACTATGGAATTGTTGTGAGTTGCCCAGGAGTATCCTTGCTAGAAAGCGATTTGAATTATTGGAAAAACAGAAATACAGAAGCAATCGGAAATGAAATTCAGGATGCCACAAAATTGCAGCGAAAAGTATTTGAATTTATTGCAGGAGAGCTATCTCGTACCGATTTGGAAGCGGCTTTAAAAAATGAAAACTCAAAATCGTGGTTTCCCCATGTTTGGGTGCCAAATTTCGATGAAATCCAAACAGACAAAAAACTGTTATATAGTCCAATCCCTTACTTTGAAACAACCAAGCAACCGGTCTTGATTCTACAAGGAACAAAGGATGAAATAATACCAGAAAACAGCTATGAGATGATTTCAAAAGCACTTATAAAATCAAACAATGAAAATTATAAAACCCTTTTATTAGACGGCGCCTCACATTCCATGTATTATGTTGGAGAGAGTGATTTTTCGTACTGGTCTAAATTGCATCCTGATTATTTGGCAACAATTAATAATTGGATACCTACAGTTTCCAACAAGGTTGAAAGTAATTTGAACGAACTAGGTCACTAACCCAAAAAGAACTACATATTAGAAACCAAACTCAATAACTAAAATATGGTCTAATCATACTCGTCTTTCTCTTTTGATATTTCTAGTTATTCCACTACTTTCATTAGCTTAAAAACGTATGCTATGCATACATCATAGTCAACCCATTTTCCTCACGGAAAATCCTTACAATTTTATTATCTTGGTTTCTTTACTAGAAAATCCTAGCGGATTTTCATGTAACTAGACCATATACAAACAACGGGACACGATACCTATTATGAAAATTGGAACCAAAATACTATTCTTATTTCTAGCTTTAAACTTGCTATCTTACAAAGGTTCAGCACAAGAATCGGGAACTCAAAAGCCAAAACCTGAATTTGACTTTTCCACTGTTGAAAAGTTCCGAACTACTAAACTCCGAGGGCTTATTGTCAATGATTACGATAGTATATTTAGTCCAACTCAGCGACAAGAACTATCCAAATTAATTTACGATTATAACATAGAGACAACCCGGCAAATTGTTGTAGTAACAATAGACAGTATCTCACCTTATTCTGATATCGTAAAGTATGCCACAGATTTAAGCAATTATTGGGGAGTTGGAGAAGCAGGAAAAGATAACGGACTTACAATTGTTTTGTGTAATCCCTGTAGAAAAATTGGAATTGCTACTGGAACGGGAACAGAAAAAGTGCTTACTAATGAAATTTGTACTACCGTTATCAGAGAAATCATAATTCCAAAATTTAAAAAGGGGGAATTTTATGATGGGGTAAAAAGTGGTGTTATTGAACTAATGAAGTATTGGCAATAAACAGTATATAAAAGAATTTATAACACATATTTCTCCTCATTTTCCTCACGGAAAATCCTTACAATTTTGCTATCTTGGTTGCTTAACTCGAAAATCCTAATGGATTCTCATGCAACGCAACCATATACAAACAGTTACCTACTATTTATAGAAAATCCCCATGAAAAATTCATTTTATACCATCCCTTTATATTTACTGATTCTTGCTTCTCTAGCTATATCTTCAATAGCGTGTACCCCAAGTACAAGCCCTAAAACAAAGAGCAACTCAAACCCAATGACCCTATGGTATAATCAACCTGCCAAAATTTGGGAAGAAGCCCTTCCCATTGGCAATGGCCGATTAGGCGCCATGGTATTTGGAGGAACAGAAACTGAAAACATCCAGCTTAACGAAGAAACACTATGGTCTGGAGAACCGGGCAACAATATCCAACCTGAATTTAAAGAGCAATTGCCAAAAATTCGTCAACTAATTTTTGAAGGCAAGTATAAGGAGGCTCAAGAGCTTGCCAATACCCAGCTTCCTCGCCGTGCAGGCAAAAGCAATAATTACGGCATGCGCTACCAGCCAGTAGGGAATCTGCAGATCAAATTCCCCGACCATGAAGATATCTCCAATTACAAAAGGTCCCTAGATATCTCCGAAGCTATTGCCAGTGTTAGCTATACCTCCAATGGGGTCACCTATCAAAGAAAGGTGATTTCATCGCTCACAGACGATATCATAGCCGTTGAAATCACCTCAAATACCCCCGCTTCTATCTCGTGTTCCATAGCCATCAACAGTCCTCATGAAAAACAATTCATAAAAGTTGAAAATGACGCTCTTTGGCTATTCGGCACAGGAAGTGATGTTGAAAACAAACAAGGCAAAGTAAAATTTACCTCTATTGTAAAACCCAAAGTAACTGGTGGCAAAGTATCCTCCACAGACAGCACGCTTGAAGTTTCCAATGCAGACAAACTTCTAATTTATGTGTCTATTGCCACCAATTTCAAAACCTATAAGGATATATCCATTGATGCCAGTGAAAAAGCAGAAAGCATTTTGGAATCGGCATTTTCAAAAGACTTTCCCCTACTTCAACAAGCTCATACCAATGCATACAAAAACTATTTTGATAGGGTTTCCATCAACTTAGGAAGCACCGATTCTATAAATAATCCAACGGATGTACGTTTAAAAGAATTTAAAACGGGGAATGACCCACAGCTGATAGCCCTATATTATCAATTTGGACGCTACCTGCTAATCTCAAGCTCACAGCCAGGCACCCAAGCTGCAAACCTACAAGGCCTTTGGAACAACAGAATTGATCCTCCTTGGGACAGCAAGTATACCGTAAACATTAATACCGAAATGAATTACTGGCCGGCAGAACCCACCAACCTTTCTGAATTGCACCAGCCATTGTTCAGTCTTATCGGTGATATTTCGAATACCGGAAAGGAATCGGCCTCAAAAATGTACGGAGCCAGAGGCTGGAACATTCACCACAATACAGACATTTGGCGAATTTCCGGCGTTGTAGACGGTGGCTACTACGGACTTTGGCCTATGGGTGGCGCTTGGCTTAGCCAACATCTTTGGTACCACTACTTATATACTGGAGATGAAACTTTTCTAAAAGAAAACTATAAGACTTTAAAAGGTGCCTCTTTGTTCTATAAGGACATTCTGGTTGAAGAACCAAAAACCAACTGGATGATTGTATGCCCCTCCATGTCTCCTGAGAACGCCCACCACCCAAGTACAAGTATTGCGGGTGGCACCACAATGGACAATCAACTGGTCTTTGATGCTTTTCAAAATGTTATAGAAGCTTCAAACATTCTTGATATTGACAAACCCTATGCGGATAGTCTCCAAACTTTAGTTCACAGATTAGCTCCAATGCAAATTGGCAATTGGGGACAGCTACAAGAGTGGATGCAGGATTGGGACAAAGAAGATGACAAGCACAGGCATGTTTCACATCTGTATGGACTCTATCCTTCCAATCAAATTTCCCCATATAGAACTCCAGAGCTATTTGCTGCGGCAAGAACTTCCTTACTAGCACGTGGAGATGAATCTACGGGATGGTCTATGGGATGGAAAGTAAACCTCTGGGCGCGATTACTTGATGGCAACCATGCCCTAAAATTAATTACAGATCAACTTACCCCTTCCATCCAAGAAGATGGCAGTCAAAAAGGAGGCACTTACCCCAACTTATTTGATGCACATCCGCCTTTCCAAATAGATGGTAATTTTGGCTGCACCTCTGGAATTACAGAAATGTTGCTGCAAAGTCATGATGGAGCCATCCATCTCCTTCCGGCACTTCCAGATAGTTGGTTGAATGGTGATATAAACGGCTTAAAAGCAAGAGGTGGATTTGAAGTAAACATTAGCTGGGAAAAAGGAAGTTTGAAATCTGCCAAATTAAAATCTTCACTTGGCGGAACCTGTCGCATTCGCTCTTATGTTCCCCTAAAAATTGAAGGAGCCACAATAGCTCAAGGAGAAAATCCCAATCCATATTTTCTTACACGACGTAATAAAGAACATTTGGATCATTCCAATGAGATGTTTGAGCAGGAAGCTTTGAAAACAACTTTTGAATACGATATAGAAACAAAGCCAGGTGATGTCATTGAAATATATGGGACTCCATAAAAATTAAAAAATAAAATCCGAATACAGATAACATGAGATTTAGAAACACAACGCAATAGCTTGTAGAACCAACTGCTTCAGATTTTAACTAAAGAATAATCCAACACTTTTACTATCTTGGTTTCTTAACTAGAAAATCCTACAAGGGCTTTTGTACTTAATGTTTAAGATCGAAAAACAATTAAATGTTTAAAACAATATTTGAAATTACAAAAATGGATTGCCCTTCTGAGGAAAATCTAATCCGAATGAAATTAGACGCAATTTCAAGCATAGCGAATTTGGACTTTGACATACCAAATCGGAAATTGACAGTTTTTCACAGCGGAGAAACCGACCAAATCGAAAAATCGGTTCTCGACTTAAAGTTAGGCGGAAAGAAAATTTCAACTGAACAAACCGACCAAACAGAATTTAAGGAACACGCAAACCAGAAAAAGCTACTCTGGACCGTACTGGGAATAAACTTTGCTTTTTTTCTAATCGAAATGACAACAGGAATCTTCTCCAAGTCGATGGGATTGGTTGCGGACAGTTTGGATATGCTTGCGGACAGTTTTGTGTATGGCATAAGCCTATTTGCCGTTGGCGGCACATTAATTAAGAAAAAACGAATTGCTAAACTTGCTGGATATTTTCAAATTACCCTTGCAATTATAGGATTTATAGAGGTGTTGAGGAGATTCTTTGGAGCAGAAAAACTTCCAGAGTTTTCAACCATGATCATCGTTTCTTTTTTCGCCCTAATCGCAAACGGGATCTGTCTATATATTTTACAAAAGTCAAAAAGTAAAGAAGAAGCCCATATGAGAGCGAGCATGATTTTCACTTCAAATGATGTGATTATCAACTTAGGCGTAATCATTGCTGGACTTCTTGTAAATTGGTTGAATTCAAGCAAACCTGATTTGATCATAGGAACGATAGTTTTTGTTTTGGTTGTTCAGGGAGCTTTCAGAATATTGAAATTGGGTAAATGAACTAACCTCAACAAGAGCTAAACCTATAGCTAGGTCCCTTAAAAAGCTAAAAACATTATCTTTAACCAACAACAAGTTATTCAAAACTAAAACCATATAAACTATGAAGGTTACCGCCGAGAAAAATGAAAAAGTTGCCAAAATGATATTTGCCTCCGTCTACCCCCATTATGTCACCAAGGTGGAGAAAAAAGGCAGAACAAAAGATGAACTCCACAAAGTAATAGAATGGCTCACCGGATTCAATGAAGCCAAATTGCAGGAGCTCATCCAAGAAAAGGTCACATTTGAAACGTTTTTTCAAAGAGCAAAATTACATCCAAATGCCCACCTCATCAAAGGTGTGATTTGTGGTTACCGCATAGAAGAAATCGACTTTGACCTGTATAGACAGGCAAGGTACCTAGATAAGTTAGTTGATGAATTGGCAAAAGGTCGTAAAATGGAGAAAATTTTACGAGAGGAAAAGCAATAAAAAAAATGCTTTTCCTTGTTATCTTCTTCTCCCCGAATAGGTCATGGCTTCACCTTTACCAAAACCATAACTGATCCCAAACGTAACAAAGCGACCACGCAAACCAAAATTGTAAGATTCAAATGCGGTTTGATAAACATACCGCTCCTGGATTCTTGAAGCAAACACATCCCGGATTCCTAAATTTGCAACAATCTTCCCCTTGAATATCTTTTTGCGAAGTCCCAAATCCATAAAAGCAAAACCGCTTTGTTCTCCTTGAACGGTTTTAAACCCCGATTGGTAGTTTCCCGTAATTTCCAGATCAAAATCAGCAGGCAAGCCAATTTTAGTCCCCAAACGGGTTGACCATTGATTGCCTGTAAAATCAAAAACCTGATCTTCGAAATCCCCTTTACGCTCAAAGTAGTTAAAATTGAAATCACCCGTAAGGGTAAGCCATTTGGCTGGGCTATATTTCCCATTGGTTTCAAAGCCAACAGTTGAGTTGGTACCTATATTTTGTGGTGTTGTGAAGGTAACGTTATCCTCAAAAGTAGATACACGCTCTACCACATCTGTTGTATAGCGGTGGTAAAGGCTGGAGCTTAACGAAGCCTTTCCTATTTTATAAATACTTGTAAGCTCGTAAGAACCTGTAAATTCTGGTTGCAGATCTGGGTTTCCTGTGAAAATATTAAAGTTGTTCCTAATGTTGAAAAAGGGATTTAAATCCCATAAACGAGGCCTAAAAATCCGTCTTGAATAGCCCCCTTGCAAGGAAAAGTCTTCACTGAATTTGTATGAGCTGTGGAATGTTGGAAATAAATTGGTGAAATTTTTGGAATTCCCCTCATTGGTAGTCGTCAACAAGGTATTAAGGTCTGTATTCTCAACCCTCAAACCAGCCTTTACACCCCAAGTATCATTCTCATAGGCGCCAGTAGCATATACGCCCAACACCTTTTGGTTCCATTCAAAATTATTGGTCAGGTCCTCATTTGTTACATAGGCATCATTTACAAAATCCTGCACTTCAAAATCATTGCCCACATCATTAATAACATATTGAGCTCCGGTTTCTATGGTAATAACTTTGGTGATAGGATTTACATAATCTGCTTTAAAAGTATAATCTGCCTGTTGGAAATTGGTGGCAGTACGTTGGTTGCTATCAACATTATCGCCTTCAAGGGTTGTATCCGTAAATTTTGAAGATTGATCCTTGCCAAAAAAACTTCCTAAAGCGCTCAACTGAAAGGTATGGTCTTCATTGTTTTCGAAGGTTTTTTTCCAATTGAACTCGTACTGCCATTTTGGGTTTGTTGCGTCGGTGGTTTCATTTCTTACCCACTTTGAAATTAAGTCATCTTCGATAAAATGACTATAATTTGTTTGGGAGGGCTGGTCTTCAATTTCATAGGCAAAATTCCCCGAAAGGGTAAGTACGTTCAATTCGTTTAAATGATAGTCTGTGCCAAGGGTAATATTGAAAAACGCTTCATTTCTAAAATCCTCACCAAAGCTATAAATGGTTTCATTAGTGGCCAGGTTTCTATTGTCGGCTTCCGTATCCCTTGGTAAGGAACGGTAGCCAACTCCAAACTGAGAAAACAAGTTGAATTTCTCTGTCCTGCGGTTTATACTTCCGCCAATACTATGGTTGTCCGGCACGCCTGTATTGGCTGAAATAGAGCCATTCCATCCCTTTTTTTCCTCTTTTTTCAGAATAATATTCAAAATACCGGTGGTTCCCGAAGCCTCGTATTTTGCCGATGGATTGGTTATCACCTCTATGCTCTCTATCATGTCTGCAGTTATAGTTCCCAAGGCGTTCCCAGATTGGTCTGCAAGTACCGATGGTTTTCCATTGATTAATATTTGCACCCCACTGCTACCGCGTAGGCTTACTTCCCCTTCTATATTTACATTTACAGAAGGGACATTGTTCAATACCTCTAGAGCACTTACGCCCGTGCTGCTTATATCTGAACCCACATTGAAAATTCGCTTGTCCAATTTAAAAACGGTTTTGGACACCTCACCTTTAACCACGACTTCATCCAATTGTTCGGCATCCTCTTCCATTAAAATAACGCCCAAATCTATTTGATGCTTTATTACTTTAAATTCGGTGATTGTAACCGGAAGATACCCCATAAACGAGACTTCAAATGCTACATTTGGCGCATCTATTCTCATTTCAAACAAACCATTTTCGTCACTTGTAGTTCCCGAAATTAAGCTTTGCGACTCCAAGGACTTTACAACAACAGTGGCATATGGAATGGGTTGCTGTGTATTGGCTTCAAGTATACTACCCACAACCTTAATCTGTTGGGCTTGAATTCCTGAAACAACAAAGAAGAATATGCTTATTAGCTGAAAAATTTTCATGTTGTTAAAAGTCAAAATTATCGGACTGCAAAATTCCAAAATAAAAAAGAGATATCCTTTAGTTTTCTTTAAACAATTGATCTACTCCTGACATATATAAAATAGGTAAAATTTTGTCGGTAGGTTATTTCTATGCTTTTGAGCATGTTCGGTTACACTTAAGCACACAGAACTCGATAGTTTTATGAGAAAGTTAAATAGAGAAATGATATTTAAGCCAACTAAATAATAGAGTCTTTTTAAAGGCCAAGCTACGACTAAAGTTCCTTTTTCAAAAACGTTGACCTAATCAAACCTATTCCTGCACCACCAAAGCCATAAGTGGTTATAATAAAACTAAGCCTTATGCTATAGTGCGAAATTAAGTTTGCCGTGGATTCTGGCAAAAACACCTCAGAACGAGGGTCTATAGTTGGCATCATGGCAAATGCAAGAAAAATACTTGAATTGGTAAAGGCTCCAATTACCATAGCCCATTGCACGTGCCAAGCTAGAGACAGTCTTGCTGCTGACACCCCCAATATCAAGGCAGTCATTAATAAAAAATCTATATGCCCTTGTAATACTCGTTGCGGATCACCAGGAAATATGGATCGTGCTAGTGGCACGTCTGTATAAACTCCTATCAGAGACCAGGCCAAAAGCAACCCAATAAGAAGGTAGATTCCGGAGGCCCGCAACAATAGCTTGTTATTTTTCATGATACTTTTGGTTGGTTTCACTTGTCTATTATATCATCAACGACATAGAAAATTTAAACATCCTATCAATTCACTAATTCACCGAGTACATATCGATTAAAGTTAATCAAATTTGAACGCCCACAAAAAACAGCTCCAAATTAGGAACTGTTCTTATTCTGTTTCACAGTCCATATTCACTCTCTCTCAAAAAACCATTCCTAAAAGAATAAGTCAATTTTCTTAGCTATCTTTAAACAATTATATGCGTTATGAAAAAAACAGACAATCATCCCGCCAAGTCATCGAGCAGTTCCCCTGAAGTTAAAAAAACGAAGTCCCATCCATTTTGGAGATGGTTTTGGCTCACCTTTCTTGTGGTTTCTCTTGGCTATGCATGGTATTCATTTTATGTACCATCCAATGATGTGGCCTGGGCAGACAATATGGTTTCGGCCAAGAAACTCGCCACCGATTCCAACAAGAACATGCTGCTATTTTTTACAGGGGATTGGTGTGTGCCATGCCGAATTATGAAGCGTGAAGTGTTTGCAGATAAGGAAGTCATGAAGGCCATTAATTCACAAGTTGTACCAGTAATGATCAATATTGATGACCCCAATGCAAAAGAACTGGTAAAGCATTATAAAATTGGAGGTACACCAATAACAATTTTTACCGATTCTCAAGGAAACGTACTTAACTACGCAGTTGGTAAGATTGGAAAAACAAAATTCCTAGAAATGCTTGAAAATTTGGGTGAGAATGGTTCCTGATTATGACTTGCGGAGCCTAAAGAAAGTTTACTATTTATGCGATTGACCTTTGGTTAAAAAAAGTCTTTTGGTAGGCAAATCGTGTTCTAAAACGAGCTCACTTTCGTGTTCTAATGTAACCAATTCATTCAAATTCGACATAAAAAAAGCAGTTTAGTATGAACTAAACTGCTTATCTGGATGATTTCCAATTAGTAGCGGGAACTGGACTCGAACCAGTGACCTTCGGGTTATGAGTAGTTTGAAAACTACCCCGAATTTTACCACTATTGATGCTATTTTTTGCTAAACCATGTACGCCATCGTGTACTCTGGTTTATATCAAATTTAATAAAAGGTATGCATAAAAACTCAAAAATTAAACACCAAAGAAACTAACTGTTTGCATATAGCTCCATGGGTTCGCGCTTTTATTTGCTTCCCCAAGACTTAATCAAAATAGTCTTCATCCAATGAGTAATTAAATGTACCATTAATACAGTTGAATGGGCCAGACACTTCTTCTGTATTATTGTTTACCTTTATGTATTGAAATTCAAATGTTCCAGTAATTATTCTACTTACAAGATCGAAATTGGTTATAGTTATTGTTCCTCCTAACTCACCTTCATAGCCTTGTATATTATTTTCGTAAAAGAATATGATATCTATGTGAGGTACAATTCCATAACTGTATTCATCACTGGTTGGGTAGGGTGCTAAATTATAAGTACCTTCTTGCCAAGCATTCTCAGGTATATATATATTAATTTCTTTGCTTGTATTATCGGGTATGATTTGTGCGTATGTGCTATTACCTTGTAATTTGATATAGTCATAATCATTAAAACCCGAAAAAGTAGCCATATCAATTGCATCTTCAAATTGATTAAACCCATTAGGTTTCATGTCATTATATTGTACGCCATCTAAATTTGCTGTCATTAATGCAACACTACTATTTTGTTCACAGCTTCCTAAAGCATCTATAGCAGCTTGTAAAGTTCCATCCTCATCACCACATAACTCTATTTGAATTTGTAAATCAGCTTTGTAATCTTCACATAGTTCAGTATAGTCATCTGAATCTGCATTTGCAAAACTTTCTTGGGATTGAGAGGTGTCCTCTATTACTGAATTACAAACATTAAAATCCTCATTATTAGAGTCGTTATTAGAACAAGAGGAAATAAGTAATATCCCTATTACAGTAAGAAGGTTGATTGTTTTTTTCATCTGGTTTTTATTTAAAATTTAGTGGTTTTTAGTTGGACTAAAACTAGTTATTCAGCTTTATGCAGTTTAAGAAAAATACTACAAATTATTAACAAGTTATAAACAAGTCACTAATAATGAGTAGTGATTTTGGATACAATGTTTCCTGCATCAGTATTGCTCGAAGGGACAGGGGTAGGGATTTTGACGAATAATCTCTATGGCTTGTCGGCTACAGGCCCGAAAAGATATATAAATTAAATCCTGAAAATGGTATTGTCCTTTCGAAATAAACAATGTAAGACCCCTAGGAATATTTCCTTTAAAAGGAGAATTATATTACAGCACTCATGGAAAAATAAAACGAACACCCCAAAACGGCACCCAATTTGAAAACAATCCAATAAGCTCGATTTATTCTCAGGATTTAGCCTATTCCAATTTATACTACGTAGATACTGAAGATCCCATCATAAAAGTCAACCCAAACAATTCGGGCGAAGAAATAGCAGTTGATCTAGAAGTTTAAGCATCAAATACCCTTTCCATTCATTGTAATCATAAACACTTATAACTTAAGACGGATAGATATTGCCCCAAGAGTCATCATTTCTGACACCGGACTCCCTCTAGACGGTTGTATTAGGGCTATTGCACCTTACAGGAACAATTATACCAAAAGGCCATATAGCTCCTCCTTGGTCTTGTAACGGTTGGCACTGGCGTAAATTGGAGACTGCCCAGTGAGTTTATTCGTCTTAGGGTCTCTAAAGGAAAAGTATACATACCAGCGCTTGCTCAAATCTCCATTGGCGGTGTGGATTTTGGGGGTGGAAAATAATTTTTCGGTAGGCAAATCGTGTTCTAAAACGTGCTCACTTTCGTGTTCTAATGTAACCAATTCATTCAAATTCGACATAAAAAAAGCAGTTTAGAGTGAACTAAACTGCTTATCTGGATGATTTCCAATTAGTAGAGGGAACTGGACTCGAACCAGTGACCTTCGGGTTATGAGTTCGAAACCAAAAATTCAAAACCCCATTTCACAAGGGTTTCAAGCCTCCTAATTTATAAAATCGTATTCGTTTTCGTATTCGAAACGTATTCAGTTTGATGTCTGATTAGACTTAATTTTTCTTACTCAAATATAAAAGATTTTTTATACCTACTCCCCACTGAAACAAATAAAAATTTCAGCATCGAAATTCATGTTTTACAACTTCAAATCCACCCATGAAATACATTATCTATATCTTGTTTGTTTCGCTTGGTATTTTTATTTTCTTTCTACTACTTTCCACCTTTTTATAGTAATTGTAATAAAACGAATTAGCCCATCGATTCTAGCTTGTTTACGACCTCTTTTGTAGTCATCATAACAACATTCTAATTAAAACAACTCAATTATACGTAAAACAAACGTTTATTTTACGTATAATTTCTCAAGAAACCTTAATGCCCTTTTTATGGTTCAAATCAATAACATCCGTCTGCCGACTTTTCAACCGTACCCAAAAACAGACAAAAACTAAAGAGATTTGCAAACTTGCCCCCAATATTGACAACAAAATTCAGGAATATTGCAGCTTTTATTTTGCAATGACAACACTGCTTAAGATTTAAAATTCAATATCCTTAAAATTAATGCCTACAATAATATATCTTATCCATTCCTTTTGCGCTCAAAATTTATGGAGTGCACCATCTTTTTTATTCTGTTTAAAACTGGCAAATCTTCTAATTACCAATGTTTAGATTAAACGCTTTTGACATTAAATCCCGTTCTTTATTAGAAATTCCAATTTCTTCAGCAACCTTTTGCCAAGTAGATACTACCGACAGCACTTCTTTAATAATTTCATCCATTTTTTGGTTGTCTAAACGAAAAAATTCCCCTACGCTTTTCGCTAGATCATAATCCAAAGCATTGTTATCCATATCTATGTTGAGCGCTAAACCGTATTTGTCTATGGACGGGTTTAAGTCGTAAGCAGGAGATAATATCCACCCTTGATCGGTAAGTATAAAACCATGGTTCCGCAAATGGTCATCGGTGTTTGAAATGGCTATGTTAAATACTATCCTTCGCCATAGCTGTTCTAAATTGTCACTTACCATAGCTCCGTTATTTTGGATGAATTCTGCCAACTCCAAGTAGCTGGCAGGATTATCCCTGATTGTGTCTTCATTATTTCCTGTCATGGTCATAGCCGAAGCAAAATGAATACGCTGGCCATGCTCTCTATCAAACCTTTTGGTAAAAAAGGTTTTGTAGGGCCCTATAATTTTTTCAATTTTTGAAGGAGCCATTTCAATGCCTGCTTTTAGTGCGAGTCGATAAGCCAAGAACTCCCACGCTGCTTTATCAATTATATCATTTTTAGCAGGGAACTTAGCTATCCAGAGCTCTCCACTTTCGTCCAAAACATTTGCTTTTGGTCTTGCTCCCCCTAAAGAAGACCCTGGTGCCATCAAAATGGCAATCCACTTTTTAATTTCTTCGTTAGCATCATCGTTCTCCAGATTTCTTGCCGCTTCCTGCAATTCCCTTATGGAAGACCAAGGCGGTGTAGGACTGTGTTCACTATTGTCCAAAAAAGCACCTTCTTTATCTGTCTTAAAACGTAAAGCTCCCATTCGGCTTTCATCATACACGCCTAAAAGAAAATCAATTTCGTAAAGCGTATTAGGTGTTTCGTTAGCCTCTTTAGCACGTTGGGCTTCTCGTCTTTTCATTAAGGTTTTACCCCAAGTATCTGGCATACTGTCCAGAAATACTCCAAAGTTTTCTTTATTGTTTGGATATTGCGGGCCACTAAAGAATTGGATATCGGGGTCTAATAACATTTGCTGTTTGGACTTCAACCAAACTTTGTCATACTCGAAACTAAAAGCCTTTTTACCCTTCGCCAATAGAGCGGATAACACCCCTATTAATTGGGGTTCCCCCAATCCTTTCCAGTGGGCATAAATGTATATGTCTTGTTTACCAGTTGCCATATTTTATTTCTCTTGTTTTTAACAGATTACTTCACTACCCTTCGATGTTTGGACAAGCTCAACACAAACCAAGTTCTAGGTGAGAGTTAGAAAATGACTTTATATTAAATCGAGATCTTGAAGCTTTCTACCAAATTCATCGTCGGCTGCTATCTTCAAAAAATCGTCTTGAAGCCCCAGCACCCGCAGTACATTGAAATAAGCGCCTATTGTTACACTTGGGCTTCCCGTTTCTATTAGATACAAAGTACTCCTTACAATATCTGCTCTTTCAGCAACTTGCTCCTGAGTTAATTTCCTTCGCTTCCGTGCCAATTTTATGTTCTCCCCCATCTGTTTGAGCACTTCTTTGTGTTTAGGAAACAGTATTTGCTTCTTTTTACTCATAATGAAATGATTGTTATTTCATACAAATGTATAATTTTTGATTGAAATAACAATCAGTTTTTTTTCGCATTGATCTTTATTAGATTGTGCATTGGACACACCAGAGAACCTCATTCTGTGTGTGAATTGCCATTTGTAGCGCCATATGATGAGTGAATTTTCACAAAATACGTTACCTAAAAATTCATCCTTTTAGTACCATATCCTATGAAAGACAAAAAAAACAATCCTGCCAAAAAATCTTCTATAAAAAAGTAGGTTTCAAACTTAAGCTTCATTCCCATTCACCAATAAAAATTCTCACTAGACTGCTACAGCTTAATTAATCAACATATCTTTCATACTATCAAATGATACTATCAAAATGAAGCCTCCTTACGAAATAACCACTAAAATCCTAAAGTTGATAGCTTCAATTTCCGAAAAGATTGGAGAGGTCAATGCCAACTTTCTAAATAGACCATCTCCAAACTAAGGAAACAGAATAAAATCAAGACTATTCCCTCTTCACTGAAAATAGAGGGCAATACATTGACCGAAGAACAGAATTGACAACAAGTGAAGTCAATAATCATTGGAAAAATCTAAAATTGAGGCAGTAATCTTGTAGCCTTCCCTAAAAATGTATTACAAAACAATTACCAAAGCCATCGCCTTGGGGGATACAGTCCAACAGGAATTACACTTTGGTAAAGTTTTGCTCTATAAATTTAGAGAAAATCTAACCCAATAATATATAGTCAGGAACATGTTTACACTGCAACGATCGTTGCTGAAGCGTTGCAACGATTGTTGTTCGACCGTTGCAACGACCCAAAATTTGGGTACGTTTGCAACCATTTTTAGCCAAAAAGCATTTTTTGACCGCAATTGTCATCACCAATCGAACAGTTGATTTTCCATTTGAACTGTTGATTGAACTGTTGATTTTGGGTTTGAACCATTGAATTGACTACAGCTGTTGTCAAAGACAACTACAAAACAGCTTAATCATCCTTCTTTCTTTTAAACCAACTTTTTTTAGGAGTTAACAAAAAGGACACTCCATAATAATCTCCTTGAACATCAAAAAAACCTTCTTTATTTTCTATTCCTTGCAAATTTTCGGCTTCATCCAAATTCCCAATGACATACCGTCCTTCCGCTGTCCTAAATAAATTATCATTGTAAAAAAGAGCGACTTGAACCAATGCAAAATCAAAGTCATAATTAACCCCTATCGACATTTCTCCCGAAATGGTTATACTTGTTGTTTCTATTACTGAATTAAAAATTCGATTAACCTCAGTTCCTCCTTCATTTGGCAAATCAAATGACACATAGACATCCTCTTCTCCCAATGTTAGATTCAAATTAACTCCAAGGCCAAACACGGCATTCAACTTTTCATTCAGCTTTAAAAAGTATTCAGGCTTGAATGGAATAGAAAACATATAAGTATTTAATGGATCTACGCCTTTAAGAACCGATGAAAAATCCATTTGCTCAGACACACCTAAATCTTCATTTTTAATATTAATATCAAAATACGATTTAAAAGGCTTTGCAATTACTCCTGTTTTAAAATTGAAATTGCCTGCTTGTGCAAAATTAAAGTAAAACCCAAATTGAAACGAAAACGAATCCTTAAAATCCAATGAAGGATAAGTGCTATGATCATAGTTTTGAGACAAATTACCTGTTTGGAGTGCTGGCTGAAGTACTATACTTACTTTAGAAAAGTCCCTTTGGTAAAGAAACTCCGCCTCCTGTGCATAAGTAAAAACACAAAAAAAAGTTGCAAGCAATATGCTTGCAACTTTAGCCTTAATCAATTGGCATATCATAAAAATCCTTGTTTATTATTAAAATTTGCCCCTGTTTATGAAGGCTATACAACTTATTATCCTTAACACTCAGATACTGTAAGTCAGGAAGAGTTCCATCAAAGGGTTCAATAGTCATTTTCGCTTTCACTCTCCTTCTTCTCTTTTCCTTAATCTTTTTTATTGGGTCAACAATAGACTGACAGGCATTATATCCAATACCATCTGATTCAACTATCGCTCCATCAATTCCTGCCGTAATCCATGTTCTTCTATTTTTCCACTTTCCATTCTTCTTCCTATACCCCTTGGTTTTAGCCTTTATTCTACTTTTGGAAATTACGGATGTTCCATATACATTTCCAAATTCTCTTCTAATTTTGCTAATTTGTTTAAGTCTTTTTCCATTTGCATCATCATAATGATAGCCAACTTCCTTCACTTTGTATTTACATCCACTTGGGGGATCTATTCTTTGCTCTTCAACAACTACTACATTTGGATTCCCTGAAGGAACGTTACCACTACCCACCTGGGCCATAGCCTGTTGATCATTATTATGAACTTCTATATAATTACCATTGTCATCCAAAAATTTGTAATAAACAAAATTAGACTTATCTCCAATCAAAACTTCTGCATTAACACTCAATAAGGCTCTTTCAGTTTCATCATCAATAAAATGATTATCTGGATCAGTAGTAGGATCCCACAAACCATCACCTTGTTGATCTAACCATATCTCCTCCAAGGCGACAATATTAGCACGGAGCGAGCAAAATTCCAAATCTGATTCAAATTGTACAAGCTTATCGTCTTCATCAAAACCTGCTGCATCAGCCAGTGCATCATACTGATCATCTGAGATACCACTTGGAACAGTTGCATCAAATGCATCACAATACGAATCAATCATATCATCAAGCTGATCTACCGTTTGCCAATATACATCCCAACTAGGAAACATTAGAATATTATTGGTACAATTTGTACCATTATTAATTGACAATGACTCAATACTGCCAAAATAACTACTTACTTTCTGCATAGTTTCAACAGAAGTATCTACTTTACCTTCCTCTTCTTTTGAAAAATTATCTTCCTCACAAGAAGCAAAAAACAAAGCTCCAAGAAAGAGCATTGTGAAAAAATTAAAATTTGCTTTCATTATAAAATTTTATTGGTTTACAACTCCAATAATAGTCAAAAACAAAAGCTTCATATTAAGGATTTCCCTTTAAAAGTTAAAGGGAAATCCTTAATAAATATTACCATATTTTGTGTATTGAAATTATTTGATCCATTGATTTGACAACAATTGAACTCAATAATCAACAGAAAATTAAGGCAAGGTAGCAATCACCCTAAGTATATAAATTCGGGAAAGCAGTTTATAACACAATGATTATTGCTATAAACGTTGCAACGATTGTTGTTCGACCGTTGCAACGACCCCAAATTTGGGTACGTTTGTAACCATTTTTAGCTAAAACTACTTTTTGACTACAATTGTCATCACCAATCGAACAGTTGATTTTCCATTTGAACAGTTGACTGAACAGTTGATTGAACAGTTGATTTTGGGTTTGAACCATTGAATTGACTGCAACTGAAGTCAACGATCTTCAGAAAATCAAAAAAAAGGAAGCCACTCACACCCTTAAAGTATGAATGACTGCCAAACATCTATGTTACCACAAGTTAGGTTTCAGAATTATATTCTCTAAAAATATTTACAACTTCATATAAATAAACAATGTTGTTAGAAAACTAATCAAAATTGCTAGAATTAAAATCCCCCCTCTAACCTTTGTATTTTTACTACTGCTGGACACATTTCTAAAAACCAAATAACAGCATATTGATGTTACCATGAAAATCACCAATATAATTAATTTGGATTGCTCTCCTAAGAAAGATAATCTTTCTACAATCAAGTTATAAAATATCAATAATAACCAAGGCATAAGCCTTAATACCTTATAACTTTTTATTAAACTTAAAGTTTCTCTGTTTAACATAATTGAATATGGATCATTTTATAATTAGCCTAAACAATCATGATAAGCATAACCACAGTCATTATTCATCGAAGTATGCCATGCATAAACAGCACCATGACAAAGAATTCCTGCTGCTACTGTAAGATCAGCCCAACCACAACCAACATGCGCAATTATTGCTTGGGCCATTGCTCCTGCTAAACAATTGCTATACCTATCCTCACAAAAAGAACCTTGGGTTGTATACCCCAAAGCATCTGCAATGTTGTCTTCCAAATCCAAAATAGGCATCTCTGTTAAAGCATACTTATCATCCATTTTTTTTAGTAACCTACTTTGGTCTACATGGTAAGTTGCCCAACTAATATAAGAATTATATCCAAATGCAATAGCTAACTCCTCTTTTTCCTGTTCACTAATATTTTCTCCTTTTTCCAATAGTTCTTCTGCTTTCACAATATCTTTAATACCTTCTAAATGCATATTAGTATTATTCAAATATAAAATAAAATCTTGATCAGAAGCTAATGATGTAACCCTCAACATCTGACTGTTTTCAAATTTATCGTCTTCATTACCAATTTGCGTATCATGACTACAATTAAACATTGAAACCATAATTAATATAAGAAGTGCTATTTTTTTAAAATTTTTCATTTTACTTTTTTCTGTTTTAATTTTTAGTTGATTGGCTACTCTCTCGATTTTCACCTAGCCTCGCCCGATAGTATTTTAAAGTCTTCAACAGGTTGCACATATTTTGACTTTGGGTGGGGCAACCCAAAAACAGCCCAATGTTATTTTTTGGACCAAACTATATAAATAGGCTGAAAAAGATTAAAGGATTTCCCTTTAACTTTTAAAGGGAAATCCTTTAATGAAATCTATTGAACTGTACTACATTTGGCAATGTTAGTTACAAAGCAATTATTATTGTTAGCAAACCAACCCCCAAAGTTTGCTTAGGGCCACATTATAAGTCAATTAATTGCATTTAAAAAACCATCATGATTTTTCTAGTCATGATGGTTTCTCTTTATATAAACCCTTTATCCTTTGCTTCGTTAATCAGTGCCCTATCGTCCTTATCCTCAACATTAAACGCCTCCTTAAGCCTACGCTTTCTGTATTCAATTGCACTAGCACTCAACGGAATTATTTTTGGCAACTCTATCATTTTAGTGCCTTTTGAAAGTTCATGCAATATCTGCCTATCCACGGAATCAACCACTATATCACTGGAAATTTGCAACCTAAAAAGCTTAAGAACTGTTTTATCGTAATAGGGCGAACCAGACAAAACTGTTTCAATAGCCGCAACAAGTGTTTTGGGATCCACATCCGACTTTATCAAAAAACCTTCAGGGTTAACAGTTTTAATAATATTTTGAATCCTGAAATTATTATTATACATCGTAGATACAATAATCTTCACTGTTGGGTCCAGGTCTTTAATTTCAATTCCGAAATCCTCACCTGAAATCAGTTTCCCATCGGAAGATGACGGCAAATTAATATCCAAAAACACCAAGTCAAATTTATTTGATTGTAGGCTATCTGTAAATTTTTGATAGGCTATATCAATATCTTGGGCATAATCTATGTTAAATGTATAGTTCGAGGATGCCTGTTCTACTTTATAAAAAGCCATTTTATAGGCATCTGCAATCAATGGATGATCATCTACAATAAGAACATTTAGTTGGTTCATAATAATAATAATAATAATACATCTATCTAGGTAAATGAATTTCAATTCTAGTTCCTTGATTGACTTTTGATTCAATCATCAATTCACCTCCCTGTTGGCTCACCCTTTGAGAAATATTTTGCAGCCCTATTCCTTTAGGATTCATTCCAACCTCAAAACCTACGCCATCATCTTCAACAACAACACTTAAGCTGCTAACATTAAGCAAATTAAACATAATATTAACATGATTTGCATTTGCATGCTTATTTATATTCAATAACACTTCCTGCAAAATTCTATAACAATTAAATTTTGTAGCATAGCTCAATTCATCCAAATTAATGTTTTGGCCATATTGTAATTCATAGCTATACTTTCCAATTGCACTTTGCTTCTCTATAAGCGATTCTATTAGTGCCCTAAAATTGTTTTCTGAACTAAATAGATCATTTTTCAATTCATGGGAAACAACCCTTATCTCCTTCTCTATTTGATGTAATTCCCCAATTAAATGATCATATTTTTTGAGTGTATCCTTTTGCCCTTCTATATCTAGAAATCCTAAGCTTAAACGGGCTCCATACAGTTTCCCCAATATGCCATCATGTAACTCCCTTGAAATTCTCTCACGTTCATTTAAACGCCCTTCTTCCATTTTGGTGTGTTGATCCAGCATAAGCTTATATATTTCTTCTTCGGCCTCCAGGTTTTTCGATTTTAGTTTCAGGTTTTTATACTTTGAATCCTGGAGTTGAATGTAATACAACGCCGAAAGCAACAACAATAAAAGTGTACTACCAACTATTATGAAAGTTCGTTGAGAAGATAAAGTGTTCGCTTCTGCAATATATTCATCAGTTTCAAACTGGATACGGCTAATTTTATTTTGCAACCTCCTACCATTAAGCTCAATTTCATTATCTAATTTCAAATATTTCGACATATATACATTGGCACTTGCAGGGTTATATTGGGACAGCTGCTTAAGTGCGTCAAGTAAATCTCTGTTATTTTTAATTTCGTCTGCCAATAGATAAGCTTCTTCTGCCAATCGAAAAGCTGTTAAAGTATCTTTTTTTAATGCATAATATTCCCCCAAATGTAACTTGCTTAAAATAATGCCAGACCTAATTTTCAAACTATCTCTTATTGATAAAGCTCTTGTCAAATCATCAAAAACATTTACAGTATCTTTTGCCAAAAGTCTTGTATACGCAACATTGTCAATCAATCTTGCATATGACCGTAGGTCATGATCATCTAAATATTCTAATGATTTATTAAAATACTGCAGAGCTTTTTGGTAATCTTTCGACTTTAAATAAGTACTTCCAAAATTATTGAATACTCCTTTTTTGAGATTTATTACTTCATCTGGAGACAAATTATCCAATACTTTAAGGGCTTTTTTTAAATATTCTTCTGCCAGTTCATATTCACCAATATTCTCATAAATTATTCCCAGAAGATTGTAGCATCTAAATTCTGGCAATGGATCAGAATTGTTTTTAACTAAATTTAAAGATTGAAACAAATTGTTTTCCGCGCCAGCATAATCCTTTAATCGTCCTTGGATATAGGCCATATTATACAACATAGATCCAGCGTTAAAATTATCATTTAATTGCTTATACGTTTTTTTTGCCTGATAATAATGGTAGTAAGCAGAATCATAAATTTCCCGATCATCAAAATACAAACCTTTTGATAGGTGAACCCAAGCAAGGCTTCCCGTATCTTTCAACTTTTCCGCTAAATTTACAGCCTCCTTATTGACTGAATAAAACAATAAAGAGTCATTTTCATTCCGTGAGAAGTATGAGAGTTTTCTAAAGTAATATTCCTTGGTAAGATCATCCTCCAATTGTTTAGTTTTTTCAAAGGCTAAATTAAGTAGCTCAAGCTTTTGCTCCTTATCCTGTTTGGAAGCTTTATAAGTACTGAAAAGACTCAAAATATCATTACGAATAATTTGATCTCCTTTTCCTTCTATACCCTTTTCTTTAGCGCAAGTAAGTATGACTATTGAACAAAGTACTAAAATGACTCTAATGTTTGTTTTCAATTTTAGAAGCGATTATTGCGCTGAAATTAAAAAAAGCCATTAATATATACTACTAATGGCTTTTTTTTTAATTGTGAATAAAAATTCTATATTTTAAGGAATGGTAGGTACTGGTTCCGAATCTCCATTTTTACCAGTACCATCTTCCCCCTCTCCAGTTGCATAGAGCTCAAGTGTGGTTTGATCATCATCATGAATCGATTGTTCAGTACAAGAAAAAGTTATAGTCGCCAATAAAATGGCTATAAAAAAATATTTAGCATTCTTCATTTTTTGAAATTTTAAGGTTATTGTCAAATAATTTGGGGTCCAATTCTGGCCTAAATTGGACGCTGAACAATGGGGTTTGCTGCCCATTAATCCTTATGAAGAAGCTTCTTTCGGCGACAAAAGTAGTGGCGTATATGTCATTTTGCGAGCAATTTGCCCTTAGCATAGTGAATATGCCAATTCTATGAGTGAACGCTTAAGTTTAGATGGTGAAACACCTAGTTTTCACTATATCGCTTTTTGTTCAAACTGATGATTGAGGAGTTTCAAGTCTTCAGCATAACTCTTTGAAAAAGGAATGCCTTCAATACAATGTTTTAAATAACATCTTTGCTTGCCAAAGTTGATTCGCGAAATAAAATCTTGATTTATGATATAACTTTTATGAACCCTTAAAAAGTTTTTGGGTAATGATTTATGGAATGTTTTTAACGTTTTAAAAGCGGTAATCTCTTCCCCATTCTTCATATAGAAGTCTGTAGTATTGTTATCAGCCTTTAGAAAAAGAATATCGCTTGTATTTAAAAACTGATAGTCATTATATGATTTCAAACAAATAGAATGACCTTTATCCATGGAAAATTGTTTAAGATATTTTAGTGCAGCCTTCCTAACATCCAACTCCCTCAAGGGCAAGATCAAATAATCTATAAAGCCATGCTTAATGGCCTCATAGGCCAAATGCTTTCCTTTTGAAAGCCCAATTACCTTTGGAATTTCGTTTAAATACTGGTGAAGTTCATTAACGAGTAGAAAGGGATTATCAGAGAAATTATCAAGATTTATAAAAACCAAGCCTGGCTTTTTACTTAGTATTAAATTAAAGCCACTATCTAGGTCAGACCTAACCCCCAATGCACAAAGACCTGGAATAGTACTAATAACACCTTCCAACTCTTTTACAACAACACCATCCTTTTCTAAAATGCAATACGATTTCATAAAAAATATCCGTGCCGAAATATATCCTATGTCAATTTAAGAGGGTTAAGGATTTCCCTTTAAAATTTCAAGGGAAATCCTTAATTGAGTATCATTACGAAGAATTACTTTTGTCTTTACTATTAATAGTTTTGCGGGTTGGCCTCCTATTGTTAAAAAAACTTATAATATTTAAACAAAAAATGAAAAAAATATTTCTGACCTTTTTTGGTTTATTAGCTTTTGCTTGCAGTGATAATGATATTAATACTGAAGAGCAACAATTAGAACAAAATAATCAATCCTTTGCAAGAGGTGTTGAGACTGTTGATTTTGGAGACTATTCAGTAAATATCGTAGATGACGGTTATGATGTTAATTTTAAAGGGAAGTTACATTCCAAAGTTTTAAGTACATTTCAACAAACCTATGATGTTAGAGACCATGGGGATGGCACCTATACTATTTCAAATCCAAATAATAGTAATCAATATTACAGAGTTGAGAATATAAGACCGACTGAGACGGGAAGTCAATTCGATATTATAGATTCCAACGGTATTACTTTTCCAGGAGTTCAATATAACCCAGGCTATACCGTGCAATGGTGCCCTCCCTGTGTAGGTGTTTTAGTTGCGGGAGCAGTAACTGTATTAACAGCCTATTTTGAAGAAAATGATTGTCAAGCAGCTATAAGCGCATGTGTTGACGCAGGAGGGTTTCCGAGTACTACAATAGAATCAGGTTGGTTTGGGGACAGTTGTAGTGTAAATTGTGCTCAACCAAATTAATTTATTCTAAAGAATGTTTTTAAAAAGAACAAAATTTAATTGGATTTTAAAATGGGCGACCCTGTTGGGTTGCCTATTTGTAATAGGCTACATCTTTTTTGGGGATAGCCTTTTTTTGAATACTAGTAGAGCTAACTTTGACAACATTAGCATTTATGTGTTTTTGCTAAGCTCAATTTGTATTGCCCCCATATATGAAGAAATCACTTTTAGGGGAATATTGGGAACTAAAAAAACACCGAGAATATTATCCTTAATATTGATAGTGCCTGTAACATTTGCAATGGGATTTGGGAGTTATCCTTTTTATATTGTATCACTATTTGCTGTTCTAGCCTGCTGTATTGTATTGATAGCAACCGCAAAAGTAAATTGGGATTTAGAAAAAAAGATTACTTTTAATGTACTGGCAACGTCTTTATTGTTTGCAACTATGCATTATAATTTCAGCGATTTCAAATTATATACAATAGTATTTACTTTATCTCTTCATTTGTCATTGGGGTTATTTTTTTCCTGGGTTATGCTTAATTATGGACTCCTTCTGTCTATTGGGGCACATATGTTATACAATGGGATTATAGCAGCTACAGTTGTTTTTAGCCTACAATTTATTGATACAGCACCTAAGGAATTAGTCGTTGATAATGTAAAGATGGAATGGAGACAAGTACCTTTGCTTGAAAATACAAGGTCAAGTGTTGATTGGAGTGAATCTGGTGTTAACGCAAATAATACTACTTTGAATTCATTTTTTAAATATGGAGTTTTTACTGATTCTTTAAATAGCAGTGTATTTATTAAGGTTCCCTTTGCTGTGTATGATATAAATATTAAAAAAGGCGATGGAACTAAACTAGATTCAAAGGAGGTAATATCTTGTTTGCTTAAGGCCGAATTATTAGAAAAAAAATAAGGCTCAAACTAACAATTAATAAAAAAATAAATTATGATGGGTAAGATTCCAATCAAAGTAACTATTTATTCTTATTTAGCAAGTGCAATAATTATGTTCTTGATATTGTATCTTCTTCTTAAGAAGAGTACAGAATTCTCTCTTTTTATGTCAATATTTTGTTTCATATTCCCTTTGTTGATTAATCTAATCTACAGAAGGATAAAAAATAATCGGAAAAAGTAAACACCCTAGTAGAATTAATAACAGTAAAGGATCATCCAAACAAATTTCTGAATGGTCCTTTATTGTTTATAAAACTTCAGCAAAATGTCTACCAGTTTGGAATAAAGTTAAGTGGTACCCTATTAACCTGAAAAGACACACCAAGCTTGACTAAAAATTAAACAATCAGTACACTTCTCTACGAAACATAAAAGCCAAAAAACTAATATTTGTATTACAAATAATAACACACAAACAATAACGCTTTCCACTGCTTTTTACAACCACGCACACCAAAAAAACCTGAAAATAGGCTGTTTTAGACCACAAATGTGGTCAAATCAACAGTTCAAAAACCAAAAATTAAATTTGTAAGACATTTGCCTTACAATTGTCTTACAAATTGTATTACAATTTTCAGCCTACCAAAAACACCTATTCTTGGACTTCAATAGGTTTCAATTTAAGATTAAAAACCTGTGTCAGTAGGAGGTGTTCAGCTTCCTGTTTCGCCCTGTCCTTTAAATTCTGAAGATGTTGCTTCCTTTCATCCAATTTTGGCTCTGTAGACTCTTGTTCATACAGTTCCAAGGCGGGCAATGAAATATCTGCATTTGGGGCTATCATCTTCTTTAGTTCGGCTATTGTTTTGTTCAAGACCTCTTTTTGATCCTGTTCCGTTTTATCCCTTTTCTCAATCTGCGCAGGTTTATCAAAGAAGCGCTGCTCCACCTCCTCTTTATGTCGGGCCAAAGTGTCCCGTTGGGATATGAAAGCACGCTTTTGGTCTTTGGAGATTCCCTTCACTTCTACTTCCATATTTTCCGCAAACCAATTGTAAAGCATCGAAACGCCCTCTACATAGGTTTTATACCGTTCCAACAGAAAATCCACATCCCTCCTTTTCTGGTCATCGCAAAGCCCCAAAAGTTTCAACAGATTTTTGTCAAGCAACCTTTGCTTGTGCATCACCTTCAAATGGATCTCACCTGGCTCCACAAAATAATTGCTCCCATTTTCCTCAATGAGCAATACCCTATTGCCAAACATGGAGAAATCCCTTTGCGCCTCTGCTTCGCTCATTTCCAACAAAAGTCTTGGAAAGTAATACACCCCTGCAGCAAACAGGTTGCCCATAATCTCCATTTGTAAATCGTCTAAATTCATTTCCATTCCCTAGGCTTTTAACAACTCTGAATAATCTTCTGGCAATTCTGCATCAATGTCCCTCAAATATTTCTCCAAGGCTTCCATAGAAGTATGCCCCGTAATGAGCATCAATTTGCTCTTCACAGAGTGAGGGGACGAATCTTTAATCATTTCCCTGTAAAGCTTCGTTATAAAGGTATGCCTGAAACTATAGAGACCGTAATCCTCATCGAGTCCAAATTCATCCTTCACAACCTTTTTAAAGCGCTTGGAAAAGTAGTTTCGCTTATTGTCATCGCTCAGTTCCCATTTTCCGCCCAAGCCTTCAGGAGTAAACAAAAAGTCCCCTTTCTTCATTTTGCTCATATCGGGAAGTTCCTCCAAAAGTATTTCTGGAATCAGTTTGGTTTTCAATGGACTGTTCTTCGCCCTGAATGTAACGGTTTTGTGCTCTATATCTATATCCCCAACTTTTAGGCGACATACCTCAATGGGACGGATAAAATTATAGGATACAAACTTGATGAACAGCAACAGCATGGGGTCGTTCTTTTCCAAATACTCAAAAATTTCCTGTTGCTCCCCTTTGGTATAGGTCTTGTTCCGTTTGGGACTGCTCTTTAATACAACAATCTTCTTTACAAAGTTGGAGCTAACAATATCATTATCTTCCAAAGTTTGGAACATACTGCTCAAACTTGCCCTGTAATTGTTCCTGTTCCTTGGGGAACTGTTATCCATGATATGTTTCAAAAACTCCATGACCACTGGCCTATCCACCTGTTGGACATGGGTGATTTCCTTATGCGATTTTTCGAGCCATTCCCTAAACACTTTTATATGGCTTTTATAGGAACGCATACTGCTCTCACGCAATGATCGTTGTTTTATGGACATATCAAAGTCAAAAGCCTCTGTCAAAGTCTTCCCTTTATCCTCTTCTTTTATAGCGGGATGCCCCAAATCCAATTTTAATGGTTGCTCAGATACTTCCCCTTCAACAGAAGTTATCTTTTTTTTGGCTTTTTTATTCTGCTCCTTTTTGAACAGATCCACATTATCTGCATACGGATCGTAGCCCCGTTTGAGAAGTTTGTGCAACGTCTGGCTATAAACCGTGAGGATTGCCATTCGCTCCTCCTTGGTCTTGTAACGGTTGGCACTAGCGTAAATTGGAGACTGCCTGGTGAGTTTATTGTTCTTGGGGTCTCTAAAGGAAAAGTATACATACCAGCGCTTGCTCAGATCGCCATTTGCTGTGTATATTTTGGGCTTGGAAAATTGTTTTTGGTTTGACAAATCGTATGCGTTAGCGTATTCACTTTCGTATTCACCGCGCAAGATATCTGAAATTTTGAACATAAAAAAACGGTTTGGGGACACCAAACCGTTGATTATACTTGACTTTTTATTAGTAGCGGGAACTGGACTCGAACCAGTGACCTTCGGGTTATGAGTCCAACCCTCATTTTAACAACCATTGATTTTCAACAGTTTAAAAAACTACATTTTCCAAAAACATATGCATAATCTTATGCATATTTATATATAGTTTGAAGTTGTTTGTTAAACAAAATTTAATACTCGAATATACAAATTTCATCCTCCCTTACCACATTTAATTCTTCTTATTTTATTTCTCTGTTTTCAAAGAAATCACAAAAGAATAACTATATGTTTTACCTAGCAATCTATATACATCATGAGGTAAGGCTCCCCAACTATTGTCGCCTCCAACTCCTCTTTGGTTTAGGTCAACGTGTAGATATACCTTGTCCTCAAAATGAACATCCGTGGTGTGACGCTGCGCTTTGGTTTTCCCTGGATCCAAGGACTCTGTAGACACTGGCAGAGCACTAAATCCAAGTGGCTGCATCCCTTGAATTTTCAATCCCACACCATTGGTATTAGCCAATGTTAACCAGCGTACATCAGTTTTATATCCATTTTCTTGAGGACGAATATATTCCCACACAAACTCATCCTCCGGCGTACTTTTGTATTTCCCTAAAAATGTCGCAGTTTTTCTATCGGAATAGTTTTCCCATGGTCCGCGGCCATAATACTCCAATTGGGAGTACTCTTCAGGAAGCTGCATACGCATTCCAAATCTTGGTAATTCAGGAAGTTCTTTACCGTTCATATCGATGGAAGCCCATACCTGGATATCTCCACTATTCAAAATCACATATGCAACAACGTAGGGCACCACAACACCCGCTAATTCATAGGTTGCTGTTATTGGCAATCCTAATTCGTTTTGCTTTCCAACTTCAACAGACAGCACTTTAGACATTTTATGCGCTTCCTTCCAGACTCCCAAATGCTCAGGCATATCATTTCCAAAATCGTTATCTGTTGGAGCTCTCCAAAAATAAGGTTCAGGAAAAGCTAGCATTACTTCTTTTTCTCCTTTTTCGCGATAGGAAGTCAAGGTTCCTTTTTTAAGATCAAAAGCACCTTCTACTGCTCCCGTTTCAAAAGTCAATACATCCCCATTTTTGGCATAAGTCAATTCCTTTTTGGGTGCATTTTTTTGAGATAGGTTCGCAAAGAAATCATTAGCACCTAACTGAAATTGCTCTCTTGCCAATTCAAAATTAGAAGGCACCAAACTAGAAGCCTTACTCGTTAAAGCATAAACATTCAGAAAATATTCTGCAACATTGTCTACCTGTGGCAATTGAATTTCTTGGTTGAATTTACCTTGGGGCTTACCATCTATTTTAAAAGTCCCTGTCTTTACAATGTCTCCATTTCTCAATACTTCCCACTTAAAATCAAATTGATCCAGGTTGGTGTAGAAATAACCATTTGAGATTGTGACTTTTCCATTCTGAAAACCAAATTTGATGGGCTGGTATACTTTTTTCACCTCATAAATGGCTGGATGCACAACCCTATCAGCCGACACCAAACCATTAGCACAGAAATTTTCATCATTCTGAAGATTTTTACCTCCCAAATCTCCTCCATAAGCCCAATATTCCTGTCCGTTTTCTTCCGCTTTCAAACCTTGGTCAACCCAATCCCAAATGAAGCCGCCTTGCATGTGCGGACTATTGTCTATAATATCAAAATACTCTTGGAAATTTCCATTGCTGTTCCCCATTGCGTGACTGTACTCACACATAATAAATGGACGTTTTTTAGTTGTATCCGCGGCATAGGATTTCATATAACCTATCCCCGGATACATTGGGCAAACAATATCTGTGTTGTCTTCTTCCCCTGCCTGTTCAAACTGAACAAAACGGGTATCATCAAATGCCTTCAACCACTTATAGCCCTCATGGAACACTGGGCCATTGCCACATTCATTCCCCAATGACCATAAAATGATACTCGGATAATTTTTATCACGCTCGGCCATTCTTTTTATTCTATCCAAATGAGCTGGAGCCCATTCTGGCAAATAAGCGGGATGCACCGATTTATCAAAATACCCCTGTAAGGTGGCCCCCATACCATGGGTTTCAATATTGGCTTCGTCAACTACGTATAAACCATATTCATCGCACAACTCGTAAAGTCTGGTATCATGAGGATAGTGGCTCATTCTAATAGCATTGACATTGTGTTGCTTCATCAATTCCAAATCCTGTCTCATGGTAGCTTCATCTGGTGTATGCCCCTTTGTTCCGTGGTGCTCGTGAAGGTTGACTCCATGAACTGTAATGGCATTTCCGTTAACCAAAAGCTGAGCATTTTTTATCTCCACACTTCTAAAACCTGTTTTACCAGAAATACGATATTCTTCTTTCTTCCCAAGCTTCCAAACTATATCATACTTATACAAATAAGGAGTTTCGTCACTCCACAGATGCACATCTTTTAAAACCGTTTTAAAGTGGATTTCCTTGTTAGCACCCTTTAGGTTTTCTGTCTGCCTGAAAACTTCTTGTCCTTCTTGGTCAATCAAAATGAAGGAGACCTCTCCCTTCTTTATTTTTTTATCACCAAAAGCCCTAAAATCTAATTCAGCATCCAAAATCCCATCAGTGTAAGTGTCATTTAAACCTGCCTTGATAAAGTAGTCCCAAACCGTCACTTCCGGTAATGCCTGTAAATACACATCTCGTTCAATACCACTCAAACGCCAAAAGTCCTGATCTTCCAAATAGCTACCATCATGCCAACGAATTACTTGCACCGCCAGCAAATTATCTCCAGACTTTACATACGGAGTAATATTAAACTCTGCTGAAGTTTTTGAAGCTTTGGTCATCCCAACTTCCTCTCCGTTCAAGTAAATTCTTGCATACCCCGAAATAGATTCAAAATTCAACATGATCTCTTTCCCCTTCCAATCCTTTGGAATGGTAAAGGTCTTTCGGTAGGATCCTACGGGATTGTAATCGCCATCAATAAAAGGCGGATTCTTTGGAAACGGATAAGCAACATTGGTATAAATAGGAATGTCATACCCTTGTAATTCCCAATTGGAAGGCACTTCAATAGCCCCCCAATCAGTATCATTTAAATTAGGTTCGAAAAAATCAATAGGCCGTTGCTCTGGGTTTTTAACCACATTGAATTTCCAATTCCCATTTAAACTTTTCACATAGGAAGAACTATTGGAATCTTTCGCATCAGTAACCACAAAATGTGCTCTCCCCTCTTCCTTGTTTCGGTCTATCACATTAGGGTTTTCCCATTCGTTTTGCTGCTGTGCAAATGCGAACTGCACAAAACAGAATAAACCCCATATAAAATGTTTTCTTGTCATAGTTTGAGTATAATAACTGTATTAATTGAATTCTTTATTTCTATTCTATTTCCGCTTTGAAGACCGTTTTACAAAAAACGGTCTTTTATTTATTGGACACTAATTCTAGCCTCTCCGGATTGTAGCCACGGTGAAGAAAATTTCACTACTACATCGCCGTTGGTATTTCCCAACTGCACATAAGCTATCAATCTTCCGTGGTAAACCCTATGTTTATTATCGGTATAATCAGACATATCGGAATTATTACTGGCTTCAAGTCCTAACAACTTAGCATCTCCAGTAATTTGACATGTAAGTTCCTCGTCTGATAACATTACAGGAATTCCATTTTTATCCACTACCTGCACTACCAATTGGGCAAGCTCTCCCTTTTTATAGTTTCCTTCACCAGAAATTAACTTGATAGCATCAGGTCGACTAGAAGACTGAACTCTATACTGGCTTACTTGATTTCCATTGTTATCCAATCCTAATACTTCAAGGGTTCCTTTTTGAAAAGGAACATCCCAAAATATAATACCCGTCTCGTTGTTGTATGTTTTTCTTTCTCCTACGATTTTGCCATTCAAATGAAGTTCTGCCTGAGCAGCATTGGTATAGCAAACCACACGTATCATTTGGCCCTCTTCATAATTCCATTCAGACCAGGCATCCATGGATGGGCTTCTTTCTCTATTCCCTGGAGAAGGATAAGTGCCCAAATAAGCCATTGGTCTATCAGACCACAACGACTGTCTAAAATAACCTCTTGGCTTGATGAAACCTCCAAAATCCAAAAGACCAGAATAAAACCCTCGGGAAGGCCAAGCGCCAGATTCCCCTAAATAATCAATTCCCGTCCACAAAAATTGCCCAAACACAAAATCCCTTGAAGTAACTTCCTTCCAAGCCAAAAAATCATGACGGTTTTCACTACCATACAAAACTCTGTTTGGGTATTCGGCATGGTCATGGTCATATAAGCTTTCGGTATAATTATACCCTGCAATATCCAAAGCAAAAGGATATTCTGTTTGATTGGACATGGCTACACCGGCCAAACCGGCTGTGGTTGGTCTTGAAGGATCATATTCTTTTACAACCTTTACCAATTGTTGGGCTATGGCTCCTAAACGCTTGGCATCTGGCGCGTCCTTTTTATAACCTCCAAAAATAGGCTGGGTAAAACCTGTATCCCTTCCGCCATCCAAAACAGGGTGCGAGTAAGGATCGTTAGGATAATCTACCTCGTTGCCAATACTCCAAGCAAAAACAGACACATGATTACGATCGCGCTTCACCATATCTGCCAAATCCCGCTCTCCCCATTCCTTGAAAAAATCATAGGAACCTTGAAAACCTGGCTCTCCTTTATTCCACCCCTTTAACCATTTACGTTTAGGGAATTCCCATTCATCAAATGCTTCGTTTAAGACCAAAAGTCCCAACTCATCACATAAGTTATACAGGTCTGGGGCCTGTGGGTTATGACTGGTTCTAATGGCATTGACACCTATTTCCTTTAGGGTCAACAATCTTCGTTTCCAAACCGCCCTAGGGACTGCAGCCCCAAGCACACCTCCATCATGATGTAAACAAACACCTTTCACCTTCATCCAGTTCCCATTTAGAGCAAATCCTTTATTGGAATCAAAGGTAAAATCGCGAAAGCCTGTTTTTGTAAGACTCTCATCGACCACCTTTCCATTACTGTAAACAATAGTTTTTAAGGTATATAAATTTGGGGTATCTACCGACCAAAGATTTGGCCGCTTTACCTTTAAGGAAGTTGTAAGCTTTTCGGTTTGATTTGGCAGGACCTTTAATTTTCCAGTACTTTTCGCTACTAGATTATTCTTAGAATCGAATAGTTGATTTTCTACTATCAAACTTTGAGATGTTCCCAATCCATTTTCCAAGTCTACTTCGACATTTAAACGATAGCCTGAATTTAATTTTTCAGGATAGGCATACACCCCCCATTGTGCAACATGAACTGGATTGGCATATACCAACCAGGCATCCCTGTAAATCCCAGACCCCGTGTACCAGCGGGAATCGGCAGATTGACTGTGATCAACCCTAACGGCAATAACATTATCTCCCCCATATTTAATAAAAGGTGTGGCATCGTACATAAAAGACACATAACCATTAGGACGTTTCCCCAATGAGTGGCCATTTATAAATACTTCACTACGATTATAAACCCCTTCAAAATATAGATAGACTTTTTCGCCTTTTTTATCTAATGGAATTTCCAAATGCTTTCTGTACCATCCCACACCACCAGGCAAATACCCCGTTGCACTGGCCAACGTTGGACTTAACTGTCCGTTTACACTCCAGTCGTGCGGTACAGATATCGTTTGCCAATGACTATCATCAAAATCATTTATGGCATTTTCAGTAGCATCCTTTAAAGTAAATTTCCAGCCCTCTTTTAATTTTTCCGATTGCCCAAAAGACACTTGAGCCACCATGACTGCAGCTTGACAAAAGACCATTAATAGGACCATTATATTTTTGAATGCTTGGAACCTCTTTCCAATTACATTGACTCTTTCATCTATCATTTCTCGTTTCATTTAAAAGGTTTTACTACAATTAGCTTATCTCCTGAATCATCTACTTCAAACAAGCGAGGAATCCGAACGTATTGTCCGTCTTTATCTACCCAGTGACTGTGTACAGACATTAGCAACTTTCCTTCAAAAGTTCTGAACAACATACCGTGTCCATAGTTTGGAGGCGTAATTGGTTTAGGTTCCTGCACCCATGGGCCATCTAGAGTTCCACTTTCGGAATAGGCCACTCCTTGGGTATAGTCACCAAAAACCCAACTAGTCCATAACATGCCTAATTTCCCTGTTTGTGTTCTAAACAACCAAGGGCCATCCGTTACTTTATTAGGCACTAGATTCCCTTTCTCATCGAGCTCTTTACTCCAAGGACTATCACTCGCCTTAAATAAGATTTTAGCCTTCCCTTTGGTTCCGCTTAAATCAGATTTCAATTGTTTTTTTTCAATGGTTCCATCCCAATTCTGAAGCCATTCATGGCAATACACTAGATATGGCTTCCCATTATCAACCCAAAGCGTTCCATCCAAAGTTGGCATATTGGCTGGCAAGTAAACATCATCCTTCATAGGTTTGTATGGACCATCAGGTTTGTCGCTTACTAAAACATGGCAAGCCCGACGTTCAATAACATTATTCCGAAAAGTATCAATCTTCACTTCTCTGTTTGTAAACGTGGCGAAGTAGTAATATTTGTTTTTATATTCATGCAACTCAGCTGCCCAAATCATGGGGTTTGGCCCCATCCAAGACTCCGGATCTGTTTCGGCTAGGTCATAAGGCCCCGACCAAATGTTCAGATCTTTACTCTTCCATAACTCCCCCCCTGTTCCAGTCATGTAATAGGTTTGAGCTTTTTGATCGGCTAGAATAGCAGGGTCACTTAAACGAATACTATCCAATGGGATATCATGGCGGGTAGTCCTCTCTGTTCCTTGACCAAAACTTTTAAAAACAGAGAATACCATCACCAAAATAACTAATTGGCTTTTATAAAAACTTATTTCAGTAGGCTTGTTCATTTCAAATTAATTAATAGGATCAATTCCATTAAACGTTGGCTTCACTTCAACAATATGTCCGTCCTCATCAAACACCATTTTGTCGATACATACTTCACGATGAAAGCCTCCTTTTCCTCCCATAGCCACTCCTTTTGGGTAGGTAAAACGGTGATACACCAAGTACCATTCATCTTTTCCTGGAATTTGAATGGCCGAATTATGTCCAGTCGCAAAAATGTTGGTTTCAGCATCGCGCTGAATCACAATGTTATTTTCAGGAATTTGAAGTTCACCTAAAGGTGAGTCACTTATGCCGTAGCGAACTTTGTAATTAGGGCTACGGGTATCATCTTCAGACCACATAAAATAATAGGTGCCATTTCGATAGATGACATATGTTCCTTCTCTATAAGTATTATCGACTTTAAAGGTTTTATGCGTCTCTTTTTTAATGGACACCATATCCTCATTCAATTCCACTCCTGCCATATAGCCATTGCCCCAATACAAATAGCTCTTTCCAGTTTTTGGATCTGTAAATACATCAGGATCTATTTCCTGCCCGTGCTCCACACCCTCTGGCTTGAAATCAATCAATGGTTTTCCGCTATCTACAAAAGGACCGGTAGGATTATCTGCAACCGCCACACCTATTTTTTGTGCTGCCGTGAAGTAGTAGAAATATTTGTATTCACCATCTATTTTCTTTTCAACAATACAAGGTGCCCATGCATTACGGTCCGCCCAGCTCACATCTTCCTTTAAATCCAGAATGGTTCCCTCATCTTTCCAATCCACCAAATTATCTGAGGAAAAGGTTTTGAAATACCAACCCGACCATCCATCAAACCCATCGGTTGTTGGATAGATATAATATTTTCCAGTTTTTTCTGAATACAGCACATCTGGATCGGCATAATAGCCTTCCAACACAGGGTTATGATCTTCTGAAGCCGTCACTTTATACGTTATATCATCATGCCCCTCAATGGAAATGTTATAATCTACAGCTCCATTTGAAAAATCCTGAGGACCTTGTGGACTTACCGAAAATCCTGGCCACATTTTAAATCCTGGATCAAAAGCAGTAAGATTAACACCTCTTTTCACAGGCAAATGAATGCTCGCTTTTTTACCATTTATATCCACATTTAGAGGTTTTAAGTCAGATGAAGTCAGATCTATCAAAGGATCATCTTGTCTCCCCATTTTTTTTATCAAACTGTGATACTCATGCATAGTAATAGGCATCACGGTACCATGACGAGGATGGAAGTTCATAGTGATATCTTCATCAATCACCTCAAAATGCTCCAGGTCTTTGCTTTTGGTAAATTGATACCTTCCCGAACCATATACATCATACATCAAGATCCATTCATCGGAATCATTAAGCTTAAAAACTCCAGAACCTTCTACCCTGTCAGTCTCTTTATCTACACGATCCATGTTTGGATAGGAATACCCCTCTGTTAGCTTATCGGAAACTGCCAATTTAATACCAGGGGCACCGCTTTCCGACTTATGGAACAGATAGAATTTATTATCCTTTTTTATGATATCACCGTCGATACAAGCATTCCCATCTGGGTTAAAAAGCAATTGTTTTGGAGCCGATTCAAAACCTGAAAAATCTTGATTGGCATAGGCATAATAAATGATGTCTAGATGATTTCCTTTCTCCTTCATGGAGAAATACACCATGTATTTTCCATTGGTTTCGTCATAAATCGTTTGAGGTGCCCATACGCGATCTACATTTCCAAATTCAGTTGGATATGTCTCAGGGATGTTAATAATGGAACTTTCCCAATGAATCAAGTCTGTTGATTTCATTAAAATCAAAGCATAATTGTTCCACCCCATTTCTGGCACATACAAATCGGTTACCACCATATAAAAGGTTTTGCCATCTTCACCCCTTAAAATGTGTGGATCCCGAACACCACCTGTAGAACTGATTTTTTTGGAATCTACAATAGGTTCGTTATTGTTTAAGGCACGATAATGATATCCATCCAAGCTCACCGCATAGCGAATGGCCTCTTCTCCCGGACCATTTCCTGTGAAATAGGTGAATAGGTAAGCTTCATTTTCAGGAGCCTTCTCATTACAAGCTAAAACGCTGGCCAAGAAAATCAATGACATGAATCTCCAAAAGCTAAGTTTACTTTTCATAACATTTAAAATCATCATTAATTACTTTTAATACTGAACAACCCACAGGCATGAGCCTTTAAATTTTGACTGAATTCGCCTTTGAAACTTCCAAGATTCTCACCTGTCCACATATTTGTTACTACACATTCATCTACCAACCCCAAATCTTCCAAACCAACCTTAAGTTCCCTTGGGTTTTCGTCATCAGAGATATTAAAAAGCGCCAAATAAGCCTCTCCCGTTTTAGGGTTCTTTGAAGTAATAGCTACTGTACCATCTTGCTGAAAAACCTCTTTTACATCTACACTCTCACGATGCATTTTCAGCACCTCTTTATTGGTTAATAGTGATAAGGTGAACTCGTCATTACTTGGCAAATCACCACCAAACATTAAGGGCGATTTAAAGATAGAAAACAGGGTCATTAGAGAATATTGTTCCTCTTTGCTAAGCCGCGTCATGCGATCTTCGCCTCGTTCTCCTCTAATGGAAATCCTTCCAAGGGGTATCATATCACAATCTGGCCAAGTACCATTCCCTATATAGGGGTACCACTTTTGAGCTACCTCCATTAAATGGGTAAGATGCCCCCAAGTATCCCAAACATCATCCACCATACGCCACATGTTAGCATGGTTTTGAACATGTTGAGCAGCCTCTACAGGTGTTTCTCCCGGAGATGTGCTTAATACCATGGGGCGTCCACATTGGTCTATGGCGTTTCTTATAAGTTCTATTTCCCCATCATGATATGGACGCGATAAGTCATCTACCTTCACAAAATCAACACCCCATTCTGCATACATATCAAAAATGGAATTATAATATTCCTGCGCCCCGGGTTTATCTGCCAAAATGGTGTAATTATCCCTTAACCATTGACATTGCAATTCTGTAGAATAAATTTGATCTGCAGTAATTCCGTTTGTGCCAAGTATTGGCAACTTTTGCTCTACAGCTACTTTTGGAATCCCTCGCATAATATGGATTCCAAACTTCAAACCTTTATTATGGACATATTCTGCTAAATCCTTAAAGCCTTTTCCATCCTTTGCCGAAGGAAATCGGTTCTCGGCAGGTTGATATCTTCCATACTCATCAATTACATATCTTGGATCTGTTTGATTGTAACCGCCTGCTTTATCATTTTCCACAAACCAACGGATATCAACCACGATATATTCCCAACCATAATCTTTAAGGTTTTCTGCCATATAATCGGCATTGGCTATCACTTCATGCTCTTCCACAGTTGGCCCATAACAGTCCCAGCTATTCCATCCCATAGGAGGGGTTTGTGACCACATCTTGAATTCCCCCTTGGTAAATTCTGTTTTCTTGTTTTCTTTTGAACAGGACAACATCATCCCCAAAAACAATAATGATATGATGATATAATTCTTTTTCACTACTTTTTAGTTTTTATATTTTTATCTTATTTCGTTACCTGAAAAGTATTTAAGGAATGTGGTGCTAATACCGTGTTCAAAAAACGCTTTCCTATTTTTACAGTAACTTCCTTGCTTTCATCATTAAAGTTCCCTGCAAAAACAACTTTATCTTGCTCTGGAGTTTCAATAATCATTATTGGTAACTTATCCTCCTTACCTTCTTTAGCCGAAATGATTTTACTTCCCGGAGTTACATAATGGGAATAATGTTTTACGGCATAATATTCTGGTGTGTAGGTAGCCGTTCTGGTGTTTGAATCTACACGAATCAAGGCATTTTGCTTCCATCCCCAACCACTAACCCCATCATCGGCTAAAATGGCATTCCAAAAGGTGTATTCTTCACATCCATTTCCCAAATAATGATTGATTAAATTAAAGGTGTGTTCAGCAGCCCCCCAATCGAAAGATCCCCAACCACATTCACTTTCTGTCTGTACATATTTATAATTTGGGTATTTCTCTCTAAGCTTCGGCATTATTTGCCCACCTTCCCATTGAAAGCCCAAACCTTTAATAGTTTCTGGCATACGAGGGTCTGAAAGCACCTCATCAATTACCTCAAAATGGTTTGTATTAATAGTTCCCAAATAAATCTCAATCTCTGGATGTTGCTCTTTAAGTGCAGGAGCCAAGTATTCTGTATTAAAGCGAATGATTCCCTCGGGGGTCCAAGCACATCCGGGATAAGGCGTGTAACTCCAAGCCTCATTTTGAAACATGACCATATTAATTGGAATACCTTCTCCCTGATAAGCCGAAATAAATTTGCAGAAGTAATTGGCGTAGGTGCTTAGGTACCTTGGATCCTGAATGAAATAATCGTTGACGGCCAATTTCTTTGGAAACAGGTTATCATAGGTAGTTTCCTGACCTTCAAAAAGCAATGCGTCCAATTTGGGATCCAATTCATTAAATTCTGAATTGCTCACCACCGAATAGTAATGGTTAATTTTCATCCATGAAGGCGGTGACCAAGGAGATATCCAAAATGTAAGGTCTGGATTGAATTCTTGAGCAGCCTTGATAAACGGAATCAAAGTTGTTTTATCCCTATCTATATTGAAATACTGCAGTTGAAAATCTCCACTCACCTCATCACAGCTATACCAATCCCTGGCATAGTCATTGGCATTCATGGAAAAGCGCCCCATGGTAAATTGCAAATCATCATTTGGACCAAACAATTGGCTCAAAATGGTTTTCTGTTTTTGTTCTGTCAACAAATTCAATGCATCCCACCCTCGTTCGTTAAAACAAGTTCCCCATGCTTTAAAAGTTGTGATACTATCTGTTTTATCCACCGAGAGCAAAGGCTCCACCAAGGGGTTTCGTTCCAATTTCAACTTGGATTGGTTCCAAGTTTGATTTTCGGTACTGGTTGTCATAATAACTGACTGCCCATTGACCTTCGGATTCAAAGACCCCAAAACAAGGATTGCCAAATAAACCCTCTTATAACTATTTAAACGGGATGAAAATAGCTTCCCAACAATAGCCTTGTAATTCATTTTCATTTTGAAAACGGTTCTAAAATTTGAAAAAAATGCGCAAACCAGATATTATTCAGTAAGCGCATTTTTTTTGTTATTCAAAAATTTCTATTTCTAACAATTATACATCTCCTGTTCAACAACAACTTATTATAGTTGTACAAAAGCCAAATTATTATATGTTAAATCATAAGGTTGGTTGGAACCACTCTTAATGACGATATAAAAGGTCTCAGGAGCATCGAAGGTATAGATTCCATCTACAGGATATTCTCCACCTGCATTGGCATCCCCTAAACTATAAGTTCCAGCATCTGTAGGACTTCCATTCCAAGTACTATAAATTACCTGATATGGAACCCCAGGTGTATAATCTTGACCATTTTGAGGTTCAATGTCACTAAATATTAGCTCCGCCCAAGTTTCATCAATTACAGAATTCACCGTAATTGTACCGCTCAATTGGTAAGTACCAGCCTCAACCGATACTTCTTGATAAATATGGGATCCTGACCAACCACCAATACCTGAAAAATTAATGGTATTAGATGAAATATCTACGGTTACGCCAGGGCTAGCCACGTGTTCAATCCAAGCGGACATATCTATCAATCCAGAATCAAAAGGATTCAATTCCCCGTAAAATTCCAATTCCGCCACATTGCAATAACCGTCTGGAGGTGTTACGTAATATACATATCTGTAAGTTCCAGTTTCTGTAATTCCAGCTTCAGTCAAGCTTCCTGATGTAGGTTCTTCCGTAATGGTATACAGTACATCATAATCTGTTAAAGTAGGATCATTGGAACCTCTTATTTCCGCGTTTACCATTCTACTTCCAAAACCATCTCTTGGCGCATATTTAATCAAGGACAATCTAACCTTATTGCCCTCTCCATAATCATAGCCCACATATCCTGAAGAAGCATATTCACTTGGAGCATCCACAAAAGTTGACAAGTCCCCATCAAAAGCATCTCCAATCAATCCATTAACACCATCCCATGAACCTGGATGCCCAATGATTGTCCCTTGCAGCAAATTCTGAACTTCACCGGCATTTACTGTTTGGGTAACCACGGCTGATGTAGTATCTGGGAATCCGTTCACAGTTAAGGTTACTTCATATTGCCCTGAAGCTTCATAAACGTGTGTTGGATTTTCTTCGGTAGAGATAGTACCATCACCAAAATCCCAAGCAAAAGAAGTTGCATAAGTAGTATTGCTAGTGAAATTCAGCTGCAAAGGATTACTTGTACTTGTACTATAGGTAAAAGTGGCCGTTGGGTCAAATAATTCAATAGTAATAATTTGTTCCACCACGGCAGGCGTAGAACCTTCCTCTCCGTAGGCAGTTAAAGTAACCGTGTAAACGCCTTCCTCTGCATACACATGGTTTGGATGATACACCGTTTCTGTAGTACCATCTCCAAAATCCCATATGATAGATTTTCGATCCCTTACATTACTGGTAAATTGCACTTCAAAAGGATTCAATTCACTTATTGCATAAGTAAATTCGGCTTTTGGATCCACCACGTGTTCCATGGTATCATCTTCATCGCATGAAGAAAAAAGCATGAAAGCCAAACTTGCCAAGAAGAATCCATATTTTATATAATTTTTCATCATTTGTATTTTAATTATTAATGACCTAATCTTAAATATCGCTTGGAGCAGTATTGGCTGAGGTAGACCATCCCGGATTTTGATAAATCGGAGAGCTAGAACCTCCTGTTATTAGAAAGTGTGATGCCGCAATAGGGTTTAAATAATGCGCCATGGTCCATCTATACCCATCAAACACCAATTCATTTCCTGTTTTTTCATAAGGTCTCAAGTAGTCACTCAAGGATGGAGAAGACACACTTGCTGAAGGTGTTCCATAAGTTAAGTTAGAAGCATTGTACCAATCCTGCATTGGACCCCAAAGCTTAAATCCTTCAATATGATAAGGCTCATCAATCAATTGATCCATGGCTCTCCAACGTTTCAAGTCCATCCAACGAAGTCCTTCCGCCATCAACTCACAACGTCTTTCACGTCTGATATTATAAAGAGTTGGATCCACAAATTGTCCAGCAGAATAGGCTCCCCAATCGTTTTGGGCCTCCAAGCTCATCTGTGTATTTGAAATAGTTACTTGGTAATCGGTATTAACACCTGCTCGATTTCTTATCGCCATCCAATAAGAACTAGCCGTACCATCTAAGCTACCGTTCTTTTCGTAACACGCTTCAATGTAATTTAGGTAAGCCTCTGTCGCTCTAAATACAATAGCTCCAGTATATCCACCACCATTAGCACATTGTGCCGCATCGTAATTCAGACCTTTTCGGATAGCATAACCAGTACTATATCCCTGTTCTGGATTGGAATTGGTAATGTTAGGAATTGGCTCTATTGGTGTGGCATGGGTGCCAATTGTAGATTCATACAAAACATTTACTTGATCTGGCTCCTTTAAAAACAACCAAAGTCTACCATCTCTATTTTGTCTTACATCAGAAATTAAATCATCGCCTTGATAATTGGATGCCGCATAAATAGGCAGCCCATCTTCCATTACGAAACTTTCTACCATTCCTCTGGTTAACCCAACACCATGGTTCCCTAATTGCGCATATACAGGCACATTATGGGTTATTCCCAGTCCTCCATCGTAACGTCTCCATAACAACACCTCATTATATCCAGACATGTCTACAGAACTAAACATGTCGAAATATGGATTATTGGCATCGCTAAGCGATTGTTGAAGCACCCCATTATTTGGTGTCAAACCATACGTATTTGCCACGGCTGCCGCGGCTTCCATAGATTGGTCAAACAACCAGTCGATTTCTCCTTCAAGACTTCCTGCCTGGAATTGGTACCCTGGATTGTAATCAGCACCAGGCCATCCAGGTCCGTTTGGTACAAAGGCCGTATTGTTAAAATATTTCAACCATGTTGCCTCATACAATGCTACTCTTGATTTCAGCAATTGAGCACAGGCTTTGTTGATTCTGTTTTTGGCCCCATCCGGTGAGCCGGCAGCCAACAAATTGATGGCCTCATCAAGATCTGAAAGAATAAATCTTACCACTTCTGTTCTTGGTGCTCTTTTACTAGCCTCGGTCAAGGTTTCCCATTCATCCGGAAGGGTTGTTTCTACAATAGGAAAATCACCCAGTGTCTGTACTCTTTTAAAGTATTCATAAGCTCTAAAAAAATAAATCTCTCCTATGTAATGGTCAACATTTTGAGGGCTTCCAGTAATTTCACCAGCTTCCCAACGAGGGATTACCGTCTCTAGGAAATAGTTACATTGACGTATATTCCAAAAATCCCAATCCCCACCAGATTGTCCCACACGCCATTGTCCTGGTGCGTATTTATTATCATATCCAATGGAAGCCATATTATCGGTATTCGCATCTATACCGAAGGTTCCAAAAGACCATTGTCCATGTGTAGGCAATGTTCCATATCGTTCAATTGCATAGGCTGCAAGCTCTGCCTCATCCCACAAATATTGATCTGGCGTAATACTTGAAAGAGGCTCTCTATCCAAGAAATCGTCTTCACAGGAAGTGAAGAAAATCATACCAACCAACGCAAATACTACTGTTAATTTATAGTGTGTTTTCATTCCTTTTCAATTTTAAAAATTAATGCTTAAACCATAAGAAATGGTTCTATACAGCGGGTAATTGTTCCCTGTCCATTTCGAGCCAATAGTTTCTGGATCGAATATATCGGTCATTTTGGTCCAAGTCAAAAGGTTTTCTCCTGAAATGTAAAAACGCATTTTTTGCAATCCAAGCTTGTCAATTACCTCATCTGGCAAACTATATCCAAACTGAAGGTTTTTTAGGCGCACATAAGAAGCATCTTGTAAATAGCCTGTTTGGGCATGATGGTTTTTGTTATTTCCAAATAGAGGACGCGGATAATAGGAATCCAAATTTTGACCTAATGGATGGTCTGGATCTGCACGATAGTAATCTTTATGCTGCTCCAACCCGGTAGACCACCAAACACCCCAGTCCCAGGCACCCCAAAAGTAGTAGCTGTTTACGTAATAGTCACGTTTTAGTACTCCTTGGAAAAAGGCTCTAAAATCAAACCCTTTATAGTCCAAATTGATATCTACAGACATAGGGAAGCGTGCTGTATTATTACCAATAACCTTAAGATCTCCATGATCTCCTTCTGTATAAGCTCCAGAATCAATTCTTCCATCACCATTTAAGTCACGGTACATGATGTCTCCTGCGGCCCATTGGTTCCCCAAGGCATCTTGGCCTCCATTTGGCAAAGAAGCTAAGTGCGATTCCATTGCTTCCTCATCTCTAGCAATCCCAACGGTTTCATAACCCCAAATTTCACCCAACATACGACCTTCTACATAGGTATCTAAATTTCCTGAAGGGTTTGGATAGCGAGTAATTTTTGTTTGAGAATCAGACAGCAAGAAATTAACACTATAACCTAAGCCATTATCTAGGCGATCTCTCCAACTTAAGGCTAATTCAAAACCATAGGTCTTTAAATCGGTATTATTAACACTTGGCACATAAGCTCCTAAAATAACTGGTAACTCTGGCGCTGGCCCCACCATATCCAAAGTATAACGGTTATAGTAATCGAAATTTGCAGAAAGCCTATTGTTAAACAAGGCCAAATCCAAACCTACGTTCCAGCTTTTGATACGCTCCCAAGTCAAGCTTTGACTCACCAATCCAGGCGCTGAACTTGTATTTGGTTGCGCGCCATTTATCAACCACCCTCCATTGGATGTCCCCACTGGCATTGTTTGGTAGGTAGGATACAAATTACTAGTGTTTTGATTTCCTAATTCACCATAGGACCCTCTAAATTTGAAGGTTCCCACTACATCTGTTAAGGGCTCCCAAAATGGTTCTTTTGCCACATTCCATCCTGCGGAAACTGAAGGGAACCAGTTCCAACGTTTGTCTGATCTAAATCTAGAGGTTCCATCATAACGTAGATTCCCCTCTATTAAATACCGCTCCTTATAGTTATAATTTAAACGACCAAAGACACCTTCGGTTGCCCAGTGGTTATAGTCGCCTGCAACCCCTGGAGGAACAATTTCCCCATTAAAATCGGTTCCTGAAGTTGTATTGATGGTTGGTAGAGAAGCAACTATTATCCCATCTCTTTCAGCTGATAAAAAGCGTGTTTTGTTCAACTCTGACTGATACCCAAACAACACCTTAAAATTATGCCCCTCACCTACTTCTCTTTGATACTCAGTAATAAGACTGGTATTTAAGTAGTTTTCCTTAAAGCCCTGTTCGTGCACTTGGCTAAAGTTGCCATAAGGGACAGGATTACCATCTACATCATAATTATACGTTTTTTGAGTATCCCAATGACGAAACTCATTTCTGGTACGGTAATTTAAGGTTCCTGTAATGGTCCAATCCTTAACAGGCTCCAAAATCAATTGTCCTTGTTGATACAACCAATCATTCTGGGTTTTATCCTGTCCACCATCTCTTAAACCTAATGCTGGCGATGGCGAAGAAAATAAATTTCCATTTGGATCATAAACCGGAAGCATTGGCCACCCCTGTCTTGCAAGTGTTTCAAACAAGCCATCAGTCAAAGCCGCTGGTCTTTTAAAATCTTCACGAATAAAACGATTGCTCACACTTACTTCTGCCCATTCTGATAGCTTTGCTTTAATATTGGCCGTTGTAGTATACCTTTTAAAGGTATCTGTATTAAACTCCATAAGACCATCTTGCCCCAAATAGTTTCCAGAACCGTAATATTGAAGAGCATCCGTTCCTCCACTCACACTAAAATTGTGTTCTTCCGAAAAAGAATGATCTTTATAAATCACATCATACCAGTCATTATTGGCTTGACCATAACCATAACCATCTGCCCAATATTGAGGGTTGCTAGGGTTTTGAACAATTTCGTCATTGGTCAACCCATTTTGATAATCAAGAATTGCCTGTAATCTCTCATCAGAAAAAAATGGGGACTGTCCTCCATTAATATTGGCATCGTTAAAATAGAGTGCAAATGTGTAGGAATCCATCATTTCTGGAACATTGATAGGCGTATTCCATCGGAAATTATTATTGTAAGTCACTCTTATTTTGCCTTCTTTACCTTTTTTGGTAGTTACCAAAATTACACCAAAAGGTGCTCTAGACCCGTAAATGGATGAGGCAGCAGCATCCTTCAACACTGAAATATTTTCAATATCCTGAGGGTTTAAAGCGTTAAGATCTCCCTCCATACCGTCTATTAAAACCAACGGTGCTCCTGTAGAACCTTGCCCAATGGTAGCCGTACCACGAATATTTATAGTTGGACTTTCATTCAAGGCCCCTCCTGTTTGGGCAATATTTAACCCAGCTGCTGTTCCTTGAAGCATTTGCGTAGCATTTTGAACTGGTCTAGATTCCAATTTTTCCGAATCAACCACCCCAACAGCTCCAGTTAAATTTTCCTTTTTCTGAGTACCATAACCAACTACAACGATTTCGCTAAGAGACGCGACATCAGTTAGCATGACCACGTCAATTTTTGTTTTGGAACCTACCAAAACCTCCTGAGTTTTCATACCAATATAGGAAAACTGAAGAATATCTCCATCAGAAATATCGGAAATGGTATAATCTCCATTAAAATCAGTAGTTACTCCATTGGTAGTACCTTTCACAATAATATTTACCCCTGGCAAAGGCATACTTTGTTCATCTACCACATTACCCGTGATAGTTTTTTGTTGAGCCGATGCCAATAGTCCACAAAAGAGCATCAACACCAAAATCATTTTTGTTTTGCTTGTTTTTAATTTCGTTTCAAAACAAGGGCTCAAACCATTAAAACAACGTTTTTCATTCATAATGTTAGTAAGTCTTAGAATTAGTAAATTGTTATTTATTTAAATATGAACACATTTACAACTTAAAAAATGTGTATTTATCATTTTGCTAATGTATTTTTTATGAATCAATCAAAGAATCTATAATTCATCAAAATGCATCTCATTCTCACCACCTCCCCTTCAAGCCACTCTATTACAGCTACTTTACTATAAGCCATACATGGTTAAAAATTCCATTTTTAATATCCCTTGACTCAAATTCTTCTTTGGATTGTGACACCTTAATAGCAATCACATTTTCCTCCTCATAGTTCAGATATGATTTTAAATTCAATTGAAATGAATTGGATTTTCCGATGGATTCAGTTATCTGGAGCCCATTAATAAAAATCTCGGCACCTTTACCGATACCTTCAAATTCAATAATCACATCCTTTTCAATCCAATTTTCAGGTATATTAAAATGTTTTCTATACCATCCTACAATCTCACCAGAAGCACTAGGTTTTTGAATTGAGAAATCAGCTTCGGTGGACCAATCATGAGGCAAGTCTATATTTTGCCACCCATGATCACTAAAATCAATCTCAGAAGCAAACTTGCTCTCGCCGTAACTAAACTTCCAATTGAGATCAAAAAGTTGCTTTTTCCCAACTGTTTCATGACTGTTATTACAGTTAACACAGACCACAAAAAATAGCATAATTGATATTTTAAAAACTACTTTACGTAACATGTTGAGAAGAAAAATCAATGAATAAAACCAATAGTAAATGTTATCATAGAAACTCAATAATAATTGGAAAAAATTCCTTGGATAAAGCTAGACAGATAGTCCTGATGACATGCTATAGAGACTCGTCATTCTAGTGTCAGAAATCGGTCAACCCGAGAATCTATAAGGAATTGCGGAAGGAGCTTATGAGATTTTAATTATTTTTACAGGGGAGCAAACAACATAAAATTTTATGACACTATTCAAAAGGCAACTACTCTTAATCATACTTTCTTTATCAGGATTTATTGCAATTGCCCAAGTCAACGAAATTAAAAAAATTGGAATTGAAGATGGCCTATCAAACAGTAATGTCGTTGGCATTACTCAGGACAAGGAAGGCTTTATATGGATATGTACCAAGGATGGCCTAAACCGATTTGATGCCAACTCTTTTAAGGTCTTTAAATCGAGTGAAACGGATCCAAATACCATTTGCAGTAATGTTCTAAACTATGTCTATGCCGATAAATTTGATGATGTACTTTGGATTGCTTCCGAAAAAAACGGCGTAGATGCCTACAATTACAAAACGCATGTTTTCACTCATTATGAACATGATTATTTAAACCCAAATATCAACGATTTAAGCTCTAATGGAATTACAGATATTGATGGTGATGAAAATGGCAACTTATGGTTTGCAAATTATGACGCAGGGATTGATCTTTTTGATAGAGCATCCGATAAGTTTATAAATTTCAACACTTCAAATACTCCGGGCTTAGGCTCCAATTATAATTGGAGTGTTTTATATGATACTGACGAAAAAATTTATGCAGGACATGTACGAGAAGGCTTTAGTATTATTAATTCAAAAACCAATACTGCCGTCAATTACAGGCATAAAATGGGAGATCCTTCTTCCTTAGCGGATAATACGGTAACCAGTATTTTAAAAGATTCCAAAGGAAGAATATGGCTGGGCACACATAATGGTTTAACGCTTTTCAACCCGATTAGTGAACGTATGGTGACCTATAGGAATGATCCAAAAGATCCCAATTCCCTATCAAACAACTTTATTCAAAAAATGTTTGAATCCACAGACCATAAGCTCTATATAGGTACTGAAGAAGGTGGATTGAACATTTTGGACTTAACTGATTTTAACACCAACAAAGATTTAACCTCTGTCAATTTTCAACATATTTCCTCAAATGAAACACCTAGTGGACTTTCTAGCCCTTCTGTGCATGCCGTATTCCAAGACTCCTTTGGAAATATTTGGGCAGCTGGACTTGGTGGCGGTGTGAACTTTATTCCAAACACTCCAAGCAATTTTAATAAAATTAAGTACCTGCCCTATATAAATAACACCAATAGCCTTAACGACAAACCTGCACATAGTATATGTGTGGACAAAAATAACCTAGTATGGGTGGCCAACGGTGTTGGAGGCATTGCCGTTTATGAAAACGGCACAAAAATCAAACAAATTGACAACATTCCAAATATCCCATACCAACAAAGTTTCCGAAGTCTCTCCACCTCAAAACAAAATGGTATTTGGATAGGAACCTCCAAAGGCGATATTTTTTATTTTGATACAGGAAAAGAAACCTTTTCCGTTTTGGATGCTTTTCCGGATCTCAAAAACAATGCGATCTACAATCTATTTGAAGATTCCAAAGGGAATTTATGGATTGCTACGGATGTTGGGCTACGAATGTACAATCCTGTTACAAAAGAATGTCTAGCTTATACAATTCACAACTCAAACCTACCCGATGACATTATTAGAGCTATTACGGAAGATGAAGAAGGGAACTTATGGGTGGGAACCTATATAGGCGGACTTTCGGTTTTTGATCCAGATTTCAATCTTATAAAAAACTATGGCCAAACCTATAATTTTGACCGGATCAACCACATATATAGAGATCCTAAAAATAGAATATGGATAGGAAGTGAAAATGATCTTTTCCTGATTAAAGACAAGGCTAGGGATTCTGTACTAAGAGTTGGAGAAATGTCTGGTCTGCAAGAATCCAACATTCGCGCAATTTCAAAAGGGGCTACTGATCAGGATATTTGGCTGAGCACCATTAATGGCATTAGCAAGATTGACCTCAACACAATGCATATAAGTAACTTTGATATTAGTGATGGAATTGTCCCTGGCGACTATCTAAATGCATCCGTAGCTAAGACCTCTGACGGGAAAATATATTTTGGATCTCAGGACGGGATTACCTGGTTTGACCAGAATATGCAACAATTAACCACGCCATCTGCCAATGCTTCCATTACCAAATTTTCGGTCTCTAGCAACAAAAACTATTTGAATGAGTTCTCCGATATTCCTTTTTACAATGGTATTGAATTAAACCACAATCAAAATTCCATTCAAATCAACTATAATGTTTTGGATTATTCACTTTCAAACAAAGTTGAATTTGCCTACCAAATGAAAGGACTCGATAACAATTGGTTTTTGGATGATGACAAAGATGTGACCTTCCGTAACCTAAAACCTGGAAATTACACCTTCAATCTAAAAGCGAGAATTCAAAACAACGCATGGTCCGAAGACATAAAACCTTTAACCATAAGGATTGCACCTCCAATTTGGCTGACTTGGTGGATGAAATTGATCTACTTCATCATAATTTTGACTATGTTCTATTTCGCTCTTAAATTTTACAAAAAGAAACTTAAGATTGAAAACGATCTTCTTTTAGAAAAAAAGAGTCGTCAGCAGGAACAGGACTTAAATGAAGAAAAATTGAGGTTTTTCACCAACATTACTCACGAACTTCGTAGCCCTATGACCTTAATTTTGGGGCCTTTGGAAGACCTCATTTCCGAAGGATCGTTTACACCAGAACAATCCAAGAAACTACACATGATCCAACGCATTTCGAGTAGGTTGTTACGCATTGTAAATCAAATATTGGAGTTTAGAAAATCTGAAAACAAAAGCCGTAAACTGAGTGTTATAAAAGACGACCTTGCCAAATATGTTTATGAAATAGGTGATAAATATAAAGAACGCGCTAAAAGCAACGGCATTGATTACAAAATCATAATTCCGGATGCCAAGGCAGAAATCTTTTTCGATCCTGATGTTGTCACGATTATCACCGATAACCTATTGTCTAATGCTTTCAAATATACACGTGAGGGCTCTATCACCCTGGAATTGAAACAATGTCTTGAAGACAATATTGAGTATACCAAAATTGTAGTTTCCGATACAGGATATGGTATTTCAGACGAGAATTTACCTTATATATTCGATCGTTATTTCCAAGCAAAAAACACCTCCCACCCTGTAAAAGGAACAGGAATTGGTCTGGCTCTTGCTAAAAATATGGTGGAGTTACATGAAGCCGAAATTACGGTGGACAGTGAGCTGAACAAAGGCACAGAATTTAAAGTCAAATTTCTTACCAACAATAGCTACCCTGAAGCTGTTCATTACTACCCTGAAGAGAACCAAATCGAAGAAATGGAAGAAAATTCTAAAAATGTCATTTTGGTAGTAGATGACGACCCTGAAATTGTTGAGTATATTTCAGATTCCTTGAGCGACATTTACAATATCATCTCTGCCGAAAATGGAAAAGTTGGGTTTGATATAGCTTCTGAGGAAATTCCAGACATTATTATCAGTGATATCATGATGCCAATTATGAATGGCTTGGAAATGTGCAAGCAACTTAAACAGGATGTAAGGACCAGCCATATTCCAATTGTCCTTTTAACGGCAAAAGGCTCCCTCCATGACCAAAAGGTAGGGTATGATATGGGAATTGATTCCTATTTAACAAAACCTTTTAGCAGCAATCTTTTAAAAAGTCGACTTAAAAACATCCTTGATATACGACAAAAACATTCTCTGTCCAATTCATCGGAATTCAAACAAAAACAGGAGCTTTTAAATGAATCAATAGGGGAACTTGATAAAGAATTTTTAAAAAAACTAACGGATGTCATTGAGGAGAATTTGGAAGATGAGAAAATGAACATCTCCTATGTGGCTGCCCAATTGAACATGAGCCACTCTACCCTTTACAGAAAAATTAAAGCTTTGACTAATCTAACTGCTAATGAATTCATTAGGAAAGTCCGTATCAATTATGCAGAACAGCTTTTGATTACAGGTCAATACAATATTTCTGAAATCATGTACCAAGTAGGCATTAACAGCAGCAGTTATTTCAGGCAATGTTTCAAAGAAGAATTTGGCGTAAACCCAAGTGATTACCTTCAAAAACTAAAAGAAAACTAAGACACATAAACACCTGATATACAACAACATAAAACCAAACCATTACAATCATTAGGCTATCCTAAAGACGAATTAGTGACTTTTTTCGCCTAAAATGAGGCCGTGTTTTTATTTAATTTAAAGGAAATTGCCATCATAAAATTTGATTTCAAAATCCATTAATTAAATAATGAAATTATTCTCATTCCTATTTATTTTAATTGTTGTTACTACTAATGCCTTCGCACAGAGTATCGATTCCTTACGCAAACAGAATTTTAATTTTGATTGGAAATTCAATTTAGGAGACACACCAGAGGCATCCAAAATCAATTTTGATGATGCCAATTGGCGAACCTTAAATGTACCTCACGATTGGAGTATAGAAGGCACTGTCGATTCTTCCAACCCCGCCGGCAACGATGGCGGATACTACCCTAACGGAACAGGATGGTACCGCAAAAGTTTTAAAGTTCCAGAGAATTGGAACGGAAAAAAAATAGGAATTTACTTTGAAGGCGTCTATATGAATTCCGAGGTGTTTATTAATGGTAAATCCATTGGTATTCAACCGTACGGCTATACACCTTTTCACTACAATTTAACTCCTTATATTAAAGCTGGACAAGAAAACACCATTGCCGTTAAAGTAGACAACTCCCAACAAAAAAATAGTCGTTGGTATACAGGATCTGGTATTTATCGCAATGTATGGCTAACTGTAACTGAGCCAATCCACATTGACCTTTGGGGAGTTCATATCACAACACCAGAAATCACTTCAAAAAAGGCAAAGGCACAAATACAAACTGCTATCAACAATACTTCCAAATCAAAAAGAAAGATTCTAGTACAAACTTCAATTTTTGATGACAATTCAAAAAAAGTAGGCACCAATGAATCTTGGGTAGAAGTTGAGGCAGAAAGCAAAAGTGAAATCTCACAACTGATTTCCATAAAAAGACCAGAGCTTTGGAGTCCACAATCTCCAAAACTTTATACTGCTGAACTTACCCTTTTGGAACGAGGAAAACCTATCGACAGATTTACTCTTGATTTCGGAATCAGACACATTGAATTTAGTAGTGAAAAAGGCTTTTTGCTAAACGGAACAGAAGTTTTGATAAATGGCGGTTGTGTTCACCATGACAACGGCTGTCTTGGAGCCGCAGCCTATGACCGCGCAGAAGAGAAAAAGGTAGAACTATTGAAAGAAAGTGGTTTTAATGCTGTACGAGCAGCACATAACATTCCTTCGGAAGCCTTTTTAAATGCCTGTGATAGATTGGGGCTCTTGGTTATAGACGAAGCCTTTGATGGTTGGAGAGAGAGTAAAACGCCACATGACTATGCAACCTTATTTGATGATTGGTGGCAAAAAGATCTTGAAGCCATGGTTCTTAGAGACCGTAATCATCCGTCTATTATTATGTGGAGCATTGGTAACGAAATTATTGAACGAACCAAACCAGAAGCTGTTGAAACAGCTAGAATGCTAGTCAATGCCATAAAAGACATAGACCAGACAAGACCAGTAACCTCAGCAATGACCACATGGGGACAAGGATGGGATGTCTTTGATCCATTAATGGCAGAACATGATGTATGCGGATACAACTATCAATTACATGAAGCCACATCCGATCATGAAAGAGTACCGTCCCGCATAATTCTTCAAACAGAATCTTATCCAAAAGATGCCTTTTTCTGTTGGAATTTGGTTGAAGACAATCCTTACATTATTGGGGATTTTGTATGGACCGCCATGGACTATTTAGGAGAATCTGGCATTGGAAGATGGTATTATTCAGGAGATGTTCCGGGAGAGCACTATGACCGTGACCTCTTTCCTTGGCATGGCGCCTACTGTGGAGATATTGATCTTACCGGATGGAGAAAGCCTATTTCCCATTACAGAAGCATGCTGTACAACGAAACTGAAAAACTATACATGGCTGTTAAGGAACCTGAACAATTACCTATAAAAACCCATGTTACCCTTTGGAGCGTTTGGCCTACTTGGGAAAGCTGGACTTGGCCAGGTCATGAAGGGAAAGACATTGAGGTTGAAGTCTATTCAAAATACCCAAAAGTACAACTTTATCTTAACGATAAGTTGATTGAAGAAAAAGCCGTTGGTAAAGAGACGGAGTTTAAGGCAACATTCAAACTTCCTTATCAAACTGGCACTTTAAAAGCTGTTGGAATTGACAATAATGTTGCTAAGGAATCTGTTTACTTAAAAACCTCTGGAAAAGCATCAAAAATTACATTATCCGCGGATAGAACTGATATCAGGGCTAACGGAGAAGATTTATCCTATGTAGTTGTTGAAATTACCGATGACGCAGGTATCAAATCTCCAAATGCCAATAACCGTCTTTACTTTGAAATTGAGGGGCCAGGTTCCATTATTGGGGTTTCCAATGGCGATTTTAAAGATACGGATCCTTACATCTCTAGTTCCAGAAAAGCGTTTCACGGAAGGGCTTTGATAGTTATAAAAAGTACTAAAACCGAGGGAAGCATAAATTTAAAAGTATCCTCAGACAGCTTGCAAGCATCCTCTATAAAACTAAAAACATCACACCGAGATTAGAATTAGTTTAGAAATGTCATTATACGTTCTCTGGTGTAGCCCCGATAAAATATCGGGGTTTAGTTTTTCAAGCCCCTGAATCAAAAAAACACAAATACGCATTACGATAATTATCATGATTTACCACATTTGTTCAACAACAAGCGATATTATTTTTAAGCCAACTCTTTATACTCCACTTTTTCAACAATACCAGGCACATCACTATCCACTTTTGGACTAACTAAACTACTCTGCACTTAAAGTCTAGAGTTTTGAACCCTAAATTGAGACCAATAAAAGTGGCTAACACCGTGCAGAATTCATTGCTTCCGATTTTCCTCGCGGAAAATCCCTCGAACATGCTAATGTTAGTTTCCTTTTCCTATCTTTAATCCATACTACGGCGCTACGGTGGAGTAACTTAAACAGTTGACAACAATTTGAAAGAAAAATGAGATATAATTTAGCAGTAATCATACTTAGTTTAATTTTTTCATCTTGTGAGAATAGTAAAGAATTCAATGGATTTACTTATCCTGAAGGCAAATATAAAGCACTTATACTCAGCTATGATGATGGAACAATTGAGGACCTTGAATTAGTCGAGTTATTAAACAAAAATAATCTGAAAGGAACATTTAATCTAAATTCTGCTTATTTAGGAGCAATTCGTGGTTGGCCACAACAAAATGGCGACACTATTTTTCAGAAATACGTTCCAAGAGACTCATTAAATCAAATTTACGCAAACCATGAAATTGCAGTTCATGGTGCATATCATAAAGACTTCATTAAAATATCTAAAGCCGAAATTATTGAGGAAGTCCAGACAGACCTAAAAGTACTAAAGGAATTGACCGGAAGAAATATAATAAGCATGGCATATCCTTTTGGAAATACCAATGATACAATTGCTAAGTTCATTTCAAGCACTAACATTACGAATGCGAGAACCGTAGCAGACACTTATAGTTTTGACTTACCTAATGAGTTTCTAATTTGGAACCCAACGTGTCATGACAGCAAGGTTCTTGAATATGCCGATAAATATCTGAAACTTAACGACCAAAAATTATCGCTTTTTTATGTTTGGGGACATTCTTGGGAATTTAAAGACAAAAAACGGTGGAATTCAATGACTGAGTTCTGTAACAGAATTGGAAAGAAAGAAGATATTTGGTCTGTGGGAACAGGTGAATATTGTGAATATCTGAAAGCCCTAGATAAAATTGAATTTGACAATGGAGAAATCTATAATCCAACAGAAAACCTAACCGTTTGGGTTAATTTATCTAATAAAGTGGAAAAACTTAAATCTGGACAAAGAATCAAAATAAAACCTGGCACCTACATTGGCTATAAGTAGTTGCTTGTTTTCTCCCTGTTCTAAAAATTTGCTAACGCACAGTTCGCCCTTTGTGCTCGTGTCTCACGAATTTTCAGTGCTGTGTGAACTTGCAAAGTTTAGTGCTACCCCACGCAAATAATCTTAGCCAAACGCTTGTGTGTATTTATGAGAACAAAAGAGTTTATAATCAATATTATAGCCATATGTGCTATTGTCATTTTGCCACATACTGGGCTCATTCCATTATTCGGATATAGCATCCCCATTTTACTTTTTGTTTGGATTGTTTTGAAATATTCTAATGAGACTTTTTCTGATATTGGCTTCAGCTTTAAGCGATTTAAAACAAACTCAATTTTAATCGGAAGCCTTGTTGCAGTTGTCTCATTAAGTTTTATGCAATTAGTCTTTTTTCCTATTCTAGAATATTTTGTAACCTTTGAAGAGCCAGATATTGGACTTTACGACTTTATAAGAGACAATAAATGGCAATATTTCTTCACACTAATCATGGGGTGGTTAATAGGTGGGTTTTATGAAGAAATTGTTTTTCATGGATTCATCTACACTCGTTTAGAAAAGATGATCCAAGGGAGGTATTCCACGTATATTAGTTTTGTTCTAACTGCCTGTATTTTTGGCGCATATCATTTCCAACTAGGTATTTTGGGACTTATAAATGCATTAATTATAGGGACTGTTTACCTTCTTTTATTCCTGTTTTTAAAAAGAAATTTGTGGTATTCAATTATTTGCCATGGTGTCTATAATTCAATTGTCATGACAATGATTTATCATGAATATTTATAAACAGAACAACTAAGCACAACATCAACTAAACCCCTTGCCAGTTTGATGACATTCAATTGGTTGTTTAGCTTAGGTTACTTCGTAACCATTTATTGCGTAGGCAAATTACAATGCTTAATTTTATATGCCTACTACCCTAAGCAAACCAAACCTAAGCAACATGGCATATGATGACTTTTTAGCAGAACGTATCAAAACTCTATTGATGGAAAAGCAGGTGCCCTTTGAGGAAAAGAAAATGATGGGAGGGCTTTGCTATATGGTAGACGGAAAAATGTGTCTAGGTGTTTCAAAGGACAAGCTTATGGCACGGATTGGTCCTGAAATTTATGACGAGGCCCTAAGCAAGAAGGGATGCCGGGAGATGGATTTCACAGGCCGCAGCATGAAAGGATTTGTATTTGTAGAACCTGAAGGGCTGGATATGGAAAAAGATCTCGAATATTGGGTGCAATTATGTTTGGATTATAACCCCGAAGCCACATCCAGCAAAAAGCGCAAATAACCACTCCCAAGCATCGATCACCCCCTTAAACCCATGATTGAAAGCATCATTTCAAACAACAGAAATAAGGCTACAGCACTAGCATAAAGAGGGGCAACAAAAAACCGCTAAAACCCCTTTCAATTAAATTACCAGTTCTTGGTATTCGACCTTCTCAACAATAACAGGCAAATCGCTATCCACTTTTGGACTAAATAAGTCTTTGCTCACCGAATAGGTATCGAGGCGTTCTTCAGGGAAGGTATAGTTAATGATATCCTTGATGTCGGATTGAGTAAGGTCCATGGACAGCCAGTTATGAGCATAATCGGCATCGAGTATCAGTGGCTGCCGTTTTTTCTTATTATGGATTTTGGCAAACAAGGGAGAGGCTTCCCTAGTTAGGATTGTGAAGGTAATATAGGTACCGATAAGGGTATACAGGCCTGCCAATGCCAAGGGCTTGTTTTCTTTTTCCCTAAAGTAAAAAGGGTATTTTTTGCCTTTGTGGTCGTGAGGTTCGAAAAAGCCAGATACGGGAATAATGCACCTTTTTCCCATAATGGATTCCCTGTAGAGAAAGTGTTGGAATACTTTTTCGGAACGGGCATTTAAGCCAGCCCCATAGGCTACGGATTCTTTATAATAGGGTTTAATTTCCTCTACTGTTCTATCATTTGGAACGATGCCCCAAACCCCAGGAGCCAAGACAGCCGAGTTTTCTTGGGGAATGACCAACATATTGGGATGGGAAAAGCCATTGTGATGGTAATGCGGTTGTTTAAAATAAGGCCGTAAGCTTTCATCAGCCAATTTCACCTTAAAATTTCTTTCTAAATTTTCTGGCTCTTGATATGTACTAATATGGAAACACATGACTTAAATTTACTAAAAATAACCACTTAAATTCAAGTTAAATCTGTAGCCATTAAAGAGGACAGGGCACTCTATTAATTGGAATAAAAACATGAAAGGTTTGCCTTACAATTCTGTCATTTGCAAAATTACCTTACAAAAAATGATTAACTTTAAATAAGACTTATTTCAAAAGTATAACATCATGATTTTTAGCTTCGAAATTATAGTCTAATCTAATTTATCTAAAATAAGATTGATTTAATCTATTCTATAAAGCTTATCCCGATTGTTAATGAAAAATGTAGAAAAAAAAACACATGCATTAATGCGTAATCGCGTTTTTAAGCATATGCTTCAAACAAGAGGTTGGAAATACCGTGTCTTTTTACGTTATCTACGCTTTTTTAAATACGCAGCCTTTTCCCCTACAAGAGGTGAATTTCTTGAATCCTATTATGTCCTAATGCGTTTTTTGGATGATATTGTAGATGGAGATGCGCCTCTACCTAAAGGATATCAAAATGAGACCGATTATATTTTAGAGAAAATACAATTTTCGAAAAATATGGCAAACCCTGAAGATGAAGTAGATTACCTGATGCTCTATTGCTTTGAACTTGCCGAAAAGTTTGGGGAAGATTTCCATTCTGAAACGGAGGACATTCTCAATTCATTGCTGTTTGACGCCAAGAGGCGAGATAAAATGATTATTTTTTCTAACAAGCAATTAATGCATCATTTCCACATATTAGACATAAGAGGGACTATTAGGGCTACCTTGAAAGTATTTAAGGATGACCCTGACAAGTACAGATTATTGGAACCTCTTGGTGTAGCATGTAGGTACCAATATGACATAGAAGACATTGAAGCGGATTTAGCTGCTGGATATGTGAATATCTCTCAAGAAGATTGCCTGAAATTTGATATCGAGAAGAAGGACCTTTATGATTCTTCTTCTCTAAAAATAAAAAAATGGACTCGTCAACGTGCTTTTGATGGTATGAAACTACTTGAAGAGCATCATAGCATATTGCAAGACACTGAATTTTCTTTACTGGAAAGGTGGACCTTTTTGCTCGTATATGAACTACCTGCTAAAAAGGTGTTTAAAAAAATTATCTCAGAAACGGAAACTATATAAACTTACAAGATAATGTCTAATTTTCATCTAAATAAATGGTTTCTAGATTTTATTGGAAACAATGATGAAACTATGATTTTTTATTGTGCAATATTGTCCTGGAAAGGTTTTACTGCTCATTATGCCAGTTGTATTCATTACTCTACAAAAAATAACGTAAAGGTAAAATCACATTTTTTTAATGTACAAACACCTGAAATAAAAGACCATTTAATTACTTGGAAAGACGATAAGTTTAAAGTTTTTGGAAGTTGGAGCCCAATAGGCAAACCACTTCATACCAGAATATTTGAAGATGAAGATGGTTATCTTGACTGGAATTGTTTTCAGCCTGCATCTTCGGTGAAACTAAACATGAATAACATTATTTTAGAAGGGAAAGGTTATGTAGAACAATTGATTCTTACTACGCTTCCGTGGCATATTCCTATGAATGATCTACGCTGGGGAAGGTTCCAATCTTTTGAAGATACTTTAGTTTGGATTGAACTCAGAAAAGAAAACAGACAGCAATGGCTGTGGCTTAATGGTGAAAAAATAACCGATTGTTGTATTGAAGATGATAGCATTTCATCGACTGAAAAATCATTCACACTCAAATTAGATCGCAAAATAGAATTGGAATCTGAAAAAATAATATTCAACCTTGTTCAAAAGCTTTTGAAATACCTACCTGGATTTAAAGCGTTAATGCCCCATCAATTTTTAATGGCCAAAAGCTATAAATGGCTGAGCAATGGTGAACTAAAAAAAAAGGATGGCACTATAGCCAAAGGAAAGGCTATACATGAATGGGTAAATTTTAATACTCAAGATTAATGATTTTAAAAGCAGAACATATTTCGAAATCTTTTGGTAGCAACAAAGTGTTGAAGGATATCTCTTTTCAACTGGATACCAGTACAATTACGGGTATTGTTGGTGAAAATGGCTCTGGAAAATCTATCTTAATGGAAATAATTGTTGGCATCCGAAAACCAAACAATGGGAATGTAAATAGAAACGGTAGAATTGGATATTGTCCGCAAAGAGCATTACTCTTTCCTCATTTAACTGTTCAAGAACATTTCAGATACTTTTCTATTGCATACGGTATTAACAACGAACTAGCTTATGAGCTATCTGAAGAGCTGTTGAAGCACTTCAATTTCAAGAAATATGAACATGAAAAAATCAAGAATTTGAGCGGGGGCACTCAACAAAAGCTTAACCTATCGATAGCGCTTATTAAGAAGCCTGATTTATTGATACTTGACGAGCCATACAATGGATTTGACTGGGATACCTATCAAAAATTTTGGAACTACTCCGCAAAACTAAGGAATCAGGGGTGTGCCATTTTAATTGTTTCTCATCTACTAAGTGATAAAGAGAAACTTGACCATATCTATAATCTAGAAAACGGGATTTTGGAATGAACTCTCATAAAATCATAACAGGATTATTGATGACGCTAAAGATGCTTTTTCGTCAAAAGATTGTTATGGTTTTAATTTTAGTCATTCCAGCGTTTTTTCTAAGTATTGTTGAGCTAACCACTTCCGATAGATTACTTCCATTCCAATTGGCATCATTGAAAGATGATGTGTTTATTAATATTAGTGAAAAAGGAATTTCTATCATTTTTTTCGCGGTCGCATCAACTGGTTTTTTGGTCTCTTTTCTGGCGTTAAACCTTATTCAAAAAAATAATGCTGTAAACCGAAGACTCGTTATTTGTGGCTACAACCCCATTGAACTGCTGACTTCTTTTTTACTCACTTTACTATTTATAATTGTACTCATTGCTATTTATGTAGGCTTACTCACCAATTTTTTTTATTCCATTGACCATCTTATCAGATTTATTATGGGGCTAATATTGATTGGATTTGTTTATGGTAGTTATGGTTTGGTAATAGGAAGTCTCATAAAAGCTGAATTAGAAGGGATTTTAATGGTGGTATTGCTTGTAAACATTGATGTTGGATGGTTGCAAAACCCCTTGTTCTACGCAGAAGCTCAAAATCAAATGATCATAAAATTCCTGCCCGCTTATTTTCCTTCACAAACCGCCATCATTACCGCCGTAACTGATTATTCTGCAGCAGCAGCTACTTTTAATGGCATATTATATGGATTGGTATTTTTAGTTTTTTCCATGCTAATTTTTTTCTATAAAATGAGGACCAAATGAACAAGAGAACCACACAAATCAACAAAACTTTATATGCTACCCTATTTCTGATAATATTACCTGTGATGCTTATGGTCTGGGCGAAATATACTGAAGACGCAATAAAAGCCCCCGTAATCAACTCGACAGCTACAGGCTACGCAATGATTATATTGGGTGCCCTTTTGATGTTATGGGCCATGTATCATTTAAAAAAACACGGAAAGGGACTACCCATGAATGCCTTCCCTCCGTCAAAATTTGTAACAAGTGGCCCATATAAACTATTTAGACATCCCATTTATTGGGGTTTTGGAATTTTAATGATAGGATATTTTATATTGATCAAATCTGCAAGTGGTTTGTGGTTAGTAGCTCCAACAACCATATTATCCATGATTGCTCTTGTAATGGGGTATGAAACCATAGACCTCAAAGATAGATTCCCAAAAGAACGCATTAAAACGGTTTTAGACGTTCCCGGAAAAACAGACCTCCCAGCAGGTATTAGAGAAAGCCTTGTTTCTCTGTTTTGGGTAATTGGACTTTTATTTTTAAGCAATTACATTATTAACTTATTTAATGACAATCAACACTCCATTTCAAGCAAGCTTTTAATGTCTCCAATGAATAACAAGAATGGATATTTACCAATAGTATATTTACTTTTTGTCATCCTAACACCTTTTTTCATTAAGAGAAATTCACTTTTACGTTATTGGGTGATTACGTGCACATTTGCTTTATTCATTTCCACTTACTCAAGCTTACTTTGCCTTGGCATCGGAGAGCCAAATGTCTCATTACGACAAGGTATTGTTTGCTTTGTTCCTGCCTTTATAATATTACTTTCGATTAAATCCTTTTTTAAGCAATCAAAGCTAATGGGTGTAATAAGTGGTGTAATAGGTTCTGCCATAATTGTTTCACAAATAACCTTTGCCCGTTCTGGAGTACTTTATACAGCAAGTTCCGTTGGCATTTTCTTTATCGCCGGTAATTACAATTTAATATGGAACTTCTTAAGAAAAAGCGCCGAAAAAATTGCTAATTCATGGCAAGAGTGGGTGTTTGGCAAGGTAAGAGTTATTAATCATGGTTTTTATGTTGGCTTTGGTTCTTTTGTTGGCATTTTGCTTGCAGGTGTATTAATTGGCGATTCATATACATGGGGCATCCTTATATTTTCGTTTGTTGTTATAGTTTTTTCAGCATTATGGGCACAAATTATTGAAGGATCTGAAAAATTAAAAAGGCCTTATGGATATTATGGAGCTTTAGTAGGAATTATTTTTGCGAGCCTTATTGTTTGGCTTCTAGGATATAATGTTTGGATTATAATAGGAGCTATATCAGTAGCCATGCCATGGGTACAGGCAATTGGCCGTTTGCGATGCTTAGTAAATGGCTGTTGTCATGGAAGTAAAGTGCCCGATGCTAATATTGGCATTAAATATTTCCATCATCGTTCAAGAGTTTGTGGAATTTCACATTTAAAAGGTGAATTGCTACACCCAACTCCTCTTTATGCTATGATTTGGCTCTTTTTAGTTGGATTCCTTTTAATATCACTTTGGTTTAATGATTTTTCATCACCCTTCATTTTTGGACTTTATCTAATTTTAACTGGAATTGGTCGCTTTGTAGAAGAAGCCTATAGAGGAGAAGTCCAAACACCTATTATAAAAGGCCTTAGACTGTATCAATGGACGGCAATTTTATCAGTACTTGTAGGTATCTTTATGACTTTTATTCACATTGAAATAGTAAGTATTCCCTCCCATTTTGGATGGCAGACAATTTTATCCGCAACTATAGGTGGTCTTTTCACTACTTTCGCGATGGGTATTGATTTTCCATATTCAAATACTCGCTTTTCAAGACTAGTTTGATGTAATAATTCCTCACTATTTTTAGTTGGTTTACCACATTCATTACCGTTATTGCTATCAGCAACCATGTTCTAGCCCCAAAAAGAAACTATTATTTCGTCTATGTATAGCACATTATTAATTTCAAAACCTCTTATCAATCATTCACCAGAAATTAAACCATCTAAAATCAACATGTAAGTCCCTGATCCATAATAAAATGAATTACAATTTCATTTTTGTATCACAAAACATTGAACCATTGCAACAGTTCTATTTCGAACAAAAACAGTCAATAACCGCCATTTCACACGGCTTTTGAGAGCAAATCAACAGTTCAAAAAACAAAAATTCTTTTTGTGATATTTTTTTTTATCACGGGAATTATCACAGAGATATTGAAATATTAAAGAAACGGAATCGATAATCCCCATCCTCATGCAAACCAAATTTTTGCGTCCGTTTTCTTTCTTTTGGAAATGGGAACCTCTACTCCATTCTTCATAACAAAACTATTTTCATTCATAAAGCCGATATTAGATTTGTTAACCAAAAATGATCTATGGGATCTAAAAAAACCTTTGTCATCTAGTACATTTTCAAAATACGCCAAGGTTTTGGAAGACAACTCTCTTGACCCATCATTTAAATATATGCAGCTATAATTACGCTCGCTCTCTATATAGGCAATCTGCTTTAAAAAGAATTTCAAATACCCCTTTTGCGTTTGTAAAATTAAACGCTGATTCTCGATTGAATTGGAATTAATATTTTGTAAAGCCCCCTTTACCTCCTCTTGACTTGATTTTTTTGAAGAAGCTTTGAATCTATTTAGAGCTTCATCCAATTCGTTTTCATCAATAGGTTTGACCAAATAATCCAAGGCATTAAACCGAAATGCCTTAATAGCATATTGACTATGCGCAGTGGTAAAAATGATTTTAAAAGGAATGGATTGTAATTGACTAAGCATTTCAAATCCAGTCATATCGGGCAATTCAATATCAAGAAAAACAATATCTGGTTCCTGTTTAGTAATAAATTTCAAGGCATTACAACCATTATTAGCCACTCCTGCAATAACAACATTCCTATGCCTCTGCTCAAGCAAATCGGTTAGCACTGTGGCCATGAAGCTATTATCTTCAACTATTAATGCCTTTATAGAATCCATAATTCAGCATTAATATACAATATTATTTTAACCGTTGGATAATTAAAAAGACCGTTAGATAATTCTCTTTTAGATCTAGACACCAGCCTGTGCTACCTTAGGTAAATAAAAAAAGTCTATGCTTTACTCCATTACAAGAACCATTATGATCCTTATTGTGATGATGCCTGCATTGGCAACATCTCAAAACATAAATAGCGATTCTCTCTATAACATCTGGAACGACAGAACTATGGATGACCTAGAACGCGTGAAAGCTTATTACACCTTAATAAATACAATGGAGGATTCTGATGAACATTCTGAATATGTCAACAAAGCCGTACTAGAAATAGAGGAAGCTCTTCAAATCACCAAACAAAACAACGCAACAGAATATCTTGGATTATTTTATTTAGTGGCCGCTATTACTCATGCAAATAATGAGGATAGTGAAGATAAGACCTGTGAATATTTGGATTTGAGTGTTACCCAATTGTTGACGCAACAAAATAACGACTTCTATACCATAATGGCCTTAACAGTCCTTAAAGAATTAAACTGCCCTAAATTCTCAATCGAACGCATTACTAATATCTTTAAAGTTTTAGAGGGTAGACTTCAAAAAGAAAATGTATCCTCTTTTTATTCTGCCAAGGCCTATTTTCATTTAACCCAGTTAAATGACAATGAAAAGGCCTGTGGGTACTTTCTAAAATCTATAGAGACATTTAGATTTAACGACACCTATAATAGAGGTTACAATTTATTTGACTCGCTAAATCATTTAATTGAATTAGACTGCCCGAATACTTCAATTCAAAAAATCGAAGAGCTATTAGAGACAATAATCCCTGAAATTGAACAAAATTTAAAAACGACTAAAGATTTCCTGAAGCTCTATTCAAGCCTATGTTCATTTTACACAACTTCGTATCAGTACCCCCAAGCATTAAGATATGCTAACCAAGTATTTAAATATGTTGAATTGAAAAATGAATACAAAAAATTAGAGGAATATGCCATAATAAAAACACTTCAAAACAAGGGGAAAATCCATACCGAAATAGGAAACTACATGGAAGCAGAAAGGGGTTTATTTGAAGCCCTAAAAAGAGCAAAAAGAATTGATGATTCAAATTATATAGGTGGCACCCATATTGAGTTAACCAATCTATACATCCAAAACAAAGAACCCTATAAAGCAAAAGAACATCTTGATTCAGCACTCCAAATCATGAAAAACAAAAAAGAGTGTGAACCCTGTTATATGATAGCTAGAAGAACCAGGGCAAAACTCAACAATCTTTCAGGAAACTATAAAGAATCACTAGAGGAGCTATTGGAGATAAACCCCTTTTATCAAGACAAAAAAAATTTTAATAAAAATCCATTTTTTACAGTTCTTAGTCAGACCTATTTAGGTCTGAAACAATATGACAAAGCTATAGCTACTGCAAAACTTGGTCTTGCTATGGATATGAAAAGCCTAAGCAACAGTTCAGAGCTCCATAATATTTTATACCAAGCATCCGAACAACAGAGGGATTATAAAAATTCCCTGAAAAACTACCAAGAGTATGTTCAACTTCAAGATTCCTTAGCCATCTTGAGAAACAGTGAAGAAGTAACACGTTTAGAACTGGAAAATCAGTTTGCCCAGGAAAGGTTAACGGACAGTTTAAAAATCGCTCAACAAAACCTGAAAAACGAACTAAACCACCAAACAGAGCTCAACAAACAGAAATCCGCAAAAAAACTTCTAATAGCCCTAGGACTAGGTCTCCTACTATTTGTAGTTGCACTTTATTCCCGCTTACGTTTTATAAAAAAAACAGAAGCCCAACTAAAACATAAAAACGAAATTATAGAGTCCGAAAAACAAAAAGCTCAGGCAAGCGAACGTGCAAAACACCAATTTTTGGCCAATATGAGCCACGAAATACGCACCCCTATGAATGCGGTAAAAGGAATGACCGATATATTATTGCGCCGCAAACCTCGGAAAGACCAAACAAATTATTTAAATGCCATTAAGCAGTCCTCAGACTCCTTATTGGCTATTATTAACGATGTTTTGGATATTTCAAAAATTGAAGCAGGAAAGGTTGAATTGGAACACCTTCCCTTTTCAATAAGCCAGGTAATTGACAATGCACATACTATCATGCAGTTTAAGGCCGAAGAAAAAGGGTTGCAACTAAAAAGAAATGTTCCTCAAGAACCAATTACAGTAAAAGGGGATTCCTCAAGATTAAATCAAATCCTTATAAATTTAATAGGCAATGCCATAAAATTTACCGAAAAGGGAATTGTTACTACTACAGTTACGTTTCGACAATTTGACAATAAATTGAACGCACACTTTACCGTATCAGATACTGGCATTGGCATTGACAAAGGACAAATTGACAAAATCTTCAAAACATTTCAACAGGCCTTCAATGATACCAGCAGAAAATTTGGAGGCACTGGATTAGGGTTGAGCATTTCCAAAAAATTAATAGAGATACAAGGTGGTAAAATATGGGTAGAAAGCAGAATAGGCCAGGGAAGTGAATTTCATTTTACCATTCCATATTCAATTTCCAAAATAGCTTCAAACGAAAAATTAGAAAGTCCATCCAGTGAAAAACTTTTAGAACTATTAAAAGGGTCCAAAATACTTCTTGTTGAGGACAACCAATTTAATGCTGTTGTAGCTCAGGAAGAGTTGGAAGATACCATTGAAGACATTCGAGTGGATACAGCAGAAAATGGCGTAATAGCCCTAGAGAAATTAAAATCAGAAAGTTTCGACATCATTCTTATGGATGTTCAAATGCCTATCATGAACGGTTACGAAACTACTAAACATATAAGAAGACTTGACAACGGTAAATCAAATACTCCCATTTTAGCTATGACCGCCAATGTTCTTAAAGAAGAAATAGACAAATGTTATGAAGTTGGCATGGATGATTTTATAGGAAAACCATTCAATACAGAATTATTAATTCAAAAAATTTCTAAACTCATTAAAAACAAACAATCATGAAGAATCAAAATCCAACAGTTTTCATTGTGGATGACAACCCCTTTATTACAGAATCGTTATCCGATTATTTAGCAGCTCAATATGGCGGCTTTAATATCAAATCTTTCACAACGGGAGAAGCTTGCCTAAAAAACATACATAAAAATCCCGATGCCATTGTTTTGGATTACTATTTGAATTCAAAAGAAAAAAATGCAGCCAACGGTATTAATATTTTACGGGAAATCAAAAAACAGGACAAAAATTTACCCGTAATTATGCTTTCAAGCCAAAAAAGCTATGGAACGGCATCGCAAACCATTATGTATGGGGCAACTCACTATGTTATGAAGGGGCAAGCAGCATACAATGAAATTTATGAACTCCTTAAAGCCAATGTATAAATGATTGATTTAACATTTTTAAAAAAATTCACAAAAGGAGATGTCAACAAAATGAAGGGCTATATCCAATTATACATAGATATGGCCCCTGATACCTTTCGGCTAATGAAGGAAAGTTTAGTCTCAGGCAATTGGAATCAACTTCGCATAAATGCCCATTCCTTAAAACCTCAAGCTGAATTTATGGGGCTAAATGACCTAAAAGATCTTTTAATTTTAATAGAAAATAAAATCAAAACAAATAATCTTGAAGACATTGAAATAGTTTTTAAAAATGCCTACAATATCCATTTAGAATCCGCAAATGAATTACAGAAGATTTTAATGAAACTATAGGCTCAGCTTTTACACAAAAAAAGGACAGACATAACATGGATTAAGAATTTAAGTCACACAGAACCTTGTTACATACACTATAATTCATTCATTTTGTATCACAAAAAATCGAACCATTGCAATTGTTCAATTTTGAACATTGATAGTCAATTTTAGCCATTTTAAAGGGGTTTTCAAAACAAATCAACAGTTCAAAAAACAAAATATCTGATTTATCAAATGACTATAAACTTTACGAAGGAGAAAGTCTTATTTACGAAGGAACTTTTGAACAATTTTATCCTGTTCGATTTGAAATGTGGTTTAAGTTAAAAGAAACAGGAATTGAAAAGAAATTAGCCGAAAAAAAGTATTTAATTGATGGTTGGGACAGATAAAAAAACTGGCTACAACAAAGAACTGAGTTAAAAAACAAGTTCTTTTAGACCAATTTCGACACAAAATTCTCATTATACCGTACCCCTGATTTTGCGATTGCAAATGCTTGTTTGAGCAGTTTGTTGCATACTGCCACA
>NZ_LBIO01000005.1 GCF_001280505.1 Mangrovimonas sp. TPBH4
GTGGAGAATATCGGAGTCGAACCGATGACCTCCTGCGTGCAAGGCAGGCGCTCTAGCCAGCTGAGCTAATCCCCCGTTATATTTAGCTGTCAGTTAACAGTTATCAGTTAACAGTACTTATAACGGCTACTCAACCTCTAAAATTTCCTTTCAGTTTTTAATGAACTTCCCAATTGTTTATTAGCATTCCCAATTGCCAATTGATTTTCGTAGTCTCAGGCAGACTCGAACTGCCGACCTCTACATTATCAGTGTAGCGCTCTAACCAGCTGAGCTATGAGACTGTTTGCATACTCAAGACTG
>NZ_LBIO01000050.1 GCF_001280505.1 Mangrovimonas sp. TPBH4
GGGCTCACCTCTTACCTTTCCGAACAGAGAAGTTAAGCCCGTTAGCGCCGATGGTACTGCACCCGTGGGAGAGTAGGTCGTCGCCTTTTTTGCCTGCCAGGCGGCAGGTTTGCAAGCCCCCAGCATTATTTTGCTGGGGGCTTTTTGTTTTTATGCACTTCACCTTTTATGGCGCATATATTATTTTACTCGTAAAATGACCTCAGTTAACTTGTTCTAAGTGTGGTTATGGTTAATACTTCTATATTCTTTAATAATATACAATACCATTGTGCTGTGTTTTAGTATGAGCTATGGGGTATCGTTAAGTCTAGTCTTCAACTTCCTAAGAGTTAGGTTTTTGCTTTCTTGTTAATACTTAAAGATGTAATCGATTGAAAAAATGCAATTAATTCACAATACTTTCTGTTTAACAAGGTATTTGATTGTGTTATATTCCTAGCAATTTCGGTTATACCAAGTTCTTCGTTGCTTATCTAATAAGTATTGGGTTCTAATTAGGGTGTATCGTTAAAAATTTATTGGTTTTTTTGTAAATATGATAATTAATTTCTACATTAGTGTAATCGATTACAAAATTGTCTGTTGTTTTATCGAGTTACTGGATAGGTGTTTAACTGATTGAAGCTAAACCACCCAAATCGTAATAAATGGAATGCAAGTAACCAACTATAATCATTTAATACATACCTAATGGTTAAAAAACTACTTTCCCTATTAGTGTTGTTGCTATTATCAACCCAAGTCAGTTATTCTCAAGAAGCCTTAATCGATTTTAACTTTCAAACTGCCGAAATGCCCGAAGGTATTACATCGGATGGAGCCATTTCAACTGGAGGTCCAGTTAACAATTGTACAGAATGTTCTGAAGGGCGTCTTGTAGTAAGTACTGGAGGTTATTTGCAGGCCGATGTGTCTAGTTGCGGAGTGTTTTTGGTTAAAATGAAATCTTCCGGGAGCACACCAAGGACTGTTACCGTAAAGTACCAACATTTGGGTTCGGAAGATTATATAATTGCAGGAGATGTTTCTGTGGCACAGTCGGGAACTGGAGTCTACATACTAACAGATCTTTTTCCTGAACTTCAAACTCCGGGATCTACTTCTATTCGTTTGGAAAATGCTCCAAGTGGTGGGCAGGTGCATATTCATGATTTGTTTATAGAATCCAGTGCCGATTTATTTTCAGAAGCTGACATTCTCACGTTTAGCTTACCAGGTCAAATTGGAGAGGAAGTAATAGATACAGATGCCAATACTGTTAGTGTATCGGTTCCTATTGGAATGGATTTGACTTCAGTTGTCCCTGAATTGATAGAAATATCTCCTTCAGCAACTATTTCACCTTCGGTGGACACAGCAAGAGATTTTTCAATAGGAAATAATGTTAATTATACAGTAATGTCACAAGATGGTAATACCATTAAAGATTGGTTGGTAAGTGTTTCCGAAGTGGTGTCTAGTGAAAAAGACATTACCGCTTTCACATTGGTCGAAAATCAAATTGGGGAGGCTATTATTGACAATGAATTGGGGACAATTCAAGTTACCGTACCCCAGTCCGTGGATGTTACTAATCTTGTTCCAACCACGTTGACAATTTCGCCCTTTGCGGGCATAACACCTTCTTCAGATACCCCTCGTGATTATTCAAGTCCAGTTGAATATATCGTGACGGCTCAAGACAACAGCACAAAAACTTGGACGATTACTGTAGTGGAAGAATTGTCTTTTTACAGTTTGGACGTGTCAGTTACAGGAATTGGAAATGTGACTTTAAGTCCGGAAGGCGGTATTTATGAAGAAGGAACGGTGGTAACCCTTACTGCGGAGCCTATTTGGGATGCTACCTTTACTGGATGGGCCGGAGACTTAAGCGGCAATGAAATGGTAGAAACCCTTACTATGGATGGTTCCAAAAGTGTGACGGCTACTTTTTCAGCAGATGTGGAATTGGATTTTGAGATTCCTGTGGGATTTGCTTCCGTTGATACAGGTACGGAATATCAAAATTACGATTTCAGTTTTAATGGTCCTGTAAGTGGTGGTCAAGGAGCAGCGGATACTCTTTGGGTGAATGGTCCTGACGATTTTGACATGCTGGCTTGGCATTTATACTATAGAAATAGGGCCTACAAAGGACTTTCGGGAACCAATGGCGTTACCGCAACGCCAGAAGTCATTGTTTTTACAGAAGGGGTTTACGATGAAGGAACTTCCGATTCTTCGGCTTGGGGGAATCATATGCTAACGATTCAAGAACAAGGAGATTTAACTATTATTGGTGAACAAAACGTGGTTTTAAAGTTTGGACTAAACATTAAGCGTTCTTGGAATGTGTTGATTCGCAACCTGACGTTTTATGATTATTATGATGATGGGATCAATATTGGAGAGCCAGAAACCCACCACATATGGGTAGACCACTGTACAGTTGGACATCCTGATACAAGACCAGAAGATCAAGATCATCCTGATGGCGGTATTGACGTTAAGGGAGGAGCAAGTTATATAACCTTATCTTGGAATATTTTGAGAAATAGTTGGAAGACCAATCTTATTGGGCATTCCGATAGCAATGGATCGGAAGATTTGGGGAAATTGAAAGTGACCCTTTATGCCAACCATTATTTCAATAGTAATTCTAGAAACCCTAGAGTGCGTTTTGGAGAGGTACACGTGTTGAACAATTTGGTGGAAGGGATTACGCTTTACGGTATAGCGGCTTCCAATCAATCGCAAGTGTATGCCGAAAATAATTTCTACCTCAATACCCGATGGCCAATGTATGCCGATAGGTCGGTTTCCGATTTCCAAGCGGTTTATGGGGTGAATACTGATAATACCTTTACCTCAAAAACGGGAAATTACACTGCAACTGCATTAAAACAAATAGGGAATGCCTATGACGATAGTGAACTGCCTGTGATTACCTCGCAAATCAATCCAGAGATGTTGAATCCAGGAGGTCGCTCGATAAAATTTGATGAGTTGAATCCTGAAGGAATTTTTGAACCCTCTTCCTATTATGACTATGAAGCATTTCCCGCCGATGTTGTTGAAGAATTGATTCCTCTTTATGCTGGAGCCGATGTCATTGATTTCTTTCAAACGGAGTCTCTTGGTGTATTGGATTTAAAGGAACAGCCGTTTAAGCTGTATCCAAATCCGGTGGAGGATTATTTGGTGTTGCTGCACACTTCGGCTCAAAAACATGGGACTGTAGAAGTTTACAATTTATCAGGTGTTGTGGTGCTGTCTTTAAAAGTAGAGGAAATGAGTACGCTTACACGTTTGGATCTTACTGAATTGGCCAATGGATTTTACGTGATACAATATAAAGATGCTCAAAAGCAGCAGCAATTCAGAATTGTTAAAGGATAATTTATAAACGTATAGATATTGAATAAAGCCCTGAATAGTTTAAAGAGTTGGTAATTTTTGAGAAAGAGAAAGGTTCTCTTTTGACGGATTATATATTTAATTTTAAAACTAACATTATGAAAAAACAATTACTTAAACTTGTATTGATTGCCATTCCTATTGTAGGATTGATGTCATTTAAGAGCTCCCCAATGTTTTTTGATGCTGGCTGGGTTATTTATCAAGCTGATGTACTGCCAGATGTGTTTGACCCTCCTTTTCAAGAATCAAGTGCAGGAACTAGTTTTACCAATGCCATTGTGGTCGACCCTGACGATGCAACGAATAATTTATTGGAAATGGAATGTCCGGGAACATCATTTTACTGGCGGATGAATTTTGCCAATAATGATGTTACTGTAGACAACTTAACGGTGGTCATGAGGGTGAAAGGGAATCCCAATTATGATGTGCCTATGGATATAGATATGCACTATAATGACGTGAGAACCCGTATATCATTCGACAAAGATTATAACGAATTATCTAATGTAGCACGCGTTAGAAATGGGGAAGGGGAAACAACCGAATTAGGTGTTGATTTGGATGAGTGGCATATCTATCGTTTTACCATGACGGCAGAGCAAGCCATGCTTTATATAGATGAAAGTGACACCCCTGTTATGACAGTTATTCCGCAATCGTCCGAAAGCGGAAACAGTCACTTCCGTTTTGGTGATGGTTCTTCAACAGAAAATGAGTTTGGAGCCTCCGTTGACTGGGTGGTGTGGGATAGTTCTGGAGCATATTCCCCTTCAGAGTTGGCCTTGCCAGAGGCTGTCTTGAGCGTAGATTCGTTTACAGCTAATAGTGCTTGGGTAGGTCCGGTACCTACGAAGGATATGTTATATGTGAACCATCCAAATGCAAGCGGTGATTCTCAAATTAAGGTATTTAACCTTTCTGGAAAATTGGTGAAATCTATCGAAACCCAAGGAAATTTGGAGAGAACTGAAATAGATATGAGCCAATTGGCCGCAGGTTTGTATATTGTGAATTATAAAAACGGAAACCAAGAACAGCAGTTCAAGGTCCTGAAAGAATAATTTCAATTTGGTGAAATAGAAGCAAGAGTTTATCTCAATAAAAAAGTCCAACCAATCGGTTGGACTTTTTCTGTATGTATTGTTTAGATTAGTCTCTCAAGACCCCTCTGGAAATTACAATTTTTTGGATTTCTGAAGTCCCTTCATAGATCTGGGTGATTTTAGCATCACGCATCAAACGCTCGACATGGTATTCTTTTACAAATCCATTGCCGCCGTGAATTTGAACAGCCTCAACAGTTTGTTCCATGGCCACTTTTGAAGCGTATAATTTTGCCATGGCACTAGACATATCATAGTTATTGCCTTGATCCTTGTCCCAAGCAGCTTTGAACACCAACATACGGGCAGCCTCAATTTCGGTTGCCATATCGGCCAATTTAAAAGCAATAGCTTGGTGGTTGCAAATTTCAGTTCCAAAGGCTTTTCTTTCTTTGGAATATTTCAAGGCCAATTCATACGCTCCTGATGCAATCCCTAAAGCTTGGGAAGCAATCCCGATACGTCCACCAGATAAGGTTTTCATAGCAAACTTGAATCCGAAACCATCTTCACCAATTCTGTTTTCTTTTGGAACTTTTACATCGTTAAACTGAAGCGTGTGCGTGTCACTTCCTCTAATACCCAACTTGTCTTCTTTAGGACCAATGTGGAAACCTTCCATGCCTTTTTCAACAATAAAGGCGTTGATTCCTCGGTGTCCCTTTTCACGATCTGTTTGGGCAATTACCAAATACACATCGGCGCGGCCACCATTGGTAATCCAGTTTTTGGTACCGTTCAATAAGTAGTAGTCGCCTTTATCAATAGCAGTAGTAGATTGAGACGTTGCATCACTACCAGCTTCAGGCTCGCTTAAACAAAATGCTCCAAGATTTTCTCCTGTTGCCAATTTGGTAAGGTATTTTTCTTTTTGGGCTTCGGAACCATAGGCTTCAAGGCCATAGCATACCAAAGAATTGTTTACTGATACCATTACAGAGGCAGAAGCATCAATTTTAGACAATTCTTCCATAATTAATACATATGAAATGGCATCCATACCGCTTCCTCCATATTTAGGATCTACCATAATTCCTAAAAATCCTAGGTCTCCCATTTTTTTGACCAACTCATCAGGGAATTCCTGTTTGTTGTCACGTTCTATCACGCCCGGAAGCAATTCTGTTTGAGCAAAATCACGGGCAGCATCGCGAATCATTAGATGTTCTTCGGTAAGCTTAAAATCTATCATGAAAAATAAATTGTTGAATTATTAAAAAATGTGAGCAAATATAGTATTTTGCTACGATTTTTTCAATAAGGGGAATTATTTTTACACATATGATAAAAGACACCTTTAAAATTATAGGAGTAATGTCCGGAACTTCATTGGATGGCGTTGACCTGGTTTGGGCAAGCTTTCATTTTGACCAAAAATGGATGTATAAGATCCATCAGGCTGAAACAGTTGCATATTCTGTGGAGTGGGAAACTAAATTGAAGCGTTTGGTGGACTTTTCCAAAGCGGAGTTGGCACAAATAGACCAAGATTATACCCAATATTTGGTTGGATTAATAGGTCAATTTATCTCCAAACATCAAATAGCTTCTTTGGATGCGGTGTGCTCTCATGGGCATACAGCCTTGCACCAACCAAGTGAGGGGGTGACTTATCAAATAGGAAACTTGCCTATCATTTCACAATTGTTGCAACAGAAGGTAGTATGTGATTTTCGAGTTCAGGATGTGGAATTGGGAGGCCAAGGGGCGCCATTGGTGCCTATTGGCGATGCCCTGTTGTTTTCGGAGTATGACTTTTGTCTTAATTTAGGAGGTTTCGCCAATATTTCAACAGATATTGAAGGAAGCAGAATTGCCTATGATATATGTCCTGTAAATATTGTGTTGAACCATTATGTAAGACAATTAGGCTTCGATTTTGATGATCAGGGTAAAATAGCCCGTTCGGGAAATCTGGATGAAGGGCTTTTGGAACAATTGAACTCTCTTGAGTTTTACCAAAAAGGTTTTCCAAAATCTCTTGGATTGGAATGGGTGGAAACTTCCATTCTTCCATTGATAGATGCAGCTCAACTTCAGTTAAAGGATGTTCTTCGAACGTTTACAGAACATGCCGCCATTCAAATTGCAAAAGAGTTTACTTCAAAAACCAACGGAACTGTTCTAACCACGGGAGGGGGAGCCTATAATTCATTTTTAATAGAAAGAATTCAATCAAAAACTGAAGTAAAAATAATCATTCCAAATCCTGCGATTATCGAGTATAAAGAAGCTCTCATATTTGGATTTTTGGGAGTTCTAAAATTGGAAAATCAGCCCAACTGTCTAGCCAGTGTAACGGGCGCCAGACATGACCATAGCTCAGGTCAAGTGTATTATCCGTAAAATAATTTTAAAATTGATATTTAAGGATTTTTAGTTTTTTATATTTGTTGCGCAAGAAAAATGACGAGAATTTGTATCATTTTTAAAGGAAGCCTTAATGATACAAATTATATACAATACAGATTAATAGCATTACATGAAAGATTTACTTCAAAAGTACGAAGCAAAAGAACCAGAAATAATATTTAATTGGAAAGACCCAGAAACAGAAGCCGAAGGCTGGACAGTGATCAACTCCCTAAGAGGAGGCGCTGCTGGTGGGGGAACTAGAATGAGAAAAGGATTAGACATGAACGAAGTGTTATCACTTGCCAAAACCATGGAAGTGAAATTCACCGTGTCCGGACCGGCCATTGGAGGAGCCAAGTCGGGGATTAATTTCGACCCTCAGGATCCTAGAAAAAAAGGCGTTTTGGAACGTTGGTACAAAGCCGTTTCTCCACTTTTGAAAAGTTATTATGGAACGGGAGGAGATTTAAATGTTGATGAAATTCACGAGGTAATTCCAATTACCGAAGAAAGTGGGGTTTGGCATCCTCAAGAAGGGGTTTTTGAAGGACATTTCAAGCCAACCATTGCAGATAAAATCAACCGTATTGGTCAATTGAGACACGGAGTAATCAAGGTTATTGAGAATCCTGTGTTTTCGCCAGATGTAAGAAGAAAATATACTGTGGCCGATATGATTACGGGATACGGTGTGGCTGAAGCTGTAAAACATTTTTATGAAATTAAGAATGAGTCTGTGGTAGGAAAACGTGCCGTAGTACAAGGTTTTGGAAACGTTGGTGCTGCCGCGGCTTTCTATTTGTCTCAAATGGGAGCCAAAGTAGTTGGGATTATTGATGTTGTAGGAGGTTTGATTAAGGAGGAAGGATTTTCGTTTGAGGAAATCACAGAATTATATCTTAATAAGAAAGGAAACAATCTCGCTGCCGAAAAACTAATTCCTTTTGAAGAAATGAATGAACGAGTTTGGGGCTTGAAAACTGAAATCTTTACACCATGTGCTGCATCACGATTGGTGACCAAAGGGCAAATTGATCAAATGATTGATAATGGATTGGAAGTGATTTCCTGTGGGGCCAATGTACCTTTTGCCGATAAAGAAATTTTCTTTGGACCAATTATGGAGTATACCGATAGCAAAGTGAGCTTGATTCCTGACTTTATTTCCAACTGCGGAATGGCTAGGGTATTTGCTTATTTTATGGAGCAACGTGTGCAAATGACTGATGATGCCATTTTTAGCGATACTTCTAATATTATTAAGGAGGCTATTAAAAACGTACATAGTAAAAACGATACAAAAACTGGTATAAGTGCCACTGCTTTTGAAATTGCATTGAGCCAACTTATATAAATTTAATTTATGGAAACTATAATAGTATTAGTATTTGTAGTGGGCTATTTGGCCATTACTTTGGAACATAATTTAAAAATTGACAAGTTAATTCCAGCTTTAGTCATGATGGCTATTAGTTGGGCCTTGATTGCTTTGGGGATAGATGCATTCCCTCAGTGGTTTGATTCAGCCAATCATACCCTAATGGAAAACTTCGGTTTACTCGGGCATGAAGAAAAAATGCATTTGATGGAGGAGACCCTGCTTCACCATTTGGGGAAAACTGCCGAGATTTTGGTTTTCCTTTTAGGAGCTATGACTATTGTAGAGATTATTGATTATTTTGATGGATTCTCTACTATCAAAGGGTTTATTAAGACAAAAAACAAGAAAACCATGCTTTGGATTTTTTCCTTATTGGCATTTTTCTTGTCTGCAATTATAGATAACTTAACGGCAACCATTGTACTAATTTCTATTTTGCAGAAATTGATTCAGGATAGAAACACGCGTATCTGGTTTGCTGGTTTAATTATTATTGCCGCCAATGCAGGAGGAGCTTGGTCGCCTATTGGAGATGTAACTACCACGATGTTGTGGATTGGTAAAAAAGTTTCGGCAGGACATTTATTTGCCTATCTGTTTGTGCCTTCATTATTATGTATGTTGGTACCTACATTTATTGCATCGTTTTTGCCAGCTTTCAAAGGGAAAATTGAAAATGAAGAATCTGATGACGAAGGACCAAAGTCTAAGTTTAGCGCTACCATGTTTTATTTGGGATTAGGAGGAATTGTATCTGTACCAATTTTTAAGCAGGTAACACATTTACCACCTTATGTTGGAATGATGTTGGCCTTGGGTGTTGTGGCTATTTTTGCAGAAATTTACAGCAATACTAAGTTTACTTTAATGGATTCAGGATCGGATGATGAGGCATTCCAAGGGCATCATAGTCCAGTACACCATTCTTTGTCAAGAATTGAAATGCCTAGTATTTTATTCTTCTTAGGAATTTTATTGGCTGTTGCAGCAATGGAATCTTTAGGAATTTTATTCGGGTTTGCTCAATCTTTACAAGATACCATGCCTATGTTAGGTACCGAATTACATCATGAAGGTGTTTCAGATTTGGTAGTTATGCTTATGGGAGTAGGCTCTGCGGTTATTGACAATGTACCATTGGTAGCTGCGAGTTTAGGAATGTTCTCAGAGCCTTTGGACAATGAGTTGTGGCACTTTATAGCCTACTCAGCCGGAACCGGTGGTAGTATGTTAATTATAGGGTCTGCAGCTGGAGTTGTGGCCATGGGAATGGAAAAAATTGACTTTTTCTGGTACTTGAAAAAGATTGCTTGGTTGGCACTTATAGGATTTTTGGTTGGAGCCGCAGCCTTTATGGTCACTAGAACTTTTATCTAAAATATACTTTCGTAGCAAAACGAACGTTAAAACAATAATTAGAACTAATACTCAAAACTTATAACCATGATGTTATCTTTTAACCTACAAGAAGGTGCAGAATTACTTACTGAAGAACAACCAGTAGAGAAAACACTTTCTATTATTGAATTAATAGGGAGTGGCGGACTTGCTGGACAAGTTATAATTGCTGTTCTGTTTATTTTGTTAATTATGGCCGTCTACATTTATTTTGAACGCCTCTTTGCCATTAAGGATGCCTCCAAAATAGATGCCAATTTCATGAATCAAATTAAGGACCATGTAAGCAATGGTAAAATAGATTCGGCGCAAATGTTATGTGCTCAAGTAAATACTCCAGTATCTAGATTGATCAATAAAGGGATTACTCGTATAGGAAAACCTTTGGAAGATATCAACACAGCTATTGAAAGTGCTGGTAGATTGGAAGTATATGGTTTGGAGAAAAATGTAAGTGTTTTGGCCACAATATCCGGTGCAGCCCCAATGATCGGATTCCTTGGTACAGTAATTGGTATGATTTTATCCATATTCGAAATCGCCAATTCAGGAGGTCAAATTGATATTAAATTATTGGCGGATGGATTGTACACGGCCATGACTACTACAGTTGCTGGATTAATTGTAGGTATTGTTGGATACATTGCTTATAACCATTTAGTGGTAAAAACCGATAAGGTTGTATACCAAATGGAAGCAAATTCTTTAGAGTTCTTAGATCACTTAAATGAGCCTATCTAATGAATTTAAGAGGAAGAAATAAAGTCACGCCAGAATTCAATATGTCGTCCATGACGGATATTGTATTTCTGTTATTGATCTTTTTCATGTTGGCATCTACTCTGGTAACCACAAATGCCATTGACATTTTATTACCTAAGGCCAGTGGAAAAACCGAAAACAAAAAATCGGTAGCGGTTAGCATTACAAAAGATTTAAGATATTATATAGACCAAAAATTGGTAGGAGAAAGTGTGTTGGAAAACCAATTGGTTTCCGCTCTTGCTGGACAGGACAAACCAACGGTTGTATTGCGTGCGGAGAAATCTGTACCGGTAGACAATGTGGTTAAGGTTATGGACATTGCGAATAGAAACAAGTTCAAGGTTATTTTAGCAGTAAAACCGAATAATTAATATGAAATATTTTGAGACCAAATATGAGCGCAACTCGGCCAAGATTACCGCATTGATTATGGTGATCTTGATATTGTTGTTATTTGTAGTTGGTCATAAATATTTGGATCCCCCAGAAGAATACGGGGTAGCTGTAAATTTTGGGAATTCTGCTGTGGGTAGTGGTGATGTACAACCAACAAAACCTTTGGCGCCCCCTACGGAAACTGTTGAAACACCGGTAGAAGAGGTAAAGCCAGAAGAAACTGTGCAACCGCAACCAAAGGAAGTAGTAGAAACAGCTTCCAAAGCTGAAGATGTGCTTACAGAGGAAAGTGCCGAAGCTATTGCCGTCAAGAAGAAAAAGGAAGCTGATGCGAAAGCCAAAGCTGAAGCTGAACGCGTAGAGCGTGAAAAGCGTGAAGCAGCTGAGAAAAAACGTTTGGAGGAGGAGAAGAAAAAGCAGGAAGAGGCTAAAAAGAAACAAGCCCTTGATGCGTTGATTGGAGGTGTCAGCAATTCCAAAGGTACCGAAACCGGAGGCGAAGGTCCAGATGGAAAACCTGGAGATAAAGGCCAATTAGATGGTGATCCTTATGCACCAAGTTATTTTGGAGGTAGTGGTCCTGGTAAAGGAGGCGTTGGCTATGGTCTTGGAGGACGTGGAAGACCAAGTAAGGAAATATTCAAGCAAGATTGTAACGAATACGGATTGGTAGTTGTACGTATAGAAGTAGATAGAAGTGGTAATGTCGTTGCCGCCGAACCTGGTATTAGAGGTACAACAAATACACACCCTTGCTTATTGGAACCTGCTAAAAAAATTGCCCTATCCCATAAATGGCCAGCAGACCCCAAAGCACCTGCCAGACAGGTAGGATTTGTAAGCATTAATTTTGATGTAACCCAGTAGAGATATGAATTATCAGGAAACTGTAAACTGGATGTTTAAGCAGTTACCTATGTATCAAAATTTAGGTACATCTGCCTATAAGAAGGATTTGAGCAACACTTTGTTGCTGGCTTCAGAGCTACATCATCCGGAAAATCATTTTAAAAGCATACACGTGGCTGGTACCAATGGAAAAGGGTCTACCAGCCACATGTTGGCTTCTATACTTCAAGAAGCGGGGTATAAAGTGGGGCTTTATACATCACCACATTTAAAAGATTTTAGAGAGCGTATCAAAATCAATGGTGGAGAGATTTCGGAGGATTTCGTTGTTGATTTTATAGATAAGCATCTAGACTTTTTTCAAAACCATCACCTGTCATTTTTTGAAATGACGGTTGGTATGGCATTCGATTATTTTGCCAAATCCAAAGTGGATATTGCGATAGTGGAGGTTGGCTTAGGAGGTAGGCTTGATTCTACCAATATTATCACGCCTTTGGTTTCGGTGATAACAAATATTGGTTTGGACCATACGCAATTTTTAGGCGATAACTTATCCGCTATAGCCAAAGAAAAGGCTGGTATTATTAAAGCAAGTGTACCTGTAGTGATTGGCGAAACCCAGGAGGAAACCCAAACAGTTTTTCAAGAAAAGGCTAGGGAAGAGGGAGCTGAGATTTATTTTGCAGATCAGGAAATAAGCGCTGTTTATGAATCTGATTTAAAAGGCTTGTATCAACAAAAGAACATCAAAACCGTATTACAAGCTATTAAATTGTTGCCCGAGGAAGAGTTTATTATTTCAAATGAAGCTATTCAGTCAGGTTTAAATAAGGTGACTGTGAATACGGGATTGAAAGGACGTTGGCAGATTCTTGGGGAAAACCCAAAAATTGTTTGTGATACAGCGCACAATAAAGAAGGGCTTAAATATATCGTCGAGCAATTGGCCAATGAAGTTTATGAACAGCTTCATATAGTTTTTGGAGTAGTTAATGATAAATCTTTGGGACCAATTTTGGGATTAATGCCTAAAAATGCCACTTATTATTTTTGCAAACCGGACATGCCTCGAGGATTGGATTCTGATGAGTTAAAAAATTTATTCGAGGAGAATGGCTTTCAAGGAACGTCTTATTCTAGTGTAAATGAGGCGTTAAAAGAAGCTAGGAAAAGTGCAGGAAAAAATGACTTGATTTATGTTGGTGGAAGCACTTTTGTGGTGGCCGAAATAATTTAAAAAATATTTCAAAAAAGCTTTTGAGATATGGAAAACTAGACTATATTTGCAGTCCAATTAGGAAGGGCGCGTAGCTCAGTTGGTTCAGAGCACTTGGTTTACACCCAAGGGGTCAGGGGTTCGAATCCCTTCGCGCCCACAAAAAAAGCTTCTCAGATCGAGAAGCTTTTCTTATTTATGGAGGGTCTTATGTTTATTGAAATTAACAAAATCTAGTTTTTTCGGGGTTTTAAAATTTTTTAAAAAAATGTTTTGAGATTTGAAAAACTAGACTATATTTGCACCCTCAACAAGCAAGGGCGCGTAGCTCAGTTGGTTCAGAGCACTTGGTTTACACCCAAGGGGTCAGGGGTTCGAATCCCTTCGCGCCCACAAAAAAAAGCTTCTCAATTTGAGAAGCTTTTTTTATTTAAACTAGTTCCAGAATCCGTTCCAGAGCCATTCCTCGAGACCCCTTTATCAAGATAAATTCATTCTCAATTGAAATCCCTGACAAATGGTTTTTCAAGTCTTCAAATAATTCAAATTTTAAGGTGTTTTTGCTATTGGACATGGTATTGTTGAAATGCTTTCCAATAATATAAACAGAGCCATTGAAATGCGTTTCTAGATAGTTTAAAATAGCCTGATGTTCTTCGGCAGAAGTGCTTCCCAATTCAAACATATCACCTAGGAATACTGTTTTGTGCTGCTCTGTGGTGTACTGAATAAAATTCTCCAAAGCAGCCTTCATGCTAGTAGGATTGGCATTGTAGGCATCCAATATAATCTTGTTGGTTCCTTTCTCAATTAACTGTGATCGATTGTTACTTGGAATATAGGTTTCAATACCCTTTTTTATGTTGGTTGTTGAAATTTTAAAGTAGGATCCAATTGCTATGGCACTACAAATATTGTTGAAATTGTAAATACCGGTAAGATTGGATTTGATCTGAGTATTATCATAATGTACGATGACTTCGGATTGGGCATTGACCAATCCTATATTAACATCCACATTAGTTCCTTCTCCAAAAGTGCAAATAGGGGAGTAGGAGCCTATTTGTTTTAATTGGGTTGCATCGTTTGCATTAATGAAAACTGTTTTGTTGTGTGCTTTTAAATATTCGTATAACTCAGATTTAGCAGTAATCACCCCTTCCAAACTACCGAAACCTTCCAAATGTGCTTTGCCAAAATTGGTAATCAAACCATAATCAGGTTGAGCGATAGAGCATAGGAAGGCTATTTCTTTGTGGTGATTTGCACCCATTTCAACAATACCTATTTCTGTTTCTGAAGTCATTTCCAAAAGTGTTAGGGGAACACCAATATGGTTGTTTAGATTACCTTTTGTTGCGGAAGTTTTAAACTGCGTTGAAAGCAACCCATTTATCAGCTCCTTCGTTGTTGTTTTGCCATTGCTTCCGGTTAAGGCAATGATTGGAAGTTTTAATTTAGTACGATGGTAAGAGGCCAATTCTTGTAAGGCTGTTAAAACATCATCTACCAATAGCATTTGTTTATTGGTAGCATATTCCTTCTCATCAATTACAGCATATTTTGCACCATTTTCAATAGCTTGTTGAGCAAAAGTGTTGCCATTGAAATTGTCGCCTTTCAGGGCAAAGAAAATGGCGTTGGATGTCACTTTTCGAGTGTCGGTTGTTACGGAGGCACACTGCGAAAAAGCACTATATAATTGTTCTATATTCATGAATTAAAAGTAATAAAAAAGTCCTAACAGTAATGTTAGGACTTTTTAGATTTTTAACTAAGATATGATTAGTTCTTTGTTTTGTTTTTCATTTTAGATTTAGATCCAACTCTAGACATTGCACATCTGAATCCGATGTAATCTGTAGCCATATCCTGAGGGAAATATCTACGTTGTGCAGGGTCTAACCAGTAGTCTCTATCTTTCCAAGATCCACCTTTGTAAACTCTTACGTTATCGTTGATCAAAGAAGTTCTAGCGTTAGACTTGTCGTATTCTTTAATTAAAGCTCCAGCAGAGTCTCTTTCGATGTGGTGCATTGGAGAGTTGTACATCTTTCTAGTAGAGGATACGTCTTCTCCTTCTTCACTCTCGTCGAAGTTGTCTTGGTAGTAACGAGATGATCTAACATCACCGTCTCTAAAGTTTCTGTTGTCAGAAGTGTCAAAGTTTGTTCTCAAGTAAGTTTCGTTGTCATCTACAGGAACCTGTAAGATTTCACCTGGAAGGTTTCTTGCAACGATTTTACCATTACTTAAAGTGTCATAAACAATTTCGTCAGGAGTCACAATCTTTACAGTTCCGTCTTCTCCGATAGCGTTTTTAGTATAAACGTTTCCACGGTAGTAGTTGAAATCGTTGAATTCATCATCAACAATAGGTCTATAAACGTCAGCTACCCATTCTGCAACGTTACCAGCCATGTCGTATAAACCGTAATCGTTAGGAGCGTAAGACATTACTTTGGCAGTGATATCTGCACCATCATCAGACCATCCAGCGATTCCACCGTAATCTCCTTTTCCTTGCTTGAAGTTAGCTAACTGGTCTCCTCTTGATTTTCTCTTTCCAGATCTAGTGTAAGCACCAGTCCAAGGATATTTCTTTCTTCCTCTATAAACGTTGTAGCTTCTCAATTCGCTCATACCTAAAGCTGCATATTCCCACTCAGCTTCAGATGGTAGACGGTATTTTGGAGAGATAACCCCAGTTTCTCTGCTTGCGTAAACATTGATTTCGTTTCCTTCAGCATCAGTCATTGGCTTAAGGTTCCCGCCTCTCAATACTTCTTCGTTTCCTCCAAAAGTTTGTGTTGGAGCGTTGATATAAGTATCGGTGTTAAAGTTGCTATCTGCAGATGCATCTGTTAAGTGAGAATCTCTCTTAAGGTAACCTGCATCTTGTAAGTACATTTCGTTAACACGGTCTGTTCTCCAATTTGCAAATTCTACAGCTTGAATCCAGCTAACTCCTACAACAGGATATTCTCCATAACCTGGGTGACGAAGGTAGTTTTCTGTCATCATTTCACTGTAACCTAAACGGTTTCTCCATACTAAAGTGTCAGGAAGAGCTCCTTCGTAAATTAACTTAAAGTTTGGATCGTCTGGTGGGTACACTCTTTTGATCCAATCTAAATACTCTAAGTACATCATGTTGGTTACTTCCGTTTCATCCATGTAGAAAGACTGAACGTGTTGTTGATTTGGAGCATTGTTCCAATCGTGCATCACATCGTCTTGTACTTTACCCATGGTAAAAGTTCCTCCTTCAATGAAAACTAATCCAGGAGCAGTTTCTTGTTCTTTAAAGCTTGTGTTGTATTGGAAACCTCCTTCTCTGTCATTAATCGTCCAGCCGGTGGCTCTCGAATTATTCTTCGACGAGGAAGATTTGTTACAACTAAACAATGCTAAAGATAACGTTAGGGCTAACAGTATCCTTAGATTTAAAACGTGTTTCATATCCATACTTTTAAGTAAGCTAAATTAATTTTTAGAGACGCAATATAGTAATTAACGGCAAATTAACAACCTTTTTTTTGAAAATTTACCGATAAAAGCTGTATTTCATCCTTTTTTTTGAGCATTACATCGGATTTTTTACGGTTTATCGATGTATTTTGTCTTTAAATAACGGTGGGCTAATTTAATTATTGTTGTAATTTTGAAGAAAAATATAAGGCCTAATACTATATAAGTCATACAGTCGTTAATTGATTATGAAAAAAAGTTTACACATTCTTGTTCTTTTAATAACATTTTTCGGGTTTTCCCAACAACAGCAATTTCAAATTAATTGGGAAGGGGAGAAAGTTTTTGAGACTTCCATTTCAAAAATGACATTACCAGCTTTTAATGCTTCCAATTATGTATACGATGAAGAGAGAGGTCTTTTGTTTTTTGCTGCTTTGGAAAACGTTTCGAGGATTGATGAGAGTTCAATTACATTATCCAATATAAGTTTTAGTACGATTTCCAAAGCCGATTTAAAGGATTTGCCTCTTAATAGTATTCCAAAAGAACCTAGAGTAAAAGCTTATAATACTAACGCTCGTGGTGTGTTGGGAGTGAAAGTAGAAGTAAGTCCTATCATTGAAGAGCAAGGCGTATATAAACGAATCAACAGTTTTAGTGTACAGTATAGTTTAGGTAACTCTGCATCTAGAAATGGTCTGAGCACTATGGATGTTCCTGAAATTGTGAATTCTGTTTTGGCAAATGGAGATTGGTATAAATTTTATGTGGATAAAACTGGAGTGTTCAAATTAACGAGGAGCTTTTTAAACGAATTAGGGGCAAATACCAATGTAGATCCAAGGACTATAAAAATATTTGGAAATGGAGGCGCTATGTTGCCTATGGCCAATGATGTGGATTATCCTTTTGATTTAACTGAAAATGCAATACAGTTTGTTGGAGAAGAAGATGGTGTTTTTGATAGTAGTGACTATATATTAATGTATGCTGAAGGACCAACAGGGTACAATGATGAGAGCGAAACAAATATCAATGCGTATACCGATAAGGCTTATTATTATGTCAATATAAGTAGCGGAGAAGGAAAAAGAATTCAACCCCTTTCTCAACCAGAAGCAGAAGCAGATTTAATTATTGACACTTTTCAAGATTATCAATTTCACGAAGTAGATGATTACAATTTGGCAAAAATTGGTAGACGTTGGTTCGGAGATCGTTTTGGCATAGAAAATCAAAAGGAGTTTATGTTTAGCTTTCCAAATCTAGTGACTTCAGAGCAGGCTAAGGTAAGAGTGTATACCGCAGCGGTTTCTGAAGTGCAGACGTCCATGACGGTAAAACTAAATGGTAATCCCTTGACCAACTTTAATTACGCAGCCATTAATAGTCCTAATTATGCTAGTGGCGGGAATTATGATGGAAATGTTGCGTTGAGTTCGTCTGAATTGGTTTTTGATTTAATATACAGCAATAATGGCAACCCTTCATCCTACGGTTATCTAGATTTTATTTCGGTAGAGGCCACTAGGGAGTTAAGGTTCGAAGGAGTGCAATTACGCTTCAAAAACAATAGTGTAGCTAATGTTGGTGGCGTGGTTGAGTATCATTTGTCAAACAGTAGTGCTGTTTCTCAAATTTGGGATATCACCAATAAATATGAAGTTGCAAGTTTGGAAAACGAAGAAAGTAGTTCCGAGTTTAGTTTTAAGGCTCAAGCAGGAGCATCTCGAACGTACTTAGCTGTAGCGACTTCCGATTATTACCAGCCTTTAAGAGAGAGCAATACTTCTGTTGCTAATCAGAACATTAAAGGAACTATTTTTAAAAATAGCCAAGGTGAGTTTGAAGATGTAGATTATATAATTGTTGCTCCTAATGTTTTTGCCTCGCAGGCTGAGCGTTTGGCCCAAATTAACAGAGACCAATATGGTCTGGTTGTAAAAGTGGTTACTTTAAATGAACTTTATACGGAATTCAGCTCAGGGAATCAGGACATAAGTGCCATTCGCAATTTAATGAGATATGTCTACCACAATGCCAGTGTTCCAGAAAACCGGGTAAAATACCTGTGTCTTTTTGGAGATGGTTCTTATGATTACAAGGATCGATTGTCAGGAAACACTAATATGGTGCCATCTTGGCTATCTAAGAGAAGTTTTGATTTGAGAGATTCTTATATATCTGATGATTTTTATGGGATGATGGATGTTAATGAAGGAGATATGACTAATTCCAACTTGTTGGATATAGCAGTGGGAAGAATTTTGGCTGAGGATTTACAGAGAGCTACTGAAATGGTAGATAAAATAGATACTTACCACAAATCTAGTTCTTACGGAAGTTGGCGTAATAATTTTGTCCTTATAGCGGATGATGTAGATGTAGCTTGGGAAAATGAGCTTCAGGATACATCTAACTCCATTGGGGATATGGCCACGAGCGAACACCCATCCATTAACGTGGTGAAAATCTTTTGCGATGCATATCAACAAGAAGCCTCTGCTGGAGGAAACACATATCCGCAGGCGGAAGAAGCGATTATAAAGTCAATTGAAGCAGGAGCTTTGGTAGTGAATTATTTTGGTCATGGGGGAGAAGATGGTTTGTCGAAAGAACGTATTTTCTCAAAAGCAGATTCCCAGGAGTTGCAAAACACTTGTAAATATAACTGTTTTGTAACCGTTACTTGTGAATACACCAAGTTTGATGATCCACATCGACCTACTGCAGGAGAGTATACTTATTGGAATAAGGAAGGAGGGGCCATTGCTTTAATTACAACTACGAGGCAAATTTATATGAGTGTTGCTGTTCCATTTAACAATCAACTAGGAGACTATCTTTTTGAGTTTGGTGGCAATCCACATGTGTCTATAGCAGAAGCCTTGAGGCAAACTAAAAACGCGGCATCAGTTTCTGGCTATGCCCAAAAGTTTATGGTGTTCTGTATTGGTGATCCAGCTTTAAAATTGGCTATGCCAAGACCAGATATTCGTTTGACCAAAATTAATGATGTGCCTTTGGGAGGGGATACCGATGTCTTACAAGCTTTGGGTAGAGTGAAACTTTCGGGAGAAGTTATGGATGAACTTGGAAACCCAATGACCAGTTATAATGGAGTGCTGACAGCTACAGTTTTTGATAAAAATATCCAAAGACAGACCTTGGGTAATGATGGCACTACTGATAGCAATGGTGTCATCAAAATGGATTTTGAGACTCTAGGAGAAATCCTTTTTAAGGGACAGGCAACCGTGACAAATGGTCAATTTGATTTTGAATTTGTGGTTCCTAGGGATATTGGTATTCCTGTAGGGAATGGAAAAGTGAGTTTCTATGCTAAGACAGAAAATCCTTTGCAGGATCAAGCGGGGGCCAGTTTTGATATTCAAGTAGGAGGTATCAATGAAAATGCAGAGGAAGATAATATTGGACCGGTTATTAATCTATATATGAACGACACTAATTTTGTATCAGGCGGTATTACCAATGAATCCCCAACATTTTTGGCGAAGTTACAGGATGATAATGGAATTAATACAGCTAGTGGAATTGGGCATGATATTGTAGCTATAATTGATGGCGATGAAACAAATCCTATTGTGTTAAATGATTACTATACAGCCAATATTGACGACTACCAAAATGGAGAAGTGTCTTATCCATTTCGTAACTTAGAGGCAGGTTTACACACTTTAACACTTAAGGCGTGGGATGTGTATAATAATTCTGCGACTTCAGAGTTACAGTTTGTGGTGCATGATAAGGACCAGGAATTGGTGATTAACAATGTGTTGAATTACCCAAATCCATTTGTGGATTACACCGAATTTTGGTTTAACCACAATAGTTCAGACAATTTGGACGTTTCTATACAAATATTTACTGTTTCAGGTAAATTGGTGAGAACACTTAATGGTCAAACGAATGCCGATGGAGGATGTTGCAATGAAGGAGCTTCATCATTATCAAGAAGTATCACTTGGGATGGAAGGGACGATTTTGGAGAAAAAATAGGCAAGGGTGTTTATGTCTATAAACTAAAAGTAAGATCAAACTTATTAAATAAGCAGGTTGAGAAAATCCAAAAGCTTGTGATACTCTAATAAACAATTATATTTGCGAGTGCTTGTTAGCACCAATACAGAAGAATTTTAACTAATAACATGAAAAAATACTTTTTAATACTTATCACATTAACTGCTTTCAATGTTTCAAGAGCTCAAACCAATACGGTTGTAATCCCTGATCAAAACGATTCTAGAGTTATTACAACAGGAGTGCCGTTTTTATTGATTGCATCAGATGCGCGCGCTGGAGCCTTGGGAGACATGGGAGTGGCAACTGGAGTAGATACTTATTCTCAGCAATGGAACCCTTCAAAATATGCATTCTCAGAAACCAAATCTGGTTTTGGGGTTAGTTATACGCCGTATTTAAGTAAGTTGGTAAATGACATTTTTTTGGGAAATATTACTTACTTCAATAGAATTAACGAAAACAGTGCCTTTGGAGCTAGTTTTAAATATTTCAGTTTAGGTGAAATAGAATTGGTACAGGATGAATTTTCTCAGGCTTTGATAGAGAAACCAAATGAATTGACTTTGGATGTATCCTACTCACTTAGATTGGCAGACCAATTTTCTATGGCGGTAGCAATGCGTTATTTACGTTCAGATTTAAGAATTCAAGCAGTTGATGCCAATGCTTCTTCCGCCAGTTCGATAGGGGTGGATATTGCTGGGTATTATCAATCGGAAGAAACGGCTTATAACGATTTTAATGGTCGTTGGAGAGGAGGTTTTGCTATTCAAAACATTGGACCAACCATTAAATACGATGATGCAGGAAGGGAAAACTTTATTCCTACCACCTTACGTTTGGGAGGTGGATTCGATTTTATTTTTGATGACTATAACAAATTGTCCCTTACCGGGGAGGTTACAAAGTTATTGGTGCCAACACCTCCAATTAGAGGAAATGAGTATGAATATATAGACAATAATGGAAATGGTGAGTATGATGATGGAGATGACGAATTGGTTGGTTATCCCAACAGTCCTGTTAATAGCGATATTATAGTGGATGGAAAGGATGACGATGTAAGTTTCTTTAAAGGTATGTTCCAATCCTTTGGTGACGCTCCAGGTGGTTTTAAGGAAGAAATGCAGGAGATAACTTGGGCCCTAGGTGCCGAGTACCGTTATCAAGAAGCTTTTGCTTTTAGAGCCGGGTATTTCCACGAAAGTGAGGAAAAAGGAGCCCGTCAGTTTTTTGCTTTAGGGGCGGGGTTTAAATACTCAATGGTAAACATAGATATGTCTTACTTGTTTTCGGCGTCAAAAGTACAAAGTCCATTGGAAGGGACATTGCGTTTCTCATTATCGTTTAATTTTGGAGATGGCGAGTACATGGAATATTAATAGTTTTCCAATTAATAAATCAAAAAGCACTATTCTTTTGAATGGTGCTTTTTTGTTTTGAAGAGCAGTCCATTCATAATTCTAAAGGGGGGAAAGTTAATTAGTGAGGATATTTTTTTACCTTTAAGAGATAACTCACAATATGAAAGAGGTTAAAATTGAGACCGTTTTTCAGGTTTATAAAACTATTTCTGAAACGCCTGAAGATATTCAGAAGCTTATGATAAGAGCCGTTGAGGCTAGACAAAAAGCATATGCACCATATTCCAAATTTCATGTAGGTGTAGCACTTCTGCTTGACAATAATGAGGTGGTTTCAGGGAGTAACCAAGAAAATGCCTCCTATCCATCGGGGCTTTGTGCCGAAAGGACGGCCATCTATTACGCCGGAGCACAATACCCAAAAGCCCGAATTTTAAAAATGGCGATAACTGCTGCCTCTCAATTAAAAACAACCTCAGAACCTATTCCTCCCTGTGGCGCCTGTAGGCAAGCAATTGCAGAATATGAACTTCGGCAAAAATCCCCAATCGAAATATATTTTATGGGTGAGAAAGGGAAAGTTGTAAAATCAGAATCTTTATCAAACCTGTTGCCTCTTATATTTGACAGCTCTCAGCTATAACGTTTTCGGTAAATTTTTGTGAAATACGGTTTTTTCATTAATAAGTAATGTAGTATTTTTGTTATTCCGTTTATTAAATTAACGCCAAATGCAAAAAATAACAAAAGAAGTTTACCTGAAATGGTATGAGGACATGTTGTTCTGGAGAAAGTTTGAAGATAAGCTTGCTGCAGTATATATTCAACAAAAAGTAAGAGGATTTCTTCACTTGTACAATGGTCAAGAAGCCGTTTTGGCAGGAGCTTTACACGCTATGGACCTGTCCAAGGATAAAATGATAACAGCTTACCGTAACCACGTTCAGCCAATCGGTATGGGAGAGGATCCTAGACGTGTAATGGCCGAATTATATGGAAAAGCAACGGGAACCTCACAAGGACTTGGAGGGTCAATGCACATTTTCTCTAAAGAATTCGGTTTTTATGGAGGTCACGGTATTGTAGGAGGACAAATCCCATTAGGAGCAGGTATGGCCTTTGGTGATAAGTACAAAGGAAGCGATGCGGTAACCATTTGCTGTTTTGGGGATGGTGCAGCGCGTCAAGGATCTTTGCATGAAACCTTTAACTTGGCAATGCTTTGGAAGCTTCCAGTAGTATTTGTGTGTGAAAACAATGGGTATGCCATGGGAACCTCTGTAGAGCGTACTGCAAACCACACCGATGTTTGGAAGTTGGGATTAGGGTATGAAATGCCATCTGGACCAGTAGACGGAATGAACCCGGTTAAAGTTGCCGAAGCCTTTGATGAAGCCATTCAAAGAGCTCGTAGAGGTGAAGGACCAACTTTCTTGGAGTTGAAAACTTACCGTTATAGAGGACACTCTATGAGTGATGCTCAGCATTACAGAACCAAAGAAGAAGTAGAAGAGTACAAGAAAATAGACCCTATTACTCAGGTTAAGGATATCATCTTGGAAAAGAAATATGCCTCAGAGGCCGATATTAAGAAAATTGACAAGCGCGTTAAGGACTTGGTTACAGAATGTGAGAAATTTGCAGAAGAATCTCCGTTCCCAGAACTTAATGTGATGTACGATGCGGTTTACGAGCAAGAAGATTATCCATTTATACAAACTAAACTATAAGTAAGTTATGGCAGAAGTAATTAACATGCCGCGTTTGAGCGATACAATGGAAGAAGGAACTGTTGCTTCTTGGTTGAAAAATGTAGGTGATAAAGTTGAGGAAGGAGATATCCTTGCTGAAATTGAAACCGACAAGGCAACCATGGAGTTTGAATCCTTTCATGAGGGAACCTTGTTATATATAGGAGTAAAAGAAGGAGAGACCACAAAAGTAGATGAGCTTTTGGCGATTATAGGTGATGAAGGAGAAGACATATCAGGCTTGATTAATGGTGGAGGAAGTGCGCCTGTTGCAACTGCAGAGAATGCAGAAGCTCCTGCACCAGCCAAAACTGAAACGTCTAGTGCAGAGGTTGCTATTCCGGAAGGTGTAACGGTGGTAACCATGCCACGTTTGAGCGACACTATGGAAGAAGGAACTGTTGCCTCTTGGTTGAAAAAGGTTGGAGATGTTGTTGAAGAAGGCGATATCTTGGCTGAAATTGAGACCGACAAGGCTACTATGGAATTTGAATCATTCCAATCTGGAACTTTGTTGTATGTTGGTTTGCAAGAAGGGGAATCCGCAAAGGTTGATTCCTTGTTGGCTATCATTGGTCCTGCAGGAACAGATGTATCTGCCATTGCAGCTAACTTTACAGTAGGAGGAAGTGATTCTGCTCCTGAGACAGCTCAGACAGAAGCGCCAAAAACAACAGAAACTCCAAAGGCAGAAGTTGTCAAGGAGGCTACTCCAGCTGTTTCTACAACTACTAATGGAAGATTATTTGTGTCTCCGTTAGCTAAAAAAATGGCTGAAGAAAAAGGTGTGGACTTATCTCAGGTTAAAGGTTCGGGAGAAAATGGACGTATCATTAAGCGTGATATCGAAAACTTTAAGCCTGCAGCGGTAGAAAAAACTGCGGCTCCGGCATCTTCGACTCCAGTGGCTACTGTACAAGGAGAAGAGCAGTTTGATGAGAAATCAAACTCGCAAATGCGTAAGGTTATTGCCAAGCGTTTATCTGAGTCAAAATTCACAGCACCACATTATTATTTGAATGTGGAGTTTGATATGGAAAATGCCATTGCTTTCCGTAAGCAGGTTAATGAACTTCCAGATACTAAGATTTCATTCAATGATATGGTTGTGAAAGCCTGTGCCATGGCGCTTAAGCAACATCCTCAAGTAAACTCTCAATGGTTTGCAGATAAAATGAGATTGAACCACCATGTACATATTGGTGTAGCGGTTGCTGTTGAAGATGGATTGGTGGTGCCAGTGGTTAAGTTTGCAAACGAATTGAGTTTGTCGCAAATTGGAACTGCAGTTAAAGACTATGCAGGAAGAGCTAGAAACAAAAAATTGACACCTCAAGAAATGGAGGGTAGTACGTTTACAGTTTCTAACTTAGGTATGTTTGGAATTGAAAGTTTTACTTCAATTATCAACCAACCAAACTCTGCAATTCTTTCTGTAGGTGCCATTGTTGAAAAGCCAGTGGTTAAGAATGGACAAATTGTTGTTGGGCATACCATGAAGTTGTGCTTGGCATGTGATCATAGAACCGTTGACGGTGCAACAGGAGCTCAGTTCTTACAAACTTTAAAGAACTACATTGAAAACCCAGTGGCAATGTTTGTATAAGCATAGCTTCATTTTAAATATTAAAAAGCCATTACAATTGTAATGGCTTTTTCTTTTTTCAAGTCCCAGGTTTTAAGATTAGTTTCCTATAGGGACGGCATTAAAAGGTGTCACCATGGCAATAAAAAGAACGCATGGGCCACTGTTCAGGCATTTTGCTTTGTGAGGTTTCCCTGCAGGACCATAGGCATAGGCGCCAGCCTTTAGAAGTGTTGTTGGTTCATTTTCATAGGTAACCTCCAACTCTCCAGAAATCAGTATCATTCGTTCTGGGGAATTGTGCGTATGCTCGATCACTTCGGTATTTGGTTCAATTTTAAAAAAGAAATCCAAATTAGGTTCTGTAATATCCCCATGTAAAATGGTAAACGTGCAACCGGGAAAAAAGTCTGGTGCAGGATTCCACTTTAGATCTTTGTCGTGAATGGTCTTTGCGATAGATATTTCACTATCCGCCATATCTCCCTTTTGTGCAATTGCCTGTGTTCCGTACCCTAAAAAAAGCAAAGCAATAAATAGATACTTCAATGGGTACTTGTTAGTGTTGATATGCATAATATAAAGTAATTGATTACAATTTAAAATTGTAGGAATAATGTTTGAGAGATAGAGTTGGCTGGCACTATTTTTTTACCGTGGCAGTTGAAGGATCTATTATCACCTTTACAGGTGCTACAGAATTGGCCGGAAAGCCTCCTTTTTTAGCATGTTCTCTTACGAGGTCTTCATTTTTGGCCATGTAAATGCAGTACACTTTGTCGCCTGTGACATAGCTGTGAAGCCACTTTATACCAGATCCCATGCTATCCAAAACACCACAGGACGTTTGGGAGATAGCCTGTAGCTCTTCTGTGGTTAAATTTCCGGCACCGGGGATATTTCTTTCAATAACATACATGTTTAGCCCTTTATCGTTGACCAATTCGCTATTTAATAGCTCCACGGATTTTTCTTGGCTAAATGCATTGAAAGAGGCAGTCAAGATCATTAAAATTAGTAAAGATTTTAAAGTTTTCATAATAATAGTGGTTTTAATGGTTAATAGAATTTCGATTTCTATAAGTGTTTTGCACTTAAATAGTTTTAAAATTATTTAGAATAAGAGCATTTCCTTTCTAATTTTAGTTCAAAGACTATGACGTATAGTTCATTGCTTAAGCTTTAAGAGTATAATACGAATAGGTTTTTCCTTAATATTTATGGACACGTGGAGTTTTAAGAGGTGTTGATATTTATTATTTTTACATCTTTAATCAAATTCTATATGAAAAAAATCTACCCTTTACTATTATTAGTTTTAGTAATCAATTGTAAGAGAGCTGATAGGCTATTGTTGGCAACAACAGAATCAGAAGTAAGAGAAATGGTTTCTTTTCTAGCTTCGGATAATTTAAAGGGAAGGAATACTGGAACTCCAGAGATTGATAAAGCGGCAAAGTATATTGAGGAAAACTTCAAAAGTTATGGCATCAAACCTTATTTTGAAGGGTATCTAGATGAGTTTGAAATAGACAGTTTAAAAGGCTACAATGTGGTTGGAGTTATGGAAGGGCAAGATCCAAAACTAAAAAAGGAATATGTGATTTTAGGTGCGCATTATGACCATATAGGTTACGGTAACAAGGTAGCACAAGATTCTATCGCCAATGGAGCTAACGATAATGCTTCAGGAACGGCGGCCGTTTTGACATTGGCTAAATATTTTGCCGAAACTAGAAACAATAAACGTAGCATTATCTTTGTGTTGTTTTCGGCAGAGGAAAAGGGGCTTTTGGGGTCCGAGCATTTGGCTCAAAAATTAAAACAGGAAAACTGCAACCTCTATACCATGTTTAATTTTGAAATGATTGGTGTGCCTCTTGTCGGTCGAGATTATGATGTGTTTGTAACGGGGTATGATAAGTCCAACGTGGCTAAACAATTAAATACCTACCATGGAAGTAAGTGGGTTGGAGTCTCTGAAGTTGCCAAAAAACACAACCTATTTAGAGCTTCAGATAATTATCCTTTTTATCAAGAATTTAATTTGCCATCTCACACTTTGTCAAGTTGCGATTTAACAAACTATGATTTTTACCATAAAGTAGGGGATGAGGCACAACGATTGGATTATAATTATATGGCCAATATTATCAATAAAATGGCGCCAGTTATAGCGTCCGTTTGTAATACACCTGTAAGAGAAATTAAACTGAACTAGGCAATGAAAAAAAATATCATTATAACGGGAACAAGCAGAGGAATTGGCTTTGAATTGGTGCAGATTTTGTCCCGTCAAGGACACAACGTGTTGGCTTTATCCCGAAATGCAGTCCCCGTTTCAAATCTTAATTTGGAAAATGTATCGACCATGCCTTTTGATTTGGGAGATTTGGAGGCGTACAAAAAAGTAAATGATTTTATTAATAAGGAATGGGACCATGTGGATGTGCTGATTAATAATGCCGGTGCTTTATTGAACAAGCCTTTTGAAGGAACTTCCTTTTCTGATTTTGAACAGGTATACAGAACCAACGTTTTTGGTGTAGCTGAATTAACTAGGAACGTATTGCCATTTATGGAAAAAGATGGCCATGTTGTCACCATTAGTTCTATGGGAGGCGTGCAAGGCAGTATGAAATTTGGTGGCTTGGCAGCCTATAGTTCCAGTAAAGGGGCTGTCATCACCTTAACGGAATTGTTGGCTGAAGAGTATAAAGAAACAGGACCTTCCTTTAATGTATTGGCGTTGGGAGCTGTGCAAACTGAGATGTTGGAAGAGGCTTTTCCTGGTTATCAAGCGCCTACTACAGCAAATGAAATGGCAAATTATATAGCGGATTTTGGACTAAATGGACATCAGTATTACAACGGAAAATTATTGCAGGTATCCAATTCAACACCATAACAAATGAAAAAGTACAAATGTGTCATTTTTGATTGTGATGGGGTCTTGGTAGATAGTGAGCCTTTAAGTAATCAGGTGCTGGCAGACATGACCAATGAATTGGGAGGTAATATTGATTTGGAGTATGCCTTGACACATTTCAAGGGCAGGTCCATGCAAATGTGCTATGATAAAATTGCCAAATTGGTTCCCCAGCCACTTCCTGATAATTTTAAGGACCAATATCGAGAACGCAGTTTTGAGTTATTTAAAACAGCTTTAAAGCCTATAGAGGGCGTTCCGCAATTGCTAGAGAAGTTAAGGTTGCCATTCGGGGTGGCATCCAGTGGTACTGAAGAGAAAATAAAACATAATTTGGCCTTGACGGGCTTATCTCCTTATTTTGAAAAAAACATTTTTAGTTGTTACCAAATTCAAAAATGGAAACCCGATCCCGATGTGTTCATATGGGCAGCCAAAACCTTGGGATATCATCCTGAAGAGTGTGTTGTTATAGAGGATTCTTTTCATGGGGTTACAGCTGCCAAAGCAGGTGGTTTTGATGTGTTTGGTTTTGTGGCTCACGATTACAATAATGAATTACCGGCTATTGCTACCCGCACTTTTCAACAAATGGATGAATTGGGTGAATGGTTAGCAAATTAGAAGAATTCCTGTATTTTTGAATAATGCAAAAGACCCTCCAAAATTTTATTCCAAAAGCTGCCGTTGCTTATGTTGCTGAGCTTTTAGATCATGACCATTTATCGGTTAAGGTAAAATCGGAGCGGAAAACCAGACATGGTGACTACAGAAGCTTGCCAAATGGGAAACATCAAATTACGGTAAATTCAAACTTAAATCCTTACAGGTTTTTAATTACACTTGTTCATGAAATTGCCCATTTTGAGGCGTATAGAAATTTTGGAAGGTCCATAAAACCACACGGTAAGGAATGGAAATACACTTTTCAGCATTTAATGTTACCCTTATTGCATCCTGAAATTTTTCCAAGCGAATTGCTGCCGCTTTTAGCTAAACATTTCAAAAATCCAAAGGCCAGTAGCGATACCGATGTTAATTTAGCGTTAGCATTAAAGCAATTTGATGAGGCAAACGATAAAACCTATATTTTTGAAGTACCTTTTGGTAGCCAATTTAAGTTGTACAACGGACGTGTTTTCAAAATGGGGAAGCGGCGTACCAAGCGTTACGAATGTTTAGAGCTTAGTACAGGAAAGCTGTATTTGTTCAACCCCAATGCAGAAGTGGAAGTATTGGCTTAAAATAGAATCAATCAAAAAAAAGAATAGAAAGAAAGAGAAAAGTATTTATGAATAAAAATTATTATGCCATTTTAATGGCAGGAGGTGTAGGATCTAGATTTTGGCCAGTTAGTACAGAAAGTTATCCAAAGCAGTTTCACGATATGTTGGGTACAGGGGAAACCTTGATTCAAAAAACATTCGAGCGATTGGCAAGGCTGATTCCTAAGGACCATATTTTTATTCTTTCCAATGAGCGTTACAACGATTTGGTTTTGGAGCAATTGCCGGAGGTGTCGCAAGACCAAGTAGTGCTCGAGCCAGAGATGCGCAATACAGCACCTTGTATTTTGTATGCTTCTTTAAAAATTCAAAAGGAAAATCCGGATGCCGTAATGATAGTGGCGCCAAGTGACCATTGGATTGAAGATGAACAGGCTTTTGTAGATAACGTTCAACATACATTTGAATATTGCTCCCAGCATGACGCCTTAATGACCTTGGGAATTCAGCCAACATTTCCTAATACAGGATATGGTTATATAGAATATGATAAAACCTCTGAAGATTCCATTAAACTCGTAAGTCAGTTTAGAGAAAAACCAGATTACGAAACGGCCAAGCAATTTCTTGCGCAAGGTAATTTTTTATGGAATGCAGGAATTTTTATTTGGAGTGCCAAAAGTGTGGTGAAGGCATTTCAAAATAACCAAACTGAATTGTTTGCCTTGTTTGAATCTGGTATGGATACTTATAACACAGATTTGGAAAAGGACTTTATTGCAGAAAACTATAAAAGGGCAGAAAATATCTCTGTGGATTACGCCATTATGGAAAAAAGCGATAATGTGTATGTATTGCCGGCAACTTTCGATTGGAATGATTTAGGGACTTGGGGTAGTCTTTACGACAAGTTGGAAAAGGACAATGATGCCAACGCAATTGTCAATGCTCAAACCTTGTTGGAAGATGCTTCAGGCAATATGATCCGAAGCAAAAAGAATAAAATTGTCGTAGTTGATGGCCTAAATGATTATATTATTGTTGACAAAGACGAAGTTTTACTTATCTTTCCTAAGTCTAAAGAACAAGATATAAAGCAAGTCCTCCAAACGGTGAAGGCCAAGTTTGGTGAAAATTATGGGTAACTATGACCGAAAATAAATTCAATTTTTCTGAAGAAGAGGAGCAGAAAAAGCAGGCTTTAGAAGACCAAAAAAAAGATCAGGCGGTCGAAGAATCTAAACAAGCCGTAAAGGAAGATGCCAAAGGCCTTCTAAGAAGTAGCAAGACTTTTTTAAGTGAATTATTGGATTTTAGGGAAGACACCGATCGTGATGCCACGATTGAATCCATAAAGAATGACATTCCTTTTCAAGGTGCCACAGCTTGGATTTTAATTTGCTCCATTTTTGTGGCCTCCATTGGTTTGAACGCCAACTCTACTGCTGTAGTTATTGGCGCCATGTTAATCTCTCCACTTATGGGCCCTATTTTGGGTGTCGGTTTATCCATTGGAATCAATGATATTGATACTCTTAAAAAATCATTGATTAATTTGGCGACCATGATTGTTTTGAGTTTGCTCACTGCGTTCATGTTCTTTTACATTTTTCCCTTAAGTGAAGACAATTCGGAACTTTTAGGTCGTGTAAAGCCTGACATTCGTGATGTACTCATTGCATTTTTTGGTGGGTTGGCCTTGATTATTGCCAAAACAAAAAGAGGTACAATCGCTTCGGTTATATTTGGAGTTGCTATTGCAACAGCCTTAATGCCGCCACTTTGTACGGCTGGATATGGTTTGGCCAAGGGCAATATTACCTATTTCCTTGGGGCAATGTATTTGTTTACCATTAACACGATTTTTATTGCCTTGGCAACATTCTTAGTGGTAAAGGTGCTGCGTTTCCCAATGCTGAAATACGCCAATTCCCAAAAACGGAAAATGATAGCAAGGGCTGCTTCTATATTAGCTGTAATAGTGATGGTTCCTGCTATTTGGACCTTTATTTTGGTGTTGAACCAAAGTAATTGGGAACGTGATGTACGTAATTTTCTGAATAACGAAATAGTATCGCCACTGCCTCACCCAGATTACATGAAGAAAAATGCCAATTATCAATATTTGAATGGTGAAAATTCTATTATTGAGTTGAACTCTTTTGGTTTGGATGATATCTCAGAAGAAACCATTGCGGTTTTGGAAAACAGAATGAAAGCTTACAAAGCCTTAAAAAACACAACGCTTTTTGTAAATCAGAATAGGTCTAAAAATCTAGACAATCTTAAGTATATGGAGCAGATTCGTTATCGGGATTCCATAGATTTAATGTCGCAGGGACAACGCATTGTATTTCTGGAAGGTGAATTGAAAAAGCTCAATAAACTGGAGAAAAATTTGATTCCTTTTGAAGAGCTCACCAAAGAGGTCAAAATCAACTATGAGGATGTTGATAGAATATCGTATTCCAATGTGATTACCTCCAATTTCAAAAAGATAGATACACTTTCGGTATTTACCGTGGACTGGAATGATAAATTAAAGGAGAAAGACATTCCGGAGCGTCAAAAACGTTTGGAAGAATGGCTAAAAGTAAAATACAGTTTGGATAGTTTGGTTGTAAAGAGAGAATAGTGAAAGCTATCAACTGTTCTCGTCCATATACATTCTGCGTACTTTCTTAAAGAGTTCAGAAGAATAAACAAAATCGGTTACAGCCTCATTGTCTGTTTTAAAAATGGTTTTGTTGGATCCTTCCCATTCTTTGTAGCCGTTTTTAAGAAATACGATTTTTTCTCCAATTTCCATTACCGAATTCATGTCATGCGAATTGATAACTGTCGTAATCTTGTATTCGTCTGTAATTTCCTGAATTAAGTTGTCTATTACAATGGAGGTTTTTGGATCTAATCCAGAGTTGGGCTCATCGCAAAACAGATATTTGGGACGGTTAACAATGGCGCGGGCAATAGCGACCCTTTTTTGCATACCTCCAGAAGCTTCACTAGGCATTTTGTGGTGGGCGCCATCCAAATTCACACGCTTCAAAACAAAGTCTGCACGGTCTTCCATTTCACTTCGACTTTGTTTGGTAAACATGCGCAACGGAAACATGACATTTTCCATAATGGTCATGGAGTCAAACAAAGCACTTCCTTGAAACACCATACCTATTTCGGCACGTAGATCCCGCTTTTCGTCATCTGTAAGGTTATTGTATTCTCTGTCTTCATAGATAATACTTCCTTTTTCATAAGGGAATAGACCTAATAGGCATTTTAAAAAAACGGTTTTTCCAGAACCACTTTGGCCAATAATCAAGTTGGTTTTCCCTTTTTCAAAAACAGTACTGATACCCTTTAAAATATGGGTGTCTCCAAACGATTTATGTAAATTCTTTACTTCAATCATTAGCTCAATAACATTTGTGTGAGTAAATAATTTAATAGGATGATCGTTACACTGGTCCAAACAAATGAGGTTGTACTAGCCTTACCAACTTCCAAGGCCCCACCTTTCATGTAGTAGCCATAAAAAGAAGGAATCGTAGCCAGTATAAACGCAAATACAAATGTTTTAATGAAAGCGTATGTAAGGTGAAAAGGTGTAAAGTCTTGTTGAACACCAATAATATAATTGTCTACAGAAACAAAGCCTCCAAAATAACAGGCTGCCATTCCTCCCAAAATTCCTAAAAACATAGCGATGGAAATAGCAAACGGATATAATAATAAGGCGATTACTTTGGGAAACACTAAATAGTTTATGGCATTGACCCCCATGACTTCCAATGCGTCAATTTGTTCTGTAACTCGCATGGTTCCTATACTTGAAGTAATAAAAGATCCTACTTTTCCTGCCATAATTATGGAAATGAAAGTAGGGGCAAACTCCAAAATTACCGATTGCCTTGTAGCAAAGCCAACAAGGTATTTTGGAATTAGTGGACTATCAATATTCAAGGCGGTTTGAATGGTGACAACTCCGCCCACAAAAAATGAAATGAAGGCTACAATCCCCAAGGAACCAATAATTAAATCGTCAATATCCTTTAAAATCAATTGTTTCATGACAGACCATTTAGTTGGTTTGCGAAACATGTCTGCAATCATCAAAAAATATTTACCGATATTATTAAGGGCCGTCATATGAGTTTTTGTTAGCGCTAAAGTATAAAAAAGTTACAGGTATTTAACCTTAAATTCTAATTATGATAATTAAAAAACAGTAATTTTGAAATCGTTAAAAAGAATAGACCTGAATCATTTCATGAAAAACCTTGTATTTCTGTTTGTTATTTGTGCCTTTAGTTTTACTGGTATGGCTCAAAACAGTGCTGTTGGCCAAAATTCTTCAAATAAAAACCCTCAGTTTTCTAAGCCTAAATTGGTCGTGGGAATAGTTGTAGATCAAATGCGTTACGACTATTTGTTGCGTTTTTATAACAAATATGGAGAGGGAGGTTTTAAGCGTATGATGAATGAAGGTTTTAACTGTAAAAACAATCACTTCAATTATATTCCAACCAAGACAGCGCCCGGACATGCTTCGGTGTTTACAGGTACTACACCAAAGTATCATGGTATTATTGGTAACGATTGGTACGATAAGGAAATTAAAGCCGATGTTTATTGTGCAGGTGATCAAAATGTGGTGCCAGTTGGTACAACTTCCAAAGCTGGAAAAATGTCGCCTCATAGAATGTTGGCCACCACGTTTGCTGATGAAAACAAATTGTTCACTCAAATGCGAGGGAAAAGCATTGGAATTTCCATTAAGGACCGCGGGGCAATTTTACCAGCTGGGCATACGGCAAATGCAGCTTATTGGTTTTATGGGAAAAGGGAAGGTAATTTTATAACGAGTAGTTTTTATCTGGATGAACTTCCAAAATGGGTCAAGCAATTCAATAGCTCTAAAACAGTAAAGTCATACCTTAAGGATTGGAACACTTTGTATGACATAGATTCTTATACTGAAAGTGGCGATGACCTCAATACTTTTGAAGAAGGATTTAAAGGAAAGGAAACTGCGACATTTCCGTATAAATTGAAAAAATTGTCAGCACACAATGGTGATTTTGATATTTTGAAGGAAACACCATTTGGCAATAGTATTGTGGCCGATTTTGCTATTGCGGCTTTAAAAGGAGAACAGCTCGGTAAAGATGACCATACAGATGTATTGACGGTTAGTTTTTCCAGTACCGATTATATAGGCCATAATTTTGGAGTGAATTCTAAGGAGATTGAGGATACCTACATTCGTTTGGATAAGGATTTGGAACGCTTGTTCAAGGCCCTTGATGCTGAAGTAGGCGCAACTAACTATACTGTATTTTTAACGGCTGACCACGCCGCTGTTGAGGTGCCTTCCTATCTTCAGTCCTTAAAAATCCCTTCGGGATATGTTAACGCAAAGGACTTAAAAGAAGCTCTTAATTCATTTATGGTATCAACATATGGGACTTCAGATTTGATTGAGAACATTAGTAATAATCAAATTTTCCTTGACCGAAAAAAAATTAAGGAAATGGACTTGAATCTTGGAGTGGTACAAGAAGCCATCGTTAATGAAATTATTGCTTACAAGCATGTGGATAAAGCCTATACGGGAACCACTATGGTGACTACCGAATTTTCTAAAGGGGTTGAAGGTTTGTTGCAAAATGGATATAACCAAAAGCGTTCGGGAGATGTGCTGTTTGTGTTTTCGCCTGCAACGATTTCTTATAACAAAACAGGCTCTACTCACGGTTCAGGCTTTAATTATGATACGCATGTACCTTTGTTGTTTTTTGGTAGTGGTATTGCCCATGGAGAGACGTTACAAAAGACATCTATCACCGACATTGCCCCAACCATTTCTGCTTTGTTGGGAATAGGATTGCCTAATGCAGCCACTGGAAATACTTTGGAATTTGTATTGTTGAATGACTAAGCGTTTTGGCTATGCTGTTTTGGCATTCGTACTTGCGGTAACTGTCCTTTGGTTCAATGAGTATTTGCGGGAGCTTCCCAAAGAAGACATATATGCCGAAAGTGTTTTGCATGAGGGAGATACCAAGCTTCAGTATCTACCTGGTAGTACAACCGGACAAGTAGTGCACCATGGGACGTATTCTTTGTCCTATAATGAAACTCACGAACAGGCAGAATGGGTGGCCTATGAGCTTAAAAAGACTCACCTTTCAAATTTAAACTTAAAACGGCCATATTTTGAAATTGACCCAATTGTGAAAACTGGAGCCGCCCATTGGCGCAATTATAAGAATTCTGGGTATGATCGAGGACATTTGTGCCCTGCAGGGGATAGAAAGTATAGTGTGGAAGCCTATAATGAAACATTTTTAACCAGCAATATAAGTCCGCAAAATCATTATTTCAATGCAGGTGTTTGGAATCGACTAGAACAGCAAACCCGAAGATGGGCCAACATTTATAAAGACCTTTTCGTTGTGACAGGAGGTGTCCTTACCGAGAATTTGAAAACTATAGGAGAGGAGCAGGTTTCTGTCCCTGAATATTTTTACAAGATTGTTTTTAATATCTCTTCACAAGAACCAAAACTGATTGCCTTTTTGATTCCAGCTCAAGAAAGTAGTGCGCCTCTAAACAATTTTGTAGTATCTGTGGATTCCCTAGAGGAAATGACAGGCATCGATTTCTTTCCTGAATTGGAAGATTCTTTGGAGACAACATTAGAAGCGTCCGTAGACTATAGTGATTGGGAATTTAGGTAGGTTATGCTATTTTCCAAGAATGCCTTTCCAGCGTAAGGCCCTAATAAAATCACCTTCTTTTTTAGAAACCAAGTACTCCATACCATTTTGTTTGGCCTTAAAGTAGCCTATCAAATAATCTTTAAGTAGGTTGGGACTTTTCTTTTTAAGAGCCAATTTTAAAGCTGCAATGCTGGTGATGGTAATTCCATAACGCATTTTGTACATAGCCTCTCCTTGTTTGTATTTAGAGGTCTTTTGGTATTGGGTTCCTGTAGGTTTCAAGTGTTTTACTTTGAGGCTGGTTTCAGTAGCCATTTGCCATGTATGATATTGTGCCAAAAGGGTATCTACGGTGTCCCACCCAATAGATCTTTTTAGGCCACCAATTTCTTCAAAACATTGTTTTCTATAGGCTTTTATTGGGCCCCTAACATGAGTTTGTTTGGAGATGCTTTCATATACCCAGTTGTCATTTTTTTTGATGTAGAGATTGCCTCCAGCAATTCCAATAGCGTCGTCGCTTTTGAAAAGTGCAGCCACTTTTTCTAAATAGTTTGGAGGGAAAATTAAATCGGCATCAAACTTACAAATGATGTCATAGGCACTGTCTAAAGTTTCAAACCCTTTATAGAAGGCATTCACAACTTTGGAGCCTGGTTGGTGTTCCTGTGATGTAGAAATGTCAAGTACCGAGATCCAGGGATATTTGTTCGCGAATTCCTGCGCCACCTGTAACGTACTATCGGTTGAATTGTCGTTTACCACTACCAATTGTTTGGGCAATAAAGTTTGAGCAATCAAGGACTCCAAAGTCAGCTTTAGGGTAACTTCTTCGTTATGGGCTGGTATGACAATGCTAAAATCCAAAAGATAAAGGCGCTTTCAGTTTAAACACGTTCAGCATATACAATATAGTATCTTGGCGTGAACCAACGTAAGATAGGTCTAATTCCAATCTTTTTGGTAGGATTGGTCCATTTGTCTGTAGCAATAATTTTCCAACCAGATTTTTCCAAAAGCCAATCAAATTGCCAATCTTCAAATTCGTGGTAATGACGGTCCCAAGGATCTGTTTTGCTTCGGTAGGCAGAGGAAAACCAAAGTTTTAAAGGGATGCTGGCAACCAATTTATCCGCTTTAATGGATTTAAGAACTGTATAAGGAGACAGCAAATGTTCGAATATTTCAAAAGCCGTTACCACATCTGCATTGGAATTGACAATGTTGGACAGGTCTTCATCCAAATCTTCTCCCGTGGTATTGGTTACAGAAAACCCATGCTCCTTCATTACTTCAGTAAACGGGTTGGGAACGCCGAGGTCTAAAATATTAGCACTTTTTGGGACGTGGCTTTTTAAAAAATCTATGGTTTTTTTATAGCGCTTATGCGGAAATTTTCCTTCGTACATTATTAATATTTGTAAACTATGGCGTTGATGTGCATGCCTGCACCAACACTTGCAAATATAATAACATCACCTTTAGATAGAGATTGATTTTCAATTTTATTCTGAAGCACCAAATCCAACAAGGTTGGTACCGTGGCTACCGAGCTGTTTCCTAGTTTGGAAATGCTCATGGGCATAATGCCTTCAGGAATATTGGTTCTATAAAGTCTATAAAAACGCTTTAAAATGGCTTCATCCATCTTTTCATTCGCTTGGTGAATGAAAATCTTTTTTACATCTTCAATGCCATAACCACTGTTGTCCAAACAGGTTTTCATGGCCTGGGGCACATGGGAAAGGGCAAATTCGTAAATCTTACGCCCGTCCATTTTAATGTATCGAGTGTCTGGGTTAAGATCTTTATTATAGGAATTTCCAAAATGAAGATAATAGGCTTCGTCATAGGAGTAGGTGGCAGTCTCATGCGATAAAATACCGCCTTCTTCATTAGTGGCTTCAATAATACTGGCTCCAGCACCATCGGAATAGATCATGGAATCCCTATCGTGTTTGTCCACTACGCGACTTAGTGTTTCAGCGCCAATTACGAGGCAGCGCTTAGCAATTCCAGCTTTAATGAAGGCATGTGCCTGAATGACTCCTTGAATCCATCCTGGGCATCCAAATAGGATGTCGTAGGCTACGCATTTAGGATTTTTGATTCGCAAATTATGTTTAACCCTAGAGGCTAAACAGGGCACCATATCACTTTGTATGGTGTTGTGCTTAACATCTCCAAAATTGTGGGCCACGATGATATAATCCAAAGTTTCTGGATCGATGTTGGCATTGGATATGGCTTTTTCGGCGGCAAAGAAGGCAATGTCAGAACAGCTCAACATGGGATTCACGTAACGCCTTTCCCCAATTCCAGTAATGGCCTTGAACTTTTCAATGATCACTTCATTGCTGTGGCCGAAACTGGATCCGTCTGAATTTAAAAAAATGTGTTGATTGAAGTCTTCGTTTTTCTCTATGGTGCTTGGAATGTAGCTTCCAATACCAGTAATTTTAATATTCATAAAGAAGAATGCCTTTAATTTCCGCTAATGTACGATTCGAAAATTAAAGGCATTGAATATTTGGTGACGAATTACGACGTCCAAACTAGTATTTGAACATGTTTAGGCATCCATGTACTCTTCAATTGGAGCACAAGTACAGATAAGGTTTCTATCTCCAAATGCGTCATCCACACGTCTTACCGATGGCCAAAACTTGTTTTGTTTCACATAATCCAATGGGAAAGCAGCCTCTTCACGAGTGTATGGGAACAACCATTCATCCGATGTCAACATCTCCATTGTGTGAGGTGCATTTTTAAGAACGTTATTGGTATCCTCTTTAGAAACTTGGTCAATTTCATTTTTAATGGAAATCATCGCATTACAGAAACGATCCATTTCGTCTTTGCTTTCACTCTCAGTAGGCTCGATCATCAAGGTTCCTGCTACTGGGAAAGATACCGTAGGAGCATGGAAACCGTAGTCCATCAAGCGTTTTGCGATATCGGTTACTTCAATACCGTTGGCTTTAAAGGCGCGACAGTCTACAATCATTTCATGGGCAGCACGGCCACATTCTCCAGAGTACAAAGTATCAAAACTTCCTTGTAAACGAGACTTGATGTAGTTGGCGTTCAAAATAGCAGCTTTTGTAGCTTCAGTAACCCCCTCAGCTCCTAACATTTTAATATATCCGTAGGAAATCAAACATACCAAAGCAGAACCAAATGGCGCAGCCGAAATAGCTGTAATGGCTTTTTTGCCTCCAGTTTTCACCAATGGGTTTCCTGGAAGGAATGGTACCAATTGCTCGGCAACACAGATAGGTCCAACACCAGGTCCTCCACCTCCGTGAGGAATGGCAAATGTTTTATGTAAGTTCAAGTGACAAACATCGGCACCAATGTTACCTGGATTGGTAAGTCCAACTTGTGCGTTCATGTTGGCTCCGTCCATATACACCTGACCTCCGTTGTCGTGGATTATCTTTGTGATTTCCTTAATGGCAGACTCGTACACCCCATGTGTTGAAGGGTAGGTTACCATGATACAAGAAAGGTTGTCCTTGTGTAATTCTGCTTTTTCACGTAAATCATCTACATCTATATTCCCTTTGTCTGTAGATTTGGTAACCACTACTTTCATTCCAGCCATTACAGCACTTGCAGGGTTAGTTCCGTGTGCCGAAGATGGAATTAAACAGATGTTTCTGTGGTGGTCTCCACGAGATTCATGGTAAGCCTTGATGACCATAAGACCAGCAAATTCTCCTTGAGCTCCAGAGTTTGGTTGCAAGGAAGTCCCGGCAAATCCAGTGATTTCTGTTAATTGGTCCTCAAGAGACTTTAACATCGTCAAGTATCCTTTGGCTTGTTTTGCAGGGACAAATGGGTGAATATTGGCCCATTTAGCCCAACTTAAAGGCAACATTTCTGCCGCGGCATTAAGTTTCATAGTACAAGACCCTAAGGAAATCATGGAGTGGTTTAAGGAAAGATCCTTACGTTCCAAGGATTTGATGTATCTCATCAATTCTGTTTCAGAATGATACTTGTTGAATACATCTAAAGTTAAAAAGTCTGAGGTTCTTTCAAGACCTTCAGTGATATGATTAGCTTCTTCAATAGAAGTTAATTTGATCGTTTTCTTTTTGGCGGCCTTGGCAAAAATTTCAATGATTTCGTTCACATCACTTAAAGATGTTGTTTCGTTGATTGAAATCGTTACCGTGTGCTTGCTAGGGTAGAAGAAGTTTACTTTATGGTCTTTAGCAATCGCTTTTATCTTTTTTGCTTTAGCTTCAATTTGAAGGGTATCAAAGAAACTCTCATTTAATTGCTTGTAACCCAATTTCTCCAGGGCAGCAGATAAACTGGCTGCAGAGTGATGTACTTTATTGGCGATGAATTCCAAACCTTTTGGTCCGTGGTACACGGCGTACATTCCAGCCATAACAGCCAAAAGCACCTGTGCTGTACAGATGTTTGAAGTCGCTTTATCACGTTTAATATGTTGCTCACGGGTTTGAAGCGCCATACGGAGAGCTCTATTGCCGTTGGTATCTTTGGTTACCCCAATGATACGTCCTGGAATATCACGCTTGTAAGCTTCCTTGGTAGCAAAGTAAGCGGCATGAGGACCACCATATCCCATAGGGATTCCGAAGCGCTGGGTGGTTCCCACCACAACATCGGCACCAAATTTCCCTGGAGCTTCCAATTTTACCAAACTCAAAATATCGGCAGCAACGGCCACTTTAATTTGAGCCAATTGTGCTTTTTCAATGAAAGTTTTGATATCTGTAACCTGACCGTCTTTTCCTGGATACTGTAAAATAGCGCCAAAGAAATCTGAAGAGAAGTCGAATTCCTCTTCTTTACCAACTACTAATTCAACACCAATTGGTAAGGCACGGGTTTCAAGTAGCGAAAGGGTCTGAGGTAAAATTAAATCGGAAACGAAGAATTTGTTTACGCCTGCTTTCTTCTGGTCTCTAGAACGCACCGCAAACAACAAGCTCATAGCTTCGGCAGCAGCAGTACTTTCATCCAATAAAGACGCATTGGCAAGCTCCATACCTGTAAGGTCGCTTACCATGGTTTGGAAGTTTAACAAAGCTTCCAATCTTCCTTGTGCAATCTCTGCCTGGTAAGGTGTGTAGGCAGTATACCATCCTGGATTTTCCAAAATGTTACGTTGGATTACAGCAGGAAGAATGGTAGGGTGGTAACCCAAACCAATATATGTTTTGTAAACTTTATTTTTATTAGAAAGTTCATGAATATGGTTGAGGTATTCGTTCTCGGTCATTGGAGCCTCAAGCTTCAAGCCTTTTTGTAATCGAATATCATCCGGAATTGTTTCGTAAATGAGTTGGTCTAAAGAGTCAACACCTATTGTTTCTAACATCTTTTTTTGGTCTTCCTCTCTTGGACCAATGTGACGCAAAGCGAAAGCATTTGTATTCATTCTAAAAAAATTGTGTTTTTGAGGCGCAAAATTACGGAATTAATCATGGTTTTATGTTAATGATAATGAAAGTTTTTTAACCAAATGAAGCTCTTATTAACACTTTAATTATTTTTGTGGGGTGAGGTTCCTAAAACGTATTTTCAATTTTTATATCAATAGTAGTATTCACGTGGCTTTGGCGGTATATGCCCTATCCTGGATTACCCTTATGGAATACGATTTGCCTTACGATGAAGCCGTGCTGTATTTTATATTTTATGCCAGTATTACGGGATATAATTTTGTTAAATTTTTTGGCTTGGCCAAGTTTCACCATCGAAGTCTGGCCTATTGGCTCAAATTCATCCAAGTTTTTTCCTTTGTTTGTTTTGTGTTGATGTCCTTTTATGCTGTACAATTACAACTTAAAACATTGCTGTATATTGCTCTTTTTGGTATGATTACCTTTTTGTATGCAGTTCCATTTTTGCCAAAGAAAATGCTGTATGACAAAAATCAAAACCTGAGAAGTATCAGTGGGATTAAGGTGTATGTCATTGCGTTGGTTTGGGCAGGTGTTACGGTGCTATTGCCATTGCTGAATGCTGGGTATGATATTGGATTGGAAGAGCTATTGCCATTTTTGCAACGATTTATTTTGGTATTGGTATTGATATTGCCTTTTGAAATACGGGATTTAAATTATGACAGTTTGAAATTGTCAACCATTCCGCAGAAAATTGGAATCAAGCGTACCAAAATATTTGGAGGGGCGCTGTTGTTGGTTTTATTGGGATTGGAACTGTTTAGGGAAGTGTCAACTTTAAAGTATAAACTTTGCCTTCTGGTGGTATCATTGGTTATGGGAGTCCTATTGTATTTTGCAAAAACAGACCAGAAAAGGTATTACAGTAGCTTTTGGGTGGAGGGAGTGCCTATATTTTGGTTAGTATTGGTCTTGCTTACGTAGAAAGGCATCAAAAGTTTGATGCAAGTCCTGACGTTCTTCTTCCTTAAGACACTCTACATTGGAATCCTTGACAATTTTTGTGAGTTTTTTGTTTTGTTTGGAGTAAGAACGGGTCATTTTACACCAACAAAACCTAAAGTTTAATTTTAATTTTTCCCAAAAAGAGGCTTCTCCGTATTGAGAGCGGTCACAAATTTCCATTGCTTCATCACAGGATATAAAGAGGATGCTTTTTTTCATAAAATTAAAACCAATTTTGTTCGAGGCATTCGGCCATTGCAGTTCTAGCCCTATGGATGATAACCCAAAGATTAGACGGCGTTATTTTTAATTCATTACAGATAGTTTCGGTATCCATACCCTCAATAGTTTTCATTCTAAACACCAAGGCTTGCTTTTCTGGAAGTTTGCTCATGCATTCATGTATGGCATCTCCCAGTTCTTTGTTTTCAAGTTTATCCTCAGCTGTTTTGTCATACGGGTCTGCAACACGTTCGGCTAGCCAATCACCTTTGTCTGTAGCAGAACTATAGGAAATCCTGACTTCAGCTTGGCCTTTTTTGGAGTTTGATTTTCGATAATAATCAATAATCTTTCGTTTCAAGATGGAAATTAGCCAGGTACGTTCGCTGGCTTCACCCTTGAAGTTTTTCATGGATTTCAATGCCGAAAAAAACGCTTCCTGAACCAAGTCTTTGGCAATTTCCCTGTCGTTTACCCTTGTGATGGTATAGTTGAACAGATAATCGGAGTAAAGCGCAACCCATTTGGTAGGATCTAATTGGTGTTTTGGCATATGTTCTTACATCTGTTTCTTCTTCAAATGTAGGATAAAAAAATCAGATTTCACGGCTGTCAGGCTGTAAGACATGATGACCATATTCATTTCCAATTGTAAATCGCTGGAATGAATATGGCCATGCACCTTGTTTATGTTTGAATTGTTATTCCTTCTCTATCAAGCCGGCTCTTCTCAAAAGGGCTTCGGGTTGTGGTTCTTTCCCTCTAAAACGCTTGTAAAGTGTCATTGGGTCTTCCGTGCCGCCTTGCGATAATATGTTGTCCATGAACTTTTGGGCCACTTGCTTGTTGAAGATCCCCTGTTCTGTAAAATATTCAAAAGCATCGGCATCTAAAACTTCGGCCCATTTGTAACTGTAATATCCGGAGGAATAGCCGCCTTGGAAAATATGCGAAAATGAAGTGCTCATACAGTTCTCAGGCACATCTGGGTAGAGTCTGGTATCTTCAAAAGCTTCAATTTCGTGTTTCTTCACATTGGTTATAGGAGAAGGGTCTTGACCATGCCAGCTCATGTCCAAAAGACCAAAACTCAATTGTCTTAAGGTTTGCATACCTTCATGGAACGTAGCTGATTCCTTGATTTTATTCACTAATTCCATTGGAATTAATTCGCCAGTTTCGTAGTGCTTAGCAAACAATTCCAAAGCTTCCTTTTCATAGCACCAGTTTTCCAAAACTTGGCTCGGAAGCTCTACAAAATCCCAGAATACGCTGGTTCCTGATAAACTAGGGTAGGTGGTGTTGGCCAACATGCCGTGCAGGGCATGTCCAAACTCGTGGAACAACGTAGTCACTTCATTGAAGGTTAATAATGAAGGTTTGCTTTTTGTAGGTTTTGTAAAATTGCACACAATGGAAATATGAGGTCTTTCATTGGTGCCATTTTTTCTAAATTGTGGTTTGAAAGATGTCATCCAGGCACCGTTTCTTTTTCCTGGTCTAGGGAAGAAGTCGGCGTAGAAAATGGCCACTAAATCACCTTGTTCATTAGTAACTTTATAGGTAAGAACATCTGCGTGGTATTTGTCAATATCATGAATTTCTTCAAAATGAAGTCCATATAGTTTTTTAGCCACCGTAAAAGACCCATCAATCACATTTTCTAATTTGAAATACGGTTTTAGTTTCTCGTCATCCAAATCAAAAAGTTTTTGCTTCAATTTTTCAGCGTAATAGGAAGAATCCCATTTTTGAAGCACTTCAATGCCGTCCAATTCTTTGGCAAACTCTTGTAGGTTGGCAAACTCACGTTCTGCTGCAGGTTTGGCTTTTTCCAATAATTCGTAAAGGAATTTGTTGACGTTGTCTGGGGTTTTGGCCATACGCTCTTCCAAAACAAAATGAGAATGGGTTTTATAACCTAAAAGGTTGGCGCGTTGGTAACGAAGTTTAGCAATTTGCAAAACGTTTTCCTGATTGTCCAACGTATCATTTTTAAAGGCTTTGGCTCCAAAGGCAATAGCCAATTTTTTTCGTAATTCCCTATTGCTGGCATAGGTCATAAATGGAATGTAGCTAGGGTAATCCAAAGTAATGATCCAGCCCTCTACATTTTTGGATTCTGCCAATTGTTTGGCAGCTTCCTTGGCTCCTTCCGGCAGTCCATCCAAATCTTCTTCGTTGGTGATGACCATTTCGAAGTTGTTGGTCTCGGCCAATACATTTTCTCCAAACTTTAACTTAAGCTGACTTAATTTTTTGTCAATTTCTCTTAGTTGCTGCTTTTTGTCCTCGGGTAAATTGGCTCCGTTTCTTGAAAAGCTTTTATATTTTTTATCCAACAAGGTGCTTTGTTCCGTGGTCAACTCCAACTCATCTTTCATCTCATAAACAGCCTTGATACGTTTGAAAAGGTCCTCGTTTAAAGTGATGTCATTACTGAATTCCGACAATAAAGGAGATACCTCTTGCGCTATCTTTTGAATTTCGTCATTGGTCTCGGCAGAATTCAAGTTGAAAAAAATGCTCGAAATGCGATCCAATTGTTCCCCTGAAAAATCCAAAGCCTCTACCGTGTTTTGAAATGTTGGTGCTTCAGGGTTGGCTGTGATGGCTTCAATCTCTGCTTTAGCCTGAGCAATTCCTTCTTTAAAAGCGGGGAGAAAATCTTCGTTTTTTAGTTTTGAAAATGGGGCAGTATTGAACGGTGTATCAAATGGTTTGTTGAGAATATTCATATGGAGGCATTAATTTGACCTATGCTGTAATCCTTTTCTTTAGGGGGGCAATTTTAGGATTAATTAACGATATTTTTTGATTTGTATTTGAATTATATTGCTACTTTTGTCCTCGAATCATTAAAGGCGTCAGAAATGACTCTTAAAATAATTGATTAATAGCTTTAAAACCTCGACGGAAGTCGAGGTTTTTTAATTTAAAGGTTTTTGGCCGATTCTATTACGGCAGCTTTTAGCCCTTCCTTGTATACCATAATTTTATCCAAGACACATTTATCGGAACTACCAATAATTTGTGCAGCCAGGATGCCGGCATTTTTGGCACCATTTAAGGCAACGGTAGCCACAGGTACGCCACCTGGCATTTGTAAAATGGAAAGTACAGAATCCCAACCGTCAATAGAATTACTGCTTTTTACAGGAACCCCAATAACAGGAAGCGGCGATAAGGAAGCAATCATACCTGGTAAATGGGCAGCTCCACCAGCTCCAGCAATAATTACGGAAAACCCTCTAGTATGGGCATGTTTGCCATAGTCGAACAATTTTTCTGGTGTACGGTGAGCCGACACGATATCCACTTCAACTTCAATGTCGAATCCTTTTAAAATATCAATAGCGTCCTGCATTACCGGCAGGTCACTTTTACTTCCCATGATGATTCCTACTTTACTCATATCTTATTCGCTTATTACTTTTATTGTACTTTTTACTTGTTCGGCAACCCTTCTTGCTTCATTGATGTCTTCATTCACAATGGTCACGTGTCCCATTTTTCTAAATGGTCGGGTTTGTTTTTTACCGTAGATGTGCGGGGTTACCCCATCCAATTTCATAATGGCTTCAATGTTCTGGTAAACCACATTTCCTGTATGACCTTCGGCACCTACTAAATTAACCATAATTCCGCCAACTTTGTTGTCGGTGTTTCCTAAAGGTAAATTTAAAATGGCTCTTAGGTGTTGTTCAAATTGCGAGGTGTAGCTAGCCTCAATGGTTTGGTGACCAGAATTGTGAGGTCTTGGAGCTACTTCGTTCACCAAAATTTCGTCATCTTTTGTTTGGAACATCTCTACCGCCAATAGCCCTACATGCTGAAAGGCCTCCGATACTTTTAAGGCTACTGCCTTAGCTTTTTCGGCTACTTTATCGTCTATCCTTGCAGGACAGATAACATACTCTACTTGGTTGGCCTCTGGGTGAAATTCCATTTCTACTACTGGATACACTTTCATTTCTCCGTCTGGAGTTCTTGCCACGGTAACTGCCAATTCATTTTTAAATGGCACCATAGTTTCTGCAATACACTCAACATTTGGCAGTTCTTCCAAATCGGATAGTTCTCGAACAATCTTTACACCATTCCCGTCATATCCAAATTGGGCACTTTTCCAAACAAATGGTAGAGTAAGACCTCCGTTGTGGATGGCTTCCTCGATTTCTGAAGTATAGGCAAATCGGTTAAAATCGGCGGTTGGGATGTTGTGGTCTCTATAGAAGAGTTTTTGAGTGGCTTTATTTTGAATGCTTCTCAAGGTTTTGGAAGCAGGATATACCTTAATCCCTTCTTTTTCCAAGGCTTCAAGCGCATCTACATTAACGTTTTCAATTTCAAAGGTAAGCACATCTACCTGCTTGCCGAAGTTATAAACGGTATCAAAATCCATTAAATCCCCTTGTTGGAATTGGTTGCAGGCAATTTTACAAGGCGCTTCGTTACTTGGATCAAGGACGTAGGTGGCAATGTCGAACTTTCTGGTGTCATAGAGCATCATTTTGCCCAATTGCCCACCACCAAGAATACCTAGTTTAAAGTCAGAAGAGAATAAATTCATATGTATTTCCCAGAAAAAAGGGAGTTGTTTTAGTTATACTTTAATCTTATAATGAGGCTACAAAAGTACAAATCAAAACCCTGTGAAAAAACTAAAAAACAAAACAATCTAAAGGAGAATTCGTAAATCCTTACTCAAATGATTATCTTTGCCTTTCTAAAATTAAATACAAGTGATTAAACTTCACGACTTACACTTTAAACCGTTTGTTTCAGAACAAGAATTGGAAGGGACCGTACAGCGTATGGTGGACCAAATTTCTGAAGATTTGAAGGATGAGGTGCCCGTGTTTGTTGGGATTTTAAACGGATCGTTCATGTTTGTGAGCGATTTTGTTAAAAAATACCCCAAACCATGTGAGGTAACCTTTATTAAACTGGCATCCTACGAAGGCTTGAAGTCTTCCGAGGATATCCAGAGGTTGATTGGCCTTACCCAGGATTTGACAGGGCGTACGGTTGTAATTTTGGAAGACATTATTGATTCCGGAAGGACATTGGCAGAGGTGCACAGGATCTTTAAAAATGAAAATGTGAAGCAGCTGATCATTGCCACCTTGTTCTTTAAACCGGAGGCGTACAAAAGAGATTTTAAACTTCATTATGTAGGTTTGGAAATTCCCGATAAATTTATTGTAGGCTACGGATTGGATTACAATGGATTGGGGAGGGACCTGCCTACCATATACCAATTAAAAACCACACAACACATGACAAACTTGGTGCTATTTGGACCTCCAGGGGCCGGAAAAGGAACGCAAGCAGAATTTTTAAAAGGGAAATACAATTTGGTACACATCTCCACAGGAGATGTGTTTCGATACAATATTAAGAATAAAACAGCCTTGGGGATGTTGGCCAAGTCCTACATCGACAAAGGTGAATTGGTTCCAGACCAGGTTACAATAGACATGTTGAATGCTGAAGTTGAAAAGAATGCCGATGCCAATGGATTCCTTTTCGACGGATTTCCACGTACCAATGCACAAGCCGAAGCTTTGGATAAATTAATGGATAGCAAAGATTCTCAAATCAATGCTATGATTGCTTTGGAAGTTGACGATGAGGTATTGGTTGAGCGTTTGTTGGAACGCGGAAAGACTAGTGGAAGAGCTGATGATGCCGATGAGAGCATCATTAGAAACCGAATTGTGGAGTACTACAATAAAACAGCAATTTTGAAAGATTACTATTCAGCTCAAAACAAATATTTTGGAGTGGACGGTGTTGGAAGTATCGAAGAGATTACCGAGAGGTTAAGTACGGTAATTGACAAGCTGTAATGGAGACTATTCACTTAAACTCAGGGTCTTTTGGAGTGTTGCAGATAGCTCTAATAATAGCTGTTTTTTTACCGATATTGGCTCTTATCAGTCTTTTGAAAAATAGGTTCAATGGAAATGAAAAAATGCTTTGGATTCTTATAGTAATATTTGCCCCTTTCATAGGTTCTATTTTGTATTTCGCTATTGGAAGATCCAAGCGTTTATCTTAAGTAGCTATTTAGATATTAAAACACAGACCTTTATATACAAGGAATAATATGACGGAAGGAAATTTTGTAGATTATGTAAAAATCCATGTGTCTTCTGGTAAGGGAGGCCAAGGGTCTGCTCATTTACATCGTGAAAAGTACATTGCCAAAGGTGGTCCCGATGGGGGCGACGGTGGTCGTGGAGGCCATGTCATTATTAGAGGGAATAGTAACCTTTGGACATTACTTCACCTAAAGTTTAAACGACATGTCCGTGCCGGACATGGGGAAAACGGAAGTAAGGCCAGAAGTACCGGTGCCGATGGTGAGGATATGTACATCGATGTGCCTTTGGGAACGGTTATACGGGATACAGAAACCAATAAAATTCTATTTGAAATCACCGAGGACCAAGAAGAAAGAATCTTGGCCGAAGGTGGTATGGGAGGTCGTGGAAACTGGCATTTCAAGTCGGCAACAAACCAAACACCTCGCTACGCGCAACCAGGAATGCCTCTTGAAGAAAAAGATGTCACTCTTGAATTAAAGGTATTGGCAGATGTTGGTTTGGTTGGATTTCCAAATGCAGGGAAATCTACTTTGTTGTCTGTGATTACTTCAGCTAAACCTAAAATAGCCGATTACGAATTTACCACGTTAAAGCCCAACTTGGGAATTGTGAAATATCGCGATTTCCAAACCTTTGTAATGGCTGATATTCCTGGGATTATTGAAGGTGCTGCCGAAGGGAAAGGGTTGGGACATTATTTTTTACGTCACATCGAGCGAAATTCTATTTTACTGTTTTTAGTTCCAGCCGATGCCAATGATATTTTGGAGCAATACAATATTTTGTTGGACGAGTTAAGACGTTACAATCCTGAAATGTTGGATAAGGAACGTATGGTAGCCATCTCAAAATGCGATATGTTGGATGATGAACTGAAAGCTGATTTGAAAGCCGAGCTTGATAAGAGTTTGCCAATTCCGTATATGTTTATTTCCTCTGTGGCCCAACAGGGTATTACCGAACTTAAAGACAAGCTATGGAAAATGCTTAATCCATAAAGACGTCTATATTTAAAATATAAAAGGCTTGAAAAGTTTCATTTTTCAGGCCTTTTTTGTTTGTCGGCAAATTCTGTTGTGAGCTCATCCTGTTGTCAGTTAATTAGTATAATAGGTGTCAAAATTTACATTTCACTTTTTGTATCTTTATAAGAAAAATGAAGAACCGTTTTTCTGCCTTTATCTGCCTTACTTTTTTTGCCCTGATGGCTTGTGCCCCCGTTAGGGTTAATTATGATTATGATAGGAACACTGATTTTTCCAAGTATAAAACCTACAACTACTTTCAGGATTTAAATATTGGGATGAGTGAATTGGATGCCAATCGGTTTTTGGATGCCTTGGATTCTGCTATGGCTGCTAAAGGCATGGTACTGTCCGATACTCCAGATTTTTTAATAAATGTGCAAAGTAATGCCTATAACGTGGGCAGTCAAAGTTCCGTTGGTGTAGGTATTGGTGGTAGCGGCAGAAACATGGGAGGTGGGATTTCTGTTGGGATTCCAGTTGGCCAATCTACCTTAAATAGGCAGATTCAAGTAGATTTTGTGGATCCGCAAGGAGGAGGCTTGTTTTGGCAGGCGATAAGTGAGGATTCCTTTTATCAAGATGACGCTCCTGAAGCCAAAGAAGAGAAATTCAATGCAATCGCAACTGAAATTTTAAAGGGCTATCCTCCAACAAAGAAATAACATTGAATTAAATAGTTAGATAAATAGAAATTGAAACTAAAATTATGGAAACATTAGAACATAAAGTGGCCTTAATTACAGGGGGGACCAAGGGAATAGGTTATGGCATTGCCCAATCGTTAATGGAACAAGGTGTAAATGTGGCAATCACTAGTAGAAGTAGTGCTACGGCACATGAAGCAGCAGGGGTGTTGAATGCGCATAAAACTACCAAAGCCAAAGCTATTGGTGTGAAAGGAGATGTCAAAGATCTTGAAAGTTTAAGGGAAGCAGTGGCTGATGTCATAAGTGAGTTTGGTCAATTGGACATTTTGGTGGCAAATGCCGGCGTAGGGCATTTTGAGTCTATTGAAAATTTAAGTGCAGAACAGTGGCAGGATACTATTGATACCAACCTAACCGGAGTGTTTTATACCATTAAGGCAGGGGTTGAAGCTTTGAAAAAATCAAATGGGTATTTTATAACCATATCCAGTTTGGCAGGAACCAATTTTTTTGCGAATGGTTCGGCTTATAATGCCAGTAAATTTGGAGTCACAGGATTTACGCAAGCCGTGATGCTTGATTTAAGACAACATGGAATAAAAGTAAGTACGATTATGCCTGGGTCTGTGGCTACGTATTTTAATAACCATGTGCCTGATGATAGTGATGCCTGGAAAATACAGAGCGAGGATATTGGCGAGTTGGTTGTGGATTTAGTTAAAATGAATCCTAGGACATTGCCTAGTAAAATAGAAGTGAGGCCGTCGATGCCGCCAAGTAAATAAAAAAGAGCCCGCTAAAGCGGGCTTACTTTTTGTTAATTTTTAATGACTTTTTTGGTTGCCATTAGAACATTGTTAGCATAAAAATTAGCTAGGTATAAGCCACTTTCAAATTGGCCGATATCAATAGTTGTGCTTGTTCCGTTGTTCAATTGGGTAGAGAGGATTTGCTTTCCGTTTAAATCACTAATTTCCACGGAAAGATTTTGATTTAGCTCACTTTTAAAAGTGATGTTTACAATGTTAGAGGATGGATTTGGAAATAGCGAAATGTTCAAGGCATTTTGCTTACTGGAAATTGAGCCGTTGGATAGTGTGTAGTCTATGGTCCATGTGACACTGTACACGTGTAGGGTCTCGTGGTTGTCAACATTAACCAGGGAGGAACCATCAGTAACGATGGCGGTCAATGTGTTGCTTCCAGAAGCTAAATTCTCTTGGTAAAGACTGATTGAGTTACCTTCTGTTTCCATATCTGAACCATTGAAATTCCATGAAATCTGAAGTGAGTTAGGCTCTGGGTTAATTGTGTACAATTGAAATTGTAAAGGAAATTCAGGATTTCCAACAGCATTGTTTTCAGGGGTGAAGGAAGCAATAGGAGATATCAAGCTATGTATTTTTTCTATAATTGCCTCGGTGCACACCGAACAAAAATCTTCTCCTAGGTATTGCATTTTACAGGATTGATGAGGTTTGTACCACGTGGCAGATAAGCCCGAAGTTCCATAAGAATAAGCTCCAATATTGTTGGTGTTAAACCAATTTTTCCATTTGATAAGCTCTGGATTGTTTTCTTGGGTCATGTTGTATGCTTCTCCAAAATAAACGTCTCCAGCATAGTATTCGTCTTTTAGGTCGGCAAAGGTATGGCCTAACTCGTGAATCGCTATTTCGGTAGCGGCTATTCCTGTAGAGCAAATCGCGAAATCTCCTCCGCTGCCACCATAATACGGCGTATTTACCAATACGATGCCTTCATCATATTCAGGAACATTTGTTGCTAATACGGTTGCAATTAAAGCACTGTTTGGAGTGTAAAGCAGTCTATGGATATTGTAATTGTCAAATGAAGAACCAAAGTAGTTGTCTATAATTGTTATGGGTACTGCTGTTGATGGTTCGTCTGGAGCGTTTCCTGGATGTGAAGCTCCACTTTCGTTAGAGATTACCTTGATGGCATAGAGATTAAAGTAATCTTCGTATTCCAAAAAGGGAGATTGCGAGAATAAGAAATTGGAAAAATTAGTGACATCGGTTATAAATTGGTCCTGTTCTTCGCCAGTATACCCATCGCCCATAACTACAAAATTTATTCTGCTAGTATTGGTTCCTGAGTATTTGATGGTGTCCACTTCAAACACTTGAGAATGGACGATGTTGGAAATAAAAAATAAAACAATAAGGGCTAATGGTTGTTTCATAAGCGATTGGTAGTCAATTCAATTTTTTGGTTGGTTTCAGTGATCAAATATAGAATTATATATTTTGTATTGGGATGATATTGCATTTTTATAGGAAGGTCGATTTCTTGAAATTCAATAAGTTTGCTTTTTAGTGAGCCATCCTCTGCCATTGTTTCAAATCGTTTTGTAAAAGGATGTTTTATTATTGATTGGTTCAATACGGTGTTGTCTTGGGAAAGTAATTGACATTCAATATCTCCAGGCTTTGCTATCGAAGTATTTGATTTTTTAAGTTTACCTTCAGTAATAATGGTATTGATGAGTGCTACTTGATATTCTTGATCCTCTTTTTTTATATGGTAATTCAAGAACAAAAGTTTTGGTGGTTCTTGGGTTTCAATCGAATTAACGGGGGAGGTTTGTTGAGCTGTTTTACATGAAAACAGCAGAATTGAAAATGTAAAGAGCACTAAGGGCCATTTTAATTCAAATCTCATCTTGAGGAAATGCTATTGACTGCCGAAATATACGCATCTTTGTAAAAAGAGGAAGTATTCAATATTTTAAATACTGTAAATTTATACATAAAACAGATTTATGCGTTGGTTGTTTTTTGTCATATTCTTACCAATTTTAGGCCATGGCCAACTGAATTTAACTTTAGTCCAGACATTAGTCGAGGAAGAAGAATACACTCGGGCAGAGGTGTTGTTGCGGCCCCATGTGGAGGATTCTAACAACTTGGAAGCGGTTGAGTTATTGGGAGATGTTTATGGACATCAAAAGGAATGGGATAAAGCAATTGTTGAATACAAAAAACTGGTGGCAAGACAGCCTAATGTCGCTAATTATCAATACAAATATGGTGGTGCCATGGCTATGAAAGCTTTAAGCATTAATAAAATAAGGGCGCTAGGCATTATAGGGGATATGGAGGAGGCTTTCTTGAAAGCGGCGAGTTTAGATCCGGCTCATATTGATACTAGGTGGGCCTTGGTCGAACTATATGTGAAGCTTCCCGTGATTTTGGGAGGAGGCTTTGACAATGCTATGCAATACGCCAATCAGTTGGAAAAACTTTCGTTGGTGGATGGTTATCTAGCTAAAGGCCTCGTGTATTACAATAAAGAAAACTTTAGGCTGGCCGAAACCTATTATCAAAAGGCTTTAAAGGTTGGAGGGTCGCTAACCTGTTATAAGAAGCTCATTGAATTTTATATGGCTCAAGGTGAATTGCAAAAGGCTTTGAAGAATTTACAGGAAGCTTACGCTAAATATCCAAGTGAAGGACTATTGATGGAAATTAAGGAAGTGGAGCAAAAAATGTGAATGCAAATACTGCAAGCAAATCTTATGTGAGGAAACTTCGACCTTACAACAGCAATCCTTATATTTGAACACTTACAAACCTATGTTATGAACGTACATTTTATAGCTATTGGCGGGGCAGCAATGCACAACCTAGCCATCGCATTACACAATAAAGGATATCAGGTAACCGGAAGTGATGATGAAATTTTTGATCCTTCCAAATCGAGGTTGGAACATAAAGGCTTGTTGCCAAAAGCCTTTGGATGGTTTCCTGAAAAAATCACTACTGATTTAGATGCTGTGGTGTTGGGAATGCATGCCAAAGCCGATAATCCTGAACTTTTAAAAGCTCAGGAATTAGGATTGAAAATCTATAGCTATCCTGAATTTTTGTACGAACAATCCAAGCATAAAACGCGTGTTGTTATTGGCGGAAGTCATGGGAAAACAACGATTACTTCCATGATTTTACATGTCATGAATTATCATGATATTGATGTGGATTTTATGGTGGGCGCCCAATTGGAAGGTTTTGATGTGATGGTAAAACTGACTGAGGATAACGATTTTATTGTTTTGGAAGGTGACGAATATTTAAGTTCCCCAATAGACCGTCGGCCAAAGTTTCACTTGTATCAACCTAACATAGCTTTGTTGAGCGGGATTGCTTGGGATCATATCAATGTGTTCCCAACTTATGAGAATTATGTGGAGCAGTTCAAAATTTTTGTTGACAGTATTGTGAAGGGGGGCAGTATTACCTACAATGCCGAAGATGAAGCGTTGAAAGGTGTGGTGGAAGCTAGTGAGAATACAATCCGAAAATTACCTTACTACACGCCAAAGTATACTGTTGAAGACGGGGAAACTCTGTTGGAAACACCAGAAGGACCACTTCCAATTGAAGTATTTGGAAAGCATAATTTGAACAATGTTGCTGGGGCCAAATGGATTTGCCAACATATGGGCGTTGATGAAGATGATTTTTACGAAGCCATTGCAACCTTTAAAGGTGCTAGCAAGCGCTTGGAAAAAATTGCGGTAGGTAAGAGCTCGGTTGCCTACAAGGATTTTGCACATTCTCCGAGTAAAGTGTCTGCGACGACAACGGCTATGAAAGAGCAATACCACGATAAATCTGTAGTGGCTTGTTTGGAATTACATACTTATAGTAGTTTGAATGCCGAATTTTTAAAGGAATACAAAGGCGCACTAGATGCTGCCGATGAGGCTGTGGTGTTTTATTCTCCGCATGCTGTAAAGATTAAGCAATTGGAGGAAGTGACACATCAACAGATTGCTGAGGCTTTTGAAAGGGACGACCTTATTATCTATACCGATCCGGAAGCGTTTAAAGACTATTTGTTTTCACAGGACTTTAGCAATAAGGCTTTGTTGTTAATGAGTTCTGGAAATTACGGTGGACTTGATTTCAATGCTGTAAAATCAATTATCAAATAAAGGCTTTTTCGGTATTTTGAATGTTTTTGGTTTTGAAATACCTATAGCATTCAATATTTAAAAAAATAAGTAACATACCATAAACGCTATCCTCAATGGGGATGGTGGCGATTCTAATGCCAAGGTTTTCACTGTTGTTGTACCAAACAATGGGGGCTTCCAACAAAGAGCCTGTAAGAATACCATTGCTGGCTAAAAAGAACGGAAATATACATAGGTAGGTAAGGTAGTGAAAAGCTAGGTTGACTTTCCTGAGTTTTAGGTAGAGTAAATACATGGCGCAAAGTCCGAAGGCACTTAGCGTGTAAAGTTTATTGAAATTTAAAACTGATACAATCGTAAAAACGGCTATTAGAATTATTGTAATTTTCGACTGAATATTGTTTAAAGGATTATTTGTTATAAGTGAGTTTAGGGCAAAATAAGTAAACACACAGGCAAAGGGAATACAGATAAAAAACAAAATTTCTTCGATGGGTAAATCGGCAATATAAATGTTTAATAAATAGTCGCCATTAAATCCCCAGACGCCAATATTGGTGAAATACCAATCCCAGATTAAAAATAAAAGGGTAACAATCAAATTGCCTTTAAAAAAGGCTTTCCAATCTTTACAAAACGGATATTTCTTATAGAAGCTAGCAATAACAGGAATGAGGATACAGGCAAAATTTACAAGTAGATAGGTGTATGGCCTCATTATGCTTTGAACTGTTTGTGAAACTTTTTAGGCACCCACAGCATCCCGAAGCATTCACCGTCTTCTTTGTTCAAATGTTTGTGATGCACTTTATGTGCTTTCCTTAACCCTATGAGGTATTTGTTCTTCACATTTTTAAACCATTTGAAGCGTTGGTGGATCAAAACATCGTGGATTAGAAAATAGGCAATTCCGTAGAAAAAGATACCCAGTCCAATAAAGAACATAAAGTTTAATTTTGGGACAGCTCCAAAATAAAATAGCGCTATACTAGGGATGGCAAAAATGATGAAAAAGGTGTCGTTTTTCTCAAATACATGGGGGTATTTTGGCTGGTGGTGGTCCTCATGCAGATACCATAAAAAACCGTGCATGATATATTTGTGGGTAAACCAAGTAACCAATTCCATAATGGAGAAAGTGAGGACGGTAATTGCTATGTACAATAGAATTTCCATGTCTATAGGTTTTTTTTAAATAAAATTCAGTTTATATCTTATGTAAGCCTTTGTTAAGATAAGAATTTTTAAGGGGTTCGAGATTCTAATGCGCTCATTTAATATGCGTTTATGATCCAGTCTTTTTAGTTTTTTCAACAGATTTAGATAATATTTATAGGCTAGATAGACGCCTAATCTGCTTTCTAGGGGTAAAAGGACAATGCCTTTGTAGGCTTCTCGAAAATCATTTTCAATATCCTCAATAATATCTTTTTTGTTAGGTTCAGATAACGAATTGTTATTCACATTGGGAAAGTAGGAGCGGCCAAGTATTTCCGTGTCGTCCTTGAAATCTCTGAGGAAATTAACTTTTTGGAATGCCGAACCTAAATACTGTGCTGGGGTTTTTAAAAGTTGGAACATATCTTCATCATTATTGGTAAAGACCCTTAAACACATAAGTCCAACGACGTCGGCAGACCCGTAAATGTAATTTTCATAGGCTTCTTTGGAGCTGTAATCCTTAATTTTTAAATCCATCTCCATCCGTTTTAAAAAATCATCCACATAGGTGTGAAGATGATATTTCCAAACGACTTCCTGAAAGGCGTTTAAAATTGGGTTTAAACTTATTTTACGGTCAATGGATTTTTGATACTCCTGTTTGAACTCTTCAAATAAAACTTCTTGTTCGTAGTCGTGGAAAGAATCCACAATTTCATCAGCATAGCGCACAAATCCGTAGATGGCATAAATGGCGGGCCTAATGGAAGGGGCAAATAGTTTAATACCCATGGAAAAGGACGTGCTGTATTCCTGGGTTACAATTTTGCTGCATTTAAGGCTGGAAGTATCAAATAGTGCTTTCATTGTTTGGTGTGTTTTTGAATGAGTTCGCTAACAATTTTTCCTGAGATAAGAGATGGAGGTACTCCGGGGCCTGGAACAGTAAGCTGTCCGCAGAAATAAAGGTTGTTTACTTTTTTGCTTTTAAGTTTAGGGCGTAATACATGGGTTTGCATTAGGGTGTTTGCCAAACCATAAGCATTTCCTTTGTAAGCATTATAATCCTCTTTAAAATTGTTGATGCAGTAGGATTCCTTAAAAAGGATGTGGTCAAAAAGTGGCTGGTCCGTTAGGTGTTCCAAGCGCTCTATAATTTGTTGGAAGTAATGATTTCTAATCTGTTCATTGTCCTCCAAATCTGGTGCTAGTGGAATTAAGAAAATACCGGCTTCATTGCCTTTTGGGGCTGCTGAAGCATCTGTGATACTAGGGAAACTGGCATAAAATAATGGATTGTCTGGCCATTCCTTTGTATTATAAATGGTTTTGGCGTGGATTTCAAAATCGCTGTCAAAACAAAGTGTATGGTGTGATACGTTCTTCAGTTTTTTGTCGAAACCAACATAAAATAAAAGCGCTGAAGGGGCGAATGTTTTTTTGTTCCAATAGGCTTCAGAATACTGTCTGTATTGTTTTGGAAGCAAAGTTTCAGTGTGGTGGTAATCGGCACCACTTAATAGAATGTCGCAAGCATATTCATTGGAGTCTGTTTTTACAGAGGTCACAGCATTCTTTTCAATGTTTATACTTTCTACGGGGCTATTGGTTTGTATGGTTACCCCTAAACTTTGTGCTAGATCTTTTAGAGCAGTCACCACCATATACATGCCGCCTTTAGGGTGCCAGGTCCCCAATTTAAAATCGGCATAATTCATAAAGTTGTAGAAAGAAGGCGTGTTGCTTGGTTTGGCTCCTAAAAAAAGGACAGGGAATTCCAATATTTGCTGTAGCTTTTCATGTTTTACATAATGGGAAATCTCCTTTTTAATGCTTGTGGTGAACCTATTAAGTTTTGTAATGGTTTTTAGGGTGACAATCTCTGTGACAGATTCACCTGGTTGGTATACTAAATCTTTAATGGCGAGATTGTAATTGTCTTCGGATTTGTTGATGAACTTTTGTAGGGCATCACTACTGTTGGGTTCGATATTTTCAAAAGTACTTTTAATAGTTTCGAAATCCCCTGATATGGTGATCGACTCATTTTTTCCAAAGTATATCTGGTAGGCTGGATCCAATTGTTTTAAACTGTAGTATTTCGAAGGTTCAGTATTGAAATCTTTAAAAAAACGTTCAAAAACATCTGGCATCCAGTAGAAGGTTGGTCCAATATCAAAAGTAAAACCATCACGTTGTAGTTGTCGTGCGCGTCCACCAACCGTGTTGTTTTTCTCTAGTATGGTAACATCAAATCCTGCTTGAGCCAAGTAACAGCTAGCGGAGAGGGATGAAAACCCAGAGCCTATAATGATTATTTTTTTCTTGCCCATCTTACTAAAGTTACAGTTTTTTTGTTACATAGAAAACCGGTAACCTTTTATGGATTACCGGTTTACAACCAACTAACCAATCAACCTAAAAACGTACATCATGAGTACGCCCAATATTAATTAGGCAATAGTACTTTGTCAACAATGTGTATCACACCATTGCTAGCCGTAATATCTGCCGTTGTTACGGAGGCCGAAGCTCCGGTTTCATCTATAATAAATACACCTCCATCCAAATCTACAGTTAACATACCGCCTTGGGCAGTTTCAACCATTTGGCCATCTGCCAAATCTGTAGAATAGACTGCTGCACCAGCAACCACATGATAGGTGAGGACACTGGTTAAAAGTGCTTTTTCTTCTTCCGTATCGAAATCCTCCAGGCTATTGTAATCTGGACCTAATGCATCCAATAAATCAGCAAAGGCATCATTGGTAGGAGCGAAGACCGTAAATGGTCCATCGGTTTGTAAGAGGTCTACCAGTCCTGCGTCCGCTTGAACTAAGGCCGCTACCAACAAGCTTAGATTTTCTTCTCCAGAGGCAATCTCTACAATATTTGGAGTATTCAAACTATTTACAAAATCTATAGCAGCTTGAGGAAGCAAAACTTTATCGATGGTATGGGCAACACCATTGGAAGCGGTTATGTCTACTGCTGTAATGTTGGCATTAACATCAGAAGCGTCCCCTATAACATAGGTGCCCCCTGAAGGAATAATATCTAGTGAGTTGCCTGCAAATGCGGTTTCAACCGTGGTTTCAGATAAATCTGTGGAAAGCACATTGGCTGCTAAAACATGGTATAGTACAATGTTTCTTAAAAGATCAATTTCTTCATCGGTGTCAAAATCGTCCAGGCTATTATAATCGTCTCCAAGCGCCTCCAAAAGGGCCACGAAAGCATCATTGGTAGGAGCGAAAACGGTAAAAGGACCATCACCATTTAGGGTTTCAACCAAATCTACTTTGACGACTACATCCTCCAAGATGGATAGGCTTTCGGTGCCTACTACGATGTCCACCAAAGTTTCTTCATTAATAGCATCGATTATTTCCTGAGGAAGTAAAACTTTATCAACGATATGGATCACACCATTGGTAGCTTCCACATTCGCTAAGGTAACGTTTGCGTCTAAGGAAGTGGCATCACTAATAGAGACGCCTCCATCAATATTCACAGTGATATTTTCCCCTTGAAGTGTAGTAATTGTTTGTCCATCCGATAAATCGGAAGACATGGCGGCTGTACCAGCAATCACATGATATTGTAGGATTGTTCCTAGTAGTGCTCGTTCTTCTTCAGTGTCAAAATCAGACAAGGAATTAAAATTGTCCAACTCTGTTAATAGATTTGAGAAGGCAGCATTGGTAGGAGCGAAAACCGTAAAAGGGCCATCGCCACTCAAGGCTCCAATTAAATCAGAGTCAGCATTTTGGTCGGCCACTGTAAGTGCTGAAACCAAACTGCTCAAATCATCATTGGCAGCTGCGGTTTGAACTATATTTAGTGTGGGTCCCATGGGGATGTCGTTGGAGTCATCATCATCGCTACAGGAGGTATTGAAGACCACTAAGAAAATAAGTGTTGCAAATTGAAATAACTTTTTCATGTCTAACATTAAATTGAATTAACTTATACAAATATATAAAAAAATATTTTAATTGTCCAACTTTAAATATTCATAAGTTTGACAATTTATAAATGTGATTTTTAGGATGTTTCGCTATTTTTCCGTAATTTTTGATTAAGTTTGTTACATAAATTACTTGAAATGGGGAGTTATACTATGGCACAAGTTGTGTCAATTACAGGGATTAAATCGCATACTTTACGAAAATGGGAGAGCAGATATAATTTTTTGACTCCCTTGCGTACCGAGACAAATATTCGCTATTATACCGAAGAACAACTCAAGGCACTTTTGAATATTGGAATTTTAAATCGAAACGGATATAGAATTTCGCAAATAGATAAAATGTCTCAGGAAGCCATCTACGATGCGGTCTCTCAAATTATGGCTTCAGGAGCCAAAGAAGATGAGATCAATGCTTTAATTGTAGCCATGATCAATTTTGATGAATTGGAATTTGATAAAATTTTCAAATCAGAAATTATCAAATCTGGGTTGCTCTCAACCATAACCCAATTAATCTATCCTTTTCTGAGACAGGTTGGGGTTCTTTGGGGAAGCAATAAAGTGATGCCGGCCCAGGAACATTTCATATCAAATTTAATTCGTAGGAAAATCTTCCATTCCATAGAGTTGTTGGCTCCAAGTACCGAAAATGCCCCAAAGGCCGTATTGTTCCTGTCGGAAGGTGAATTTCATGAAATAGCCTTGCTTTTGGCGTATTATATTGCCAAGAGTTCTGGGTGGAATGTGTGCTATTTGGGTCAAAGTGTACCCTATGAAAACCTGAGAAAGGTTATTAAGGCTGTAGAGCCTGAATTGTTGTTGACCATCTATACGTCTAACGATCTTGAGCGAACAGAAAATAGCATTAAAACCATTTTGGATATTAGCGATTTGCCCTTGGTGGTTTCCGGAGGACCGGCCATTACCGAGGTGCAGATTAAAGGTTTAAATGAAAATATCGAATATATGGAAGGGCCTCAGGATTTAATTCCTTTTTTGGAGTCTTTCAAAGTTGAGGCGTAGCTTTTTTTGTATTTCTCAATACATGTACAGAATCCCTTCTCCAGAATTTACAATGTTAAGTCGCACTTGGTCTCCTTGCACTTGAAGCTCCGAGATGTCAAAAGATAGTGTTTTTGAAATGACCGCATCGCATACCTCTAGGTTTTGTAGTGAAAGTCTAAGATTTCGTTGAGGGGGATTGGATTCTAGGATGGCACCGGAATCAACAAGCTTTAGTTCCCATGTATTGCCATCACAGCCGCTTGCACTAAAACTAATGAGCAGACAATCATCGTCAATTTCCATACTATGAATGAACAATGGATCGGCGGGTGCACTTACATACTCTTCAGAGCTGATGACCGCTTCTTGGTCGCAATTTGAAGGTGTTGCAGAATTGTCATCATCATTATTGTCACAGGAAATCATTCCAAATACAAAAACAAAAGAAAATAGGATTATAGAAATGTTGTGTTTCATGATGCTTTTATAATGAGATGTAGAAAGGTTAAAAAGGTTACGCATTTATGGGGCATTTCTGTTTTATCAATTTTATTGAAACCTCCTATCTAAGCCTTATATAGTGATTCTGAGAGAGGCTATTGGTGAATTTTTTAGAGCTTAGGCATTCAAATTGTAATGGCTTGTCAAGATTCGAAAATAAAGGGATGCCTTCTCCCAATAAAATGGGGATGGTGGTAATGATAAGTTCATCGATTAAATCCTCTTTTAAAAAACTTTGGATGAGTTTGCCCCCATCAATGTAAAGACTGTTTATACCCTTTCCATGAAGTTGCTTTAATGCCTCCTTTACTTTGCCTCTTAGCAATTGAACGTGTTCTTGGTAAGGATTGGGAATTGAGTTTAAGGTATTGCTTAATACAAATACAGGTATTTTATAGGGCCAAGGAATGTCAAAACTGCAAACGGTTTCAAAGGTGTTGCGTCCCATAATTATGGCATCTGTCTCGGTCATAAAGGCTTCATAGCCCATATCGTCATTCTCAGGGTTTGGAACATTTTCCAGCCATTCTATTCCTCCGTTCTTATCTGCAATATAGCCATCTAAACTGGTCGCGATATATACACGATTCCTTTTATTCGTATTCATTAAGTTGAATTTTTTCAGTTCCTGAAAGATATAGTTTTTGTTTGAACATAGAGACAAATGTAAAGGGCAATTGTTAACAATTTCCGTTGTAAATGAAAGATTTGTGAGTTTGTGAAACATTTAAAATCAATAACTTTAGGGTTCTTTGTTTGATGGCGTGCGTTATGGGGTTAAAGGGGTTGATTAAAATAGCATTTGTTTTTTTGTGGTTTGGAGAGGTGTTTGGGCAAACAGGTTGCACGGATCCCTTAGCTAATAATTACAATCCTGAAGCCACACAAAATGATGGCAGTTGTACCTATGATACCACTATTGTGAACCCCGCAAGTAGTGTTTCGTTAGATGAGTCCATGAGGGAAACCTCAGGGTTGATATATTGGATGAATTCCTTATGGACCCATAATGACAGCTCAGATTCCAATTTGTATCAAATAAACCCCGCAAACGGCCATCTCTTATCAAGTGTCGCGTTAAATTATGTTGAGAATGTCGATTGGGAAGATATCGCGCAGGATGAAAGTTATGTGTATTTGGGGGATTTTGGTAACAATCTCCATGGAAATCGCACGGACCTTAGAATTATTAGGATAGAAAAAGCTACTATGTTACGAGAGGTTCCTCAATTGGATTTTATTAATTTCTCCTATGTAGACCAAACTGATTTTACCTCGCAAGAAGTTAATAACACCGACTACGATTGCGAGGCCTTAATTGTGTATGGTGATTATCTTTTTTTGTTTACCAAGGAATGGGTGAGTAATAGAACCAAGCTTTATAAATTGCCCAAAACTCCGGGGACCTATGTGGCCCAGTTGGAGGATAGCTACGATGTGGAAGGTATGATAACCGGGGCAGAAATCTATGAGGACATAATTGTGCTTTCAGGTTATACCAATTTGGTCATGCCTTTTCTGTTTTTGTTGTATGATTTTGATGAGGATGACTTTTTTGGAGGGAATAAGCGTAAGTTGGAATTGAGTTTATTTTTACATCAGGTGGAGGGCATCGCAACTTCAAATGGCTTGAATTATTATATCACCAACGAGCAGGTGGCCATTTTGGGAATTGATCCACAGTTACATTCACTGGATCTTACTCCTTACTTAGAAAATTCAACTTTGGGTTTGGAAAGCCCTAATGTGAAAAACAATTTGGAGATTGTGCCTAATCCGGGAACGTCTAAAGTAGAAGTCATGGGGTTGGAAAATAATTACCCCATCACATTTCAAATTGTAGATATGATGGGGCAAGTACTTCAAAAAGGGGAGTTGGAATTACAACAACCTTTTATTGATATTTCCGAATTGAGTGTGGGTGTCTATGTGCTAATGTTTCCTAAATCAAATAAGCAGTCTCAACTTTTGGTCAAGAAATAGTTAATTATATTCTCGAACCAAGTTCCTTCATGGTGTTGACAAATCTAGATGAAATGGCTTCTAAATTGTTATGAATACCTTGTTTTGCAACCCATTTTCCATTGATGATCGTTCCCAAAATATTCGATGCATCAGTCGTGTACACAAAGGTATTGCACAGGTGTTTTGTAGAAGCCGTGGCAACTAATGGTGATTTTACATCCATAACTACCGCATCAAAAGATTGTCCTACTTTAAAAAAGTTGTCTAGATGTTCTCCCATGGCTCTTTTACCAGCTTTCCAAGCCATTTCAATAGCATTAAATCCGCTGTCTCCGGCGTTTGGTTGGAAATAGGTATTGCGTTTATGGGTGGTTAAACGTTGTCCATAGTCTAAAATACGAAGTTCCTCAAAGGGATTCAATCCTACGTGGCTGTCGGTACCAATACTCCATTGACCATTCAAATTTTTAAAATCGTTGAATCGGAAAAGACCATCTCCTAAATTACCTTCTGTGGAAGGGCAAAGCACTACATTGGCTTTTGTTTGGGCAATGCCGGCAACTTCATGATCGTTTAAATGTGTGGCATGTACCAAATGGAAATTTTCGGTCATTGAGCAGTTGTCTAAAAGCCATTCCACAGGACGTTTTCCGTGAAATGCCATGCAATCCTCAATTTCTTTCAACTGTTCAGACACATGGATGTGAAAAGGCAAATCGTTGTTGTAATTCTTGCCAACACTGATAATATCATTTGGGTCTACAGCTCTTAAGGAGTGAATTCCTATTCCTAAGGACGCGTTTTTGTATGTTTTGGTAGCTTGGTTGGAGCTTTCCAAAAGTTTATAATAGTCTTCAATAGTTGGAGAAATAAAGCGTTTTTGTTTGTCTTCAGCAGGGGTTCCAAAGCCACCTTTTTGATAAAACATTGGCACTAAAGTAATGTTGATGCCTGCTCTTTCGGCCGCAGCAATAAGTCGCTCACCATGTTCTGCCAAATTGGAATAGGGCATACCATTGATGTCGTGGTGTAAATAGTGAAATTCTGCAACGGCGGTATACCCATGACGAACCATTTCGGCATACAACATCGCAGCAATATCTTCTAAATGTTGAGGAGACATGCTTAGGGCCAAATTATACATAGCCGTTCTCCAACTCCAAAAATCGTCAGGGACTCCGGTGCCTTCATGGAGCTCGGCCAAACCCGCCATGGCATATTGAAAGGCGTGGGAGTGGGCGTTTTGAAATCCAGGTAGGGCATAACCGTTCACGTTTTCTCCTTCTGCAGTAGCTTCGGAAGAAATGGATTCAATAATTCCTTGGTCATCAACCGTGACAGCTGCATTTTCAAGCCAACCATCATTGGTCAATAATCCTTTAAAAATATATGTGGGCATTAGAGTGTGTTTATAAGATTTTCAAATAATAGTTTTAAGGTTGCTCTTGTGGCATTGGCACGTTCTTCATGATACTTGGTCTCGCTGTTGTCCATGTAGTTGGTCTTGGCCATTTCCAATTGAAGGGCGTGAATGTTATTGGCAGGATCTCCAAAGGAGCGGGTAATATGTCCACCTTTAAATGGGTGGTTGTGCTCCAAATCTTTATTGGCCGTTTTCAAGGCGTTCATGGCAGTTTCTATGATGGTTTTGGAAGCTGAAGTTTCATCATTGTCTCCTAAAATTAAATCTGGAAAAGCCTCTTTTCTAATGCCTGGAACTACTTTCCTTATGGAATGGGCGTCAAAAAACAGGGCTTTACCGAATTTTTGCTTCGTGTCTTCTAATAAATTAGCTATTTTTTGATGATAAGGACGATAGTAATTTTCAATTCTATAGGCGATGTCTTCCTGAGTAGGTAATTCACCTTGATACAAAGGATCTCCATTGAAATTGGTGGTGGTTACCAAACCTGTAATTACACGACCATCATTATAAAGCGGTTTGCTTTCAGGGGTTCTGTTAAGGTCAATGACCCAACGGCTATAGTTTGCCGTAATCATAGTGATACCCATGGAAGGAGCAAAGTCGTATAATTTGTCAATAAACCAATCGGTGTCATCTGGATTATTGGCTTTTTCTGGATATAATTTTGAGGCAATATCTTCTGGGAAAAATGTTCCAGAGTGTGGTGAGCTAATGATGATAGGAACCTGCTCCGCCGTAGGTTCGATAATATTATAAAGTGTCATAAAAATGAGATCGTTGTCATTTGGAGATACAAAAATACAAGTAATGGTGGAATTTGGCGAAATAAACAGTGGAAGGTCGTAACTTTGCCAAATAATTATTACATTGATAAGATGCATAAAGCAGGTTTTGTAAATATCATAGGAAATCCAAATGTGGGGAAGTCTACCCTCATGAATGCCTTTATAGGAGAGAAATTGTCAATTATCACTTCCAAGGCGCAAACTACAAGACACCGTATTTTAGGGATTGTAAATGGGGATGATTTTCAGGTGGTGTTGTCGGACACGCCGGGAATCATTAAACCTGCCTATGAGTTGCAGGAATCCATGATGGATTTTGTGAAGTCCGCTTTCGAAGATGCCGATGTGCTTTTGTATATGGTGGAAATTGGCGAGCGTGAATTGAAAGATGAAGCCTTTTTCAAAAAAATACAATCCTCAAGCATTCCTGTATTGTTATTACTGAACAAAATTGATAAGTCCGATCAAGGGCAATTGGAAGAACAGGTGCAATTGTGGGCCGAAAAGGTGTCAAATGCGGAAATCTATCCTATTTCGGCATTGGAAGGTTTTCAGGTGAAGGAGGTCTTCGATCGTATCATTGAATTGTTACCAGAATCACCACCGTTTTATCCAAAAGATCAGTTGACTGATAAACCGGAACGTTTCTTTGTGAATGAAACCATTCGTGAGAAAATTTTACTTCACTATAAAAAAGAAGTGCCTTATGCGGTTGAAATTGATACGGAAGAATTCTTCGAAGATGAGGATATCATCAGGATGCGTTCTGTAATCATGGTAGAGCGCGATACCCAAAAAGGAATTATCATCGGGCACAAAGGATCGGCACTTAAGCGAGTGGGTATAGAGGCTAGAAAGGATTTGGAGAAGTTTTTCGGGAAACAGGTACATCTGGAACTATATGTGAAAGTGAATAAAAACTGGAGGACTAACCAAAAGCAGCTCAAGCGTTTTGGATATAATCAGAAATAAATAAACAGCACTTTAGGGTGCTTTTTTTTATAGTTTTAAAAACCTACAAAATATCATAGCAAAAACTGTTAATTTAATAGTATCTTTGCAAACTTAAATTTTTACAAATGAGTAATATAGTAGCCATAGTAGGACGTCCAAATGTTGGAAAATCAACGTTTTTTAATCGTCTGATTCAGCGTAGAGAAGCTATTGTTGATGCCGTAAGTGGTGTGACAAGAGATAGGCATTATGGAAAAACGGATTGGAACGGTAGAGAGTTTTCGCTAATCGACACTGGTGGTTACGTTGTAGGGAGTGATGATATTTTTGAGGCTGAAATTGACAGACAGGTAGAATTGGCCATTGATGAGGCTGATGCCATCATTTTCATGGTTGATGTAGAATCTGGAATTACGGGGATGGATGAAGACGTGGCCAATTTGTTGCGTCGTGTGGACAAGCCTGTGTTTTTAGCCGTAAATAAAGTTGATAATAACAAGCGCGCCGAAGATGCTGTTGAGTTTTATGCTCTAGGTTTAGGTGACTATTATACTATTGCCAGTATCAACGGTAGCGGAACTGGTGATTTGTTGGATGCTGTTGTAGCAGCACTTCCTGAAAAAGAAGAAGTGTTAGAGGAAGATGAGTTGCCGCGTTTTGCTGTGGTTGGAAGACCAAATGCGGGAAAGTCGTCGTTTATCAATGCTTTGATAGGCGAGGATCGTTACATCGTAACCGATATTGCAGGAACTACTAGGGATGCCATTGATACCAAATACAACCGTTTTGGTTTTGAATTTAACTTGGTGGATACCGCTGGTATTAGAAGAAAATCCAAGGTTAAGGAAGATTTGGAGTTTTATTCAGTGATGCGAAGTATTCGTGCTATTGAGCATTGCGATGTGTGTTTGTTGGTATTGGATGCTACCAGAGGATTTGACGGTCAGGTGCAAAATATCTTTTGGTTGGCAGAACGCAACCGTAAAGGAATCGTGATCTTGGTTAACAAGTGGGATTTGGTTGAAAAGGACACTAAAACAGTCAAAGAATTTGAGCGTGTTATCAGAAAGGAAATAGAACCTTTTACAGATGTGCCAATTGTGTTCATTTCTGTTTTGAACAAACAACGTATTTTTAAAGCCATTGAAACGGCGGTTGAGGTTTATAACAACCGTTCCAAAAAAATTAAAACAAGTAAGCTGAATGAAGTGTTGTTGCCAATTATAGAGCACACACCACCTCCTGCTTACAAAGGAAAATATGTTAAGATTAAATACATCATGCAGTTGCCAACGCCGCAACCGCAATTTGCATTTTTCTGTAACTTACCGCAATATGTAAAGCCTCCTTACAAACGCTTTTTGGAAAATCAGCTGCGTGAGCATTTCGATTTTCATGGGGTGCCGGTAACGGTTTACATGCGTAAAAAATAACAAGTTTTTAGCGTTATAGATTAATTTACACCGAATTAAGGTGTAAATTATTTTGGACTTAATGTCAATTATATTTTACTTTTTGATAAAAATAATTTACATTTATGATGTAATTTTAAATAATTAAGTCATGGAAGCAAATTATTTATTGCCTCATCGGTTTAAAACCATAGGCTGGATCCTGTTAATTGTCGGCCTTATTATCGGGGGTGTGTTATTGTGGTTTGGATATGAATCAAATCTATTGACGGTCAAAGTACTTTCTATCTACAACGAGGATTCTATTCTTAATGAGACTAAAGGCTTTTTTAAATTGGTTGATAATAGTATTGTCGATGAATTGGCGGCATTAATGATTATTGTCGGAGGCTTGTTTGTGGGCTTTTCAAGAGAAACGATTGAGGATGAATTCATCTATAAATTGCGAAGTGAATCTTTGGTATGGGCTGTTGTTTTTAATTTCGTCATCTTGATTTTTGCCATATTGTTTGTCTACAATTTTACATTCTTTCACGTGCTGGTGTTCAATATGTTTACACCGCTAATCTTTTTTATTGTTCGCTTTAATTTCCTAAAGCATAAATCGGTGGATTATGAAGAATAACATCAAAGTAGAACGAGCAAGACATAACATGACCCAATCCGATTTGGCTAGAGCCATAGGTGTGAGCAGGCAGTCTATTAATGCCATAGAGCAAAGTAAATATGTGCCTTCTGCGGTATTGGCCCTTAAAATTGCAAAACTGTTTAAAGTACCTTTTGAGGAATTGTTCTTTTTGGAAGAAGGTGAATAGTATTTTGATTTGTTAAAAAAATAAGAAAATACATACGAAATTAAGCGGGTATTCGTTTCTTTAACAAATCAACTAATCATCAATCAAAAACCAATCAATGAAACAATTGCTATGTGTCATGGCACTGCTAAGTGCTGTAATTTGCTATTCCCAAAATTCATTACAAATCTCTGGAACAATCGTTTCCCAGGATGATAAAAGTCCTCTGGAAGCTGCTACAGTGTATTTGGAACGTATTCAGGATTCTACCTTGGTAACCTATACGATTTCGGATAAAAATGGACATTTTGAAATTCAGGAAAAAACATATGAAACTCACCTTAATTTGGTGATTTCATATGTTGGACTTCAAGAGCACAAGACTAAAATTGACCTTTCCAAATCTCCAATTAATTTAGGTGAAATTGCCATGGAATCCGCCAATGCTTTGCAAGAGGTGGTTATTACGTCTCGGGCGCCAATCACCATTAAAAAAGATACATTGGAGTTTAATGTCAAGTCCTTTAAAACCAAAAAAGATGCTACCGTAGAGGATTTGCTGAAAGAACTTCCAGGGGTAGAAGTAGATGAAAATGGAAAGATTAAGGTAAATGGAAAAGAAGTAAACAAAATTTTGGTAAATGGAAAGCCTTTCTTTGGGGACGATCCTACCATTACCACCCGGAACTTAACGAAAGAAATCATTGAGAAAATCCAAATTGTAGATACTAAAACCAAATCGGAAGCTTTTGCGGGAGAGGAAGGAGATACAGAAAACAAAACCATTAATTTAACCATCAAAGAAGAAAATAATAAAGGGGTTTTTGGTCGAGTAGCCGCAGGAGGAGGTACTGATAAACGTTATGAATTTGCCGGCATTGTAAATGTCTTTGATAATGACCAACGCATTAGCGTACTTGCAGGAGGGAACAATATCAATTCACCAGGTTTTAGTTTTGGGGAAATCCAAAAAATGTTTGGCGGTGGTAGCTTTTATGGCACCGGCAATGGGTCTTTTGTATTTAATGGCCGAAATTTTGGAGGGGGAGAAGGTATTACGGTGTCCAATAATGTTGGGGTTAATTTTGCGGACGAATTGGCCAAGGGAATCGATGTGTCTGCCGATTATTTTCTGTCGAGTAGTAATTCAGATAATGAAATTGCTACCAAGCGGGAAAATATTCTTCCAGATAGAAGGTACTTTACAGAGTCCTATGTAAATTCCAATTCCAATATTGATAACCATAGTTCAAATTTAGAGTTTGATATTGAGGTTGATTCTACATTTTTAATCAATATTAGGCCTTCTTTTAAGTTGTTGAAATCCGAGACAACCTATGCCAAAGAAGAATCATCTTTTGATGAGTTTGGAGCCTTAACCAATGCTTCCAATTCGTCCTCTTTTGTGGAAACCTTTGGAAGAAATTTCAGTAACGATTTTAATGTGACCAAACGTTTTGGGACTAAAGGGGCGTTTTTGAAATTTGATTTGAATACAGAATTTAATAGTACCGAAACAGATGATTTCGCCAATTCGCAAACTATGTTTGAGGATGATACTCAAAACATTGATAGGGATCAGTATTCTGACGGGAAACAAAATTTGGAAAGCCTTTTTGCTAGAATCACTTATAGATTACCGCTTATTGCCAAAACATTGTTTTTGGATTTTGAATATGGCACCAGAACCGAAACAAGAGAGAGCATAAGAAGTACCTTTGATTTCGACGATGCCGCTCAAGATTACACAAGTTTTAATGAGGACCTAAGTACCAATTTTAATTATACCAATAAACGAAATACACCGTCATTGGGACTATCGTACAAAAAGGAAAAGTTGTCTTTGGGTATGGAAGTAGGATATGTGTTCAGGACTTTGGAAAACCGTGATGAATTGAGACCTGAAATGAGCTTAAAGCAAAACTTTGAGGCCTTAGAATTGAATAGCCATATTAGTCATAGGTTCAGTCCTAAAACTTCAATGTATTCAGGGTATAATTTAAGTAATCAACCGCCACAAATCAGTCAGATGTCTCCATTTCAAGATGTGTCAGACCCCCTGAATATCGTGACGGGAAATCCAAATTTGGAGCCTGCTAACAGGCATTCTTTTTACGGAGGTTTCAACAGTTTTGACTTTCAAAAGAAAACAGGTTTTTGGGGATATGCAAGTGTGAATATTACCGAAAATCAAGTGGTTTCAAGGTCTGTAATCGATGAAGATTTGGTGCGGTATACTACCTATGAAAATGTAAATGGTAATCATAGTATTTATGTAAACGCTAGTTATACTAAAACTATTAAAATGGATAGTTTAAAAACATTGAGACTTAGAGTAGGTACACATACGAGTATTTCAAGAGCGGTTAACTTTAATAATGATCAGCAATACGCTTCAAAAAATAGAGCAATTGGTCCTTATGGAGGAATTGCATTTACATGGACTGACATTATGGAACTAGAGCCCAATTATAGGGTGTCTTTTAACAAGAGCACTTACAATCTTGAGGTTTTCGATGATCAAGAGTTTATCAGGCATGATTTGGGAATTAGAACCGCGACCTTTTTGCCGAAAAAATTTGAATGGCGTAATGATATAAAATACAGTTATAATCCCAATGTGTCTAGCGGATTTCAAAAAAGTGCTTGGTTTTGGAATTCAACGTTGGCCTATTCTGTATTAAAGGATCAAGGAACAATTACTTTAAAAGCCTATGATTTACTCAATCAGAATACCAATGCCCAACGTACGGCAACTGAGAACTATATTCAGGACAAGCAGAGTAGTGTGCTACAGCAATACTTTATGTTGAGTTTTAGTTGGAAGTTTAATAGTCTAGGAAAAAAAGGGGAGATAGATGATTTTGGAGGGTTTTAAGAGAAACAACTTTTATAACAAATAAGCAGCCTTTTGGCTGCTTATTTAATTTATAGTAAAAATGTTTTTATAATTGGAAAACTACCAGCTACCTCCAGCACCACCTCCAGAGAAGCCTCCTCCTCCAAAGCCGCCGCCAAAGCCACCGCCTCCTCCGAAGCCGCCACCGCCAAAACCACCTCCGGATCCAAAGCCGCCACCGCCACGGTAATTGCCACGGCCCATTTGGCTCAAGATAATGGCATCCCAAATATCAAAGCCGCCACGGTTGCCTGGACCACGTCCAGAGCCTCCGCCTCCGCGTCTGTTTTTTGAGATAGCAATCAAGAAAATGATAAAAATGAGAAGCATAAAAAGGATAAAACCGAACGGAATTTCTTCGCCTGTATCCTGCTGTCGGGTGCCTTTAAATTCTCCATTCAAGGCCATGAAAATGGCGTCGCTACCTTTGTCAAGTCCACCGTAGTAATCTCCTTTTTTGAATTCAGGGATAATGATGTTTCTCGTGATTTCTCCAACGACCCCTGCCGTTAGCATAGGCTCCACACCATAACCCGGAGATATGTGTATCCTACGATCATCGCGGGCCAAAAGAATGAATACGCCATTGTCTTCTTTGGCCTGTCCAATACCCCATTCATGTCCCCATCTAGGAGCAAGCAAACCAATGTTTTCACCTTTGGTGGTTGCAATGATAGCGACGACTATTTGGGTAGATGTGGTGTCGGAATATTTAACGAGCTTACGTTCCAGATTGCTTTTTTGATTGGGAGTTAAAAGGTCGACATAATCATACACGCTGGTTTGGAAATCGGGTGTAGGGGGAATATCGAATTGAGCAAACGTGGTTAAAGCACAAAACACACTCAATAATAGGCTAAGGCTGATATGTTTGATTTTGATAAGCTGCACTATCCTCTGGATATTTCGTTAGGTAATTCATCTATATCTCCGTCTTCAACCGGAAAGTGTACTTTCAGTTCGTGGCCGGCTTTTAGGATGCCATCTATAATTCCTTGCTTAAAATTTCCTTCTTTAAATCTCGATTGTATGGCGTCTCTAGTAGTGTCCCAAAAGTTTTCGGGCACTACGGCATCAATGCCTTTATCACCGCAAATAACGAAGTTGTGGTCGTCTACGGCAACATACAAAAGTACTCCATTGCTTAGTTTAGTATTGTCCATTTTAAGAAGGTGGAAGACTTCCTTGGCGCGTTCAAAGGGTGTTTCGTCCTTTGAGCTGCGTTCTATATGCACACGGATTTCGCCAGAGGTATGGTCTTCGGCAGTTCTAATGGCCTCAATTATTTCCTGTTCCTCTTCAGCACTAAGGAAATCTTCAATATTGGACATGGCGATTTATTTAAAGTCGAATTCTACATCCACTGGCTTTTCTGCACCAGGTTCGGAATCAAAGTATGGCTTGTCTTCAAAGTTAAACCAACCTGCCAAGATGGAATTTGGGAATGTTTTGACATGATTGTTATAAGGTCGAATCTTCTCATTATAACGTGTCCTTGCTGTTTGAATGGTGTTTTCAGTACTGGCCAATTCGTCCTGTAGCTTTAGGAAATTTTGGTTGGCTTTCAATTCTGGATAGCGTTCAACCGCTACCAATAAGCGCGAAAGTGCACTGCTCAAGCCGCCTTGTGCCGCATTGAACTGCTCCAGTTGCTCTGGTGTAATGTTGGTGGGGTCAATGGTTGTTGAGGTGGCCTTGGCACGAGCCTCAATAACATCTGTAAGGGTTCCTCGCTCAAAATCGGCAGCCCCCTGAACTGTTTTTACCAAATTGCCAATAAGGTCGTTTCTTCTCTGATAAGAAGTTTGTACATTTCCCCAGGCTTCACTCACCTCTTCGTTAAGTCGTACGGCAGTATTGTTAAATCCAACTGCCCAATTGTACAGACCAAAACCAATTACGGCTATAATAATTACCGGAATAAGCCACTTTTTCATAATAGTGTGTTTTAAAGTTGATTTTTGATTTTTATTAGTTGGGCTTTGATACCCTCTAATTTACTAATTATTTCAAAGGTACTCAGGGATTTTTGGCGTTCTTCTTTCAAATGGGTTTTGGCGCCTTCCAATGTAAAGCCGCGTTCTTTCACCAAATGGTAGATAAACTTGAGGTTATTGATGTCTTCAGGGGTGAATTTTCGGTTGCCCTTGGCATTCTTTTTAGGCTTAATAACATCGAATTCCTTTTCCCAAAATCTAATTAAAGAGGCGTTTACATTGAAAGCTTTGGCGACTTCACCTATACTGTAGTAGCGCTTTTCAGGAAGATTGATATGCATAATATATTAATCTAAAGATTGGTTTTCCAAAGAGGCTTTCTCCAGAAGTTTGTTGTATTCTTCTGCAGACAAGTTACCATAATAGAAGTTGATAGGGTTGATACGGTCATCATCCTTAAATACTTCGTAATGTAGGTGGGGCGCTTCAGACCTTCCGGTACTTCCTACAAATCCAATCAAATCGCCACGTTTTACCTTTTGGTTTTTGCGAACATTGTATTTGTACAGGTGGGCATAAAGGCTTACATAGCCATAGCCGTGGTCTATTCTAATGTGGTTTCCATAACCCGTGGAACGGTTGTCGGCACGAATCACCTTACCATCTCCCGACGCATAAACCGGGGTTCCCCTTGGAGCGGTAAAGTCCATTCCAAAATGGAACTTACGCACTTTGGTAAAAGGATCAGTACGGTATCCATAGCCAGAGGCCATACGGGTTAAATCGGAATTGCTGATTGGTTGAATGGCGGGAATAGAAGCCAGCAATTTTTCTTTATCGGCGGCCAATTCGGCAATTTCATCCAAGGATTTGGACTGTACCACAATGCGCTTTTGAAGCATGTCCATACGCTGACTAGTTTCCTTAATCAACTTTGAATTGTCAAAACCTTCAAGGCCTTTATAACGGTTTACCCCTCCAAAACCAGCTTTGCGCTGTTCTTCTGGGATGGGGTTGGCTTCAAAATACAAACGGTAAATGGTATTGTCGCGCTCTTCAACGTTGGCCAATACCTCTTGGGCTTCGTTCATTTTTTTGTTCAACAGTTGAAACTGTAACTGCATATTTTGCAGCTCGCGTGTTAGCTGACGTTCCTTCGGCGATTGAAAAAATTGGGAGGCAATAAAGTTTGAGATGAATCCAAATAGCCCCGCAGCCAAAAGAAACACAAGGGCATACTTAAAGGTTGTACGTTTTTTGCGCTCTATCTTACGGTACGAAAGGGTTTCTGAATCGTAATAATATTTTACCTTACTCATGTCGCAATTTATAGTATTTTTGCAGTTGAAAAATGCACTTTGAGGGAGCATTTTTATTAAGGAACGAACAAACCTACAAAAATATTTCCATTGTAAAATTATAAAAACAAATGCGAATATTTTCAGACGGTGAGCCTCAGGCCCTTAATTTAACAATATATTTGCAAGTAGTGTCAGGACTATTTTTGAAGTCTTGAACAAGTTTAAGAATTTAGATTAGCAATTTACATACATGAAATCTCAAGATATCCGTTCGAAGTTTTTAAGTTTTTTCGAAAATAAACAGCATGCCATCGTGCCCTCGGCTCCTATGGTTTTAAAGGATGACCCTACCTTGATGTTTGTCAATGCCGGAATGGTGCCTTTCAAGGAATACTTTCTGGGAAATGCCAAAGTGAAGGAATCGCGTATTGCCGATTCGCAAAAATGCTTGCGTGTATCTGGTAAGCACAACGATTTGGAAGAAGTGGGGTATGATACGTACCACCACACCTTGTTTGAAATGTTGGGAAACTGGAGTTTTGGGAATTATTTCAAAAAGGAAGCCATTGCATGGGCTTGGGAATTGCTTACGGAAGAGTTGGGAATTGATAAGGATATCTTATATGTGACCGTTTTTGAAGGAAGCGAGGACGACAATTTGCCGATGGATCAGGAAGCCTATGATTTCTGGAAAGCCATTGTTCCTGAAGACCGCATTTTAATGGGGAACAAGAAGGATAATTTCTGGGAAATGGGAGATCAGGGGCCTTGTGGACCTTGTAGCGAAATCCATGTGGATATTCGTTCTGCAGAAGAAAAAGCAAAAGTTTCCGGGAAAGATTTGGTGAATATGGACCACCCACAAGTAGTGGAAATATGGAACCTTGTATTTATGCAATACAACCGCAAGGCTAACGGAAGCTTGGAAAACTTACCGAACAAACACATCGATACCGGAATGGGCTTTGAGCGCTTGTGTATGGTCCTGCAAAACGTACAGTCCAATTACGATACGGACGTATTCACTCCATTAATTAGAGAGATTGAAACGGTTACGGATAAAGCTTATGGTAAAGATGAAAAGATTGATGTCGCTATTCGTGTGATTGCCGATCACGTAAGAGCTGTGGCCTTTTCCATTGCAGACGGACAGTTGCCAAGCAATACAGGAGCAGGGTATGTAATTAGAAGAATTTTACGTCGTGCTATTCGTTACGGATTCACCTTTTTGGAGCAGAAAGAACCATTTATATATAAATTGGCCGAAACCTTGAGTCATCAAATGGGAGAGGCTTTCCCAGAAATTAAGGCTCAAAAACAGCTGGTTTACAACGTGATTCGGGAGGAAGAACAATCTTTCTTAAGAACTTTGGAGCAAGGATTATTGCTGTTGGATAAGGTTGTAGAAGAAACAAAAGGAGATGTGGTGTCAGGTGCCAAAGCTTTTGAACTATACGATACCTTTGGATTTCCATTGGATTTAACCCAATTGATTGCCCGTGAAAAGGGGTATAGCATTGATGAGGCTGGTTTTGCAACCGAAATGGAGAAACAGAAAAGTCGTTCCAGAGCCGCTTCTACAGTAGAGGCTTCAGATTGGGTGATTTTGTTGGAAGATGAAGCTGAAGAGTTTATAGGATATGATACTCTAAGCGCTGATGTAAGATTGACACGTTATAGAAAAGTTACCACCAAAAAAGATGGTGAGCAATACCAATTGGTGTTCAACATGACGCCTTTTTATCCAGAAGGAGGAGGGCAAGTTGGTGATCAAGGATATATTGAAACTCCTAACGGGGATGTTATTTATGTAACAGATACCAAAAAGGAAAATAACTTGATTATTCATTACGCAAAGACGTTTCCAAAACATTTGGAGGATACTTTTAAAGCAGTTGTTGATGCTGAATTGAGAGGACTAACGGCTTCCAATCACACTGCAACTCACTTGTTGCACCAAGCGTTGCGCACGGTTTTGGGAACCCACGTTGAACAAAAAGGATCTTTGGTAAGTCCAAAATACTTACGATTTGACTTTTCGCATTTTGCAAAGGTAGATAGAGAGCAGTTGGATGCCATTGAAGAATTTGTAAACGCTCGTATTCTGGAAAATCTTCAATTGGAAGAAAAACGCAACATTCCAATGCAGCAAGCTATCGATGAAGGTGCCATTGCGTTGTTTGGAGAAAAGTATGGTGATGCTGTGCGTGCCATTCGTTTTGGAAAATCCATGGAGCTTTGTGGGGGGACTCACGTAGCACAAACAGGCGATATTTGGTATTTCAAGATTAATTCGGAAAGTGCTGTGGCAGCTGGTGTACGTCGTATTGAGGCCATTACCAATGTAGCGGTGAAAAATTATTTTGTGGATGTGGATAAGGACTTTGATGCCTTAAAGCAAACCCTTAAAAATCCGAAATCAACTGTGAAAGCTGTGGAAGGTTTGCTGGAAGAAAATACAGCCCTTAAAAAACAGATAGAACAATTACTTAAAGATAAGGCCAAGAACCTAAAAGGCGATTTGATTAATGAGCTTAAAGAGGTGAATGGTATTCAGTTCCTAGCTAAGGAAGTAGATTTGGATGCAGCCGGAATTAAGGATGTGTCTTTTGAATTAGGTGGCCAGTTTGATAATTTGTTCCTGTTGTTTGCAACAAAACAAAATGGTAAAGCATTGTTGTCTTGCTATATTTCCAAGGAAATTGTGGCGGACAGAGGTTTAAATGCGGGCCAAATTGTTAGAGAACTTGGGAAGCATATTCAAGGAGGCGGTGGTGGACAGCCGTTTTTTGCCACAGCAGGAGGTAAGAATCCTGAAGGTATTGCAGCAGCACTGGAAGCTGCCGCGGAGTACCTGAACTAGATATATGAAACTACAAACAGAAATACCTTTAAACCCCCAGCAGCACAATCTGATAGATTACAATTCTAGATTGATCCTGTTGGGGTCTTGTTTTGTTGAAAATATAGGGGAGAAGTTAGCTTATTTCAAATTTCAGAATACCTTAAATCCTTTTGGAATTCTGTTCCACCCATTGGCCATAGAAAGTTTACTGCTCAATACCCTTAACGACAAAGCATACTCTGAAGAAGATGTGTTTTTTCATAATGAACAATGGCATTGTTATGCAGCCCATTCTAAATTGAGTGCCTCTTCAAAGGACGATTTGTTACAAAATTTAAACCTAGCTATTCAACAAACAAAACAAGCTCTTGAAGCATCCTCTCATATTGTCATTACACTTGGAACCGCTTGGGTATACCGCTTGGTAGAAAATGATGAAGTGGTGGTTAATTGCCATAAAGTGCCACAAAAAAAGTTTAAAAAAGAATTATTATCTGTTGATACTATTGCTGAATCGTTGCAAGCAATGGTGGCCTTGACTAAAAGTGTGAATCCAAAAGTGTCTGTTATATTTACGGTGTCTCCGGTAAGACATTTAAAGGATGGTTTTGTAGAAAACGCCCAAAGTAAGGCCCATTTGATTTCTGCGGTACACCAAGTCGTAGAGCCAAGAAGTCAAACCTACTATTTTCCTTCCTATGAAATTGTCATGGACGAGTTGCGTGATTACCGATTTTATGCTGAAGATATGGTACATCCCAATCCAACAGCTATTAACTATGTTTGGGAGCGGTTTAAAAAGGTATGGCTCCATGATAGTACAGAACCTATGATGAAGATGGTGGATACGGTTCAAAAAGGAATGATGCACAGGCCTTTCAATCCAAATTCAGAAGCGCATCAAGAGTTTTTAAAATTACTTGAAGAAAAAAAGGAAGTGCTTTTAAGGCAATTCCCTTTTATGAAATTTTAAGGATATTAAATAAAAAAAGCCCGAGTCAATCACACCTCGGGCTTTTCCATCAATCAAAATCATTTATCAAACATGTAATCAATCAAGCTTTCTATTTATACAAGGTCAAGTTTTCTGCTCAAGTTCAACCAGCCACCTCCGTTGACAACTTCAATGCCATGGCTTTTTAAAACACTTGCTGCAGATCCAGAGCGCATACCGCTGGCACAACAAGTGATAACTGGTTTGTTGAGTTTTTTGATATCTTTAACCTTGTTTGCTATTTGTGGTAGCGGGATGTTTTTGGAACCGGGAATGGCCCCTCCGTTGTATTCACCAACGCTTCTAACATCTATAATTACCGCTCCATTTTCGTAAAGTGATTTTAATTCATCAGATTTATTTCCGAATAGCATATCTAGTATTCCCATAATCATTTTTTATTTTGAGCAAAGTAACGCAATGTTTTTCATCAAAAAGGTGACTAAGGTTACATTAGTGTCTTGACAATGAAAATGTTATGAGTAAATCATTGAGTTTTAACAAGCTGTAGTTTAGACTTTTATAGGCCTGTTGCAATTTTAATTTTTATGAGAAACGGACTGATTTTATCGGTGAACGACACAGTTGATTTTGTAGGATTACACTTAATCTTCTTTAATTGCTTCTCGTCGAAAAAACTTAAGGTTGAGAGGATTATGTTATATATTAGTCTTGCTATTAATCAATTTTTTAAAAAGGCGTCAGTTATACTTTTTGCGTGGCAAGAATGATCTGATGCTTTTTTTTGTTCCAAATCCAAAACCAACCAGCTAAATTTTTTTGAGTTATAATTGGTTATTTCAGCTTAACGCTGTCTGGGACCAAAACCGTGTAGTCTCCGTGGTTTCTTATCACATCTCTTACAATTGATGAAGAGATAAAGGAGGTTCTCGCCGATGTAAGTAAAAATACCGTTTCTATTCTCGAAAGTTTTCTATTGGTATGGGCAATGGCCTTTTCAAACTCAAAATCGGCTGGGTTACGTAAACCTCTCAAAATAAACTGCGCATCTATCTCTTTTGAAAAATCAATGGTCAATCCTTCGTAAGTAACAACTTTAACTTTTGGTTCGTCTTTAAAAGCTTCCTCAATAAACTGCTTGCGTTCTTCTAGTGAAAACATATAGGCCTTATCGGAATTGATGCCAATGGCCACGACCACTTCATCAAAAAGTTTTACGCCTCGAAGGATGATGTCGTAATGTCCAAGGGTAATTGGGTCAAAGGAACCCGGGAAAATTGCGCGTCTCATTATAGTTGTTAAGGGTTACAAGCTCCAAAGATACTTAATAATTTAAGAGTGTTTTGTTTTAAGGCTTTCTTCTATGGCGTTTTCAAACAGTTCGCCTAAACTTATGCCTGCCGCGGCCGCTTGTTGTGGAAGAATGCTGGCCTTGGTAAGTCCAGGAACCGTATTGACTTCCAATAGGTGAGGTTCACCGTCTTTAAAAATGTACTCACTTCGGCTGAAGCCTTTCATCTTTAAAACTTCGTAGACCTTTTTCGCTAGGGTTCGTACTTTTTCAGCTTGTACTTCCGATAAGCGGGCAGGGGTAATTTCCTGCGATTGGCCAAGGTACTTGGCTTTATAGTCAAAAAAGTCATTGTTGCTCACAATTTCTGTGATAGGGAGCACAGTAATTTCACCTTTATAGGTAATCACGCCTACAGAGACTTCTGTGCCATCCAAAAATGATTCAATGATGACTTCATCATCTTCCTTAAAAGCAACGTCAAGGGCGTTTTGGAATTCTTCTTTTTTGTATACCTTGGTGATACCAAAACTACTTCCGGCCTTATTGGCCTTTACAAAGCAAGGCAACCCTACTTTGGCTATAATCTCCTCTTCATGTATTGGGTCTCCTTGATTAAGATAATAGGAGTTGGCAGTTTTTATGTCATAAGGTTTTAGTGTACTAAGGCAGTCACGCTTGTTAAAGGTAAGGGCAGCTTGGTACATGCCACAACTGGTGTGCGGAATTTTCAACAATTCCAAATACCCTTGCATATAACCGTCTTCACCAGGCGTGCCATGAATGGCATTGAACACACAATCAAACTGGATTTTATTCCCTTCCACCATCACGCTAAAGTCATTTTTATCTACAGGGGTCTCCTCGTTTTTGGCATCTACATACACCCATTTATCCTTAAAAATATGGATGCGGTAAGCAATGTAAAGTTCGGGGTTCAGGGTTTCGTAAACTACCTGACCGCTCTTCAGGGATATTTCATATTCGCTGGAATATCCGCCCATTATAATGGCAATATGTTTCTTCATGACAGTACCCCGAAGGGAAGGAAATTCTTTATAAATAGTCTTTAAACGCTCACAGAACGTATGTAATATTAGGAAAGCTAAATTAGCATATTAAAGGAAAAGAAAAAACCTTTGAGTTTTATATATTTGCCCTAACTTAAAATCATTACATGAGTCTTGTAAAGTTTCTTACCAGTAAAGTTTTTTTAAAACAATTAGCCCTAGCCTTAGCCGTAATTTTTGTGTTGTGTTTTTTGATGCTGCAATGGTTGAAAAGTACCACGAATCACGGTGAATTTGTGGAAGTACCAGAACTAAAAGGAAAAACCTTGGAGACTGTGGAAATTCAATTAAGCGATCGCACTTTGCGTATGGAAATTCAGGATTCAGCCAATTACAATCCTGATTATCCCAAGTATTCGGTTATTGAGCAATATCCACTGGCAGGTACACAGGTAAAGGAAAACCGCAAGATTTATGTAATATTAAACCCGTCTGGTTACCGTAAGGTTGCGGTGCCGGATATTGTAAGACGTACGTTCCGTCAGGCCAAGCCTACTTTGGAAGCTTTAGGATTTGAAGTAGGAAAAATTAGATACGTAGACGATTTGGGTAAAGATGAGGTAATTGATGTAGAATTTGAGGGCCAAGTTATAAAGGCTGGAGATATGTTGCCGTTGACCTCAAAAATTGATTTAGTATTGGGTAACGGAAACAGGGCAGAATAATAGACTATGATAGACCAACACACGCCAATAGACGGGAATGATGATGAGTTGTATGAGCACCATGCGTTTACTGTAAAAACTGGTCAGCAACCCCTTCGAATCGATAAATACTTGATGAATTTTATCGAGAATGCCACTCGTAATAAAATTCAATCTGCCGCCAAAAACGGGAATATTTATGTGAATGACGTTCCTGTAAAAGCTAATTATAAGGTAAAACCTTTGGATAGGATTCGTGTGTTGTTTGAGTATCCTCCCTATGAGGAACTTTTAACACCTGAGAACATTCCTTTGGATATTGTTTATGAAGACGATCAGCTGTTGGTTGTCAATAAACCTGCTGGTTTGGTAGTGCATCCTGGACATGGGAATTATTCAGGGACCTTGATCAATGCCCTTATTTATCATTTTGAAAATTTGCCTAACAATTCCAGTAACCGTCCTGGATTGGTTCACCGCATCGATAAGGACACTAGTGGCTTGTTGGTCGTGGCCAAGACAGAAGAGGCTATGGCGCATTTAACCAAACAGTTTTTTGACAAAACCAGTGAGCGAGAATATGTAGCTTTGGTTTGGGGAAATGTGGAAGAGGATGAAGGTACCGTAGAGGGCAATATTGGTAGACATCCTAAAAACCGTTTACAGAATACCGTGTTTGAAGGTGACGATGAAGACAAGGGAAAACCAGCGGTAACACATTATAAAGTATTGGAGCGTTTTGGATATGTTACCTTAATTTCTTGTAAGTTGGAAACAGGCCGTACACACCAAATTCGTGTACATATGAAGCATATTGGACACACTTTGTTCAATGACGAACGCTATGGAGGTGAACGCATTTTAAAAGGCACTACATTCACCAAATACAAACAGTTTGTAGAAAATTGTTTTAAGGTGCTTCCTAGGCAGGCTTTGCATGCTAAAACGTTGGGTTTTAGTCATCCAACGACTGGGGAATTCATGGATTTCAATGCTGATATTCCGGAAGATATGCTGCAATGTATAGAAAAATGGCGGGTTTACGCCAAACACCAAAATTTGGATATTGAATAAGCTTCTTCGGTAAATTAATAGATCTTTTTTAGTAAATTCATAGGGTAATTCAAACCAATTATCCGTATGAAATTGTATAACCTTGTGCCAATGCTGTATACTGAAGATGTGGAAGCCACTATTCAGTTTTATACAAGTCAATTGGGTTTTGTTTGTGATGCCTTTGATGAGGTCACAAAATGGGCCTCCATACACCGGGACGGTGTAGAATTGATTCTTACCAAACCAAATGATATGGTTCCTTTCAATAAAGCTGAATTTACGGGCTCTTTCTACATAAGGACGGTTAACGTAGATACACTTTGGCAAACGGTTAAAGATCATGTAGAGGTGTGCTATCCCATAGATAATTTCCAGTGCAGCATGCGGGAATTCGCTATTTACGACAACAATGGTTATGTGCTGCAGTTTGGGGAGGAATTGACCCTAAATTAATTCTTATAATTACTTTTGCTTATACTGCCATAGAAAATATAGAATCCCAAAATTGAAAAATAGATACGGTAATTGTAATTTTGGGACAACAAAAAACTAAGCATGAAATTAGTATTATCACCTGCAAAATCCTTAGACCTTGAGAGTCAATTGCCAACCCAACAATCTACAGAAGCCTGTTTTCTGAAACAAGCGGAACGGTTGAACAAGTTATTGAAGAAGAAATCGGCCAAAAGTTTATCACAGCTTATGAAGATTTCTGATAATTTAGGTCAGTTGAACTATGAACGCAACCAAGAATGGCAATTGCCTTTTACGACTGAGAATGCAAGGCCGTCGGTATATGCTTTTAGCGGTGATGTATACAGAGGACTGGATGCTTATACTATTCCGCAGGATAAAATAGAAAAACTTCAAGATACGGTGCGTATCCTTTCTGGTTTGTATGGAATTTTGAAGCCTTTGGATTTAATTCAGCCGTACCGTTTGGAAATGGGGACTAAATTTCCAGTGGGTAAAAATAAAAACCTGTATGAGTTCTGGAAGAAGGAAATCACCCAAGCTTTGAATGATGAATTGGAAGAAGATGAACTGTTTGTGAATCTTGCCAGTAACGAATATTTTAAGGCCATTGATACCAAAGCTCTAAAAGTGCCTGTAATTACTTGTACGTTCAAGGATTTCAAAAATGGCGAATACAAAATGATCATGACCTTTGCAAAATTGGCAAGAGGCTATATGACGCGCTACATTATCGATACGGATGCAAAGACCTTGGATGATTTAAAAGGCTTTAATTATGAAGGCTATGGGTATAGTGAAACCATGTCCTCAGAAACCGATTTGGTATTTACTAGATAGGCTAAACTCTAGATTTATTGTTCACATTGATCTTGTCTTCGGTTTTTTGACGTTTCTTGATTTTAGGACGTAACACACCGTGGGTGCCTCGATGAATTTTACCGCGTTTGGTTTTCTTATCACCTTTTCCCATATTTTTGGATTTTTAAGCTTAATTGATTTTCCTTTCATATTACAATAAAAACACCTAAAAAGCAAATTTGTTCCTGCACCGACATCCATACCCACCGTTCATTTTCGAAGATACTACCAAGCTCATTGTGGGTACGTTGCCGCCACCACGTTTTTCAATGGGTGAGTTGTTGGAAAAGGATGTCGATTTTTGTTACGGCAGTTATTACAACTCTTTGTGGTTCTACATTGATGCTATTCATAATTTGAATTTACGATATGACAATTCAGTTGAAGCAGTGGAAGAACGCAAGCAATTTTTGCGTCAACATAAAATAGGGGTTTGCGATATTGTGGAAAGTGCCCAACGAGAAAAAATAGACGCTTCCGATTTGGGTATGACCAATATCAAATTTAGGGATGTAATTGGTTATCTTCAGAAATACCCCAATATCAACACATTATTGTTTACGGGAGGCAATAGCAAAAACGGGCCGGAATATTTCTTTAGAAAGCATAGCAAGGACTATGGTATTAAACTACAGCCAGTGGAAACCGAAGTGCCACGCATCCATTCATTTCAATTAAAAGATGAGAAGAATGAAGTTCGGTTGATTAAGACTGTCTCGTTGACTTCAGCTTCTGGTTCAGCCAACAGAGCCATTGGTAGTATGCCTCTTTATCAACAACTCAAAGCTAAAAATCCAGACTTTACCACTTTCGATTTTAGGGTGCTGCAGTATCGGGAGTTTTTTTAGAAGTTGTATACTGTATCAAGTTCTTATAGAAGGATGGCATAACAAAAATTACCGTACCTTTGCCGCTTGATAAAAAGAATGACGCTACACTATAGATTGTCATTTACAAACAATTTATATGTCATTTAAAGCACTAGGGCTAACAGAAGCCATCTTAAAAGCGGTAGATAAAAAAGGATATACCGAACCGTCTCCAATCCAACAAAAAGCAATTCCATCCATTTTAGAAGGGAAAGATGTCTTGGCATCGGCACAAACCGGAACCGGAAAAACCGCAGGGTTTACTTTGCCAATGTTACACTTATTGTCTCAAGAGACTCCTTTAAGGAATCGCCCAATTCGTGCCTTGGTGTTAACACCTACGCGGGAATTGGCGGCTCAGGTACATGACAACGTTAAGGAGTATAGCACGTTTCTGGATATAAAATCGGCAGTTATTTTTGGAGGGGTGAACCAAAACCCACAAGTAGCAACCTTAAGAAGAGGCGTTGATGTATTGATTGCTACTCCAGGCAGATTGATGGACTTACACAATCAAAAGCTGTTGTCTTTGGCCAAAGTGGAATTCTTCGTATTGGACGAAGCCGATCGAATGTTGGACATGGGTTTTTTACGCGATATTGAAAAAATCATGAAAATGATTCCTGACAAACGTCAAAATTTATTGTTTTCGGCTACCTTTTCCAAGGACATCAAAAAATTGGCCCATAGTATTTTGAACCATCCGGTTCAAGTGGAAGCGACTCCGGAAAATTCAACAGCCGAAGCGATTAATCAAAAAGTCTATCGCGTTGCCAAAGGCAAAAAAACAGGCTTGATCATAAAGTTGATTAGTGAAGGCAACTGGACACAGGTCTTGGTCTTTACTCGTACCAAGCATGGCGCCAACAAACTTACCAAAAAGATGATCTCTAGTGGCATTCCGGCAGCGGCAATCCACGGTAATAAAAGTCAAGGTGCCCGTACCAAAGCTTTGGCAGGCTTTAAGGATGGAAGCATCAATGTGTTGGTGGCAACGGATATTGCGGCCCGCGGGTTGGATATTCCTTTATTGCCTCATGTAGTGAACTTTGAATTGCCCAATATTTCTGAAGATTACGTACATCGTATTGGACGAACTGGTAGAGCTGGTGCTAGTGGTGAAGCCATTTCTTTGGTAAGCGCTGATGAAACCACCTATTTGAAGGACATAGGAAAGTTGGTGGGAGAGAAGATTCCTGTGGAAATATTGGAAGGCTTCGAGCCTGATCCCAATGCGTCTACTGAACCTATTAAACCTGGGCAAGGGAACAGAAATCAGAAATCACGCCGACCAAAAACTAGCCAAGCGAATTCTAAAAGTGAAGGAGCAAAGACTGCCACGTCCAAAAATAAAAAGCCAAAACGTTATAGAGGAAGACGATCTAACGAGCCTCGTAACTAATTTTTGAAATCATGGAGCAGCCCAATAACCCATTACACGGTATCACTTTAAAACAAATGGTGACTGAACTTCAGGAACATTACGGTTGGGGGTACATGGGGTATATGGTCAATATTCGCTGCTTTACACATAATCCTTCCATTAAATCAAGTTTGACATTTCTTAGACGAACACCTTGGGCTAGGGCCAAAGTAGAGGAATTGTATTTGGAAATGTTGCAGAATAGGAGATAGGTTTTTCAGAATTGTAAAAAAAATCTCATCCAAAAAGTGCATAATTTGGTTTAATAGGTTGTTGTAAAGAAGGAATTTTGAATATTGTTAAACTTCCTGTCTTTAAAGTTTTATGGTGTCCAAATATTTTCTATTTTGTAGGAAAATTAACCAACCATGAAGCAAGTCTACCTTTGTTTTGTTTGTTGCCTTTTTTTGGCAACAGCCAATGCTCAATTTGTATTTATTCCCGATCAAAATTTTAAAAACATATTGATGAACACTAATTGTGTGGATAGTAACGGAGACGGGACCTATAATACAGATGTTGACACCAATAACAATGGATTTATAGAAGTGTCCGAGGCTCAGGCTGTCACTAAATTAACTTTAAGAACCTTAGGAGATACGGAAGAAGAAATTGAAACTTTGAGTATTACAGATTTAACGGGGTTATCTGCATTCAATAATTTAGTGTTCTTATCAATTTATGACCAACCTAATTTAAGCGATTTTACGTACGACGCTGGGAGCCTTTCAACACTGTTTATAAAAAATGTGGGTTTAACAAGTATTGATATTTCAGAAGCACTCAATCTTTTTCAATTGGGCATCGAAGAGACTAATTTAGTAGACTTGTATTTTGGGGATGCTATTATGGTTGAGTGGCTTGGTATTAAAAATAATTTACTTCTGGAATCTATTGATTTAGGGAATGACTTTGCGGCCAATCACTTTGATTGTTGGAACAACCCAATGCTTTACGAATTGGATATGGGAGGATATAATATCTTTCCGAATTTTGAATATTTATCTGTGAATTTAAGTTCAAACGAAAGCTTAACGTATCTGAATTTTAAGAATGGGACCAATGAAGGTTTTTCTTGGTTTGATGACCCATTTTTGGAGGATAATTGTGATTTTTTGATTTGGGATTCACCAAATTTCCAAATGGTGTGTGTTGATGAGATAAATTCGAACTTTACTTCTGGGTTTTTGGACGAATTGGGATATTCGGTGAATTTTACTGAATACTGCAATTTTATACCTGGTGGAGCAATTTATACAGTTAGTGGCTCAGTAAGAGTGGATTATGACGAGAATGGTTGTGGCGAAGCAGATACTCCCTATTATAATTTACCAATGTACATTTCAAATAATGCAGTAGAAGAAGTCTCTTTCAATTACGGTAATAGTTTCAATGCAAACTATAGCATTCCATTACAAGAAGGCAGTTATGTTATCACACCTCAGTTGGAAAATGAGGCCTATTTTATGGTGGAACCAGAAAGTTTAGAGGTAGATTTTAGTGAAAACCCAACTGATGTGGTTCAGGATTTTTGTATCACGCCCAATGGTGATTTTAATGATTTGGAGGTTTCTATAATTCCTTTGAACCAAGCAAGACCGGGTTTTGAAGCAGATTATAAAGTGATCTGCAAGAACAAGGGAACAACCACTTTATCTGGAGAGCTCACTTTTAACTTTGATGCCAATGTCATGTCCGTAGTGGAAACTACGCCAGTATCAACCAATGAAAATGAAGGCGAACTGTTATGGGATTTTATGAATCTTGCCCCTTTCCAAACCGAACAGTTTTATATCACCATGCTTCTCAATACGCCAACCGATATTAATTTCCCTTTATTGGGAGGAGAGGTGTTGGAGTTTACGGCTGCATTGGAATTTGAGGGAATGGATGAAACTCCTGATGACAATACAGCCAGTTTGTTTCAGACCGTTGTCAATTCTTTCGATCCTAATGACAAGACCTGCCTTGAGGGAGCAACCATTACCGAATCTCAAGTTGGGGATTATGTTACCTACGTGGTACGTTTTGAAAATACAGGAACCGCCAGCGCCATCAATGTGGTGGTGAAGGATTATATAGATACCGATAAATATGATGTGTCATCGTTAATGCCTTTGGACGCGAGTCATGAGTTTTACTCGCGTATCACAGAAGGCAATAAGGTGGAGTTTATTTTTGAGGATATCAACCTGCCTTTTGAAGATGCCACCAACGATGGTTTTGTGGCTTTCAAACTAAAGACCTTGTCCACTTTGCAGCCTGGGGATGAGTTTAGCAATGAAGCTGAAATTTATTTTGATTATAATGCCGCCATCCATACCAACAATGCTATCACGGTTGTGGAAGATGCCCTGTCAATTGGGGAGATTTCAAAAGAAGGAATTGTGTCGGTGTATCCCAATCCAGTGTCAAATGTGCTGAATTTTAGAACTAATGAATCCATTTTATCAATAGCCATCTATGACCTTCAGGGAAGGTTGGTAAAACGACAAGACATAACCCTAGGAGTAGAGAATTTTAAATGTGATGTATCCAACCTGTCAAAAGGGATGTATACCGTGCAAGTAAAGACTGCTAGAGGAGAGGAGTTTTTGAAAGTCATTAAAGATTAGTTTGGGTGAACTAAAGGTATAGACTTAAATAAAAGTAGATTAACTTAGTCTTGCCAAATAATCAAAGTGGTCTCCTTCTTTGACGAGTTCACATTTTAGTCCAACGGAAGTACAGGCGGTGTAGAGCGTATTAAAGTCAAGGTACAGCCATTTCATGGGAAGTTCCTTTTCACCTTTGTAGCTTAAAAAGTAATCCAGTTCGCCGTAATAATTGGCATTGGTGTCAATCCACAAACCACCATCTTCGTCTTCATACATGTATTTGATATCTGAAGAGTCGATTAAAATTTGTCCTTGGGGATTCAATAAGGATTTTAAATGGTTTAGGTAGGTAGCTACTTGAGAAAGTTCTTGGAAAATTCCCGTACCGTTCATCAACAGCAAAATAGTGTCAAAGGTTTCGTTTTCTTCCAGAACGGGAAGAACTTCAGCATCAATAACACCTCTGTTTTTGGCAACAGCAATGGCTCCTTTAGAAATATCGATGGCTTTAACTTTTAGTCCCTTTTCCTGTAAATACAAACTGTGACCACCTGCACCGCAACCAACATCCAAAACCTTTCCTTTGGCAAGCTGAAGGGCGTTTTGTTCCAATTTGGGCATGTCTTTATAACTTCTGAAGAGATAGGGAAGCGGCAGTTCATCTTCCTCCGAAATGTTGGTAGAGGTTGTCAAATCTTCCGTGTAATTACCTTGGTGGTAATCCAAAAGGGCTTGTCCAAATAAATCTTTCATAGCAGTACTGTTAATAGTTGGGTGCTTGGTGATGGTATCTTAGGAGTTTCTTATTTTTGCAGCATGGAAGACATCATCAAAAATCTACCAAAACAGGCCAAAGATAAACATAAGGAAAACAAAACCTTCTTTGCCAAGCTTAAAAAAAAGCCACCTAAGCAATTGGACTATATCATGCAGGACTTGCATGAGGAAGAGTTTGAACGTACCAATTGTTTGGAATGTGCTAATTGCTGCAAAACCACGGGACCTTTGTTTACGGACAAAGATGTGGACAGGATTGCGAAGCATTTCCGTATGAAGCCTTCCAAATTTATCGATGAATTTTTAAGGGTAGACGAAGATAATGACTACGTACTGCAAAGTGTGCCTTGTACGTTTTTGGGAGCAGACAATTATTGTTCCATTTATGAAGTAAGGCCCAAAGCTTGCAGGGAGTATCCCCATACCGATAGAAAAAAGTTTCAGCAAATCTCCAATCTCACTTTGAAGAATGTAGCCATTTGCCCTGCCGCTTTCAATATTGTGGAGGAAATGAAAAAGCGTATTAAGCTTTAGGGGATTCTCGATAAAAGGAAGTTTAGGAGAAAGCATTTTTAGTATCTTTATTCAAAACTTTTCTCCTTGGAATCTATTATTGATTACTTCGAAACCATCCCATCGCTCCACCGAAGTATTATTTTGGTAGGAGGGATTGCCTTCTTTTGGATGTTGGAAGGCGCAGCGCCTTTATTTCAATTCAAGTACCACAAATGGCGGCATGCCATCCCCAATTTTTTTTTTACGGCAACTACGGCACTTGTTAATTTGCTTTTGGCTTTTTTGTTGTTCAAAACAGCCAATTGGGTTCAAGCTCATAACTTCGGAATTTTGAATTGGCTGCCAGAAATGCCGCTTTGGTTGTATGCCCTTTTGGGCGTGTTGTTGCTGGATTTCTTTGGCGCCTATTTGGCACATTATGTAGAACACAAAGTAAAGCCCTTGTGGATGGTGCATCTAGTGCACCACACCGATCATAATGTAGATACCACTACGGCCAATCGTCACCATCCCATAGAAAGCGTCATTCGGTTTGTGTTTACCTTGTTTGGGGTAGTGGTCATTGGTACGCCCATTGCTTTGGTGTTTATTTACCAATCGCTTTCGGTGGTGTTTACCCAGTGGACACATGCCAATATTAAAATGCCCAAACGTTTGGATACATTCTTAAGTTATTTTTTTGTGTCTCCAGATATGCATAAGGTGCATCACCATTATATGTTGCCTTATACGGATTCCAATTATGGGAACATTTTTTCTATTTGGGACCGTTTGTTAGGGACCTATATGGAGTTGGACCGAGACAAATTGGTGTATGGCGTGGATGTATTTCCAAATGAAGAAGAGAATGGCAATTTGGGGAATTTGTTGACACAGCCTTTTCAGAAATACAAAAAGCCCACAATTTTACCAATCAATGAAGATTTATAAAGTAGCCTGTCATTTCTTACTTTTCGCAATTATGATCAATTGTAGTGCTAAACAATCCATCGGGGTACAGGGCCACAGAGGCTGCCGGGGAGTGCTCCCAGAAAATTCACTTCCGGCATTTAAAAGAGCCGTTGAGCTTGGTGTACAAACTTTGGAAATGGATGTGGTGGTGTCCAAAGACCGAAAGGTCGTGGTGTCGCACGAGCCTTTTATCAGTCGGTTTTATTGTTTGGATCCCTTCAGTAATGAAATTCCATTGGTTGATGATATGGCTTATAACCTGTATGAGATGACCTATGATTCCATAAGGCAATTCGATTGTGGGAGTAAACAGCATCCAAGATTTCCGGAACAACAAAATATGCGAACTTTTAAGCCACTAATGACTGAAGTGTTTGATTTGGCTGATAGTTTAAATAGGCATATTGCCTATAATATTGAGTTGAAGGCAAGACCTGATTATGATGTGCTATACACACCCTATCCAGCAGATTTTGTACAATTGGTATTGAAGGATATTCAAGAAAAACAGGTGTTTGAGCGTTGCAACTTACAGTCCTTTGATGTGAGAATTCTTGAAGAAGTAAAAAAACAAGCACCCGAAATGTCCGTCGCGCTTTTGGTAGATGAAACAGAATCCATTGAAGAGAAACTCAAGGAACTCAGCTTTCAACCAGAAATTATCAGCCCATATTTTGAACTTCTTTCAAAAGAAGTGGTAGCCAAATATCAAGCTTCGGGTTATAGAATCATTCCGTGGACAGTTAATGAAACTGCCCACATCCAAAGAATGATTGATTATAAGGTCAACAGTATTATCACCGATTATCCGTTACGTGCTCTTCAGCTTTTAAATAAGGAATAGTCCTTATTTATAAATTAGATAAGGTTGACGCATTTGGTCGTAGGCTTTTAGACCGCGAACCCAAGTTTTTTTAATTTCATCTGCAGTGTGACGTTCTTCAATTTGCTTTTGCAAGGTTTTGGTCCCCGCCAATTTGGTAAAAAAGTCATTGAAAAAAATCGGTTTGTCAATGGTGTTTTGATAGGCGTTGATGAGGTAATTCAAATCCAAACGAGCTAAGTTTGGAGAGTCACTTAGGTTTTCGCCGTAACATAACATCCCTTTATGTTTAGGGTGCTTGGAGCCAGCATTGGGTTGTGGTAAAAACTTAAATGTGTACATGCTTTTATCCAAGTAGGGGCTTCCGTAAATTTCAAAAGGTTTAGGGGTGCCACGGCCAGCACTTACATTGGTGCCTTCAAAAAAGCAAAGGCTAGGGTATAGGTTAATGGCTTTATCGGTAGGTAGGTTGGGAGATGGAGCAATTGGGAGACTATAGCTTCTTTGATGGGTATAATTCTGAACCGGAATTACCGCCAAATCACACGTAACTTCATTGTCCAGCCAATGTTCGCCATTGATCATTTTGGCATATTCCCCAATGGTCATACCGTGTACTACCGGTACAGGGTGCATGCCTACAAAACTTTTGTATTCTTTTTCTAAAATTGGGCCGTCTATATAATGTCCATTTGGATTAGGGCGATCCAAAATCAGCACAGGGATATTTTGTTCGGCACAAGCTTCCATGACATAATGTAAGGTAGAGATGTAGGTGTAAAAGCGAGCACCCACATCTTGGATGTCAAATACCACTAAATCTAAACCTTCCAATTGAGTTACTGATGGCTTTTTGTTGCTTCCATAAAGAGAAATGATTGGTAATTTGGTTTTGGAATCGATGCCATCTTTTACATGTTCTCCGGCATCGGCAGTGCCTCTAAAACCATGCTCGGGTGCAAATACTTTTACAACATTTGTTTTTAAGGCGACTAAAGAATCCACCAAATGGGTGTAACCTTTTTTATGGAAGATCACAGAGGTTTGATTGGCCACAATCCCAATTTTTTTTCCTTGTAATAAGGGTAAGTAGACTTCGGTTTGGTTGGCGCCAACTGCAATGGGAGCATTAAGGTCTACTTCTTTGGAGGTATAACTAAAGTCTGAAAAATTGGAAGCGTTGCCGCCAGCTTCGGAAGTGGCAATGTTTCCACAGGAAAACGCTATTAAAACAAATAATAAAACTGTATTTTTGAAAACGGTTAATCGCATAAAAGTATTTTGAATTACGAATTTTTCTTAGCTAAACGCATTATTGGTAGTAAAGCGTATAAAAGTAGTGTTTCGGCCCCAATTATAAAAATTGGCATTACCGCCATAGCCATAGGAATTATCGTTATGCTCATTGCTGTGGCCACTGGTTTGGGCCTTCAAAAAAAGATACGCGATAAAGTTGTGGCCTTTAATGGGCACGTCACCATTTCCAACTACGATACCAATGTGTCTGATGAGTCAGAAATACCGGTATCTTTAAATCAAGATTTTTATCCCGAATTTAAAGGAATAAAGGGCATTTCGCATGTGCAAGGCGTGGCCAAGAAGTTTGGTGTCATCCGTACCGAAACCGATTTTGAAGGGGTGGTGTTGAAAGGTGTGGGGCAGGACTACAATTGGAAATATATCCAGGATTTTTTGGTTGAAGGACGTTTGCCAGAATTTGGTGAGCAGATGGGGAATGAGGTGTTGATATCTCAATACATTGCCAATAGGTTAAAGTTTGAGGTAGGAGATTCTTTTCAGATGGTGTTTGGAAAGGAGGATGCCAATCAAATCCCAAATATTAGAAAATTTACGGTGGTAGGAATTTATAATTCCGGGTTTCAGGATTTTGACAAGACCTTTATTATTGGTGACTTGAAGCAAGTGCAGCGCCTCAATAAATGGCAAGCGGATCAGGTTGGGAATTTTGAGGTGTTTATTGATGATTTTGATCAAATTGAAGAAAAGGGACTAGAGATTTATGAGGCAACACCATCCAATCTTAATGCGGAAACGATTACCGAGAAATACATTTCAATTTTTGAATGGATCAATATTTTCGATAATAATACCTATGGGGTTATTGGAATCATGATTATCGTGGCGGGTATCAATATGATTACGGCGCTTTTGGTATTGATTTTGGAACGTACCCAAATGATTGGGATTTTAAAAGCCTTAGGAAGTTCCAATTGGAGCATTCGAAAAGTGTTTCTATACAATGCCACTTATTTGGTAGGTTTAGGGTTGTTTTGGGGAAATTTAATTGGGCTATCACTTTTGGCTATCCAATATTATTTTGGTGTTTTGCAATTCCCAAACCCTGAACAATACTATATGACGACTATTCCAGTTTACGTGAGTCTTAAAAATATATTGTTGCTTAATATAGGCTGTTTTTTAGCCTGTATGCTCATGTTGTTGGTGCCTTCATATATTGTTACTAGAATTTCTCCAGTCAAAGCCATCAGGTTTGAATAATGCTTAGAAATAGAAATCTTTAACTTTTGCCATTTGTTTATTTATGGTAATTTTAAAGCATGGACTACGCAGAAAATATCTTAGGAACCATTGGGAACACCCCTTTGGTGAAACTCAATAAACTTACCGCAGAATTGCCTTGTTTGGTATTGGCAAAATACGAAACATTTAACCCCGGAAATTCCGTAAAGGACCGTATGGCCTTAACCATGATAGAAGATGCCGAAGCAGATGGTAGACTGCAGCCTGGAGGAACTATTATTGAAGGGACTTCGGGAAATACAGGGATGGGATTGGCACTTGCGGCTATAGTAAAAGGTTACAAATGCATTTTTGTAATCAACGACAAGCAGTCCAAGGAAAAAATGGATGTGCTTAGGGCGATGGGAGCAGAAGTAGTAGTGTGCCCAACAGCTGTGGCTCCTGACGATCCCCAAAGTTATTATTCCGTAGCGAAGCGGTTGGCAAAAGAGATTCCAAATTCTTGGTATGTTAATCAATATGATAATCCTAGTAATACCAAAGCGCATTACGAAAGTACAGGACCTGAAATCTGGAAACAGACTGATGGCAAAGTAACCCATTTTGTAGTGGGTGTGGGCACTGGAGGAACGATTTCAGGGGTGGGAAGATACTTGAAAGAGCGGAATCCAAATATTAAGGTTTGGGGAATTGATACCTATGGGAGTGTCTTCAAAAAATATCATGAAACGGGCATTTTTGATGAGAAGGAAATCTATCCCTACGTCACCGAGGGGATAGGGGAAGATATTCTGCCTAAAAATGTAGACTTCAGTATAATTGATGGATTTACGAAAGTGACCGATAAGAATGCCGCCATTTACACCCAATTATTGGCAAAGGAAGAAGGGATGTTTCTTGGGAATTCTGCTGGAGCAGCCGTAAAAGGACTGCTACAGTTGAAGGAACATTTTACCAAGGACGATGTGGTGGTGGTATTGTTTCACGACCATGGAAGCCGCTATGTGGGGAAAATGTTCAATAATGACTGGATGAGGAAAATGGGATATCTAGATTAAAGAATGTAAGATTATTTTCTTGTATTTGTTTTTCAGAGGATTGCGTTGTAAATATTTCTTATTTTTAAGAGATGCAAGAAGATTTTCTACACTATCTCTGGAAATATAAAATCCGTAAGGCACAGAACCTGAAAACCACTTCCGGGGAAACTGTGGCCCTATTGCATGTAGGGCAGCATAATACAGATTCCGGTCCCGATTTTTTCAACGCACAGATTAAAATTGGGGAGCAGCTATGGGCTGGTAATGTGGAAGTACATATAAAGTCTTCCGATTGGTATGTGCATGGACACGAGCAGGACAAGGCTTATGACAATGTGATTTTGCATGTGGTCTGGGAACACGACACCGAAATTTTCAGAAAGAATAATTCCGAAATTCCCACTTTGCAATTAAAGGACACGGTAGACACAGGGTTGTTGAATACCTTTTCCAAGTTGTATTCCAAAGGAAATAAATGGATCTACTGCGAAGACGATTTGTCAAAAACCGATGGGTTTGTCTTGAACAATTGGTTGGAGCGCTTGTACATCGAGCGATTGGAACAGAAATACCAGACTATTTACAAGCTACTTTTAAATTCCAAAAATGATTGGGAAGCAGTATTGTTCAAAATGTTGGCCAAAAACTTTGGCTTGAAAGTCAATGGTGAGGCCTTTTTCAGTTTGGCACAGTCTGTTGATTATGCAGTGGTAAGAAAATTGCAGAGCAACCAATTTGGATTGGAAGCGCTTTTCTTTGGGCAGTGCGGTTGGTTGGATAGTGAATTGGAGGATGTTCACTATTTGAAACTTCAAAAAGAGTATGCATTTTTAAAGCAAAAATTCCAGCTTTCCAATACTTCTGTAGTGCAGCCCCAATTTTTTAGGCTACGGCCCCCAAATTTTCCGACTATCAGATTATCGCAGTTGGCAAGTCTATATTCAAATGAAAAGCAATTGTTTTCAAAACTTATGGAACTCAACTCCCTTGAAGATTACTATAAGGTTTTTGATTGTGAAACTTCACTGTATTGGGAAACCCATTATTCTTTTGGCAAAAGCTCCAAGCCGTCTAAAAAACGATTGACCAAAACCTTCGTCGACTTACTTCTTATCAATACCATTATACCAATAAAATTTGCCCATTGCAAAGCCAATGGAAAGGAGATTGACAATGTGGTGCAATTGGCGCAACAGATTCATGCAGAAAGAAATAGTTTGCTTTCTGCCTTTGCCAATTTGGGAATAAAATGTCAAAACGCACTACAATCCCAAGCCTTGATTCAGTTAAAGAGGAACTATTGTGAAAGGCAAAAGTGTCTTGACTGTTCGATTGGCGCCAATATTCTACAGTTGGTCTAATAGCTTAATGTTTTAAGAATTTATTTTCTTGGTTTTCGGCTTAAAAATTTAAATTGTTAAATAAATTAACATTTGAATGAGTAAAAATTAAAAAAAGATGGAGCTAAAATCAATTATTAAGTATTCTTTAATGGGGACATTTGGTTTGACACTTTGGAATTGTCAGCCAGACTCAACAGATCAACTATATGAAGAAGTTGAAACGATATCATTCTTGGAGTCAAAAGTGATTTCGGGAAGTTATATTGTGGTATATAACAATGCAAATGAAAGAATGGCGCCTTTGCCAAAGGTAAAAAGCCTTGGGGAATATACCTCACAGAAGGAGGTACTTAAACGTAGAGTTTTGAATGATTTTGAAAAGATAGGATTGGATGATTCCAGCATAACGGAAACCTTTGGACATGCGGTAAAAGGATTTACGGCTAATTTATCCGAAACTCAATTACAAAATTTACAGAGCGACCCAAGGGTTTTGAGAATAGAACAAAACTATACAATAAGCATATCTCCATACAAAGGAAAACCTGATAAAGGTGGAGGTTCCGGTTCTACCAATTCTCAGCAAATCCCATATGGAACAACACGTGTTGGAGGAGGTAGTTCCGCCTCAAGTCATACGGCGTGGATTATCGACTCTGGGATTGATTTGGACCACCCCGATTTGAATGTAGACGCGGCTAGAAGTGTATCATTTCTTTCGGGAGGTGGAGGAGCCAGTAGCCCTAATGATCAAAATGGTCACGGAACACATGTGGCGGGTACAATAGCAGCTATAGACAATTCTATTGGTTCTGTAGGTGTTGCTCCCGGGACTACAGTTGTTGCAGTAAGGGTGTTGGATCGTCGTGGAAGTGGCTCGCTGTCTGGGGTTATTGCTGGAGTGGATTATGTGGCTGCAGAAGGAGTTGAAGGAGATGTGGCCAATATGAGTTTGGGCGGTGGTATATCATTGACTTTGGACAATGCAGTAATCAATGCAGCCCAATCCGGTGTTAAGTTTGTATTGGCGGCAGGAAACGAATCCAATAGTGCCAATAGTCATTCTCCCGCCCGTGCCAACGGAGCCAATATTTATACAATTTCAGCTATGGATTCTAATGATTATTGGGCTTATTTTTCAAATTATGGAAACCCACCAGTAGATTACTGTGCTCCGGGAGTTGGGGTATATTCCACTTGGAAAAATGGAGACTACAATACCATTAGTGGGACTTCTATGGCCGCACCACATGCGGCAGGAGTTTTGTTGTTGGGAACTCCTTCTGGGGATGGAACTGTGGATGGTGACCCAGATGGTAATGCAGATGCTATAATTCACTTGTAAATACAAGAGAACACTTTAAAAAGCCACTTTTTTGAAAGTGGCTTTTTTTTATGGTTTAAAATCATCAAATTTGTTTTAATGAATATATTTTATAAGATATTACTGTATTTTCAGAAGCACGGTTACTATGTATGCCAGCGTATTGCAGATCGTTTGGGGATAAGGGCCAAGGTGGTGAGGACGTCCTTTATATATCTCACTTTTGTAACCTTGGGCTTTGGTTTTGCCCTTTATCTTATTTTATCCTTTTTGATGCGTGTTAAGGACTTGCTTTATACCAAGCGTTCTTCGGTTTTTGATTTATAATATATGAACAGTACTCTACTTCGTCTTTCCAAATCCAAAATAACTATTGCCATAGTACTGTTGGCCTTTTTGGTGTTTGCGGGAATGGTTGGCTTCCGGATCATTTCTGGTTATAATTGGATTGATGCCCTTTATATGACGGTTATTACCATTACCACTGTGGGGTTTGGAGAGGTGCGCCCTTTGGATGACCAATCAAAGATTTTTACGGTGTTTTTAATTTTGGCAAGCATTGTAATTGTGGGGTATGTGATTAGTGTATTGACAGAGTATTTATTGAGCCAAAATAGTTTTGAAGAATTAAAACAAAAGAATATGCAAAAGCGAATTGACCAACTTCAGGACCACATTATTATATGTGGATATGGCCGAAACGGGACCCAGGCAGCTAAAAAGTTAATCGCCTACAAAAAGCCATTTGTGGTCATAGAGCAAGACAAAGAGTTGATTGACAAGTTTGAAAGTGAAATGGTCAACTTTATCCATGGAAATGCCAATGAAGATGAGGTTTTGATAAGGGCAGGAATCCATAGGGCTAGTACTTTGATATCGGCCTTGCCAAATGATGCCGACAATTTGTTTGTAGTGCTTTCCGCGAGGCAAATCAATAAAGACCTGCGTATCATTAGTAGAGCATCACAGGATACTACTTATAATAAATTGAAATTGGCCGGGGCAGACAATGTTATTCTTCCAGACAAAATCGGTGGCGACCATATGGCGTCATTGGTAGTAGTACCAGATTTGATTGAATTTATCGACAACCTTTCCATAGTGGGAAAATCCAATGTGAATATTGAAGAAATTGAAGTGGCAATGCTATGCAGTGATGCCGATGAAAAGACGATACGGGATTTGGATTTGAGAAATAAAACAGGCTGCAACATTATTGGCTTTAAAAATGGAGAAGGGGAATATATCGTGAATCCGGAGGCAGAAATGAAGCTTGGAGTCAATTCTAAGATCATTGTTTTAGGGCGTCCGGAGCAAATTCAAAAGTTGAATTCTGTGTACAATATCAGGTAGTTAATTTTCATTTTAACAACCGAAGCTTTATTAGTTCAAATATTTTTAGCATATTGGCGACCCTAACAATAATTGATTAAGAAATAACTAAATTTAAAATTCCATATGAAGAAATATCTTCTATCGTTACTTTCAGTTTTATTACCAATTTTAACTTTTGCCCAAGAGTCAACTTCCGAAAAAATCGATGCCTTTTTTAAGGATTATACCGGATGGTTTGTAGAGTGGATTTTCAAGGAAATTCCCTTTTCAGACACTTACAGCATTCCATGGGTGCTTATTGTCTTGATAGGAGGGGCTATATATTTCACCATATATTTCAAATTCATAAATATTACAGGTTTCCGAACAGCGATTAGAGTGGTGCAGGGAAAATATGAAGATATAGAAAAGCATGGAGCTGATACTTTATATGGTGATTCCACACCAAATGAACACGAAAACATCATTGAAACTTTAAGAGACGATAGTGCAGATGGAGAGGTGTCCCACTTCCAAGCGCTTACGGCAGCACTTTCTGCAACCGTAGGATTGGGGAATATTGCCGGAGTTGCTGTGGCTCTATCCATTGGAGGGCCTGGAGCTACATTTTGGATGATTATGGCAGGGCTTTTAGGGATGGCTTCCAAATTTGCAGAATGTACCCTGGGAGTTAAATACAGGGATGTTGGAAAGGATGGAACCGTTTACGGTGGACCAATGTATTATTTGACTAAAGGTCTTAAAGAAAAGGGCATGGCCGGATTTGGTAAAATACTTGCCATTTTATTCGCGGTGTTTGTAATTGGAGGTTCCTTTGGAGGAGGTAACATGTTTCAAGCCAATCAAGCGGCAGCACAGTTTACAAAACTGTTTAACATACAAAATGAAAATGCCGGTATGTATTTTGGCTTTATCATGGCAGCGCTTGTTGCTGTGGTTATAATTGGAGGAATTAAAAGGATTGCTTCCGTAACCGAAAAAATTGTTCCATTCATGGCTGGAATTTATGTGCTGGCAGCCTTGATTATTTTAGGAGCCAACTTTACACTTATCGATGATGCTTTCGGATTGATTTATGAAGGAGCCTTTTCCGGATTGGGAATTGCAGGAGGTCTAGTAGGGGTCATGATCCAGGGGATTCGTCGTGGAGCATTTTCCAATGAAGCAGGTGTGGGGTCTGCGGCAATTGCGCACTCCGCGGTTAGAACAAAATATCCTGCTTCCGAAGGAATTGTAGCACTTTTGGAGCCGTTTGTAGATACGGTTGTAATTTGTACCATGACGGCTTTGGTAATTGTGATTACTAATTTTAATGGGCAGTTTATGGAATATGGAGTGCCAATTAAAGAGGGGGTAGAGTTAACAGCGACGGCATTTGATTCGGTGATTCCTCATTTCTCTATAGTACTGACATTGGCCGTAATTTTATTTGCCTTTTCTACAATGATCTCTTGGTCATATTACGGAATGCAAGGATGGGTGTTCTTGTTTGGAAAGGGGAAAACTTCAGATTTAGTCTATAAAATTTTATTCTTGGTCTTTGTTGTTGTGGGATCGTCCATAAGTCTTGGGGCCGTAATAGATTTTTCGGATGCGATGATTTTTGCTATGGTAGTGCCTAATATTATAGGGGTTGTTATCTTGGCGCCAATCATTCGTCGGGAGCTAGGGAAATACCAAGATGCCATAGAGGTGAAACATGAGGCCTTGGAAGAAGGTGCTGAGGACTTGACCGAGCATATGTAATAACATTCACTATGAAAAATATAAAATCCCATTTCGTGTTTACCAAACAACAACGGAATGGGATTTTGTCTTTATTGAGCCTTATTGTTGTACTTCAATTGGTGTATTTCTTTGTGGATTTCCCTAGGAAAGAAATTGATTTCGATAATGAAAACCTTGAGAAATTTCAAAAGGAAATAGATTCGCTCAAAGCTGTTGAAATTGAAAATAGCAAGCCCAAGGTATATCCATTTAACCCAAATTTTATTTCAGATCATAAAGGCTACATGTTGGGTATGAGCAATGAGGAAATTGATCGGCTGCTTTATTTCCGTGAACAGGGCAAATGGGTAAATTCCAAAGAGGAATTTCAACAGGTAACGATGGTTTCAGATTCCTTGTTGAATACCATGGCTCCCTATTTTAAATTTCCGGATTGGGTGACGAATACTTTTGAGCCAAAATCGAAATTCAAAAAAGTAAATTCTCCAATAGCAAAAATGGATTTGAACAAGGCAAGTCGGGAGGATTTAAAAAAGGTGAACGGTATAGGAGAGGTGCTTTCCAAAAGGATTGTCGAGTATAGAAAGACATTGCCTGAGGGTTTTATATCGATGGTGCAATTGCAGGAGGTGTATGGTCTGTCACCTGAGGTCATAGAGCGCATGTCCGAACGGTTTTTTGTCAATGAACCTGAGAATTTAAGTAAGGTGAAATTGAACACGGCTTCCCGTGACGAACTGGTAACCATCAAATATATCGACTACGAAATTGCCCATAGAATTATTGAAGAAAGAACCCTTCGGGAAGGGTTTAAATCCTTGGAGGAATTAACAAAAGTAAAAGACTTTCCTGTTCATAGATTTGAGATAATTAAGCTATATTTGACGCTTAATTAACTCTAGAATACTATATTTATGAATAGCATGTACTTCACTGAAGAACATCAGCTTTTTCGCGAAAGCCTTAAGGAATTTTTAAAAAAAGAAGTTGTACCACATATAGATAAATGGGAAAAAACCGGGACTATAGAACGGTTTATTTGGGAGAAGTTTGGAGAGATGGGATACCTAGGATTACCTTATCCTGAGGCTTACGGAGGACTTGATTTAGATTTGTTTTACACGGTTATTCTTTTGGAAGAATTACAGAAAGTGAATTCAGGAGGATTTGCTGCTGCCATCTGGGCGCACACCTATTTGGCCATGACACACCTTAATAAAGAAGGAAACCACGATATTAAAAAGAGATATTTGGAACCTAGCATTGCAGGAACCAAAATTGGAGCACTTTGTGTAAGTGAGCCTTTTGGAGGAAGTGATGTGGCAGGAATGCGAACCACGGCTGTAAAAGAGGGAGATTCGTATGTGATCAACGGGTCAAAAACGTTTATCACCAATGGTTACTATTGTGACTATATGGTAGTGGCGGCCAAAACCAATCCGGAGTTGGGTAATAAAGGCATCAGTATGTTTGTGATAGATAAAGATACGCCGGGGGTCTCAGCTACCAAATTGGATAAGTTAGGTTGGAGAGCTTCAGATACTGCTGAAATAGCCTTTGACAATGTGGTGGTACCTGCTTCTAACCTAATGGGAGAAGAAGGCAAAGGGTTCCCTTATATCATGCAGCACTTTGCTTTGGAAAGACTGATTATGGGAGTGAATGCCCATGCTAGAGCCGAGTATGCTTTGGAGTATGCCCTTCAATATATGTCTGAAAGAAAAACTTTTGGAAAATCGATCGATCAATACCAAGCCTTGAGACATAAATATGCAGATATGTACAGTTTTATGGAATTGTGCCGTGAGTACAATTATTCCGTTGCTAATAGATTGAACAAGGGGGAATATGTGGTTAAGGAAGCTACTATTTCCAAATTGCAATCCACCAAAATGGCCGATGAGGTAATTTATGGTTGTTTACAGTTCTTGGGTGGTTATGGTTATATGGAAGACTACCCTATGGCGCGCCTGTTAAGAGATAGTAGGTTAGGGCCAATTGGAGGTGGAACATCTGAGATTCTTCGTGAGATTATTTCCAAAATGGTAATCGATAAAAAAGACTATAAACCAGCAACCTAATAATTTATGAGAAGTCCCCTTTTTAAGGTTCTTTTTGCCATGGCTATCGGTTTTTGTGCGATGCCTTCCTTTGCGCAAAATGAACTTAAAAATAAAATTGTGGATTTTGCAACATTGATGCCTGTTGAAAGTGCTAGTATCTATGTTCAAAATACAACAATTGGTACGGTAAGTAATGCCGATGGAAAGTTTGTCCTTTTAGTGCCCAATGAGTTTGCAAAGGACACCTTGGTAATATCTTCCATTGGGTATAAGAGTTATAAAGTACCGGTTGGTGAATTTGACAATAGCATGGAGATTTATCTAGAGGAGGATATTGCTTCCTTGGATGAAATTCTTTTGGTAGCAGAAACGAGACCGGAAACGGGAAACGAAATTGTTGAACGCGCCCTTGAAAAGCTGGGAGACAATTTTCCAGAGGAACCTTATATTCAGAAGGGGTTTTTAAGGCACAAGGAACGTAACAAGAAAGAGTTTAAATGGCTTATTGAAAGTGCCATTACCCTGTACGATTCCAGTTTTACTTCAGAACCTGGCGCAAATTTGAAGATAAATGTAGATGAAATGCGCAAGAGTTATGATTTGCGTGATGTGGATAGTTTATTGGCGTACACAGCTTATTTGAAGCAAGAAAAGAAACTAAGGAACTTAAGGGCCAGAAATTTGAAAAGGGACACCATTGCAACGGCATCTTTGGTAAAAGCTATTAAGTGGAACGATAGAAGGACCAACGGGTTGGAGAGTCTGTTTCAAGGGAAATTGAACTTACTGCGAAACCGTGATTCCAATAATGCACTTTTTGGGGAAGACATGTTAGAGAATCATCAATTTGAATTGGACACTATTTTGGTAGATAATGATAGAAAGATTTACAAAATAAAGATTGATGAGAGTACTGATTTTGTGAATTTGGAAACACCAGGGATTTATAATGATGGATATGTAGCCAATGGGTGGATCTATATTTATTGGGACAATTATGCGGTAAAAAAAATAGAGTACGAGTTGGTGGCATCATCTCCTCAGCAAAAGAGTAGAAGCAAAACATTGTTTGGGACCCAGGTTAACCATAAGTTGATAATGAGCTTTATGGAGTATAATGAAAAAATGTACCCAAGCTATATTTATTACGAAACACCAAAATTGGTCAATGTAGGGGTTAAGGCTTCCTCTGCAAAACCAGAAAATGACGAGGTTGAATACGATCCTAACGAACGTTATTACTATTCTGTGCAGGAACTTTTGTTTACCGAGATTATTGTAGACCCAGAAGAAGTGGCTTTAGAGGCGCAAAAGGAATGGAATCCGGATATATTTTCAGTGAAACCGTATAATAAGGAGTTTTGGAAAAACTATAATACTTTGTTGGAAAGCGAAGAGGATGAACAGCTTATTCAAGATCTAACGAAGAGGTCGTCATTATATAAGGAGTAAATATTTTTTTATTTTAGTTGCAATTAATAGATTAGTTATTATATTTGCGCTCCGAAAAATTCTAAAAGAGAGGAGGTTAAGACACTATGTTAATTATACCAATTAAAGAAGGAGAAAATATAGATAGAGCGTTAAAGCGTTACAAGCGTAAATTTGATAAAACTGGTACGAAGCGTGCATTGCAAACTAGAAAGCAGTTTACTAAGCCATCAGTAGAGCGTAGAGCTCAAATTCAAAAAGCTCAATATGTTCAGACTCTAAGAGATCTAGAGAACATCTAAGAAGATTTAAAATCTTAATTAAAATCCTGCAAGAGCAGGATTTTTTTTTGCCTATACCCAAGTAAATAAAACTTTGTACATTTAATATTAATCATCTTTAACAAAAATGTCCGTAACAGCTTTTACCAATTACCTACTTTATGAAAAGAAATATGCCATGCTTACCATAAAGGCCTATTCAAAAGATTTGGATGATTTTCAGGAGTTTATTGCTTTGGAACATGAAGGGCAAACGCTCCAAAATTTGGAATATCGACAAATTAGGACTTGGATTGTCTCGTTGGTGGAGCAGGGGATGAGTAACCGGAGCATCAATAGGAAGGTTTCCTCTCTTAATTCCTATTATAAGTTTATGGTTAAAATAGGAGATATGGAAAGCAACCCTTTGGCTAAGCATAAAGCGCTAAAGGCAACCAAGAAAGTACAGGTCCCTTTTTCCGAAGAAGAAATGGAGAACGTTATTAAGGATTTAAAATCCGAAACAGATTTTGAAGGGATTCGAGACCGTTTGGTTATTGAGTTGTTCTACGCCACTGGAGTTAGGCGCATAGAATTGGTGCAGTTGAAACTGGTCGATTTGGATTTAGCCAATAAAACGTTAAAAGTATTAGGGAAGAGAAATAAAGAACGAATCATACCGTTAATAGATACAGTGGTGCAAACGGCCAAAGAATATCTCGAGCTAAGAAGTTCTTTAGAAATTATTAAGGACAATGAGTTTTTGTTTTTGACAAAAAAAGGTGTGAAAATTTACGAAACTCTTGTTTACAGAATTATAAATGATTATTTTAGTAGGGCATCTACAAAAGTAAAAAGAAGCCCTCACATTTTGCGGCACTCGTTTGCCACACATTTACTAAGTCAAGGTGCAAATATGAATGCAGTAAAAGAGCTTCTTGGGCATTCCAGTCTTGCAGCAACACAGGTTTATACCCACAATAGTATAAACGAGTTGAAAAAGGTGTATTCAAACGCACATCCAAGAAGCAAAAAACGCGAATAGATCGTTCAATGTCTAACCATTATGGATGAAAGATTGCATGAATACCTGTAGCAGAATTTAATTTTTTAAGTGCTAATTTGAAAAATTAAATTTTTTTTATGGGCAGTGGTCTTACATTCTTTTTTAAAATTTAAAACAGATGAAAGTAAACACACAGTCAGTCAACTTTACCGCAGACAAAAAGTTGATAGCGTTTATCCAAAAACGAATGGATAAATTAGATTTATTTTATGACAGGGTTATCCAGTCTGACGTATTTTTGAAAGTAGAAAATACGAGTGCTAAGGAGAATAAAATTTTCGAGGCCAGAGTGAGTGTTCCGGGAGATAGTCTTGTCGTTAAAAAACAGTGCAGGACATTTGAAGAAGGAGCCGATAGTGCCGTTTCATCGTTAGAACGCCAGCTGAAAAAGAGAAAAGAAAAATTAAGAGCACATATATGACAAAATTTTTCAAAAAATGTTTTGAATAAAGAAATAAATATATACATTTGCAGTCCGTTAGAAATAGCGGACTTTTTTGTTGTACAAAAAGGCATCAAAAGCCGATATAGCTCAGCTGGCTAGAGCAGCTGATTTGTAATCAGCAGGTCGTGGGTTCGAGTCCCTCTATCGGCTCAAGTTCTTTAAGAGAAATGATCTAAAATATTGTAAAAACCATTGGGGAGATACTCAAGCGGCCAACGAGGGCAGACTGTAAATCTGCTGACTATGTCTTCGCAGGTTCGAATCCTGCTCTCCCCACTTTTTTTACTCTATTTAAATTTTTAAAAAGCGGGAGTAGCTCAGTTGGTAGAGCGTCAGCCTTCCAAGCTGAATGTCGCCGGTTCGAACCCGGTCTCCCGCTCATTTAAAAAGCCGGTGTAGCTCAGGGGTAGAGCGTTTCCTTGGTAAGGAAGAGGTCACGGGTTCAAATCCCGTCATTGGCTCATATTACAGTGAATTAAATTTGAACACTAATATAAATTAAGATTAAATAAATTAAACATGGCAAAGGGAACTTTTGATCGTTCGAAACCACACTTAAACATTGGTACTATCGGACACGTAGATCACGGTAAAACAACTTTAACTGCCGCTATTACAAAAGTATTAGCTGATGCGGGTTTATCTGAAGTAAGATCATTTGATCAAATTGATAACGCTCCAGAGGAGAAGGAAAGAGGTATTACAATTAATACATCTCACGTAGAGTATCAGACTGCAAATCGTCACTACGCACACGTAGATTGTCCTGGTCACGCCGATTACGTTAAGAACATGGTAACTGGTGCTGCGCAAATGGATGGTGCTATCTTGGTGGTTGCTGCAACAGATGGTCCTATGCCTCAAACTCGTGAGCACATCCTTTTAGGTCGTCAGGTAGGTATTCCTCGTATCGTTGTTTTTATGAATAAAGTTGATATGGTTGACGATGAGGAGCTTTTAGAGTTGGTGGAAATGGAAATCAGAGACTTGTTGTCTTTCTATGAGTATGATGGAGATAACGGTCCTGTAATTGCTGGTTCTGCTCTTGGTGCACTTAACGGTGAGCAAAAGTGGGTTGATACAGTAATGGAATTGATGGATGCTGTTGACAACTGGATTGAAGAGCCAGTACGTGATATGGATAAGCCTTTCTTGATGCCTATCGAAGATGTATTCTCTATTACTGGTCGTGGTACTGTTGCAACTGGTCGTATCGAAACTGGTGTTGCTAACACTGGAGATCCTGTAGAGATTATCGGTATGGGAGCTGAGAAATTGACTTCTACTATTACTGGTATCGAGATGTTCCGTCAAATCTTAGATAGAGGTGAAGCTGGAGATAACGCAGGTATCTTGTTGAGAGGTATCGATAAAAACCAAATCTCAAGAGGTATGGTAATCGTTAAGCCAGGTTCTGTAACTCCTCACCAAAAATTCAAAGCTGAGGTTTATATCCTTAAGAAAGAAGAAGGTGGACGTCACACTCCATTCCACAACAACTACCGTCCACAGTTCTACGTACGTACAACTGACGTAACTGGAAACATCTCGCTTCCTGATGGAGTTGAAATGGTAATGCCTGGAGATAACCTTACTATTACTGTTGAATTGATCCAACCAATCGCGATGAACGTAGGTTTACGTTTCGCTATCCGTGAAGGTGGTCGTACAGTAGGTGCTGGTCAGGTAACTGAAATCTTAGACTAATAATAATTATAGTTTATAAATTAAGGTGTCTTGTACATTTTAGCAAGACGCCTTGATTTATATTTACGGGTTTAGCTCAGTTGGTAGAGCACTGGTCTCCAAAACCAGGTGTCGTGAGTTCGAGTCTCGCAACCCGTGCAAATTTTTAGATTACAAATTTTTAACGTAAGTTGCCAGTTTGTAATCAGATAAAAACTTTTAAGTCAAATGGCAGGAATTGTTAATTATATAAAAGAATCCTTCGAGGAGTTGAAAAATAATGTATCATGGCCAACATGGGCAGAAGCTCAAAGCTTAACTGTTCTCGTGGCTGTTTTTTCTATTGTTTTTGCATTGGCTATTTGGGGAGTGGATACTGTTTTTAGTAAAGTTATTGAACAATATTTTGATTTAATAGGCTAAAACACTTTTGAATGTCTGAGACAAACACAAATAAGAAATGGTACGTTGTTAGAGCCGTAAGTGGTCAGGAAAACAAAATCAAAACCTATATCGAGAATGAAATTACGAGATTGGGTCTTGAGGACTTTGTAGACCAGGTATTGGTTCCAACCGAAAAAGTGATTCAAATACGTAACGGGAAAAAGATACACAAAGAACGTGTGTATTTTCCTGGTTATATAATGATTCAAGCCAATTTAAGTGGAGAAATTCCACACATCATCAAATCCATTACTAATGTAATTGGATTTTTAGGTGAAACAAAGGGAGGTGATCCTGTGCCGTTAAGACAGTCTGAAGTGAACAGAATGTTAGGTAAGGTGGATGAACTTACGGTAGATGCCGATGCTAATGTAGCAATCCCTTACACTATTGGTGAAACTGTGAAAGTAATTGACGGTCCATTTAATGGATTTGATGGTACTATCGAAAAGATCAATGAAGAAAAGCGTAAACTTGAGGTAATGGTGCGAATTTTTGGAAGAAAAACACCATTGGAATTGAGTTATATGCAAGTGGAAAAAGTTTAATAATTGTTACCAGATATATCGCATGTCTTTTTGCTTCCAAATTAAGAGATATGCAAAACTAAATTTATTAAAATGGCAAAAGAATTAAGTAAAGTAGTTAAATTACAAGTTCGGGGAGGTGCTGCGAATCCGTCGCCACCAGTTGGACCCGCTTTAGGTGCTGCTGGAGTTAATATCATGGAGTTCTGTAAGCAATTTAATGCGAGAACCCAAGATAAAGCTGGTAAAGTTTTACCAGTGGTTATCTCTGTTTACAAAGACAAATCTTTTGATTTTGTAATCAAGACTCCTCCAGCTGCTGTACAATTAATGGAAGCGGCCAAAGTAAAAAAAGGATCTGGAGAACCGAACAGAAAGAAAGTAGCTAAAGTAACTTGGGATCAAGTGAAAGCTATTGCAGAGGACAAAATGCAAGACTTAAATGCATTTACAATTGAGTCTGCTATGAAAATGGTTGCAGGTACTGCAAGATCAATGGGAATCACTGTTAAAGGCGGGGAAGCTCCTAACTAAAAAATTTTGAAATGGCAAGATTAACAAGAAAGCAAAAAGAAGCAAGAGCTAAAGTAGATAAAAACAAACTTTATTCTCTTGAGGAAGCTTCAAACTTATTAAAGGAAATTACTTATACTAAATTTGATGCTTCTGTAGATATCGCTGTTCGTTTAGGAGTAGACCCTCGTAAAGCTAACCAAATGGTTAGAGGGGTGGTTTCGCTTCCTCACGGAACAGGTAAAGATATGAAAGTATTGGCCTTGGTAACTCCTGACAAAGAAGCTGAAGCGAAAGAAGCTGGAGCTGATTATGTAGGTTTAGACGAGTACCTACAAAAAATCAAGGACGGTTGGACAGACGTAGATGTTATCGTTACAATGCCTAGCATTATGGGTAAATTGGGACCATTAGGTAGAATTTTGGGACCAAGAGGTTTAATGCCTAACCCAAAAACTGGAACGGTAACTATGGATGTTGCCAAAGCCGTTAGTGAAGTAAAAGCAGGTAAAATCGATTTCAAAGTAGATAAAACTGGTATCGTACACGCTCCAATTGGAAAAGCGTCTTTCAGCGCCGATAAATTGGTTGGGAATGCACAAGAGTTATTGTCTACATTGATCAAGATGAAGCCTACTGCGGCCAAAGGTACTTACGTGAAAAGTATTTTCATCTCTAGTACTATGAGTCCAAGTATAGCAATAGATACAAAAATAAACTAGTAGTTAAACTTTTATATTATGACAAGAGAAGAAAAATCACAAGTTATTGAAGAGTTAACTGCTCAGTTGGCAGAAAATGCAAATATCTATTTAGCAGATATTTCTGGATTAAATGCAGGAAACACTTCAGAGTTACGTCGTGCTTGTTTTAAAGCAAACGTACAATTAGCTGTAGTAAAGAATACATTATTGGCTAAAGCCATGGAAGCTTCTGAGAAAGATTTTGGAGAGCTGCCAGGTGTACTTAAAGGAAATACGTCAATATTGTTTTCTGAAACAGGAAACGCTCCAGCAAAAGTAATTAAAACCTTCCGTAAAAAATCTGAAAAGCCATTGCTTAAAGGAGCTTTTATTGAAGAGGCAATTTACGTTGGAGACGATCAATTAGATGCATTGGTTGACATCAAATCTAGAGAAGAGCTTATCGGGGATATCGTGGCGTTGCTACAATCACCAGCTAAGAACGTTGTTTCTGCTCTTAAATCTGGAGGCGGTACATTGGCCGGTATCATCAAGACATTATCCGAGAAAGAAGGATAATCCAAATAAGTACGCACTTAAACAAATTATATTTTAAAAATTATTAAAACGATAGAAAATGGCAGATTTAAAAGATTTCGCAGAACAATTAGTTAATTTAACAGTAAAAGAAGTAAACGAATTAGCTACAATATTAAAAGACGAGTACGGTATTGAGCCAGCTGCTGCTGCTGTTGCAGTTGCTGCAGGTGGAGCTGCTGCAGGTGGAGACGCTGCAGAAGAGCAAACTGAATTCGACGTAATCCTTAAAGCAGCTGGAGCTTCTAAGTTGGCAGTTGTGAAATTGGTTAAAGAATTAACTGGTTTAGGATTGAAAGAAGCTAAAGAATTAGTAGACGGTGCACCAAGCGCAATTAAAGAAGGTGTATCTAAAGATGAAGCAGAAGCTTTAAAAGCTTCATTAGAAGAAGCTGGAGCTGAGGTTGAGCTTAAATAAGCTTGACTAACCTACAAATTATGGTTTAGGTCTAGAGGTTACCTCTAAGACCTAAACCCTTTTGTGTATATAACTGTTATATACATCCTATATATTATTTTTAATCAAAATCTCGTTCATCGATGTTAGCAAAAACAGCTGAAAGATTAAATTTCTCTTCTATTGTAAATAGAACGGAATATCCCGATTTCTTGGATATTCAAATAAAGTCCTTTCAGGATTTTTTCCAGTTAGAAACAAAATCGGAAGAAAGAGGGAATGAAGGGTTATACAACACCTTCATGGAAAATTTCCCAATCACAGACACGCGAAACCAATTTGTCTTGGAATTTTTGGATTACTTTATCGATCCGCCAAGATATACCATTGAGGAATGTATTGAAAGAGGTTTAACATACAGTGTACCTTTAAAGGCGAGGCTTAAGTTGTACTGTACAGACCCTGAACATGAGGATTTCGAGACCATTGTTCAGGATGTGTATTTAGGAACTATTCCTTACATGACGCCTAGTGGTACCTTTTGTATAAACGGTGCTGAACGTGTTGTAGTTTCCCAATTGCATCGTTCTCCAGGTGTATTCTTCAGCCAATCTTTCCATGCAAATGGAACCAAATTATATTCAGCAAGAGTTATTCCATTTAAAGGATCATGGATTGAATTTGCTACAGATATCAATCAAGTAATGTATGCTTACATTGATAGAAAGAAAAAATTACCTGTAACAACATTGTTTAGAGCTATTGGTTTTGAACGAGACAAAGATATTCTTGAGATTTTTGACCTTGCTGAAGAGGTTAAGGTTTCCAAGTCAGGTTTAAAAAAGGTTATTGGCCGTAAGTTGGCTGCCCGTGTATTGAACACTTGGCATGAAGATTTCGTAGATGAGGATACGGGAGAGGTAGTATCTATCGAGCGTAACGAAATTGTTTTGGACCGTGATACTATTATCGATAAAGATAATATTGAGGAAATCCTTGAAGCAGGCGTTAAAACAGTATTATTACACAAAGAAAATGCACAACAGGGAGATTATGCCATTATCCATAATACCCTTCAAAAAGACCCTACAAACTCTGAAAAAGAAGCTGTAGAACATATCTATCGTCAATTACGTAATGCTGAACCGCCAGATGAGGAAACGGCGAGAGGTATTATCGAGAAATTGTTCTTTAGTGACCAACGTTACTCTTTAGGAGAAGTTGGACGTTATAGAATGAATAAAAAATTAGGTTTGGATATCGGAATGGATAAGCAAGTACTTACCAAAGAAGATATCATTACCATTATTAAATATTTGATTGAGCTTATCAACTCCAAAGCAGAGATTGATGATATCGATCACTTGTCTAACCGTCGTGTGCGTACGGTAGGAGAGCAGTTGTCAGCCCAGTTTGGTGTTGGTTTGGCACGTATGGCTCGTACCATCCGTGAGCGTATGAACGTTAGAGACAATGAGGTATTTACTCCTATTGATTTGATTAATGCAAAGACACTGTCTTCTGTAATCAATTCATTCTTCGGAACCAACCAGTTGTCTCAATTTATGGACCAGACTAACCCATTGGCCGAGATTACGCATAAACGTCGTCTTTCTGCATTGGGGCCAGGTGGTCTTTCTAGAGAGCGTGCCGGATTTGAGGTTCGTGACGTTCACTATACACACTACGGACGTCTTTGTCCTATTGAAACTCCTGAAGGACCAAACATCGGTTTGATTTCATCTTTATCTGTTTATGCAAAGGTGAACTCTATGGGATTCATTGAAACTCCATACCGTGAAGTGCAAGAAGGTGTTGTAGATATCAAAGGAACTCCAATTTATTTAAGTGCAGAGGAGGAAGAGGAAAAACTAATCGCGCAAGCTACCGTTAAGGTAGATGATGAAGGTAGTATATTGCATGATAAGGTTATTGCCAGAATGGAAGGTGATTTCCCTGTAATTGAGCCTACAAACGTTCATTATACGGACGTAGCGCCTAACCAAATTGCTTCTATCTCGGCATCCTTAATTCCTTTCTTGGAGCATGATGATGCGAACCGTGCATTGATGGGATCTAACATGATGCGTCAAGCGGTACCATTATTACGTCCTCAAGCTCCTATTGTTGGAACTGGATTGGAACGTCAAGTAGCTTCAGACTCGAGAGTATTGATCAATGCAGAAGGAGCTGGTGAAGTTGAGTATGTAGATGCCAATGAAATCGTAATCAGATACGAGCGCACTGATGAAGAAGCGATGGTAAGTTTTGATAGCGATACTAAAACTTATCCATTAATTAAATTTAGAAAAACTAACCAAGGTACATCTATCAACCTTAAGCCAATTGTAACTAAAGGCGACAAGGTGAAGAAAGGACAGGTACTTTGTGAAGGATATGCAACAGAAAATGGAGAGCTTGCATTAGGTAGAAATATGAAAGTGGCCTTTATGCCATGGAAGGGGTACAACTTCGAGGATGCGATTGTGATTTCCGAGAAAGTAGTACGCGATGATATTTTTACATCTATCCACATCGACGAGTATTCGTTGGAAGTTAGAGATACCAAATTGGGTAACGAAGAGTTGACCAATGATATCCCTAACGTATCGGAAGAGGCTACTAAAGACCTTGACGAAAACGGTATGATTCGTATTGGTGCAGAGATCAAGCCAGGAGATATTCTTATTGGTAAGATTACGCCAAAAGGAGAAAGCGATCCTACTCCAGAAGAAAAATTATTGAGAGCCATCTTTGGTGACAAAGCAGGGGATGTTAAAGATGCATCTTTGAAGGCGTCGCCATCGTTACACGGTGTTGTTATCGACAAGAAGTTGTTCTCTAGAGCTATAAAAGACAAACGTAAAAGAGCTAAGGACAAAGAGGATATCGATGCACTAGAAAGCGTTTACTACAGAAAGTTCGATGAACTTAAAGATGTATTGGTTGAAAAATTATTCAACATTGTAAACGGAAAAACTGCACAAGGTATCTTTAATGATCTTGGTGAAGAAATTATTCCTAAAGGGAAAAAGTATACCCTTAAGATGTTAAACGCAGTAGACGACTATACGCACTTAACATCAGGAACATGGACTACAGATGATCACTTAAATGAACTTGTAGCCGATTTGATCCACAATTACAAAATCAAAGAAAATGATTTACAAGGATCTTTACGTCGCGAGAAATTTACAATCTCTGTTGGAGATGAGTTACCATCTGGTATCATAAAACTAGCTAAGGTTTATGTTGCTAAAAAACGTAAACTTAAAGTAGGTGATAAAATGGCGGGACGTCACGGTAACAAAGGTATTGTTGCACGTATCGTTCGTCAGGAAGATATGCCATTCTTGGAAGACGGAACTCCAGTTGATATCGTGTTGAACCCACTAGGGGTACCATCACGTATGAACATCGGGCAGATTTATGAAACGGTTCTTGGATGGGCTGGTCAAAAATTAGGACGCACTTATGCAACCCCTATTTTTGACGGTGCAACTCTAGACCAGATCAATGAACTTACCGACGAGGCAGGAATTCCAAGATTTGGACACACTTACTTATATGATGGTGGATCAGGAGATCGTTTTGACCAACCTGCAACTGTAGGGGTTATTTACATGATCAAACTAGGCCACATGATCGACGATAAGATGCACGCACGTTCTATCGGGCCATACTCATTGATTACGCAACAACCACTTGGAGGTAAGGCTCAGTTTGGTGGTCAGCGTTTCGGAGAGATGGAGGTATGGGCACTTGAGGCTTATGGAGCATCAAGCACACTACGTGAAATCTTAACAGTAAAATCTGATGACGTTATAGGTAGAGCTAAAACTTACGAGGCAATCGTAAAAGGAGAGCCGATGCCAGAACCAGGACTACCTGAATCTTTCAACGTATTAATGCACGAATTGAAAGGATTAGGATTAGATATTAGATTAGAAGAATAAAAAAGTTTTCAGTGCTCCTGTAGGTGAATTATCACTTACCGGAAACTGATAAAGACTACAAAGTATTATGGCTAGAAAACAAGATAAGAATACAGTACAGAGATTTAATAAAATCTCGATTGGTTTAGCATCGCCAGAGTCTATATTGGCGGCGTCTCGTGGTGAGGTTCTGAAACCTGAAACTATTAATTATCGAACTCATAAACCAGAAAGAGATGGTTTATTCTGTGAGCGTATTTTTGGTCCCGTTAAGGATTTTGAATGTGCTTGTGGTAAATATAAAAGAATCCGTTACAAAGGAATTGTTTGTGATAGATGTGGTGTTGAAGTAACAGAAAAGAAAGTACGTAGAGATAGAGTAGGACATATTAACCTTGTTGTGCCAGTAGCACATATTTGGTATTTCCGTTCTCTTCCAAATAAAATTGGTTACCTATTAGGATTGCCATCCAAGAAATTGGACATGATCATTTACTACGAGCGTTATGTGGTAATTCAACCAGGTAATGCCAAAGGTGTAGAAGGTGACCCATTACAAAAATTGGATTTCTTGACAGAAGAGGAATACTTGACCATCTTGGAATCCCTTCCACAAGAAAACCAATATTTGGATGATACAGATCCTAACAAATTCATCGCTAAAATGGGAGCCGAGTGTTTGATCGAGCTTTTGGCGAGAATTGATTTGGATGAATTGTCTTATGACCTACGTCACAAAGCCAATAACGAAACTTCTAAACAACGTAAAACCGAGGCTTTAAAGCGTTTACAGGTTGTTGAGGCGTTTAGAGATTCTAATGCTAACCGTGAAAACAGACCAGAGTGGATGATTATGAAGGCTATTCCTGTCATTCCACCAGAATTACGTCCATTGGTGCCACTTGATGGAGGTCGTTTTGCAACGTCTGATTTGAATGATTTATACCGTCGTGTAATCATCCGTAACAACCGTCTTAAGAGATTGGTAGAAATCAAGGCTCCAGAGGTAATCTTACGTAACGAGAAGCGTATGTTACAAGAGTCTGTAGATTCATTGTTCGATAACACACGTAAGTCGTCTGCTGTAAAAACAGATTCTAACAGACCACTTAAGTCATTGTCTGATTCCTTGAAAGGTAAGCAAGGACGTTTCCGTCAAAACTTACTTGGTAAGCGTGTTGATTACTCTGCACGTTCGGTAATTGTTGTTGGACCAGAATTGAAATTATTCGAATGTGGATTGCCAAAGAACATGGCAGCAGAATTATACAAGCCTTTTATCATCAGAAAATTGATTGAAAGAGGAATTGTTAAGACTGTAAAATCTGCAAAGAAAATTATAGATAGAAAAGAGCCAGTTGTGTGGGATATCCTGGAAAACGTATTAAAAGGACATCCAGTGCTTTTGAACCGTGCTCCTACGCTTCACAGACTTGGTATCCAAGCTTTCCAGCCTAAATTGATTGAAGGTAAGGCAATCCAGTTACACCCATTGGTATGTACGGCGTTTAACGCGGATTTCGATGGTGACCAGATGGCGGTGCACTTACCATTAGGACCAGAGGCTATTTTGGAAGCACAAATGTTGATGTTGGCATCACACAATATCTTGAACCCTGCCAACGGATCTCCGGTAACCGTACCTTCTCAGGATATGGTTCTTGGTCTGTACTACATGACCAAGGAGCGTTTAACTACCGAAGATGTTGTTGTTAAAGGGGAAGGATTGACATTCTACTCTCCAGATGAGGTAACCATTGCTTACAACGAGAAAAGAGTAGACTTGAATGCCCGTATCAAGGTAAGAACAAAAGACTTTAATGAGGCAGGTGAATTGACCACCCAAATCATTCAAACTACTGTTGGACGTGTACTTTTCAACGAAAAAGTACCAGCAGCAGCAGGATATATTAACCAAGTTTTGACTAAGAAATCCCTTAGAGACATCATTGGTAACATTCTTAAAGTTACTAGTGTACCAGAAACAGCGGCTTTCTTGGATGATATCAAAACTTTGGGGTATAAGTTCGCATTCCAAGGTGGATTGTCTTTCAGTTTAGGTGATATTATTATCCCTGCTGAAAAGCATACCATGATCGATAAAGCCAATACTTTGGTGGATGGTATTATGGCCAACTATAACATGGGACTTATTACCAACAACGAACGTTACAACCAGGTAATTGATATTTGGACCTCTACCAATGCTGAATTGACGGAGCTGTCTATGAAGCGTATCCGTGAGGACCAACAAGGATTTAACTCTGTGTACATGATGCTTGATTCTGGAGCTCGTGGATCTAAAGAGCAGATTCGTCAGTTGACTGGTATGCGTGGTTTGATGGCCAAGCCTAAGAAATCCAATGCAGGAGGTGGAGAGATTATTGAAAACCCAATTCTTTCCAACTTTAAGGAAGGACTTTCAATTTTGGAATACTTTATCTCTACGCACGGTGCTCGTAAAGGTCTTGCCGATACCGCTCTTAAAACGGCCGATGCTGGTTACTTGACTCGTCGTTTGGTAGACGTATCTCAGGATGTTATCATTTACAGTGAAGATTGTGGTACGCTTAGAGGTATTGAAGTTTCGGCGTTGAAGAAAAACGAGGAAGTTGTTGAAAAACTTGAAGATAGAATTGTAGGTCGTACGTCGTTGAATGATGTATACGATCCAATTACAGAAGAATTATTGGTGAGCGCTGGTGAACACATTAATGAAACCATTGCAAAATCTATCGAAAATTCTGCTTTAGAAAGTATTGAAGTACGTTCTCCATTGAGCTGTGAGGCCAAAAAGGGAATTTGTGCGAAGTGTTACGGTAGAAACCTTGCAACAGGTAAAATTGTTCAAAGAGGTGAGGCCGTTGGTGTGGTAGCTGCCCAATCTATTGGAGAGCCTGGTACACAGTTAACATTGCGTACGTTCCACGTAGGGGGTATTGCAGGTAACATTTCTGAGGAGAATAAATTAATCGTGAAGTACGACGGTATTGCAGAGATCGAAGATCTTAAAACCGTTAAGACTTTAGATAATGAAGGTAAGGAAGTTGATGTAGTAATTTCCAGAACTTCAGAATTGAAACTTGTTGATGCCAAAACTGGTATTACTTTAAGTACAAATAACATTCCTTACGGTTCCTATATTTATGTAAATAGTGGAGATGCCGTTAAGAAAGATGATGTGATTTGTTCTTGGGACCCTTACAACGGTGTAATTATTTCAGAATTTGCCGGTAAGGTTCGTTATGAAAATATCGAGCAAGGTGTTACCTATCAAGTAGAAATCGATGAGCAAACAGGATTCCAGGAAAAAGTAATTTCTGAATCTAGAAATAAAAAATTGATCCCAACGCTTCATATTGAAGATTCAAAAGGAGAAACTATCCGTTCGTACAACTTGCCGGTAGGAGCTCACTTGATGATCGATAACGGAGATAAGATTAGTGTTGGTAAGATTTTGGTGAAAATTCCTCGTAAATCTGCAAAAGCAGGGGATATTACAGGAGGTCTTCCACGTGTAACCGAGCTGTTCGAGGCTCGTAACCCATCTAACCCAGCAGTAGTAACTGAAATTGATGGTGTGGTATCCTTCGGTAAGATTAAAAGAGGTAACCGTGAAATCATTATCGAGTCTAAACTTGGAGAGGTTAAGAAGTACTTAGTAAAGTTATCTAACCAAATCCTAGTTCAAGAGAATGATTATGTGAAAGCAGGTATGCCATTGTCTGATGGTTCTATTACGCCAACAGACATCTTGAATATTAAAGGGCCATCTGCAGTACAACAATACTTAGTGAACGAAGTTCAAGAAGTATACCGTTTACAAGGTGTAAAAATTAACGATAAGCACTTTGAGGTTGTTGTAAGACAAATGATGCGTAAAGTTCAGATTATTGATTCTGGAGATACTATCTTCCTAGAAAACCAATTGGTACATAAATCTGACTTTATAGAAGAAAACGATAAGATTTTTGGAATGAAAGTAGTAGAGGAGGCAGGAGATTCTACAACTTTAAAACCAGGACAAATTGTTACGCTTCGTCAATTGAGAGATGAGAACTCTATTTTGAGAAGAGAGGATAAGGCTTTAGTATCCGCTAGAGATGCTAGTCCAGCTACAGCAACTCCAATCCTTCAAGGTATTACGAGAGCATCTCTACAGACTAAGTCATTTATCTCTGCAGCATCGTTCCAGGAAACAACTAAAGTTCTTAACGAGGCAGCTGTAAGTGCAAAAGTTGATGCTCTTGAAGGCTTGAAAGAAAATGTAATTGTTGGACATAGAATTCCGGCCGGTACAGGTGTTAGAAGATATGATAGTATTATTGTAGGTTCTAAAGAGGAGTTCAATGAGATGATGAAAGCCAAAGAAGAAATGAATTATAACTAAAAAGAATTCCCGCGAAAGCGGGATTCTTTTTTTAACTTAATTTGAATCATACAGTATATGGCAGAAGAACAAAATAAAAAAAAGAAACAAGGACAAATTAATATAGAGCTGGATGAAAAGGTTGCAGAAGGAACATATTCCAACTTGGCAATCATCAACCATTCAGTTTCAGAATTTGTAGTTGATTTTGTGAGTATTATGCCTGGAACTCCAAAAAGTAAGGTGAAATCCAGAATTATTTTGACCCCACAACATGCCAAAAGACTTTTGAAGGCATTGGGAGATAATGTTCATAGGTTTGAACAGGCTCATGGTGAGATCAAAGATTATGACCAACCGCCTATTCCTTTAAATTTTGGACCTACGGGACAAGCATAAAAACAAAAAAGCCTTTGAGATAATCAAAGGCTTTTTTCTTAAGGTTATTTTAAATTTAATTAGGCGTACTCTTTAGCCTTGGTTTTTACCTTATAACTCAATGCTCCAGAAGGGCATTTTTTTATTTGTGCCATAATGTTATTACTAGGGGCACCCTCCATATCAATCCATGGAATTACCGATTGTCTAAAGACACTGGAGAGTTCTCTGGCACAACATTCGGAATTGATACATTTCGATGGGTTGAATGAGACAGTAATGTCATCATTACTAAATTGGTTAGCTTGGATTTTCATAAGTAGACGGTTTTGGGGTTGTCTTCACAATTTGAAATTATCAAAAATGCCTAATGTATCCACAAAATTTTCGATAAGAGACATCAAATTTGTGCTAAACCCTTTCTTTTGTATTTAATTTCTTACTATAACGATTGAAATTTTACTCTATTACTTAAATTCTGAAGTAAAGTGGAACTTAATTGATGGGTACTTCTGTTGCGTCATTTGTAATGAAAACGCCGAATCTGCCAAAAATACAAGTTGATCTTGTTTGTCCTTTGCCAAGTAACGTTGCTTAACGCGTAAAAATTCTTTGTATTCTTCGTTTTTGGGGTCTTCAGGATCTACCCAACAAGCTTTGAATACATTCAAGTTTTCATAGGTACATTTGGCGCCATATTCATGCTCCAATCTATACTGGATTACTTCATACTGAAGTGCTCCAACGGTACCAATTACCTTTCGGCCATTGAGCTCCAGGGTAAACAACTGGGCAACCCCTTCGTCCATTAATTGGTCGATGCCTTTATACAATTGTTTCGATTTTAATGGATCGGCATTATTGATGTATCTAAAGTGTTCTGGAGAGAAACTTGGTATCCCTTTGTAATTGATGGTTTCCCCTTCGGAAAGGGTATCCCCAATTTTAAAGTTTCCAGTATCATGAAGTCCAACAATATCACCAGGGTAGGAGATGTCTACAATTTCCTTCTTTTCGGCGAAAAAGGCATTTGGACTGGAGAACTTAAGCTTCTTATTCAACCTAACATGAAGGTAGGGTGCATTACGTTTAAATTCACCCGAAACTATTTTAATAAATGCCAAACGGTCACGGTGGTTTGGATCCATATTGGCGTGAATTTTAAATACAAAACCGGTAAATTTAGTTTCGTCCGCATTTACTAATCGCTCTTCACTTTGTTTGGGTCTAGGTGGCGGGGCGATGTCCACAAAGCAATCCAGCAATTCCCTAACCCCAAAATTGTTCAAGGCAGATCCGAAAAATACAGGCTGCTGTTTACCGCTCAAGTATTCTTCCTTGTCAAATTCAGGATAGATACCTTGTACCAATTCTATTTCTTCTCTAAGGGTATCAGCTGCCTTATCACCAACTAATTCATTAAGCTCAGGTGATTCCAAATCTGAAATCTCGATGGTTTCCTCGATATTTTTTCTGCTATCCCCACTAAATAGGTTAACGTTCTTTTCCCAAAGGTTATAAATTCCCTTAAAATCGTAGCCCATTCCAATTGGAAAACTCAATGGCACAACGCTTAATCCTAGTTTTTGTTCCACTTCATCCAAAAGATCAAAAGCATCTTTTCCTTCACGGTCCAATTTATTAATGAAAACAATCATAGGGATATTTCGCATTCTACAAACCTCTACAAGTTTTTCGGTTTGTTCCTCAACCCCTTTGGCAACGTCTATAACTACAATAACACTGTCAACAGCCGTTAAAGTTCTAAAAGTGTCCTCGGCAAAGTCCTTGTGACCTGGTGTGTCCAAAATGTTTACTTTGGTGCCGTTATACTCAAAAGCAAGTACGGAAGTGGCTACGGAAATACCCCTTTGGCGTTCAATTTCCATAAAGTCACTCGTGGCTCCTTTTTTGATTTTGTTGCTTTTTACGGCTCCAGCCTCTTGGATGGCTCCACCAAAAAGCAAGAGTTTTTCAGTTAAAGTAGTCTTTCCGGCATCAGGGTGTGAAATGATACCAAACGTACGTCTTCTTTTGATTTCGTCTTTAAAATTCATGCGCTTAAATTGGACGGCAAATATACGTCTTCTTAAGGCATGTTACAATTAAGGATTCCACTTTTTAAAGGCTTCAGTAGCAGTGGCTATATGGAGGTATTCATTTTTTAGGTCTGCCCCTAGAATACATTTGAACTACTTTTAATTAAAAGTATCTAACATTTTTTTCTGATTTTTTGACGCAACAATTAAGGCTAGGATTATGTTCATTTAAAATTTGATTGGTATTTTTACATTATGATTGAAGAACAAGTCATTTTAGTTAATGAAAACGATGAGCAAATTGGTACGATGGCCAAAATGGAAGCTCACGAAAAAGCATTGTTGCACCGAGCATTTTCTGTGTTTGTATTTAATGAGAACAATGAATTAATGGTTCAGCAAAGGGCTTTACATAAATATCATTCGCCTGGGTTGTGGACCAATACCTGCTGCAGTCATCAACGTGTTGGGGAAACCAATATTCAAGCGGGAAAAAGACGCTTAAAGGAGGAAATGGGATTTGTAACCGATTTGGAAGACACTATTTCCTTTATTTATAAAGCTCCTTTTGACAACGGATTGACAGAGCATGAATATGACCATATTTTGGTGGGACATTTCAATGGCGAGCCTCAAATAAACCCAGATGAAGTAGCAGCTTGGAAATGGATGGGATTGGAAGAAGTTAAAGCCGATATGCTTGTACACCCGGAACAATATACAGCTTGGTTTAAAATTATTTTTGAAAAATTCTACGAACATATAAATATTTCAAAATGATAGTTACCGTAAGTAGGAGGGCCCATTTTAATGCAGCGCACCGCCTGTATCGGAAAGATTGGTCTGACGAACAAAATCTGGAAATATTTGGTAAGTGCAGCAATCCCAATTACCATGGACACAACTATGAACTGGTTGTAAGTGTCACAGGTAGGATTGATAAAGAAACTGGGTATGTCATAGACCTTCGGATTTTAAAGAATATCATAAGGGAAGAAGTTGAAGAGCCTTTTGATCATAAAAACCTGAATTTGGAGGTTGAAGAATTTAAGGACTTAAATCCTACTGCGGAAAATATTGTAGTGGTCATTTACAACAAGCTTAAAAAAAGATTGGATTCCAGACTTGATTTGGAAGTCACACTCTATGAAACACAACGAAATTTTGTAACCTACTCTGGACAATAATAGATGAACGAATTACTATACCCCATTAAGTTTGACCCCATTTTAAAAGATAAAATTTGGGGAGGCGAGAAACTAAAAAAATTACTTCATAAAAAAGGGACTTCAAAAAGGGTTGGGGAAAGCTGGGAAATAAGTGATGTAGAAGGTGATACTTCGGTTGTTTCAAACGGTGCTCTTAAGGGTAAGACCCTGAAACAATTGCTGCATACTTACAAGGATAAGTTGGTAGGACTTAATAATTATAAAATTTTTGGAGATAAATTCCCCTTGCTAATCAAGTTTATTGATGCCAAGGAAGATTTGTCAATACAACTACATCCTAATGATGAATTGGCATTAAAGCGTCATAACTCTTTTGGAAAAACCGAAATGTGGTATGTGATGCAGGCAGACCAAGGAGCTAATCTAATAGTTGGTTTCAACCAAAAGGTAACACCAGAAATCTACTTAAAGCATTTAGAGAAAAAGACCTTAACCAAAATATTAAATTTTGATAGGGTTACAACGGGTGACACCTATTTTATAGAAGTAGGGCGTTTACATGCTATTGGAGCAGGAGTGCTTTTGGCTGAAATTCAGCAAACAAGTGATGTCACTTACCGAGTTTATGATTGGGATCGAGTGGACAGTAATGGAAATGAAAGGGAATTGCACAATGATTTGGCAATAGATGCCATCGATTTTGATATGCCCGACAATTTTAGGGTAGAGTATGATACAGATAAGAACAAGGCAAATGAAATGGTGAATTGTCCTTATTTTACAACCAATTATTTAAAGGTAAATTCAAGATTGGAAAAGGAAAACAATCATGATTCATTCATTATATATATGTGTGTGGAAGGGGAGGCTACCATAGAAACCGAAGAAACTAAGGAAACTTTGGTTAAGGGGGAAACGGTGTTGATGCCATATGCCATTGACACTTTTAGTATTGAAGCAAAGGAAGCCACACTTTTGGAAGTTTATGTATAAAATTCTATAGTTTTAGACCCTTCGCATTTAAAGGGAAGACCTAACTTTATTTCAATTAATTACTTACTTTTGTAGCAAATAAAAAATACGAATTATGGCAAATGTTAGAAACCTAAAAAAGGATATAAACTACGTTTTAGGAGATATTATTGAGGCGGTGTATGTATGGGAATATAACAACACAGACAAGGACACTAAGGAAAGTGAGGCAATTATTGATGAGGCAATAGAAATGTTTGATGCTTTAATTGCAAAGGTTAACGATAGAAGTGTTGAGGATAAAAAAGCTCATTTTAAAGCTGTTAACCAAGAGCTAGAAGAAAGCGCAGAAACACTGATTGAAAAAATTAACGCTTTAGGATAATTTCTTTTGAAAAAATGTTTGCAAATATAGTTTTCACGATTATATTTGCACTCGCTTTGCCGATATAGCTCAGCTGGCTAGAGCAGCTGATTTGTAATCAGCAGGTCGTGGGTTCGAGTCCCTCTATCGGCTCTAAAAAGCCTCTCAATTTTGAGAGGCTTTTTTTATGGCTATTGTTAATCATCTTTTTTGCGTTTAAGCCATGAAAAGATTCCTTTTTTCTTTTTCTTTTTAAATTCTCGCTTGTCTTTTTTATTGCCCAAAAGACGTTGTAAAAAGTTGTCTTCTTGGATAGGTGGACAATCTAAACTTGCCAAGACCTCAAAGGAAGGAGATTCAAAGCGTGCTCTGGTATAACGGTTGAACCTAGAATCTTGGTTAAGCAGTTTTAAGTAATTGGCAAAAATGGGTAATGCCGAATTGGCGCCTTGACCCATTCGGGTACTTTGGAACCCAATTTGCTGGTTGTCGTTGCCAACCCAAGTAATGGTGACCAAATTGGGCATAAGGCCAACAAACCAACCGTCCTTATTGTCTTGAGTGGTTCCAGTTTTTCCTGCCAAATCATTTCTAAATTTATAAGAAGTGCGCAAGCGCTTTGCAGTACCTTCGTTAACAGTAGCTTTCATGAATTCCAGCATCACTTGTCTAGTATTGTCACTAAAGGCCTTTTCAACAGTTTTATTGCTTTTATAGAGGTCTTTATAACTGGCAATAACATTACCGTTCTTATCTTCAATTTTAGTGATAAATATGGGCGTTGACGGTAGGCTATTGTTGACATAACTGGAATAGGCTTTGGCAAGTTCCAATAATCTAAGATTTGAAGAACCCAAGGCAATGGAAGGTACTTCCTCAATTTCAGAAGCAATTCCCATTTTGTGCGCCATGGAGATCACATGATCGATTCCCGTTTCGTACAATACTTTTACGGCAATGGTGTTGACAGAATTACTTAAAGCCTTTTGAAGAGAATAATTAAGGTTTTCGTCTTCTTCTTTTGATGCGTTTGTGGGGGTCCAATTGTCTATATCGGTATAGGTAATGGCTTTTAATGGGAAATAGGTGCAAGGAGCCATGCCATTTTCAAGTGCTGCTGTATAGACTATTGGTTTGAAAGTGGAGCCAATTTGCCGTTTACTTTGAGCTACGTGATCGTATTTAAAAAAACTATAATCAATTCCTCCCACGTAGGCCTTGATAGCTCCTGTTTTTGCTTCCACAGAAACCATTCCAGCGTTTAGAAATTTCGAAAAGTATTCTAAACTATCCAATGTAGAAAGGGAGGCAATACTGTTGTCATTCCATGAAAAAAGTTCCGTGGATTTTTTCTTGTTTAAAGAGTCCTGAATGGCCTTTTCATCCAAGCCTAAATTTTTTAAACGCTTGAAAGTTGGCAATCTCTTTTTGACTGCAAGAAAGGCGGGCTTATTCTTTAACCAAGGTGCATTGTTGCCATAAGCTTTTTCAAATTGCTTCTGAAGGTTTTTCATGTGTTCCTTCATGGCCTTTTCCGCATATTGTTGCATAGTGTTGTCCAAGGTAGTATACACCTTTAGGCCGTCATGGAAAATATTATAAGGCTCTCCATTGGAGTTTCTAAACTGTTTTTGTTTTAAAATGTAATCCAACTGTTTTTTTACTTCAGCCCTAAAGTAGGGAGCTAAACCTTGGTTTGGGGCATAGTATTGATAGTCTAGGCTAATGGGAGTTTCAGCAATATTGTCAAGGCTAGATTGCAGAAGATAGTCGTATTTTACCATCTGGTTGAGCACAACATTTCTTCTTTCCATTGAATTTTCAGGGAATAACCTGGGGTTGTAGCTATTGTTTGCTTTTAAGGAACCAACAAGTGTAGCAGCTTCCAAAAGGTTTAAATCCATGGCGTGTTTATTGAAGAATTTTTGAGAGGCACTTTCAATACCATAAGTGTTGTCCGGAAAGGGAACTGTGTTTAGGTATAGTGTCAAGATTTCCTCTTTGGAATATAAATCCTCAATTCTTTTGGCCACGATACTTTCCCTTATTTTATTAACTACAATACTTATGGCTCCATAATCTTGTCTCCCAAACAAATTTTTAGCCAATTGTAAGGTGATGGTACTACCGCCTCCCGAAGATTTATCGGCCATTAGAATAGTTTTGAAAAAGACTCTTAAAAGACTTTTGTTGTCGATGCCATGATGCTCATAAAACCTTGAATCCTCTGTAGCGATGAGGGCATCGATAAGATGTTGCGGAAATTCGGCAAAAGGAATGGATTGCCTGTCGTACACATATAGCTTGCCAATAAGTTTATTGTTGCTGTCAAGTAGCTGAGTTGCTTGGCTTTGTTTGAGACTAGAGAGTTTATTTTTGCTTGGAATTTCACCCCAAGCACCAAAATAAATACTGTAATAAAAGCAGATTAAAAGTGTCGTTAATAGGAGAAGTCCATAACCAATTCGTTTTCCCCATTTGCGTACACGTTCCTTGTTCAAAATCATAACATTAACTTCTCTACAAGGTAACGAATTTCTCAAAGAAGTATTATCTATGGAACTTGTAATCAATAAAAAAAGCCAGCATTTCGCTGGCTTTTTTATGTATAAAGATTCTTAAAATATTATTGAGCTTCTTCTGTATTTGTAGAAACACTTGTTGAATCTGCTTTTCTAGCTTCTATTTCAGCTTTTAATTCTTTACCATAAAGAGATGCTTTAATGTTGTCATTTAAGGCCTCGTAAATAGTTTCTAAGTATTTAACAGAGGTATTTGGAATTTCAGTAAGAGCCAAATAGGGAGATACTTCACTGTCTTTATGGTTTACGGCAAAGTTTATGGTATATAAATACTTACGCTTTATAAGCGTGTTGTACTGTGATTCGAAATCAAAACCAGTAGAATCATTGCTTTTTTCCGATTCAAAATGTTCTTTGATCAAATCTAAATTTTTGTCGTTGAATTTAGAAATCATCAATAGATATTCTTCCAAAACATCTTGTTGTTTAGATCCTTTTATGGAAGCATCAAAGTTGAAATTTTTTAAGGTTGTCTTAATTTCTGTAATACCCTTGTCCGCAAAAAACGAGATATAACGGTAGTCATTGTCATTTTTATTCAGTTTTAAAAATAGAACTTGCGGCTCACTTAAATTACTGTGTAATTCAAATTCTGGGTTGCCATTTACAACTATAGAATCTACAATTACGAATGCAGAATCCTGCTGTTGCTCTAGGTAAACAGTACCTTTTTTTAAGCCATCTACATGGACTTTAACAGTTAAGTCTTGAGTATCGTTTCCGCAGGAAATTGCCAAAAAGGCGAGGGCTATTATAAATACGTTTTTCATTTTAAAAAATTATTGGAGGGCAAATATCTTATAAATTAAATTTAAAAACTAACCAGCCGAAGCGATTCTCATCAATTCGGCACACAGCAGGGCTCCATAGGTTCCAACCACATAGCCAAACACAGCTAAAAGGGCTCCTACAGTAGCAAGCGAAGGGTGGAAAGCGGCGGCCACAACAGGCGCCGATGCGGCACCTCCAACATTCGCCTGGCTTCCAACGGCCATAAAAAAGTAAGGGGCCCTAATGAGTTTGGCAACCAAAATAAGTAAGCCCGCATGAATGGACATCCACACCAAACCAATCAAAATCAAGCCTGGATTTTCAAAAATTTTGCCAAGATCCATTTTCATTCCTATAGTGGCTACCAAAACATAGATAAACACACTTCCTATTTTGCTGGCACCAGCTCCTTCGTAATTCTTAGCTTTGGTAAATGACAATAAAATGCCAATTAAGGTAGCTATGGAAATCAACCAGAAAAACTGACTTCCAAAAGAGGAAAGGGCACTTTTAGGATTGCTTACAGCTTCAAAATTGTCTGATAAAAATGTCGAAATTTTATCCGCAGAAAAATGTGCAATACCAACTGCTGTGAAGGCAAACATCAAAATAACGATGAGGTCTGTAAGTGTTGGGTTTCGGGTAATTTTTTCACTGAAATTTTGGACTTTCTCCTGTAGTTTGTCAATGGCACTGTTGTCTGCTTTTAGCCAATTGTCAATTTTATTGCGCTTACCAATTCCTAATAACAATACGGCCATCCAAATATTGGCTACAACGATATCTACCAATACCATACCTCCGTAAAGTTCTTGGTTGAATTCGTAAATTTCCAACATAGCCGCTTGGTTGGCTCCACCACCAATCCAACTTCCAGCCAAAGTGGCTAAACCTCTCCAAACAGCATCATGGCCAACACCTCCAACTGTTTCAGGAGAAAAGGTAGATATAATCAAAATGGCAATTGGGCCACCTATTACAATACCAATGGTGCCCGTAAAGAACATCACCAAAGCTTTCCAACCTAAATTGAAAACGGCTTTAAGGTCAATGCTAATGGTCAATAAAACTAAGGACGCCGGCAATAAATAACGACTGGCTACATAATAGGTTTTGGAAACGTCGGCAGAAATTAATCCAAAAGAATTGAAGATTGCAGGAATGAGATAACACATTAATAAGCCTGGAACGTATTTGTAGAATACTGGCCAAAATCCCTTTTTTTGAGATTCAGTATAGAAGACAAAACCTAAAGCCAGCATGAGCAATCCCAATACAATAGCGTCATTTTTAAACAATACAAGTTTATTGACGGTACTGTTTTCTATTTTGGTAGTTACTTCAACAACTTCACCAGCATGGTCAAATTGAGCTTTGTTAATTGTAAGTAGTTGAGTGTCTTTAAAACGTTCCTGAGTGTACGCTTTAATGCTTAATAAAGCTTGTTTTTTTGAGATACTCACAGGCGCGTTTCCAGAATATTTTATGGTATAGCTTCCATTGTTTTCAGTATAGCTTAAGGAACCTTGGGATAGTTTTTTGTTGAGTATAACCTGCTCCAGTTTAAGCTCAGGACTAGTTGGAGTGATGATTAAAGAAAAGTTGCTGAAGTTAATGGAGTCTACTGCAACCGGGATTTCAAAATTTTCGGAATAAACACTTTCGGGTTTGCCAACATAAACGGTTTGTGCATGGCTGTTTTGCATTGAAAATAGTATTGAAAAACAGCTAATGACGCAATAAATAAAATATTTCATGGGTAAGTGAATTGAGCTGCAAAAGTGACAAAATTATTCCACAAAAAAAAGCGACCCCTAAGTGTCGCTTTCCTCATCTGTATTTGTTTTCTTTTTTGGTGCTCTATTATGGTTTTTAAGGCTTTGCATCAGCATCCATTCAATTTGGCCATTGGTGCTCCTGAACTCATCCGAAGCCCATTTTTCAATGGCTTTGAGCATCTCTTCATTAATCCGTAATGCAAAAGCTTTCTTTTTAGACATAATTTTCTTCTATAAATTCTGGATTATATGTTTCTGATTTAAACTTCTTCAAGGTATCATAAAATTCATTGGCCTTGGAGGTACTTATAAGAAGTGGCTTTTTGGCATCGTAAATAATATTTAGGACTTTGTCAAAAACTCCTTGATTATCTGCATTGCTTAATAGTTTATACTAATTAGTTGTATTATCTGAATTTTTCACGCTCAAAAACTATGGTTGTCATATTTGTATTAAAGTGAATGGCTTTCCACCCTTCCCGAGCATGTTGGTTGAGGTGGTCCTCAAGTTTTTGGCTAGGATTTATAAGTCCTATGGATTTGGTGCTTACTTTGTATTCTTTCATATTAATGATTTAAGGTTCCTGTATTTAATACTGGAGAGGCATCTTTGTCTCCACAAAGAACAACCATGAGGTTGCTAACCATAGCGGCTTTACGTTCTTCATCCAATTCTACAATTTCTTTTTTATTGAGTTCTTCCAAGGCCATTTCCACCATGCTTACGGCACCCTCCACAATTTTATGTCTGGCCGCAACAATGGCTGTTGCTTGTTGACGTTTTAACATGGCGTTTGCAATTTCTTGAGCATAGGCCAGGTAACCAATTCTTGCTTCCAAGACTTCGATACCGGCGATGGAAAGACGCTCGTCAATCTCTTTTTCTAGAGCGTTACTTACTTCGTTTACACTGGAGCGTAAAGTAATGTCCTCGTCATGACCTTCGTCTGCAAAATTGTCATAAGGGTACATACTTGCCAGCTTTCTTACAGCGGCATCGGTTTGCACTCTTACAAAGTTCTCGTAATTGTCAACATCAAAAGCTGCTTTATAGGTGTCTTGTACACGCCAAACCAAAATAGTACTGATCATGACAGGATTTCCCAATTTGTCATTAACCTTGAGGCGTTCACTATCAAAATTACTGGCTCTAAGCGAGATTTTCTTTTTGGTATAAAAAGGATTAACCCAATAGAAGCCGTTCTTTTTTACTGAACCTTTGTATTCTCCAAACAGCAATAAAACTCTTGAGTTATTGGGTTGTACCATAATAAAACCTAATGCAATAAGGATAGCACAGATAATGGTCAGGACAAACCAAGGAGTCTGGAATAGAATGATTCCAGCAATGCTTCCAAAAAATAGGATAAGAAATAGAAATAGCATAAGATAGCCATTTGCGGGAACGATAATTTTTTCTTCTTTCATCTTTGATTGATTTAAAATGATATTAAAATGATATCATAAAGATATATAAAAAAATTGTCATGACAAAATGGTTTTTGGCATGACTATTGAAAATTTGCCTCCTGTAATAATGATATTACATTTGGTTGGTTAATTAGTTGAAATGAAAAGCACCCTTTTTTAAGGGTGCTTTTCTTCATTTATATGAGTTATATTTTAATTATAGGGACAATGGCATTTGTTACTTCTGAATAGGTTTGAGAAAAAGCCATCGAGATCATCAGGGTTTGTACGGAAGATGTCTATAAAAACACTTAAGCGTAGCATGTTGGGTTTATATGCCTTCAAATCTGCTAGGTTAACACCGTAAGCACTGTGGATTATGTCTAACAATTCTTCTTCGGTTTCTTTTAAACCTTGTTCGTACCTAAGATCTACTCCAAACCTACCAAAACGTACCATAACCCCAAAGCTGAAGTTTACGGTGGTTTTGTCCAAATCTGGACCTCCATCACTATACGAAGTTACTTGAACTCCATCTAGTGTAGTGTCATTATAAAAATTAAATCCAGGTCCAAGGTAAATGGATACTGGGTCAAAAATTTCAAAACCGGCCAAAACGGGAACCTCTATTCTGGAGGTTTTCCAATAAGCAGTTTTATCCGGAAAATCATAACTGTTTTTGGAAGACAGGTAAACTATTTCAGGTCTAAGAAAGAATCTACCATATTCAACAGTAAAATAACCTCCAAATTGATACCCTAGTTCCTTGTTTGGGGAGAATAATTCATCTTCATCCATTGTTGCAATGGAATTGGCTCTGGAATTTATATCGCCTATAGTGTAGTAATTTAATCCCCCTTTAGCTCCAATGGCAAATTCTTGAGCTTTGGAGGAATAGAGTCCCAATAGGCAAGTGATTAACAGTAAAATTGGTGCTCGCATGGTTAATTAGTGGGATTGGTAATCCTATTAAAACTAATTTAACACAACTATACGTACACAATTTAATCGATTAGCAACCTTATTTTTCGTTAATCTTAGTAAAATATTTGAAAATGAATCTTTTAACTTAAATATGCTAGGTTAATTTGATTTTATAAAAGCCGAAATACTTTCCACTAAATGTTGAGAAATAGGCAGAGAGGTGTCATTGTAGGTTTTAAAGTTTTCAAGTTCGTTGTCATCCACTTCTATAAATACATGATTCATTTTATCGATAATTTTTAACTGGGCATTTGGCGCCGCGCTTTTCAGTAACTCCGCATCTGCTTGTGAAATTTGCAAATCATTGGTACCATTTATTATTAAGATGGGCATGTCGAGCTTTGCAATACTTTCTTGTGGATCATATTGTATCCAATTAATCATAAAGGGTTGAATGTCTATGTTGAAAATGGAGTTTAAGGCAGGGGAGTAGTCTGTAGTGGTTTGCCCTGACTTTAAAATATCGATAATCCTGTTGCTTTCTTCAGAAAATTGAGGTGCGCTTTTAGCAATTTGTTCCTTTAAAACTTCATCGATACTTTTGCCTGGCCCAGCCAAAGAAATAAATCCGTTGGCGCCGTCCTTGGCTGCTAACATGCCAATAAGACTTCCTTGGCTATGCCCGATAATATAGATTTTTGAAAAAGCCTTTTTCTTTTTGAAATATTGCAATACATCTGTAGCATCAGTTACAAAGTCGTCAAACATGATTTCCTCGTCTAACTTTCCAGTTTGTAATAATTTCACTGAACGCTTGTCATATCTAAACGTTGCCATACCATCCTTTGTCAAAGCTTCAGCCAATTTTTTTAGTGAATTGTTTTTGGCAAAATTTTGATTTCCATTTCTATCTGTTGGGCCAGATCCTGCAATTAAAATTGCCAATGGTGGTTTTTGAATGTCATTCGGTAATAATAAGGTACCATCAATAAATTCGCTTACTGAGATATTTTCAGAGGTGAAATTTGAATTTTGTGCAAGTAGACTAAAGTGGATGCAAACAAAACAGATGAATAAAGAGAAAATAGATTTCATAGCAGGTTCTTGATTAATGTTCAAATTTAAACAAAAGTTGAGATCATTCATTCTATCTTTTTAACGTTTTCTCTATTAAATTGGTGCTTTTTCAGAGGAGAATATTGAAAACTTTAAGATGTATTTCGTCGATAAAACGTGTGTTTTTGTCTTTAAATGTTAAAATTTAATGCATTTCATCGATTTATTATGTGTTTTAATCGATGCATTGAAATATTGTTTTACATTTGAAGTGTACTAGAAATTTAGTTTTTAGTTCAATGGATTAATTAATTAATATTTGCATTATGTTGTTGGCTTTAGAGACCCTAAATCTACACATGTAAAACAGCAAATTAGGAAAACCGAGATTGAGGGATCTCGGTTTTTTCTTTTTATAGAGTTCTTTAAATTATCTTTCTGAAGGTTAGATTAATTCTGGGGCCAACCTTTCGTTTCGTTTTTGCAATTTGATGCAACCAATGTTCCTGCATAGCGCCTTTCATAATCAATAAGCTTCCGTGTTCCAATACCACTTTGTGACGTTCATTTTTTAATTGACGGTGCTTGAAATGAAAATAGCGCTGTTCTCCAAAACTTACCGAAGCAATCACGGGGTGGATGCCTAATGAAGCCTCATTGTCAGCATGCCAACCATTGCTGTCGTTGCCATTTCGGTAGAGGTTTAAAAGCACAGAGTTAAAATGATGTAGGGCTTCCTCTTCAACCTTAGCTTTGATTTCCAAAAGATCTTTGGAGAACGGATTAGGATGCATCGTAATACCTGAATAGCTATAGGGCGTATTGCTTTCACCATAAAAGGCCGTTAATCTTGGCTGTTGATAGGTTTTCCCGAATACTTTTATTTCATCTTGCTGCCATTGGGTACCTTCCATAAGCTGTTCAAAGTAGTAGGTGGCTTCTGTTTTTGAGAAGAAATTTGGGATGTAAATAAGTTCTGCGTCGGGCAATTTCCAAATCAGTTTTTCTCCAGAAAATAAATCCATAGCCTTAATTTTTCTAAATTAGCCTTTACATTATGAAGAACAAAATACTGATAATACTATTTATAGTCATAAGTTTTGCCTTTAAATTACAGGAGACAAATACCTTGCCCGATGGTTTTGTGTATGTAGATTCTGTTATTCCGGATATTGAAGTGGAACTTCGATATTATAGCTCACATAATTTTGTTGGAGATACCATTACAGGCTATCAATCCAACAGATTGATATTAACCAAGCGGGCAGCCGAAGCACTGAAGTTGGTACAGGATGAATTGCAACAGCAAAACTTGTGTTTAAAAGTATATGATGGTTACAGGCCGCAACAAGCCGTTAACCATTTTATGCAATGGGCACGTAACTTAAATGACACGATTGAAAAGCAAGAATTCTATCCTAATGTTAATAAGAGACATTTATTTCGTGATGGTTATATTGCCACGCGTTCTGGACACAGTAGAGGCAGTACCTTGGACCTTACCATTGTAGATGCCGAAACTTTAGAGCCTTTGGACATGGGAAGTCCCTACGATTTTTTTGGAATGTCTTCTTGGGTGGCTTTTGAAGGCATTACAGCGGAGCAAAAAGCTAACCGCCAATTACTGCAAAGGGTGATGAACAAACATAACTTTAGGAGTTATTCAAAGGAGTGGTGGCATTTTACCTTGCGCTGGGAGCCATTTCCAGACACTTATTTCGATTTTCCTGTGAAGTAAATATTCCTTAATCCTCTTTAAAAACCTTATAGGTTACTCCAATACCGTAATTGGTAAGGTCTGATTTTAATAGGGAGGATTCAATACCACTTCCTTTTTCAAATCGAACCCATTCATTATCATTAAGGAATACCCGCTTTATGTAAGTGTTGTTTTCTACAATTTCATCTGTAAATGGTAGCAACGGTCTAAAGTTGGTTGGGATTTTTAAAACACCATTTCTAGACTTCACCTCTTTGTATTTTTTGTTAGGAAGTAGTTTTCCGTTCTTGTCAGTATAACCCAATACTTGAAGTGATACAAAAAAACCATTGTCGGGGATGTCCAATTTGTGTTTAGTTACATCAAGTTCAAAAACATCGCCGTGTTTTTCGGTTGCTACAAAAACGATGTTTTCATAGGTGAGTACGTCTCCAGGGAAACCTTCCTGATTCTCGTAGAATTTTACTTTAAAGAGGGTCGAAAAAGGTTGTTTGTCGGCATTGGCTTTTTTACGCTTTTCCCAATCTTTAGATTCCAAAGTAATTGGAAAATGAATGGTAGCTATTTCCTTGTCTTGAGAGGTTTCGTTTGGGAAAAAGACGGCAATTTCAGATTCTATGGTTGGTAACCAACATTTATAATAATCATCGTCCAAATAGGGTTTTTGAGTTTCCTTTTTAAATTTTCGGTCCTCTTTGGGCACATTTACATTTAAAACCACTTCTTCCAATTGGTCAATATGAGGTTCTAAAAGCAAGATTTTGGGAAGATTTTCAGTAGAAACTCCTAAGTCTTTATATCCTAAGGCCGAAATGAATAGAGAGTCGATATCCGGATATAGCTTTTTGGTGAAGATGAACATGCCTGAATCATCAGCAAAAATACCGTTGCCATTCCCGAAGGAAATAGTAGCGTAGGGAATAGGTTCATTCGTGTTTCCATCCTTGATGGTGGTTTGGGCCATTGCCAAACCACCAAAAAATAGGATGTTTATATATAATAAGATGTGTCGCATTATTTTTTAGCCTTTATCCAAGTATTTATTTTGGTTTCCAAAAAGGCCAATGGCATATTTCCAGACTCTAATACTTGGTTGTGGAATTCAGAAATATTGAATTTGTCTCCCAATTCCTTTTCGGCTTTGGCTCTCAATTCCAAAATTTTCAACTGACCAATTTTGTATGAAAGTGCTTGCCCCGGAATGGCCATGTAGCGCTCCACCTCAGAGATGATGCTTGATTCACTTTCGGCTTCGTTTTCTAAAGAATATTGAATGGCCTGCTCTCTTGACCAGCCTTTAGTGTGGATTCCTGTATCCACTACCAAACGAATGGCTCGGTGCATTTCTGCACTTAACATTCCAAAATATTGGTAGGGATTTGAGTAAAGTCCCAATTCTTTACCAAGGGACTCCGTGTACAAGGCCCAGCCTTCACCATAGGCACTGTAATATAAGGTTTTTCTAAAGCTTGGCAACTCTTCATTTTCCTGTTGCAATGAAATTTGGTAATGGTGCCCTGGAATGGCTTCGTGTAGGAATAATGATTCGTCCATAAAGTTGTTGTATTCCGAAGCATTTGGAACCGGTACATAAAAAATACCTGGTCTAGTTCCGTCAACAGATCCAGGGCTGTATTCTGCACTTGCCGAAGCTTCCCTGAAAGCCTCTGTTCGTCTTACTTCAAAAGCGGTTTTTGGTTTTAAATCGAACAATTTTTCCAATTGCGGTTGCATGGTTGCGTGGATATTGTTGAAGTGATCGATCACTTGTTGCGCCTCTGTATAAGGCATCAGTTCTTTATTGTTTCTTACAAAGTCGAAGAAACTTTTTAGGTCTCCTTCATAACCAACTTGAGCCTTCACTTTTTCCATTTCAGAAGAAATACGAGCAACTTCACTCAATCCCAGTTGGTGAATTTCATCCGCCGTCATGTTAGTCGTGGTATACTGCTTAATCGCAAAGGCATAATAATCGAGTCCAGTTGGAATTTCTGAAATACCACTTGAAGTCCTTCCTGCTTCCAAATAGTCTTTGCTCATGTAATCCAACAACTTTTTGTTGGCAGGCACCACTTTGGTTTCGATAAGGTTTTTATAGGCTTCAGTCAATTTGGTTTTATCTTCCTCAGTAAAATCTTCAGGGAAGCTTTTGATAGGAAAGAAAAATAAATGCTCTTCGGTAGTAGCGTTGGTAAGTGCTTCCAATTGAGGAAGGACTTTTGTGATCAATGATTTTGGAAGCGTATAGCCTTTGCTAACACCTTCTTTCATTTTTGCTTCGGCAGAGGCCATCCATTCCAAATAGCCATTTACACGCAGTAGCCAGTTATTATAGTCTTGTACAGTATTGAAGGGTTGTGAACCAGCACCACTGGCCAATTGACCTATCATCAAAGGAAGGGACCAAAATTGGTTTATAGGCATTAAGTCTTCTCTAAATGTAAGGCGTTCCAAATTGATATCGCATTCCCAATTTAGGATGGCTTTAGAAAGTTGTTGACTTTCGCTTAATTGAGCATCCTGAAATGCGTTTACTTGCTCCTTATAGCTGGTATAATGGGCCTTGGTTTTTGCCAAAAAGTCATCCGATAGCATGTTTGGAAGCAAGTCGTTGTATCTGTTGTCCCCCTCTGCAGTGGCATTTAAAGGATTAAGTTTTAAGGCGTCTTGATAATAAGCTTCCAATACTTTGTCAAATTCGGCATTGGGCATATTTGCATTGATTGTTTGAGAATCTGTTTCGGTTGGTTTGGTCTCATTTTTACAAGCAATAAACGTTGCAATTAGACCAGCAGCTATTAATAATTTCTTCATTAAAACAATAAAATTTTATTTGAGGTTTTAAAGATACGGATTCTATGCAGTTTCTAAAGCATAAAAAAAACTGCCATTAAAATGGCAGTTTACGGTGTTGAGGTTATAAATTAGGCTTGTAATTTATTCCTTATCCAAATTTTGAGTCATTTTAAAACCTATGAATAGGCCAACTCCAGCCATTAAAAATATGGTTCCAGGCATGGCAATATCTTCATCTACTCCCATAGATACCAATATCTGTGAGATAAAAATTCCAACACCAATACTCATCAGTAAAAGCGCTAGGTTCAAAATAATGACCTTCCAAATAGGTGCTGTACGTTGTTTGCCCATTGTAAAAATACTGGCATCTGCTCCTTTTTCAATTAGGGCTAGACGTTCTTTATTTCGCGTAGAAAAATAAAGGTAAACTATCCCGAATAGGGCCAAGAAAAAGCTAATAGGTATTAATATTTCTTCCATGATACTTGTTTTTTAATTGATTACTTTTAATATGTTTTTATCTTATGACGATACTTTTTTCATTAAGGTTACAAAAAGACTGAAAAAATATTTTTATAAAAAAGTTGTAACCTCAAAAGTTATAGGGGCGTCTTATTTGTTACATGGCCATCAACGAGCACATAATTATCAATCAAATTATTGAAGGAAATACCGGTGCGTTTTCTGTATTGGTAGATCAATATAAGGACATGGTCTTTACTTTGGCACTGCGAATGGTCAAAAATAGGGAGGAAGCTGAAGAAGTGGCACAAGACACTTTTATAAAGGTGTATAAATCTTTAAGGAAGTTCAAAGGGGATTCCAAACTGTCCACTTGGGTTTATAAGGTGGCCTACAACACTTGTTTGGACAGTATTAAAAAGAACAAAAAATACTTGGCCAATGTGCCCGTAGATGAGATAACAATGCGGTACATTAAAACAATGGATACCGCTTTGGATGGTATTTTGGAGGCGGAAAAGGCACAGTTGATTCAGGATTGTCTTAATCAATTGCCAAGTGAGGATAGTTTTTTGTTGACTCTGTTTTATTTTGAAGAGCAGAGTTTGGAGGAAATTTCCAAAGTAGTGGGGATTACACCCAATAATGTTAAAGTTAAGTTGTTTAGAAGCCGCAAAAAGTTGGCTTCCATATTGAAAACACAATTAGAACCTGAAATGATAGCACGTTATGAAAACTGAAAAGGATAAAGAATTGGAGCAATTGGTTCAAAAGTTCATGGAGAATTCACAAAAAGAGTCTCCTTCGTTCGAGTTTACTTCAAAAGTCATGGAGGAAATAGAACAGCTTTCGGAAGTGAAAAGAATCACTTATAAACCTCTAGTTCCCAAAGCGGTTTGGTGGATGCTTTCTGTGGGCTTAGGTCTGTTAGTGCTTTATATAGCGCTTGGAGCTCCTGCACAAGGGGAAGGTTGGTCATCCTATATTTCTTTGGAACAAATCAAAATTCCAAAATGGAATGCTTTTTCAGGAATCAAGTTTTCTCAAACCACAATGTACGGAATGGTAATGTTGGCATTGATGGTAATGGTGCAAATTCCGTTGCTGAAGCATTATTTCAATTCCCGTCTTAAATTGTAATTAGTCTTCCTTTTTAAAAATAGTTTTAAGGCCGTTATAGGCTGCTAAATGTAGGATGTTTGCGTGATTTTCGTCTTCAAATACTTCCAAAGTTGAAGTTATTGATTCGTTTTCGCTGCTTTGAAGTAGTGTGTAAAGTGCGTTGGCCTCACGCTGCATGATTTCATCTTCTTTTCCTCCAACTGCGATAAAAATATTTTTGGAAACCTTGTAGTTGGCGTGTATAATGGCAGGCTGTTTTTTCAAAAGTGCTTCTTCATCCCACCATAAACTAGGGCTTACAATTAGATAATTGTTGAAGAGATGAGGTTTTGTGAATAGAATTTCGGTGGCCAAAAGTCCTCCTAAGGATTGCCCTATAAGGGTTTTGGTTCTAGTGGTTCTGTAAGTTTTTTCAATGAATGGCTGTAATTCCATCTCAATGAAATTTATAAATTTTTCAGAGCCTCCTGCGGTTGGGAAATTTTGTGAATGATCTGCTACGCTAGGCAGGAAAGTAAAATCACGTTTTCTATCTATGTTGGCAATGCCCACGACGATGGATTCTGGAACCATGTCAATCCACAAAAAGGAAGCAAATTGTACCAAACCGGAAATGTGAATGAAATCTTCTTCCCTGGATCCATCCAATAGATAAATTACGGGATAGTCTTTATGAGTGGCCTTTTGATAGCTATTGGGCAGATATACATTGACAATACGGTCTTCGTCCAACACCGAAGAGTACATGGTTACTTGATCTCCAATTTCGAAGGGTTTGGTTTCAGCTACTTCACTGGGTTGCGTGTCATGATGTAATAAGTCAATTTGCGAAAAACTACTTTTTGAGATTGAAAATATAATTAAAAATATACCGAAGTATTTCATTGTCTATTTGAGGGTTAACTATTAATACCAGCGTTTCTTTTTCTTTTTGGAACCTTGGCCTTTTCTTCCTTTCTTGTGTTTGCTCCCAGTATTTTTGGAGCGGTGGACTTCAGGCTTCGCTTTGGGGTCTAGAGGATAAGGATGATTTTCCTCTACTGGTATTTGAACATTTATTAATTGTTGAATGGATTTAATATAAGTTTTTTCGTCGGCAGAACAAAGGGAATAGGCATGTCCAATATTTCCGGCCCTACCAGTTCTTCCAATGCGATGCACATAGGTTTCTGGAACATTGGGTAAATCAAAATTGATTACCGCATCCAGTTCGTTAATGTCTATTCCACGAGCAGCAACATCTGTTGCAATTAAAATGTTGACATAGCCATTTTTAAATTTCTTTAAAGCTTCCTGTCTGTCATTTTGCGTTTTATCCCCATGTATGGTTTCTACTTTGTAACCATTTTTAAGCAGGGTTTGCTCTAATTTGTCCACACCAAATTTGGTACGTCTAAAAATTAGAATGCTACCTTTAATTGTATTCCGTAATAAGTGTAAACAAAGTTCAATTTTATTGCGCTTAGGAACGTAGTAAAGAATTTGGCCAACATCTTTTGCTGCGGAAGAAGTAGGAGTGACTTCAATACGTTGCGGTGACTTTAAAATGGTATTGGCCAGTTGTTCTACCTTATATGGCATGGTGGCAGAGAACAGTAAAATCTGTTTTCCTTCAGGGCATAAACGCTCTATTTTCTTAACATCATCTATAAAGCCCATATCCAACATTAAGTCGGCTTCGTCCAAAACCAAGGTTTCTACGTAATCAAGATTAATGATGTCTTGTTTGTGCAGATCCAATAAGCGCCCTGGTGTGGCAACTAAAATGTCCACTCCCTTTTTCAATACATCTATTTGCGGTTCTATGGAAGTACCTCCGTAGATTACGGTGGAACGTAGATTTGTGTAAGTACTGTAAGTCTTAAAGTTTTCTCCTATCTGTATGGCTAATTCCCTTGTAGGGCTAACAACCAAAGCTCTTATTTTTTTACCTTTTTTAGGGGCGTCTTGCTTGTCAAACAACAATTGAAGAATGGGAAGAGCAAATGCGGCTGTTTTTCCAGTACCCGTTTGTGCAGAGGCTATTAGATCCTTTCCGCTTAAAACCACGGGAATGGTTTGTTCCTGAATTAATGTAGGATCATCATATCCTGCCTCAGCAACAGCTCTTAGGATGGGTTTGTTAAGATTTAAGTCTTTAAATGACATTTAGGTTTATTTCTGGCAAATATAAGTCAAAAGTTAAAGCTGAACTTAATTTTAGAGATTGATTTACTGATGTATAGCTTTCTGCAAGCACAAAGTTTCTTACAGGAAATTGAAAGTGCTAACGGTCAATTAGTTTGCGGTTACAACTCGATTGTTTTTATTCCGATTTTTTGTTGAAGTGCGGGGAGACATCCTTATCTACGGCCGTTACAAAGTATTTGGTGTCGCCCCAAAACGCTAATGTTGTGTAGCGTTCTACATAGGTAACCTTAACATAATTTCCCTGTAGTTCATTGAGTTTCTGTATCACATCATCATCTTTGTCGAGCACAGAAAACTTAAATATTTCCGCGCCACTAATCCCTTGGCTGATTTCTCCTTCCCAAGTTTTAAACACAACCCCTTTGTTACTCACTTTAATAAGTTCTCCAGAACGAGTGCCTTCGCTATAAGGCACGTAGTATACAAACGCAAAATAGGCAGCCAAAAGCAGCACTAAACTGATGACGAATATGGTTAGGATTTTTTTCATAGTTGAAAAAGATAAAGACTTACGTAAGATTAAAAATAACAGTTTTTTTGTTGATATACAATTTCTTACGTTTGGCTGTTTCCGGTTTTTTACTTAGTGACCTCAATAGTATAAGTGGCTACAATGTCTTTGCCAATTTTTAGATGAACGTCATAAATTCCTTTGTGGTTAAAGTTGGTTTTAAAGGAAATGTACCCGTTTTCGATTTTAAGGTCGTAAATTTTTAAAGTCTGTTCCTGTGAGCTGGTAAAATAGACCAGTGAAATATTGTTGTTTGAAATTTCCTTGGGGCTTTTAAAGCTGAAGTTGAGGTCTTCCTCTTTTTTTATGGACGTATTTAAATTAATTGGAGTTACCGATTGTATTTGGTGCTGAAATGTTTCTCCGTAAACCATAGGAGAAGAGGTGAAATCTTCTCTAGATACGGTGTCTGTCAATACCCATTGTTGGTCAACAGGAAAGTGGTTTTTTGCAAACAAAATGGGGTCGGTTAAAAAGTACCCATCGTTATAATCTTTTACAAAAGTATAGCCCATCGTGTAGCCACTAGACCAAGTGGCATCACACAAATACCATTTGCCGTTTAGGTTTACAGCATTCCAAGAATGGTTGGTCATTTCCAGTTCCTCAACATTGGAGTTAACAGTTCTGCCATAACCATCAATAATTTTACAATCAATATTGGCCAAAAAACAAAGTTCCTTAATCAGATAGGCATAGCCAGTGCACATAGTTTTTTTGTGCTTCAATAACTTTTTAAAGGCAATTTTTTTGTACTCTTCATTCCACATGGAATAAGCTGCGCTATCACCATGCATTTTTTTACGCTTTCTATCAACTTTGTTGTGTTGATTGCTGTCTCCATTGATATTGTGGCATACCCAAAAGTAAATAGCTCTAAATTTTTCAACATCGGTGGAAAGATTTGCTGTTAGTTGGTGGGCAAGCAAACCAAGGTTTTTCAAATCTGCTCCTTGGTGAAGTTTGGCCGTATTATCTGCCTTTGTGAAATCGATATGGACAAAATCCGATAGTTGGGCTTTAGAGCTATTTATATAGAAAATTGAAATTAAAACAACGAGGTATTTCATATAGAGTAGATTGGGTTAGCGTCTTTTGGATTTATACACTTTTTTGACGGCCACTTTGCCTAAAATCATGCATTCAGTCATTGACATATTTACCTTTAGAGTGACATTGGATGCTGTTTGGTCATTGGTAATTACCAACTTCTGAGATTCCATGCCCACGTAACTGAACACTAAAACATCTCCTTTTTTTAGTTTGATAGGGAATTCAAAATTGCCATCAAAATCGGTGCTGGTGCCTATGGAAGTGCCTTGCAATACAACATTCACTCCTGGTAATGGGGCTTCATTATCAGACACAGTTCCCTTTACCACAAAAGTCTTTTGAAACGACGAATCCTGAATTTTGGACGGTGGATTTTCTGTAGTTGCTGTTTTTGGCTGTATGGTTTGTGATTGCGCAGAGTTGAGTGCAAATAAGGATAAAAATGTAAAGGCCAATCCATTTAAAAAGTTTGATGTTCTCTTGATTGGTATTGTAGGTTGGTGGGCCGTCAATTGCGAGCTTTTGAATCGGCCACAAACGTTTTGAGTTGCATTGTTTTTGAAATAATCCGTGATTTCTTGGGAGTCCATTCCTGTAAAGTCTACTACTTCTGTTTTACAGGAGTTGCAAAATCCGCCTTTGCAGGTAGGAGAAAATTCATTGTAGTTCTCTTGACATGGAGTCTCAATGCTTAAGTTGAATTGCTTGTTCATGATGTTAGATTTAAAAGTTAATACTTCAAACCTACTAGGCAATTCATGATTTTAAAAAGGGAACTTAGTAAATGGGATTGTTTGTTGAGTAAACGGTGTTTTTTGAAAAGGGTATAAAATGAAAATCCTCCCTTTTCACAGGGAGGATTTGCAAATGATATATTATAAATGACCTATTTGATCATTTGGTAGCTTCGTTTGATGAAGTTGGTAAGTTCTTCACCTTTTAAAAGACCTTGTGACAATCTTGCCAAATCTAAACTTTGATTGATCAAACGCTCTTGCTCATCTTTGGCTTCGGTGTCCAAAATTTGGCCTACTAATTCAGCATTAGTATTTACCACCAAATTGTACATTTCTGGCATATTGCCCATTCCAAACATACCACCGCCAGTAGCTTGCATCTCTTTCATACGGCGCATAAACTCTGGTTGCGTAATCATGAAAGGAGCAGCGTCGCTATCCATGGCTTCCAATTGCACCATGAATTTTTCTGAAGGAATCGTCTCTTTCAACAAGGTGTCCAAAGCAGTTTTTTGCTCTTCAGATAGTTTAGAGATTTTTGTGTCTTCCTTCTTGATCAAGTTGTCAATATGGTCTGCATCTACACGTGAGAATGAAATATTCTCCTTAGAGGTTTCCAGCTTTTGCATCAAGTGGCTCACAATTGGAGAATCCAACAACAATACCTCATAACCTTTCGCTTTGGCGCTTTCAATATAACTGTGTTGCTCGTCTTTGTTGGAAGCATAAAGAATCACCGTTTTATTGTCCTTATCCGTTTGGTTATCTTTGATCTTGTCAATCAATTCTTGGTAAGTGTAATACGTACCGTCTACAGTTGGATATAGGGCGAATGCATCTGCTTTTTCAAAGAATTTTTCTTCAGAAAGCATTCCGTACTCAATTACAATCTTGATGTCATCCCATTTTTGTTCGAAGTCTTCACGGTTGTTGTTGAACAAGGATTTCAGCTTGTCCGCTACCTTACGTGTGATGTATGATGAAATCTTTTTCACCGCACCGTCTGCCTGTAAATAACTACGAGACACGTTCAACGGAATGTCTGGAGAATCGATAACCCCTTTCAACATCGTTAAGAATTCAGGAACGATACCTTCTACATTGTCCGTTACAAACACTTGGTTTTGGTACAATTGAATTTTATCCTTTTGAATGCTTAAATCGTTGGTCATTTTAGGGAAATACAAAATCCCAGTTAAGTTGAACGGATAGTCAACATTCAAATGGATGTGGAATAAAGGCTCCTCAAATTGCATAGGATACAATTCTCTATAGAAGTCCTTATAATCCTGGTCTTCCAAATCGGTTGGTTGCTTGGTCCAAGCTGGATTTGGATTGTTGATGATGTTGTCTACAGTAATTTGCTTGTGAGGCTCTGTAGTTTCTTTTCCGTCTTTATCGGTAGTTGTTTTAGGCGTGAAATCTGGATCGTTTACCTCCTTGGTTCCAAATTTGATTGGAATAGGCATAAACTTGTTGTATTTCAACAACAGCTCTTTAATTCTGGATTCTTCCAAGAATTCGGTTGAATCGTCTGCAATATGAAGAATGATTTCTGTCCCTCTTTCGGCTTTGTCATGAGGCTCCATTGTAAATTGAGGCGATCCGTCGCAAGTCCAATGTGCTGCTGGCTCATCTTTGAAAGATTTGGTAATGATTTCCACTTTATCAGCAACCATAAAGGCAGAGTAGAACCCTAGACCAAAATGTCCGATGATTCCAGAATCTTTTGCAGAATCTTTGTACTTGTCCAAAAACTCTTCGGCACCAGAAAAAGCCACTTCGTTAATGTACTTTTCAACCTCCTCGGCAGTCATACCAAGACCTTGGTCTATAATGTGAAGTTTCTTGGCATCTTTATCAATTTTTACTTCAATTTGTGGGGTGCCGTATTCAACTTTCGCCTCTCCAATATTGGCTAGGTGCTTTAGTTTTAGGGTAGCGTCCGTCGCATTACTGATTAACTCGCGTAAAAAGATTTCGTGATCGCTGTATAAGAATTTTTTGATCAACGGAAAGATGTTTTCAACCGAAACATTAATATTTCCTTTTGCCATGATATCTAAATTTTAATGTATTTATAATTTTCTTGGAACAGGACAAAAAAAGTACCAAGACCAAAAAGGTGACAAACTGACATTGTGAATAGGAAATAATGCCTTTGTGTGGAAGAAATCTTTTAAGGGTTTAGTTTAAAAAAGATGGAATAATGATTAAATTTACACCTTGTTTTTTGTCATTTTTTCAAAAATGACAGTGAAGCAGTTCGATTTGATTAAAATAATAAGGATTTATGTACAATTCAAAAATAGTTGGTCTAGGGCATTATGTGCCCGATAATGTGGTAACTAATGACGATTTATCCAAAATGATGGATACCAACGACGCCTGGATTCAAGAGCGTACAGGTATTAAGGAACGTCGTTGGGTTGAAGACAAAACAGGAGATACCACATCCACGATGGGTGTGAAGGCGGCAGAAATAGCCATAGAACGTGCCGGAATAGACAAAAACGATATCGATTTTATTGTATTTGCCACCTTAAGCCCCGATTATTATTTCCCTGGACCTGGGGTTGCCGTTCAAAAAGCTTTGGGCATTAAAACCGTGGGAGCCTTGGATATTAGAAACCAATGTTCGGGATTTGTTTATGGAATTTCCATCGCCGATCAATATATTAAAACAGGGATGTATAAAAACGTGTTGGTGATTGGTAGTGAGGTACACTCAAGAGGTTTGGATAAAACCACCAGAGGAAGAGGCGTATCTGTGATTTTTGGAGATGGAGCGGGAGCCGCTGTGTTGAGTAGGGAAGAAGATCCAACCAAAGGCGTTTTATCTACGCATTTACATTCTGAAGGTGAGCATGCCGAAGAGTTGAGCTTAATTGCACCTGGAATGGGAAAACGTTGGGTAAGTGACATTTTAAGGGACAACGACCCTGACGATGTTAGTTATATGCCACATATGAACGGGCAGTTTGTATTCAAAAATGCGGTAGTTCGTTTTAGTGAAGTGATTATGGAGGGATTGATGAAGAACAACCTGCAGGTTTCCGACATTGATATGTTGATTCCGCATCAGGCCAATTTGAGAATTTCACAGTTCATCCAGAATAAATTTAAGTTGAATGACGACCAGGTGTTCAACAATATCCAAAGTTACGGAAACACGACAGCGGCTTCCATTCCTATTGCGTTAACCGAAGCTTGGGAACAAAACAAAATTAAGGAAGGTGATTTAGTAGTGTTGGCCGCTTTTGGAAGTGGCTTTACTTGGGGAAGTGTGGTTATTAAGTGGTAATCACTTTTCAGTAACATAATGACCATTCATAAAATAAAAAGCCCGTGACTGAGAATCACGGGCTTTTCAGCTATTAACCAACCTTACTAACACTAAAACTATAAAAATACTTCTGTTGATTAACTTTAAAACTTATCACTACACTATAGACGTTGAAATTTGAATTTTATTTCATTAATTAACACTTTTAACGTTAATTAACATTTAAGCTAAAACCCAGGGCCTAAGCACCTGGGTTTGTAAAATCCAACATTTACCAAATCAACGAATCTTAATTGATGAAGGCTAATTCAAATTAATTAAACTCAGTTGAGGAACTGTGTATAAAAAAGACGGTTTAAAAAATTGTTTGTTACAGTTTTGGAAAGAAAAAAAGACCCCAAAAAAATGAGGTCTTTCAAGTTGATTATTCTTTTGAGTTTTTTAATTGATGAAGGCTAATTCAAATCAATTTAAACATGCAGAAGTAATCGATTGCAAAGATACCCTCAGAAAGGAGAAAAATTAACATATCATTAAAATAATAACATTATTTTAACAATAGTGAAAACCCGAGGTTTAGAACCTCGGGTTTTCTTATTTAGTAACCAAACATTAACACTAACCATCAACTATTGTGTGGGTTACTAAATATGCCGTGTATGTTACATAAAACCACCACTTCCTTGGGTTTCATTATTATCTCTTTGTTTTCTGCTCATGGCTCTGTATTTACCGCCTCCAAATCTATATGATAGGCCAATGCGCCATTGGTTGCTTTCCCAGTTAAATTCTCCTTGCGCAGGAAATGGCCGGTCATTTTCGAAGGCAAATCGCATAGTGTTGAATATATCGTTGTAACTAAAACTAAAAGTAGCCCTGTCTTCTTCCAAGAAACTGTAACGGAGTCCTGTATTTACCAAAACCATGGGCTTTCTTTTACCTTGTAACGTTCTGTCCTGGCCGCGATACATGCCAAAAAGGGAGAAACTCAAGCTTTTTGTCGCTTTAAAGTTGTTGTTCATACGGAAATTGAAATTAGAGTTTTTAATTTCCAAGTTTTCCTGTTCCACAGCGCCCCTCAAAGTTTTAAAGTAATATTCCACACTGGCATTTAGGCTCCACCATTTGGTAGGTCTGTAGTTGCTTGAAGTTTCAAATCCAAATGCAGTATTTCGATCAAAGTTGTCATAGGTTAAAATTACCCTGTCGCCGGTAGGATCCTCGGGATCAATATAAACAGCTCTATTTATTTCGTCATTGATAATTCTATAGAAAGTTCCTGCCGTAATATTTCCTCCCTTTACGTTTTTTGTCAAGTTTAACTCAAAGGAATTGGTGAACTGCTGTTTCAACTCAGGATTTCCAAAGGAGGTTATCCTTGGTGTGCTCCACTCTCTAATAGGGTTGATCTGTCCCAATCCAGGTCTGTCAACACGTCTGCTATAGCTAAATTGAAGTGCTGTTTTTTCAGAAGTATTATAGGTGACAAAAGCGGAAGGATAGATACTGAATTGCTCATCGTTGAAAATGGCAGTCTCCTGACTAACTTGATCAAAAATAGCTTCTACCTCGTATTGTTCAATTCTGGCCCCTACTTGGTAGGACCATTTGTCAAAAGTTTGTCCGTAGGTCGTGTAAAAGGAATAGATACTTCTGTTGTACTCGTAATTGGAATCAAACAAATTGGCATTGCTAGTGTCATAAATATTGTCTGCATTGTTCATGCGGTATTCGGCACCAATCTCTAGTTTAGAAGTTTCGGTAAGCGGATTGACGTAATCCAAATTAATCAAGGTGTTGTTCCTTTTGTTGTTCACCAAATCCATGTAGGAAGATGAGTTGTCTGTGAAATCAAAAAAGGCCGTTTCGTCACTGTCAAATGTGCTATAGTCGGCCTCTAGGCTAATATTGTGGCCTTCCTTTTCGAAATCGTGTTTAAATGCTGCGTTGTATGAGGACGTATTGTTTTCATTTTCATTGTTGAAATTCTGACCAAAATTTGGAACATTCCCTGAAAGGTAGAGAATGTCTGTCTTGCTGGTTCTTTTTCCGTTGTAAATATTTTGGTTGGTGTACACAGAAAACACATTATTGTCATTTATATAATAATCAACCCCCAATTTGTACAAATGGGATTTATTATTGCTCCAGTTGTGAAAGAGTTGTTCGGAGTTGTCATCAAAACGGTCTATTTTACCGCCACTTCTATTTTTGCCAATATTGTTGCCGTAATTTCCGTAAAAATTGAGCTTGCCGTTTCTGTAGTTCATATCTAAAGAACTATTGAAATTCGGGCTAATTTCTTTTGCAAATCCAACGTTGAGGTTTCCATTGAATCCTATATTGGCGTTTTTATGAAGGATAATGTTGATGATCCCACTCATTCCTTCTGGATTGTACTTAGCTGAAGGGTTCGTGATCAATTCCACACTTTTAATAGATGTGGAAGGAATTTGTTTCAACAATTGTGCCGCAGGGACATTGGTAGGTTTGCCATCCACCAATACGCGAACATTTTCATTGCCGCGCAGGCTAATGTCTCCGCTTTGACTATCCACGGTTACTGAGGGAAGGTTGTTCATGATTTCGGAAGCAGAGGCTCCAGTGGTCGTTAAATCTTTGCCAATGGTAATAACTTTCCTGTCTACTTTTTGTTGAATTGAGGAAACTTCGGCTACTACAGTTACCTCGTCCAAACTAGCAATATCCTCTTCCAACAGAATATTGCCCAGTTCTATTTTGTAATTTCCATTGCCAATAACCAATGGTTTAGATACCGTTTTATAACCCATATATTGAATGGTAATCACATTTTTACCTTCAGGGATATTTTTAATTTCGAAATACCCTTGGTCATCTGTAATTCCACCCGTAATGGTTTCTCCAGCATCATTTTTAATGATTATATTCACGTAGGGTAAAGGTTGGTTTAAGGCTACGTCTATTACTGTTCCCGTAACCGAACCATCTCTTACTGCGGTTTCGGATGCAGTTTTTGCGCATAGTGGGTACATTGATAACAATGCCATAAAAAGTAAAATGTGTTTCATCGAAAATATGTAAGTTAGCGTGATAATGTTTGGAAGATAGACGCCAGCAATAATATTGTGTTACTTAAATTAACAGACCTTAACAGCTTTTTAACAGATGAGTAAGAAGACCCTTGTTTTTGGAGCCTCATTGAAGCCCTCTCGGTATTCCAATTTTGCAATTGCTAGGTTGTTGGCACACGATTATGAAGTGGTTGCCTATGGAATGAAACAGGGAAGGGTTTCTAGTGTTGAAATTGATGATGAATTAATAGCATATAAAAATATCCATACCGTAACCTTATATCTCAATCCATCAAGACAAGTGGCTTATTATGAATATCTAGTTGCACTGAACCCGAATCGTGTTATTTTTAACCCAGGGACAGAAAATCCTGAGTTTTACCAAATTTTGGAAGCTAATAACATTGCTTATGAAGTGGCTTGTACTTTAGTTTTGCTTACTACGAATCAATATTAATCCTAAAAATGTCAATAGGCCATTGATGATTAAGATTTCAAACCCTATTTGGTAACCACCTAACAGCTCTTCAGAATAGGTGTTCAATAGGTAAGAAACTATTGGAGCAACTATGGCCACAATCCAAACTAATTTGTCTTTGATCTGGAATTTGGTGTAGATCCCAAAGGCAAACAGCCCTAACAATGGACCATATGTATAACCAGCCGCTTTAAAAAGTTCCCAAATTACAGAGACATCCTTAAAGAGCAAATCAAAAATGAGGATAACAATTATGAGCACAAAACTTGTGGCTATATGTACTCTTTTTCTCGTCTTTTTTTGTTGTTCCTGTGGCTTTTTGTCCAATTCAATAATATCAATACAGAAAGAGGTTGTCAGGGCTGTTAAGGCCGAATCGGCACTGGAATAGGCGGCTGCAATAAGCCCCAATAAAAAGAATGCCGAAGTCATGATGCCTATGTCTGGAAGCATGGCAATGGTTGGGAACAAATCATCTTTTTTGGCAGTAATACCATATTGTTGGGCATACTGAGTCAATAAAAGTCCCAAAACCAAGAAGAGAATATTTACAAAAATCAACACAATACTAAAGGAAATCATATTTTTTTGGGCTTCCTTCAGGTTTTTACAAGTTAGGTTTTTTTGCATCATGTCTTGGTCCAATCCTGTCATAGTGATGGTTATGAACATTCCCGCTAAAAAGCTTTTGAAAAAATACTGTGGATCATTAATGTCTTCAAAGAAAAACGTCTTGCTCAAGGAGCTTTCGCTTACGGTTGTATACACATCAGTAAAACCGTGAAGATCTAAAGCAGAAGCTAAAAAAGTAATGGTCACCACTACGGAAACCAACATGAAAAAGGTCTGCAGTGTATCCGTAAATATGATGGTTTTAATACCGCCTTTAAAGGTATACAGCCAAATTAGGGCTATGGTAATTACCACGGTAACGGCGAAAGGAATGCCGAATTCATTAAAAATAAGTAACTGAAGCACTTTGGCTACCAAAAACAATCTAAAGGCAGCACCAACCGTCCTGGAAACCAAAAAAGCCACCGAACCTGTTTTGTAGCTTATAATTCCAAAGCGGGTTTTTAAATAGGTGTAAATGGAGGTGAGGTTCAATTTGTAATAAATAGGTAATAGAATATAGGCAATGGCCAAATAGCCAAAAAAGTAGCCGAACACCACCTGTAAATACCCAAATTGTTTGGTTTCTACCGCTCCAGGCACAGAGATAAAGGTGACACCGGATAACGAAGCGCCAATCATTCCAAAAGCTACCAAATACCATGGCGCCGATTTATTGGCTTTAAAAAAAGCTTCATTGCTGTCTTCCTTTCCAGTGAAAAATGAAATAAGGATTAATACTACAAAATAACCTAGAATTAAAAGCGCAATGGTAACCGGGGTCATAGGGGAGAATTTAGGATGATTTTAAAAATCAGAATGTTACTTTTCAATTGTTATGATAGACAATAATAAGTAATTTAATAAGAACCCCATAATTAAATAGTCCGTAAATTATAGTAAATTCGCAGCATGGAATTTTCTTCAAAACTTCTGGAAAAAGCAGTTAATGAAATGTCCCAGTTGCCTGGGGTTGGCAAGCGTACGGCCTTAAGATTGGTCCTGCATTTGTTGGGGCAGCCTCAGGAACGCACCCAACTACTGTCAGAAGCATTGAGTACCATGCGCAATGAAATTAAATTCTGTAAAAGTTGCCATAACATTAGCGATACAGAACTTTGTGAAATTTGTTCCAACCCAAATAGAATGGAAGATGTAGTTTGTGTTGTGGAAGATATTAGGGATGTCATGGCTATAGAAAATACCAGTTCCTTTAAAGGCTTGTACCATGTGCTGGGAGGCAAGATTTCCCCCATGGATGGTGTTGGTCCAAACGATCTCAATATTGAATCGCTTGTAGAAAAAGTAAAGCAGGGCAAAATAAAGGAACTTATTTTTGCGTTAGGCTCTACGATGGAAGGCGACACAACCAATTTTTATATTTACAAACAAATTCAGGACTTCAATATTGTAACCTCTACCATTGCCCGAGGCATCTCGGTTGGTAATGAACTCGAGTATACCGATGAGATTACCTTAGGGAGAAGTATCATCAACAGAATTCCTTTTGAGGTGTCCTTAAAGTCCTAGTTTCTTTTTCGTGAAATTATCCGTTGTCATATTAAATTATAACGTTCGTTATTTTTTGGAGCTTTGCCTAAGAAGTGTCGTTGAAGCTACTAAATTAATCGAGTCGGAAATTATTGTTGTTGACAATCATTCTGCCGATGATAGTTGTGAAATGGTCAAGACACTGTTTCCCGAAGTTATTTTAATAGAAAATAAGGATAACGTCGGTTTTTCCAAAGGAAACAATCAAGCGGTTCGTAGTGCAAAAGGGGAATATCTGTGTATTTTAAATCCAGATACGGTATTGCCAGAAGATGTATTTGTACAATTGTTGGCTTTTGCAGATGCTAAGGAAAATGTCGGGATTTTAGGGTGTAGATTGGTGGACGGTACCGGCCATTTTCTGCCCGAAAGTAAACGCAACATTCCAACGCCTTATGTCTCTTTAAAAAAGGTGACAGGATTTACAAAGGAATACTATGCTAATCAATTGGGAGAACATGAGGTAGGCAAAATCCCTGTGTTTGTTGGAGCTTTTATGTTGATTAAAAGAGAAGTTTATAACGAAGTACAAGGGTTTGATGAGGACTATTTTATGTATGGTGAAGATGTAGACTTATCTTATAAAGTTCTTGAGGCTGGCTATGATAACTATTATAACGGAACCATAACGGCAATTCATTATAAAGGAGAAAGCACCTTAAAAGATGCCGTTTACGCTCGCCGATTTTACGGTGCCATGCAAATTTTCTACAAGAAACATTTTAAAAAGAACATCTTGTTCAACTTGGCTGTTTGGTTTGGAATTCGGATGGCTTATGTGGCCAGTAGAGAACCTAAACCTGGCAATCCAAAGGTAAATCACTACATATTGGTTTCGGATACAATGGCAGAAGGCTTGGAGAAAGCACTGAACAAAAAAGTTTCCGTCGTTGATGAGATACAGCAAGTGAAACCGCACACTGAAATAATATTTGACGCTAACATATTGAGTTTTAAAAAAATCATTCAGTATATGTGCGACAATCAAATAAATAGAAACGCAAAATTTAAAATTCTTTCAAAAAACTCTACCTTTATCCTCGGAAGTAACAGCTCAAAAAATAGAGGAAAAGTGATTTTGTTAGAATAGAATTAATTGAAAAAATCTTAAAGAACACATTGATTTTTTATTAATTTTGCAGACGAAAAATAAAAACAGATCTTTTCATTATAGATATGGCAAAATTTGAATTAAAGCTCCCGAAGATGGGGGAAAGTGTTGCGGAAGCAACAATAACATCATGGTTAAAAGAGGTAGGAGATACTATCGAGATGGATGAAGCGGTTTTGGAAATTGCTACAGACAAGGTAGATAGTGAAGTGCCTAGTGAGGTTGATGGCGTTTTGGTTGAAAAGCTATTCAATGTAGATGATGTAGTTCAAGTAGGGCAAACAATAGCTATTATTGAGACGGATGCCGATGTTGCAGATACTCAAGCTGCGCCACAGGCAGAACCGGTGAAGGAGGAAGTTGAAGCAGAACCAGCTGCTGTGGCCCAAGTAGCGGAAACGGTACAGGCTGCGCAAGAAGCTGTAGCGCCTGTAGTATCTACAGAGGGTAGATTTTATTCGCCATTGGTGAGAAACATCGCCAAGGAAGAAGGTATCAGCCAAGCTGAACTTGATAAAATCTCAGGAACAGGAAAAGAAGGTCGTGTGACCAAAAATGATATTTTGGCTTACCTTGAAAACAGAGGTAGCCAACCAGTTCAGGATGCGGTAGCGGCACCACAACCAGCTAAAGTTGAGGTTCCTCAAGTAAATGGAACGCAGCAAGCCAAGCCAGCAGCAGCTCCTGTTGTGGCTAGTGGTGAGGACGAGATCATCGAAATGAGCCGTATGGGGAAATTGATTGCACACCATATGGTGGAATCGGTACAGACTTCTGCTCACGTACAAAGTTTTATAGAAGCCGATGTTACCAATATCTGGAACTGGCGTAAAAAAGTTAAAGACGGTTTCGCAAAACGAGAAGGTGAAAACTTGACCTTTACTCCAATCTTTATGGAAGCCATAGCCAAGGCGCTTAAAGATTTCCCAATGATGAACATTTCGGTTCAAGGAGATAAAATCATCAAGAAAAAGCATATCAATTTAGGGATGGCGGCAGCCTTGCCAGATGGTAACCTAATTGTACCAGTAATCAAGGATGCCGATCAGCTGAACTTGGTAGGAATGACCAAAAAGGTGAACGACTTGGCTAATAGAGCTAGAGTAAATAAACTAAAACCCGATGAAATCCAAGGAGGAACTTACACGGTGACCAATGTGGGAACATTTGGAAGCATTATGGGAACTCCGATTATCAATCAGCCGCAAGTTGGGATTTTGGCCTTGGGTGCTATTAGAAAAGTGCCTGCGGTAGTGGAAACTCCAGAAGGGGATTTCATTGGTATCCGTTACAGAATGTTCTTGTCACATTCTTATGACCATAGAGTAGTGAATGGTGCGCTTGGTGGACAATTTGTAAAAGCCGTTAAAGATTATTTGGAAGCTTGGGACATCAATAGAGATATTTAATCCTTAAAGCCTATGATATATAAAGTCTTAACTTTTCAGTTAAGGCTTTTTTTGTGCCCTAATTCTACGTAAAAATGCAGTCGCATGCAAGCATCCTTATATGACATTTATCATAATTCTTGCAAGTTCAAATCGATACATTTGAGGTTTGCAATTTTAAAAACAACATAGAATGAATAACAAAGCGCATTCATTTCATATTCCGGTTATGGGGATTGGCTTTACAATCGATTCACCTTTGAAGGTAGCGCAATATGGCATTGATTCGGTGATTTCTCTGGTAGACGACATGCTTATTGAGAAATTACGAAAAATGTATAGCGAAACATTAGAGTTGCCTTATCAGGAAATTACCAATAAGGTGGACGATTTTCGGGCAAAGCGCATTACCTCATACCTTAACTTGATAAATGAAGTAGTCGATCAAAAAATAGAAGCTGTGAAGCAAGCAGCTCTTGACACGGGAGAAAGTTTTAAGGCCTATCTAGATATGCTGCCTTCCAATGCTCTTCTTAGAGAAGAGTTTAAAAAGCTAACAGAAAAAGGCGAAGGACTATCGGAGCTAAAGTCTTGGTTAAACCAACATTTGGTAAAGGGAAGTATTGATGTGAACATCATGACCAAGGTTGATAAGGACAATTACAACAAAGATGAAAAACTCCCTGTAGCCTATAATGATGCACATGCCGCCTTGCGTGGTTTTGCCAATAGTAACTTGAATGGTTCTGTGGTGCTTTCGGCAGGGATGAATCCTCGCTTGTACGCCTATATGAGTGAGTTTGATGATTTTTATCCAACTTCAGAAGGGACTTTTAAAAAGCGAATCATTTTAAAGGTAAGCGATTACCGTTCGGCATTGATTCAAGGGAAATTCTTGGCCAAAAAAGGACTTTGGGTATCTGAATACCGAATTGAATCTGGATTGAACTGTGGAGGTCATGCCTTTGCCACTGACGGGTATTTGTTGGGGCCAGTATTGGCGGAGTTCAAGGAGAAACGCGATGAACTGAGAGTGTCTATTGAAGAAGTTTTGAACAAGGAATTGGAGGCTCAAAACAGAGCAATTTCAAAGGAACCTTTGCAAATAAAAATTACGGCTCAAGGTGGAGTGGGAACTCACGAGGAACACGAGTTGTTGTTGGATGCCTATCAATTGGATTCTGTAGGATGGGGAAGTCCATTTTTATTGGTTCCGGAAGCAACAACCGTAGATGAAAAGACTTTGGAGAAATTGGCTTCCGCACAAGAAAAGGATTTGTATTTAAGTGATATTTCTCCGCTAGGAGTGCCTTTCAATAATCTTAAGGAAAACACCAAAGATTTAGAGCGTGATGCTTTAATTGATAAAGGAAGACCGGGCAGTTCCTGTCCTAAAAAATATGTGGCCTTGAACAAGGAATTCAAGGAAACAGGGGTGTGTACGGCGTCTCGGGAGTATCAGCATTTCAAAATTAAAGCCTTGGATGCTCAAAATCTTTCAAAAGAAGCTTATCAATTGGAATTGAACAAGATTACCGAAAAGTCATGCACTTGTGTAGGTTTGGGAACTTCGGCCTTGTTGAAATATAATTTAGATACAAAGAAGGAAGGGGAAGGTGTTTCCATTTGCCCAGGGCCAAATATGGCTTATTATTCCAAAGTGATGAGTTTGAAAACAATGGTGGATCATATCTACGGACGTGACAATGTAATTTCTAGAACTGATCGTCCAAACATGTTCATTAAGGAATTGTATATCTATATCGATTACCTGAAAAATAAGTTGGAAACGGCTAAAGTGGAAATGACCAAAAAGGAACAGAAATATTTGGCAACGTTTGCAGAGAATTTAAAGTCAGGAATAACCTATTACAACAATTTCTTTTTGGAACTGAAACATAATTTTGAGGACAGCAAGAACGAAATTTTTAATATGCTCAGCCAAGGAGAGCTGCTTTTGAACAATTTGCAGTTGGAAATTGCCAATGTTGAGGTTAAAAATTAGTGAGATGATCTGTTGATTTGAAATTTGTGAATGAAAATGGTGAAGTTATGAGTGAGACAATAGATTTAGTGAAAGAGATAAAGCGCCTGAAAAAGGAAAAGAATGCAGTAATCTTGGCGCATTATTATCAGGTGCCAGAAATACAGGATATAGCCGATTATGTAGGGGACAGTTTGGGATTGTCCCAAAAAGCCGCCGAGACAGATGCCGATATTATTGTGTTTGCCGGGGTGCATTTTATGGCGGAAACAGCCAAAATATTAAACCCAAACAAAACAGTGGTATTGCCAGATTTAAATGCGGGGTGTTCCTTAGCCGATTCTTGTCCGCCTGAAAGTTTTGACGCCTTTATTAAGCAGCATCCTAACCATGTGGTGATTACTTATGTTAACTGTTCCGCGGAAATTAAGGCCTTGAGTGACATTGTTTGTACGTCTTCAAATGCTTTGAAAATAGTGGAGTCTATCCCCAAGGAAACGCCCATTATTTTTGCGCCCGATAAGAATCTTGGTCGCTATATCATGAAGGAAACAGGAAGGGATTTGTTGCTTTGGGATGGTAGTTGTGTGGTACACGAGGCTTTTTCGATGGATAAGTTGATCGAGCTACATAAAAAGCATCCGGACTATAAAATTATTGCACATCCAGAATCGGAGACGCACATTTTGGATACGGCCACTTATATCGGGTCCACTGCTGGGATGATTAATTTCGTGAAGGAGCATCCAAATGAAAAATTTATTGTGGCTACTGAAGTTGGGATTCTTCATAAAATGCAAGAGGAAATTCCAACAGCAAAGTTGATTCCAGCACCAGCCTTGGAAGATAATACCTGTGCTTGTAGCGAATGCCATTTCATGAAAATGAATACAATGCAAAAATTGTATGATTGTTTGTTGAACGAGTCGCCACAAATTGAAGTCCCTGAGCATATTATTGAACGTGCATTGCAGCCTATAGAGAGCATGTTGGAATTGTCTAAATAAATGTTGTTTAATCTCGAGTGAAATTATGATTACCGCAGATTATTTGGTGGTTGGTTCTGGAATTGCAGGATTGACTTTTTCCGTGAAGATTGCTGAGAAGTTTCCTGATAGGAATGTTATTATTGTAACCAAAGCCAATGAAGAAGAATCCAATACCAAGTATGCCCAAGGAGGAGTTGCCATTGTGTTGGATAAACAGAAAGATTCATTTAAAAAGCATATTAAGGATACTTTAATTGCTGGTGATGGACTCTGTGAGGAAGATGTAGTTAAGATGGTTGTCGAGGAAGGTCCGAAGCGCATGGAAGAATTGTTGCTTTGGGGCGCCAATTTTGATTTGGATGCCAAAGGAAAATTCGACTTGGGTAAGGAAGGAGGGCATTCCGAATATCGAGTGGTACACCATAAGGATATAACAGGCTATGAAATTGAGCGCGCCTTGTTAAAGCGTGCACATCAATTATCCAATATTTCTATTTTACCGCATCATTTTGCGATAGATTTAATTACCAATCACCATATAGGAGGAGCAGACCCAGAAGAGCTGAAATGCTATGGTGCTTATGTGTTCAATCAAAAAACAGGGGAGATTTCAACCATAAAAGCGAATAGTACCTTGTTGGCTTCGGGAGGTATTGGGTATGTGTATGGCCATACCACCAATCCTATTATTGCTACAGGTGATGGCATTGCCATGGCCTACCGTGCTAAGGCACGCATTAAGGATATGGAGTTTGTGCAGTTTCACCCAACGGCATTGTATGGTGCCAAAGGGGAGTCTTCTTTTTTGATATCGGAAGCTGTTCGTGGCTTTGGGGCTTACCTAAGAAACAAGGAAGGCGAACGTTTTATGTTGAAGTATGACGAGCGTGCCGAATTGGCCTCAAGGGACATTGTCTCGCAAAGCATCGATAGCGAGTTAAAAAAATCGGGGGAATCCCATGTGTTTTTGGATTGCACTCATTTGGATTTTGACGGTTTTGTCAAGCATTTTCCTAATATCTACCAAAAGTGTTTGGACAGTCATATTGACATAAAAACCGGTTGGATTCCAGTGGTGCCGGCATCACATTACCTGTGTGGAGGCATTCAGGTGGATAAATTGGGAAAAACCACTATTGACAATTTGTTTGCCTGTGGGGAATGTTCCAGCACAGGTCTGCATGGTGCTAATCGATTGGCTTCAAATTCCTTGTTGGAAGCCTTGGTGTATGCGCATAACATTTTCAAATATCACGAAGCACATGAAAGTGTGCTTGCTAATGTTGACATTCCAGATTGGGATGACAAAGGCACAAGCATCACCAAAGAGCATGTTTTAATTCAGCATAACTTAAAAGAGTTACAGGCATTGATGCACAATTATGTGGGGATTGTAAGAAGTAATGAGCGCTTGGAAAGAGCTAAAAAACGCTTGGATCTCATCCATAGGGAAGTGGAGGATTTTTATAAGGCATCAAAAATTACGACCTCGCTTTGTGAACTTCGGAATATGATTAATGTGGCACATTTAATCGTGAGCCAGTCGTTGGAACGCACCGAAAACAAGGGTGGATATTTTAATATTGATAATGTGTAGGTTTCAATCTGACCTTATAAAAAAGCCTTAATTTAGTTTAAGGCTTTTTTTATTCTCGTTATCTTAGCCCAAAATTTGATAAAAATGAATCTTAATCTTACAAAACCGATTTGCTTTTTTGATCTGGAAACCACCGGAGTAAATATTTCAAAGGATAGAATTGTTGAAATTTCCATTTTAAAGGTATATCCAGACGGAAAGGAAGAAAGCAATACTTGGTTGGTAAATCCAGAAATGCCTATTCCGCCAGAAGTAACTGCAATCCATGGTGTGTCTGATGAAGATGTCGCAGACAAGCCTACATTTAAGGAATTGGCAAAAGAGATTCATAATATTATTAAGGATTCCGATTTGGGAGGCTTTAACTCCAATAGATTTGATATTCCTTTATTGGCAGAGGAAATGCTCCGTGCCGAAATGGATTTTGATATGAAAAGCCGAGTTGCCATTGATGTGCAAACCATTTATCACAAAATGGAACAGCGTACCTTGTCGGCGGCCTACCAATTCTACTGTAACAAGAATTTGGACGGAGCACATAGTGCCGAGGCCGATACCAATGCCACTTACGAAGTATTGAAGGCTCAGGTGGCGAAGTATGAGGAGTTGGAAAATGATGCCAAGTTTTTGGCGGAATTCAGCTCTAGAAAGAAATTTGCCGACTTTGCAGGCTTTATAGCTTTCAATAAAGAGGAAGAGGAATGCTTTACCTTTGGAAAGCACAAGGGGAAGCGTGTTCAGGATGTATTGAATGATGAACCGGGATATTTTGGTTGGTTGTTGAATGCCGATTTTCCTTTGTACACCAAAAAGGTGCTGACCGCCATTAAATTGAGAGCGTTTAATAATAAATTGGACTAATTAGTTGTATTGCTAATTGTTTTAGGACTATGAAACTTATCTGCATAGGTAGAAATTACACAGAGCACATCGCGGAGCTTGAAAATGAAAGACCCGAGGAGCCTGTAGTGTTTTTGAAGCCCGATACGGCTATCTTGTTAAAGAAACAACCGTTTTTTATCCCAGATTTTTCAAACGATGTACACCACGAAGTGGAAGTTTTGGTGCGAATCAATAAGGTTGGGAAATATATCGATAAGAAATTTGCCCATAAATATTATGATCAAATTGGTTTAGGAATCGATTTTACGGCAAGAGATCTTCAAGCAAAGTTAAAGGTTAAAGGACTTCCTTGGGAAAAGGCAAAATCTTTTGATGGAGCTGCCGTAATTGGTAATTGGTTGCCGAAAAGTAATTTTGAAGATGTGAACAACATTAACTTTACTTTGGAGAAAAACGATGAGCTTGTGCAACAAGGGAATACCAATTTGATGCTTTGGAAAATTGATGAAATCATCGAATATGTCTCAAAATATTTCACTTTAAAGATAGGAGATATTATCTTTACGGGAACGCCTGCAGGAGTGGGTAAAGTAAATGCAAATGACAAATTGGTTGGGGCTATAGAAGGGACCCCTTTGTTTTCAATAACTGTAAAATAAATGGAACAGCATTATAAATTATATAGAGTAAGAGAGTTGGCCGATAACGACGAGGATTTTATCGTGGCTTTGGTGGCAGCTTTCTTGGAAGAAGTACCCGAAGATGCGGCAAGATTAAAAGAAGCCGTAGCGGAGAAGGATTATTTTAATACCTATCAAGCGGCCCATAAAATGAAACCAACCATAGATCTTTTCGAACTTGGTGTTTTGGAAGATTTGATCGTGGTTCAGGATTGGGGGAAATTTGAGAAGAAAGAAGAAGACGTTTCGGATAAATTGGACCTTGTGCTAACAGCCATAGAAAATGCATCCGAAGAATTAAAAAAGGATTATAACCTATAATGCAAGCCGAAATCATTACAATTGGCGATGAGATACTCATAGGTCAAATTGTAGATACAAATTCAGCATTTATCAGTAAGGCCCTAAATAAAATTGGGGTCTCTGTGTATCAGATCACTTCTGTTCAGGATGATAAGGAGCATATTCTAAAGGCGTTTAAGGAGGCTGAAGACAATGCCGATATCATTATAATTACTGGAGGTTTGGGACCCACCAAAGACGATATCACCAAGAAAACCATCGCAGAATATTTTAACGATACGCTAGTGCAGAACCAAGAGGTGTTGGCACATATCAAATACCTTTGGGAGCATTATATCAAGAAACCTTTGGTGCAGGTTAATATCGATCAGGCTTTGGTGCCTTCAAAAGCACAGGTTTTGATGAATGTTAACGGAACTGCTCCAGGCATGTGGATGGAAAGGAATGGGAAAGTATTTATTTCATTACCTGGGGTGCCGTTTGAAATGGAAGCTTTGATTGAAAATGAGGTCATTCCTAAACTCCAAAAGGCATTTAAATTCCCATATATCAAACATAAAACCATTCTAACCTATGGCATGGGCGAAAGCAATTTGGCTGCCCGTATAGAAGATTGGGAGGACAATCTGCCAAAGTTTATCAAGTTGGCCTATTTGCCCAATTTGGGAAAAGTGCGTTTACGCTTAACCGGAAAAGGAATGGATAGGGAAGTTGTGGAAGCTGAAATAGATAGACAAGTAAATTCCCTTTTGCCTCAGATAGAAGATATTTTTGTAGGATTTGAAGAGGATGAATCCCTAGAGGCTATTATAGGAAGGCAACTGACCCTTATGGGTAAAACACTTGCCACTGCCGAAAGCTGTACGGGTGGGAAAATTGCAGAGAGCTTTACCTCACACCCTGGTGCTTCCAAATATTTTAAGGGAAGTGTGGTAAGTTATACTAAGGAAGCTAAGATGAATGTACTGCACATTTCAGAAGCCCTTATTGATCAATTTTCCGTGGTAAGTGCCCAAGTGGCTGAAGCTATGGCGACGGCAGCCTTGAAAATGTTCAATAGTGATTATGCCATAGCGACCACAGGTAATGCAGGGCCTACCACAGATGATACAGATGAGGAAGTAGGCGTGGTATTTATTGCAATTGCCTCTAAAAGTGGCGTGTATAGTGAAGAATTTAACTTTGGGAACCACCGCGTAAAGGTGATAAACAAGGCGGCCAACAAGGCTTTTGAAATGCTTCAAAAAGAAATTTTAAAAAAGATTTGAAAAAGAAGCGAATTAAGTTTGTTGATATATAATCTTTTTTTTAAATTTGCAGCCTGTTTTGAAATAACATAATTTAAAGTTAGAAAGAATGTCAAGAGTTTGTGAACTTACTGGAAAAAAAGCGATGGTTGGAAACAACGTATCTCACGCTATGAATAAGACTAAGCGTAAATTTGATGCAAATTTGATCAAAAAACGCTTTTATATTCCTGAAGAAGATAAATGGGTAACTCTAAAAGTTTCTACCTCTGCGTTGAAGACTATCAATAAAATTGGTATCTCTGCTGCAATCAAAGAAGCAAAATCTAAAGGATTTTTAAAATAATAGCATAACAGTTAAAGGCACGTACAATGGCAAAGAAAGGTAATAGAATTCAGGTTATATTGGAGTGTACAGAGCACAAGGAGTCTGGGATGCCAGGAACTTCACGTTACATCACTACCAAGAATAAGAAAAACACGCCAGATAGAATGGAGATTAAGAAATTTAATCCAATCTTGAAGCGTATGACAGTTCATAAAGAAATTAAATAATTAGGAATCATGGCAAAGAAATCAGTAGCAACTTTACAAACAGGATCTAAAAGATTAACAAAAGCCATCAAGATGGTGAAGTCTCCTAAGAGTGGTGCTTACATGTTCGTAGAATCTGTTATGGCTCCAGAATTAGTGAACGACTTTTTAAACAAAAAATAAATTATATTTGTTCATAATTTAATTGTAACTGCTTTCATTTGAAAGCAGTTTTTTTATATCTATATTTGATAGGTTTTTCTGCCAAAATTGCAGATTGCAGTTTAAGGCAGGGAATTTGTAAAGTGCTTTTTGGCTTTTTGAAAGGCCAAAACTAACACCAATTAAACATGAGTTTTTTTAAGAAAATATTTTCTTCGGAAAAAAAGGAAACCCTAGACAAAGGGTTGGAAAAATCCAAAACATCATTCTTCACAAAGCTGAATAAGGCTGTAGCTGGAAAGTCAAAAGTGGATGATGAGGTATTGGACAACCTAGAGGAAATTTTGGTGACCAGTGATGTCGGGGTGGATACTACCTTAAAAATTATTGAGCGCATCGAAGAGCGTGTGGCACGTGACAAATATTTGGGAACTTCCGAACTCAATAAAATTCTTCGTGAAGAAATTGCGGGGTTGTTATCGGAAATTGATGCCGGTAACGCGACTGAATTCACGGTGCCCTCCAATAAAAAGCCTTATGTTATGATGGTGGTGGGTGTAAATGGTGTTGGAAAAACGACGACTATTGGGAAGTTGGCACACCAGTTCAAGCAACAAGGATTGAAAGTGGTACTTGGGGCGGCAGATACCTTTAGGGCTGCGGCAATAGACCAATTGCAGGTTTGGGCTGATCGCGTAGACGTACCTATCATCAAACAATCCATGGGAAGTGATCCAGCTTCTGTGGCTTTTGATACGTTGCAAAGTGCAGTGACTTCAGATGCCGATGTGGTGATTATCGATACAGCTGGACGTTTGCATAATAAGGTGAATTTGATGAACGAGCTTACCAAAGTGAAACGTGTGATGCAGAAAGTGGTGGAAGATGCGCCGCATGATGTGTTGTTGGTGTTGGATGGTTCTACGGGTCAAAATGCTTTTGAACAGGCAAAACAATTCACAGCAGCCACTGAAGTAACGTCATTGGCGGTTACTAAATTGGATGGTACGGCTAAAGGTGGCGTTGTGATTGGTATTTCAGATCAATTTAAAATTCCGGTGAAATATATTGGAGTTGGTGAAGGGATTGAAGATCTTCAGGTGTTCAATAAATTTGAATTTGTGGATTCTTTCTTCAAAAACTAATTCCACAACCATATAAATGATACAATAAGCTTACCTTAATCGGTGAGCTTTATTTTTTTAGTATTTTTAGTAAAAATACTAACCATGAGATTCTTGGCTTTCACTCTATTGTTGCTACTGTTTTCTTCCTGTAAACAGCATAATTCCCAAAGTCCTATACAATCAAAATCTGATTCTACAGATATCAGTGATATATCTACCAAAGAATTCACCGAGTTCAAGGTTTTGGATTCAAAATATATGGATGTCGAACAGTTATGGGAACCTTTCAATGCTGAATTGGCTTCCTTTTCAGAAACCGACTATAATAATTTGAAGCCGCTTGTTTTGGAGCAGGATATTCCAAGCTTACAGAAATATGTGCAAGAGGGAAAATTGTCCTATGAATTACTGACCAAATTTTACCTTTATCGCATTAGAAAATATGACAGAGCCAATCCGAACTCTTTAAATTCTGTCATTGCCTTAAACCCAAAAGTGATAGAAGAAGCACGAAAGTGTGATGAACTTATAAAAACAAATGGCCTGAAGCATCCCATTTTTGGAATGCCTATTTTATTGAAGGATAACATTGATGCCTCCGGTATGCCTACCACAGCGGGGGCTGTTGCTTTAAAAGACAATTTCACAGAAGATGCTTTTATTGTAAAGAAATTAAAGGCCAATGGAGCATTGATATTAGGAAAGACCAATTTAAGCGAATGGGCCTATTTCTTTTGCGGCGATTGCCCGAGTGGGTATAGTGCCATTGGAGGTCAAACCTTAAACCCTTATGGAAGAAAAGTTCTGGATACCGGTGGTTCTAGTTCTGGTAGTGGGGTGGCAGTGGCTGCCAATTTTTGTGTGGCAGCAGTTGGCAGTGAAACCTCAGGTTCTATTTTGTCACCTTCAAGTCAAAATTCCAATGTAGGGTTGAAGCCAACGATTGGTTTGTTGGGCAGAAGTGGAATTGTACCTATTTCGTCAACTTTAGATACACCGGGCCCTATGACCAAGAATGTTATAGATAATGCTATTTTATTTCATGCCATGTTAGGAAAAGATATGGACGACTTCAAAGCAACTGATGGTATTTTAAAAGAGACTTTTGATTTAGATAATTTTGAACCTATCGATTTACAAGGGGAAAAGTTTGGATGTTTCGCAAGTCTAAAAGAAGACCCTTTATACTCCAAAGCCTTACACGATTTGGAGAATCTTGGAGCCGAAATTGTAGAAATAGAAGCACAGGAAATTCAACTCCCAGATTTTATAAGGTTGCTTAATCTTGATATGAAAAAGGATTTACCAACGTATTTGAAACATTACGCAGATAATAATGTTAAGGTAACCTCGGTAGAAGATGTTATTGTGTTTAATAGGGAAGATTCCATCAATAGAATGCCTTATGGACAAAAGCTGTTTGAAGGCATTGTAGCTGACAACGGGACTGAGAAGGACTTGGAAAACATCAAATCGACCCTTAAAACAAATGGAAAATTGTTTTTGGACACTCCAATGCAAAAGTATCAACTAGATGCCGTTTTGTCTATTAATAATTTCCATGCAGGATTTGCCGCGGTTGCCGAATACCCTGCGATTACGGTACCGATGGGGTATACTGCAGATAAAGGAGAAGCCAAAGGGCTAACTTTTATCTCAAAACCTTTTAGCGAAATACAATTATTACAATGGGCCATGGCCTATGAACAGGCCACGAAACAAAGAGAAATGCCTAAAGGTTATAATTAATTGATGAATGCATTGATGTATTCCCAAAGCTCGTTGTCGAAATTGGAGAGGGCAAAATTTTCTCCGTCGGCGGCTTCTCCCATCCTAATCACGACCAATTTTTCATCGGACGAGATGTAAATTTTCTGATCGTTTTTCCCCAATGCAGCAAACATGTCAGATGGCGCATTTGGGATTAATGACCCGTTAAATTCATATTGGGTTTGTGGCAAGTGAAAAGAGGATTTGCCATTTAACCACCATAAATAGCCGTAAGCTTCATTGATACTTTGCGATGTGTTGGTTGCTTGATTTAAAAATTCTTCAGAGACAATGGTGTTATCTTCCCACTTACCGTTAGCGTAAATAAGCAGGCCAAAGCGAGCCATGCTTCGGGTGTTGCTGAAATACACACTAAGGTCCCCAAGATTGGTCCAAGTGCCATTTGCAGACATACCTATTTTAGAAGCCAATTTCGTTTCAAAGTAGCTGTCCCAGCTTAAGGCACTAGCTTCTGCAATAACATCCTGCATTTTAACATATACATTATGGTAGGCCCATCGAGTGCCGGCATCGGCTAGATATTGCAAATTTTCAGGGGAAACATCATCGCCTAAGCTGTCGTCCAATCCAGAATCCATCGACAATAGGTTTTTACAGGTGATTAAATTTTCTTTTTCCAATGGGGCAGAAGTCCAACCTTCTCCCAAATAATCAGAAACCTTGGATTGAATGTTGATGAGGCCTTCATCTTGCGCAATTCCAGTAACTGTTGATGTTAATGTTTTTCCTGCACTTGCCCAATACCATAAGGAAGAGGAAGAATGCCCATTAAAATAGTCTTCAACGACAATTTTACCATTATAAAGGATCATAAAACTTTTGGTGTTCTTGGTTTCCAAATAGTCCAATAAAGGTTGGAGTTCACTCTCATTCCAATCTAATTCCGAAGGCGAAACAGTTTCCCAATTGTTGGAATTCACAGGAGGAAAATAGATTTCGGAAGTTATGGGGGAGTTATCAGTTTGGTCATCTTTTGAGCATCCGGATAGTGCGAAAATTAATAAAACGAGTACAGTAAAGTAAGTAGGTTTCATGGTCTTGGGATGTTTTTAGTGTTCTAAAGATACGAAAGCTTTCCATAGTCATTCTAATTTGTTAATGTCATACGGTAAATCGTTAAGCATTACGTATCTTTGCAGCCTGAATTTTTGATATGAGAACAAAATCACTTAAAAAGAACAAAATCAATGTAGTAACCCTTGGGTGTAGTAAGAATGTTTACGACAGTGAGGTGTTGATGGGGCAGTTAAAAGCTAGTGGCAAGGACGTTGTTCATGAAGAGGAAGGAAATATTGTGGTGATCAATACCTGTGGTTTTATCAATAATGCCAAGGAGGAGAGTGTGAACACAATTTTGGAATTCATGCAAAAAAAGGAGGCAGGCGATGTAGATAAGGTGTTTGTGACAGGTTGTTTAAGTGAACGTTATAAACCGGATTTAGAAAAGGAAATTCCTAACGTAGATCAATATTTTGGAACTACAGAGCTTCCTGGGCTGTTAAAGGCTTTGGGAGCAGATTATAGACATGAGTTGATAGGGGAGCGTTTAACAACAACTCCTAAAAACTATGCGTATTTGAAGATTGCTGAAGGTTGCGACCGTCCATGTAGTTTTTGTGCTATCCCTTTGATGCGTGGAAAACACAAAAGTACGCCTATTGAGGATTTGGTGATAGAGGCTGAAAAGCTGGCGGCCAATGGCGTGAAGGAGTTGATCTTGATTGCTCAGGATTTGACCTATTACGGTTTGGATTTATATAAGAAGCGTAATCTTGCAGAATTATTGGAGGCCTTGGTGAAAATAGAAGGTATCGAGTGGATTCGTTTGCATTATGCCTTCCCAACTGGATTCCCAATGGATGTGTTGGACGTGATGAACCGCGAGCCGAAAGTGTGTAATTATTTGGATATTCCGTTGCAGCACATTTCTGATTCCATTTTGAAAAGTATGCGTAGAGGAACTACCAAAGCTAAAACGACCAAACTAATTGAAGAGTTTAGAAAGGCCGTTCCAAATATGACCATTAGAACCACGTTAATTGTAGGGTATCCGGGTGAAACCGAGGAAGATTTCCAGACTCTAAAGGAATGGGTTCAAGAAATGCGTTTTGAGCGTTTGGGATGTTTTACCTATTCGCATGAGGAAAATACCCATGCCTATAATTTGGAAGACGATGTGCCTGAAGATGTAAAACAGGAACGTGCCAATGAAATTATGGATATCCAATCGCAAATTTCTTGGGAGTTAAACCAAGAAAAAATCGGTCAAGAGTTTAAAGTAATCATCGACCGTAAGGAAGGTAACTATTTTGTAGGGAGAACCGAGTTCGATTCCCCAGATGTGGATAATGAAGTGTTGATTGATGCCACATCAACTTACTTGAAAACTGGAGAATTTGTGACTGTAAAAGTAATAGAAGCAGAAGATTTCGATTTATATGCGGAAGTGGTAAAATAAGCCCTCAAGTAACAACATAAAAAAAGCAGCACATTGTGCTGCTTTTCTTTTATATGGTAAATAGGTTGTTATTGACAAAGAAGACAGCATTGACCAGGAATAGTTTTCCATTTTCCCAAAAACTTCGGAACATGACATTATCTGTCATATAGACGATACTTCCTTCGCCGATTCGTTCTTCTCCAAATATCAAAGAGTTTTCTAAGGTTTCAAGAGCATCGGTTCCTGTAAAGCCAGAAACACTTTTTGGGTTCTCTCCAATATGCACCACATTATAGCCATCCTCCAATAACTCATAGGAATCATTGCCTAGTTTTAATGTGTAATAGGTGTCTGAATATCCAAAAGCCAATGGATGGGTGTCGTCCACTTTCGTTTTAAAAACGGCTCCTGTAATGAGTTTTTTGATGCCTTCACGTTCACGATCGGCATAGGAAATCAGCTTCTTGTCAATAGAAATGGAGTCCTTAACTTCATGGGCTTTTAAGCTGAATCCTTTTTTACCGGCAAAGCTTTTTAGGGCACCGTCAATGACAATCAGTTTGCCTCCCTTTTGAATCCATGATTGCAGATTTTTTAAAGTACCATTGTCCAATATCTTGGCATAGTTGCCATCGGGTACAATCAATACGTTGTACTTTTTCAAATCGTACATTTTGAAATACTTTGTGTTTAAAGAAGTCACAGGGAATTGTAATTGTTGCTCAAAGAAGTGCCATAATTCACCATAACCATAGGGAGATGTAGATTCGCCAGAAAGTAGGGCAACTTTAGGCGTGTTGACCAATTTCACATCTGGCGATCCAAAATCTGGCCCCGATTTGGAGAATCCACTCATCACCGCAATTGGATTCTTGTTGAATTTTTTCGCGGAAGCCATCACTTTGGAATCAAAGTCTTCCACAGATTGATTGTCACCTCTTGTGATGATCAATGAACCGCGATCAAATGTTTGCTCAGGTACACTGGTGGTAATGGGTTTTTCGGTAAAACGTACCTTAATTTTTTGTTTCATTAAATCTACCAGGAATTTGGCATCGGTAATATGGTTCCATTTGGCCATATAGGCCGTTGCTTTGGTGTCTATTTTTGGAGTTGGGGTAGATGTTGCAGCTCCTGCTTTTGCCGGAACCAATTTGGTGCTGGCCAAGGCGTCCAATCCAAAGGCAAATGGAGCACTCCAAGCAGTAATGTCATAGGTTAGGGAATCGCTTAGGTTGACATTTGGTTCAAACAATACTTGCACCATTTTACCTTTTGGCTGGTTGGTGCTAATAACCAAATCGGAGGAGGTGATGTCCATTGAACCTTTGTCTCCTTTGTTGTATAGATAGCCGTTCACCTTAGTTTTGGAGCCGTTATAATAACTAATTCCATGTTGGTCTAATAACTGTTTTAAGCTTTCAATTTTATCAGGTTCTCCACTCAAAACATAACTCTGATAATCCACATCACTGTTTTCGAAGAATTTTTTGAATTCAGAGTTTAGCTTAGCTGCATTTTTGCTGGCAACTTCTACCGTAGATAGACCTGTAGTGGTATGGTGTGCAATACGATCCTTAAGAGTTAATTCTGTGCCTTCATCATTCATAATCCCCAAACCACCACGGCCGTGACCGGCCTGTTCGTAGGTCATACCAATGGCTCCCATAAATGTTGGATAAGTGTCACCATAACTTGGGTATAACAAATCAAAACGTTCTCTTGTAAAATACAGCCAACCGTTGGAATCAAAATATTTGGCGTGGTTTTTTCCTATTTGTGTTTGAAAGTCTTTTTGCCAATCGGTGATGATTTCATGGAATGGTTCTGCTGCTGGAGCAAAATAATAAGGGTTATTGATCCCTTGTTCATGGAAATCCACATGAATATGTGGAAGCCATTTGTTGTAGATTTTTAATCGCGACTGACTTTCAATTTGTGTAGCCCAAGCCCAATCTCTATTCAAATCAAACAAATAATGATTAGGTCTTCCCCCTGGCCATGGTTCTAAATGTTCGCTAGCTTGTTGGTCGGTGTCGTAAGGGGTACTAGAGGTTTCATTATACCAATTCACATAACGATCTCTTCCGTCAGGATTGATACAAGGATCTATAATTACCACGGTGCTTTTAAGCCATTCCTGTTTTTCGGTCAATAAGGTGAAGAGGGTTTTCATGGCGGCTTCAGTACTAGATGCTTCGTTGCCGTGAACATTATAGCTTAACCATACAATAGCCAACTCATTGGAAGTTGCACTGCCATCCAAAACACCTGCATTTTTAAGGTTGTTCTGGCGAATCGTTTCCAGATTTCTCAGGTTTTCTTCCGAAGAAATATAAGCAACATACAATGGGCGTCGCTCATAAGTATCCCCATAATGTTCCAATTTCACTTGACCAGGCAGTTGCTGGCTTACATATTTAAAGTAATCTACTACTTGATGGTGTCTGGAAAAATGGGACCCCAATTTATATCCTAAAAAGCTGTCGGGAGATTGTAATTCCTGTCCAAAAGAGAAAATTGAACAACAGAATACAGTAACTATAAAAACAATTTTTTTTTGCATAGCGCTGGTTTAGGTGATAAAAATAATGATATAAATTGAATATGAATTAACTAAAATTTAGGACATAAAACAGTTTTGCGCTGTATATTTACGTCAGAATTGAATAGTGACTATGCCAACAGACTGTATTCCGTTTAAAGACACCAACTACTTCTCACAACTTATCTGTGATTATCTAGAAGAAAATCAAAATCTAAAGCCTTTTTACCACAGGTTTCCAACCGTGGAAGCCTTTAAACAACAGATAGAGGAAAAGCAACCTCAAGTTTCTTTAGCAAACCGAAAGGTTTTGGTAGAAGCTTTGGAACAACAATGTCAGTCTTTGGAACTTTCCGAAAGCACACAACAGAATATTCAAGCCTTAAAAGAAGAAAATACATTTACCATTACTACAGGGCACCAACTTAATCTGTTTACTGGTCCTTTGTATTTTTTCTATAAAATCGTCTCTGCCATCAATCTTTGTGGTGAGTTAAAGGAAGCGTATCCCGAATACAATTTTGTGCCAGTATATTGGATGGCAACGGAAGACCATGATTTTGAAGAGATCAATTATTTCAATTTCAACGGAAAGAAAATAAAGTGGAGCAGAGCCTCATCAGGTGCAGTTGGAGAGTTGGATTTGGAAGGTTTGGATGCGGTTGAAGAAGTGTTTGCTTCTCAATTGAATGCCGGTAACAATGCCAAACGTTTAAAGGAACTTTTTAAAAAGGCATATTTAGAACATGCAAACTTAACAGATGCCACTAGGTTTTTGGTGAATGAATTGTTGGGGGAGTATGGTTTGGTGATTGTAGATGGCAACGACCATAACTTAAAGCAACTGTTTGTGCCTTATATGGAGGATGAATTGTTGCAGCAATCGTCTTTTAAAAATGTCTCGGAGACCAATGCCCAAATCAATACATTGCCCGAAAACTACAAAATACAGGTCAACCCTAGAGAAATTAATCTTTTTTATATAACCGAAGGTTTGCGTGAACGCATTGTGGAACTTGACGGAAATTATAGTGTGTATGGCACGGAGATTACTTGGGACCAAGAAGAAATCGTCAAGGAATTACATGAGTACCCGGAACGGTTTAGTCCTAATGTCATTATGCGTCCCTTGTATCAAGAGGTGATTTTGCCAAACCTTTGTTACATTGGTGGAGGCGGTGAATTGGCTTATTGGTTTCAGTTGAAATCGAATTTTGAAGCCCATAAAGTCACCTTTCCAATATTGTTGCTAAGGAATTCGGTTTTATTGGCAACCGAAAAGCAGCAGGAGAAATTGGAAAAGTTGCATCTATCCATGGCCGATTTATTTTTGAATCAAGAAGATTTGGTTTCCAAAGTAACCAGATCCATTTCTGAGGTTGATATCGATTTTAGCACTCAAAAAAAACACCTCGAACAACAGTTTAAGGACCTATATAAACTTGCGGAAAAAACCGATCCCACATTTTTAGGAGCCGTGGGTGCTCAAGAGCGCAAACAAATCAAAGGTTTGGAACATTTGGAAAAGCGTTTGCTCAAGGCGCAAAAGCGGAAATTGAGTGGTCATTTGGACCGTGTTGTGCAACTTCAAAACGAATTATTTCCGAATCAAAGTTTGCAGGAACGTAATACCAATTTTTCTCAATTTTATTTAGAGTTTGGAGACCAATTAATTCATCAGTTAATAGTAAATTTGCAGCCCCTTAAAAAAGAGTTTATAATTCTAAATTTAGAGTAGCAAATGCATAAGATAGATATCGACTTGGTAGAAATGACATTGGATGTCATGAAATACGTTATCGATAGAGTTTCCGCGACTGAACGCCAAATAGGTAAACCCAAAAAAGCAGAAGAGTTAAAAGTCTTGGTAGGTGAGACCATCACGCCAAAAGGAGTAGGAGGCGAATACGCCTTCGACCTTTGGAAAAAACACTTGGCTAATACCAATGTTCCTGTAGACCATCCCCGTAATTTAGCCTTTGTGCCAGCATCTCCAACAAGAGCAGCCATTATGTTCGACTTGGTGACCTCGGCATCCAGTATTCATGGAGCGTATTGGATGGAAGGTGCCGGAGGTATTTTCTGTGAAAATGAAGCCATGAAATGGATTGTATCCTTAACCGGCTTGCCAGAAGGCGCGTTTGGAGTGTTTACCAGTGGAGGAACTTCAGCCAACCTATCGGCCATCGTGACTGCACGTGAACATTGGAGACAGGACGATGCTTTTAAAAGAGAAAAAGGACTGATCATTACCTCAATTGGCGCCCATTCGTCTGTAAAGGCGATGGCAAAAGTAGCCGATGTGGATATCTTGTTGGTGGATTCCGAAGAATGTTTGACAGGAGAAGACTTGAAGAAAACCATTGCAACCTTAACGGAGCACGAGCGCAAATGTTTGTTTGCCGTGGTGGCTACAGGAGGAACTACCAATGCAGGAATTATAGATGATTTGGAAAGCATTGCTGAGGTGTGTGAAGCTGAAAATCTGTGGTTCCATGTAGATGCCGCTTATGGAGGAGGTGCTTTGGTAGCAGATTCCGTAAGACATCAATTTAAAGGTATTGAGCGTGCCGATAGTATAACCATCGACCCACATAAGTGGATGTTCTCTCCTTACGACTGTGGAGCGGTAATCTATAAAAATCCTGAGTTGGCCAAAAATGCACACTCACAGCAAGGTTCTTATTTGGATATTTTTAAGGATGAAGGGGCGCACGGTTTCAACCCAACCGATTATCAAATACAATTAACACGACGTGTACGCGGTTTGCCTTTATGGTTTTCATTGGCGACCCATGGTACCGATAGATATAAGGAAGCGGTTGAGCGAGGCATTGAATTGGCGCAAATTGCTGGTAAAATGATTAAGGAGCATGATAAGGTAGAATTGGTAAGAGAGCCAAGTTTGTCCTGTGTACTGTTCCGAAGAAAAGGATGGAGTCCAGAGGATTATACCGAATGGACCTACAGAAATCATAAGTCGGGATTTGCTTTGGTAACACCAACCAAATGGAAACAAGGTGATGCCTTTGAAACGGTGTCCCGTTTTTGTTTTATCAATCCAGATACCACAGAGAAGGATATTGAAATGATTTTAGATTCAATGAATTGATATTTTTTCAATTTTCAATATATAATTTCCCATTTAATTTTAATTTTGCACATGCAACACGATAAGATACTCATTTTAGACTTCGGTTCGCAGTACACGCAACTAATTGCAAGACGAGTTAGAGAGCTCAATATTTACTGTGAAATCCATCCATTCAACAAAGTTCCATCAACGGTAGAAGAGTACCAAGCGGTAATTCTTTCTGGTAGTCCATTTTCGGTTCGTGCCGAAGATGCACCTCACCCAGATTTATCAAAAATCCGTGGTAAAAAGCCTTTATTGGCTGTTTGTTATGGAGCGCAATATTTAGCACATTTCTCAGGAGGTGAAGTAGCGCCATCCAACACTCGTGAATACGGAAGAGCAAACCTATCATTTGTTAAGGGAGGAGAGTCCTTTTTCGAAAATATTTCAGAGGGAAGCCAAGTGTGGATGAGCCATAGTGACACCATCAAGCATTTACCTGAAAATGGAGTGTTGTTGGCGAGTACGCATGATGTTGAAAATGCGGCTTATAGAATTGAAGGGGAATCAACTTATGCTATCCAGTTCCACCCAGAAGTATACCATTCTACAGATGGAAAGCGTTTATTGCAGAACTTTTTGGTGAACATTGCTGGGGTAAACCAAGACTGGACGCCACAATCTTTTGTTGACGAAACAGTTGAGGATTTGAAAGCTCAATTAGGAAATGATAAAGTTGTTTTGGGATTGTCAGGAGGAGTGGATTCTTCCGTGGCGGCTATGCTATTGAACAAAGCAATTGGAGAAAATTTATATTGTATTTTCGTAAATAATGGCTTACTTCGTAAAAACGAATTTGAGGATGTACTGGATCAGTACAAGCACATGGGGCTTAACGTTAAAGGAGTCGATGCTTCGGCACGCTTTTTGGATGCTTTGGCAGGAAAGAGCGACCCTGAAGAAAAACGTAAAACCATTGGTCGTGTGTTCATTGAAGTATTTGATGATGAAGCCCACCAAATTCAGGATGTAAAATGGTTGGCTCAAGGAACCATCTATCCGGATGTTATTGAAAGTGTTTCGGCAACAGGAGGACCTAGTGCAACTATTAAAAGTCACCACAACGTAGGAGGATTGCCTGATTTTATGAAGCTGAAAGTTGTAGAGCCATTGAAAGCCTTGTTTAAGGATGAGGTTAGACGTGTAGGAGCATCTATGGGAATGGAGCCAGCTCTTTTGGGACGTCACCCTTTCCCTGGACCTGGATTGGGAATTAGAATTTTAGGTGATATTACGGCTGAAAAAGTTCGTATATTACAAGAGGTGGATGCCGTATTTATTCACGGATTGAAGTCCTGGGGACTTTATGACGATGTGTGGCAAGCAGGTGCCATCTTGTTGCCAATCAACAGTGTTGGAGTAATGGGAGATGAGCGTACCTATGAGCAATGTGTGGCCCTTAGAGCGGTTGAAAGTACCGATGGTATGACCGCTGATTGGGTGAATTTACCATATGAGTTCTTGCAAAAAACCTCGAACGAAATAATAAATAAGGTAAAAGGCGTTAATAGAGTAGTGTACGACATTAGTTCTAAGCCGCCAGCAACCATTGAATGGGAATAGTATAGTGAACGATTTATTGCCCCATAAACGTAAACAATAATTTAACCATATGAAAAAACTTGTTTTAATTACCCTGTTTACTCTAGCAAGTATTTGCTTTGTACAGGCTCAAAATTTTAAACAACATAAAGTAAAACAAGGAGAAACGATAGAGGAGATTGCCAAATTATATTTGGTAACTCCTTTTGACATTTATGCCCTTAACCCAGATGCCAAAAAGAAGCTAACGGTTGGGACGGTACTTATTATACCTACTTCCAAAATTCGTCCAGAAGAAGCTGTAACCGAAACAAAGGAAGTAATAGGCTACCGCTACCATAGGGCAAAGAAAAAGGAAACTTTGTACAGCATCTCCAAATTGTACAATGTGTCTGTGGAGGATATCAAAAAATACAATACCTACTTGTATGCCAATAATTTGAAGAAAGGTGATAAAATTAAAATCCCAAGATTCAAAACGGTTATAGCTAAGGCAGAACTAAGCAACACATTAAAAAAGTACACTGTAGAGCCTAAAGAAGGCAAATGGCGAGTGGCTTATAAATTTGGGATTACTGTTCCGGAATTAGAAGCTCTTAACCCAAACATGAATGAGGTGTTGCAGCCAGGAGATGTACTGAACGTACCAAATATAGCCGATAACGAGGAAAAAGCTATTGAGGAAGATTTCAATTATTATACGGTTCAGAAAAGTGAAGGCTATATGGCCTTGAATCGTAAGTTTGGTGTTACGCAGGAAGAATTGGAAACCCTTAATCCAGAATTGAAGGAAAGCGGATTGAAGTTGGGTATGGTAATCAAGGTACCAGCTACTGCCAATGCTGCTATTGCAGGTGAAGATATTGAAAATACAGATTTAACGAAAACCAATTTTGAAAATTTAAAGACCAAGCGTTTGGCTTTGATGTTGCCTTATAGATTGAACAGGATTGATGTAGATTCTGTTCAGGAAGCAAAAACAGCCATTAAAAATGATACTAGATTATCCATTTCCTTGGATTTTCATGTAGGGGTTGAAATGGCTTTGGATTCTGCAAAACAGTTGGGTATTTCTACAAATTTAAAGGTGTTTGATACCAGAGACCAATTGTCTGAGGTGTCCAATATTTTGAAGAACAATGATTTTTCAACCTACGATGCCATCATCGGACCGTTGTTCCCCAAAAATTTGGAACGTGTAGCGGCTAGTGTTAAAGGCGATCACATTCCCGTGATTTCTCCTTTTACAACTCCAGAAAACCTGTACGACAATGTGTTCCAAACCGTACCTTCCATCGAATTGATGCGAAAGGAAATGATTCGTTATGTGAAAAGCGATACGCTTCCGAAGCATATCGTAATTATTGCCGATGCCAAAAACAAGGTGGTTAGCGATCAATTGAAATCGGAGTTTGTTGCTGCGAAACAAATCTTCTCCAGAAAGGATAAGGATGGGAAGGATAGCAACTACATATTGATTTCGGATTTGGAGGATATGTTTTTGGAAGGGGAAAACATCGTGTTTTTGGAGACCCAAAATGAGGCTTTTGCTTCTAATGTAACCAGTATGTTAAATGGTTTGAACAACGAGGATCAGCAAATTGTTTTGATGACCACTCAAAATAGTTCGTTGTATGAAGAAGGAAAGAATATATCAAATTACCATTTGTCTAATTTGAATTTCACTTTTCCATCAGCCAACAAAACTTTGGCCACGCCCACTACTAATGGGTTTATTACAAAATATAAGAGTTTGTATGGTGTGGAACCAAATAAATTCGCTATCCGTGGTTTCGATTTGACTTTGGATATCCTGCTGCGTTTGGCTTCCAAGGAAGACTTGTATGAGGCAACTACTCCTGAATTGGAAACAGAATATTTGGAGAATAAATTTAGATATACTAAAAAATATTTTGGAGGTTATTATAATGAAGCTGTTTACATTGTGAAGTATAAGGACTTAACAAAAGTTGAAGCGGAATAGGCTTTCAGAACAATATTCAATACTAACATAATCCCTAAAAACGTTACCTAGATATGACAGGTATGAAATTTTTAGGGATTTGTTGTGTTTTATGGTTGGGCTTCCTTGGTGTTAATGAAGAACGTTTGTCATGGCGGGAAGATTTTAAGTTAACTTGGACAGATTTTAAAGGCGAACCCAAAAGTGACTCTGAAGCAGCTGCTGTGACGGCCTCAGGAATCAGTTTTTCGTATAGTATTACAGAATCTAAAAAAGGTATAGAAACTTTTACTACGAAGGTAGAAGCTCATTTTTACCCTAAAAAATCTTGGGTTCTAAAACAAGAGGCTACAACTCATATTTTGGGACATGAACAGTTGCATTTTGATATCACAGAACTTCATGTTAGGAAGTTCAGAAAGGCTCTCGGCAAGTTGAAAGTATCTAAATCTTTAAAGGCTGATATAGATAGTTTACATAAATCCGTTAATGAGGAGTTGGCCAAAACCCAAAAGCAATACGATACCGAGAGTGATTATTCAAGGAATTTGGAAGCCCAAGCGCGATGGCGACAATTGGTAGCCCACGAACTCGAAAAACTTAAGGATTTTAAATCTAAAGATTAAATGTTAGGACTAGACAAAGAATTTTTGATAAAATTGGCACATACAAAAATGCCTTTTGGGAAATACGAGGGGCGAGACCTCATTGACCTTCCCGAACATTATGTGGTGTGGTACCACAATAAAGGCTTTCCCAAAGGAAAATTGGGAGACATGCTACAAATGGTGTATGAGCTAAAAGTAAATGGCTTGGAGGATTTGATTAGAAATATCAAAAAAAGGTATCCAAAATAAGGCTGTCTATTCATGCTCATAAAGACGAAGGCGGTTTTGTAAATTGTTGAGTTCCGCCTGTAGGGCATCTACTTTGTGCAATAGATTAAAAACAATGTCAATACCTTCTATGTTAAGGTTGAGTTCGCGCTGCATTCGGAGCACTTTGTCCAATGAACTTAAGGAATCGGTATCTAGGTAATATTGTTTTTCTACGGTAATTATAGAAATAAGCCCAATATCTTCTAGCTCTTCCAAAAATGAAATCGTAACGTTGTACGAGCTGCAAAGTGTGGCTAAGGGAATATAGTGAGAGGTGTCCATGATTATCGTAATTTTGCTAATTCTTCAAACAATACCTTTTCTTTTTCAGAAAGGTTGGTAGGCGTTTTAATGTGGTAGGTTACATATAGGTCTCCAAATTGGCCTTCTTTTTTATATACAGGAAAGCCTTTGCCCTTTAATTTAACTTTGGTGCCATTTTGAGTTTCAGGCTTTACCTTTAGTTTTAATTTGCCGTCAAACGCATCAATAAGCACTTCACCACCCAAAACGGCTGTGTACAAATCCAGATCTACATCAGAATACAGGTTATTGTGATCACGTTTGAATTTGCTATGGTTGTTGATGGAGAACTTTATGTGTAGGTCTCCATTGGGGCCTCCATTAATGCCTTCGCCTCCATAACCTTTTATTCTTATAATTTGTCCATTTCTAACACCTGCAGGAATGGTTAATCTTATATTTTTACCATTAACGGTCAAAGTGCGTTTGTGGGTTTTGTAAACATCTTCCAAGTCCAACTGCAATTCTGCATTATAATCCTGGCCTCTAAATTTTGGGTGGCCATGACTCTGTCCTCTAAAGCCGCCACCAGTGCCTCCACCAAACATGGAGCTGAAAAAATCTGAAAAATCCTCTTCAGAAAATCGGCCAGAGGAACTTTGGTATTGGGCCCTTTGGGATTGCTGTTGGCGCTGTGCTTCCTCAAAGGCTTCTGAGTGTTGCCAATCCTTTCCGTATTTATCATATTTTTTTCGGTTTTCAGGATGGCTCAACACTTCATTGGCCTCGTTGATTTCCTTGAATTTCTTTTCAGCTTCCTTGTCGTTAGGGTTGAGGTCCGGATGATATTTTCGAGCCAGTTTGCGGTAGGCTTTCTTGATGTCGCTTTCCGAGGCATTTTTGTCGACACCAAGTATCGTGTAATAATCTATAAATCTCATACGGTGTGAGTTTTAAAAAAGCCAATGCTTGGCAATACAATGATAAATCCTAATGGAGATTAACTAATTTCGGGTATTTTTTTTAAAATATCAAGTAGGACTCTGTTTAATTGAAAACCATTGTGTAAAGCAAATGCCAATTTGCTAAAAGCATCCCAAATAACTGAAAAACTATGTGCCATAACTATTTAAATTTTGTAAATTTGCCTGCGTTTAAAAGCGCAACATGACAACTGATACAAAATACATTTTTGTAACCGGAGGGGTTACATCTTCACTAGGAAAAGGAATTATTGCGGCATCACTGGCCAAATTGCTTCAGGCACAAGGTTACAGAACTACCATTCAAAAATTAGATCCCTACATTAATGTGGATCCTGGTACCTTGAACCCATACGAGCATGGAGAATGCTATGTGACTGATGATGGAGCTGAAACCGATTTGGATTTAGGACATTATGAGCGTTTTTTGAATGTGCCTACAAGCCAGTCTAACAACGTAACTACAGGAAGAATTTACCAGAGCGTGATCCAAAAGGAGCGTCGTGGTGAATTTCTTGGGAAAACCGTACAGGTAATTCCTCACATCACAGACGAAATCAAGCACCGAATCCAAATTTTAGGGAACTCGGGAGACTATGATATTGTTATCACTGAAATAGGTGGAACTGTGGGGGATATTGAGTCCTTACCTTATGTGGAAGCCGTGCGCCAATTGCGTTGGGATTTGGGTGAACAAAACGGAATCGTGATTCACCTTACTTTGGTACCTTATTTATCGGCAGCGGGAGAGTTGAAAACAAAACCAACCCAACACAGTGTAAAAACCTTGATGGAAAGTGGAGTGCAGGCGGACATTTTGGTGTGCCGTACCGAACACGAATTGCCAGAAGATTTAAGAAGAAAATTGGCATTGTTCTGCAACGTTAGGGAAGAGGCCGTAATTCAATCTATCGATGCCTCTACTATCTATGATGTGCCTAACTTGATGTTGGAGCAAGGCTTGGATAAAGTCGTGTTGAAAAAATTAGGATTGCAAAGCGATACGCCAAATTTAGAGCGTTGGAACCAATTCTTGAACCGTCATAAAAATCCGAAGGAAGAAGTTACCATTGGATTGATTGGAAAATACGTAGAATTACAGGATTCTTATAAATCTATTTTGGAATCCTTTATCCATGCAGGAGCAGAAAATGAAGTGAAGGTGAAAGTGGAGTCCATCCACTCTGAGCATTTAACACCTAAAAGCGCCGCCAAAAAGTTAGCACATTTAGATGCTGTTTTGGTAGCACCTGGTTTTGGAGAGCGTGGTATTGAAGGAAAAATTGAAGCGGTAAGATATGTGCGTGAAAACAACATTCCATTTTTGGGAATTTGTTTAGGGATGCAAATGGCAGTTATTGAATATTCCAGAAATGTTTTAGGATTGAAAGATGCCAACTCCACGGAAATGGATCCAGATACACAACATCCAGTAATTGACCTTATGGAATCCCAAAAAACAGTAACCGAAAAAGGTGGGACCATGCGTTTAGGGGCTTGGAGCTGTGAGTTGTTGGACGGTAGCATTGCAAAGGATGTGTATGGAGAGCGTCAAATTGAAGAACGTCATAGACACCGTTACGAGTTTAACAACGACTTCAAAACACAGATTGAGGACGCAGGAATGAAAGCCACGGGATTAAATCCAGACACCGGATTGGTGGAAATTGTAGAAATTCCTGAAAACAATTGGTTTGTAGGGGTGCAGTACCATCCAGAATATAAGAGTACCGTAGCCAACCCTCATCCATTATTTGTGGCCTTTGTAAAGGCGGCCTTGAGCTTCAAAAAGAATAAAAAAGGTGCCAGTGTGGCACAAAACTAAAAAGTGGACAAGGTTTTGTACAGCTTGCCACAAGACATTTAGATATAATTCATGGAAGAAAAGAAAATTGATGTTAACTCCATTGTAGGCTTTGTGCTTATTTTTGGAATCTTATTGTACATGCTTTGGAAAAACCAGCCAACTCCAGAGGAGATTGCTGAACAGGAAAAAGCAAAACAAGAACAAGTTGAGGCAGAACAAAAGGCCAAAGCTAAAGAGGATAGTTTTGTAACCTCTGCCGAAGATTTTTCTAATACTGGGGCTTTGGACTCTACAGCCCTAGAGCAATTAAAAATCAAATTAGGGCCCTTTGCCTATGCGTCGTCCTTGCCTTCTGCAAAAGATGAGGTAACCTTGGTGGAGAATGAGGTGTTGGCCCTTAAATTTAACAATAAGGGAGGATACCTTTCAGAAGTTAAGTTAAAGCAGTTTGTCGATTACGATTCGGTGCCAATTTATATGGTGAAGGATGGTAACACGCAATTCAATATCAATTTTGGAACTTCCGATAATAGAATCCTTAATACCCAAGATCTTTATTTTCAGCCAACAATTACCAAAAGTGGCGAGAACACTATAGTTTCCATGAAACTTAAAGTTTCTGAAACCAATTTTTTGGAGTATAGATATGAGTTGAAACCAAACGATTATATGGTTGGCTTTTCTGTGAAATCCCAAGGTTTAGGAAATGTATTCAACAGCTCTCAGCCAATAGATTTATCTTGGGGCTTAAAGGGGATTCGCCATGACAAGAGTATCCAATACGAAAACCGTTATACTCGTTTGACCTACCAATACGATGGTAAAAAAATAGACAAATTGGCTCAGGCCGGTGAAGACGAGGAAACCGAAGAAAATGTGGAATGGATTTCTTTCCGTCAGCACTTCTTTAGCTCTATTTTGGTAACCGATGTACCTTTTAAAAGTGTACAGATGGAGTCCGAGAACTTGGTTGAGGACGATGATGTGGACACCCTCTTTACCAAAAAGTACTTAGCCAAATTGCCATTGGAGTTTAAAGGTGGAGAGTTGGCTGAAAACATGGGAATGTATTTTGGTCCAACAGACAGCAAGGTTTTAAAGAAATATGACAGAAATCTTGAAGAGAGTATTCCATTAGGTTGGGGGATTTTTGGCTGGATCAACAAATCGGTATTTATTCCGTTGTTTGCAATGCTAAGTTCTTTCTTACCGTATGGTTTTGCTATTATTGTTATGACCATTTTGGTGAAAATCCTATTGTCGTTTGTGCAGTATAAGCAGTTTTTGTCTCAGGCTAAAATGAAAATTTTGAAGCCAGAACTAGACGCTCTTAGAGAGAAGTACAAGGACAATAAAATGAAAATGCAGCAGGAAACCATGAGTTTGCAAAGCCGTGCAGGGGCTAGTCCGTTGAGCGGATGTTTACCTGGATTGATGCAGATTCCTGTGTTCTACGCATTGTTTATGTTCTTCCCATCTGCTTTCGATTTACGTCAGAAGAAATTTCTTTGGGTAGAAGATTTATCATCTTATGATGTGATTGCCGAATTACCATTCAAGATTCCTTTTTATGGAGATCACATCAGTTTGTTCCCAATTTTGGCAGCTGTGGCGATATTCTTTTATATGAGAATGACCACCGGACAGCAAATGGCAAATCAACCAACTCAGGAAGGGATGCCAGACATGCAAAAAATGATGAAGGTGATGTTGTATATGTCACCGTTAATGATGTTGGTATTCTTTAACCAATATGCATCTGGTTTGAGTTTGTATTACTTCATCTCTAACTTGATTAGTATTGGAATTATGTTGGTGATCAAAAACTTTATCATCGATGAAGATAAGGTGCTGGCTAAAATTCAGCATAAAAAGAAACAGCCTAAAAAGGAGAGTCGTTTGCAGAAGAAAATGAAGGAAATGATGGAACAGGCCGAACAGCAACAAAAGGCGCAACAGCGCAGAAAATAAATTCAAAAAAGCTGCCTGTTTACAGGTGGCTTTTTTGTTCTATAACATTTGTATTAAATTTTCGTTTAATATTGCAAAAGCAATAATTTCTTTAACAGGACGCTCAAATTTTTACTCTATGAAATTGAAGTATATTCAAATAATGTTATGTTTTTTGGCAACTTCCGTGATGTTGGCCCAACAGATCAACCAGTTTGACAGTAAGGGATTAAGACATGGAATTTGGCGTAAAAATTTCCATGAAACCAAACAACCTCGTTATGAGGGAGAATTCAACCACGGAAAGGAAATAGGGGTGTTTAAATACTATACGTTGAACAACAAAAAGAGTGTGTTGAGCGCCACGAAAACCTTCAATCCAAACAATGATATTGCAGAGGTGAAATTCTTTTCATCTACAGGAAAGCTTATTAGCGAAGGAAAGATGAATGGGAAACTGTATATGGGAAAATGGGTGTACTACCACAACAAAACCAACGCCATCATGTCCACCGAAACTTATAATAATCAAGGGAATTTGGACGGGGAAAAACTGGTGTACTATGACAATGGACAGATTGCCGAAAGAGTGAATTACGTGAATGGAAAAATACAAGGTGTGTCCAGATGGTATTCGGAAACAGGGGTGGTGTTAAAAGAGTTCCATTATGTGAACGATGAACTTCACGGCGAAGCCAAATATTACAATGACGAAGGGCAGTTATTGGTCGAAGGAAACTACAAGCGTGATAGAAAAGATGGTATTTGGAAATACTATAAGGATGGCAAACTTGAGGAAGAAAAAGACTTTACCAAAAAGAGCAAAAATCCTTACAAACAATAGGTTAAAGCTATCAAGGCTATAATGTTTTATAATGGTAACTTTAAGAGGTTACCATTTTTTATTTTGTAATTTTGCAATGTATAATCAAATTCAATCACTTACATAAATGAAACGAGTTATCGTAGGCCTTTCAGGAGGAGTAGATTCCAGTGTGGCAGCCTATTTGTTAAAGGAACAAGGCTATGAGGTTATTGGGCTTTTTATGAAGAATTGGCACGATGATTCGGTGACAATTTCTGATGAATGTCCTTGGCTTGACGATAGCAATGATGCCATGTTGGTAGCCGATAAATTGGGGATTCCTTTCCAAACGGTCGATTTAAGTGAGCAGTACAAAGAACGTATTGTAGATTATATGTTTGACGAATACCAACGCGGCCGAACTCCTAATCCTGACGTGCTTTGTAATCGTGAAATCAAGTTTGACGTTTTTATGAGAATTGCCTTGGATTTGGGTGCTGATTATGTGGCAACAGGACATTACTGCAGAAAAGGAACGATTCAAAAGGATGGAGAAGAAATTTATCAATTGTTGGCAGGGGTAGATGGCAATAAGGACCAATCCTATTTTCTATGCCAACTATCGCAGGAGCAATTATCCAAAGCACTTTTTCCAATTGGGGAATTGACAAAGCCAGAAGTTAGGGAAATTGCCACAAAATTAAATTTGGTTACCGCTGATAAAAAGGATTCCCAAGGACTGTGTTTTATTGGTAAAGTTAGACTTCCAGAATTTTTACAACAAAAGTTAATGCCGAAGGAAGGTGTAATTGTAGAAGTTCCTTCGGATACGGAAGTATACTTAAATGGGACTTCTAATTTCGATTCCAAAGAAGAAGAACTTCAATATTTAACTAAAAAAATAGACTACCATATCACTGATGGAAAGGTGGTAGGAAAACATCAGGGCGCCCATTATTTCACAAAAGGCCAGCGTAAAGGTCTTGGTGTAGGTGGTACTGTGGAGCCATTGTTCGTTATCGATACTGATGTTGAAGAAAATGTCATTTATACAGGCCAAGGGAAAGACCATCCTGGTTTGTTAAAGCGTGCCCTTTTTGTGGCTAATGACGAGGTGCATTGGATACGAGAAGATTTGGAACTCCACCAAGGAGAAACAATGGAAGTCAAGGCGCGTATTAGGTACAGGCAGCCGTTGGAACCTGCAACTTTGTACAAAGTTGAGAACGGACTTTACGTGGAATTTCAAAACTTACAATCGGCCATTACTGAGGGGCAATTTGTAGCTTGGTATCTAGGAGAGGAATTGGTAGGATCGGGAGTAATTTCTTAAATTGCACCAACCGATTCCCAAATACAACTAGATGTTAAAAAAAATATTGCTGTTTGGCATACTTGCCATAGGTTATTTGGGCCATGCCCAAGAAGATGCATGGGTATATCTTACCGATAAATTGGATGTTGAGGCATCCATCAACAATCCCATATCCATTTTATCACAGGCGGCCATCGATCGAAAAAATGCGCATGGCATTCCTATAGATAATCGCGATGTTCCTGTTAACGAAGCTTATATTTCAACGCTTAAAACCCAAATAGGCATTACTGTTTTGGCTAAATCCAAATGGTTCAATGCTGTGCATGTTCGAGGAGCCCAAACAGATATTTCTGCATTATTGGACTTGCCTTTTGTAGACAGTATCGACTTTGCCGATAATAGCTTGGACCTTTCTTCGGGAAAAATGGCAGCGCTTCAAAATAAATTCAGTTTAGAAGAAACCACTGCCGATTTTGTTTATGGAAATGCCCAAAACCAAGTTGAAATGCTCAATTTGGAAACCTTACATCAACTCGATTTTACGGGAGAAGGTATTGTAATTGCAGTATTGGATGCGGGATTTCCAAATGTCAATACCATGGCTGGATTCCAAAGATTACGAGACAATGATGATTTATTGGATGGCTATGATTTTGTGAATAGAACCGAAGATGTCTATACCTACTCAGATAATGATCATGGGACACGTGTGTTGAGCACCATGGCAGGTTACGTGGAAGATCAATTTGTAGGAACCGCTCCAGATGCCTCTTATTATCTTTTTAGAACTGAAGATGCGGGAAGTGAAAATCCTGTAGAGGAAAGTTATTGGGTGGAAGCTGCCGAGCGTGCCGATAGTTTGGGAGTGCACATTATCAATTCATCTTTGGGCTATAACGAATATGACAATCCTAATTATAGCTACACTACAGCAGATATGAATGGAAACACGGCTTTTATTTCAAAAGGAGCCAATATTGCTTTTGAAAAAGGTATTTTGGTAGTGTCTTCAGCAGGAAATTCTGGGGCAACTGCATGGCAAATTGTTGGAGCACCGGCTGATGCTGCCAATGTACTTTCTGTAGGCGCTGTGGATTCGGAAGGAAATTATGCGGCATTCAGTTCTCAAGGAAATGAAACGCAGCCTACCCAAAAACCAGATGTTGTGGCTCAAGGAGCAGGAGCGTCCATTATTAGTCCGAGTGATGCTTTGGTATCCAATAGCGGGACTTCTTTTAGTGGTCCAATTATTGCTGGTGCCGCGGCTTCTTTGTGGCAGGCTTTTCCATTGGAAACGAATGCAGAAATTAAGCAACGGATCCAATCATCTTCCTCTCAATATGATTCGCCTGACAATTTGTTAGGCTTTGGCATTCCAGATTTTGGATTGGCCTATGATATGCTCTTGTCCTTGCATGAGATGAGTTTAGATGAAATTCATTTGTATCCCAATCCTATTAGAGAAGAATTGACCATTCAAATGGGAACGCTTTATGAGGAAACAACATATTCCTTGTGTAATCTCCAAGGGAAGGAATTACAATCAGGAACATTGACAAAATCCGTGGAAGATATTAGCTTTTCTGGCTTGGCTCAAGGCATGTATGTATTTTCCTTGAAAACGAAAACACAAATCAAATCGGTAAAACTTATCAAACTATAAATGACAAATAGAATTACATCACTTTTCGATATAGAATACCCCATAGTTCAAGCAGGAATGATATGGAACAGTGGCTGGAGACTGGCGTCTGCAGCCAGTAATGCTGGTATATTGGGATTGATTGGTGCAGGCTCTATGTATCCAGAAGTACTGCGAGAACACATCCAAAAATGTAAAAAGGCAACAACAAAACCTTTTGGGGTGAACGTCCCAATGTTGTACCCGAACATTGAAGAAATTATGGATATCATTGTGGAGGAAGGTGTAAAGATTGTCTTCACTTCGGCGGGAAATCCTAAAACGTGGACGTCTTGGCTGCAAGAGCGAGGCATTACAGTTGTGCATGTAGTAAGCAGTGTGAAATTTGCGTTGAAAGCCCAAGAGGCAGGAGTGGACGCTATTGTTGCTGAAGGTTTTGAGGCAGGAGGACATAATGGTCGTGATGAAACAACTACGTTGACGCTGATTCCTATGGTGAAGGAGCAGTTACAAATTCCATTGATTGCTGCTGGGGGAATTGCTACAGGAAGAGGGATGTTGGCAGCCATGGTTTTGGGAGCTGATGGTGTTCAGGTAGGAAGCCGTTTTGTGGCAAGTGAAGAATCTTCTGCTCACATGGCCTTTAAAGAAGTGGTGGTAAATGCTAAAGAAGGGGACACGCAATTAACTTTAAAGGAACTGGCGCCAGTGCGTTTGGTGAAAAATAAGTTCTTTAATGATATCCAGGAACTGTATATCAAAAGTCCTTCGGTGGAGGATTTGAAAGCACTTTTGGGAAGAGCTAGAGCTAAAAAGGGCATGTTTGAAGGGGATTTGGAAGAAGGAGAATTGGAAATTGGCCAGATTGCTGGTTTGATACACGATATCAAGCCCGTTCAAGACATTGTAACTGATATGGTTCGGGAATTTAGAGCAGCTCATTCCGAAATGCAAGCATTAAAAATTTAGGGGTTTTTATCAGAGAAAGGAAGGCAGTTTGCCAACTGTAAACTAAAACGGTAAGCCATAAAATAACAAAAAGGAGATCTTGTCTCCTTTTTGTTTGAAACCATTCACGACTTAATCTTTAAAATCCCTCAAAAATTATGGCGTAAAAAGTTTCAACTAGAACTAACTCAAATAATTACTTAAATTTAGGAATTAAATGCTTTTGTTAAAAGGAATTCCTAAAGGAGTTATTAACAATTTTAAATGTAATTAATTGATTTGTAATTAAATACAGTGTTTCGGCTTCTTCTTTACTATACGTTATAAAAGCATATCTTTGTCGCATTAAAAAGAATAACGTGAATCTTTCCCTTTATACCAAAGAGTTTAAATACAATTGGAAGTTGGCAGCCCCCGTGATGTTAGGGATGTTGGGCCATACTTTTGTGAGCTTTGTAGACAACGTTATGGTGGGGCAGTTGGGGACCGCCGAATTGGCGGCAGTGTCCTTGGGGAACAGTTTTATGTTTATCGCCATGTCCTTAGGAATAGGCTTTTCTACGGCCATTACGCCTTTGGTTGCGGAAGCCGATGGTGCCGAGGATTTTCAACAAGGAAAATCAGCGTTTAAACACGGCTTGTTTTTGTGTACGCTCTTGGGCATATTGTTGTTCTTGGTGGTTTATTTTTCCAAACCGTTAATGTATTTGATGAAACAACCTACAGAGGTTGTTGAATATGCCATGCCTTATTTGGATTTGGTGGCATTTTCCTTGATTCCATTAATCGTGTTTCAGGCTTTTAAGCAATTCAGTGATGGTTTGTCCATGACCAAATACCCTATGTATGCTACCTTATTGGGCAACATAGTAAATGTCGTATTGAATTATATTTTCATTTTTGGAAAGTTTGGGTTTCCAGAACTAGGAATTGTTGGTGCTGCTTACGGAACCTTGGCATCCAGATTTATAATGGTGGCTTTCTTATGGATGTTGTTAATGAAAAAAGAAAAATCCAAGGCCTTTGTAACCCATATTAAAATATTTGTACTCGATAGATTGATGCTGCGCCAGCTTTTAAAACTGGGAACCCCTAGTGCCATGCAAATGTTTTTTGAAGTAGCCATTTTTACTGGTGCTATTTGGTTAAGTGGGTTGTTAGGGAAAAATCCCCAAGCGGCCAATCAAATTGCATTAAACCTATCTTCAATGACCTTTATGGTTGCCACAGGACTTAGTGTGGCTGCCATGATTAGAGTAGGAAACCAAAAAGGACTTCAAAATTATAAGGAATTAAGACGAATTGCCTTCTCCATCTTTTTAATGGGTTTTATCTTTGCGGTGGTTTTTGGACTGTTTTTTTACGCCTTCCACGGAAGTTTACCGAAACTATATGTCGATTTTAATGATGCCAAAAACGCCATGGATAATGCCGAAGTGGTGGGGATAGCTTCGACTTTGCTAATTGTTGCAGGTTTTTTTCAGATTAGTGATAGTATCCAAGTGGTGATGTTGGGAGCCTTGAGAGGTTTACAGGATGTAAAAATACCAACAATCATTACTTTTATATCCTATTGGGTCATTGGGTTTCCGGTTTGTGTGTTTTTGGGGAAGGAAGAAGCCTATGGCAGTTTTGGGATTTGGATAGGCCTTTTGGCTGGTTTGACAGCAGCGGCCATTTTATTGTACATCAGGTTCAATTATTTGACCAATAAATTAATAGAAACAAACAAATTAGATTCATAATACACGATGGAATTACCAAAATTTTTATTGGGAGACAACACCGATTTCCCTGAAGCCATTTATATTGTACATACCGATTTTCCCAGGTTCATCATCAATTTGGAAAACGATGATATTGAATGGTTGGAAGAGTTCGACGAACACGATCAAAAGGAAGTGGAGGCTGAAATTGAAAATTTGATTAATGCAGCTACCGACTTTTATGACCGTGAAGTGGAACGTTACGAAGAGTAGGCATGGAGCAACTCATTCAGTATGACACCGACTTATTTTTATGGTTAAATAATTTGGGTAACCCTACTTGGGATAGCTTTTGGTTGGCGGTTACCAATAAATTCACATTTATACCACTGTATGCAGTCTTGTTATATTTGCTCTACAGAAAAATGGGCGCCAAGGCATTGCTTATTTCCGTAGTGGTAATAGCTTTAATGATTACATTTACAGACCAGATTAGTAGTTTGTTCAAACACGGTGTTCAACGTTCTAGGCCCTGTAAAGAAACTGACTTAATGGAGCAAATGCGATATATTGCAGAACGTTGTGGTCGCTACGGTTTCTTCTCGGCACATGCCGCAAATTCTATGGCTATAGCTGTGTTTACAGGTTTGTTATTAAGACCCTATTATAAATCCTTGATTTTTATTCTACTGTTTTGGAGTGCCTTTGTGGCATACAGCAGGATTTATGTGGGCGTACATTATCCTTTAGATATTATCTGCGGAATGACCTTTGGAGCGTTATCCGGTTTTTTGTTTTACAAACTCAAACAAAAGGCCGATTCCCGATTTATTTCTTCCTAAGAATATAATAGTCATTAACCAACCTACCATTATGTTTTTTGGAGTCTTTTTCTGCCAAGTTCAAATCAAAAGTGGTTTGAAATTCCATCTCGTAATGATTGGATAAGAAGACTTTATCTTCCTCAGATAATTTTTGGGTTAGGAGTCCGAATGCATCTGTTTCTGGAAGCTGAAATGTACCTTCTTCAGTTTTTAATGAAGGAATTTTGTCGCCAAATTGCCATATCACTTCAGGGGAAACATAGCCCAATCCATAAACTTGAAGTTGCTCTTCATCTGCTTCGGCTTTTAAATTGGAAACAGGGTTGTAATTGGCCCCTTTTAGGGCGTTGGCCAAAGGCAGACCTGTCAGGAATAAAGAAGCGAAAAATAGCACTGTAAAATAAAATACTTTTGGGAAATTCTTCTTTTTCAATTGTATAATAATTCCAATACCTAGCCCGAATACAGTAAGAGAAGTGAGTATATATGGAAACCAATAATTGGAAATGTTGGAGCCTAAAAAAAAGTAAGCCGCAACAGGAAATGCCACTCCAATCAAGGCAATCAATCCAAAATTGAAATACAAAGGAATAGTTTCTCTTTTATCTTTTAGATCCTTAAAGCTTCTAAACAGATATTCAATATAAAATCCGGTGTTAATCGCCAATGGAATAAGTACTGGCATTAAGTATCTAGATTTCTTTTCTGGTACAATAGACAACAAAACCACGGCCAAAATCGTCCAATAAAAACTAAAACGGTAGGCTTTAAGATTGGATACTCGTGATTTCAGATAAGGATATAGGAGACCTATAAAAGCAGGGACGGTCCATATGCCGCTTTGGGTGAAAAAGCTCCAATAGTAGTAAAACGGTCTTACATTGTAGCTTCCCCAGTTGCCAGTTTCTTTTTCGGCAATCTTGGCAAAAGTAGCTGGATCATTTAGTCTTACATACAGATACCACCAGCCGCCAATAATCAAACCAATAATTAAGAACAGCAAAAGTGCTGGAATTTTTTTAGTGATGGCTTTGTATTTGTAAACTATACCGTAAGCTATAAGGAAGGGAAGCAATAGGGCATAGAAGGATACGGGGCCTTTACAAAGAATGGAGCCACCCAACATAATCCCTGCAACGACGGCATATTTATAGTTGGTGGTTTGGGCTTGAAAAAATTGAAACAGAAAATAAATCCCCATAAGCATAAAACCATGGGTGAAAATGTCCCAGGGCGCTTCCATAGTAATGCCGATGACGTAGAAAGACGTAACTACAATCAAGGCATTTATAAAGCTGTGCTTGGTGTTTTCCGTAAGCTGTTTTGAAAGCAAAAATGTGAAAATTCCTGTTAGGGCAATAAAAATAATGGCAGGAAACCTGAGGGCAGTCAATTTTGTAATCCCAAATATTTGAGCGAAAATGGCCGTAAACCAAGTTGGTAATGGTGGTTTTTCGTAACGCGCTTCCCCGTTCATGGTGGTCAAAAGCCAATTACCGTCGGTTAACATTTCTCTGGCTGTAATAAAATTACGGGCTTCCATAATGCTAACTGGAAGGTAGTGAATCGTAAATCCTAACATCAACACTACAAATAAAAGTAGTGCAATGATAGGGTTATGCTGAAGTTTTTTGAGCATTTGATTTTCTTATTAAAAGTAAATTTCGGGCATAGATAAACGATCCCAAGCTATGGCCGGTAAAAAGAACAGGGTCTTTTCTAAGGATGGCATAGATTAAAATGAGCAAGGAACCTATAAGGCTCAATAGCCAAAATCCAAATGGCAATTCCGATTGCTTTCTTCTTTCAGAATAAATCCATTGGTACACAAACCGAAGGGTGAATATCACTTGGGACACAATTCCCAATAGCAATAGCCAGAATGGAATGGCTTCGTTTTTAAATAGTAGCTCTCTGTCTATGACATTGTTATTGTAATAATAGACTACAATAAGCACAGGAAACCCCAATAAAAAATATTGAAGAGGCTTGAATAGTTTTTGCCATTCTCCTTGTAGTTGCAGATTACGGATGTAAATGTAATAGGTAAGACCCTGCCCAAGCATAATAGCAAAATCGTTGCGTAAATAGCCATACACAAACAATAAAAAGGATGCTATCAAGCTAAGTGACCAAAACAGGGTAGGAGTGATGACTTTTTGTTGTTTTTCTGAGGTGACCCATTGAATGATTAACCTAGAGGAAAACAAGGTTTGGGCGATAAACCCAATACTATATATTAGCCAATCGCTCATTTACTTGATTTGGAAACCGTATAGTTGATGTATTTTTTCTTCATCCACAAATAGGCGAAGCAGTCCATTAAAGGACCGATAAGTCTATTCCAAAGTCCAAATTTTGCAGTTCCGGCAATTCTAGGGAAATGCTTCACAGGGACTTGCAATATCTTTCCGTTTTGCAATAAGATCATTGCAGGTAAAAAACGGTGAAGGCCTTTAAACATTGGGATTCTTTTGGCATAGTCGGCTTTAATGACTTTTAATGGGCAACCTGTATCGTCCATCCCATCGTGGGTAAAAGCTCTTCTGATACCGTTGGCAATTTTGGAAGACATATTTTTTACAAAGGAATCTTTTCTGTCTGCTCTTACCCCAGTCACAAGATCATAGTCTCCAATCTGTTCCAATAGCAAGTTAAAATCCTGAGGATCGGTTTGTAAATCGGAATCGATATAGCCCACCAATTCTGTATCGGCATAGTCAAAACCTGCTTTAATGGCGGCACTTAAACCTCTGTTATCCTTAAAGAGAATGTAATTAAAGGCGTCGTTTCTATTGCAAATCGTTTCAATAAGCTGCTGACTGTTGTCTTTGGAACCATCGTTTACAAATAACACACAGGTGGGGAGGGTTGCAATTTTGGTATAGGCCAATAATTCCTGTTCCACGCGTTCTAAATTATCTTCTTCATTGTAAACAGGAACAATTATGGTAAATTTGTAATGCATCTAAAATGTATTAGGTGGTACAAAAATATTCTTTTTTAAGTAAATCGAAATTATTCTTATTGATATAATAGTCGTTACTTTGCCTAAAATAGTTTCACAAATGAAAACACTTGTTACGGGAGCCGCCGGATTTATAGGATCCCACACAGCAGAACGTTTGCAGTCCTTGGGACATGAAGTGATTGGAGTGGATAATTTCTGTCCTTATTATAGTGTAGCTTCCAAGGAAATAAATGCCGAAGCACTTGCTGAAAAGGGGATCTCAATTATCAAGAAGGACCTTAGGGATGAGGCACTTTCAGAGGTATTGCCTACAGATATAGACTATATTTTTCATTTTGCTGCACAGCCAGGTATTTCTACCACGTCCACTTTTGAAGATTATTTAAGCAACAATATTTTGGCTACCAAACAGCTTGTAGATTATGCTTTGGAATGTCCCAACCTTAAATTATTTGTGAATATTGCTACGTCCTCCATTTATGGTTTGGAAGCTACTTTTACAGAAGATGTCGCGCCAAAACCAGCTTCACACTATGGGGTGACTAAGTTGGCGGCAGAACAAATGGTACTTCAAAAAAGTAGGGAACAATTGTTTAAGGCTTGTTCGTTGCGTTTGTATTCGGTGATAGGGCCAAGGGAGCGCCCTGAAAAAATGTACACCAAATTAATAGAATTGGGAATTAAGGACGAAGCATTTCCTTTGTATGAAGGTAGCGATGCCCACTTGAGGAGTTTTACTTATGTAGGCGATATTGTAGACGGGATTGTAAGTGTTGTTGGAAAGGAAGACACGGTGAATGGAGAGGTCATCAATCTAGGGACTGAAGTGGAGCACACCACACAGGATGGTATTGATGCAGTTGCGGAAGTTTTAGGAAAACCTATTGCTATTAACATCATCCCCAAGCGTCCAGGCGATCAATTACGTACCAAGGCCAATATCAATAAGGCACGCCGTTTATTGGGGTACAATCCGCAAACAACTTTGTTGGAAGCGGTAAAAGCCCAAGTGGCATGGTATAAGGAAACGTTTCTATAAAGCAGTTAAACAGATATAAAAAAATAAAGGGTACACAACGTGTACCCTTTTCTTTTTATGTTGAAACTTGAAATGGAGTTTCAATTTATATCTATTAATCTTAAGGCAGTGTATCCTTTTTTACAGAAATGGGCACGGCCACTTTGGTTTGGTCCCAAGCCATGGTTAGATCCAAATTACCGGTAGTATTGTCAAAACCAATGGTAAACTGCTCCACGGTATTGTTCAGGGATTCCACAGGGACTTCTATTTCCAGGATATCATATTGTGGTTCGCGCATTGGTTTCATCTGTGCATCCACTCCCCAAGGATATAGTTTTGTATTAAAAATTACGCTCCAAGAACTATCTCTGGGAACGGTCCATAGGGTGTAAATGCCTTTTGGTATGGCGATTCCCTGCACATAAAGGGCCTTGTTGGTCTCAAAGGTTGTGGCTTCGTTGGCTCCCGTACGCCATACTTGGTCATAAGGTACCAGGCCTCCAAAAATTTCCCTTCCTTTTTTATAAGGACGGTTGTACTGCACCTTCAGGTCCAGATCGTTCATGCTAAACTCTATGGTATCTTTCGGACTTAAACGTTTAGAGAAGATATTTTCAACAAAAAAAGAGTATAAAAACAGACCAACGGCAACCACCAACAGTACCCATAATACCCATTTAAAAAATCTATTCATTTCGCCATGTGATTTGAAGTGTAAATATAAGGATATTGTAATGCTTTCAAAACAGCAGAACGTTAATAAAACTGGCTTTAGTATGCATTGAAAACTTAAATTTAATTTTCAATGAAATCCTGTAATTTTATATCAATTAGAAAGCTGAGTGTTGATTTTTTATATCATTTTATCTGTCAGGTGAGAAAAAATGACTTTTTAGAAGAAAAAAATAACACAATTTGCCACACTTTATTTTTTTAGACGTCTTTAGAATGAACTTAACCGAGTAACCAAAAAGTTTCGAAGCGAATGTTTCAAATTGATCTTATTGAGAAATGCAAGCAAAACGACCGTGCTGCGCAGTTGCAGTTGTACAAGCAGTATTGTGACGGCATGTTTGTGGTAGCTATGCGTTTTGTGAAGGACTCTATGGAAGCTGAAGATATCGTACAGGAGTCCTTTATCAAAGCCTTCACCAAATTGCAACAATATAAGGGAGAAGTCACTTTTGGAGCTTGGTTAAAACGAATTGTAATTAATAAGAGCATCGACCTCCTGAAATCCAAAAAGCAGCATTTACAGCAATTGGAAGAGGTGCACCTCAAGGTGGTGGATGGTCCGGAAGATGACAATTGGTTAGTTGAAGATGCGCTTAGTTTGGAAGATGTTAAGGAAGCCATTCAAGAATTACCGGAAAGGTACAAATATGTGGTCATGTTGTATTTGATGGAAGGATACGACCATCAAGAGATTTCTGGAATTCTCAATATTACCGAAGTGGCCTCCCGAACACAACTGTCCAGAGGAAAGAGCAAATTAAAAGAACTATTAACACAAAGGAGCAATGGCACAAGATATTAGAAAACTGTTCAAGGAAGAGTCTAAGGTTTCCAATGAAACAATGTCCAAGGGGCACGAAGCCCGTTTTTTACAGAAATTGGAAGCCGAGTTACCTCAGCACAAACAATCCCGATCTATGTTTAGCATGTTAAGCATAGCCGCAAGCATTGTAATACTGCTGGGATTGGCTATCGGAGCTTATATGTTTTATGAGGGCAAAGAGGCGAAGCTTGTAGATACCAATAAAGAGATGGCATCCAACCTAAAGTCCTTAGGGGATATTTCTCCAGACTTGAAAAAGGTGGAAGATTATTATCTGGCCAATATCAACTTGGAGCTATCCAAAGTAGAATTGAATGACGATAATAAGGAGTTGTTTGACAGTTATGTAATTCGCCTAGAGGAATTGGATAAGGAATACAAACGTTTGTCGGTTGAATTGACCCAGTCCGGGCCAAATGAGTTGACCGTTAGTGCCTTGATCGATAATCTAAAATTGCGATTGAACCTTTTGTACCGTTTAAAAGAACAATTAAAAGACCTAAACGAATCTGAGTTTGGTCAAGACAATGTATAACAAATGAAAACAATAATGACACATACATGTAAACGCCTTTTAGGGCTATTTCTGCTCACCATGGTACTCACCGCGTCGGCCCAGCAGAAACTTAATAAAGTATCGCAGTCCATTAAAGTGGCCGATGATGTCACCATTGATTTAAATACCAGTCATGTTCAGATTGAAGTGGATACTTGGAATCGCGATGTGGTAGAAATCGAAGCTTATGTAGAAAGCGATAAGCTGTCTGCTGCGGAATTAGAAACAGCCATGAAGGCATGGAAATTGACCGTGGAAGGCTCAGGGAATTTAATCAAGATCCATTCCAAAGAACTTGGTGGTGATTGGAATGGGGTTTATGTTGGTGATTTCGACTATAATTTTGAATTCGATGCCATTCGGGACCTAGAGTTTGAGTTGGCACAGTTACCAGAACTTCCTGAATTGCCAGAGCTTCCAGATATGCCGGAGATGCCCGAAATACCAGAGGTGAATATGCCAAAAATGCCAGCGCTTCCCGAGTTGCCAGAGCTTCCGGATGGAATTCATAATGTTCATTTCGATACAGAAGCTTATAAAAAAGATGGCGAAAAATATTTGGAAGAGTGGAGTAGGGAATATGAGAAAAAATATGGTAAAGCCTACAAGGAGAAAATGAAAGCTTGGGCCAAGGAGATGAGCAAGGTAGACTTTAAATCTTATGAGGAAGACATGAAACGTTGGGGAGAAGCCTTTGGGAAGCAATTTGGAAAAGAGTTTGAAGTGAAAATGGAGCATTGGAGCAAACAGTTTGATGAAGAATGGGGGAAAGCTTATGAAGAAAGGATGCGTGAATGGGAAAAGCGCCATGAAAGAGAATTGGAATTGCACGCTCGCGAATTGGAAAGACGTCAGGCACAGCAAGAACGTAGACAGGCGCAGTTGGAACAACAGTTGGAGCAGCGTATCGAGGTGCAACAGCTCAGAGAGGAAGCGCGTATGAAACGTTTTGAAGAACGACAACAATTGCATGAGCAACGTCGAGAAGCACTGGAGCGGTCTATGGATGCCAAACAAAGCAAGATGAAAAGAGTGATAAAGATAAAAATGCCAAAGGATGCCAAGTTGAAAATGGATGTAAGGCATGGAGAATTAAAACTCTCTTCTGCTGTAAAAAATCTTAAGGGAGATTTATCCCATGCCACTTTATTGGCGGATCACATTGATGGAAAGGAAACTTCCATCAATGTGGCCTATTCCCCAATTTGGGTAGATTCTTGGGATATGGGAGAACTTAAATTGAAGTATGTAGAAGAAGCGCATATCAAATCGGCCAATAGGTTGGTACTTAGTTCCAATTCATCCAACATTAGTATTGAAGCCTTAAAGGGCAATGCCATAATTAATGGAAGTTTTGGAGATTTAACCATAGGCAAAATCGACGATTCCTTTCAAAATCTCAATGTCATGCTAGAAAATAGCGACGCCATTATTAGTCTGCCAAAAACAGAACATAGCCTACAGTACAATGGAAACCGTTCCAGGTTTAGTCATCCCCAAAAAGATGCTTCACAAAACACTTCTTCATTTTCCAATAACCTTTTAAGTGCCAATAAAAGTATTGTCATCAATGCCAAATTCAGTCATGTCACCATGAGATAATATCTATTATGTGTAGAGATTATCTCAAGGGATAGCGCTATTTTTGGAGAAACACCGTTGTCATGACAACTACCGAATTTATCCAATTGCTTAAGAAGTTAGGCTCGTCTAAGCCTGTTATACTGGATGGCTCAATTCCGAGGGAAGATTATTTTCCTATAGATCTTTCAAAAGAGAATCCTTTCCTCCAAAACATTGATGTGTCCAACAGTTCTAAATTGCAAACATTTGTCAATGACCATTTAAAAATAAATGTGGCAAGGGTTGCCTTTGGCGGTTTTATGGAAGTGCGGAATATTTATCAAAGGAGCTCTCATTTTAACCATAAACATAAAACTTTGGAGCGTTCCATACATTTAGGTATGGATTTTTGGGCGGAAGAAGGCATAGGTGTTTGTGCTCCCTTGGAAGGGCGTGTCCATAGTTTTCAAAACAATGATAGGCTAGGTGACTATGGCCCTACAATTATTCTGGAGCATGAGGTTGAAGGGGAAGTTTTCTATACTTTGTATGGACATTTAAGCTTAGAATCTTTGGCGCCTATATCGCTAGGGATGCCTGTAGAAGAAGGGAAGGTTTTTGCTACATTGGGAGCGGTTGCTATTAATGGAGATTATCCTCCGCATTTGCATTTTCAAATTATTAGAAACTTGCAGGGAAAGGTTGGGGATTACCCTGGTGTATGTAATAAATTAGAAGTGGATTTTTATCGGAAAAACTGTCCCGATCCTAATTTTCTACTGCAGTTATGATGTCTTCCTCGGCTTTAAAAAATGGACTTTTCACTCCTTTAACTCCTGGTACCGCCATAAAAATAGAACCTGCCAAAGGATAGGTTCCGTACTCGTCCGTAGTCATATCTTGGCTAGAGGTGGTGATAAATAGGGTATCCAAATTTTCTCCTCCAAAAGCACAAGAGGTTACATTGTGGGCAGGAACTTGAATTTTGGAAAGCACCTTGCCTGTCAATGGGTCAAATCGGATTACGGCATTGCCGTTCCACATACCTACCCATAGTTTGTCCTCTTCGTCTATGGTCATACCATCAGGGAAACCAAGGGAGTCTGGAACTTTTACAACAACACGTTCGTTTGAAATTTCGGCTGTTTGGTCGTTATAGTCGTAGGCTTTTATTTCGGCCGTTGGCGTATCAATATAGTACATGGTCTGTTTATCCTTGCTCCAAACAATACCATTAGAGATGGTAACACTATCTTTTTTTAGTTGAGCCTTCCCTTGTTGGTCTACCATATAGAGGTTTGCATCATGCGGACGTTGTTCCAAGCCCATGGAGCCAACCCAAAGTCGTCCAGAGGGATCGCATTTTCCATCGTTAAAACGGTTGGTAGGAATGTTGGATTCAACATCCGATAAAAGGGTGTAGGATTTTGTATCTGTGTTTAAAATGTAAATACCGTCCTCAAGGGCAACCACAGCCCTTTGCATATCGATAGGAACTACGGTGCCTATTTTTGAAGGCGTTTCAATGGAGCGGTCAATTTTTGTTTTAGGATTGTAAATATGTAAGGCTTTTCCATCGATGTCTACCCAGTACAATTCTTTGGTTTCATGGTTCCAAAAGGCCCCTTCTCCCAATTGGGATTTAATTTTATATTCTAAGGTGGCTTGTGTTTTTAGAGCCATATCTGTTGGCTTTTGATGCTGTTTAGTATTGCAACTGAATGCAAAAAGAAGAAGCGTCAACAGGGCGCAAGAGTTAGTAATCGTCTTGACATTAGAAACCGATAGCATAGGTTAAGTACTTTGATGGTGAATAAAAATACTAAAAACCCATTTAAAATCAATATAAATAATTGAAAAAGCGTTTTTTATAGTCCGAAAGCCCAGTAAACACTATAAAAAAAGCTCCTGATGAAAACATCAGGAGCTTTGATTTATTAGGGGTAACTTTGGTTTATTCTTCAATAAGTACCCAATCACCTTTGGCCAATAAAGGTTCGGCCTGCTTGTATTTCATGGTTTTGTTTTCACCACTCATCACATTTTTGATGGTAACCTTGTCGTTACGTCCAATTTTTGGTTTGTCTCTTACAATGGTTTCCACAGCTTCAGGTTGGCTTTGGGTATTTCCAGCAGCACGACTTTGAGCAGCACGCTCATCCATATTAGGGATTTCCTCCTTGGTAGTCTCTAATTTTTCTGCACGTTTGGCGCGAGCTTCCTGAATGGTACTTTGGGTTTCTGTTGGTAATTCCCCTTTGAAAAGGAATGAAATTACATCCTTGTTCACTTGGTCCAACATACGTTTGAACAATTCAAATGCTTCAAATTTATAGATCAATAAAGGATCTTTTTGTTCGTGAACAGCTAACTGAACGGATTGTTTCAGTTCGTCCATTTTACGCAAGTGCGTTTTCCAAGAGTCGTCTACAATGGCCAAGGTAATGTTCTTTTCAAAATCATTGATCAATTGCTTACCATTGGTTTCATAGGCCTTTTGAAGGTCTGTTACTACTTGAAGTGTTTTTACTCCATCGGTAAATGGTACTACGATGCGCTTGAATTTATCGCCTTGGTTTTCAAATACATTTTGAATTACAGGGAAGGCTAATTCTGCGTTGCGGTTCATTTTTTCACGGTAGTGTTCAAAGGCTGCTTTGTAAATTTTACCAGCGATTTCCTGTACCGATAGCTTCCCGAATTCAGCCTCATTGATAGGAGAACTCATGGAGAAGTAACGAATCAATTCAAACTCAAAGTTTTTAAAATCGTTGGCTCCTTTATTGGTTTCGGCAATGGTTTCAGCAGTGTCATAAATCATGTTAGCCAAATCCACGCGCAAACGCTCCCCAAAAAGGGCATGGTGACGACGCTTGTAAATTACTTCCCTTTGGGCGTTCATGACATCATCATATTCCAATAAACGTTTACGGATTCCGAAGTTGTTCTCTTCTACTTTTTTCTGTGCACGTTCAATAGACTTGGAAATCATAGAGTGTTGAATTACCTCTCCTTCTTCCAGTCCCATGCGGTCCATCATTTTTGCTATACGCTCACTACCGAACAAACGCATTAGGTTGTCTTCAAGTGATACGTAGAACTGTGAACTACCAGGATCTCCCTGACGTCCAGAACGACCACGCAACTGACGGTCCACACGACGAGAATCGTGACGCTCTGTACCAATAATGGCCAAACCGCCGGCAGCTTTTACAGCTTCGGTTAATTTAATATCGGTACCACGACCAGCCATGTTGGTGGCGATGGTTACCTGACCTGGTTGTCCTGCTTCAGCAACAATGTCGGCCTCTTTTTTATGAAGTTTCGCGTTCAATACATTGTGAGGAATCTTGCGAATGCTCAACATTTTACCTAAAAGCTCACTGATTTCTACGGAAGTGGTACCAATCAATACAGGACGTCCTGCTTGAGATAGTTTGGTTACTTCGTCGATTACAGCGTTGTATTTTTCACGCTTGGTTTTATAGACTAAATCTTCGCGGTCATCACGCGCAATTGGTCTGTTGGTTGGAATTTCCACAACATCCAATTCGTAGATTTCCCAGAATTCTCCAGCTTCGGTTACTGCCGTACCAGTCATCCCAGAAAGTTTGCGGTACATTCTAAAGTAGTTCTGAAGCGTGATCGTAGCAAAGGTTTGGGTAGCGTCCTCAATTTTTACATTTTCCTTGGCCTCGATAGCTTGGTGCAATCCGTCGCTATAACGACGCCCTTCCATAATACGTCCCGTTTGCTCATCCACAATCATGACCTTGTTGTCCATGACTACATATTGAATGTCTTTTTCAAATAGGGCGTAAGCTTTCAACAATTGGCTAAGCGTATGGATACGCTCAGATTTTACACCAAAATCCCTAAACAGTTCTTCTTTTGCGTCAGCTTCATCTTCTTTTGAAAGGTTTTGAGCTTCGATTTTGGCGATTTCCACACCAATTTCCGGCATGACGAAGAAATTAGGATCGTCATTTCCAGAAAGGTATTCTACTCCTTTATCGGTAAGTTCAACCTGATTGTTTTTTTCATCAATTACATAGTACAACTCCGCATCAATTTTCGGCATTTCACGGTTGTTGTCCTGCATGTAGAAGTTTTCAGTTTTCTGAAGCAACATTTTGATTCCTTCTTCACTCAAAAACTTAATAAGCGCCTTGTTTTTTGGCATCCCACGATACACGCGTAATAATTGGAATCCTCCTTCTTTCGTGTCACCGGAAGTAATCAATTTTTTAGCTTCTGCCAACACTCCAGTCAAATACTGACGTTGGGTGGCAACAATAGAATCCACTTTAGGTTTTAATTCGGTGAATTCATGACGGTCTCCCTGAGGAATTGGTCCAGAAATAATCAATGGGGTACGGGCATCGTCAATCAATACCGAGTCCACCTCATCCACAATGGCGTAGTGGTGTGGGCGCTGTACCAAATCGTCTGGCGAGTGGGCCATATTGTCACGTAGGTAGTCAAAACCAAATTCGTTGTTGGTACCGTAAGTGATATCGGCATTGTAGGCTTTTTTACGAGCAGCAGAGTTAGGTTGGTGGTAGTCAATACAATCTACACTCATCCCATGGAACTCAAACAACGGAGCCATCCACGCGCTATCACGTTTTGCCAAATAGTCGTTTACGGTTACCAAGTGCACTCCTTTACCAGCAAGGGCGTTAAGGTATACCGGTAGGGTAGCCACCAAGGTTTTACCTTCCCCTGTTTGCATCTCGGCAATTTTTCCTTGGTGCATGGTAATACCACCAATCAGCTGAACATCATAGTGTACCATGTCCCAAGTGATGGCTTTTCCTGCAGCATCCCATGAGTTGGCCCAAATAGCTTTGTCATCTTCCAGAACAACATAGTCCTTAGAACCTGAAAGTTCACGGTCGAAGGTGTTAGCCGTTACAGATATACTAGTATTGTCCTTAAAACGTTTGGCAGTTTCCTTCACAACAGCAAATGCCTCTGGAAGGATATCGGTTAAAACGGTTTCGGTAACCTTGTAGATTTCGTCTTTGATACCGTCGATTTCTACATAGATGTCTTCTCTTTGGTCGATGTCTTCGGTAGCTTCAGCTTCTTTCAATAAAGCCTCCATTTTTTCGTTCAAAGGCTGTCTAGCCTCAGCAATTTGTGCTTTAAAGGCCACTGTTTTGGCACGTAACTCGTCGTGTGACAGTTGTTCTAGGGCACTTTCAAAGGACTTTATTTTATTGACAATTGGCGTAATTGCTTTGACATCCTGTTTGGATTTGTCGCCAACAAATACTTTTAATACTGAATTTAAAAAACTCATGGTGTGTTGTTTAGCTTGTCGTTGGTGGGATGCCAACGTATATGTTATTAAATATGTTGTTACCTAGGTAAGCCTTTTTAAGGCTTCCAAAGATAAGGTTTGTGTTATGCTTATTAAAGTATAGCGTATAAAAAAAGTCTCTAAATGAGACTTTTTAACTATTCTTTCTGATTTATTTAGTATTCGTCCTCATTCCAGAGGTAATCTTCGTCTGTTGGATAATCTGACCAGATCTCTTCAATAGAATCATAGGAATCGCCTTCATCTTCAATGGCCTGTAGGTTTTCAACTACTTCCAATGGCGCTCCCGTACGGATAGCATAATCTATTAATTCGTCTTTAGTGGCAGGCCACGGAGCATCACTTAAATAAGATGCGAGTTCTAAGGTCCAATACATTTCTTATAGATTTAGAATTTTCTGCAAAAATAAATTTTTAGTCGAGAAAGTCAAGAAAAAAATGAATTATTTCAATGTTAACTAATCATTAATAAAAAGAGCGTCCTTTTTTTGTGAAATTCCTAACTTTCTATCTAGAATACTACAAAAAAATTGCACTTCCAAAATTTATTAAGATTCTTTTTTAGGAATCCATTTAATTTCTTCGGCTTGCAAGTCGTAGGACAACTTTCGTGCCAAGACAAACAGGTAGTCGGATAGGCGGTTCAAATACATTAAAGTTTCCGGTTGAAAGGGACTAATCTCGTTTAAGGCAGAGGCTAAACGCTCCGCCCTACGGCAGACACAGCGTGCAATATGACAGAATGACACGGTTTGATGGCCTCCAGGTAAGACGAAGTGTGTCATCGGAGGTAAACTGTCGTTCATTTGGTCTATGGCGGTTTCTAAAACCTGAATGTCCGCTTCGGATATTTTTGGGATGTTCAAACGATCCTTGCCGTTTTTTAAGGTCCATTTTTCGGGGTCGGTGGCCAAAATGGCACCTACGGTAAACAAATGGTTTTGGATGTCTACCAATAAGGCTTTGAATTCCGCAGCCATCTCCTGATCCCTTAAGAGGCCAATATGGGAATTGAGTTCATCTACGGTGCCGTAGCTTTCTATGCGTATATGGTGTTTGGGGACGCGGGTACCGCCAAATAGGGCTGTACTGCCTTTGTCTCCCGTTTTTGTGTAAATTTTCATGGGTTTAAAATCTATATTCCTAAGGTCAAAGGTACTGTATTTTAGATGGTTTGTACTGTGTCCTTTGGTAGGGTTTTATTTAAGTCTAGTGTCGCTTTCAATCATACCGTCTCGTAAACGGATGATTCGGTGGGCATGGGCGGCAATGTCCTCTTCGTGGGTTACTAAAATCACCGTATTGCCACTTTTGTGAATGTCGTCAAATAGAGCCATGATTTCCACGGAAGTCTTGGAATCTAAGTTTCCTGTTGGCTCATCCGCCAAAATAATGGATGGTTTGTTCACTAAGGCTCTTCCTACCGCCACACGTTGGCGTTGTCCTCCAGAGAGTTGGTTGGGGCGGTGGTCCATACGGTCGGCGAGTCCCACATCGTTTAGGACCTCTTCGGCTCGAATGGCACGATCTTTTTTAGAAGCCCCAGCATATACCATGGGTAGGGCCACATTGTCCAAGGCCGTGGTTCGCGGTAGCAAATTAAAGGTTTGGAATACAAAGCCAATTTCTTTATTACGGATGTCCGCTAGTTCGTCATCACTCATTTGACTTACATCTTTACTGTTCAGAATATAAGAGCCGCTAGTAGGGGTGTCCAAACATCCCAGTAAATTCATTAGAGTGGATTTTCCGGAACCTGAAGGCCCCATGATGGCGATGTAGTCGCCACGTTCTATGTCTAGATCGATGCCCTTTAATACGTGAACGGTTTCTTGTCCTAATTGAAAATCCCTAGTGATGCTGCGAATTTGAATGACATTGTCCATAAAAAAAGATAAAAGCTTAGTGGGTTTGGATTGCTTCTGCAAGATAGCAGAATTCTTTCAATAGGACGTTTTCTAAGCGAACTTGTTACACCCTAATGGAGAAATGTTCTTTCCTTTGTTCGGTTCTGAAAAATACCAGGCCCCAATAAAAGGTATCGATGGTGACGGTGACCTTTGGGTGGGCTTTAATTTCTTCCCAAGCTTCGGTCATGGCTTTGGACCAGTGAATGTCGTCCAAGATGATTACGGTATCGTTATGAACAGTGTCCAAAAGCTCTGAAAAGTAGTATAGGGTAGCTGTTTTTTGATGGTTGCCATCCATGTAAATAAGGTCATAGGTTTGGTTGTCCAATTGCTGGATGGCAGGAGTGAATTCGGCAATGATGGAGTTGATGTTATTCAGTTTGAACTGTTGGAACTGACTTTGAGCCGCGGCGGCAGTATTGGGACAGCCTTCAATGGTGGTGATTTGCGCTTCTTGATGTCCTATTGATAAAGCGGAAGTTCCAATGCCTAGGGAAGTCCCTAATTCCAAGATGTGTTTGACTTCTAAATAACTGACCAATCGATTTAAAAGTTTAGAACGTTTTAATGTAATACCAGATGTTTTGGCGATTTTGGAAACCTTTCTGGTATTGCCATTAAATATTCTGCTGCCTGCACCCAAATCGGTAATGGAGATTTGGGAATGGTTACGATAGAGTGCTTTTCTGTATTGCTTTAAAATGGTGTAGCTCTCATGCTTTTTTCGGTCGTAAAAACACAGGGTGACCAACTGGTATACAAAAGGGGAGTGGACACCGTGTTGGTTGGTGGAGCGCCAAAGGAATTTGAAATATTGTAGGAGTTGGTACATGTTGTGGCAAAAATAGGGTTCTATCCCATTTGTAAAAAGGATTTCAATTGGAAAATATCGGTTTCTACCGGTTCAACCTGATAGTGCTAAGTGGTGTTTAAGCGGATGCTATTCTATAGTGCAGGCGAGAATGAGGGTAATTGGTGTCAATTTGGGTTTGTGTTTTTGTCATCCTGAGCTTGTCGAAGGAGGACGTGGTATTCCGTATTGGGTATAATTTTTTGAAAATCGTTCTAAGTCTTTCCAGTTATTGTCGATTAGAGCTTTCTTCTTTTTTCTAGACCAACCCTTGATTTGTTTTTCTCTACTGATAGCTTCTGTGGGAGAGGTGCATTGGAGGTGCCATACCAAATTTAAGGGGCGTCTTGTTGCTGTATAACAGAATTTGTTTATACCTAAGTTATGTTGTGTCAAGCGTTCCTGTAAATTATTTGTTACGCCCGTGTAGTAGGAGCCGTCTGCACATAGTAAAATGTAAACATAGTAAAGCCTCATGTAGATAAAGATAATTAAAATTGGGATATGAAATGGGCTTCGACAAGCTCAGCCTGACAAGGAGGGATGTTTTGGACGATTACTATTGCTATGTTAAATCCCCTATAGAATTCATTAGATAAGATTTCTATGGATAGCTGTTTTTGGGTCTTCGACAAGCTCAGTCTGACAAGGAGGGATGTTTTGGGTGATTACTATTGATATATTAAATCCCCTGTAGAATTAATATTATAGAATTTATTAGATAAGATTTCTAGCTATGGCTGTTTTTTAGCCTTCGACAGGCTCAGCCTGACAAAGAGCGATTTTTAGGAGACACTGTTAGGCATCTCCTTCCAATTTTTCTGAGAGTTCAAACCAGCGGGCTTCCTTTTCCGCAATGGTATCCATAAGCTGTTGGAGTTCTTGGGATAGTTTGTTGATGGCTTCTGTGGAAAGACTTTCATCCAAGAACTTTGCTTCCAGTGCTTTTTTGTCTAATTCCAGAGAGCGGATCTTGCTTTCTAGGTTCTTTAGTTCCTTTTGTTCGTTATAGCTTAGTTTTTGGGCTTCGTTTTGTTTGGTGGCATCCGATGTTTTGGAAGTGTTCTCCTTAGGGATTTCGGCAGGAGGTGTGGATTGTTCGTAGATGCGGTAATCGGTATAGTTTCCAGGGAAGTCCTGAACTTCCCCTTCGCCTTTAAATACAAATAAGTGATCCACAATCTTGTCCATAAAGTAACGGTCGTGGGACACTACCAAAAGGCAGCCCGGGAAATCCAATAAGAATTCTTCCAAGACATTTAGGGTCACGATGTCTAGATCGTTAGTGGGCTCATCCAAAATTAAGAAGTTAGGGTTCTGTATTAAAACGGTACAGAGGTACAGGCGTTTTTGCTCCCCCCCACTTAGTTTTTCAACATAGTCGTACTGTTTTTTACGGTCGAAGAGGAAGCGCTCCAATAACTGTTGAGCACTAATTTGACGGCCTTTTTTTAACGGAATGTAATCACCAAATTCTCTAATGACTTCAATAACTTTTTGCTCGGGCTTGATGTTAATCCCGCCTTGGGTGTAATACCCAAATTTTACGGTATCTCCCACCACCACTTTTCCCGCGTCTGGTTTGATGGTTTGGGTGAGCATGTTGAGAAAGGTGGATTTACCAGTTCCATTTTTTCCTATGATCCCGATACGTTCCCCTTTTTTGAAGACGTATTCAAATTGATCGAGTATGACCTTGTCTTTATAGGCTTTGGAAATTTTGTGGAGTTCTACAATTTTACTGCCCAAGCGTTCCATGTTCAGTTCCAATTGCATGACATGGTCCTTGCGGCGTTGGTGGGCACGGGCCTTGATGTCGTGGAAATCGTCGATACGCGACTTGGATTTGGTGGTACGGGCCTTGGGTTGGCGGCGCATCCATTCCAATTCTTTTTTGTAAAGTTGTTTGGCCTTTCCGGTTTCGATGGCTTCTGTGGCGATTCGGTTTTCCTTTTGTTCCAAATAATAGGAATAGTTCCCTTTATAGGTAAAGAGTTGCCCGTGGTCCAGTTCTATAATTTCGTTGCAGACGCGTTCCAAGAAGTAACGGTCGTGGGTTACCATAAAGATGGTGAATTGTGCTTTTGCAAAATACTGTTCCAGCCATTCAATCATTTCTAGGTCCAAGTGGTTGGTAGGCTCATCCAAAATAAGTAGATCGGGATGGCTGATGAGGACTTGGGCCAAAGCTAAACGTTTTTTTTGTCCTCCGGAGAGGGTGCTGATTTTTTGCTCGAGGTCTTCCAGTTTTAACTGTGACAGGATTTGCTTGATCTGCAATTCAAATTCCCAAGCATTGTGACGCTCCATGGCCTCGAAGGCCGCTTGGTAGGCCTCGGTATCCTCGGGATGCAAAAGCGCCTTTTCGTATTGGTCCACAATTTTTAGGATAGGCAAATCGGCATTGAAAATGGTACTGTTGATGGTGGCGCTTTCATCAAACTCGGGCATTTGGGATAAAAAGGCCGTTCGGAGACCTTTACGCATCACTACCTGTCCCGCATCTGGAGTGTCCTCACCCGAAAGGATGTTTAATATAGAGGTTTTGCCACTTCCGTTTTTGGCCACAAAGGCAATTTTTTGGTCTTTATGGATGCTAAAGGAGAGGTTGGAAAAGAGCTCCAGTTCTCCATATGATTTCGATATTGCTTCGACGTTTAGGTAGTTCACGGTATTTTTTTTGCAAATAACGGAAATAAACCAAAAAAAGAACCAATAGTTTTGATATTCCTGTTGATGGTCTATATTTGTCTGTTAAGAACGTTGCTTTACATGAAATATACACTCCTTGTTGCCATCCTTATTTTGGGTGTCATGACTTCCTGTGTGCCCCATAAGGACATGTTGTACCTTCAGGACAAATCCACGGCTACCGATTCCTTACAGCTGATGGTGGAGACCCAAAAACCTTACCGCGTACAGATCAATGATATTTTGAGTATTCGTATCAAGGTGTTGGATCAGGATAATGTAAGTATTTTTAACCCCATTGCCGATGCCGCCGATTTGAATGCCTCTTCCAGTGAGCGTGCCTATTATGATGGGTTTACTGTAGATGTGCACGGGAATATCCGTATTCCTGTTTTAGGCGAAGTGAATGTATTGGGACGTACTACAGAGGAAATCCAAGGACTTTTAGAACAACAGTTGTTGGAAGAACAGTTTAAAGAAACGGCCAATATATTTATCACGGTCAAGCTTTCGGGGTTAAGGTATACCACTTTGGGAGAGGTGGGAAGTCCAGGGTCTAAAGTGTTGTTCCAAGAGCGGGTGAATATTTTTGAGGCCATCGCTAATTCTGGGGAGATTCCAGTGATTGGCGATCGTCAGCATGTACAGATCATCAGACAGTACCCGCAGGGGCAGGAGATCCATGAGATTGACCTGACCGATAAGAATGTGATGCAGTCTCCCTGTTATTATATACAGCCCAATGATATGATTTATGTAAAGCCTTTAAAGCAAAAGGCTTGGGGAACGGGGACTTCAGGTAAGGAGGTTATGACCACGATAGTTTCCGTGATGGCCTTGGTAAGTACGACCTTATTGTTAATTAATCGTTTGTAGTTCATGAGTGAGTTAGATTTTAACGATATAGAACATTCTGAATCAAGAGGGAGTACTTTTGACTTCAAGGGGTTTTTGTTCAAAGCCTTGAACTTGTGGAAATTGGTCTTGTTATCCATAGGTGTGGCCCTTGTTGTGGCCTATTTGATTAATGTGAGGAAGCAAAATGTGTACCGATTGAGTTCCTTAATTTCTGTAGAGAGTGAGCAGAATCCTTTTTTTACTGCCAATACTAGTATTTCCTTTAACTGGGGAGGCGTTTCCGGAAAAGTGGGGAAGGTGATGACTTCCATAAAAACCCGTAGCCATAATGAAAAGGTGGTCGATTCTTTGCAATACTATATGCAATATATGGTTCAGGGCAAATATCGACTACAAGATATTTATTCAGCGGCCCCATTTGAGGTACAATTGAACAAAAATAAGGGGCAATTGCTGGGACAACCCATAGGTATTCGCTTTATTAATGAGAGCCAATTTGAGTTATTTGTTGATTTTGGTTCGGCCCAAAGGCAGGTACAACGGTATTCGGATAAGGCCAAATATTCTGTTGAAGTACCCGTTGGTCCTTTTAAGGAGGTCTACTCTTTGGGGCAGCCTATTGATTTGCCCTTTTTTAGTGGTACATTGGTGTTACGTAAAGGGAAGCGCATTCTGCCTAATAAGGAGTTCTTTATCCGGTTTTTAAATTTTGACAGTGTTGTTTACTCCTATCAATCAGGAGTGAAAATAGCCCCTTTTTCGGGGTCTTCCTCTTCGGTGTTGACTTTGGCACTTTCCGGTACCAATAAGGCTAAGATTGTCGATTATTTAAATGCTACTACCGCTATTTTGAGTGAGACCGAATTGGAGCGCAAGAACCAATATGCTACCAATACTATCAAGTTTATCGACAGTAGTTTGGCGGCGGTAAATGACAATTTGAAGGATGTGGCTGAAGAGATGAATCGGTTTCGTAAGAAAAACAAGGTCTTTGATATTAGTGAGGAAATGTCCTTGACTTCTGAAAAGCTCAAAAATCTGGATTTGGAAAAGGAAACTGAGCGAGCGAAGTTGAACTATTTGGAAGCTTTGGAGACCTATTTAAGAACCAAAACCGATTATACGCAAATTGCAGCGCCCACCTCTGTAGGTATTGAAGAAAGCAATATTTTAAGTAGTGTGAAGACCATTACCTCTTTAGCCATCGAACGACAAAATTTGGAGTATACGGTCAAGGAGGGGAATGTTCTGTTTAAGGATTTGGACCGAAAGATTGATGCTGAAAAGAATGTATTGTTGGAAACTATTACGGCAACCAAACAGACCATCACTGCCAATTTGAACAGTATCAGTACAAAAATAGCCCGTTTGGAAATGGAGTTGAGCAGCTTGCCTGAAGATGAACAGGATTATTTAAAGATTCAGCGTAAGTTGAATTTGAGCCAGGAAGCCTATGATGTGTATATGGCCAAGCGCAGTGAGGCAGCTATTGTTAAGGCAGCTAATGTGTCGGATATTACCACTATTGACGAAGCCAAAGATATAGGCAATCCTCCTATAGGCCCAAATAAGAGTCTTAACTATATGATGGCCTTGATGGTTGGTTTCTTTGCACCGATGTTCCTAATTTTTGTTATTTACTTATTGGATCATACCATTCATGGGTCTGACGAAGTAGAGCAGTTGTCCAATATTCCCATTTTGGGCTTGATTGGGAAGTATAATTACAAAAACAATTTGGTCGTTTTTGAAAAGCCGAAAGCAGCCGTGTCTGAGTCCTTTCGCTCCATTCGTTCCAGTTTGCAATTCATTTTAAAAAACAAAGGAGAAGACGGCTTGGGGAAGAGTATCATGATTACTTCTTCGGTAAGTGGAGAAGGGAAGACCTTTACTTCCATCAATACCGCAACGGTGTATGCTCTTTCGGGTAAAAAGACCATTTTGTTGGGGTTGGATTTACGTAAGCCTAAGATTTTTGGGGATTTTAATATCACCAACGATAAGGGTGTTGTGAATTATTTGATAGGGGATAGCAGCTTGGAGGAAGTGGTATTCCATTCGCATATTGAGAACTTGGATGTGATTCCTTCGGGCCCCGTACCTCCGAACCCTTCGGAATTGTTGATGGGAGAGGCGATGCCAGAGCTTATTAAAACGTTGAGGGAAACTTATGACATTATTATCTTGGATACGCCTCCTTTAGGGTTAGTAACAGATGCCTTGGAATTGACCCAATATGCCGATGCGACCATTTTTATGGTGCGGTTAGACTATACCAAAAAAGGCATGTTGGCCTTGGTGAATGCCAAACACCGGGCTGGAGAGCTTAAGAATATCAGTTTTGTCTTGAACTTCTACAAGCATAAGACCAACCATAACTATGGTTATGGCTACGGTTATGGGTACGGTTATGGTTATGGGTACGGGGTGTATGGTGATGCCTATCATGAAGACCCTAACAAACGTGGGGTATTTAAAAAAGTACAGAACTTTATAAAACGCATTTAAGTGCTGTCACCATCCCAGAAGATTTTGAAGCGTAGCTTTGACTTTGTGTTGAGTGCGCTGTTGCTCCCTATTTTTATGTTGCCCATTATTGTATTGGTGTTGTTGGCCAGTTGGGATACCCGACAGTGGGGTTTGTTTTCCCAACAGCGGGTAGGGCAGTATGGGCGTTTGTTTCCTATTTATAAAATACGCAGCCTACGAGGTTACCAGCATTCCTTGGGCCAGTTTGAGCAGTATGCCAGTCCTTTTGGGAATTGGTTGCGGAAGCATAAACTGGATGAATGGCCGCAATTGTTCAATGTGCTCTTTGGGCATATGAGCTTTGTAGGTCCACGGCCTGATGTAGAAGGTTTTGCGGATGTCTTGGAAGGGGATGATCGGGTGGTTTTGGAGGTGAAACCTGGGATTACGGGGCCGGCCACCCTGAAGTATGCCAATGAAGATGAGGTTTTAAGGCAACAATCTGATCCTGAGCTGTATAATTGCAAAGTAATTTGGCCGGATAAGGTGGAAATTAACAAAAATTATGTGCAGAATTGGTGCTTTTTTGTAGATTTGAAATATATTATCCAATCATTTCAAATCAACCTATGAGCACACACCCAAAGATTGCTATCATCGGACTCGGTTATGTAGGTCTTCCTTTAGCCGTTGAATTTGCCAAACAGTACCCTGTTGTTGGCTTTGATGTTAATACCAAACGCGTTCAGCAATTATTGGAAGGTGTTGACACCACTTTGGAAGTGGAATCCAAAGACTTGCAAAATGTTATTGTTGGATCTTCTGAAAGCGGTTTGGGATTGTTTGTAAGTAGTGATCCTGCTGATATGGCCGATGCCAATATCTATATTGTGACGGTGCCAACCCCTACAGATGCCTTGAATAAACCTGTGTTTACGCCGTTGGTAAAAGCTAGTGAGACGGTGGGGAAGGTGTTGAAGAAAGACGATATTGTTATTTATGAATCGACCGTGTATCCTGGGGTTACCGAGGATATTTGTGTGCCTATTTTGGAAACGCACTCCGGACTTGTGTTCAATACCGATTTTTATGCAGGCTATTCTCCGGAACGTATCAATCCGGGGGACAAGACCCATACGGTGACCAAGATTTTAAAAGTAACTTCTGGGTCGACTCCTGAAGTGGCTGAGGTTGTGGATCGCTTGTACCGCTCCATTATTACGGCAGGGACCCATAAGGCGCCCTCGATTAAGGTGGCTGAAGCGGCCAAGGTGATTGAGAATTCACAGCGCGACATTAATATTGCCTTTGTTAATGAGCTTTCCAAGATTTTTCGATTATTGGATATTGATACGCAGGCTGTTTTGGAGGCTGCGGGTACCAAGTGGAACTTTATCAACTTTACCCCTGGTTTGGTTGGAGGGCATTGTATTGGGGTAGATCCTTACTATTTGGCCCAAAAAGCTATTGAGACCGGTTATAATCCGGAGATTATTTTGGCGGGACGGAAGATGAATGATAGTATGGGGCAGTATGTGGCCCAGGAGACTGTGAAGATGATGATCAAGAACGGGGCTCGTATTAAGGGGGCCAATGTGTTGGTGCTAGGGATTACTTTTAAGGAAAACTGTCCGGATATTCGCAACTCTCGAGTGATTGATATTATTAGGGAGTTTGAGACTTATGGGGTGGAAGTGGATGTGTTTGACCCCTGGGCTTCGGCTGAGGAGGTTCACGAAGAATATGGCTTGGACTTAATCTGTTGCGCTGATCAATTGCAGGCTCAATATGAGGGGATTGTTTTGGCCGTGTCCCATAAGGAGTTTTTGGAGTTGGATATACAGGGCTTGAAATCGGAGGGCTGTGTTTTGTTTGATGTGAAGTCTTTGTTGCCTAAGGGTGTTGTGGATGCGCGGTTGTGATATTTTTTCTTTTTATATTTTTATTAATAGATGATAGATTAGCTTTACGTAATCTAAAGGTTTCTTCGCTCTGCTCTGAATGACAAGGGATTTCTTATTGTTATTAAAGTATGTGATTTATTTAGAACCTATGAATGACAGGTGTTATTGTCATGCAGAAGGAGTGGAACGACTGAAGCATCTTTTTTCGGAGACGGTTATTGAGGGGGTAAAGATTAGCTTCGCCGAACCTAAAGATTCTTCGCTACGCTCTGAATGACATAGGACTATTTTTGAGATTGATAAATGTTTTTGTTATTCAGAAGGTTCTTCGCTGCGCTCTGAATGACATAGAGCTATTTTTGCGATTAATAAAAGGGGAATGTCATGCAGAAGGAACGGAGTGACTGAAGCATCTCCTAAAGGATAAGATAAAAGTGGCTTAAGATTCATCACTTCGTTCTGAAATCGAAGATTCGACGTTGTCAATGACAACTAGCTTTATTGAGGGGGTAAAGATTAGCTTCGCCTAACCTAAAGATTCTTCGCTGCGCTCTGAATGACATAGAGCTATTTTTGCGATTAATAAAAGGGGAATGTCATGCAGAAGGAACGGAGTGACTGAAGCATCTCCTAAAGGGTAAGATAAAAGTGGCTTAAGATTCATCACTTCGTTCTGAAATCGAAGATTCGACGTAGTCAATGACAATGGTTCTTCTTTTTTTGTTTCTTGATTATGTTCGTTTTGGATTGGAATCATATGGGAGAAATTTTAAATCTCATTATTTAGAAATCTCCATTCGGGATTGAATTGTTTTATTAATATCTCCTTCTTTACTCTTCTAAATCCTTTAAGCTGTTTTTCTCTTTGAATGGCTTGAGCAATATCGAAAAAGTGTTCGTAATAGATTAAGAAATAGCATTTGTATTTTGCAGTGAATGACTTAGAAAATGGTAAAGGGTTCATGTGGAATTCCAATCTCTCTTGTAGGTTGCCTGTAACTCCTGTATACAATACTGTTTTGGATTTGTTGGTTAAGATGTAGATATAGTAATTGTGAGTTCCCTTGGTTTTCATAGGATAAATTTAAGAAAAGATTAGCTTCGCTGAACCTAAGGATTCTTCGCTTTGCTCTGAATGAGAAGGGGATTGTCATGCAGAAGGAGCGAAGTGACTGAAGCATCTTTTTATGATGGGATACTGGGATTATAGATTCATCGCTACCGCTCTGAATGACATAGGGCTGTTTGTTGAGATTAATAATTATTTTCATTCTACAGAAAATTTTTCGCTGTGTTCTCAATGGCAAGGGGACTGTCATGCAGAGGGAGTTTAGCGACTGAAGCATCTTTTAATAGTCAAGAAGCTTTATCAAATTGAGATTCTTTGCTTTGCTCTGAATGATAATCGCTTGTTGTTATACAAGGGGAAAGAGAGGGACAGAATCATCTTTTTACGATGTGATACTGGGATTATAGGTTCATCGCTACCGCTCTGAAATCGAAGATTCGACGTAGTCAATGACAATAAGCTTTTTTTGAAGAAGAAGATTAGCTTCGCTGAACCTAAAGGTTTCTTTGCTACGCTCTGAATGACATCTAGCTTAATTGAGGGGGCTAAAGTTATATATTAGCTTTACTGAACCTAATGGTTTCTACAATTCGTACTGAAATCTAAGATTCGACTTAGTCAATGACAAAGGAGATTTCTTAATATAACTTTTACTATAAAAAAGCTTACTTTTACTAGACAATTTTTTATGATATGGGGACAGCAAATATTTCAGAGTATAGTTATTTGGTTACGGGAGGCGCTGGGTTCAACCCGTGAAATGATGATAAGTATGGAAAAGACGTATTATTATATTTACATTTTAAAGTCTTTAAAAGATGGTAAGAAATATACGGGCTACACCCAAGACTTGTCATCAAGATTTGAGGCACATCAGAGAGGGAACGTGTTATCTACCAAACATAGGAGGCCTTTTGAATTAATATATTTTGAGGGGTGTTTATCTCATAAGGATGCATTAAGACGAGAAAAGTATCTCAAGACACACTACGGGACATTGTTTTTAGGAAATCACCTCAAATCTTATTTCACAGGTCAAGAAATAAAGTAAAACAAATATAGTATGTTGCATATTAAAAACTATAGTTACTTAATTACGGGAGGAGCTGGGTTCATTGGGTCTAATTTGGTGGGGCATTTGTTAGCACATGGTGCGAAGCAGGTACGGGTGCTGGATGATTTTTCCAATGGGTATCGTGAGAACCTTCAGGAGTTTTTGGAGCATCCTGCGTTCGAATTAATGGAAGGAGATATTAGGAGCCTCTCGACCTGTAAGGCGGCTATGGAAGGGATGGATTATGTGAGCCATCAGGCGGCCTTGGGGTCGGTGCCGCGATCTATCCATGATCCTATTACCAGTAACGAGGTGAATGTTTCCGGGTTTTTGAATATGTTGGTAGCCCTTAAGGAGAGCCCTAGCGTAAAACGTATGGTGTATGCGGCCTCAAGTTCTACCTATGGGGATAGTCAAAGTCTGCCCAAAGTGGAAGAAGTTATTGGAAAGCCCTTATCGCCTTATGCGGTGACCAAATACGTGAATGAGCTGTATGCCGAAGTATTTGGAAAGACCTATGGTACCGATGTGATTGGACTGCGGTATTTTAACGTGTTTGGGCCGAAGCAGAGTCCGAATGGAGCCTATGCGGCCGTGATTCCCTTGTTTATGCAAGCCTTGAAAGACGGTATGCCCGCCACCATTAATGGGGATGGAGGGCAGACCCGTGATTTTACTTATGTAGGCAATGCGGTGCAGGCGAATGTGAAGGCCTTTTTTGCAGGGCCTGAAGCGGCCAATGAGGTGTTTAATGTGGCCTGTGGGGAACGTATTAGTGTGAACCAGTTGTGGGGAGCGCTGCGAGAAGCGGCTGGTTCGGAGTTGGAGCCCAATTATGGGCCGCCACGACAAGGGGATGTACGGGACAGTTTGGCGGATATTTCGAAGGCGGAACGTTTGCTGGGGTACCGTCCGAAAGTAAGTGTTGCCGAGGGCTTGCGGTTGACTTGGGAGTATTTTAATGGTAAGAATTAAGAGTCAAGGATCAAGAACCAAGTTTCAAGAGTAATGACCCTGAAGCAAGTTCAGGTTGTCATGTAGTAATCAAAGATTCGCACAGTCAATGCTAAAGGCTAATTGTCATGCAGAAGGAGGTGACGACTGAAGCATCTGATGCTTCACACCGCTGCGCTACATTCTAAAATCAAAAATTCAACAAGGTTAAATAAGTTTAGGGTGATAAGGCAAATGTGAATTGTCATGCTGAACTGGCCTGTCCTGACGCAGGTCAGGGTTTCAGCATCTTGAGTCCCTCTACTTTTTATGGTTTCTGATACAAGAACCAAGTCACGGGAAACCGTCATGTAGAAATCAAAGATTCGCACAGTCAATGCTAAGGCTCATTGTCATGCAGAGGGAGGTGACGACTGAAGCATCTAAAAAAAAGCCCTTTCAGTATCTCAGATCCCATCAAGAACCACAGTTTTAGGATTTTTTGAATACTTCCCTTGCATGCCTAGGGTTTTCCTTAGTATATTAGCCACATAAACTAACCCTAGTACAATTGGAGACCCCTACAGAGCAACCTTGGTTATATACCATTTCTTCCAAGCGCAAGTTAATCGATTTCAATTTTAAGGAACTTTGGGCCTATCGTGATTTGCTGATGCTGTTTGTAAAACGGGATGTAGTTACCGTATACAAACAAACTATTTTGGGTCCCCTATGGTATTTGATTCAGCCCCTGTTTACAGCCCTTACCTTTACCTTGATTTTTAATAAGGTAGCCAATATAGACACGGGCACGGTACCCCCGTTTTTGTTTAATTTGGCGGGTATTAGTATCTGGAACTATTTCAGGAGCTGTCTAACGGCCACTTCCGATACCTTTCGGAGCAATGCTGGTATTTTCAGCAAGGTCTATTTTCCACGATTAATAGCCCCGCTTTCTGTAGTGCTATCCAATTTATTTAAGTTTGGCATACAGCTGCTTATTTTTATAGGCTTTTATGGCTACTACTATAGCAAAGGCGCTCCCGTGTCTCCAAATAGTAGTCTGCTCCTGTTTCCGGTGTTGGTAGTCCTAATGGGCTTATTGGGGCTAGGACTAGGGATGTTCATTTCTGCCATGGTAACCAAATACCGCGATTTAAAATACCTCCTTAACTTTGGGGTGCAATTGTTGATGTATACCTCGGCGGTGATGTATCCCCTGGCTTTGATGCGCGAGAAATTGCCTAGGTTTGCCTGGTTGGTAGAGTATAATCCCTTGGCGTATATTATAGAAGCGGCCCGCTACATGTTGTTAAGTGTAGGAGAACTATCGCTTCAAGGCATTGCCTTTGCCATAGCCAGTACCTTGCTTATTTTGTTCTTGGGAATCATCGTGTTTAACCGCACTGAAAAAACGTTTTTGGATACAATTTAGTTATGCAGCAGACTCAGGTAATTTTAAAGGCTACAAACATCTCCAAACAATACCGTTTGGGCCTGGTGGGAACCGGTACCTTAGGGGACGATTTGAAGCGCTTTTGGTATAAGCTTAGAGGAAAGGAAGATCCCTTTATAAAAATAGGCTCGGTAAATGACCGCAGTATCAAAGGGGATAGTGATTTTGTATGGGCCCTTCAGGATATTAATTTTGAAGTGCAGCGCGGTGAGGTGTTGGGGATTATTGGTAAGAATGGCGCCGGGAAATCTACTTTGCTTAAAATATTGTCTAGAGTGACTAGCCCTACTACCGGGGAGATCAAAACCCGCGGGCGTATTGCCAGTTTGTTGGAGGTAGGGACCGGGTTCCATCAGGAATTGACGGGGCGTGAGAATATGTATTTGAACGGTGCTATTTTGGGGATGAGTAAGGCTGAAATAGCTGAGAAGGAAGCCGAGATTATTGCTTTTAGTGGGTGTGAAGCCTATATGGATACCCCCGTAAAACGCTATAGCAGTGGCATGCGCGTGCGTTTGGCCTTTGCCGTAGCGGCCTTTTTGGAGCCGGATATTTTGGTGGTTGATGAGGTGTTGGCCGTAGGGGATGCCGAATTCCAAAAGAAGGCCATAGGCAAAATGCAGGATATCAGTAAGGGAGAAGGACGTACGGTTTTGTTTGTAAGCCATAACATGGCAGCGGTAAAGAGTTTGTGTACACGAGGGATTGTTTTGGAACACGGCAAGGTGGTTTTTGATGGGGGTACGGACCATGCAGTAAGCTATTATTTGAAAGGGGGTGAAGGAGAGCCTAATCGTCGTCAATTTGGTAATGGATTTGGAAGTGACGTTTTTCAATTACAGGAAATAAGTGTTGTGAATACTGGAGCCTCTTACAAAATGCCTATAGTGGAAGATGTTGAGATTACATTATTGACAATCTTGCACCTCTTTACTGAAGAGGCCCAACGTTACCATATTACCTATCATCTTTACAATGAAATGGGTGAAAATATGTTTTCTTTTTCCCATGCTAGGGAAGGTGTTTTGTTAAAAAAAGGGAACAATGCGCTTGTTTGTAAAATTCCAGCTGCGTTTTTGCAGTCTGGACAATATTATTTAACTTTTTTCCTAATCAAAGATAAACGAAGGGCCCATTTTGTTGAAAAGGATGTTTTGAGTTTTACTGTGGTTGACCAAAAGCGGGAGTTAGGTGTGTATATGGGGCGGGAGCCTGGCTATATTAGACCTTCTTTTCAATGGGAATTAAGGGAGGCTTAGAAAATTTTGGGATGCGACAATTTGTTTGGAAATGTTTAAGTTTTTTGAGCCCATTTTTAGGGATGTTTTGTTTGGTAGAGCTTTATATTAGTTATGCGCCCAATACTTTTTATTTTAAATCTAGATATTTAAAAGATCATCTAAACGATGCTGAACTTGTGGTTTTTGGGTCTTCCCATAATCAAAATGCTATTAATCCTTATGATTTTGATTTACAATTGGTCAATTTGGCGTATGGAGGTCAAGACTATCAGTTAGATTCCTTGTTGTTTTTTAAGTATGTGCCTCAAATGCCCAACATAAAGGCTGTTGTTTTTGAATTTGACTACCTTACAATCAATAACCGGGTAGGAAGTAATTATTTTAGACTGCCTTGGTATTACAGGCATTATGGAGCCTCTTTAAATTCATTGAATTTAATGAACAAATTATCCCTTTACTTTTCTTCTCCAACTTTTTTCAATAACTATTTGAAACTAGAATTGGATCCTTCAGGGTATCGTTATATACTTTCCAATAATGGTTTTATTGTAAATGATTTTCCAGGCGAGATGTTTGATTGTAACTATAATGTTGAAGTTTTAGAAACAGTCTCTAACAAAGAGTTGCAAAAACTTCAGGAGTTGGAAACATTTCATAATCTCAACCGGAATTTTAGGACACTTGATCGTATGATTGCCTATTGCTTGAACAACAATATTAGGGTAGTTTTAGTGGCGCCTCCTAGCTATTTAAAGATGAAGGCGCTTGAGAAGAATGTGAAAAGTGGACTCATGCATAGATACCGGGATAGTTTAATGAATGCATCAGAAAGAATCTTATATAGTAATCATCAAAATAATCCTAAGTTTACGGTAAAGGATTTTAAAAACTTGACGCATCTTAATAGTGATGGGGCAACTAAATATTCTTTACTTTTAAATCATGAAATTAAAGGTATACTTCATAATGAATAATTTAAAACTAACCTATTGATTAACGTAACCAAAACCTTTTTGCCTCCTCAGGAGGAATACCAAAATATTTTACAAAGGGCCTGGGATACGGGCTGGATGACCAATCGCGGTGTTTTGGTCAAGGAATTGGAGGCTACACTCAAAGCTTATTTGGGCGTGCCCAATATGATTGCCATGACCAATGGGACCTTACCTTTGCAGATTGCCATAAAAGCACTGTGCTTAACAGGGGAAATTATTACTACGCCTTTTAGCTATGTGGCCACTACCAGCAGTATTGTTTGGGAGGGTTGTACCCCGGTATTTGTGGATATTCACCCAGAGTATCTGACTATAGACGAGACTAAAATAGAGGCTGCCATTACGCCAAAGACTTCGGCCATTTTGGCTACCCATGTGTTTGGGAATCCTTGCGATGTGGAAACTATTCAGGCTATTGCAGATAGGAATGGTTTAAAGGTTCTCTATGATGCTGCCCATTGTTTTGGAGTGGAATATCAAGGAAAGAGTCTCTTTAATTATGGGGATGTGAGTACCTGTAGCTTTCATGCTACGAAGTTGTTTCATACAGGAGAAGGGGGCGCTTTGTTTTGTAGGCCGGAATATTATGATACGATGTATTCCCATCATAATTTTGGGCATGATGGGCCAGAAGCTTTCCATGGTTTGGGGATCAATGCCAAAATGAGTGAACCTCAAGCCGCTATGGGCTTGGCGGTGTTTCCTTATTTTGACCGTATTATGGAAAGCAGAAAGGCTTCAGTTTCGCTGTATCGAGAATTTTTTAGTGGGTTGCCTCTACAAGTATTAAGGTTGCGGGAGGGTACCCAATGGAATTATAGTTATTTTCCAATAATTTTTGAAAGTGAGGCACAATTGTTAAGAGTTAAAGCAGCCTTGGAAGCGCAGAACATATCCCCTAGGCGGTATTTTTATCCATCTTTAACGATGTTACCTTATGTTAATTCTAAGGTATGCGATTTGGCCAATAGTATTGCTGAAAGAATTCTTTGTCTGCCATTGTATTTAAATCTAGAAGCCGAGGAACAAGATAGGCTTCTTGCTATAATAAAATCAGCTATATGAAAATAGCGATAATGCAGCCTTACGTGTTTCCCTATATTGGTTATTTTCAATTGATCAAAGCAGTAGACCTTTTTGTTTTTTACGATGACGTAAATTTTATTAAAAAGGGATTCATTAACCGGAATTCAATATTGGTAAACAACAAAAGGTTTAATTTTACAATACCATGTAAGGAGGTAAGCCAACATAAAAAAATAAACAAAACTGAAGTCTTTTTTGATGCTAAAGCTCAACAGAAGTTTTTAAATACCATAAGCCAAGCTTATGGAAAGGCACCCTATTTTGAGGATGTTTATCCTTTGTTGGAACATCTTTTTATGAAGTCAAATTATCATACGATTGCAGATTTAGCGATGAAGAGTGTTTATTTAGTTTCAGAATATTTGGGGGTCACCACTAAATTTAAGGTTAGTTCCTATTGCTTTTCTGAAACTGAACATTTGGTAAAAGAAGATAGGTTGATACAAATTTCTAAAAATGTTGGAGCGACCACCTATGTCAATGCTATAGGAGGTCAAGAATTATATGATCCCATCAGTTTTAAGGTTAGGGGAGTTGATTTGAAATTTTTAAAGACCGGTACAATTTGTTATGAACAATGGTCTAAGGAATTTGAAGCTAATCTTTCTATTATAGATGTTATGATGTTCAATTCAAGAGATGACATCAATGATTTTTTAGAAATGTATTCTTTGATATGAGAAAGGAATTTATCGCTTTTTTAAAGGCAATAGATGCCAATACAGGATTATCCGTAGTGCCAAGAGATGTTGAACCCTATGTAGATAAATTACTGGAAAACGCTACGATTATTCCACTGCGTGAAGGTGGAGTTTTAAATGCATTCATAGCCTATTATGATAATCAAGAGGATAGTAAGATAGCTTATCTTTCCATGTTGGCTGTATCTTCCATGGCAAGAGGGCAAGGGATTGGGAGTCAATTATTGGATGCCTCAATAGAAAAATTGAAACAAAAAGGATTTAGGGGTTATCGTTTGGAGGTATTAAAAAGCAATGATAAGGCCATTAGGATTTATGACAAATTTGGTTTTAAGGTTATAGGAGAGGACGGACAGATGTATAAAATGGAGAAAACATTAGTATGATAGAGGTTAGTGTAATTATGTTGGCTTATAACCATGAACATTATATTGCCCAAGCTATTGAAGGCGTACTAGGACAACAGGTTGATTTCGAGATGGAATTGATTGTGGCAGATGATTGTTCTTCAGATCGAACCAGTTCGGTTGTTCAAGATTATAAAAACAACCACTTAAATGGAAATCTTATAAACTATATTGGTCATCAAGTTAATATTGGTGTACAGCCCAACTTTTTGACAGCCTTAAAATTTTCTAAGGGGAAATATATTGCCCTATGTGAGGGTGATGATTTTTGGGTAGACCCATTTAAGCTTCAAAATCAATTGCAGATTTTAAAAACGAATCCAGAATATGTAATTTGTTGTACTAATGCTAGTTTTGTAAATGAAGGGGGAGTGCTGTTGAAAAAGGAAATGTTGCCTGCAGAGGGGAAGACTATTGGAATATTGGATTTCTTGCAAAATGTCAACCCCATTATTAGTTGTACTGCAGTGTTTAAAACTGATGCACTAAAAGATTATGGTTTTATAAAGGATTATGTGTTTGGTGATTGGGCCTTGTGGGCACATTTGTTAGCAGATACGCATGAAGGTAAGGCCGTATATTTGGAAGGTGTAACAGCTAGCTATAGGAAGCATCAAGCGGGCATCTTTAATGGTTTGGACAGAGTAAGAAAGTTGCAAAACAAAAAATATAATTTTTTAGTATTTAAGGCTAAGCATCCGGACTACTCTGCAAAAATTGAGGAGGTTGTAAAAAAAATAAACAGTGGTATCATTTTGGAATATTTGCATAATCGACAAAAGTTAAAAGGAATTGGTTTTTATCTGTTTCATAAAAATAATATGGGTACAAAGCAATTGTTTAACCATCTAAAAGGATGAAGATTTTAGAGATATCCACCTCATACCATCCGGAATCATTTATATGGACGCACCTTGAGGCTCTACAAGAAGTGGAAGGGCATGAGGTACTGTTGATGCATCCTCAAAAGAAGACTCAAGAAATAAGGGAGGACGCTTTAAACAGCTTAACCAAAGGCAATCTTCCACTAGTTGTATTAGGGCTTGGTAAACTGTTTAAAAAAGTGCCGGATATCTATGTCGATTATTTTAATTTGGCTACCATTAAGCGTTTTAAACCAGATCTTATCCATTGTCATTTTGGATGGTCGGCAGTAACTTACTATCCTTTGCTGGAAAAACTTAATATTCCTTTTACGGTGAGTTTGAGAGGAACAGATTTATTTATCAGACCGTTATTTGATCGGACCTATAAAGCCCAATTGACTAGGGTTTTGCAAAAGGCCTCGGGGATTCATGTGGTTAGTGAAAGCGTGAAAACTGAACTTGAAGAAAATTATATTTATAATTGTCCTGTAAACCTTATCTATACCCCTGCGAACTGCAACACTTGGAAAGTAAATGAAGACCATAACACGATTTCAGAGGGTTCAATTATTGTGGCCATAGGTCGATTGCATTGGATCAAGGATTTTGGAGAATTGATACAGCAATTTGCTTTGGTTCGAAAGACTATTCCAGATTTAAAATTAAGAATCATAGGCAACGGTCCTGAGAAGGAAAAGCTATTGTTTTTAATAAAGAAGTTGGGGCTGGGCGATAGTGTTGAACTGTTGGGTAAACAACCTCAACAAGTGGTTGCCAAGGTCATGCACCAGGCTTCTCTATTTGTGTTGACCAGTTGGTCTGAAGGCCTGCCCAATGTATTGATAGAAGCTGTGTTGGCTGGAAAATTGGCAGTGGTACCAGATCATCTTCAATTACAGAAGGTGTTTTCTGAGGACGAAGTCTTGTTTTATGATAAGTTTTCAGACAGTGCCCTAAGTACCATGTTGCAAACAGCTATTGCTATGGATCCTGAAAAGATGCGGGTCATGACGGGCAGAGCTAAAGCTAAAGCTTTAAAGGTATTTGACAGTAAAAACCATGCCGCTAACTTTTTTGAATTCTTTAGAAGCAGCATTGGGTATAGGTAAAAAGGTGCTTGTGAAATTAAAGGATGTGCAATTGTTTAAGACATCGTTGGTTTTGATTAACTTAATGAAGTTGAAATGATTTCATTTACTTTTTTTATAAAGAAGAGTGTTGGTTAATTGCGAGACTATCTGTTCGCTCTAATTTTAAGAGCTTTATTATATATCTGGTAATCTAAATCGTGGAAATCTTTTACACGTTGTAAAAACTCTGGATCAGCAAGGCAAGGTAGGACTCTTTTTTCTCGAGTAACATTTGACTTAACTACATTGTCAATTTTTAAATTGAGAAATGTTTCTGCGAAGAAAGTATAGTCTATGTCAAAATGCTCAACAATGCCTATGAAATCAAATTGCTCAATAGGGAATTTATAAAAGAATTTATGGTATGGGTTTCTCATTTTGTCGGAAAAACAAAACTCCTCAAAACTGTTATAATTGTAATGTATTTTTTGTTTCGTTGTGCCAACGGTATTCTCATACATTTTTTGTCGGTAGAAATAATGTGAAACCATTCTATCGATGGGCTCTCTAAGCCAGGTGACAAACTGATGGTTTTTTTTACCGTAATGATAGTTGTATTTATAAGGGAGAAAATGGCCGTGGATACATTGGGTATTTTTTAGCTTATATTTCCAATTATAATATAAGGTATATTTTTTGTTGAATTTTTCGGCCATTAAATGTTGTTGTTCCATACTGTGATTCAAAGGGCTATCACTATAATCATCAACCAAGTTGTCGTTATATTTGGATTTTAATAAGGTTCTGAAACTTCTTCCGGCAGTTTTGGGAATATGTACTGAGATTAACATTTTAGTTTATAGTTTATTGCAAGGTTAAATAATTAATCAATATATGGGTGTTTTGTGTTATTATATTCTGTTATAGTTTTCAATAATTCAAAATTCTCTATTTAAATTAAAGATTCTTGTTGAGGTATATGACAACGTCAATTTTATCTTTCTTTTTAATTGTGATGCCACATTAGGTTTCGTTCCAGGGTTAATAGGAACGTTTAATGTTTCTGGCCACATGTGATTAATCAGTTTTTTGTAAATCAAATAGTTTGGTGCTATCCTCGAATTCGGTTTACATGATAATAATAGCTCGATTATAAGCCGGCAATTAAAAGGACTAATTTCCTCGTTTGAAATATCTTGCTCGGAAGGATATTTGGCTCCCCAATTTCCTAATTTATGTTCCCAATATAGCAAGTTAAGTATACCAAAATTTTCTTTTTCCAGTGAGGGTAAGTTTTGTAGCCATATATTAATTTCATTTTCAAAAAAAGGGTTTGTATTCTTATATCCTAGCAGGCCTATTAAAACTTTAGGGGTTAATTCGCTTTCTGATAATGTGCTATATTTATCAAAATAGTTACGACATATTTCACTACCGTTACCGTTGATATTCACTCTAAAATCATTTTTGATTAAGTTATAATAAATCATTCTTGTCTTAGGTAAAATTCTAGAATCGGTTATATTTTGGGACAATAAATCAATTATTGAAGAAGGAATTTTTTTGTGAGAGTTTATAACTTTATATTTCAAATGAAGTTTTTTTGTTAATAAACGAGGTACCCAAACATCTGCATGTTCAATGCTGATGACACCTTTCCTATCAGTAAAGTAAGCTAGTTTTGAAACTTCTTTTTTTGATGCAGCTAGCAAAACTCTACTGTCCCATCCTGCGGTAAGTGCTAGTTTTGCATTATATCTATAAGTAATGGCTGCAATGGTTCCTTGAAGAAGAGTTGAAACGTTTTTAATAATTTCCTCTTCGCTTACTTGTCTTCTAGGTTGAAATGTAAATCTTGACTGGCTTTGGTTTTTAAGGTCTAAAAAGTGGTTAGGCATTAAGTGATATACATTTGAGTATATTGTTTTTGAACCAACCCACATCCCTTCAGTATTAATATAATCCTTGTTTTTTGTTATGGCATTGAGTAAAGGATCGATTTTAATGTCAAATAGATTGCAGGCTTTGATTATTTCAGGTTGTGAACCACAGGCAAAATCAGTTTTGTCCTTCAAATAAAAAATTTGTCTAAATCCACAAGGGTCTGTAAATAGAAAAGTGTCTTTATGGTTTTGGAAGATAATAATCCATCTGCCAGATAAGTGTAGAGTACTATTAAAAAGTGACTTAAGATCTGTTGCATTGTTAAGCAAAGATTCAAGAATTATTTTTTCGTCATCTGTAGGGGATAATGGATTTAAAATAATACCTAAAATTGAAATGGTAATATCGTTTACCGATTTTGTATAGAATGGTAAATCAATATGATGTGAAAGGTAGTGGTTGTTTGTCAATTTGTGGTTATTCCAATATTGATTAGGTTGGAATGGAGTTTTTCCAATTAAAAACTGTCTTCTAAATTGAAGTTTTTCTTTGTTGATTTTTTTCATTGATGGTTTTGAAAGGTAATTATCTTAAAAAGTCGTAGCTACGTCTTCTTGATTTATAAATTTATTTAATTTTTATCGAAATTGTACTTCCCTTCTAGTGATAAATATATTACAACTCTTTCTAGAATGTGTATATTCGCTGAAATAGTATGTATTATTAATTTTATGGAAACCTTGGTTTCAATCATCATCCCTGTTTATAACCGTTCTCATTTGATTGGGGAGACCTTTGACTCCATTATTAAACAAACTTATGCCAACTGGGAGTGTGTGTTGGTAGACGATGGCTCTAGCGATGCTTCAGTGGAAGTCATAAAATCATACAGAAAAAAAGATGCCCGTTTCAAGCTTTTTATGCGACCAGAAACAAGCCCTAAAGGTGCCAATGCCTGTAGAAATATTGGCTTAAGGCAAGCCCAGGGTGCTTATGTAGTTTTTTTTGATAGCGATGACCTGATGACGCCTGATCATTTGGAAGTAAAAATAAAGACAATTGAAGCAGCTAATTGTGATTATGTGATTGCCAAAACGAAATACTTTAACCATCCAGAAAATAACGATTGTATGGAAGCGCAATATTGTTTTGAATCTTCGGAGATATCTGCCTTCAATTATATTACACACAAGACTGTTTGGCTTACTTTGGACGTTTGTATTAAAACTACTTTAGCCAGGTCTTTACAGTTTAATGAACAGCTACAAAGTGGTCAAGAATATAACTATTTTAGCAAGCTGACCTGTAAAAGTGAGAACGCCATTTTTATTGATAACACATTGTCTTTGAGGCGTTATCATGAACAATCCATCAGAGCAGGGCTGAGGCACGATAAGCATGCCGCTTATTTGAGCTATTTTTATGCCTACTGGTATACTTACCAGGATATTAAGGATGGTGCCAATAAAAAGGTTAGGCAGTTTTTGTTGTACCGATGTTACCGTATGATGAGAAAATTACCAAGGGCAGAGAGATCCCCTCTAAAGGAAGTCCATAAGGTTTTCTATAGGGAATTAGGAGGGAAGGGGTTGTATTATACGCTGCTGCTAGAACTCAAACACGTTAAAGGATGAAAATAGCGGTGTATACTGCCTTGTATGGGGATAAAGATGTGTTACGAGCGCCTTTGAATGCCAGGGAAGACCGCAGTATTGATTATTTTGTGTTTTCGGACAATCCTGAGCTTGAGGTCGCTCCCTATAGATTGGAACTGAGAACCCCACAGTTTCAGGATGTAGCAAAAAACGCCCGCTATTATAAAATTATGGGAGATCCCATCCTGGAGCCATATGACTATGTTATTTGGCATGATGCCAATATTCAACTCAATGAAACGAAAATAAAAGACCTGATAAGCTTGAGTCAACCAACGTTTTTAACCACTTTTTCACACCCCAACCGGGATGACTTTTATAGTGAAGCCATGAGTTGCATTCGGGTGGGCAAGGACTTTTCATTACGGATTTTAAAGCAGGTTTTGGTATGTTTTTTTAATGGCATGCCTGCCCATGAAGGTATGTACGCCACAGGCATCCTGGTGCGAAATTATCATGTGAAATCAAAGATTGACCCCAAGGTATTTATGCGTTTTTGGTGGGAACAGACTTTAAAGTATAGTAGGCGTGACCAATTGTCATTGGCCTATAGTATTTATAAAATGAAGATGCCTATTAGTTGTATTAAAGGCGACATATTACATAATGACTTTTCAACATACCATCGCCATAAGTATACACATTATATTAATGGTAACAACCTTATGCGCTATAATGTTAAAGCTGTTAGAACCTTTGCATTTTATGGTGTACAAGTCCTTCGGAAACTACAAAAACTATGAGTATGCCCCAACCTTTAGTCTCCATTTGTATACCTACTTATAATGGGGCAGCTTATGTGGATGAAGCCATGGAATCGGCTCTTAAGCAAGATTATCCCAATGTAGAAATTGTAGTTTCAGATGATGGTTCTCTGGATGATACTGTTGCTATCGTTGAATCATTTAGAGTAAAAACATCAATTCCAATTCATGTTTATATACATACACCCTCTGGGATTGGGGCCAATTGGAACCATTGTGTTAAGAAGGCTAAGGGGGAGTTTATAAAATTTTTGTTTCAGGATGATGTGCTGTATCATAATTGTATCTCTGAACAGATGGCTTGGATGCAGAGGGACGCCGAAGTGGGGTTGGTGTATTGCAAACGGGATTTTTTGTATGCACCTTCAGAGCGGGAAGGACTAGACGCATTTATGGCCTATTATGGGGATTTGCAGCAGTATTGGGGATCTTTTACAGAGGTTGCTGGGATACGAGAGGGGCGGCAGTATTTGGGAGACCGACAGTTTCTTAATTCGCCCAAAAACAAAGTAGGCGAGCCTACGGTGGTTTTGTTGCGGAAGGCTGTTTTTGAGCGGGTGGGGTATTTTGATACCGAATTGGAGCAGACTTTGGATTGTGAGTTTTGGTATCGAGTTATGAGCCAATACAAAGTCGGGTTTATAGATGCTCCTTTGGCAGGGTTCCGGTTGCATCAAGCTCAGGCCAGCAATGTCAATAAAACCAGGGATCTTCCGGATAGGACGTTGTTATACCAACGGTATTACCAGAAACTCTTTTGGTATTTGCACCCTAAATGCCAATGGAAATTGTTAAAATTGTACCATCCCTTTTTTAAGGCTTTGGTAAACTTCAAACGACAGTTCTATGCAACATAAGCAGCCCAAGGTGGCCATTCTTCTTCCAGTGTATAATGGGGAGCGAACTTTAAGAGCGACTTTGGAAAGTTTGTTGGCCCAGACTTTTACGGATTTTGAGTTGCTTATTGGGATTGACGGCACGAAGGATGGTTCCAAAGGGATTGCTGAAAGTTTTGCAGATACCCGAATTCGAATTATAGAACACCCTCAAAATTTAGGCCTTGCCCATAATGTCAATGCGTTGTTGGCGTCGGTTTCTCCTGGGATCGACTTGATTGCCATGGCAGAACAGGATGATGTGTATGTGCTTGAACGATTGGCCTGGCAGGTCGCCGTTTTGGAGGCCAATCCTGAAGTAGGCTTGGTATCTGGGATTGCCGAGTTTAGAGGGGCAGGAACACCTGTATTGTTTCCAGGCTTATTGGTGCGGAAGGAGGAATTTCCCCAAGGGGAGGACTTGTTTTTATATTTGTATGAGCATCAGCTTAAAGTAGTCAATACCTGTATGCTATTTCGAAAATCGGTACATAAGAAAGCGGGTTTATACTTTCGCAATACCTATGGGAACTTTAATGTAGATTGGGATTATGTGTTGCGGTTTAGCTTGGTGTCCCAAGTGTATGGGATTCCTAGGGTATTAGTGTATATGAATAGGGGGCTTACGAACACTTCTGTGACCAGAGATAAGGCTTCACAGCATCAGGCCAGCCGCCAATTGTTGAAGGATTTTAGAAAAGAATTTCCTAACTTGATAAGTCATAAAGATTATAAAGCCGCTTTAAAGCAGCATCGTAAAATAGAATTGGGGCATCGTACTAAATTGGGGATTATTTTCTTTGGATGCTATTATGCCCTTAAATATCAGGATGAGAGTTTTTTAAGGTATCTCATCATTAAGATAAAGCAATATTTTAAATGGAATTAAACTATGAATAACATACTTCAATATCTATATAGTAAATTTATTTTAAATAAAAAGATTGTAATATTATTCCTATTTTGAATTTGTCAAAGATATATAAAAGGTTTTTTACTTTAAGTAAAGCAAATGAAAGGCAAGAGCTTTCAGACGATGAATTTTATTACAAACTGTTTGTGGAAAACTCCAGTTGGAATACAAAGGAGCCTAATAGAGATGAATCTAATCGTTGGAAAATTATAGAGGATTATATCTGTAAGATTAAAAAAGACAAGAAAGATTTTTATATATTGGATTTGGGATGTGGTAGAGGTTGGCTTTCAAATTTATTAACAGATTATGGCAATGTCATAGGCGTAGAACCTGTTCAAAGTGTCGTTAGTTATGCCCGCCAAATTTTTCCTGAATTGCATTTTGAGATTGGTAGTACCAAAGAACTATTAAAAAGGGGGTTTAAGAATAAATTTGATTTGGTGGTTTCTTCAGAAGTTATTGAGCATATTCCAAATTTAGAAAAAGAATTCTTTTTATACGATATACATAAACTTATGAAACCTCAAGGGTTTTGTATCATAACGACTCCAAGAAAGGAAATTCAAAAGAAATGGAATAAATATACTAGTTCTATTCAGCCAATTGAAGATTGGATTTCAGAAGATGAATTGAATAACTTATTTGAAAAAACTGGCTTTGTTAGAGAAGATCTAAAAAGAATAGCTGTAAAGGTGAAAAATAAGAATATATTTATGGATGTTTACCAAGTTTGCCTATTCAAAAGTGTATGATTATCTCATTCATTTTACTTTGATTTATCTACTATAAAGTTATGCTCAATAATTCAAAAGTACCATTGGTTAGTGTGATAATTACAACCTACAACCGTAATGACTTTTTGATGAAAACATTGAAAAGTATTCAAACTCAAACGTATTCTAATTTAGAAATAATAGTGATTGATGATGGTTCAGAAGATGATATTGCAGTAAAAAATAGAGAAATATGCAACAAATTTTACTTATGCAAATACTATTATAAGTCTAATTCTGGCCAACCTGATTCTAGAAATTATGGCTTAAAAAAGGCTAAAGGCGATTTAATAGGATTTTGTGATGATGATGATATTTGGATACCTGAAAAATTAGAAAAACAAATCGATATATTTAATAATTATCCTGAAGTGTTTATTGTAACGGGAGATACAGAGTATATAACAAAAGAAGGTGTGAAAACGGGTAATGTGAAGTCCCATCGTGGCTTTAATCATGGCCAGATATTCAATGCACTATTAATAAAGAATAGAACTGCTTCTATTGTGCCATTATTAAAAAAGGCTGTATTTGATAAAGTTGGGTATTTTAATCCTGATTTTACTATTGCAGAAGACTGGGAGTTTTGGAGGCGTGTAAGTTATTACTTTGAATTTTATGCCATAAATGAAGTTTTAGCTTATGTTAGATTGCATCATTCTACCATGTCTTCAAAAAGGCAAAATACACCGATTGCCTGGGTGTTGTTATATAGAAAATTAACAAAATCTTTATTGAGTTGGGGTAAAAATAAATTTGACAAGTCAGAACGTAATCTTATTTATAAAAGCGAATGGGAAAATCACAAAAAAATTTTTGTTAACCATTGCCCAAACAAAAAACAGAAGTTGAAATTATTGAATGACGTTGCTAAAAAAAATATATATGATGCTTTACATATATTGTTATTGATTTTTAGATTTGAATTTTTTTAGATGAGTTCAATAAAAAGAAAATGATTATAAAAAAAATAATTAAAAAGATAATTCCAACAAAACTTAAAAATCGGTTAAATGATTTTAGAATTTCAAATATTTCCAACTGTAAACCAATAGAAGAAACTTTTACTAATATTTATAAAACTAATTACTGGGATAGTAAAGAGAGTCTGTCTGGAGGTGGTTCTGAAAAAGTGCATACAAGATTTCTAGTAAAGGAATTAGAGATAGTATTGAAACAATTTCAAATAAAATCAATGCTTGATATTCCTTGTGGTGATTTTAATTGGATGCAAGTTCTAGATTTTAAAAGGATAAATTATACAGGGGCTGATATAGTGTCTGATTTAATTGAACTAAATAGAATAAACTATTCTGAGGAAAATAAAAAATTTATAAATCTAGACTTGACAAAAGATAAATTACCAAAAGTTGATCTTATTTTTTGTAGAGATTGCTTAGTTCATTTGTCAAACCATAATATTTACAAGGCGTTGATAAATATAAAACAAAGTAATAGTAAATATCTTTTAACAACTTCTTTCCTAAATCTGGATAAAAATAAAAATATTGTTACAGGAGGATGGCGTAAGTTAAATTTTCAAAAACCGCCGTTTAATTTCTCAAAACCTATGTATTTCATTGATGAAAAATGTATGGAAAAAGGGGGGCTTTATCTTGATAAATCGATGTGTCTATGGGAGGTAAACAAAATTAAGATCCCTTTAAG
>NZ_LBIO01000051.1 GCF_001280505.1 Mangrovimonas sp. TPBH4
TGTCGGAGGTCACCCCGTCATAGGCATAACCGATACGAAGGTTCGGCGTGATGCCGAAGTTCACCAATCCCGAGAACGAATCGTCCAATCGGTACGAGGCCCCGATCTCGAAGCGGTCGTAGAACAGCGCGTTCACGTTCACGTCAAAAGACGTCGGCGCAGAAAAGGCGGACTTCACCATGAACGAGGGCTTCAGCTTCGTGTTGTCCGATACCTCGAACACATAGCCCCCCGTCAAAAAGTAGTGGCTCACCTCTGAGCCAAGCTCGTAGCCATCGGCATCAAGGTGCACCGAGTTCAGCATGTTGGGCACGGAAAAGCCAACATAGTAGTGCTCCGTGTAGTAGAACACTCCCGCACCGATGTTCGGCGTGGTGCTGTTGATGTTCTCAGAGAAGAACGGGTCGTTCTCATCGATCACGGACACATCGTCCAATAGGCCGATGTCGTGGAAGGTCGCCCCGGCCTTGATCCCGAACGCCAAACGGTGCTCACCGCCAAGCTTTAGGGTATACGAGAAATCGGCATAGACGTTGTTCTCCATAACCGGACCGATCTGGTCGTTGATGAACGACAGCCCAAGCCCCATATTGCTCCCGATGGGCGCGTGGCCGAAGAAGGTACCCGTGCGTGGCGCACCATCGATGCCGCTCCACTGCCAGCGGTAGAGCACCCCTAGGCTAAGAGCCTCCTTCGAACCCGCATACGCCGGGTTCACTACGTTCATGTTGTACATGTACTGCGTGTACTGTGGGTCCTGTTGACCCTGCATAAATGCCGTGATAAACAGGACTACAATTAAGCATAGTTTTTTCATCTGCTATTAATTATTGCGTTAGTTCTTAGTTTGTTCTTATTTGTTGATATATACCCAAGCGCTACGAGTTTTACCCTCTTCGTACTCCATGGTATAGAAGTACGTCCCGACAGGAAGGTCCTCACCATCGTTGGTCTGGCCGTACCACTCGTTGGTATAGTTGTTCTTAGAATATACCAAGGTTCCTAAACGGTTGAAGATTTCGATCTTGCTTACCCTAAAACTGCTCAAGTCAAAGTTATCATTCATACCATCTCCGTTTGGTGAGATCCCTTGAGGAATGATACAATTTTCCAACTCAATCACATCTGCAGATACTTCATAAGAACAGCCCGAAGCGTTACTTGTCACTACAGCGGTATAAGTCCCTTGAGTTAAAACTGGCAAGGTTAATCCTGACTCTCCTGCTATCAAGCCACCATCTTGAGACCATTCCACAGTTACCTCATCAGCTGTGAAGCCTTCTTCAAGAATTAAAGATATTTCAATAGGCACAGTTGCATTAGGACAAACTTCATAAGCAACCTCATCCGTATTGAATGAAGCATATGGTACGGCATCCACTGCAAGCACCACTTCACCAACAGAGTAACAATCATAAGCTACATTACTTTCAATTCTTACATAGATTGTTTGAGGATTACTAGTATTCTCATATGGAGATTCCAATGCATTGGTACCCGCCTCTGCATCTGCTTCATTTGCATAGTAAGACACAATATAAATGGAAGGATCTTGACCATTCAAAACATCAGCATCTATAGAGGTTAAGTCAAAACTTTCAACGCCATCTCCGGATTCATCATCACACAAATTATAGCTTGTATCGGTAACTGTTGGGGTAGGCCCCGAAATCACCAAGTCGAAAGACGTGGTATCAAAACAGAACGTTGCATTGGCATCCTCTATTCTCGCATAAACAGTTTGAGGGTTCGTAATATTGGAATAAGGAGACGACAAAGCATTGATTCCTGCTTGGGCGTCATCTAAACTTGCATAATAGGTTACATCGAATAAGGATGGATCTTGACCAGCCAATATTCCGGAAGTTTGCATTTCCAAATCGAAATCTTCAATTTCATCACCTGAAGCATCATCACAAGTAATGATATCTTCCACATCATTGGCAATTGCCTCTAACCCCAAAACTATAGTTACTTCATCCTGTGCCTGTGTATCACAATTCTCGTCGTATGCAATTACAGTGTAAGTTGCCGTCTCAGTTACTGTTAAACTAGCAGAAGTTTCTCCTTCAATGATAAATCCATCAGCATACCACTCATAAGTATCAGCGAAAGGAGATTCAGCATTCAAAACATATTCAGGGAATCCACAGAAACTTTGGTCCTCTCCCAACTCTACTTCAATCTCCGAAGTAATGGAACCAGAACCATCAACACTCGCATTGGTCTGCTCTATTTGAATGGTTCCTACACCACCATTAAAATTGGTTACTAATAATACATAGATTTCCCCTTCAATAGCATTATCGATCGTTACATTTTCTACAGAAGCAGCTGAATAACTACAGTCTACAATATTTCCAAAAGGATAGAAATCTGGATTCCAAGTATTGTTTGGACAAGTTGGACAGTCTACCAACAGATCCAAGTCACAATAATCAATTTCATTATCGAACGGCCCCCAAAGTACAAAATCAACATCTAGACCTGTCCCTGTAGGGTTGCCATCTTCATCAAATTGGGTGTTTTGGACAATTTGAATATTGATTGGTCCGGACTCACCAATTTGAAGCACATTCCATGTTGGATTAGGAATACTTCCTAAACAAGCAACTTGCCCCGTAGAAGGGATTCCGATAACATTGGATGCATAAAGAGCTCCTCCTTCACCACAGAAAGGTGTTGCATTTTCACATACCGTATTTTCTGGAGCTTCCTTAATACATAAATCAAACGTGGTTGTTTCTTCGTTAGAACTGAAAGAGAATACTCGTAGATAATAAGTTTCTCCTACTACCAATTCAGGCGTCACACTCGCGGCATTGTTAGAACAGTAAAGCTCTACCAATCCATCACAAGTTCCTTCATAAACCGCATGATCTAAATTAAATGTACCTCCTGAAATGTTAAGTAATGTAATTAATTGCACTTCGTTAAGCGCTGTAAATTCGAACCATACATCGTCATCTGGATCGCCTCCACAAGCTGTAGCAGGAACACCAGAAGGTGTAGCAGCTAGAACCGTTCCGGAAGTTGTCAAATCACAAGAATCATTATCATTAACTTCAACTACAGTGGCGTTACAAGGATTATCATTATCTGGTGGACAAGCCATAACCTGAATTGCCTGACTATTTATAATACAATTTACATCCTGGTCATTACTAATAGTAATTACGATATCCGTAAGGAATGGATATGGACCAAATTGAGTAACTCCAGTTTCGGTAACTTGTACCCCTGTGGTACCCTGATTATCTGTAATTGTAACAGAAGTAGCATCCCCTAAACTTGTCACATCCACATCAATCAAGAACTGATCCCCATTGTCACAATCATCCACAACCATATAAGTAGCTTGAGGATTGATACAAGTAGCACAAGATACGGTATATTCTATCGTAGTCTCACTACCTGAACTACAACTAAAGATACCGTCGGCTTCAATCCAAAAGGAAATGGTATCCCCCTCAGATTGCCAAGTCAAACCAGAAAGATCACCTCCATTTCCATAATAATCTGCTGGAGTCATTTCTGTTCCGTCAGTATTATACACATGTAATTCATCCCATCCACTTTCAACAGTACCTGAGTTAAATGTTAAGTTAAGAGGCGTTCCATCATTACTCGTGAACGTTATAATATTGGTATCTCCATTTGTATAACAATACGTACCAACCAAAGGACCTTCACTACAGTCCACATAATTATCTAAACAAAACTCCTGAGTCAATGAAGGACCAGTAATGATACAATTGGTATCTTCATCATTAGCTAACGTAATTTCAACAGCAGTTCCATTATCATATGGACCAAAAGACAATAATCCAATCTCTGTAATAACCTGAGCATCGCTCTCTTGGTTATCGGACACTGTCAAAGAGGTTGCAGAACCTATATCGGTAACATCTACCTCTACAAAAAACTGAGCGCCGTTGGCACAATCACTTACAACTTCATAAGTAGCCGAAGGATTCACACAAGTTGCACACATAACAGTGAAATCCCATTCTGTCGTACAACAAGAACTTCCAGAGGCACAACTTACAGAACCATCCGAATCAATTTCAAAATACATTGAATCTCCAGTAGAATCAAAAGTCAAACCTGCTAGATTACCTCCATTGTTACCGAAATATAACACTGGCGCAGTATTATCAGCACCATCATATATAATAATGTCATCACAACAACTTTCAATACCTCCACCATTAAAAGTAATTCTAATAGGGCTTCCATCCGTAGATTCAAACAACCAAGCCGTATCATCGTTGTTTCCATAACAATAATTAAGCTCTAAAGGTCCTTCTTCACAATCCACAATATTCAATTCACATTGGTCTTGCGTTAAACTTGGACTGTTTATAATACAATTGGTATCCTCATCATTGCTTACCGTAATAACAACTTCAGTTCCATTGTCAAACGGTCCAAATGAAACCACTCCTATTTCGGTTATTGTTTGAGCATCACTTCCTTGGTCATCTGTAATGGTCAATGACGTTGCAGAGCCTAAATCTGTAATATCAGCCTCTACAAAAAACTGAGGACCATTTACACAATCTTGTACCACTGCATATGTTGCACTTGGATTGACACAGGTTGCACACATTACAGTGAAGTCCCACTCTGTAGAACAACAAAAACTACCCGAAGAACAGCTTACAGATCCATCAGAGTCAATTTCAACAAACAGAGAATCTCCAGTAGAATCAAAAGTCAAACCAGACAGATCTCCTCCGTTATTCCCTGAATACAAAACGGCTCCAGTGTTATCCGTACCATCATAAATAATGATATCATCACAACAACTCTCTATACCCCCTGCATTAAAAGTGATTCTTAATGGACTACCATCACTAGAAGTAAACAACCAAGTAGTATCATCATTATTTCCGTAACAATACGTAATGTTTTCTGGCCCTACTTCACAATCCACAATAATAGTAGGATCGTCCATTGTTGTATAACTTTGCTCTATACAGGTTTCAGTTGTTGTACCAACATTATTATAAGGTGTAATTGTTATATAATATTGAGTTGAATAGCTTAACTCTCCAATATTGTAGGAAGTAACATTCCCAACATCTTCATTATCTAAAATATCATTCCCACCTGCAGTAGTACCTACAGTTAAATAATATCCCGTAGGAATTCCCGATGCTGCAGACCATGTGATATTGCCATCGATTGGAGCATCCACACCCCCATCAGTTGGCATGGTCAAAACAGAATTACATGATGGTGCTTCAGTTGCTTCCTGAACAGCCATTACATTATCATAGTACATATAATAGTCTCCTCCTGCCCAAGTAATATTAAGCCTCAACATAAAATCACTGCCATCTGGAAGATCTGCGGCAGCAACAGTATAGGACATGCTAGCACATTCATTGGAGGTAACATGGTTCTCATCATCAATGGTATCTACATCCACCCAATCTGTACCGTTATTGGTAGAATATTGCACAATAAAATTACCCCAACCCGCGGCAGTGGCATTTGTAGCTGCAGACCAATCCACAATCTTATAATCGAAACTAATAGTTAAATCCGTCTCGTTAGACTCACCAACTATATTTGGTGAGGTCAAGTTACCTGTATTAGAAAAACTGTAAAGATTATCCCTAACCGACTGTCCTGAACACGATTGTGTAGCACTGGCATAAAATGTACTTGTCCATCCCACTGGGATTCCACTGTCGAAGTTTTCATTAATGTTAATTTGCCCAAACGTGGACACCCCCATTAATAATGCTAAAATCCAAAGCGTAATTTTTCTCATAAAATTCAATTTTTATATTAAATGAATCCAAAACACACCCGTAACACATTGACTAAAAGTGCGTTAAAAACAAAACATTAAAAATGATTAATAGCTAATTAAATTCCTGAATTATGATCTATACAGAAATAAGATTCCGAATATAAAAAAAATGCCTATTAACATACCATTAACATTGGCATAATAGATTAAATGCATTAATCTTCGACGAAGTGAATTGGTAGGATTTTCGAAGTAATCAAAGTATTTTTTTAACAAGAATATACACTGGAAAATGATCGCTAAAACCACCCATATATTTCTTTCCTACATAAGTTCTGTAAGGCTGTCCGCTATATTTTCCTTTGTATTGCGACAAGAACTTGTCATTGAATATTTTGGCATAGTCAAACTTATGGGTCCCGGTCTTTGTTTCCAAAAAATTGATGGAACATAAAATCTGGTCGAACAGGTTCCAATGGAACTGAAAATTGATACTACCATGCTCCAAATCCAACAAGGTTTCCATTGGATTAAAAAGTAATTCATGCTTCACCAAATGACGGATGCTCTCATTATCCGGATTATCATTAAAATCACCAAAAATAATAACCTTAGGATTTTCATAATTTAACTTTAGATTATCCAAAATTTCCATGACCATGTTTGCCGCCGCCAGTCGCTTATAGGCCGATTGGGTTTCCCCTTCCCTACGCGATGGCCAATGGTTAACAATAAAGTGCATTTCCTCGCCTTCCAAGAGCCCCGTGACCAGCAAAATATCCCTTGTATAGTCCCGAACCCCATTTTCACCTTCAATAAACACCGTAAAACGTTCGGAATAAGTCAATTCAAACACCTTTTTATTATACAATAGTGCCACATCTATTCCCCGCGTATCAGGAGAATCATAATGTACATACCCATAATCATATCGCTTTAAATCTGGGCTGTGAATCAAATCCTCCAAAACACTATCATTTTCAATTTCTGCCAATCCAACAATAGCTGGTGGGTGCTTGGTTTCCTGCTTTCCTATTTTAGCAATTGCCGAGCCTATTTTGTAGATTTTCCGTTGGTAGCGTCGCTTGGTCCAATGCCTGTCAGAAGTAGGCAAAAAATCATCATCGTTGGTATACGGATTATCCTCAACGTCAAATAAATTCTCAATATTGTAAAACGCTATAGTCTGCTGCATGGTAAAAGGAAATGATTTTTGGAATATTAAGATCTACTCTCAAAGATAACCTTTAAATTATAAAAAGTAAAATGCCCACAATTGCGTAAATTTGCACTTTAATTACATTTATGTTAGAGAAGAAAGACATTTCGCTTGAAAAAGCAGTTCTAGTTGGAATCATTACCAAAGACCAAGATGAAGCCAAGTCTAAAGAATATCTGGACGAGCTGGAATTTTTAACCTATACAGCTGGAGGTGAAGTCGTGGCAAGATTTACCCAAAAAATGGACATGCCCAACCCACGCACCTTTATAGGGACAGGAAAAATGGAAGAGGTTCAAGACTATATTAACGAGTACAATGTAGGCACTGCTATTTTTGACGACGAGCTTTCCCCTGCCCAAGAGCGAAACATAAGTAAGCTACTGAATTGCAAAGTCCTGGACCGAACCAACCTTATTCTGGACATTTTTGCCCAAAGGGCCCAAACAAGTTATGCCAGAACCCAAGTGGAATTGGCGCAATGCGAGTACTTGCTCCCGCGACTTAAAGGAATGTGGACCCACTTGGAACGCCAAAAAGGGGGGATTGGAATGCGTGGTCCTGGAGAAACCGAAATTGAAACTGACCGTAGGATTGTTAGGGATAAAATAGCCTTGTTAAAGGCCAAGATTAAAACAATCGATAAGCAAATGGCGGTGCAACGCGGGAACCGAGGCCAAATGGTTCGCGTGGCACTGGTTGGATACACCAATGTTGGGAAGTCTACCCTAATGAATGTGATCAGTAAAAGTGAAGTATTTGCTGAAAACAAACTCTTCGCTACACTTGATACGACCGTTAGAAAAGTGGTGATAAAAAATTTGCCATTTTTGATGAGTGATACGGTTGGATTCATCAGAAAATTACCTACTCAACTTGTGGAGAGTTTTAAAAGTACCTTGGATGAAGTTAGGGAAGCTGATTTACTGCTGCATGTCGTGGATATTTCGCATCCCAATTTTGAAGAGCACATTGAATCGGTAAACAAAATTTTGGATGAAATAGACAGCGCCGATAAGCCAACTATTATGGTCTTCAACAAAATTGATGCCTACGAAGCAGAACCTTTTGATGACGATGATTTAGTTGCAGAACGCACCAAAGTAAACTATACTCTAGACGAGTGGAAAACCACTTGGATGAGCAAGATTGGAGAGAATGCTTTGTTCATTTCGGCCACCAACAAAGAGAATTTGGAAGATTTCAGAAAACGCGTCTACAATGAAGTAAGGAAAATTCATATTACAAGATTCCCTTACAACCATTTTCTGTATCCAGATTATGATGAAAATTACGACGATGCACAATAAAAAAAGAGCGCTTGAATACAAGCGCTCTTTTCATTTTAATATTTAGCTCCTTAAAACTTATAAGACAAACCTAAGGTATAGTATGTCTGTAATTCATTGTCAACATTATCAAATGTAGGTTCTGTATCTACGAGTGGATCGTATTGCTGTAAGGCATAATTCAAAGCTTCCTGCTTGTTGCTTCTCAAGCCAAAATCAAAACCTATTCCAATGTTCTTCCATAAGGTATACGTGAAAGAATTGGTCCAAGTCCAGTTAGACAAATTCGAGCTTTTATAGCTTAAAAACATCGATAAATTGGTTTTAAAATCTATAGGCCCCAATTTTCTGGTATAATCGGCAACAATTTTAGAACCAAAAGACGATTCAAAAACCGTATCCTCATCACTAAAAACAATATTGTAGTTCAAAGGGTGTACTACTACAATTAAATCCGTAATAGGCGTCCAGGTGGCACCAATACCAAGATCCAAATATCCAGGATCGTTAAAATTGTCCAAAATAGTGGTTCGATATTCCATCAAGGCAGAGGCCGCCAAGTTTTTTGTAATCTTATACCCGTACAAAGACGTTACATTAAACACATCTGTAGTAGGCTGAAAACTATCGTCATCATTAGGATCGTCCTTGTCATCCAACTTTACCCATTTCAAATTCAGATTCAAGGCATTTTTCCAAAAGTACTTTTCCCTATCTAAATTGGCATAGGCATTTACCGTACCTCCAAAATTACCGGAAGAGTTGTTAGGTGCTCCTTGAGCGTACCAGTTTTCAAAGTTAGAAAGACTTCCTCCTACTACTCCAAACGCACCAATTTTCCAACCTGGAAAGGCATCAATTTGGGATTGTAGATCATCCACTCGTTTTTGAATGTCACTTATAGAATCTTTCTTAACCTTTTGTTCCGCTTTTAATTCCTCCAAGGTTTGTGCATTCGTAGCCATAGCACAAGCCACCAACACCAAAGAACACAGTAATTTCTTCATTTTGATTGTTTTATAAATGGGTTTACACCCTACAAAAATAGGTTTTTTCTGAAATCCTCCTAGAATAAAAGCGATGGAAGTCTATTTTTTATACAGCGGCACAGTAGAACAAGCCTCCCCAAACATAATGGATTTTGCAACACGATTCAATCTGGAAACCAACAAGGTATAAGCTGTTTCTGGAATTGGTTTATTGGAACAACCTTTAATGATGACAGGTTTATCTCGAAATTCTTCTACATCCATTTGGGAAACGATCTCTTGAAAAATAGACGCCTCCAAATCCTGAAGATTTCCAACAATCACCTTTTTAGCATATGAAGAAGCTTGAGTAGCAATCAATAGATAGGCCCAAGAGGGAATAATGGCATCAACCGAACAGTGTAAAGCCAAATAACCATCTTGATATTGACTCCAATCGTGTTGCTTTACGTATTCACGAAAGTCCTTCTCCTTTAAAATCAACTCTTGAAATAACCAGTCCTTGATATCGAAAAGTACACGGGCGCCTTTTGGATAAAAATCTTCCAAATCTATAGTTACCAATTTACTATTGGCTACGCGGTTTATAATTTCATCTGCCATGACGCAAAATTACATTTTTATTGATAGCCTTCGGCTTGCAGGGTAAACAATTCGGCGTATAACTTTGGATGTGCCATGAGTTCTTCATGGGTGCCAATTTCCAACACACGGCCTTCTTCCAATACCAAAATTCTATCGGCCTGCCGTACGGTACTAAACCTATGCGAAATCAAAATACTGGTCTTTCCTTTGGTTAAGCCAATAAAACGCTCAAACACTTCACTCTCTGCTTTGGCATCCAAAGCCGAAGTAGGTTCATCCAAAATCATCACTTCCGCATTCTTCATATAGGCTCTTGCCAAGGCCACTTTTTGCCACTGCCCACCAGAAAGCTCCTGACCACTCACAAAACGTTTCCCTAACTGTTGGTCGTAACCTTTACTCAAAGCTTCCACAACCTCGTTTGCCAAACTTAAGCGGGCCGCGTTTTCAATCTTTTCAAGGTTGCCAAGCTCCTTGATATCTCCAATGGCTATATTTTCCTTAACCGTGAATTCATACCTAAAGAAGTCCTGAAAAATAACACCAAAAAATTGCTGATAATCTGCCTTTTTAAACCGATTGATATTTACTCCATCCAAAAGAATTTCTCCCGAGGTTGGCTCATAAAAGCGTAATAGCAACTTGGTGAGCGTTGTTTTCCCGGCACCATTCTGCCCCACAAAAGCCAACTTTTCACCAGCTTTCAAAGTAAAACTAACGCCTTTCAAAATTTGGCGCTCCGAATCTGGATACGAAAAATATACATCCTTAAATTCAAAACCTTGTTGGATATGCTTGGGAAGCGGCACATCTTCTGTTGTATCGGCATCTACGGAAATATCAATAAAATCGAAATAATCCTTTAAATACAGGGCACTCTCCGAAATACGGGTAAATCTTGAAAAGAACTCCTGAAGATTCTTCATCAACCTATTAAAAGAACCCGATAAAAAGGTCAATTCACCCAACGTAATCACACCCGACAACACGCGATATATAATGAATACATAAGCTGCGTAATAACTTATAGACCCCAAAACATTGAACAAAAATCCTAAAGCCGAACGTTTCACAGCCAAGGTTTTATTGAGCTGGTAATATTCTTCGGAAAGATTTCGAAATCGATCTACGATAAAATCGGTAAGGCCAAACAGTTTGATCTCTTTAGCTGTTTTATCGTTGGCACCTATAAACCGTAAATAGTCCAATTCCCGACGTTCCGAAGTCCAACTTCTAGCCAAAGAATACTGCTGTTGGCTAAACCTCACTTCATTGATAAAGGAAGGAATAATACTCAGCACCAACAAAATAATCAGATAGGGTTCAAAATACACAAGTCCGGCTACCAAAGTGGCAATGGAAATGGCGCTTTGTGCTTGACCCAACACATTAGACATCAATCCTACCCTACCCGTAGTTTGGGTACGCGCGCGCTCCAGTTTATCATAAAACTCAGAATCTTCAAGGAGGCTAATCGTCACCTGATTGGTCTTTTTGATAATGGTAACGGAGGTTGCGATATTGTATTCATCTCCCAACAAAGCATCCGTTAGGGAAATGGCCCTACTAATGAGATCTGATAGGATTATCAAGCCAAATTCAATAGCTACATAGGTCCAAAGCTGAGTATACTCTGTGGTTTCAATTGTAGTTTGGGTGACAATCTCATCGATAATCAATTTGCCCACCCATAAAATGACCACGGGAAGTAAGGCTCCAATCAAGCGACAAAAAGCGGACAAGACAAAAAGTTTCTTATTGACATTCCAGATTTCCTTAAAAAACCGAGGAATGTACACCAAAGCATTAAAGGAAGTCCTTATACTGGTCTTTTCTTCATCCTTTATTGATTTGGGTCGATGTCTTGCCATTTGCGTAAATCTTTTTACAAAATAGAAAAGGACTTAATTAAGTCCTTTTTGTTCATATGAATACGAAATGCTACAGCATTCCCAATTCCAATTTTGCTTCTTCACTCATGAGTTCTTGCGACCATGGTGGATCGAAAGTAATCTCTACCTCTGCAGACTTAACGTCATTCAGGGATTTTACCTTTTCCTCAACTTCCAATGGCAAGGTTTCTGCCACAGGACAATTGGGCGTAGTTAATGTCATTAAGATTTTTACATCGTAATCCTCGTTGACAAACACATCGTAAATCAACCCCAATTCGTAGATATCTACAGGAATTTCAGGGTCGAAAATAGTTTTTAAAACCCTTACAATTTTTTCTCCAAGGGCATTGGTATCTATAGTGGTATCTCTCATCTTAATTTAATTGTGTTTGGTATGCTATGGCATACATTTTTAATTGTTTGATCATACTCACCAAACCATTGGCACGGGTTGGCGATAGATGTTCCTTCAATCCAATTTCGTCAATAAAATCGGTATTGGCAGCAATAATATCCGAAGGACTTTGGTTGGAAAAAACCCTGATTAGAATGGCTATGATCCCTTTGGTGATAATAGCATCACTATCGGCAGTAAACACCACCTTTTCATCTTCCAATTGAGCATGCACCCAAACCTTACTTTGGCAACCTTTGATGATATTGTCATCGGTTTTGTATTGCTCATCGATTAATGGCAAGGTCTTGCCCAAATCGATCATATATTGATAACGTTCTTCCCAATCGTCAAACATTGAGAACTCGTCGATAATTTCATTTTGAATATCCTGTATACTCACGTTGTTTATTTTCATACAAAAATACAAAAGTTAGTTGTTATTCAACTTTTTCCGCCAAGGATAGTAATTGAAGAACAAGCGGTTCGATTTCTTTTGGAGGATTGCCATGATCAAAGGAAGGGCTATGATATAACGTCCCTTGATTCGTAATTTTTAGCACGGCAATCAAGGCTCCGTCATACTGATGCGCCTTAGAGGGCACCTCCAAATTTTGGAGTTCGTTTAACTCTAGTTTAGCTACGAAATCATAGATTGAAGACAGCTCTTGGGATGTACACGTCACAACTTTCGGCTCTTGGGCTCTATCCAATTGTACAGTCAACAAATCGCCTTCCAATACAATTCGTTTGTAAGCGCCTCGCGTCAACGCTGAATATTCTATAACATACTGGCGCTTCTCCTGCTCTTGCAACTTTGAATCTTCAATTGCCTGCGCTTTGGTCCCACAGCAACTGTATAACACAAAAAGACTTAAAACTAACAATAGCTTATTCACAAATAATTGATTTTAGATTTTGAATAAAACAGTTACAAAAAAAACGCCAAACTTTGGCTATGACAACATCATTTTAGCCTTTTTAACTCCGGATACCAAAGCATCTATTTCCTCCTTGGTATTATAAAAAGCGAAGGAAGCCCTCACCGTTCCTGGGATTTTAAAGTAATCCATAATCGGTTGCGCACAGTGATGTCCTGTACGGACAGCAATGCCCATTTTATCCAAAATAGTTCCCACATCATATGGGTGGATACCTTCCAAATTAAAGGAAATCACTGAAGTTTTCTCTTCGGAAGTTCCGTAGATTTTTAAACCTTCAATTTCCAGTAATTTTTCAGTGGCGTACTCCAATAACTCATGTTCATAGGTAGCAATGTCATCAAAACCTATCGCGTTTAGATAGTCTATAGCAGTCCCAAAAGCTATCCCACCACAAATATTTGGCGTCCCCGCTTCAAATTTATGAGGCAAATCGGCATAGGTTGTTTTTTCAAAGGTCACCTCTGCAATCATCTCACCACCTCCTTGATAAGGTGGTAATTTTTTCAGCCATTCCTCTTTTCCATACAGCATTCCCACTCCCGTTGGTCCGCACATTTTATGTCCTGAAGCCACATAAAAATCTACATCCAATTTTTGAACATCCGGTTTTATATGTGGACATGCCTGAGCGCCATCAATCAAAACTGCTGCACCTACCGCATGGGCCTTTTCAATTATGGTTTCAATAGGATTGATAGTCCCCAAAGCATTGGAAATATGATTGACAAACACCAACTTGGTATTCTCACTTAAAAGTTCTTCAAAAGCACTCATTACCAAAGCGCCTTCATCATTCATAGGAATCACTTTTAAAGTAGCTCCCGTACGCTCACACAACATCTGCCAAGGCACAATATTACTGTGGTGCTCAAGTGCCGATACAATAATTTCGTCTCCTTGCTTCAACAAAGCAGAAAATCCATTGGCCACCAAATTAATACCATGTGTGGTCCCTGAAGTAAAGATGATTTCATAGGGATGTTTGGCATTAAAATGTGTTTGAATGGTATGCCTCGCCTGCTCATATTTATCTGTAGCCTCTTGGCTTAAACTATGCACCCCCCTATGGATATTGGCATTGTAATGACTGTAATAATCAACAATAACATCAATCACCTGTTGCGGTGTTTGGGATGTGGCGGCATTATCAAAATACACCAAAGGTTTTCCATTCACCTGACGGTTAAGAATGGGAAAATCTTGTCTGATGGCTTCTACTTTAAACATGGTAATGATCTCTCTTTTTATAATAGCCCATAGGCTAACATTGACCCAGTGCAACAAAAAAGGGAAGGGTTTTACATATTGGCCCTTCCCTTAATTTTTGTTTTATAAGTCAAATCCAATATTGACACCCAGTTTTTTGGCAATCAATTTTGTAATACGTTTTTTAATTTCAGGAATTTTAACGGAATCCAATACATTGTTACTGAAAGCGTACATCAAGAGTGCACGCGCTTCCTTTTCTGGAATTCCTCGGGAACGCAAGTAGAACATCGCGCTCTCGTCCAATTCTCCAATAGTACATCCATGCGAACACTTCACGTCATCGGCAAAAATCTCCAACTGTGGTTTCGTATTGATCGTCGCTTTATCACTCACCAAAATGTTATTGTTGGACTGGAATGCATTGGTTTTTTGCGCTTCTTTTTCAACAATCACCTTACCATTGAATACGCCCGTAGCACTATCACCATAAATGCCTTTATAATCTTGATGGCTTTCACAGTTTGGCTCTATATGATGCACCAACGTACTGTGGTCTACATGTTGTTTGTCACCAATAATGGTCACCCCTTTTAGAGTAGAATCGATACGCTCACCATGTTGGAAGAAATTAAGATTGTTTCTTGTCAATTTTCCTCCAAATGAAAAGGTATGTACCGACGCATGACTCTCCTGCTTTTGCTTGATAAAGGTATTATCAATCAAAGACGCATTTTCGTTGTCGTTCTGTAGTTTGTAATAATCTACAATCGCTCTTTTATTGGCAAAAATTTCGGTAACACTATTAGTCAACACAGGGTTGTCCGTCAAACTTTGATGACGCTCGATAATTTGAACATGTGAGTTTTCATCAACCACAATCAAGTTACGAGGTTGCAACATTAAAGCCGCTTCGTTACCAGTTGAAAAATGCACAATTTGAATAGGCTTTTCAACAATTTTATTCTTTGGAATATGAATATAGGCTCCTTCATTTGAAAAGGCCGTATTCAAAGACGTCATGCTATCATCCTTAGCTGCCTTGTTGAAATAATTTTCAATTACCAAGCGGTATTTTGGTTTGGTGATGGCAGAGGACATCAAGCATACATCCACCCCTTCATGGGTAGTTTGTGATAAATGTGAAGAATACTTTCCGTCGATAAAAATGATTTTATACGAATCGATATCATGAATCAAATACGGTTTGATATCCTTGTATTCTATCGCTTTTTCACCTTTGGAAAACAGGCTGTAATCATGCTTTAAAACCGTGTTTAAAGACGTGTATTTCCAAGCCTCTTCTTTTTTGGAAGGAAAGCCTTTTTCCTCAAATGTTTTTATGGCATTGTTTCTTATGGCATGTAGAGGCGAGTGATCTTCTAAGTTATCCTCGAATGCAAAGTAAGAAGCAACTAATTTTTCTTTTAAATCCATATGTTCAATCTTCAATAATCAGTAAGAAAACAACGGTTTTCCAAATTAGGCGTTTACTTCTTCTTTAACCCAATCGTATCCTTTTTCTTCTAATTCATGAGCCAATTCCTTGCCTCCTGATTTTACAATTCTACCTTTATATAACACATGCACATAATCTGGCACGATATAGTCCAGCAAACGTTGGTAGTGCGTAATTACCACCACAGCATTGTCCTTACTTTTTAATTTGTTCACCCCATTGGCAACAATACGAAGGGCGTCGATATCCAACCCTGAGTCTGTTTCGTCAAGGATGGCCAATTTAGGCTCCAACATCGCCATTTGGAAAATTTCGTTACGCTTCTTCTCTCCTCCAGAAAACCCTTCGTTTAAGGAACGTGACAAGAATTTTCTATCGATTTCCAATAATTCGGATTTCTCACGAATCATTTTAAGCATTTCGTTGGCTGGCATTTCTTCCAAGCCTTTCGCCCTACGGGTTTCGTTGATGGCCGTTTTCATAAAGTTGGTCACCGAAACACCCGGAATTTCAACAGGATATTGAAAAGATAAAAAGATTCCCTTGTGGGCACGCTCCTCAGCAGAAAGCTCGTCAATAGACTCACCGTCCAAAAGGATTTCACCTTCTTCCACTTCATATTCTTCCTTCCCTGCGATAACCGAAGCCAAGGTACTTTTTCCAGAACCGTTTGGCCCCATGATGGCATGAACTTCGCCAGGTTTTACTTCTAGGTTAATTCCTCTAAGAATTCCTTTATCCTCAACACTTGCGTGTAAATCAGTAATCTTTAACATACTTATTCTGCTCCTAATTTAATAACATCCTTTTCCTTGTTGGATGCCATAACTTTAATAATCTCTTTTATATCAAAACGGTTGTCCCAACCTTCTTCACCCTCTGGTTTTGGAGTAATCACCCCTCTCACCTGAACGGTTACATAATCGGTTGGTTCTACCTTATAGGCCTTTGCCATATCATCCAACTCATGCATCTTCTCATTAATCACCACGGCATAAACCTCAGATGGCGTGTGCAACACAGCAGCATCGGCATAGTACACAAACTCACCGGTCATTTCCACATACCCATCATTTTTTTGGGCAGTTTCAATTACGGCGTCTTCTGTGACCTCAACTGGTTTTGACTCGTTTTTACAACTTAAAGCCAATCCGGCTATACATAATAATGTGAAGATGTTTTTCATATATGAATTCACTTTTTGGATGTTACACTTTTAATTTCTAATCTAATGCTTATCCTACGGAACCTTCCAAACTAATTTCCAATAATTTTTGAGCTTCCACAGCAAACTCCATTGGCAATTTATTCAACACCTCCTTACTGAATCCGTTCACGATAAGTGCAATCGCTTTTTCAGTATCGATACCACGTTGGTTACAGTAAAAAATTTGGTCTTCACCAATTTTACTGGTCGTGGCCTCGTGCTCAATTTGAGCCGTTTTATTTTTAGCTTCAATGTATGGGAAAGTATGGGCGCCACACTCATTACCCATCAACAAGCTATCACATTGCGAAAAGTTTCTCGCATTTTCCGCTCTAGAATGCACCTGAACCAAACCTCTATAAGAGTTTTGGGATTTTCCTGCAGAAATACCCTTGGAAATAATGGTCGACTTGGTATTCTTACCTAAGTGAATCATTTTAGTTCCGGTATCTGCCTGTTGGAAATTATTGGTAACAGCGATAGAATAAAATTCCCCTACCGAATTATCCCCCTTCAACACACAACTTGGGTATTTCCAAGTCACGGCACTCCCCGTTTCTACCTGCGTCCAAGAAATCTTGGCATTGGTTTCACACAATCCACGTTTGGTTACAAAATTGAAAACTCCTCCTTTACCTTCAGAGTTTCCGGGATACCAGTTTTGAACCGTTGAATATTTGATTTCGGCATCGTCCATAGCAATTAACTCCACCACCGCAGCATGCAATTGGTTCTCATCTCTACTTGGTGCGGTACATCCTTCCAAATAACTTACATAACTACCTTCATCGGCAATTACCAAGGTACGTTCAAACTGACCTGTTCCGGCTTGGTTAATTCTAAAATAGGTAGACAATTCCATTGGACATTTTACCCCTTTTGGAATATAACAGAAACTCCCATCACTAAACACAGCACTGTTTAAGGCCGCATAAAAGTTGTCTTTTTGTGGCACGACAGTCCCAATGTATTTTTTCACCAATTCTGGATGCTCTTGGATGGCTTCGGAAATGGAACAGAAGATGATCCCTTTCTCCGCCAAGGTCTTCTTGAAGGTAGTCGCTACAGACACCGAATCAACCACTACGTCCATAGCCACACCAGCCAATTTCTTTTGTTCATCCAAAGAAATCCCCAACTTCTCAAACGTCGCCAACAATTCTGGATCTACTTCATCCAAACTATTGTATTTCGGCTTTTTGTTAGGTGCAGAATAATAAGAGATCGCCTGAAAATCGGGCTTCTCATATTTTACGTTAGGCCATTCTGGCTCTATCATTTGCTCCCAAGCCCTAAAGGCTTCCAACCTCCAATTGGTCATCCACTCTGGCTCTTCCTTCTTTTTGGAAATAGCTCTAACAATATCCTCGTTCAATCCAACCGGAAAGGTCTCGGACTCTATATCTGTATAAAAACCGTACTCGTATTCTTTGGTTTTTAACTCTTCTCTTAAATCGTCTTCAGTATACTTACTCATTCTCTTTACGCTTCAATTTACAGTGAAAACGACTCACCACAACCACAAGTTCTGTTTGCATTGGGGTTGTTGAATACAAAACCGCTTCCATTTAAACCTCCGGAATACTCCAAGGTGGTACCAATTAGGTATAAAAAACTCTTTTTGTCAACAATAATTTTCACACCATTGTCTTCAAATACCTTATCCTCATCCAATTGTTCTTTGTCAAACTTCAAATCGTAAGACAAGCCAGAACAACCACCACTTTTTACACCTACCCGAACAAAATCGGTTGAAGAATCATAGCCGTCCTCGGTCATTAATTCCACAACTTTCTTTTTAGCCGCTTCTGATACTTTTATCATAATAATGTAGATTACATCTAAATAGACTGCAAATATACAATATAAGTAGGCTTAATCAAGCGAACCTAACATTATATTAGCAAATAGGTCTATAGAAACTATTGATGCCCTAGAGCGCTGTCCATTATCTTAAAAATGATTCCTCAAATCATCCAATAATCCTTAAATTTGCAGCATGATAGAAGACAAGAATCAAGCCCGTACCCCACTTAGTGAACTTGGAGAATTTGGACTTATTGACCATTTAACCAAGAACTTTAAAATCACTCATGAATCTACCATCAAAGGCATTGGTGACGACGCCGCTGTTTGCGATTTTGGCAACCAGCAAGTAGTCATCAGCACCGATTTATTGGTAGAGCACGTGCATTTCGACTTGAGCTATATGCCATTGAAGCACTTGGGATACAAAGCCGTTATGGTGAATCTTTCCGATGTATATGCCATGAATGCCATGGCCAGCCAGATTACCGTGTCCATAGCTGTTTCCAACAGATTCCCTTTGGAAGCTCTGGAAGAATTGTACGCCGGTATCGAAACGGCCGCCAAAATTTACGGTGTAGATGTGGTGGGTGGGGACACAACGTCTTCCACCAAAGGACTACTAATTTCAGTAACTGCTTTTGGAACCGCTAACAAGGAGGACATTGTCTACAGAAGTGGTGCCAAACCTAACGACCTTTTAGTGGTCACTGGAGATTTGGGAGGCGCCTACATGGGACTTCAAGTTTTGGAACGCGAAAAGAAAGTATTTGAAGTCAACCCAAACAACCAACCAGATTTGGACGCTTACACTTATATTATCGAGCGACAACTAAAACCTGAAGCTAGAAAGGACATCGTGAAATTATTAAAGGATCTGGAGGTCAAACCAACTTCCATGATTGATATCAGCGACGGCCTGTCTTCTGAAATTATACACCTATGCAAACAAAGTAAAGTTGGTGCGGAACTTTACGAAAATAAAATACCACTAGATCCACAAGTCATTTCCACCTGTGAGGAATTTGAAATTGACAGCACGACCATTGCTCTTAATGGCGGCGAGGATTATGAATTGTTAATGACGATTTCGCAAGAGGATTTCCCTAAAATTAAGGCCAATCCCAACCTGTCGATTATTGGTTATATAACCGAAGAAAGCAGAGGCATGCATTTAATCACGCGTGGAGAAGAAGCTATCCCAATTATTGCAAAGGGATGGAATGCTCTAAACAGTTAAGAACAGTGATGCTCTAATTTTCGCTTGGTCCTTTTTTCATAAAGTTGACGAAGCAATTCATTGATTTCCTTTCGGGTATCGGTCAAAGGAGTCAATCTACCCGTATCACTGGTAGTTACTTGTTTTTTACAGAACTTACACTCATACTCTTTGACATAGAGCGTAACCTCTTTTTTCATCACGAAATGATGATCGAACAGTTTACAAATTAAAGTTTTCAAAGCGCTATTCAATTAATTATTAGGGACTCCTAACTTAGTAAAAAAATTGAATTGAGCAAGTAATTTAAAGTTAATAAATTAACAGGTTTTTTCTTTCAAAAGGAGAAGATGAAACACTCAGCAAAAACCAACTGAATATCAGTAAAATACAATTTTAAATCGTTTTTCAGAAGCATATCGAAAAACAACTAAATGTTAAAAAGACAAGGAAGGACTTTTCCTTAATAAGCGGCAGATCCCAAAGTTTTAGCCTGCATACGCGTCATGCGTCTGTTGTAAACCTGCTCCAACAAGCTATTTATTTCTTGATACTTAGGAGTGAGTTCTCTTAAATGTCCATCGCTATCAGTAGTCAATTGTCGTTTACAGCATTTACAAGTATACTCCTTAACATGCATCGTTACTTTTTTAGTCACTTCATAATTGTGACCAAAAACACCACAATATAATTTGGCTGCAGAATTGGGGTTAGTAGTTTTTTTCATAATCGCTTGATTTGAGACAGTTAAACTTAATGAAAAAAACAAATTAAATTCGTTAAAACAACCTATTTTTCGATAAACTGAAATATTTTGTAATCCAATTCTTTCTTATTTTCAATATAGCTCATATGCCCATCTGCAAATTCAACCAGTTCAATATCTGAATTGCCCACATAAGCCATAACACTTTCATAATCCAAAACAGGGTCTTTCAACCCGATCACCAACAATTTCTTATACTTAGCATTAACAAATTGTTTCCGTCTATCCTTCCTAATTTTCATCCCTTCCAACGCAGCAATTATTCCTTGCAAAGGTGTTTTGAGCGCTTCGCTACGCACTTGATCTATTACATCAGAAAAACGTTCTCTATTGTCCTCAGCAAATAAATTGGAAATCGCCATACTTACAAAAGCTCTATGGTTTTGCTTAACTGCTTTGACGGCCCTATCCCTATTCAGCTGACGCTCCTCACTATCACCTTCAGCCGTAGAATTCAACAAGCAAACACTCAACACATTTTCTGGAAACAATTCTGCCAAAGCCAAAGCAACATAGCCTCCCATAGAATGCCCAATAACTGCGGCCTTTGAAACCCCTAGATGTTCCAAAACTGCATGCACCATATCCGCCATATCTTCCATCGTGTGGATATAGCCCAAACATTCCGTTTCTCCATGTCCCAACAAATCAATAGCAATTACCTGACAACTGCCATTTAATGTTTTTGTTAGATGCTGCCACATCTTGGCATTCTCCAAAAAACCATGAAGCAGCACAATTGGCTTTCCTTCTCCAGATACTTCAAAATGAACGGAAACCCCTTTATATTGAATCGTCATACGAACACTAATTTAAATTTAAACACAAAGATAAACTTATTGCCAACCACCAAGCGAACACGTCTAGCTTTTCAATCTTTTAATTACAGAAAAGGCCTTGTCAATTAAATGATCTTCAATCAGCACAGTAAATTCATTGGTGGTAGAAACCACTTCATACAAGGAAATCCCCTCCCAAGCCAAACGCTTAAATATTTGATAATACAATCCCGTAATCCTTGAGTTGTCCTGCGGTAAACTTATACTAATGGCAGACAACTGCCCAACCACTCCTATTTGCTGCTCACCCTTAAAGCAGTCTATCACATGAGCCTCCTCCGAGCTTGAAATAATAATATTGCTTTCATGAATTCCTCTTGTGAATGCGTAAAAAATACTTGTATTGGAGGCCACATGTTCCAAAATCTTGGAATGACTATTAATCAAGGTCTTGGAATTTTGATAGGTAAAATCAGTTAAGTTGGATCGCACCGTAATATCCCCCAAACCTTCAAGCATCCTTTTCAATTTAACAGAATTTGCCAAATTTTGAGGCGGACTGTAGCGCCTTAATGCCATCATTATAGCACCGGACTTTACAGGCTTTTTCAACATTTCGCTAACACTTGGCACCAATTCTTCCGCCAAAGCACTATAATTAATAATATTTCTAGACAAAGCCTCCTCCAAAAAAGGCTGCGACACCAATAATTCGGTCACACAAGACGCAATAGTTTTCATTCGGTTAATTATTTAACAATATGTGCAAATTTAGCTTATTTTTTTTATTTTCATTCTGAAACAGCCTCTTATAAATAACTTTGCACCTCAAATAAAGATAAAGACTATGTTAGTATTAAAGTTTGGAGGTACTTCAGTTGGTTCGGTAACCAACATGACCAATGTAAAAAATATCATTAATGACGGCAACAAAAAGATAGTAGTTCTATCTGCCATGTCTGGAACCACCAATGCTTTGGTGGAAATTTCAGAAACCATTAAAGCAAACAAGATTACAGAGGCCAAGCAGTTGGTAGCATCCCTAAACGACAAATACCAAGATGTAATTGAAGAACTACTTCAGGACCAAACCTTGAGCAATGAAGCTCAGGCCTACATTCTTGAAGTAATCAATCTTTTATTGTCTTGCACTGAAAAACCTCATAGCGAATTACTTTATAACACCATTGTATCTCAAGGTGAGTTGCTATCCACCTTTTTGTTTACACAATTCCTAAGACAAGAAGGCATCAATGCCCAGTTAATTTCGGCATTGAATTTTATGCGTGTAGACAAAGCACATGAGCCAGACAACTTCTATATCAAACAAAATTTAAACCGAATCATAAACGATCTTCCTGAGGCCGACATTTATATCACCCAAGGGTTTATTTGTCTAGATGCCGAAGGAGAGGTTGCCAACCTACAACGCGGAGGAAGTGATTATACAGCCACTATTATAGGTGCAGGCATTAAAGCTGATGAAGTTCAAATATGGACAGACATCGATGGATTCCACAACAACGACCCTCGTTTTGTACAGGATACTCACGCCATCTCTAATTTGTCTTTTGACGAGGCTGCAGAATTAGCCTATTTTGGAGCTAAAATATTACACCCTCAAACCGTAATGCCTGTACGCGATTTGGACATTCCGGTAAGATTGAAAAACACCATGGCTCCATCCGCTTATGGAACTTTAATCACCAATGAAATCCACGGTGAAGGCATCAAAGCCCTTGCGGCTAAAGATGGTATTACCGCCATTAAAATCAAATCTGGCAGAATGTTATTGGCACACGGCTTCTTGAAAAAAGTATTTGAAATTTTCGAGAAATACGAAACGTCCATCGACATGATTACCACTTCGGAAATTGCTGTGTCCCTAACCATTGACGATACTACAAACTTATCTCATATTGTAGAAGAATTGGAAAAATTCTCTTCCGTGGAAGTTGACGAATACAGAACGATTGTTTGTGCAGTTGGAAACAATATCGTATACCATCCGGATACGCCTAAATTGTTCCAAATCCTTCAGGATGTCAACATCAGAATGATTGCTTACGGCGGTAGCAACAACAACATTTCATTGTTGATCAATACCAGTGACAAGGTAGAAACCTTAAGAAAACTAAACCGCTATATTTTTGAGACTGAAATGGTCGACTAACCAAATCTCAAAACAAAAAAAGGACGTTGAAAAACGTCCTTTTTTTTATTTCAAATAATGATCAATTATTGATTCATTAAATCTTCAATCTCTTCGGCCTGAATTGGGATATTTGCCATCAGGTTAAATGGCTCTCCACTTGGCTGCACCACCACATCATCTTCCAAACGTATTCCAAAACCTTCATCCGGAATATAAATTCCCGGCTCAACAGTAAACACCATGTTAGGCTGCATAGGCTCTGTCAAAATACCATAATCATGTGTATCCAAACCAATATGATGGCTGGTACCATGCATGAAGTACTTTTTATACGCCGGCCAATCCGGATTTTCATTTTGAACATCAGCTTTATCCAAAAGTCCAAGTCCTAAAAGCTCCGAGGTCATCAATTTTCCAACCTCCACATGATACTCCGCCCAAAGAGCACCTGGCACCAAAAGTTTAGTCGCTTCATCCTTCACCCTTAAAACAGCATTATAAACTTCCTTTTGTCTTTTGGTAAATTTTCCAGAAACAGGAATCGTTCTACTCAGGTCGCTCGAATAGTTTGCATATTCAGCCGCTGTATCAAATAAAATCAAATCACCATCCTTACATTGCTGGTTATTTTCAATATAGTGCAATACATTGGCATTATTTCCCGATGCAATGATAGGTGTATAGGCAAATCCTTTGGAGCGGTTACGCAAAAACTCATGCATCAGTTCAGCTTCGATTTCATATTCCCAAACCCCTGGCTTCACAAAATCCAAAATGCGACGGAATCCTTTTTCAGTGATATCACAAGCCTTTTGCATCAAGGCAATTTCGATAGGATCTTTTACGGAACGCAAACGCTGCAAGATTGGGTTACTCTTGGCCACACGGTGCGCAGGATAGCGATCTTTCAACCATTTTACAAATCGCGCCTCACGGGTTTCAGTTTCAACATTGGCTCTGTAATGCTCATTTGTGTTGATATACACCGTATCACTTTGGGTCATCAATTCAAACAACACTTTTTCCATGTCCTTCAACCAATACACCGTCTTAATTCCTGAAGTTTCAAACGCCTTTTCCTTGGTCAACTTCTCTCCTTCCCAAACAGCAATATGCTCATTGGTTTCTTTTAAAAACAACAATTCCCTGTGCTGCTCCTTCGGACAATCAGGAAAAATCACCAAAATACTTTCTTCCTGATCCACACCACTCAAATAGAAAATATCCCTACTTTGTTGAAATGGCATGGTGCTATCTGCACTAATTGGATAAATATCATTGGAATTAAAAATCGCCAAACTATTGGGCTCCATTTGAGCTGCAAAGTTTTTACGGTTTTTAATAAACAATTCTCGATCTATAGGTAAGTATTTCATAAAATTATATTTAGACAACAAAAGTAATTAGATTCTATCAGGATATCAACTTAATAAGCATTTGTTCCATGTCTGCATTCCTACCAACCTACTCTTAAAAATTATACTATTTTTAAAACTTTTAAGTTATATACAAAACCCCCAATCCTATGAAGATTTTAAAATTTAGCGTATTAGCTGCCATAGCAATGATGATGTCTTGCAGCGAAGACCAAGACGACAACATCCAAACTTCAGACCCCAACCTAATCATCAAATTGAAATTCGATCCTACTCAGGAACGTCTTAATAATTTAGGCCAACCAGCCAGTATTCCAGAAGGCAATGCCGCCCAATCTCCCTCCATTAACCGCATGAGCGCCAACTACATTGAATTTGCACCGGGAGCTTTCACGCCTCTAGGCGAAGGTGAAGTCATTTTTATGGGTGCGGAAACCACAGCAGGAGGCGCCAACGCCATCGACTTTCAAAATGCCACATTTGGTGGCGATGGCGATGTATTTTTAACCGTACCTTTGAGCCAAGTCACTTCTGGAACCTATGAATGGGTGCGCGTTTCCTTAGCCTACCAAGAAGGAGAGATTGATTTACTTGTAAACGGTGCCGATTATACAGGAACTCTGGCAAGTTTTGTGGGCTACAACACCTACATCACATCTTTTGATTTAAATGGCAACACTTTTGAAGTAAACGATAACCGCCTACAAGGATTTTGGGCTTTTGAAGTAGAAGGCTACACTTCTGAAGGGCAAGCTCCAGAAGGCGCCACAACAGTACCAAATCCATTATTTGATTCATCTCCTGTTCCACAGGGATCTTGTGTGGTAACTGGTGAGTTTGAAAACGGCCTGACCATCACCGGAGAAGAGACTCAAGATGTCGAGGTGGTACTTTCATTTTCCATCAACAACAGTTTTGAATGGACCGAAGTAAATTTTGATGGAAAATATGAACCTGCGGCCGGGGAACAGGTGGTAGACATGGGACTAAGAGGCTTAATTCCAATGGTATCAAATTAAGACCATTTTCAATCTGTTTAAAATCATTCTAAATACTTAATTTAAACTACAGCCCTTTGCCTAAATCTCTTTTGAAGTGTATCTTTGTTCGATAAAAATTAACTTCAAAAAAATGAGCGGATTTCTTAAATCTTCGATAGGAAGAAAAGTGGCCATGGCACTTTCGGCCTTCTTCCTAATGTTTTTCTTAATAATTCATTTAGCGGTAAACATTACATCACTTTTTAGTCCCGATTTATTCAATGAATTATCACATTTCATGGGAACAAATCCTTTGGTGCAATTGGCCTTACAACCTGTATTGATATTTGGTGTTGTATTCCACTTTGTGATGGGTTTTGTATTGGAATTAAAAAACAGAAAAGCCATTGGTGTAAAATATGCACAAAACAATGGTGGAGCCAATTCAACTTGGATGAGCCGAAACATGATCATCAGTGGTATTGTTGTATTAGCATTTATTTTGCTTCACTTTATCGACTTCTGGATTCCTGAACTTAACGTAAAATACATCCACGGCGATATGTCTGGATTATTGCCAGATGGCGAAAGCTACCGTTATTTTGAAGAACTACAACACAAATTTGCATCTCCTATCCGAGTGGGAGCCTATGTAATTGCGTTTGTGCTTTTAGGTTTACACTTGGCTCACGGATTTACTTCGGCATTCCAATCTATGGGAGCTACTGCCGGACGTAAAAAAACGATGCAACAACTAGGGAAAGCGTATTCTGTAATTATCCCTCTAGGATTTATCATTATCGCGTTATTCCATCACTTTAACCATTAATCTTAAATACAAAATGGCTTTAGATTCAAGAGTACCAAAAGGTCCAATTAAAGATAAATGGACAGACTATAAAAATAAAATCAACCTGGTGAACCCAGCCAACAAGCGTCATATTGATGTTATCGTTGTGGGAACAGGTTTAGCAGGAGGTTCTGCTGCGGCTACCTTAGCCGAATTAGGGTATAACGTAAAGGCTTTTGCCTACCAAGATTCACCACGTCGTGCACACTCCATTGCAGCACAAGGGGGTATTAATGCCGCCAAAAACTATCAAGGTGATGGTGACTCCACTTATAGATTATTTTACGACACCGTAAAAGGTGGCGATTACCGTTCTCGTGAAGCGAACGTATACCGCTTGGCTGAAGTATCTGCCAACATCATCGACCAGTGTGTGGCGCAGGGGGTTCCTTTCGCTAGAGATTATGGTGGATTGTTGGACAACCGTTCGTTTGGTGGGGTTTTGGTATCCAGAACGTTTTACGCCAAAGGACAAACAGGACAACAATTATTGCTAGGAGCCTACTCTGCCATGAACAGACAGATTGCTCGTGGGAAGATTGAAATGTTCAACAGACACGAAATGTTGGACGTTGTAGTGGTAGACGGTAAGGCCAGAGGTATTATTGCCAGAAACCTTATTACCGGTGAAATAGAGCGCCACTCTGCACACGCGGTTGTGATTGCATCTGGTGGATACGGAAACGTGTATTTCCTATCAACCAACGCAATGGGATCCAACGCTACTGCAGCTTGGAAGATCCATAAAAAAGGGGCTTACTTCGCGAACCCTTGTTTTACGCAAATTCACCCAACATGTATTCCTCGTTCAGGTGATTACCAATCTAAGTTGACCTTGATGTCAGAGTCCCTTCGTAATGATGGACGTATTTGGGTTCCTAAAAACATGGAGGATGTAATGGCCATTCGTGAAGGTCGCAAAAAGCCTACCGATTTATCGGAAGACGAAAGAGATTACTACTTAGAGCGTCGTTACCCTGCTTTCGGAAACTTGGTGCCACGTGACGTAGCGTCCCGTGCAGCAAAAGAGCGTTGTGATGCCGGTTACGGTGTGAATGCCACTGGAGAAGCGGTGTACTTAGATTTTGCTTCCGCTATAGAACGCTATGGTAAGGAGCAAGCTAAAATTCACAATATTGAAAACCCAACAGAGGCTAAAATATACGAGTTAGGAAAAGGAATCGTAGAAGCTAAATACGGGAACTTATTCCAGATGTACGAAAAGATCGTTGATGAAGATCCGTACAAAACTCCAATGATGATTTACCCTGCAACCCACTATACAATGGGTGGTGTTTGGGTAGACTATAACTTGATGACTACCATTCCAGGATGTTACTGTATTGGTGAAGCCAACTTCTCAGACCACGGAGCAAACAGACTTGGAGCTTCAGCCTTAATGCAAGGTTTGGCCGATGGTTACTTCGTATTACCATACACGATTGGAGATTATTTGGCCGATGATATTCGTACAGGAAAAATCTCAACAGACTCTAAGGAATTTGAGGAAGCCGAAAAAGCAGTTACAGACCGTATCAACTTCTTCGTAAACAATAATGGAACCAAATCTGTAGACTACTTCCACAAAAAACTAGGAAAAGTGATGTGGGACAAAGTAGGGATGGCACGTAACGAACAAGGTTTAAAAGAAGCTATGGCTGAAATTAAACAGATTCGTGAGGATTTCTGGAAAGACGTAAAAGTACCAGGGAATGCCAACGAAATGAACCCTGAATTAGAAAAAGCAGGTCGTGTGGCCGATTTCTTGGAATTGGGTGAGTTGTTCGCTAAAGATGCCTTAATGAGAGAAGAGTCTTGTGGAGGTCACTTTAGAGAAGAATCTGTTGAAGAAAGCGGCGAGCAAAAAGGAGAAGCAAAACGTAACGATAAAGACTTTGCTTTTGTTGCTGCATGGGAATATAAAGGGGAACCTGCCGATGCCGTGCTACATAAAGAAGAACTAGAATTTAAAGATATCGAACTAAAACAACGTTCATACAAATAAGATTGACATTATGAATTTAACACTTAAAATTTGGAGACAGAAAGACTCGAATGCAAAGGGTCAAATGGTCGATTATAAAGTTACTGATATTTCAGAGCATATGTCTTTTCTTGAAATGATGGATGTTTTGAACGAACAATTGGTAAACACCGGAGAAGAGCCAGTAGCCTTCGATCACGACTGTCGTGAAGGTATTTGCGGAATGTGTTCGCTCTACATTAATGGTGAAGCACACGGTCCAGACCGTGGAGTTACCACCTGTCAGTTGCACATGCGTATGTTCAAAGACGGTGACACCATTACCATCGAACCTTGGAGAGCTGCGGCATTTCCTGTGATTAAGGATTTAATTGTAGACAGAACCTCTTTTGAGCGCATTCAGCAAGCAGGAGGGTATATCTCGGTAAACACGTCTGGAAATACACAAGATGCCAACGCAATTCCTATTTCTAAGCATGCTGCCGATGAAGCCATGGACGCCGCCACCTGTATCGGGTGTGGTGCCTGTGTAGCCACTTGTAAAAACTCTTCTGCAATGTTATTCGTAGGAGCCAAGGTATCTCAATATGCCCTATTACCACAAGGACAGGTAGAAGCTACAGACCGTGTAATGAACATGGTGAAACAAATGGATTTAGAAGGATTCGGTAACTGTACCAACACAGGAGCTTGTGAGATTGAATGTCCTAAAGGCATTTCATTAGAGAACATTGCTCGCATGAACAGAGAGTTCTTAAAAGCTACTATAAAAGGATAAGCCTTTCATAGCGATTGATATTAAAAATCCTAAGCAACACTGCTTAGGATTTTTTTTGTTTCTTTAGCATTCATTTACAACCCATGAAACAACCTACAACCTTCTATAAAACCCAATTAGAAAATCATCAAAATCGCTTAAAGCAATTCAATAAAAAATTGGTAGCTTTAAGCTCTCTGCGCCTAACGGTCTTTTTGGTTGCTGCCATCGGCATTTACTTTACCTTCAGCACATGGCAGGTTGCTTTGGCAATAGGAGTTATAGGAACCATTCTATTTGTATTCCTGCTATCCAAATACACCGATTTAAAACGTCAGCGAGCCTTAACCAAAGCCTTGATCAACATCAATGAAGCTGAATTGCAAATGCTCTCTGGCAACTATGACAAACAGCCTACTGGAGAAAAATTCCTAGATCCGCACCACGCCTATAGTTTAGACATTGACCTCTTCGGAAAAGGCTCTTTCTTCCAAACCATAAACCGAACTAAAACTAAAGAAGGCAAACAGTATTTGGCCAATACCTTAACCGCCAATAACATTAAAAACATCGCCGAACGCCAAGAAGCTATCAAGGAACTCACCAAGCTCCCGGAATGGCGCCAAAACTTTTCGGCTTTGGCGTCCTTGATTCATGTAGAAACACCAAACAAGGACATTATCCATTGGCTACAGCATTACAAACCCTTTGCCAACCAACTATTAAAATACCTTCCTTTAGGCTTTAGCATGGCATCTTTAGCGCTATTGGCATTAACGGTATTCCAGCTCATCCCAATGTCCATCAGTGGCTATTGGTTGTTATTAGGACTCATGATCACGGGGCGTCATTTAAAGAAAATAAACATACTTGCCGCTCATACCGATAAAGTAAAAGATACGTTTCGTCAGTATGCACAATTATTGCAACAAATTGAAGGACAAACGCTCCAATCTAAACTCCTTACAGAGAAACAAGAACAGATTCAATCCCATCATAAAAAGGCGTCGGACATATTTGGACAATTGTCTGGCTACCTCGATGCTTTGGATAATAGAAACAACCTGATCTCCGCCGTTTTTGGAAATGGCCTGTTCCTAACCGACCTAAAACATAGTTACCATATCGAACAATGGATAGCAACTTATAAGGACGTCACCAAGGAATGGTTTGAAGTGGTCTCCTTCTTTGAAGCTTATAACTCTTTGGCCAATTACGCCTTCAACCAACCTAACTTTGTGTACCCTAAAATTGTGCAGGACCAATCCCTTATCCATGCCAAAGGCTTGGGCCACCCTTTGTTGGATGCCAACAAACGCATTGCCAGCGACCTCATCATCAACAATCAACAATTTTTTATTGTCACTGGCGCCAATATGGCTGGAAAAAGCACCTTTCTACGTACCGTCTCCCTGCACATCGTGATGGCCAATGTCGGGCTTCCGGTATGCGCCCAAGAAAGCAGTTATCACCCAATCAAGTTGATTACAAGCATGCGCACCACCGATTCCTTGACCGATGACAGCAGTTATTTCTTTTCAGAATTGACCAGATTAAAATACATCGTCGACGCTATCCAAGACGAGCCTTACTTCATCATCTTGGACGAAATCCTGAAAGGCACCAATAGCACTGATAAAGCCATTGGCTCCCGTAAGTTTGTAGAAAAACTAGTCGCTACCCATGCTACGGGCATCATTGCCACCCACGACTTGAGTTTATGTGAAATTGAAAAAGAATTACCACCAGTTGCCAACTATTATTTTGATGCCCAAATAGTAAATGACGAACTGTTTTTCGATTATAAGCTCAAAAAAGGCATCTGCCAAAACATGAATGCCAGCTTCCTATTACAGAAAATGGGGATTGTGTAATCATATAACAGCATCACAAACACATTACTTCTGTCCCTTTCAAATGCAAGACTTCGCAACCCAATCTCTGAACTTTCAAATTCCCCCTTCGAAGGGGGACTAAGGGGGATGTCAGATTACCGTTAAAAATTGAGTTTACCACATTTTTGGACAAGCAAAAAATAAAAACACACCAAACAAAAACAAACCACACAAAATATCAATATTGGGTTATTCCTACATCCTTTTAATATCTTAATCAGCCATTTCTAATGAATACCTACATTCACTTACAAATAACTTAAAACATGCCTTTACAAAAACATAGATTTAAAAATTTAGGATCAATACTCCTTACGTTTATTCTGTTCACCCTTGTTGTTAGCCAAAGCCCATCACCTACAGTGGAAATTATCAAAGAATATGAAGGAGATTCGAAATTTATAAAAAAATACGACAAATCATTTAAATCCATGGGTTATGAAAACTATTCATATCTAACTATTATACAGGTAGATGAGAGTGATAAGATTACTGTAAAGGCTCAAGATAGTACTTTATATTCAGGAACACCACAAATGTCGTATTTAGGTTTTAGTTATAGTTTATATCTGAACCGAGATAAAAGCTATGAGCTTTTTATTAATGGGGAGCAAATTAATATTGATTCCCAACAGCTAAAAAAGTTTAGGATATTAGAATTAAGTCTTTCTACTGACAGTTATTTTAAAATGAAGAAAAAAATCCTATCAAATAAAAAATACACCTTAACATATACCAATCTAGGAAGGAGCTATAGATAAATATCAAAAACCACCCCAAGATTTTGTACTTTTAAAGGATGACCCATGAATTCAAAAACATCCTAGAACAGGCTCATAGCAACCAAAAAAGACATTTAAAACACGTCTTGGCAACCGTGGTGGCTCTAGACGGCTCCTCCTACAGAAAACCCGGAGTACAGATGCTTATTGACGAAAACGGTCATATGACGGGCGCGGTAAGCGGTGGATGTGTGGAAAAGGAAGTCGTGCTGCAATCACTATCGGTGTTCAAGAAGGGTATACCCAAAGTGATAACCTACGACGGGCGCTACCGATTGGGTTGTGAGGGAACCCTTTTCATTCTATTGGAACCCTTTAGCATCACAGAAGAAACCTTTAACACCATACAAAAAGAACTATCGGCACGTCGCCCTATGCAATGGATCTCCTATTTTCAAAAGGAAGACAAAACAGATGCCTCGTTTGCTTCGGTGTTAGGGCTTGAAGATGGTAGACACATAAGCTTTAGGACGGACGCGGATGAAGTGAGTTATCAAACTGACAACAACAGCTTTCAACAGGAATTTACCCCACTCTCACGTTTGATTATAATTGGAGCCGAACACGATGCCGTACAGCTTTGCAAATCGGCTGTCCAATTAGGCTGGGAAGTCCTTTTAATAGCTTCCCCAAACGACCCCAAGTCCGAATTAGATTTTCCAGGCGTCACCACCATACACCACCTCAACCCAGAGCAGGAATGGCCCTTGCCTATCGATTCGCATACGGCCATTGTGCTCATGACCCACAACTATGCCCGCGACCTGCACTTTGTGTTACAGCTGACCCAAACCCAGCCTTTTTACATGGGCATTTTGGGCTCTTATCACCGTAGGGAAAAGCTTCTTAATGCACTCATAGAACACCAACCCGATATTGCTTCGGAATTTTTAGATGGTATTTTTAGTCCTGCCGGTATTGCCATTGGCGCCATCACACCACAGGAAATTGCCCTTTCCATTCTTAGTGAAATCATTGCGGTAAAGCGCCATCGGGAAGTGCCCTCGCTTCGCTCCTACCTCTGGAATATCCATCCATAACACTACAAGACCTATGTCACACAGTGCCATCATCGTTTTAGCTGCAGGGGAAGCTAGCCGCATGCACCAAATCAAGCAATTGTTGCCTTATAAAAGCACCACGCTTTTAGGCCATGCCCTTACAACCGCGCTTAGCACACATGTCAATACTATCCTTTGTGTATTGGGCGCCCATAGCAAAACAATCTTAGAATATGGACTTCCGAATAACGTCATACCTATAGAAAACATACATTGGAAAGAAGGCATGGGAAGAAGCATTGCAGCAGCTTTACAATATCTAAATGAAGAGCTGCCAACGGTCAACACAGTTCTATTCACTTTAGCAGACCAACCCTTGGTCACCATCGATTATTTAAATAGAATGCTGAAAACGTCACAAGAGCATCCTTCCTCCCTTATCGCTACCAACTACGGAACTTCAATAGGCGTTCCTGCCCTATTTCCGAAGCGCTATTTTGAAATGATAAAGTCATTACAGGGAGAAACCGGTGCCAAAAGCATTCTTAAGGCACACCAACGGAACGTCATAGCCTTGACACCCAACTTCGAGAACTTGGATGTTGACACTCCCGAAGCCTATCAAAAGATTTTAAAACTGTAAATCATCCTACAAACTTAGGTTGTTGCGACACTACCATATACGGTTGCCTGTAGTAACGTGTACCCGTAGCTTTATAGAGCGCATTGGCCAAAGCTCCTGCCACAGGAGGCAACGAAGGCTCTCCAAGGCCTGTAGGCGCAATACCATTGTCCACAAAAAATACGGCAATTTCCAAAGGCGCCTCATTGTTTCGAATAAGGTGGTACCCATCAAAGTTTTGCTGTTGAGTGGCCCCTTTTTCAAAAGTCAACTGACTATACATACAATGGCCTATACCGTCAATGATGCCACCCTCAATCTGGTTAATGGCCCCTTCCTTGTTCACCACAATCCCACAATCTACCGCACACCACACTTTTTTAATACGAATATTGGCATCGTCCACCTTTTCCAAATCGAACACCTGTGCCACATAGGAATTATGCGAATAATAGGCCGCTACCCCGCGGTACACATTTGGCATTTTACTTCCCCAATTGCTTTTGTCACGTACCAATTTCAGGACGCCTGCATAGCGTTCAGGATCGTAATCATTACGTTCACCCACCGGATTTTTGATGGCTTTATCAAACAACTGTAACCTAAAATCGATAGGATCTTTACCTGCAGCTTCGGCAACTTCATCCAAAAAGGACTGTTCAGCGCCCGCCACAAAATTGGACCGTGGTGCTCGCCAAGCCCCCGTAGAAATATTGGTATCCATACCATAATGCGTGGCCTTGTAATTCTCTACCGTACCTGCCGGAAACCTATCTGGAAACAATGGACTCGACGGAATCCCAGCCCCCTTAACTTCAAAAGCGGTAAGATGCCCCTTCTTGTCTAAAGTTGCTCGGTATTGTATATGGTACGACGGACGGTACGTCCCCTGCGTCATATCATCTTCTCTGGTATAGATTAATTTTATAGGCCCACCATAAGCTTTAGAAATAGCGGCCGCCTCCAAACCAAAATTCCCATAAAGGCGTCTTCCAAAGCCGCCACCCATTCGGGTCATATCCACAAAAATCTTGGACTCTGGCATGTTCAGCAAGCCTGCAGCCGATTGCCGTAACTGTTCTGGGGTTTGTATGGGGCCAATAAGCCGTGCCTTATCTGCGGTTACGTCCGCAAAAAAGTTCATGGGTTCCATAGTATTATGGGCCAAAAAGGCACCGGTATACCCGCTTTCTATCACTTTATCTGCCGAAGCAAAAACTCCATCGGGGTCACCATCCTTTCGACCTACCTCTCCTTCACTCTTATCAAATACACTGCTAAAACTGTCCAAATGAGCTGAAGTGGCTTCCAGAGTCCCCACAGTTTTCCAACGCGCCTCGAGGGCTTCTTTGGCTTTCATCACCTGCCAAGTGCTGTCGCCTACCACTACCAAGAGTTCATTAAAGGCATTCACATCAGACCACTGTGGCTTGTCCAAAGCCGTATTCACGGTAAATATCTTTTTAATTCCCGGCATGCTCTTTGCCTTGTCGGCGTTATACCCATCCAACTGCATTCCAAAAGCAGGCGGATGCACAATCATGGCAATGGCAGCACCCTTTTCCATATAATCCAAACCAAACAGCGGCTTTCCTGTAACAATGCCCTTGCCGTCCACATTTTTCACAAAAGTCCCAATCAACTTAAAATCTTTTGGGTCTTTTAGTGGCACCTCTTCGGGAATTTCAATGGTGACTGCTTCCTTCAAGAGGTCTTTATAAACAATACTTTTTCCGCTAGGCAAATGTTTTACCATGCCCTTGTCAGTCACCAATTCATCGGGAGACATGCTCCATAATTTGGCTGCCGAAGCCAGCATTAAATAGCGTGCCGTAGCCCCCGCCATACGCAAACTGTCCCAACCTTGACGGATGGATTGACTCCCTCCCGCCAATTGGCGTGTATATTTTTCGGTGTCCAAGGGCGCCTGTTCTACCTGAACTTGGTCCCAGTCCACATCCAATTCCTCGGCCACAATAAGCGGCATCGAGGTTTTAACGTTCTGTCCTATTTCGGGGTTAGGCGACATGATGGTCACCGTCCCGTCTTCATTCATCCTGATAAACGCGTTGATATTGAAGAGGCCCTCAACCACTTCGGCATTACTGCTACTGTGCGCCAAGCCCGAAAGCCAACTAAACTGCAGCATCAAACCGGCCCCGCCCACTGCGGAAACCTTTAAAAACGAACGTCTATTGAAATGGGTTTTAATATGTGTCATGGCTGCTTACAGTTCTTTGGCGGCCATCGCTACGGCCTTATTGATTCTGGTATAGGTGCCGCAACGGCACAGATTGCCAGTCATGGCATTGCGAATATCGTCTTCGGAAGGGTTGGGATTGCGCTCCAATAGGGCGGCCGCACTCATAATCTGTCCTGCCTGGCAGTAGCCACATTGGGCCACATCTACTTCCAACCAAGCCTTTTGTACCGGGTGCGTACCATCTTTGGAAAGTCCTTCGATGGTGGTGAGTTTCATGCCCTCATTGGCCACAGCACTTACCGGCAAGGAACACGAGCGTATCGCATTGCCGTTTAAATGAATGGTGCAGGCTCCGCACTGCCCAATGCCGCAGCCGTACTTGGTACCCACCAATTGTAAATGGTCTCTCAAGACCCAAAGTACGGGGGTGTCGGCGTCTACATCAACCTGATGTATGGCCCCATTAATGTGCAAGCTGTATTGTGGCATAGTGTGCAGTTTAGTGATTGCTAAAGAATTAAAGTTATAAAAATTTTAACGGTTTTTGGGAAGCCTTAGCAGAACTTTAACGAATGGTAACATTACTGCGCACTGTGAATTTACATTGAAGAATGTAGGTTTTAGCAACCGAGCTTTAAAACGTATTGAAACCTTAAAAAGTGGTACTTCATGCCTAAATCTTTATTATGCGATGTCGATTTTTTTGGAATAGCTTTTTTATAATTCCACCTAAGATTTTACTGAATTTCATTTTTTACAAACACTGGTAATTCCTTTCTATACTCTTCCATGTCTGGCTTGAGTATCCAATTGTAAAAATATGGTGTTGGCTCTCCTCCTGTACTGCTAAGCGAATCTATTTCTTGAAGCAATTCAGAATAACTTTCCAAATGCACTCTCATTTTAAAGTAATCTACAAGAATTATAGAATCATTTGGATGCAACTGCATTCTATGCTCAAGTAAATTTACATTAGCTCTAATGTTATTTTGAGCAGCCCCTATTTCCCCCTTTTTATAATTTAAATAGGCGTTCGACAAATTCAAACTATATTCCTTAAAAGAGGTATCTAACCCTTCAGACTTTTCCAACAAATCATTCAATTCTGAATATCTTTCTGAAAAGAATAGAATTGGAAAAAGCACACTCATATTTTGATCCTTCAATCCAACCTTTTTAAGGTAGCCAGATTCATTCATTAACACATAAGCACTATCTAATGAACTTACCTGTTCAGTCATCATATAGTTAAAATTCAATTTCTTAACCTTACGCTCAATGAGCTCAAAATCATTCTTGTTAGAATCCTCAACTTGATATTTTTGGTTCTTACAAGCAACCAAAACAGAAAGAACCAACAAATTGGCCGTCAATATTTTTTTCATTGGATTATATATAAATTGGAGTTTTATGAAATCACATTTTTTTTTCTCCCATATGCGTATGCATTAAAAGGATAAAACTTTAGGCATAAAATTAGTAATTCAGTTTTCAATCCCTAACGCCTAAGAATTAATTTTTGTGTAACACTGTTTTATCGTAAGCTTCTTGGTACGATAACGACATGCGAAAAACTCCATAAACTTCTACTAATAAATAAGTTTATAAAAACAGTTTATTAATACCTCTTCCTACTTCGCTTTCGTCCCGCCAATACCTGTCTAGCGGCTTCATGCGCTTCGGGTAGTCTACAGGAATCATTCATGATGCGGCGTAATTCGCCATTGGTTCTGTTCGCAAACTTTCCCATTAAATAGGTTACGCGCTCATCATCCAAAAACAGGTACCGATTCACTTTACCATTCCTCCCTCTATACCCACCATGAGCACTTTGGTTGGGATGCAACTCCAAGCGCACTTGCAGATAAAATAAAAATGATAAGAGCATAAACACACCACCCCCCAAAGGAATTAAACGATTAGGATTGATTGTATTCAACCAATCCTCACTTCCTTTAAATACCGCAACAAATACCACCATACAACTAATGAAAAACACACCCAAAGAAGTTTTGTGCAGTTTCAAAAAAATGTTGCAGGAAGGACATTGCAACCTACCTTTAGGTTGAGTCGCAAAGAATATAGAAACCAAACCAATACGGTGGTTACAATTGAGGCATCTGGCCATAGAATAGATTAAGCAAGCGCCCATAAGACGCGGTTGGTTTATAATACCAGTCCAATATAACCATTTTTACCACACTTAAAATTCCAGAATTGCAGCTCCTCTCTGCACCCTAACAATGCCCTGCATCAAACCATACAAACTAAAGACTTGTTATGGCTTGGTTCGTGTTTGGTTCGAGGGTGCTTCTGTAAAATGGTTTGGTTGGAAATATGGTTAAAAACCTACTTCCGCCATGGGCGGAACACGGCGGTCTGCAAAAATAGGGAACGAAGAATCGAAAGTGCAACGCGCAGCGTTTGGCATGTAGCTTCGGGAGTGAACGGTAACTGTCAAGGACAGATAATTTCCTCAGACCGTCTTGATTTTTTGGCTTGGTTTATACTGAGCCTGACGAAGTATTGCATCAAGGCAAATGCGAAGCATTCATGAATACCATAAAATAATTTGAATGAATAAAACGAACGTAGAATAAACACGGCACTGCCAGAAAAACAAAAAAGCTGAACTTAAGTTCAGCTTTTTATTTGTCGGGATGACTGGATTCGAACCAGCGACCCCTAGCACCCCATGCTAGTACGCTACCAGGCTGCGCTACATCCCGTTGTGACCTGCTGATTTTTAAATCAGCGATCAAAAATAAGCAACTGCCCCTATTCATCAAAACCTAAACTCATCAAAATTGAGGTATTTTATAGAGATACCAAACCATCTTGCTATGGCATGGACAGTTCCATCAAAGAAGGATTTTCTAAAAAAAATAAATAAAGTTACTAAAACAAGCTCAAGACACCCCTACCCAAGTATCCATAGCCCTAATTTGTGCCTTATAATCTTTAGGAAGTAATACACTTTTGATAACGTCATCGAGATATAGGTATCGACTAAGTATGTACAGAGGCACTACAGGCCCCAACCAAGCAACACCTGTAAAACCAAGCAACTGTTTTACCAGAGTAGGCACTACCAACTTTTGGGCTTCCAACAAAACTTGGTATCTGAAATTGCCCAAGTGTTTGCGGTATTGTACAAACAAATCTTCAGTATAGCTACTTTGTTGTAGATGGTCCTTTAAATGTTTTTCCCGTACGGGCAACCAAGCCTTATAATTGGGCGGCAGTTCCTTGAGCCCCATTCGCAGGCCTACCCTATAAAACACATTGTAAACCTCATCCTTCTCCTCGGGCATCAATGGTTTCTCCAATAATTCATAGGCTGCAATGGAATAATAGATGAGCATAAACAACACATCCCGATAGGCCCAATCCGGAATGACAGCACCACGGCTTTGCTCTACCGCCGTATGTATCTTTCGCATGGCGTCAATGGCTTGATGCGCATCAGGCACTGAAGAAAACACAATGTTACGAGCATAGGCCACCGTAGAAAACAAGCGTCCCAAAGGATCCTGTGGCAACTTCCCAGTAAAGTACAGCCAATCCACCGCCTTGTTTAGGGCAAACTCGGCAGAGGCTCCCGCAAAAATAAACAGGATGGTATCGCTCTTGCCCCAGATACTCCGCACCACCGATGCCTTTGAAACGAAATAGTCCATAGCCTTTTGTTGAGACTCTAAGGTACGGAATATTGGAAAGAGAAATGAACATAAGGAATCGCAAAAAACAGCAAGAAAACCTCTACAGACAACTGAAAAAAAATTATATTAGTCCTAATGAATGATGCATTAGTAACACATTATGCCAATGATTTCAAAAACCTAAAAAGAGGTTACAACAAGGGACTTGGAAAAGCACCTCACAAACCAATACTATTGGTTTCTATAATCGAGCTCATTCAAAAAAAGACCATTACCTCCAATAGAATTTACATTACCTCTGATCTGCTTTTGGCATTTAAAAACAATTGGAACAAATTAGTAGATACCAAACATAGTCCCAATTTTGCACTCCCTTTTTTTCATATGAGAAGTGAACCTTTTTGGCATTTGGTAACCTACATTGGTTTAGACCTTAAACTCACAAGTTCCAAAAGCATCAAGAGCTTTAAAAGCCTTAATGAAACTATAGCCTTTGCAGAGATAGACAAAGTGCTGTTTGAAATTCTATCAACCCCACCTGAAACCAACATTTTATTACAACTATTATTAGACCAGTACTTCCCTGATACAAAGACAAATTTCTATGCTATAATTGGCAATGAAACAGAGAGTAAAATTGAACAGCAAATCTTACACGAAGAAAGTTCGGTTTACCAACACCATATTTGGGAACTAAGAGCAACACTGAATGATGATGAATTTGAAGAAGAACTATTTATAAGAGGAGGCCTATTTAAAAAGGCTATCCCTAAAATCTATAATTTCTCCTGCTGTATATCTGACATGAAAGTCATATCAACCACAAATGCACAAATGGTGGATGCCTGTCACATTGTACCTTTCAGTATATCAAAAAATGATACTATTCCAAACGGTATTTCTTTATCACCAAATCTACACAGGGCTTTTGACAGAGGTTTAATAACCATAAACAAAGATTATATTGTAAGGGTGTCCCCAACTGTTTCCGAAAATGATTCTGTATACTCCATCTCTCAATTTGACGGAAAGCAGATCAAGCTTCCTAACAACATCAAACACTACCCTTCCCCAGAGAGCTTAACTTGGCATAACAAGGAAATTTATGCCATATAGTATGGCCCTAAAACCCAATCATACAATCAAGAACCTTAAATAAGACACCTTTTTCCATAAAAAACTTGGCAAGTTGGCTAATGGAGTAAAATGCAGTCTGTGTTCGCAATGCAGCCAAAACACTGGAGAAAACCCATATAAAACACAAAAGCCACCCAATTTCTTGAGTGGCTTTCTCTAAGCTTGCTCCCCCTCTTGGGCTCGAACCAAGGGAGATTTTTACTTTATTTACAGTCACTTACTGAAATCAATTTTTAATTGGTATCCGAATTGTATGCCTTTTCTTATGATTATATTCAAAAAAAATTAATGTTTTAATATATTTGAAGTTAGTAAATAAAAATTAACCACCATTAATGTCTTCACCAAAATTACCTTTATACCTAGATAATGCCTCTACAACAAAAGTAGACAAAAGGGTTTTGGAAGAAATGCTACCCTATTTCACCGAACTTTTCGGTAACGCATCTAGCAGCCATAGTTATGGAAAAGTTGCCAAGCATGCCATTGAAAAGGCTCGTAGTCAAGTTTCAGATTTAATAAATGCTAATGACAATGAAATTTTGTTCACCTCAGGTGCCACTGAGGCAATAAACCTAGGAATAAAAGGGTATGCCGAAGCCAACTCACACAAAGGAAATCATATCATTACAGTCAAAACGGAACACAAAGCCGTTTTAGCTACCTGCGAATATTTGGAATCCAAGGGATATGAGGTTACTTATTTAAATGTTGACAAAAATGGTCTGATTTCTTTAGACCAATTGAGAAGCTCTATATTGGATAACACCATCCTTATAGTGGTTATGTATGTGAACAATGAAATTGGGATTATACAGCCAATCCGTGAAATAGGATTAATGGCAAAAGAATATGAAATCACCTTTTTTTGTGATGCCACCCAAGCAGTAGGTAAAGTCCATATCGATGTTGAAAAAGATAATATCGATATGCTATGCCTTTCAGGACATAAATTAAACGGTCCCAAAGGTATAGGAGCACTTTTCATGAGGAGAAACATAGAAATCACCCCATTAATACATGGCGGTGGGCAAGAAAAAGGCTTAAGAGGAGGCACTTATAACACCCCACTCATTGTTGGCTTGGGAAAAGCCTGCCAATTAGCTTTGATAGAATTTGAATCAAATATTTTCAATTTAATTTCTAAGCGAAAAAGATTAGAAAATTATTACGAAAAAAATAATTTAGGCCTTATAAATTTCAAAGAATCCCCTAGAGCCCCTCACATATTAAGTATTACATTATATGATTATGAAGCTGAAGAATTTCTTATGATTAAATCTAAAGAGTTTGTTGCATCTACTGGGAGTGCTTGCAACTCAGAAATCATGGAAATTTCTCATGTTTTAAAAGAATTAGATTTTAATCAAAATAATAACATTATTAGAATTAGCTTTTGATGACCCTGAATCATTTAGAAAAGATTTTTTATACCTATAGCCACCTTGAAAAGGCTTCAGATTACCAATATTTTGAGGATGTTGAATCCTGCGTATACTTTTGGTACTACCCAATAAACTTCAAGCAAAAAGGACAAACCATAAATCATATTGTTAAGGATTTTTTTGAAAATTCCTTACCCATATATAACCAGATAAATTCTCTAGAATTAAAGGATAACAATAAAAAAATGTACGTAACAACAGGAGCATTTGAGCCTTACACTCCGCCAGAAATTAAAACAAATAACGAGGACCAATTATTCTTTAACAGATTTAATGAAATTTTCAATTACTTTTCAACATTGAACAAACCTATTTATATAGGTAAATCTACAAGGCTCGAATCGTCTATCAAAAAAAGAATAAAAGAACATATTGAATTAAAAACAGACTTTTCAAGAACTCTTGATATTAAACTTAAAAGTATAAATGCAAATATTGAAATTGATGATTTATTAGTTCGAGTATTAGACGTTGAAAAATTGCGAAAAGAAAGATTCAATAATTACATTGACAAAGATTTTGATTTCGCATTTTTTTTAGAAAAATTATTAATAACATTATATAAACCCTTCTACAATATAAAGCAATGAATATATCACAAACAAATCAAACCTTTTCAAGCAATTATACCTTCCTTCACAGTAATTTTGATTGGCTAAACCTTGACAACACTTTTGACTTTACAATTCAATCATTGGTTGTTTCTGCCCCCTTTTTTTCCTTAAAAGACGACTTAAAAATTCTAGACGATCTAGGAGACTACAAGGATCTTGGCTTTGAATTACTTGTTCAAAGAGATATTGATAAACAAAGGGTCAAAACTGAAATTGTAGAAAACTATTTAGAAGTGGAGGGGAAAACTAACTTCTTCCCCCCAATTGTAGTGGCCTTAATACCTGGTTACAAATCCTTGAAAGAAAATGGAAAATGCTTTAAAACAGTAGTGGACGATCAAAATCCAAATAGTCTGATGCTCGATATCGGAGGAAGCTCTATTATACAAACTTTTCAAAATGAAGGATATGAGAATGACCTTAAAAAATTCTTCCTATCTAAACAAATAAAATATGGAGAATTAAAATGGGATAAAGAAAAAACAAATGCCATTATTATTGATGGACAGCATCGCTTTTATGCACTAAAAAAATTCATGCATTCTAGCCATATAGAATTAAGCAAATGTTTTTTTCCTGTCAATTTTGTTGTGATAACACCAGAGCCCAATAAAGAGGTTTCGGCTGCACAGTACATAAAACTTTCTAGGGAATTGTTCATTGATATTAATAAAAACGCCAAACAAGTATCTCATACTAGACAAATCCTTCTTGACGATATTGACTTTAAAATGTACTTAACTCGAAATTCCATAAAGCAATATAACATTACTGAGGATGAAGACTTCATTCAGTGGGAGGAGGAAAAAGGAATAGAATTTTTAAGTAAAATACCACAACCACTTGTAAATTGGAATTCAGAATTAAATTCTAGAGACCAAGAAAACATTAAACTATTTAATCTCGCTCAGATTACCTCCACTTCACTCCTGCATAAGATAATTAAAGATTTTATTTTCACTCCAAACAAGAAAGAAAACACAAATATTTTTAAGACCCTTTTTAGAATTTTGGAGTTAGACGAATTATTACCTGAAGAAGGTTCTCCAGACGAATTACATCTGAATACACTTCAAACTAAAAAGAGCTTATTTGAAGACAAAATTAAGGATATAGAAGAAGAGATTTTAGAAGCAGAAAAAGAATCATTAGGCGATCAAGAATCAGATTACCAATTAATAATAGAACAGGCTAAAAAGAGAATTACCGTATTAAATGAAAATGCTCTAAAATTTGAACCAAAGATGAATGATTGGCTATCCAAGAAATTTTTCTCAGAATCAAGTTCGGGCAAATATTTTTCCAAGTTCTACTCTCAATTTAAGCCTTATAGAGAAACAATAAAACTAATACAGCCCTTTTTTAATGAGCCAGAAAAATCCAACAAGGAAATAATTAATGCATTAATTGACCCAAAACAAGGTAATAAAAAAACTAATTATCAATTCAAATCTGAGTCCACCACGGAGAGATTTAACATACTTTTTGACGAATTAAATAGACTAAAAAAGGAATCTGTAGATGTAAGGTACACCGTTTTCCAAAGGGCAATTTTTTCTGAATTACCCAAAACATTAGATTTAATTAGTATTCTTTTCCCTGATGACACAATAGACACTGCAATTTCAAAATATATAGTAGCATTATCCTCGGTTTACTCAAAGGGATTACTCAATAAAGATTTGAAAATTCAAATTGAAGACGATTTATTTGAGGACGCCTTTGAAGGGTACTCTGTAAAAGAAATCCACGTTTGGAGAAACATCTTAATTTCAGACAATTTATCAGGGTTAAAATACAGAGATTCCGACACAATAAAAATTGCAGACCTAATCAGGATCTTTGTTATGGCAGAAGCTAAGAAAAAGGAACTAAACGACTTAAAATCAGAATACGGAACAAGAGTTAGCACTTTGATAACCCAAATAAGGAATGCTTATAAGTCATCTTATGAAAAGGAAATAAAAGAAAAATTAGGACTGAATAACTTAAACGAAGTTCGTGAGTTAGAAGGGTACGATAATTATAAATTTGCCTTACAGCTTGAACAGATTATTGCTCTAACAATTAATAAAAAAATCCTTGAATAAATTAAAACAGCTACAATATAAAAGTTTATTAATCAATAAAAAAAGGTTTGCGTACAACGGCAAACCTTTTTCGAAATAAAGTTAAATACTAAAATCAAATAAAACAGCTAGCACAACCTTCTCCTTCTGCCTGCAAAATTTCATCTTGCCAAGATTGCCCTGTTCTTGACCTGCTCTTTTCGCGACTCATTCTCAAATAATGCTCTTTCTTAATTGCATTTACTCGCTCAGGCTTTTTAAGATCTTCAAGACGTTCCGACATCCAAGTATAACCCTCTTTTTCATACTCCATAGCCTGTTCAAATAAATCAGGATGTTGCTCCAACAACCACACCCATTCAATTTTTTGTTGATAAAAACAAAAATAGCATCCTGACCTGCTTCGAGAATATTCACCTTCCTTTACCACCCCATTTATTTCCACTTCATATTTAAGCGGCATATAATATGCAGGAATACCAACCCCGGATTCCTCAAGAAATTTGAAAACATCTTCCAAAACTATAACCTCATCATTATCTATCAAAGGGAATTCATCCAACTGTCCAACAGGATAATCCGTAGTCTTCAAATACTCAAACACCACCCTATTGAACAACTTAACATCCGTATCCAGCAAAGCATTTAATTTTTGCCTCTGTGTATATTTTGGAGAAATCGGTTGTTCAACATACTGGATTAAATTATTAAGCGTATTATCAGAGGCTAAACTCCTATACTTATCAATCATAAAATCCATATTACCGTTGGACAATATCTTTTTTATAACATCTTCGCTCCAAATATTTTTTCTAAAAGGAAAAATAGTTTGAATATTTTCTCTTTTTGAAATATAACCTTCCCGATTTTCATCCCCTCGTATACCTACATAAGAAATAGTTGGTTGATCACCCACTTCCGACTCAAAAGCCTCCAATTTCATCTTATTGGTACACCATCGAGCAGTAGCGGATGGTAAATACCCTCCATATATAGCTAAAAAATGGTCAAAAGGATTCTTTATTGGAGAGGCCTCCTCGTCAAAAGATTTGAACAACTTAATCCCTCCTTTCAAAATCGAATGGAGAGCATCTATCATTTCATACGTTTCATTTAGCTCCTTTCCAGTATCACAAGTATAATACTCAATATCTATTTCAGGATAATAATTTTTGTGCATATAAACAGCTAAAGCAGCACTATCCTTACCTCCAGAAATACCCAATAAATGTTTAACCTTGCTCATATTCAATATTCATTTCTTGTGAAAGCAATTCTAACAGCAATTCCTTTCGTTCAACATCATTTAAATTCTTTAACGTCAATCTTACCTGACTCTTGGTTTCTTTCAATTCCTCAGACTGTACAGCCCCCAATACAAAGCTTTCATCAGTAGGAACCCCATTCTCACCATAAAATCTGATAGCATATTTCTTTCCTTTTGATGAAGAATTATTGTATTTATGGATATCCACAGCCTTAATAAGCCCCATAGACAAATCTTTCATAGATTCTCTTAAAACAAACTCCTCCTCATCCAACATACTCGCTATACTCTTTCCTAAAGCCACATCCGCCACAGACTTTAACCAACTAGTCCTATCATCCAAAGGAGAAGTCAATCTTTTAAAGAATACTAACTGCTTATGACTCAACAAAGCCTGCTCAATACCATCTAATTTCCCTGTAATCTCACTTTTATAATCCCCAAAATTAGATGAATTACAATAGAATGATTCTACTATTACGTTCTCTATTCGATTAAGCAACTCATCGTAAACTGTCCTAATTTCCCTTATCGCGTCTTGAATTTTTTTTGTATAAGAACCTAAAACCTTAACATCTTCTTTGATAGCTAATGAATGGTAACCTAAAGCAGCTGGAAACTGATTAAATAGCGCATCCTCCGGATCCTTAGAATTAACAATAGCTTCTCTAAGCGCAATAGCTCCCGCAGATAGATTCTTGGTTTTCAATGCATAATCATTCAATCCTCTTTGAAACCGCAAAAAGTTTCCAAAAATTGACAAAAATGTTGTTTGCGAACCTGCAACAGAATCTCCAATCTGCACAAGTTCTTTATAGCTTTCCAAAAGATTCATTTTCAAACCTGAAACGTCATAACTTTTTATAAAAAAATCATTTGGCTTTTTATGTATTAAATCCAAAGCGTCTTCAGCCAAAAATGGCATAAACCCTCCATCAACATGAAATAAAGCATAATCTTCCCTTTTCGCTATTAAAAATATAGGAATCCAAAAGTCAACAAATCCCTTTTTCAATTTGAAAGGTTTTTCTTTTAAAATATGGTAAAAATCATTTAAATTTCTTTGATTAGATATAGTACTATTCAAAAACTCCTCCGATTTCTTCCAAAGATTATATAAATTAGACTTCTCTGAAGGCATATCCAATTTATAATACCCTATATCCATATTTTCTTGATGAATCCCAGTATCTTTCAATAAGCTTACATAAATCGCTTTCTCAGGAGGAAACTTCCCCTTCTCAAAACCAATATCTTCTAATTCTTCTTTCCCAAGCAAAGTTCTAAACAAAGCTTTTCTAGCAGTGTTAATTTGAGAACTTAAAAACTCCTTATTGATTAACTCGTTTTTAAACAAGGGCGTTTCTGGATACAAAATACTTGAACAAATGTAAGACAACTTATTATAGAGCTTGTGTTTATTCTCAACCTTCTCAACTTTACCTCTATGTATCCAAACATTTTGATTGTTATTAAAAAGCTGATTAGCAACTAAATCATTTAACCTATTTAGATGGTACTCTTTTTCGTCATTTAGCAACTTAAGAGCATTTTTGTCTTGTTGATGCTTAACTAATAATTTTTCAAATTTTAATATCGTTAAAACTTCTTCTCTAATCTTTGCTGAATTGTTATAAATCACAAAAAGATTATCTTCATGCTCTTTAGATTTCTTTTTAACCTCAGAAAGTTTGGCATTATTAAAGATTAAATTAATATAACCGTCTATTGGACCTTCAGCCCCAGTGACTTCCGAAAGCGCATCCAATATTCTAAATTCAAAAAATCTATTTGTCCCTGAAACAAAAGAATATTTCTTAGCCAGCAAAATCGGAAAATCAATTCTACTTAAGATCTCCCTCGATAAAGAAAACTGAGTATTTATTTCTTTGGTTACCAATAATAACTCGGAATCAATATCGATATCAGTGCCATCCAAAAAATTGATTTTATTACTATGCTTATAAAATCTAATTATTCCTGATTTTTCAAGTGTATCTAAAATTTCTTTAACCGAAACATTTCTAGTCAAATCAAAATATTCAACAATAAACTCCTTATCAAACAACCCTCCTACTTTAGAGAAAATATTAACTAAACTAATGGTTTTGACAACATCAGCTACTATCTCAAAATTGTCATCAAAAATAAGTTCAGTCTTTTCAAGAACCCTAAACGTAGTAAGCCATTGAGCTCTGTGAGGGTTTTCCTGACTATAAATTTCAGCAGGGAGAGAGTTTACTATATAATCATAAACATTGGAAACACTAAAAAAATCCGCGCCAAATTTCTTAATAGAATATCTCGTAGTGTCCCATAAAAAAGAAAAAAGGGACCTTTCATTTTGGCCATACCTTTGCAGTGAATTTACAAGAATGCTTGCAGACAACCAATCCATAGGGTAAATAGCCTCGGACAAATCATCACTAACTTTTGTTTTAAGGCTCACCAAATTTGATTCTTCAATGAGTTCTATCAAAGACAGATGTCTATTGGTCAGATTTCTAGGCATTTCAAATACCTTCAATCTTTCACTCGCGAAATGAATTAATTGTTCAACTGGCTCATTGAAAACCAAATCCACAAACCTTCCCTTTACCTTTTCCCACTCCAGCCTATCTTGACTAGAAAGATTCTTCCCGTAACTAGAAAAATTTTGGTGCAGTGTAATAATAAAAAAGACATTTGTTTCATCATTATTCGCCCACTCGGAAATTAGCTGCAACAAGTAAATATCATCAGTAGCTTTGTTTTTTGACGCATATTCCAACAGTTTACCAAACTCATCTATTACTAAAATTAAGCCTTGGTTGTTTTTTTCTGCAACTGCCCTTCTTTTTTCTAATGTATTTACAATATCGGAGGAACTAGCAGACCTTTTCAAATTTAAAACATCAGAAAGCACTAAGCTAAGAGATTCATTTTGACCAACAATTTTAATGAACTCAAAATCAAAGACTTTATTCTCGTCCTCAATAATATTGGTAAAAAAATTAGCCTTGCCATTCAGATTCTGCTCAACAGCCCATAAAAAAGAGGACTTACCAGTCCCATAGTTACCTATTAAATTAAATGATTTATTTGCTCCATAATTATGAAGAAATATTCTATCAAAAATTTCTTTACCGTTAGCTGTTGGAATGTAATCAATCTTCTTGGATTGATCTCTTATTATATTGGTAGATATGCTATTAGTATAACTCATAATACTTTTTAAGTATATCGTGTTTAAATGTTGTTGTTATTTTCTTTAACTGAATTTGTCTGACACCTGCATCGTCTTTGAAAACAAATTCTTTATAACTAGTCGCAAGTTCATTTAAGATCATGTCTAACTTATCATCGGAAAGACACAAATATGCCCCAATGCTAATTCTAATATCATCAAAACTTATTGCTGTCTCATCCTCAAATTCCGTCATCAAACAATAAGCAAAAACTTCAACAGGAACATTGTGATCACCCTTATTTATACAATACACGGATTGGCCATAATCATTCTTCCTACCTGTATTAGAAATTAAATTGAGAGAAAGAAGAGGTACATTAAAATCATCTTCTACGGTTTTATGATTTTTAATAGGAGCCACATAAGTCCTAATAAAAACCTTATAATCGTTAACCAACGTTTTTTCAGCAACATTTTTTTGCTCTTTATCCCTAAGCTCTTTATCTATGAATCTAAACACTTGAAATTCACTAAACTCCCGAGTAGCCTTATCAGAAAAGTAGTCAGCAAATATTAATTTATATATTGACGCATATCCACATTTACAAATAAGATATTGCAATAACCATAGTGAGCCCTCACTTTCAAGATATGGGTCTAATTTGTCAGTTATAAACAATAAATCTGCAATTTCTGTTTTATTCACATTGTCATCTATCAACCCAAAAGCTCGTAACCAATATTGAATTGACCTTACCATATTTTTCCCAACACCCAAAAGAGAAATAGACTCATCTTTTCTAAAAACATCCTTATCATTTTGATTTTCAATAAGTTGAAGTCCTTTTAAAATCCATTGTTCTTTACAATGAAAAGTATCATGCCCTGAAAATCTTAAGGTTTCACTATTTGATGTCATCAGATTTTATCGTATTATTAATTATGTTGCAATTTAAGCAAATTGGGTGAGTTCATCCATTTAGGGATTTCTTTTTATACACAATTCCTCAACAATCAACATAATAAACTGACTATCAATCTTTAATACTTAAAAAAATGAATTCTAAAAATAAAAATTGGCTTACAAGTAAAGAAGCAACAAAAGAAGCCAAAATTAATGATTGCGATCTAATGCACTACAGAATCCAAGGAAAATTAATTTTTGAAAAAAGAGGCAATGCCTATTTTTACGCCAAAGAAAGTATTGAACAACTAAAACAAGAATTATGACAAATTTTCCTATCCTGTCAAAATTTAAATTAGATAACCAAAACACTTAATTTCGAACTGTTAAATAACAAAAGTTCAATAACCTTTTCAACTCATTGCCTCCTTAATATTACACATAATGCCACATATAACCTCCACTTTGCTCACGCTCACCTCTACACACCCTAGCTATACAGGATTTGGAAATACCAGTAGCTCTTGATGCAGCAGCCACGGAACCATAATTGGCAATTACTTCGCCAGAAGGAAAAAGCTGTTTGACTTCCTTTTTCCTAAAATCCTTAGTTGGATTGAAAGGTACACAAAAATTGTAGCTCCAGTAAAATCCTTTGCAGGTCTTGTTTTGCCCTATGCATGCATTCCCTATGGAAGTTTTGACTGCATTAACTGCATTAGCTGCATTTTCCAAAGAATCATATTGAGCTACCAAACTACCATCAGTAGTATTATACTGGTATACCGTTTTTTTAAAACCACCTCCAGCATCTGAGTTATAACCAGTCTGCTTACTATTGTATTTCAGGATATTTTCCTTTTCCATTCTGGCAAGTTCATCCAAGTCATTTGCAGAATCCGTCTGCATCCAACTGAATGCTTCTGGACCATGGGTTGCAATAGCTTGATGGAATTTATTAAGCTCTCCTCTATTAGCTCTTTCCTCATGGTCTATTTTTCGTTGCTCCAAACTGTTTGTTGTGGCACCTACGTAAAATTCGCCAGTTACCTGACATTTTACTGTATAGATGATGCCTGCCTGTTTTTTGTTATTTTCCATAATAATAAACTAGATAAAAGGCAGGATGGGCAAGTAAATCTTTCTTAAAATCAATTAATTATATACTATTATACTCTAAGAAAAAAAACTTACCCTTCTTACCTTTAGCTCTTCATTTTCTCTTCAACATATACTTTTTCACTCCTTTGACTTTAAGCTCTTTAAATCCTTTAGCCTTTAAAACCTTCCCCATCTCCACTGGAGATAGAGCCTTTAATATCACAGTACTTTTCTCATAATTAGAGATGTAATTAATGGTCTCAGTTGCATTCATAAACAAAACTCCTTTCCCCTTGGTAAAAACAGGCAAAAAATACTTCGATAATAAAACCTCTTCCTGAAGCACCTCCCTATATTGCTCATTATGCTTATTAATTTTCTGTATATCCTTTTGGTCAAACCAATATTGAAAATTTTTCTTGAAAAGATAAAATCCCTGAGAGTAAGCATTATCTAATAATTGGCTATCGATTTTTTTAAATCCTGATATTTCGAATACCAAAAACCGTCGATTCCCAGTAACATCCACTAAGATCTTCTGATTATTAGAACTCCCAATAAATGAAGCTCTTCGAACATAATTTTCAGCAAATACACCATAAGGTCTTCGCTCCCTAATCACCTCCTTCGTAATAATTTCTTTAAAGGCTTCTGCCTCACTTCGACTAAACGTTCCTACCTCCTCCAAATTTATTAGCATACATTCCGCTAATAGAAACACAGAATCCTTTCTCGTGGGATCAACTTTTCCAGAAGATAAATAATCTTTAAGTTCAATTGGCAATAACCCTTGAATCCAAGATGATTTTCCGAGTCCCTGAGGACCAATTAGAATTAATGCACAATGATTTGTAATATTCTGGCTATATGCACAACCAATCATAGCCACAAACCATTTTTTAAATGCCCACTGAAAAACTTTATTATCGGTAGAATTTACGGTACATGCCAAACTTGTGATGAAATCATTGCTCCCATCCCATGTCTTTAAATTTTTGAAATAGTCCATTATTGGATTAAACCTCGGGACAAAATCGGATTGCAAAAGATCCCTTAAAGCTGCCTTTCCAATTTTAAGATTTTTATTGGAAAGCTCTCGATACATCGAATTTAGATAATAATCATCTAACAATTTTAGCGACGAAGATCCTCCCGAATTCTTCTTAAAAAAAGTTCTATTCAAAACCTCATTATACTTAAAAGTGTACTTTCTCTTCAAATACACCTCAACATTTGAATAATTCATAAGAATTAAGTTTAAATTAATAAACGACCTCTTATCCAGTACACGAGGTCATTGATGTACTGGAATTATAAAAACAAATGTATCTGCTTATTTATTGGTGAAGAAATATTTTTGGTGAACCATTTTCCACCAAAAAAATAAAAACTATCTCGGTTGCAATTTCATCAAAATTTCTTTTAACTCCTGAATGTTCTTCGGCGACCAATTCTTCCTATGAGTGTAATGCGAAACTCTATTCCCCATTTTCTCAGGAATCTCCCTATCTCCCTTGAACAGAAAATACTTCTCTAAATGCCTTCCAATCACAGAAGGCTTAATATCTTCTTTGGCTATTATACCCATTTCATAAAATTGAGCGAATAAAAAAGCTAAATTCTCTTTTGATATGGTAAAGGGGATTTTTTCAATTTTTTTCACATCCTCACCCTCATCACTTAATTCCAACATCCTTTCAATTAAATAGTCCTTAACTCCCAGTATTTGACTATTAATCAACTCCTTAATACCAAAAGAGTATATCTCCATTTCTTCTATCAAACTAATCTTTTCGATATATTCTGATTCCAATTCATTATAATACCCTAATTTTTCCTGAACTGAATACTTACACTCTACTTTACGACGATTTTCTATTATCCCAATCTCATTTCTACAAACCGTTTCTATTGACGGCATTAAATAATCCTTATAAAACTCAACCTCCTGTTCCTTCTCTTTTGCAACCATCTCTCTAGCAACCACACCTTCAGGATCTTCATAAGGTTTAAAACTAATTTCATACCATTTGTAATTGAGTTTTATTGGTTCTTCATCAAAAGACATCCTATCTATATCTGTTACATCAATTTGTTTTCCACATTTTTTACAAAAATCAAGAAAGATGCCAACTGAACCATTAGAATTAAGTAGGTCATCCAAAGTTAAGTTCGGATAAGAAAAATACATATTAGATTTCATAACAATAAATTACACTGAAAAACGTCCCAAAATACAAATTAGACATTATCCAGTGTAATTTTCTGATACATTTTCAGTGGTTTTCTTTAAGGACTAAACCGTCTCAAAAATATCGAGTAAACAAAATGCAGCATAAAGTCCAACCTATAGATTGTTTTAGCCATTAATTATGACTAATGGAGTAATATTCTGAAATGATAGTAGTAATATGCTTTTTTCGCTATGATAAAAACTGTTATGCCAGAAGAGGATAGCTTCACGGCTTCCACCTTCACCAACTCTCCCTTCTTCAAATCCCCTATATCATTAGCAACCTGAACATTAAAAGGACAATACAGCTCTTTCAATTTATTGTACCAAGTAATAATCATTATACTTTGAGGAGAACAGTACTTAAACAATTCAGCCATCTCGTTCTTTTCCATATATTTATACAAGGCTCAAGCAAATTACCTGAGCCCATTTTAGCTATTAATTATTAATTAAGATACCAAAGACCTGTTTTGTTTTTGAGTGAATTATACAGCGCTTGGGTAATCCCGTACGAGTTGACACTACGATCCAAAAATGTATCGATATAACTGCTTTTGTTGGCTCCTGTCAATAAATTGAAGAAGTTCCAAAGGTTTAAATCTCCATTTTGGTCCTGTGAAAAATTTTCATCCTCGTAATAGGCTTTAGCCACTGCATTGACCTGCCCGTCATTCAACAGCATTGGAATCAGTCCTTCCTTCTCCTTTTTGGGTAAATGTGCATAGAGCCTACATCGTCCCACCAATTGGGCAAATTGATGCTCCCTTAGCTTGTACTTAGAAAAGCTTTGCATTTGGTTTAAGTGCTCCTGCATTTGGTAATCACCCATTAGAAACATAAGCTGCTTTTTTAAGTAATCCACACTGGAACTCCTTATATCACCTGCATAGCCATCACTGGACACACACATATTACAGCAGACCATATTTCTGAAGCCAATGAAAAACTTGAATTTTTCCATGCCCTTTTTACTGTATAGATTCTCTTGATTGTATGCACGAACACCACCCAAAACTAGATTTAACTGATTGCCATTGACATCCAATGTAATACTAGGCAACTCCACACCAAACATCATCCTTTCGTAATAAATGGTCTTTTCGCTGTCCAAAAGATCCTTTACAGGTTTGCCAATTGCCGATGGAATCCTACCCTTGACAATATGGCTTACTCTGATTTCTGGTGGCATTATTTGCTGTCCTCCAAAAACCTTTTGGGCACAATCAAAGGTTACATCGATAAACTCCTGATGGGAAATGGTACATTCATTATCTTTTGAAAATACTGGAATGGTACAATCCTTCTGTAAATGAGAAAGGCTAACTTCTTTTGTGTTAGCCTTTATAAATGGAGAATTACTTCTCGTTACGATATTTTCGTCTGGAACCATTAACTGGTCTTTGTTAACTATTTGAATTTCCATTTCTAATTTGGTTTTTAGGTTCTATAATTTGATTATTCGGCACTACCTGAGAAGAAGAATCCTCCAAAATTGCCTTTCGGTTCATGATATCTGCTAATAGCAGTTTTTGTTGATTTGGGTATTTGGCATAGATATGCCTCAATCCCTCAACAGTTTCACAACTATTGATTTCGGTTTTAGCCTTTTCAAAATCAAAACCATTGTTACACCATTCCATAAGTTTCCTGCCTATGGCTGCATTGATGACAAATTCTGGTTTGTTCATAAACAATCCAGTCCTATCCTTTGAAGCTTTTGCCATGTGATTTTCATTCAGTAATTCAAAATTGGCTGTGAGCTCATACTCAAAACCCTCACGGGTAATTTCCTTAGTCCCATGCTTGACTACTTTGGTTTTTCCGTTGGAACCTACATCCAAAGAATAATCTATTTTACTCCTCACAGTTGTAATTATATGACATGTGGATTGTAAAATGGCATCTATAAAGGCTTGATGCCGTTTGCTTACTGGAGCCCAATCCTGAAACCTTCCTCCAAGTTTCTCATGGATTTCCAAACAACCTCCAGTTCCGTTCCATTCGTGGGTTATACTGTCTACAATTACTACCTCCATTCCGGCAGATTCACATAATTTGATAGCCTTCACGTATCTTTCAGGACTATATGGTGGTTCAAGACACACTGTATTGAAATCCCCCAAATGAGCATACAATGAAGCTGATTGGTTTTCAGTATCAATAACTACAATTTTAGAGTAGTCATTTGTAATACCATATGCCAACAACAATGCTGAGTAGGTTTTTCCAAAGCCTGATGCTCCACTTAACCCCAAACGCAACTTAACTTGTTGGCGTTGTGCTTTTTTTATTTCCATAATGTAATTTGATTAGTGTTAAACTATTTTGTAGTTACGGTGTGTATATAAAAAACATAGAGGCACTAATGCCTCTATTGTTTGAACAACACCATATTTACATCACCTCCGATTCTTCAACAATCGAAGCATTGGCTTTATCTGAAACTCCGTCATGATATTCCCAACGGTGTTCAAGTGTTATAATTTCACCCGTCTCAGGAACTGTGAATTCATAGGGTTCTGTTTCAACCCTTACAATTTCCCCTGGAAATTGGCTACCAATTAGTTGTTGGCAGGTTTCTTCATCAAATGTACTGGACACAGTACAGGTTTTAGCTGTAAAATACATACGCCCAGTTTCCTTACTCCTAACAGGCATTACCCCTCCTTGGAGTACCAAAACAAAAAACTCATCTCCTTCCTTTGATTCTCTTTTCTTGAAATCTTTAATTGTTACCATAATAATTGATTTTATAAACAACGGCGGGGCACCATGCCCAACTCCAAGTAAGGGAGGGGTGATCAACTAATTATTATGGTCTTGCGTAGATATAGTTTGGTTTGAAAAAAAAAAAATTCTGAACCACCCAAAGCAGCCTCCAACTCTGAATTTACTTCATAAGACTTATTAAAAAATATTTTCATTTTATAAAAATATCGAACCATAAAGATCATCCCTCACTATGCAAACCTATTGAAAC